>CAVQDC010000001.1:0-166379 GCA_963711175.1 uncultured Actinomycetota bacterium
TGCCAGAACCTCCGGTCCGCCGGGACGTCGCTCGCGGGCTGAACCGACGTACGTCGAGGGTGAGGCGCGTTGCCCCTGTGGACGCGCCTCACCCTCCCCCCAGTCATGAAGCGCGCGGCCCCCTGCGGTGCGCGCCTCACCCTCCCTGGTTCACGCCGCCGGAACGGTGCTCCGACGATCGGAGATCCCCCACCGGCTCTGGCCGCGCAGCTCTGAGGCGGGCCACAGCGTGTCTGGCGCGACCGTGTGGTCGTCGACGCGTGCGCTCGCGCATTCGAGGAGATAGCCGTCCACCTGACACCCTTCCGGAGAGGCCATCGGGGTCCGGGACGGCGTGCTGCTGGGACGACGCTAGACCTGCGCCTCTGCCGTGACAAGAGGGGCGTACTGTCTGGGCTCCTGAGGAGAGGGCGGTGCACGGATGTCGCTGGCGTCCGCCCTCGAAGGCGTGTGCCGCGTCTGTGTGGCACGACTGCCCGTGACGGGTGCCGTGGTGCACCTCATGGCGCGGGAGCAGGAGGTCGGGGTCGTCGCCGCCTCCGACACCCGGGCCGCGTCGATCGGCGAGCTGCCCTTCGTCGCCGGGCTGGGGCCCTGCCTCGACGCCTTCCGGCTCCGCCGACCGGTCCTCGTCAGTGACCTCGAGGCGTCGGCGGCCCGCTGGCCCGGGTTTGCCGAATCGGCGATCGAGCAGGGTGTGGCGGCGGTCTACAGCCTCCCGCTCCAGTCGGGTGCGGTGGCACTCGGTGTCCTCGACCTCTACGCCGACCGGGCGGGCCCGCTGGCGCCGGACGACGTCGCTCAGGGCCTCGGTCTGGCGCGCGCGGCCACCCAGGTGCTCCTCTCCGGCGACAGTGGCGATGCGGACCGTGCGATCGACGCGGTCATGGACCACCGCGCCGAGATCTACCAGGCACAGGGGGCTCTGGTCGTGGCGCTCGGCGTGACCCTGGCGGAGGCGATGGTGCTCCTGCGTGCCCATGCCTTCTCGCTGGGCCTGCCGTTGCTCGACCTCTCGCGCCAGGTCGTGGGCGGCTCGAGCCAACCGGAGGAGTGGTGAGCGTGACGCTGACCGTCGAGCTCCTCGCGACACTCAAGGACGGCATAGAGTGAACGAGAGAAAGGGGTGCGAGCAATGATCGAGATCGAGAAGCTCGCCGACGTCTTCGTCGAGGTCGCCGACACGTTGGTGGTCGGGTTCGACCTGATCGACTTCCTCCACGCCTTGGCCCAGCACACGGCAGACGTGACGGGCGGAGCGGTCGGTCTCATGCTCGCGGACGAGAACGGTGGGCTGCACTACATGAGCGCGTCCGAGGACCGCGCCCGACGCCTCGAGCTGCTCCAGCTCGACCTCGAGGAAGGTCCGTGCCTGGACTGCTTCCGCTCGGGACAGCCGGTGGTCAACACGGACCTGCAGGAGGCGTCCGTGAGGTGGCCGCGATTCGCGGACCAGGCGGTGACCGACGGCGTGCACTCGGTGCACGCCTTCCCGATGCGGCTGCGGGACCGGGTGATCGGCGCCCTCAACGTGTTCGGGTCGGGCACGGAGCCGCTCGTCGCCGACGAGATCCGCGTGGTGCAGGCCATGGCTGACGTGGCCACCATCTCGATCATCCAGGAGCAGGCGATCGCCCGCGCCGAGGTGGTGACCGAGCAGCTCCAGGCGGCCCTGAACAGCAGGGTCGTCATCGAGCAGGCCAAGGGAGCAGTGGCCCGTGCCCTCGGGATCACCGTCGACGAGGCCTTCACGCTGATGCGTGGCCAGGCCCGACGTGACCGGGCGCCGTTGACGGCGTTCGCCCATGACCTGGTCAACGCACCGGGGAGCATCGAGCGCCTGGGCAGCGGCGGCTGATCGTCGCTCCCGTCAGTGGGCGGCTGGCGGCACCGGCTCTGCGGGTGCAGGTGCCGAGCCGAAGTGCTGCGGGCGCTCGAAGAAGAGCACTGCAACGACGCCGAGCAGCAAGACCGCCGGCAGCAGGAACATCGCTTGCGACATCGCGCTGCTGAACGCCGCGTGGACGGCCGCCGGCAGGGTGCCGCCGAGCGAGGCCTCGCTGGGACCGCCGCCCTCACCGAGCCCGTTGGCGGCCAGCCGGCTGTCGATGAGGACCGCGATCGCGGCGGCGCCGATGACGGAGCCGATCTGACGGTTGGCGTTGTAGATGCCGGCGCCCGCACCGGCCTGGTGGAGGGGCAGGTTGCGGTTGGCGGTCGTGGTCAGCGGTGCCCAGACGAAGGAGCTCCCGACGCCGAGCAGCGCCATCGCGCCGAGGATCTGCCACAGCGGGGTGTCGGGCCCGATCGCGGAGGCCAGGAGCAGCAGCGAGAGGGCGAGCACGACGAGCCCGGCGCCGGCCAGGACGCGCGGGTGGACGCGATCGGTGAGCTTGCCGGCGATCGGTGCCAGCACGATGGACATCACGGCCATCGGTGCCAGCAGGAGTCCGGCCTGCGTCGGTGAGTCGCCGCGGACGAGCTGGGCCCACAGCATGAGCGGGAAGCCCATCGAGGCGAAGACGAAGCCGACGCTGGCGATCGCGAGGTTGGCGAGCGAGAAGTTGCGGTCACGGAAGAGCGAGAGGGGCATCAGCGGCTCGCGGGTGTTGCGCGACTGCCACCAGATGAAGACCGCACCGATCGCAAGACCGGCGACGATCATCGCGATGATCGTGCCCGACCAGTCGAGGGCGTGGCCCTCCTGGATGCCGAACACGATCAGCAGCAGGGCGGCCCCGCTGAGCACGACGCCGAGCCAGTCGAAGGCGTGCTCGGTGACACCCAGCGAGGGCACGAGGCGCCACGCCAGCCAGAACCCGATGATCCCGACCGGGATGTTGATGAAGAAGATCCACTCCCAGCCGGCCGCGTCGACCAGCACGCCACCGAGGATCGGACCCACCAGCGTCGCGACGCCCGCCGTGGCTCCCCACAGGCTCATCGCCGAACCGCGGCTCTCGCGCGGGAAGATCCGGGTGATCACGGCCATCGTCTGCGGAGCGACCGCCGCGGCGCCGAAGCCCTGCAGCACGCGGGCGGCGACCAGCATCCAGATGCTGGCGGAGAGCTGGAAGGCCAGGCCGCACCACAGCGAGGCGACGGTGAAGACCACGAGACCGCCGAGGTACATCCGCTTGGGGCCGAGGCGGTCGCCCAGCCGCCCGGTGATCAGGATCGGGACGGCGTAGGCCAAGAGGTAGGCGCTCGTCACCCAGATCACGTCGTTGACCGTGGCGCCGTTGGGCGCATAGGTCTCGAGGATCGCCGGCGTCGCCACCGAGACGATCGTCATGTCGACCAGGATCATGAAGAAGCCGACGCACAGCGCGCCGAGGGCGGGCCAGGGGCGGACCTCGGAGTCGGTCGTCTGGGCGGGGCTCTGGGTTGCGGTCACAGTTCCAGTGAACACCCGCCGTCGGACATCGATTCCATCGCGGACGCTCCGGGCCCTCGGAGAGCGCCGCGAGCGGTGCGTGGGACACGTTCCCGGTCTCAGGAACCTGCCTCACGCACCGCTCCGCTCGAGCGCGACGACGTACGACCTAGCGGGCCGGCGCGTTGCCCGGGATGTCGTCCGGGTCGCCGTACGTCTCGTCGTGCGGGCCGTGCTCGACGAGGTCCTTCTGCACGCGCGGGTCGTCCGCGTCGGCGAAGTAGTCGAACGGGATCGTCTCGTCCTGGCCGTTGGAGACCTTCACGGCGTTGAGGATCGCGCTCAGGACGACGCTGACCACCAGGTTGAGGGCGAAGGCCGTCATGGCGATGTAGCCCATCTGCTCGATGCCGGGCATCAGGGCCAGCGAGCCGCCGAAGTGCTTCCCGGTGACCGGGTTGACCACCTGGTAGGCCTCGACGGTGCCGTAGACCATGGCGACGGCCCAACCGGCGAGCAGCGCCCATCGGTGGAACCAGCGCGTGAAGAGGCTGAAGACCACCGCGGGGAAGGTCTGGAGGATCCAGATGCCCCCGAGGAGCTGGAAGTTGATCGCGTTCTGCTTGTCGAGCGTCAGCACGAAGACGAGTGCGAACGCCTTGACGACCAGCGACATCAGCTTGGAGACCTTGGCCTCCTGCGCGGGCGTGGCGTCGGGCTTGAGCCACTCCTTGTAGATGTTGCGGCTGAAGGTGTTGGCCGCGGCGATCGACATGATCGCGGCGGGCACCAGTGCGCCGATCGCGATGGCAGCGAAGGCAACCCCCGCGAACCATGCCGGGAACATGTCCTCGAACAGCTGCGGGATGACCAGCTGCGCGTTGGGCTGGCCGTCGAGGCCGATCGGCTTCGTGCCCGCGGCGATCGCGATCCAGCCCAGCAGGGCCAGCAGGCCGAGCACGAAGGAGTACGCCGGCAGGATCGCGGCGTTGCGGCGGATCGTGTTGCGGCTGTTGGACGACAGCGACGCGGTCACCGAGTGGGGATACATGAAGAGCGCCATCGCCGAGCCGAGGGCGAGCGTGGCGTAGGCCCAGCCGGCACCGACGCCCGGCAGGAACGCGCCCGTCGGCTTGCCGGTGGCCTCGTTGACCGTCGCCATCTTCTCCTGCGCGGAGCCGAAGATGTTGTCCCAGCCACCGACCTGACCGGGCAGGTAGATCACCGCGACGATGATGACGAGGTAGATCAGGATGTCCTTGACGAACGCGATCACCGCCGGGGCGCGGAGCCCGCTGGAGTAGGTGAAGGCGGCCAGCACCGCGAAGGCGATGAAGAGCGGCGCGTCCTTGGCGAGGACGTTGTCGCCCCCGCCGACCCCGGCCACCTCGAGCACGGCCTGGATGCCGACGAGCTGCAGGGCGATGTAGGGCATGGTCGCGACGAACCCGGTCACCGCGACGGCGAGCGAGAGCCCGCGACTGTTGTAGCGCCCGCGCACGAAGTCGGCCGTGGTGACGTAGCCGTGGCGGTGGCTGACCGACCACAGCCGCGCCATGAAGATGAAGATGATCGGGTAGAGGATGATCGTGTAGGGCACGGCGAAGAAGCCGGCCACGGCGCCGGTCGCGAACATCGCCGCCGGCACGGCCACGAAGGTGTACGCCGTGTAGAGGTCGCCGCCGAGCAGGAACCACGTGATCCAGGTGCCGAACCTACGGCCCCCGAGGCCCCACTCGTCGAGCGACTCGAGCGAGTCGCCGCGCTGGAACCGCGAGGCCATGAAGCCCGCCACGCTGACCAGCAGGAACAGGACGATGAGCACGGTCAGGGCGACACCGTTGACGCCGGTGCCGGCGGCCATGACGGTCAGGTGCGGCGTCATCGCTCCTCACCGACCTTGCGCGTGGTGCCGGCGCGGGCCGAGAGGGTCAGCTTGTAGGCGGTCCAGGTCAGCGCCGAGCAGATGAAGACCCAGAGGAACTGGTACCAGAAGAAGAAGGGGAAGCCGAAGAGCTCCGGGTCCGTCCTGGCGTAGCTGGGCACCCACAGGAGGGCGATGATCGGGATGACGAGCAGGACGCCGGCGAGCGCCATCTTGCCCTTGTCGGTGTGGGGTACGCCCTGTTCCGGGCGCGACTGTGGAGGGGTGTTCCCGGGATTCATGCCCAGCAACCTACTCGCGCGGTGACGGCCGTCACCCACCCCTGGGAGGCCGGGATGTGACGTACGCCGCCGAGCGGTCGGTCTGGCGCGACGAGCGGTCCGGTCGAACGGGTCAGCTCAGCAGCTCGTCCGCGGCGGTCGCGCTGGAGTCCCGGAGGAAGGTCGAGCAGCGCTCCCACTCCTCGGTCTCGCCGATCGCGCGCGCGGCGAGTGCCAGCAGTGCGAGCGCACGCAGGAAGCCGCGGTTGGGCTCGTGCTCCCACGGCACCGGACCGTGTCCCTTCCAGCCGTTGCGGCGGAGCATGTCGAGCGAGCGGTGGTAGCCGACGCGGGAGTAGGCGTAGACGGTGACGTCGTCGGCCCCCTCGCGCCTTGGCCTGACCGGCGAGGGCGGCCCACGCGGCCGGCGAGGCCGGGTGACGGCGTACGACCGCTGCCGGGGCGTCACCACCGGCGAGCTCGGCGTCGGCCGGGTCGGCGGGCAGGTGGGTAGGAGGCGGGCCGGCCATCAGGTCGCCGAAGCTGGAGGTCATGCCCCAACCCTAGGTCCGCCGCGGCGTCGGGAAGACTGCGCCCATGGGCGAGACGTTCACGACCGAGATCCAGGCGCGCTACCGCGACATCAACCTGGCGGGACACGTCGACAACGTCGAGGCGGTGCGGGTGCTCGACGAGGCCCGCTACGAGTTCCTCCGCTTCGCCCGGCTGCCCGGCCTGCCGGACGGCGCGACGGGGCTGCTGCACGGCGTCGACGCCGGCGTCTCCGAGCTCGTCGCGTCGCAGAACATCGAGTACCACGCGGAGATGCGGTTCGTGCCCTACCAGCCGTTCGTCGCAGCACTCTGGGTGTCGCGCATCGGCAGGTCGTCGTTCGCGGTGTCCGCCGAGCTCCGCGTCGAGGCGGGCGGCGGTCCGGCCGCGGTGTGGGAGTGCGTCAACGTGCTGTGGGACCACCACGCGCAGTCGGCGTGGACGATCAGCGATCCCGTACGCGCAGACCTCGAGCGCTACCTCGGCGAGCCGGTGCCGTTCCGCAGGTGATTCGAGCTGGCGGGGTCGTCCCGACCTCGGGTCGAGCGGCCCTTGGTCCGCTCGACGTACGTCATGCCGTGCGTCGAGCGTCCACGAAGGTGTCATAGTCCGCGGGCTCGATCATCATGCGGCCGTGTCGAACCCCGGCAGCCAGAGGCGCGATGTGGTCCGTCGTGGGTTGGCCGCGGCGAACGCGAGCAGGTGTGGGGCGGGCGAACGTCCGAACCTGGCCTCGGTCACGGCGTACTCCTTGCGGAGTCGCTCGCGAGCCTTCTCCCGGGCAGGCCCGAAGCAGTCTGCCCAGACGATGCGCGACATCCCGAACCCTTCGGCACAGATCTCCGTACGGCGTGCTTGCTGCTTCCACACCACGTCCTCGGCCGGTTGCGACGCAAGACCACCCCTGTCGACAGGAACCAGCTTGATCTTGCCCTCGCACTCGAAGATGTGGCACCCGACGCGGATGTCGCACCAGACCACGCGACCACCGACGAGGCGTACTGCGAACTGCGTCTGCACGTCCCCGATCCCAAGCGAGGCCACGAGCTCTCGACCGAGACTCTCCAGCGCGGACTCGGGCCGAGCGTCCGAGTCGGCGACGGCAGCCCGCGCCCTGGCAATGTGAGGATGGTGCTTCATCCGCTCGAGCTCGGCCTCGAGGTCGGCCAGCGGGACTCCCAGGTGGCGTGCGGAGTCGATGGCCACCAGCCCGTGTCGATATCCGTGCCACCGTGCGATGTCGATGGCGGTTCGTGCGTGCGACGTGCTGACAAGGTCGTCGACACATTCGATGCACAGCGGCAGCAGATCGCGATGCCGAGTCAGTCCGCTGTTGGTGCGAGTGCCGCGCGGCCCGTAGAGCGTGAGGTGGCTCGCGGGTGACGGCGGGTCGAGGGTGTCGATCTGGAGGAGTCGCGCCGCAGAGTCGTGGCTCAAAGTGGCGGGCCGGCTGCTCGACAACACGGCTGCTCTGTCCTTGAGCAGCCAGCGCGCCCGGGAGTCCAGCTGGTCAAGGAGGGCTCGTTCGCAATAGACGCCGAGTCGCACGACGGCCCACTCCCCGTCGGGTCGCGTGAGGGCCTTGATCTCGCGTTCGGTGTAGCCCGCGCGCAGGGCTTGAGCACGCGAGAAGATCCAGCCTTGTTGTGCGGCGACGGCGACGAGTGCGGGTCTCATGGCGCCGACGTTGGTTCCTTGTACCGGCTCGTGCCAGCGCGAGGGTGGAGTCCTGTGGAGAACCGGCCTCGGTTGTGTCCTTGTGGATCGTCGGCGGCCACGGATCGGCATACGCGAGCGCACTATGGACCCGTCGTGGACGCCAGACGCACGGCATGCCGTGCGTCGAGCGGACCATGGCCCGCTCAACCTGTCCCGTGGACGGCCTCGCGCGCGCAGGTGACCTCAGGCGCCGAGGAGCCGGCGCACCTTCTCGGGCCCGAGGGCGAGGACCAGCGTCGGCAGGCGCGGACCGCGGTCGGCAGAGACGAGCAGGTGGTAGAGCAACCGGAAGAAGTCCTTCTGGTCGGCCTTCACCTGGTCGGTCGGGGCGTCCTCGAAGCCGAGTCCCCTGGCCACCTTGGGTGTCCCGTACACGACCGCGGTGACCGCGTCGAGGTCGGCCTCGGCCGGCAGGCGGTCGAGGAAGATCCGCAGCCACAGCTCCTCGTCCTCGGACAGGGACGCCAGCCGTTCGGCGTCGGGGGACTCCCTGACCGTCGTCCGCTCCTCGGCGGGGACGTGCTCGGCCGTCCACTGCATCGCCTTGGACAGCCGCGGTTCGAGGTCGGCCATCGAGTCGTGCGGGAAGCCCGCCGACTCCACGACGCGGGAGATGAGCTCGGCCGAGCCTGCCGTCACGTCGGCCACGGACGACAGGGTCCGGAACGGCACGGCCACTGCGGGCGACGGCAGCGGCCCTGCTGCGGTCTCGGCGGCGCGGTGCCAGGCCAGCGTCGCGACGTCGGCCTTCGCCGGGTCGGCCGCCTTGCGGCCCAGTGCGTCCCACTCGTCGTACAGCCGCACGACGGAGGGACCGAAGTCGATGTCGAAGGCCTGCGTCGGAGCGCGGCGGACGTAGAGCCAGCGCAGCATCGGGGACTCGAGGACGCGCAGCGCGTCGGTCGCGGTCGGCACGCCACCGGCCGACGACGACATCTTCTGCACCCCGGCGAAACCGACGAAGGCATAGATCACGCGGGCCGGTGCCTTCCAGTCGAAGATCGACCTCACGAGCTCGGTGCCGACGGTGTACGACGAGCCGGGCGTCATGTGATCGCGACCGGCAGGCTCGAAGTTCACCGACTCGTAGGCCCACCGCATCGGCCAGTCGACCTTCCAGACCAGCTTGCCGTCGGTGTCGATGGAGAGGTTCGTCGTGCCCTCGTAGTCGCACGAGGAGCAGGTGTAGCTCAGCGTCGTCGTCGCCTCGTCGTACGCCGTGGTGGTGACGGTGTCGCGACCGCACTGGCGGCAGTAGGGGCGGTAGGGGAACCGCGCGATCGTGTCGGTGGAGCTGCTCGGCGCGTCGTCCTCGTTGGCGACGGAGTCGGCCAGGTCGGCGGCCTCCTGTGCCGACGCGTCCTCGTCGGCGGTCACCTTCCTGGTGCGGTGCTGGGCGAGGACCGACTCGATGTCGTCGCGTCGGGAGACCGCCAGGAGGACCTGCTCACGGTAGGCGCCGGCCGTGTACATCTCCGTCTGGGAGATCTCCTCCATCTCGACGCCGAGCTCGCGGAGCGATTCCTGCAGGGGTGCCTTGAAGTGCTCGGCCCACGAGGCGTGGCACTCCCACGGGTCGGGCACGGCGGAGAGGGGACGTCCGATGTGCTCGGCCCACTCCGCCGGCACACCGGACGGCACCTTGCGGAACCGGTCGAAGTCGTCCCACGAGTGCAGGTGGCGCACGGGCACGCCGCGACGGCGCAGCTCCTCGGCCACGAAGTGCGGGGTGATGAACTCGCGCAGGTTGCCGAGGTGGATCGGCCCACTGGGGGAGGCGCCCGACGCGACGGTGACCAGGTTGCCCTCGCCGGCGTGGCGTACGGCGTCGTCCGCCGCCCGCGTCACCCAGTCGACGGGATTGCCCTTCTGTCCACCTCGTGCCATGCCCCGAGGTTATCGGTGGCCACGACCCGCCCTGCTCCCGGGCGCGAGCGCGGACGGGGGCGGCCGCGAGCGGCGGTCGTACGCGGTGCCGACACGTGAAAGCGTCGGAGCCGTCCCCCGTGGCGGCTCCGACGCTGGCGCTCACGAGGAGCTGGCCTCGCCGCACGCCCCCGCACGCGACTGGCCGTACACAGTATGGAGTGGCCGAAGCCTGCCACGTGGGTCGCGAGTGCCGCTGGCACTAAACTGCCATGCATGTCCGCCGACCCGTCCTCAGTCCTCGCTGCCCTGGGACTCCACCGGGCGGAGGAGCAGCTCTACTTCCGGCTCGTGCCGCTGTCGGGGCACACGGTCACGGGCGTCGCCCAGCTGGTCGCGCGCGAGCCCGGCACGCTGCTGCGCGACCTCGCGCCCCTCCTGGACCAGGGACTGGTGGTCGTCTCGGAGGACCGCGTCATCGTCCCGCCCCTCGCGGACGCGCTCGCGGCACTGGTGCTGCACGAGGCGCGCTCGGCTGCCGCGTCCGCCACCAAGCTCGCTGAGCTCTCCAGCGCGGTGCCGCACCTGGTGGCGGCCGCCACCCGGCCCGACCGGCACCACCTCAGCGAGGTCCATCCGCTCGACGGCGAGCTCAGCTCGGGTGGCAACCCGCTGGAGCTCCTCCAGCTGATGGTCCGCACCAGCCGGGGCGACATGCTGTGGTTGCGGCCGGACGCCTGGGCGATGCCGAGGGAGGGGCTCGTCAGCGAGATCCTCGGCGAGGCCATGGCGACCGGACGTCGGTCGCGCGCCATCTACCCCGTGCGCGCGCTCACCGAGGCGCCCGAGGCCCTCCGCGCTCGTTCCCGGCTGGGAGAGGAGGTGCGCGTCATGTCGGAGGTGCGCACGCGCATGTTCATCTTCGGCAGCGCCCATGCGGTGCTGCCTGAGCCGCTGGGGTTCGCCGACGAGCCGAGGGTGCACGTCCGGCAGCGGTCGGTCGTCGCAGCGCTGACGATGTGGTTCGAGTCGATGTGGGCGAGCGCGGCCCCGGTCCCCGAGCTCGAGGACGGCGACATCAGCCTGGACGGCAGGCAGTTCCTCCTGGAGCAGCTCATGGCCGGCGCGACCGACGAGGTGATCGCCCGCAAGCTCGGCATCGGGCTGCGCACGGTCCGTCGCCGGATCGCAGCCCTGATGACCGAGCTCGGCGTCGACACCCGCTTCCAGGCGGGTGTGGAGGCGGTCCGGCGGGGCTGGCTCTAGTCCGAGGCAGGGAGGATCATCGCGTACGCCGCCGGCTCCAGGCGCCAGCTGCGGCTGCGCTCGGGCCCGGAGATCTCGCCGTCGGCCGAGAGCCAGAACTCGTCGCCGCTCACCTTGACGGTCTTGCCGCGCAGCGTCAGCACGTCGTCGCGCTCGTCGTGCTCGCCACGGCGGAGCTTGGCGACGTACCCCATCTTGGCCGTCGGGGCGACCGCACGGCTGATCATCACGTCGAGGCGGCCGTCCTCGGTGTCGGCGTCGGGGTTGAGCTCGGTGCCACCGCCGACATTGCCGCCGTTGCCGATCGCGACCATGAGGACCGGCCGGTCGACGTCGTTGACGACCTTGCCGTCGACCTCGACGCGCAGGCGCCAGTTGGGAGGGTGGAAGGCCGAGAGGAGCGCACCGATGGGATATCCGAGCTTGCCGAGGTTCACCTTGCCGACACCGATCGACCCGAGCCGGGTCTTCCACTTGTGGCCCTTGCGACTGGCCTGGGCACCGACACCGACATGGACGTTGTTGACCACGATGCTGCCGGTCTCGTCGATGATCAGGTCGACCGTGCGCGGCTCGCCGGTGAGGACCAGGCGCGCGGCCTCCTCGATGTCGAGCGGGATGTCGTTGCCGCGGGCGAAGTCGTTGCCGGTGCCCATCGGCAGGAGTCCCAGCGTCGAGCCGGCCAGCTCGTGGCGCTTGTGCAGCGCGGTCACGACGGCGTGGATGCTGCCGTCGCCGCCGGCCACGACGACCGTACGCCCGCCGGCGCGGTGGAGGACGCCGTCGAGCTCGCCGGGGTTGGACGTCTTGGCGACCTCGACGGAGGCCTGCTCACGCAGGACGGCGAGCGCCGTCGCGAGGCTCTCCTCGTCGGACGTACCGGCATCGGCATTGGTGATGACCAGCAGCGAGCGCACGCCCGGACACTAGCCCACCGCGCCGCTCCCTCATCTCACCCTCGGGGACGCGGGCCAGCGGACGGGGGGTCCGGGGTGCGGTAGCGTGGCGTCGCAAGAGCTCCGGTGCCTTGTGCCGGGGCTGTTTCTTTTCTCCTGACTGATGCGAGGAGGGCTGAGATGCCCGCGATCGTCGTGCTCGGCGCCCAGTGGGGCGACGAGGGCAAGGGAAAGGCCACCGACCTGCTGGCCACCACGGATCCGATCGACTTCGTGGTCCGGACCAGCGGCGGCCACAACGCCGGCCACACCATCGTCGTCAACGGCGAGAAGTTCGCCACCCACCTGCTCCCCAGCGGCATCCTGACGCCGGGTGCCACGTCGGTCATCGCCAACGGCGTGGTCGTCTCGCCGGAGGCGCTCTTCCGCGAGCTCGACGGGTTGATCGCGCGCGGTGTCGAGGTGGCCGACCTCAAGGTCAGCGCCAACGCGCACGTGATCGCGAGCTATCACGCCACCATCGACAAGGTCACCGAGCGGTTCCTCGGCAAGAACCAGATCGGCACCACCGGTCGCGGCATCGGACCGGCGTACGCCGACAAGATCAACCGCGTCGGCGTGCGGATCGCGGACCTGTTCGACGAGAAGATCCTGCGCGAGAAGATCGACGCCGCGCTCGACGTGCGCAACCACCTGCTGACCAAGGTCTACAACCGCCGCGCGATCGAGGTCGACGTCGTCGTCGAGGAGCTCCTGTCCTACGCCGACCGGTTGCAGCCGATGGTCTGCGACACCTCGCTCCTGCTCAACCGGGCGCTCGACGCCGGCCAGACGGTGCTGTTCGAGGGCGCCCAGGCGACCATGCTCGACGTCGACCACGGCACCTATCCGTTCGTGACGTCCTCCAACCCGGTGGCCGGCGGCGTGTGCGTCGGCGCCGGCATCGGGCCCACCCGCATCGACCGGGTGATCGGGGTGATCAAGGCGTACACGACCCGCGTCGGCTCGGGCCCGTTCCCGACCGAGCTCTTCGACGAGGACGGCATCCAGCTCCAGCAGCTGGGTGGCGAGATCGGCGTCTCGACCGGCCGCACGCGCCGCTGCGGCTGGTACGACGCCGTGGTCGCTCGCTATGCCACCCGGGTCAACGGCCTCACCGAGTTCTTCCTGACGAAGCTCGACATCCTCGGGTCGTGGGAGCAGATCCCGGTGTGCGTGGCCTACGAGATCGACGGCACGCGCGTCGACGAGATGCCGATGACGCAGACCGAGTTCCACCACGCCAAGCCCGTCTACGAGCTCTTCGACGGGTGGATGAGCGACATCTCCGGCTGCCGGTCCTTCGACGAGCTGCCCAAGAACGCGCAGGTCTACGTGCAGGCGCTCGAGGAGATCTCCGGCGCGAAGATCTGGGGCGTCGGTGTCGGCCCCGGTCGTGAGCAGACCGTGGTGGTGCACGGGTGAGGACGCTCGTCGTCGGGACGGGTGGGCGGGAGCACGCCCTCGCGCTCGCGCTGTCGCGCGACCCGGCGGTGACCGAGGTGCACGCCGCACCGGGCAACCCGGGCATCGGTGAGGTGGCGGTCCTCCACGACGTCGACGCGATGGACGGTGCGGCCGTCGCCGCGCTCGCGTCGTCGATCGGCGCCGACCTGGTGGTCCTCGGTCCGGAGGCCCCACTGGTCGCGGGCGTCGCGGACGCCGTACGGGACGCGGGGATCGCCGTCTTCGGGCCGTCGCGCGAGGCGGCCCGGCTCGAGGGCTCCAAGGCCTTCGCCAAGGAGGTCATGGCCACGGCCGGCGTACCGACTGCCGGCTCACGCACCTGCACGACGGCCGACGAGGTGGCTGCTGCGCTCGATGCCTACGGGGCGCCGTACGTGGTCAAGGACGACGCACTCGCCGCCGGCAAGGGCGTCGTCGTGACCAACGACCGCGACGAGGCGCTCGCCCATGCGGCCAGCTGCGACCGGGTGGTGGTCGAGGAGTTCCTCGACGGACCCGAGTTCTCCCTGTTCGTGGTGTGCGACGGCTCCGCAGGTCGGCCGCTGCTGCCGGCCCAGGACTTCAAGCGCATCTTCGACGGCGGTCGCGGCCCCAACACGGGCGGCATGGGTTCGTACGCCCCGCTCGCCTGGCTGCCCGACGGCACCGTCGAGACCGTGATGGCTGAGGTCGTCGCCCCGACCCTCGCCGAGATGCAGCGCCTGGGCGCGCCGTTCGTGGGTTGTCTCTATGTCGGTCTCGCGCTGACGGCGGACGGCCCCCAGGTCATCGAGTTCAACGTGCGGTTCGGTGACCCCGACATCCAGCCCGTGCTCGCGCTGCTCGACTCGCCCCTCGGGGTGCTGCTCAAGGCCGCCGCCGACGGCGACCTGTCCTCGGTCACCGGCCCGGCCTTCGCCGACGGTGCCGCGGTGTCCGTCGTCATGGCCAGCGCCGGCTACCCCGACGGCTCGAGCACGGGCGACGTCGTCGTCGGCACGGAGACCCTGACGGTCGAGACCGACGTCGACGTGATCCACGCCGGCACGGCACGGACCGACGCCGGACTGGTCACCGCCGGCGGCCGGGTGCTCGCCGTCCGCGCGACCGGCACCGACGTCGCCGACGCCCGCGCCAAGGCGTACGAGGGCATCTCCTCGATCAGCTTCCCCGGTGCCCAGTGGCGGCGTGACATCGCGGCCGAGCCGCTCGGCGTGGTCGAGGGCGCTGCGTCCCGTGGCTGATCCGACCTTCGCCCCCGGTTCCGACCTCGTGATGCGGGAGGTGCTGCACGACGCCCTGTGGGCCTACTGGACCGAGCGGGTGCTCTCCGACGGCGACGTCCTCGCGACCGTCCAGCCCAGCGGCACCGCGCTGTCCTTCCCGTCGCACCCGACGCCCCACCCGTGGGGCCACCTCGACGCCTGGCAGGGGACCACGGTGCTGAAGCTGCGCCGGGTCGGCGACTGGTACGCCGTGTGGAAGTTCTTCGACGCCGACGGTCGCTTCCTGTCCTGGTACGTCAACTTCGAGACGCCCTACGTGCGCCGGTCCGACGGCATCGACGTCAACGACCTTCAGCTCGACATCGTGGTCCCGGCGGGCGAGCCGTGGCGATGGAAGGACGTGCAGGACCTCGCTCCGTCGCTGGCCGCGGGGCGGATCACCCAGGACGAGCTGCTCGCCGTCCTGACCGCGGCAGCGGACGTGGCCGACCTGCTCGGCTCGGACCGACGCTGGTGGGCTCCGTGGGACGACTGGTCCCCGCTGGATGGGACAATCGAGCCGTGAGCGTCCCCAACGTCCTGGCCACCCGTTACGCCGGAGCCGACCTGGCGGAGATCTGGTCGCCGGAGCACAAGATCGTCCTCGAACGACAGCTGTGGGTGGCGGTGCTCAAGGCCCAGCGCGACCTCGGGATCGACGTCCCTGACGGTGTCGTCGAGGCCTACGAGTCGGTTGTCGACCAGGTCGACCTCGAGTCCATCGCCGCCCGTGAGCGGATCACCCGCCACGACGTGAAGGCGCGCATCGAGGAGTTCTCGGCTCTGGCCGGGCACGAGCACATCCACAAGGGCATGACCTCGCGCGACCTCACCGAGAACGTCGAGCAGCTGCAGGTGCTCCGCTCGCTCGAGCTCGTCCGCGACCGCGCGGTCGCCGCACTGGTGCGGCTCGCCCGCCTGGCCGCCGAGCACGAGACGACAGTGATGGCCGGTCGCTCCCACAACGTGGCGGCCCAGGCGACCACCCTCGGCAAGCGTTTCGCGACGATCGCCGACGAGATGTTGATCGGCGTCCAGCGGATCGAGGAGCTGCTCGCGCGCTATCCGCTGCGCGGGATCAAGGGGCCGATGGGCACCTCGCAGGACATGCTCGACCTGCTCGACGGCGACGCCGCCAAGCTCGACGACCTCGAGCAGCGCGTCGCGGCCCACCTCGGGTTCGAGCAGGTGCTGACCAGCGTCGGCCAGGTCTACCCCCGTTCACTCGACTTCGACGTCGTCTCCGCACTGGTGCAGCTGGTCAGCGGGCCGTCGAACCTCGCCACGACCGTACGGCTGATGGCCGGGCACGAGCTGGTGACCGAGGGCTTCAAGGAGGGGCAGGTCGGTTCGTCGGCGATGCCCCACAAGATGAACACCCGCTCGTGCGAGCGGGTCAACGGCCTCGCTGTGATCATCCGCGGCCACCTCTCGATGGTCAGCGAGCTCGCCGGCGACCAGTGGAACGAGGGCGACGTGTCGTGCTCGGTCGTACGCCGGGTCGCGCTGCCCGACGCCTTCTTCGCATCCGACGGCCTCTTCCAGACCTTCCTCACGGTGCTCGACGAGTTCGGGGCGTTCCCGGCCGTCATCCAGCGCGAGCTGGACCGCTACCTGCCGTTCCTGACCACGACCAAGGTGCTGATGGCCGCGGTCCGCAACGGCGTCGGCCGCGAGGCCGCGCACGAGGCGATCAAGGAGGCCGCCGTCGGCACCGCCCTCGCGATGCGCGCCGGCCAGACCGACAACGACGTCTTCGCCAAGCTCGCCGCCGACGACCGTCTCGGCCTGACCCGTGACCAGATCGACGCGCTCGTCGCCGACCCGATCGAGTTCACCGGCGCCGCCGTCGCCCAGACCCGCGCGGTCGTCGCCCGGGTCGAGGCACTCGCGGCCCGCCACCCCGACGCGGCGGCGTACGCGCCGGGCGCGATCCTGTGACGGCGACCATGAGGGACGTCGAGCGGACAAAGGTCCGCTCGAGTAGCCCAATGCCGCGGCACAGGGGTGCCTGAGCGGACAAAGGTCCGCTCGAGTGGGGGCGTGGACCGTGGCGGCGCGATCCGCTGACGGCGGTCAGTCCCCGAGCCGCCAGGACCGGACGGCGGCGGCGAGGGCGATCGCCAGCACGGCGAGCGCGGCGAGCAGGGCCGACCGCGCGGCGACGGGGGCCGAGGCGACCGAGCCGACAGCCTGGTAGATCGTCATCAGCAGGGCGGCGCCGAGCGCGGACCCGATGCGTTGCCCGGTCTGGAGGGCGCCACCGGCCGCGCCGCCCATCTGGGGAGGGACCTCGGCGAGGGAGAGGGTGAAGTTCGGCGAGATGACCCCGCCGCCGCCGACGCCGGCGAGGAACATCGCCGGTGCGAGCGTCCACCACAGGCGGTCGGACGGCTGCGTCACGAGGAGGGCCGCGAGCGCGGTGCCCGTCATCATCACCGACAACGCGACGAGGGTGACCTTGCGGCCGAGGCGCCCGACCAGCCGCCCGGCGAGCGGTGACGTCGTGGCCGCGCCGAACGCGAACGGTGTCATCAGCAGTGCCGCCCGGAGCGGCGAGAAGCCCTCGCCCTCCTGCAGGTGGACCGACAGGACCAGGAAGATCCCGGTGAAGCCGGTGAAGTAGAGGGTCCCGACGAGCAGCCCGTTGGCGTAGCCGGGGAGACCGCGCAGCAGTGACACGTCGAGCAGTGGCGGTCGTCCGCGGCGTACGGTCCGCACCTCCCACCGCACGAACGCCCACGCCAGCGGCGGGAAGGCGAGCAGCAGCGCCAGCGGCCAACCGGCGCCGCCCTCGAGGCTGATCAGGGGATAGAGGACCGCCAGCACCGCGACTCCGAGCAGCAGCGCGCCCGGGAGGTCGACGCGCGGGTCCTTGGCGGCGTCACCGCCGGCGTCGTTGTCGGGCACCATCCGGCGGATCAGGACCAGCGCCACGAGCCCGATCGGGACGTTGACGAGGAAGAGCGAGCGCCAGCCGTTCTCCTCACCGAGCAGGCCGATGAGCAGTCCGCCGATGAGCGGACCGGCGGCGGAGGCGACCGCCACCGTGAAGCCGAACATGCCGAACGCGCGGCCTCGTTCCTCGCCGCGGAACAGCTGCTGGATGAGGCCGGAGTTCTGTGGTGTCAGCAACCCGGCGCTCGCCCCCTGGGCCAGCCGGGCGACGACGATGGCGGCGGCGCTGGGCGCCAGACCGACGGCCGCGCTCGACACGACGAAGCCGATCAGTCCGATGGTCATCATCCGGCGCCGACCGTGTGCGTCCCCGAGTCGCCCACCGGCGACGAGCGTCATGCCGAAGGCCAGCGCATAGCCGGACACGACCCACTGGATGGTGGCCGCGCTCGTGTCGAGGCCGGCCCTGATCGACGGCACCGCGACGTTGACGATCGTGACGTCGAGGAGCGACATGAAGCCGACGACCAGCGACACCGCGAGCACGCGCCAGCGGCGTGGGTCCGGCTCGTACGCCGTCGCGTCCGCCCGGGTGGCGTCGGTCTCCTCGCTCTGGGTCATCGTCGTCAGCCTTGCACCCGGGGCCATGCGCCGTCCCCGCCCGTCGGGGCATGATCGGAGTCATGAAGGCGGTCCAGGCACGAGTCACCGGACGCGTCCAGGGCGTGTCGTTCCGGTGGTACGCCCAGGAGCGGGCGCGCGAGCTCGGCGTGCTCGGCTGGGTCCGCAACGAGCCCGACGGATCGGTCCTGCTGCACGCCGAGGGCGAGGACGAGGCGGTCGACGCGCTCGTCGCGTGGTGCCACGACGGGCCCGGGTTCGCGCGCGTGCAGGACGTCGCGGTGCGCGAGGCGGCGCCCGGCGGAGCGACGTCGTTCTCGATCACCGGCTGAGCCGCCACCCACCAAACTGGACTGGTCTTGTCGACTATCATGGCGTCATGACGACGGCCACCTCAGCACCGCCCACCTACGACGACGTCCAGGTCGTGGTGCCCGCGCCCGGTCCCGGAGCCGGCAACTGGGCGGGGGCCGCGAGCGCAGTGCTGGTCGACGGCGTCTTCTGGCTCGCCTGGCGCGTACGCCGTCCGCTGACCGACGGCCGCGGCGTGTCCGTGGTCGTCGCGCGGTCCACCGACGGCGTGTCGTTCGAGCCCGTCACCGAGGTCTCGCGGGTGGCGTTCGGTGCGGAGTCGTTCGAGCGCCCCGTGCTGGTGCCACTGCTCGAGGGCGGGTGGCGGCTCTACCTGTCGTGCGCGACGCCGGGCTCGAAGCACTGGTGGGTCGACAGCCTGACCGCGGACACGGTCGAGGGCCTGTCCGACGGCGTACGTCGTCGGGTGCACGAGGGCGACCGCGCGACAGCCGTGAAGGACCCCGTGATCACGGTCGGCGACGACGGCTACGAGATGTGGCTGTGCTGCCACCCGCTCGACGAGCCCGGCCACGAGGACCGGATGACCACGCGCCGGCTCACCAGCAAGGACGGGCTCGAGTGGCACGACCGGGGTGAGGTGCTCGCCGGACGCGAGGGGCAGTGGGACGCCCGTGGTGCCCGCGTCAGCGCGGTGCTCCCCGACGGCTCGGTGCTCTACGACGGTCGGCCCGATGCGGAGTCCAACTGGTTCGAGACGACCGGTGTCGCGACCTGGGACGGCACCGCCCTGACCCGGCTCGACCAGCCGCCGATCAGCTCGCCGCACTCCGACGGCGCCTTCCGCTACGCCACCGCCGTGCCGCTGCCGGACGGCCGCGTCCGCTACTACGTCGAGGCCGCGCGCGACGACGGCGCGCACGACCTGGTCACCTGCGTGCGCTGACTCACCTGCGTGCGCTGAGCTCCGTCACCGTCGCGTCGCCCGAACGTTGCGCGTACGAGCCGCGGTCGTCGGGCGAGAGCCAGTCGCTGAAGTCCTGCCCCGTGAGGTCGCCCAGCAGCGCGATGTCGTCGGCGTACGGCTCGATGAGTCGCTGCCGGCGCAGGGTGTCGAGCCGCGGTCGGTGGGCCTTGCGGCTGTCACCGAGCAACGCGAGCGAGAGCGGATGGACCTGGCGCCACACCTGGGGCGGTGCGAACTGGCCGAGGCGGGCACCCGTACGCACGACCGGACCGAACAGCGCCGGTCGCAGGCCGGGGGTGACGAAGCCGCGCGCGTTGTCGCGGGGGATCGAGTCGACGAGTCCCTCGCGGATGTCGAGGAAGCGGCTCACCCTGTCGACGCTCGCGCGCGGCTCGTCGACGAGGTCGCGGTAGCGCACGACCAGGATCCGCGCCGGGTCGACGTACTCGTGCAGGTGCTGGAGCTGCTCGCCGTAGCGGCCGAGCTCGCGATAGCGCCAGAACGGCGCCCAGCCCGCGCGGATGCGCTCGTCCTCGCGCTCGAGCGCCGTGACGAAGTCGTGTTCGGGCTCGAGGCCGTCGGACCACAGGTGCATCCAGTTGCTGTAGGCCCGGTCGACCGGGTCGCGCACGACCGCGACGAGCTTGACCTCGGGGAGGTGCTCGGCGATCCGCCGGTGGGCGCCGCGGCTCCAGAGGTAGAACGGCGTGCTCTCGCCGCGCATCTGGTGCTCGGCCGCCGGCTCGAAGAGCGGGAAGTAGTGGTCGGCGCGCCAGATCCACTCCTGCTGCGAGTGCTTGTCGCCGGGACCGCGCCAGGCCGGCGGGGGAGCGCCGTCGCAGAGCCAGTACTTCGGCTCCTTGGGATCGGACACGAACACGTCCGGGTGCTGCGCCAGGGCCGCGTGCAGGGCCGTGGTGCCGGCCTTGGGCGCTCCGACCACGAGGAAGTCCGGACGGGGTGCTCGGCTCATCGGGTCCCTCCCACGGGCTCGGGGCAAAGTCTATTGACTCACTCGACAATACCCGTCACGGCCGCCGACGAGAAGGGCTGACGTGGCCGGGATCTCGTCGCCCTCGGCTTCACCCACGGGCGCCGACACCCCGACACTGGATCAATGACCGCCCCCGTCACCGTGTCCGTCACGCGCCACGTCGACCCGTCGCGCTCCAGCGAGATGCTCGCGTGGGTGCAGGCCGGGACGTCGCTGGCCGAGAAGTTCGACGGCTTCCTCGGTTCGGGTTGGGTACGCCCCAGCGAGGACTCCGCCGACTGGCACATGCTCTACCGCTTCGCCGATGTCGCGTCCCTCGCCGCGTGGGAGGCTTCCCCGCAGCGGGAGTGGTGGCTCGAAGCCGCCCAGGGCGGTGTCGAGGAGAAGGGCCGCGAGCGGCGTACGGGCATCGAGGGCTGGTTCGACGAGGCGTCGTCCGTCGAGTCGTTCAGCGCGGCCCCCACCCCGCCGCCGCGGTGGAAGCAGATGGTCATCATCTTCATGGGCTTCTTCCCGTTGAGCCTCGCGGTCAACTACGCCGTGGGCCACACGCCGCTCGTGGACTGGCCCCTGCCGTTGCGCGTGCTGGTCACGATCCTGGTGATGACCCCGCTCATGACGTACGTCGTGCTTCCGTGGATCACCCGGCGGATGTCGTGGTGGTTGCACCGCTGAGGCCGACCCGATGACGGATAGGCTGGCCGCGTGGCCGACACGATGATCCCCACCGCCCCCGAGATCGACGGCATGACCCACCTCCACTCCGGCAAGGTCCGTGACCTCTACCGGATCGACGGGGGAGGGCACGAGGGTCGGCTGCTCATGGTCGCGAGCGACCGCATCTCGGCCTACGACTTCGTCCTCGAGACCACGATCCCCGACAAGGGCGAGATCCTCACCCGGATGTCCCTGTGGTGGTTCGACCAGCTCTCCGGGCTCGTCGGCAACCACGTCCTGTCGACCGACGTGCCGGAGTCGGTCGCGGGTCGTGCGGTGATCTGCGAGCGCCTCGACATGTTCCCCGTCGAGTGCGTGGCCCGTGGCTACCTCACCGGGTCGGGCCTCCTCGACTACCACCGCACCGGCGGCGTCTGCGGCATCTCGCTGCCGTCCGGCCTGCAGGACGGCAGCCGCCTGCCGGAGCCGATCTTCACGCCCGCGAGCAAGGCCGACCTGGGCGACCACGACGAGAACGTCGACTACGAGGCCGTCGTCGAGGCGATCGGCGACGACGCCGCGGCGGAGCTGCGGATGCTCACGATGGAGGTCTACGGCAAGGCCCACGCCCTCGCCCGCGAGCGCGGCATCCTGCTGGCCGACACGAAGCTGGAGTTCGGTCGCCGCCAGGACGGCACGACGATCCTCGCCGACGAGGTCCTCACCCCCGACTCGAGCCGCTTCTGGCCCGCCGACGAGTGGCAGCCGGGCCGCACGCAGGCGTCGTACGACAAGCAGATCGTGCGGGACTGGCTGACCGAGGAGTCCGGCTGGGACCGTTTCGCCGGTGACGCCCCGCCGCCGCTTCCCGAGGCCGTCGTCGAGCGGACCCGGTCGCGCTACGTCGAGGCCTACGAGCTGTTGACGGGTGAGTCCTTCTGACCGGCCGGGCGATCTCGGCGAGCGTCGACCTGCCGGTCTCGTCGGAGGTGGCGTTCCGCTTCCTGTCGGACCCCCGTCGCCGTCCCGAGTGGCAGTCCTCCCTGCTGTCGGTCGACGTGCCGGCCGACGAGGAGCCGCACCTGGGCCAGCGCTGGAGCGAGACGACCGCGGTCGGCGTACGCCCCCACCTCGAGACCACCGTGTTCACGCCGTTCCGCGCGTGGGCCGAGACCGGCCACTGGCGCGGGGTCACGGCGACCCTCGCACTGCACTTCACCGACGTCGCCGGTGGTTGCCGGGTGCGGGCCGACGGTGAGGTCAGCGGACACGGTGCATGGGCCGTTCCCGCCGGAGCCGCCGGGCTGCTCGCCTCGAAGGCGATCGCGGCGGACCTCCGCAAGGCCGGTCGGATCCTCGCCTCACAGGGCTGATCGCGGCAGGACGAGCCGGTGACGCGCGTCACCACGGCTGAGTAGGTTGTGGTCATGTCGAACCTCTCCTCGCTCCTCGAGCGCACCGCCCAGGCCCACCCGGACCGTACGGCGGTGGTGCTGGGCGAGACCCGGCTGACGTACGCCCAGGTCGACGCCGCGTCCAGCCAGGTCGCCCACCTGCTGGTCTCGCGTGGCATCGAGCCCGGCGACAAGGTGGCGCTGAGCTGCCCGAACCTGCCCTACTTCCCGATCGTCTACTACGGCATCCTCAAGGCCGGCGCGACCGTGGTCCCGCTCAACGTGCTGCTCAAGGGGCGCGAGGTGGCCTACCACCTCGACGACTCGGACGCGAAGGCGTACTTCTGCTTCCAGGGCACCCCCGAGCTGCCGATCGGTGCCGAGGGCCACGCAGGCTTCGAGCAGACCGACTCGTGCGAGCACTTCTTCGTCATCACGGCCGATCCGGCCGCGGAGTCGCCGATCGGCGGCACGACGACCCTGGGCCAGGGGCTGCAGGGGCAGTCGCCGGAGTTCGAGAGCGTCGACGTCGACGACGACGACACGGCCGTCATCCTCTACACGTCCGGCACCACCGGTCAGCCCAAGGGCGCCGAGCTGATGCACCGCAACATGATCAGCAACGCCCTCGCGAGCGAGGCGCTCTTCGGCGCCGACGCCGGCAAGCCCGACACCTTGCTGTGCGTCCTGCCGCTGTTCCACTCCTTCGGCCAGACCGTGATCATGAACGCCGGCTTCGCGTTCGGCGGCACCGTCGTGCTGCTGCCGCGGTTCGAGGCCGGCCCGGCCCTCGCCCTCATGGACCAGGAGGACGTCACCTTCTTCGCCGGCGTCCCGACGATGTACTGGGGACTGCTCGGCGCGCTCGACGACTCGGGAGTGGACGTGAAGAAGCTCGCCGGCACCCTGCGCGTCGCGGCGGCGGGCGGGTCGGCGCTTCCGGTCGAGGTGCACAAGGAGTTCGAGCGCCGCTTCGGCGTCACGATCCTCGAGGGCTACGGCCTGTCCGAGACCTCGCCCGTGTCGAGCTTCTCGGTGTGGGGCGAGCCCGCGCGCGTCGGCTCCATCGGCCAGCCGATCCCCGGCGTCGAGATGAAGCTGATCAACTCCGAGCCCGGCGTCCGCGAGGACCTCGAGGACGGTGAGGACACCGTGGGCGAGATCGCGATCAAGGGCCCGAACATCATGAAGGGCTACTACGGGCGCCCCGACGCGACCGACGAGGCGATCGTCGACGGCTGGTTCCGCTCCGGCGACCTCGGCCGCAAGGACGCCGACGGCTGGTACTACATCGTGGACCGCTCCAAGGACATGATCATCCGCGGCGGCTACAACGTGTACCCCCGCGAGATCGAGGAGGTCCTGCTCACCCACCCCGACGTCTCGCTCGCGGCCGTCATCGGCGTACCGCACGAGAGCCACGGTGAGGAGATCAAGGCGGTGGTGATCCGCAAGGACGGCGCCACGGTCACCGAGGACGAGCTGGTGGCGTGGGGCAAGGAGCAGATGGCCGGCTACAAGTACCCCCGCGTCGTCCAGTTCGTCGACGCGCTGCCGATGACCGCGACCGGCAAGATCCTCAAGCGCGAGCTCAGCTGATGCGGCCACTGCCCGTCGCCCTCGGCGCGATCATGATCATCGTGGGTGCGATCTGGACCCTGCAGGGCCTGGGCTACCTCGAGGGCAGCCCGATGACCGACCAGACGATCTGGGCGGTCCTCGGCCCCCTGCTCGCGGGGCTGGGAATCGGGCTGATCGTGGTCACCGCACGCCGGCGCGGCTGACGTAGGCGCCTGCCGCTGGGTGAGCGTGCTCGCGCAGCACGTCCCGTGCTCGGACCTGGTCCCGCCTGGTTGACAGCGGCTCCCTAGGATGGGTGCGACCCGTCCAGTCCGTGCAGTGCAGGAGCACCCCGTGGCTCGTTATGTCGTCGATGTCATGCCCAAGCCCGAGATCCTCGATCCCCAGGGCAAGGCCGTCCACGGCGCACTGCCGCGGCTGGGCTTCGCCGGGGTCACCGACGTCCGGCAGGGCAAGCGGTTCGAGGTCGAGCTCGAGGGCGAGGCCAGCGACGCCCTGCTCGAGGAGGTCCGCCAGATGGCGGAGAAGCTCCTCTCCAACCCGGTGATCGAGGACTACCAGGTGCACACGCAGGGAGAGAGAGCGTGAAGGTCGGCGTCGTCACCTTCCCCGGCTCGCTCGACGACGCCGACGCCCGCCGCGCGGTGACGATCGGCGGCAACGAGGCGGTCGCGTTGTGGCACGGCGACGACGACCTCCAGGGTGTCGACGCGGTCGTGCTGCCGGGTGGCTTCTCCTACGGCGACTACCTCCGCTGCGGCGCGATCTCGCGCTTCGCCCCCGTGATGACGTCGGTCATCGAGGCCGCGGGCAAGGGGATGCCCGTCCTCGGGATCTGCAACGGCTTCCAGATCCTGTGCGAGTCGCACCTGCTGCCGGGTGCGCTGATCCGCAACGACCACAGGAAGTTCGTCTGCCGTGACCAGCGGCTGCGCATCGAGCGCGTCGACACGCCGTGGACGTCGGCGTACGCCGCCGGGGCCGAGGTCACGATCGTGCTGAAGAACGGCGAGGGCGGCTTCGTCGCCGACGAGGCCACCCTCGACCTGCTCGAGGGGGAGGGCCGAGTCGTCGCGCGCTACCTCGACGACAACCCCAACGGCTCGCTGCGCGACATCGCCGGCATCTCCAACGAGCGCGGCAACGTCGTCGGGCTGATGCCGCACCCCGAGCACGCGGTCGAGGACCTCACCGGTCCCGGCACCGACGGCCTCGGCTTCTTCACGTCCCTCGCCTCTGCTGTCTTCGCATGAGCAACCTGACTCCCCGCAGCCTGTTCCGCGCCCTGGCGATCAGCGAGGCGATCACCTGGGCGCTGCTGCTCACCGGGATGTTCCTCAAGTACGTCACCGAGACCACCGAGCTCGGCGTCCGCATCTTCGGCATGGTGCACGGCGTCGTGTTCATCGCCTACGGCCTCGCGACCCTCGTCGTCGCGATCGACCAGCGCTGGTCGCTCGGGCGCACCGTGCTCGGCCTGGTGGCCGCGGTGCCGCCGTTCGCGACCCTGCCCTTCGAGGTGTACGCCGATCGACGCGGGCTGCTCGGCCCCGCATGGCTCTCGCGCCACGACAGTCCGACGGCGCCGCAGCGCGCGGTCTGCTGGCTGCTGCGCCACCACCGCCTGGCCGCTGGCCTGTTCGTGGTGGCGGTCGCCGGCCTGACCGGTGTCGCGCTCGTCGCCGGCCCGCCCGCCTAGGCAGGCTCGGCTCAGAGGCCGCGCTGCAGCTTGTTCCAGGTCTGCGGCGTCGCGACGCCGGAGACCACGATGCGCAGGCGCGACTGGTACGCGCGGAGCGCGGCCTCGGTCTTGGCGTCGAAGACCCCGCCGGCGCGGAACCGTCCCGCCCCAGCCGCGTTGAGGGCCCGCTGCAGCCGGCGGACCGACTCGTCGGTCGAGCCGCGCTTGATCGTCGTACGCGCGCCGGCCGAGAGCAGCGCGGTCCAGTGCCGCTTCTCGAAGGTGTCGGTGGCCGTGAACTTCCGGCTCGCCTGCCACGCGCGGGCTGCCGCGATCGTCGCGGCGTCGTACACGCCACTGAGCGGACCGGAGTAGGTGCCCTGCTCGGTGAGCAGGCACTGCAGGACCTTCACGCGCGTGGGCTGGGCCGAGGCGGGCGTGAGGGTCGGGTAGTTCCAGAACCCGAGGCGCGTGCCGGGGCACCGCCCCTCGGGCGCGGCGACCGAGCCGACACCCAGGTCGAGGTAGTTGGTGTCGATGTTGATCGTCACCCCGCCCCACGTCTCGTTGTGGCCGCCGCGGTACTGCTTCATCCGGCCACCGGGACGCCAGCCGTCCTCGGGGATGTACGTCGTCGAGGTGTCCGCGGAGCCGTCCCAGCGGGCGATCCAGATCCGGTCCGGCAGCGCGAACTGGCCGGGCCGCTGGACGCGGGCGTCGTCGAGCATCCTGATGCCCGAGCTGGCGCTCGAGTAGAAGCCGGCGACGTAGCCGAGCGCCTTGATCCGGGTCACCCAGCTCGACGTGAAGACCAGTGCGGACTCGCGGCACCCGGTGTTGGTGAGGTCGAAGCCCTCGAGGTCGTACCAGATCGTGCTGCCCGGCCCGATGCCGTACGTCATCGCATCGGCGGCGTTCTTGTCGGCCTCGGCGGCGCCCTGTCCGGCGGCGACGGCGTAGCCACCGGCCGGCTTGTTGGAGATCTTGACGTCGTCCTTGTAGCGCGGGAATCGCGGCTGGCACGACGCCTGCGGCCCCAGCGCGATCGGCAGCAGCCGCCAGCCGCGAGCGACCTGGGCGGCGACCCACTCGGAGCTCAGGTTGGGCTGCGACCGACAGGCCCGCGAGTCGCCGGAGATGTAGATGCCGACCGCGGAGAAGGGCGACTTCTTCCACCAGGTGTCCATCGCGGACTGCGTCGGAGCCAGGCACTGGTCGAAGCCGTGGCCGGTGAAGTCTCCGGGCGTCGCGAGCGCGATCTGGCGCTGCGAGGCGAGGCGGGGGGAGCTGTCGATCTCGTCCGCCGTCGCGGGTGCGATCCCGGACAGCGGGGCGGTGAGGACCAGTGCGAGGGCAGCGACGAGCCGACGCGGGACACGGGTCGGGACGGGCATGCGCATCGGGCGGCTCCGGCAGGGGACGACGGGGAAGGGGTGCGGCTGGAGAAGGAAACCACACCAGTCACACCCGTCACAGGCCTTCCGCCGAACTACACGGTCGTAGTTCAGCCGTCGCTGGTCGGCACCTCGTCGAGGAGGAAGTTGCCCTTGGCCTCCTCGGCCGCCACGAGATCCTCGAAGGCGAGCGCGATGTCCTCCTTGTGCTCCTCGACCATCTTCGTGAGGTGGCCCTGGAGGAGGGTGGCGTGGGGCGAGTCGCCGGAGAAGACCTGCTCCCAGGTGTCCTCGCCGCCCTTGATCTTCTCCACGAGCGTCAACATGTCCTCGCCGAGGTCGCCGGAGGAGGCTTGCTCCTCGAGGGCCTCGCGCTCCTCGTCGGTCAGGAGCGGTCGCGCGTTCATCGCGTCGACCGTCGCCTGGAGGTCGGCGAGGCTGGTCGTCAGGTCCTCGCGGGCCGCGCTGATGGCGGCCAGGATCTCGTCCTGGGTGCGGGTCGTTGTCATGTCCGTGGGGTGGCTCATAGCGGGAGGCTACGCGGGGACAGCCGTCACCGGAGCCGGGCGCTGGCCGACCGTCGGGGTCGTGATCGAGCCGGGGTCGCGCGTCACGCTGCTCGGTGCGCCGGTCGAGGTCGGAGCGGTCGGCGTCGACACCGGAGCCTTGTCCCCCTCGAAGAAGGTCTTCACCGTCTCGATGAAGGACTTCACCTGCTTGAGGATGTTGATCAGCTGCATGATCGCCTTGTAGGCCTTCATCACGGCCTGGAAGGCCTGCCAGACGGCCTGCACGACGCGGGCCCAGCCGATGCCGGGGATGCTCATCGTGGCGAGGGCGGAGGAGACGGTCTGCACGGCCGACTTCACGCACTGCACGACCGACAGCGCGGTCTGCCAGGCGTCCTTGCAGATCTGGACGACGTTCTGTCCCATCTGCACGAGCTGGCCGGCCTGGGTGTTGAGCGAGCCGACCCACGTGCCGACCTGCGCGATCGCGGCGTCGGAGGCCCCGCCCTGCCAGGTCTTCGAGATGGTCTGGCCGCCGCTCTGCAGGTTGCCGGCGACACCCTTCATCGACTGGCCGAGGGCGCCGAAGGAGGAGCCCTGCGAGGAGGCGCCGACGACGTCGCCGCCGATCTTCTCGGCCAGCTCCGCGCGGATGTCGAAGCCGGTGAGCATCCGGACGAGGTCGCACACGGTGTCGTACGGGAAGCCGAAGCTGATCTGCGGGAGGCTGGTCTCCGTCGGCCCCGCGCGACGGATCGTGGTGTCGGCGACGTCGAAGAAGGCGCTCGACCCGTCGCGTCCGTCGACGCCGCTGGCGTTGTGGCGGCGTACGACGCCGTCCTCGGTCAGGGTGAAGTCGCGCGCCGTGGCCTTGAGCGCCTCGGCATGGTCGCGCATGCCGGTGCCGTTGTCCTCGAGCGACTGGTGCACCGAGGGCAGCAGCGAGTTGTAGGCGCCCATCATCGTCTCGAGGATCGGACCGAAGTCGGTCTGGACGAGCGCACTGCTGCCGTTGCGGGCGATCCCGGTGAGGTCGTCGCTGGCTCGCTGCACCTGCGCGGACCAGGCATCGAGCTCGGAGAGGTCGACGGTCATCACGGCGTTCATCGCGGCTCCTGTGGGTCCGAGTGGTGCATCCGAGTGGGCGGGTGCTGTGCCTCACGACCTTCCCCGCGCGGCTGGCGGCGAAACCGTCGTCCACCATTTGTTTACCCACAGCGCGCGACGTCGGGTGTTTGGGCCTCGCGTGCGCGGGTATCCCGCTGGGGTGAGTGACGGCGGCAAGCGAGCCCTGATGCAGATCGAGCCGACCAGGCTGGTCGAGCTCGCCGCGTCCTCGGAGGGCATCCTCGCGTCGATGGCGCAGGACTGGCAGGCGGTCGTCGACGAGCTCTCCGACGCGTGCTCGGGGCTCGGCGACGCCACCGGCACGCAGAACGTCGTCGCGTCCTACGCCGACTCCCTCGCCGACGCCGGGGAGGTCGTCACCGCGCTGGCGCAGGCGCTCGGGCTCGGGATCACGGGGTTGGTCGACGCCGCGCAGGACGCCGTCCGCGCGGATGACACGGTCGCCGGCGAGCTGGCGCGGACCGCCCACCAGATGACCGAGGGTGGCTTCGGCTCACTGCCCGGTCGCGGAGGTCGCTGACCGTGCCGGCCAACCCGTGGGAGCTGCGCGCCGACGTACGCCCGCTCGACGTCGCGGCCACCCGCTGGACCGAGGTCGGTGAGCTGATGTCGCGCCGCGGCGACGAGATCGTCGACGCGGCCAAGCGAGCCACCGAGGGCTGGGATGCCGCCGCGGCCGAGAGCTATGAGCTGCACCGCCGCCAGGTCCTGATGAACCTCGACCGGTTCACGACGCTCACCACCCAGATCGCCGGCTCGCTGCGCGCCATCAGTGCGATCCTCACGTCGTCGCAGAAGGAGCTCGACCGGGCCTGGACCAAGGTCGCGCTCGTCCCCCACGAGTTCGTGGGGGAGTCTGGCTACCTGGTCTTCAAGCCGGACGCCGACGAGGACCGCCGCACGGTCGACAACGGTCACGCCGAGACCGACGAGATCCGGCGTCGGCTGACGTTGTCGCTCGACCAGGAGAGCAGCAGGCTGCGCGCCTCGCGCGCCGAGTTCGTGATGGTGCGCACCGAGCTGACCACCCTCGGCGGCGGCACGTTCGGTGAGGGTGGTGTCGGCCCCGGTGTCGGCCCCGGGTTCCTGCCCGGCATCGGCCCCAGCGTGCTGCGCGGCATCGGGCCGGGCGGAGAGGCATCGGGCGTCGGCACGATCATGCCGGCGACGTCGACCTCGGTGCTGGGCTCGGCCCAGTCGGGGATCGCTGCCTCGGCGCTGTCGCCCGTGGCGCCGATCTCGGTGTCGGTGCCCCACCTGACCGGGTTGTCCGCCAGCGCCCTCGCGCCGTTCATCGCCACGGCCGCTGGGGGCATCGCGGGGCGCAAGGGCGCTGGACGCACGAACAGCAGCAGCGCCACCCCTCCCATGGGCGGCATGGGTGCGGGGGCGATGGGCGCCCGGGCCGGGACGATGTCGCGCGGCATGGCCGGTGGCCGCGCCGGCGCGTCGAGGATGCCGACCCCCCAGCTGCCTGGCACCTCCGACGAGGAGGCCGCCCGGATCGCGCGGGAGAAGCAGGCCGAGAAGGAGGCCAAGCAGGCGGCCCTGGCCGACAAACGGGCCGAACGGGCCGCCCGCAAGGCCGAGCGGGAGCGCGACAAGGGCGACAACACGGTGGACAAGGCTGACGAAGCAGACGAGAGCACCGATCCGGACACCGACGAGTCCGGGCCACGCCCCGCCGCCATCACCGTCGTCCCGTACGCACCCGGCGAGGAGCCCGCGACGGCCGACGTCCCCGACGCCGACCGTGGGGTCGACGCCGGGGACGCGGAGGGCGTACGCCGCTCCTGAGGGTCAGGCCGCCTCGGCGAGCGCGTCCGGCGAAGGCTCGGTCACGGCAGGCGCGACCTCGGCCCGCGGGGTACGGAGCACGGAGGCCACGACCAGCAGCGCGAGGGCGGCGAAGCCGGCCGAGGTGAGCAGGGCCGGCTGGAGGCCGGGCACGAACTGGCCCGGCACCGCGCCGGCGGCGTACACCGAGACGATCACGGCGACGCCGACGGCGCTGCCCAGCTGCTGGGTCGTCTGGAGCAGCCCGGACGCCGAACCGGCGTGCTCGTGCTCGACACCCGCGAGGACCGTGGCCGTGATCGGCATGAACGCCAGTCCGGTCGCCAGTCCGGCGATCAGCATCGGGCCGAAGACCGTGCCGAAGTAGGTGCCACCCGTGTCGGCGCCGCTCAGCCAGGCGTACCCGACGACCATGGCCGACGTGGCGGTCAGCAGCATCGCGCGGGGGCCGACCCGGGCGATCAGCCACGGCGTGACTCGCGACATCCCGAAGATGCCGAGGCTGAACGGGAGGAACGCGATCCCGGTCGCGAGCGGGCCGAAGCCGAGCACCAGCTGGATGTACTGCACGACGAGGAAGAACATCGACAGGTTCGCGCCGATGATCAGCGCCATCGCGGCCAGTGCGCCGACGCGGCGGCGGTTGCGGACCAGGTGTGGCTGCACCATCGGGTGGGGGTGCCTGGCCTCGGTGCGGGCGAGCAGGGCGAGCAGAGCGGCACCGACGACGAAGCCGCCGATCGTCCTCGGGGAACCCCAGCCGTGCTCGGGTGCTCCGATGAGCGACCAGACGAGGGAGACCGCGCCGAGCGTCGCGCTCGCCGCGCCGACCAGGTCGAACCGTCCGGAGCGACGGGGGGTCTCGTCGACGAAGCGGCCGACGAGGAGCAGGACGACCAGGCCGAGAGGGACGTTGATGAACAGCGTCCAGCGCCACGACCCGACGTCGGTCAGCAGGCCGCCGAGGATCAGGCCGATGGAGGCGCCACCGGACGAGACGGCGCCGAAGAGGGCGAAGGCGCGGTTGCGTGCGGCCTCGTCGGGCGCGCTCGTGGTGAGCAGCGCCAGCACGCTCGGTGCGGCGAGCGCGGCGCCGACGCCCTGGAGGGCGCGGGTGAGGACGAGCTGGCCGGGCGTCTGGGCGAATCCGCCGAGCGCGGAGGCGACCGTGAAGATCGCGAGTCCGGCCTGGAAGGCGCGCAGCCGACCGAAGACGTCGCCGAGCCGGCCGCCGAGCAGCAGCAGCCCGCCGAAGGCGAGCGTGTAGGCGTTGAGCACCCACGACAACGCCGCCGGGCCGAAGGAGAGGTCGGCGTCGATGCGGGGGAGTGCGACGTTCACGACGGTCGCGTCGAGCACGATCATCAGCTGGGCGACCAGCACGATCGCGATGCCCGCGGCTGCGCGGCCGGCGTTCGGCGGCAGCTCGCGCGGGAGGTCCCGGGTGTGCCCGGGGTTCGGGGTGGAGGTGGTGGATGACATGAGGTGCGGTCCTGTTCTGGCCTCGTGGGCCGAGGTACAGTAGATCCGGAGGGTGACTCCGCTTCCTCCACAACGATACGGAGACTGTCTCCGTTTAGCAAGGCCAGGTGAAAAATTCCGTGCGTGCCGATGCCCAGCGCAACTACGACCGCATCGTCGAGGCCGCCCGGACCGCCTTCCGTGAGCGGGGTTACGACACCTCGCTCGACCAGATCGCCAAGGACGCCGGCGTCGGACCGGGCACCCTCTACCGGCACTTCGCCACCCGCGACGACCTGATCGACGCGGTGATGAAGAGCTGGGTCGACCACGTCGAGGAGACGGCCGACAAGGTGCTGACGCACGAGGGCGGCTCGCGCGAGCTGCTGCTCGCCTGGTTCGAGGAGTACGTCCGGCTGATCAGCGTGCACAAGGGTGGGCCCGCCAAGATCACCGGTGCGATGGGCGACGAGCAGTCGCCGATCCGCACGAAGTGCCAGGTCCTGCAGGGCGCCGGCGCCCGCGTGCTCGACCGGTTGCACGAGGAGGACGCCGTACGCGACGACGTCACGCCGCTCCAGGTGGCGCGCCTCGTGGGCGGGATCGCCACCGTCGCCGACCAGTCCGGGCTCGACGCCGCGGCCGTGCGCCCGATGCTCGAGGTCGTCGCGGACGGACTGCTGAAGTAGGCGCACGCGGGCGCCGGTAGATTGACGCCGTGCCCGAGACGAGCGTCCACCGGTCCGCATCCACCCACCAGCCGACCAGCTCAGGCGCCTCCGGGACCCTCGACACGGTCGCGGGGGCCGCGACCGACGCGGAGCGCGAGCAGCCGTGGGCCGAGCTGGGCCTGAAGGCCGACGAGTACGCCCGGATCCGCGAGATCCTCGGTCGCCGCCCGACCAGCTCCGAGCTGGCGATGTACTCGGTGATGTGGAGCGAGCACTGCTCCTACAAGTCGACCAAGGTGCACCTCAAGCAGTTCGGTGAGATCCCGCAGGAGACGCCGATCGGCAAGACACTGGCCGGCATCGGCGAGAACGCCGGTGTCCTCGACATCGGCCAGGGCTACGCCGTGACGTTCAAGGTCGAGAGCCACAACCACCCGTCGTTCGTCGAGCCCTACCAGGGTGCGGCCACCGGCGTCGGCGGCATCGTCCGCGACATCCTCGCCATGGGGGCTCGGCCCGTCGCGGTCATGGATCCGCTGCGCTTCGGGCCGCTCGACGCCCCCGACACCGCGCGCGTGCTGCCCGGGATCGTGGCCGGTGTCGGCGGCTACGGCAACTGCCTCGGCCTGCCCAACATCGGCGGTGAGGCCGTCTTCGACGAGACCTACGCCGGCAACCCGCTCGTCAACGCTCTCTGCATCGGCGTGCTGCGCCACGAGGACCTCCACCTCGCCAACGCGACCGGCACCGGCAACCAGGTGGTGCTGTACGGCGCGCGCACCGGCGGCGACGGCATCGGCGGGGTGTCCGTCCTCGCGAGCGAGACCTTCGACGAGGGTGGGCCGGCCAAGCGCCCGAGCGTCCAGGTCGGGGACCCCTTCATGGAGAAGCTCCTCATCGAGTGCACCCTCGAGCTCTTCGCCGCCGGCGTGGTCGCCGGCATCCAGGACCTCGGCGGTGCCGGGCTGTCCTGCGCGACCTCCGAGCTCGCCTCCGCCGGTGACGGCGGGATGCACGTCGAGCTCGACCGGGTGCCGCTGCGCGACTCCACGCTCGCGCCCGAGGAGATCTTGATGAGCGAGTCGCAGGAGCGGATGATGGCGGTCGTCGAGCCCGCCCACGTCGACGCGTTCATGGCGATCTGCGAGAAGTGGGACGTCGAGGCCGTCGTCGTCGGCGAGGTGACCGACACCGGGCGGCTGCACATCGACTGGCACGGCGAGCGCGTGGTGGACGTACCCCCGCGGTCGGTGGCGCACGACGGTCCGACCTATCACCGGCCGTACGCCCGGCCGGACTGGCAGGACGCGCTCCAGGCCGACCGCGCCGAGGCGCTCGCCCGTCCGTCGTCGGGTGCCGACCTCCGCTCGACGTTGCTGCAGCTGGTCGCCTCGCCGAACCTCTGCGACAAGTCGTGGATCACCGACCAGTACGACCGCTACGTCCAGGGCAACACCGTCCTCGCCCAGCCGGCCGACTCGGGCATGGTCCGCGTCGACACCGACACCAATCTCGGCGTGTCGGTCTCCACCGACTGCAACGGCCGGTTCGCCAAGCTCGACCCCTACAAGGGTGCCCAGCTCGCGCTGGCCGAGTCGTTCCGCAACGTCGCCACCGGGGGCGCCAGGCCACTGGCGGTCTCCGACTGCCTCAACTTCGGCTCGCCCGAGGACCCGGCCGTGATGTGGCAGTTCGCCGAGGCCTGCCGTGGCCTCAAGGACGCCTGCCTCGAGCTCGGCATCCCGGTCACGGGCGGCAACGTCAGCCTCTACAACCAGACCGGCGAGACAGCGATCCTGCCGACCCCTGTCGTCGCCGTGCTCGGTGTCATCGAGGACGTCACGCGTCGTACGCCGACCGGGTTCGCCGCCGCGGGTGAGCGGGTCTTCCTGCTCGGCGAGACCCGCGAGGAGCTCTCCGGCTCGGAGTGGGCCCACGTCGTGCACGGCCACCTCGGCGGGCTGCCGCCGGTGCTCGACCTCGCCGCCGAGCAGGCACTGGCCACCCTGCTGCAGGACGCCTCGCGCGACGGCGTCGTGACCTCCGCCCACGACCTCTCGGACGGCGGACTCGCGCAGGCGTTGCTCGAGTCGACGTTCGCCCGCGACATCGGTGCCGCGGTCTCGCTGGCCTCGGTGGCGGACGGTGACGCCTTCGTGGCGCTGTTCTCCGAGTCGACCGCCCGCGCCCTGGTGACGGTCACCGACGAGCAGGCCGACGCGCTCGTCGCGCTCGCCCAGATGTACGGCGTGCCGCGTCACGCCCCTCGGGAGGACCGGTGGCGACACGCTCTCGGTCGAGGGTGTCCTCGACCTCCCCGTCGCCGAGGCCAAGGCGGCCTGGCAGGCGACCCTCCCCGCCGCCCTCGGCTGACTTTGCACCCAGGTCTGGGCATCCAGGTCTGGGTATCTAGGGACGAAGTGGTAGGCGAAACCGGCGTTCCGCCTACCAGATCGTCCCTAGATACCCGGGGGACGGGCAAGGCGAGCCGACTAGCTCGAGCGACGCATCGCGCGTACGCCGACCACGAGCCCGAGGGCCGCGACGACGGCGGCACCGAGCACGCCCTGCGCGACGACGTCCGCCGGGTAGGTGCCGGCGAAGAGCGCGCGGACCGCGTCGACGACGTACGTCATCGGGTTGAGCATCGAGACGACCTCGAGCCAGCGGGGCGCACCGTCCATCGGCAGCAGCACGCCGGCGGTGAGGAGCGCTGGGAAGAGCAGCGTCTGCTGGACGGTCCAGAACATCCAGTCCTGCCCCTTCGACGCGAGCGCCAGCGCGAACGACAGCGCCCCGACGCCGATGCTGAAGAGCGAGAGCACCAGCGCGGCAGCCAGTACGCCGCCGAGGTGCAGGTCGAAGCTGAACGGCGTCACGACCGCGACGATGATCGCGACCTGCATCAGCATCGGCACGACCTCCTTGAGGGCGCGACCCACCAGCAGCGCGGGCCTGCCCAGCGGCGAGACGAGCTGGCGCTCGTGCGAGCCCGACTGCATCTCCTCCATCAGGTTGGAGCCGGTGAAGGACGCGCCCATCAGCGCGGTCATCGCCACGATGCCGGGCACGAACCACTGGAGCGCCGAGCCGCCGGTCGCCATCTCGGGCAGCAGGGGCGCGAACAGGCCCAGGAAGACCAGTGGCTGGATCATCGCGAAGATGACGGCCATCGGCTCGCGCCAGACCGGCTTGAGCTCGCGGTTCATCACGTTGACGGTGTCGGACACGAAGGTGCTCATGCTGCGACCTCGCTCTCGGTCTCGGTGGTCTCGGAGGTGGGCTGGGCGGACGGGTCGGTCTGCTGCGTCTCCCGCAGGCTGCGACCGGTGAGGTCGAGGAAGACGTCGTCCAGAGTGGGTCGGGCGACCTCGATCCGCGACGGAGGCACGCCGTCGGCGGCCAGGTCCGCGAGCAGCTCGCCGACCATCGCGGAGCCGTCCTTGACCCGCAGGTCGACGGCGTCGGCGGAGACCTCGACGCGCGAGTCGGGCACCCGCTCCAGGCGGGCCGCGGCGCGGGCTGCCGACGCGGGGACGTCGTACGTCAGGCGCACGAGGTCGCCCAGCCCGCTCTTGAGGCGGGCCGCGGAGTCGTCGGCGATCATCCGCCCGTGGTCGACCACGATCACGCGGCCGGCCAGGGCGTCGGCCTCCTCGAGGTAGTGCGTGGTGAGCACCACGGTGCTGCCGCTCTCCTCGTGGAGCCGCTGGATCAGCTCCTGGAGGTTGATCCGGTTCTGTGGGTCGAGGCCGGTCGACGGCTCGTCGAGGAACAGCACCCGCGGCAGGTGCACCAGCCCCATCGCGATGTCGAGCCGGCGCCGCTGCCCGCCGGAGAGCGAGGAGACCTTGCGGTCGGCGACCGCGGCGAGGTCGAGGTCCTCGACCAGCTCGCCGGCCCGCCGGTGGGAGTCGGCGCGGGACAGCCCGTGGGCCCGGCCCTGGCTGATCAGCTCGTCCCGGCCGAGCTGGCGGTGGCCGGCGCCGTTGCCCTGCCCGACGAACCCGATCGCTCGTCGTACGTCGCGCTGGCCGGTCACCACGTCGTGCCCCGCGACGGACGCGGTGCCCGACGTCGGCGCGATGAGGGTGGTGAGCATCCGGAGCGTGGTCGACTTCCCGGCCCCGTTGGGCCCGAGGAAGGCAACGAGCTCGCCCTGCTCGATCTCGAGGTCGAGGCCTTGCACGGCCTCGACGGTCTGCTTGCGCGAGGTGAAGTGGCGGGTCAGGCCACGGGTCACGATCGCCGGTCCGGTTCGCTCTTGGCGGTAGGTGGTCATGACGACGACGCTAAGGACCTATCAGGTCAGTTCCTGACCGCTTTCGGACTATTCTTGGAGCATGAGCACGAGCGAGCGGATGCTGCGGCTGCTGTCCCTGCTCCAGACCCATCGCTACTGGCCCGGTCCGGAGCTCTCCGACCGGCTGGAGGTGAGTGCGCGGACGCTGCGCCGCGACGTCGACCGGCTGCGCGAGCTCGGCTACACCGTCGATGCCGTACGAGGTGCCGCCGGCGGCTACCAGCTCCGCGCAGGCGGGTCTCTGCCGCCGCTGCTCCTCGAGGACGAGGAGGCCGTCGCGATCGCGGTCGGGCTGCGTACGGCCGCCGCCGGTGCCGTCGCCGGGATGGACGACTGGTCCGTCCAGGCACTCTCCAAGGTGCTGTCGCTGATGCCGCCGCGGCTGCGTCGGCAGATGGACGCGGTGGCCAGCCAGACCGAGTCGCCCGGGCCGTGGGAGGGCGCGCCGGTCTTCGACGCCGCCGTCCTCACCACGCTCGCGCAGGCCTGCCGCGACAGCGAGCTGCTGCGCTTCGACTACGCCGCGCGCGAGGCCGAGGTGACCCATCGCAGGGTCGAGCCGCTGCGCCTGGTCTCGCTCGGTCGTCGGTGGTACCTCGTCGCATGGGACCGTGACCGGATGGACTGGCGCAGCTTCCGCCTGGACCGGATCTCCGATCCCGACCCGGCCGGCCAGCGCTTCCGGGCTCGCGAGCTGCCGGCCGAGGACGCGCTGGTCTTCGTGCAGCAGGGCATCCGCCGGATGCCACAGCGCTACGCCGTACGCGTGCGGGTCGCGATGGCGGCGGATGCCCTCGCCGCCAAGGTCGGCCGGTGGGGGACCGTGACACCGGACGGCGAGGGTTGTGTCCTGGAGATGAACGTCGACGACCTCGACTGGCCGGTGATGGTGCTGGCCGGGTCGGGCGCGGAGTTCGTGGTGGAGTCGCCGCCCGACCTGGCCGAGAAGGTCGCCGAGGTCGGCAACCGGTTCGGACGGACGGGAGCAGCATGACGCCTGCGTCGTGGACCGAGCGATCCGGCGTTCGGCTCCGAACCCCTGGCATGCGCCGTCGTACGCTGCTCGCCCTGCCCGCACTCGGGCTCGTCTCGATCCCGCTGTTCAGCGCCTGCTCCGAGGAGCCCGACGTGTCCACGAACGATCCGTCCGACCCGACCCAGGCCCGCGTCCCCGAGGGTGGCGAGGGTGTCGAGGTGGTGACCTACGGCGAGGACTCCTCGCAGTTCGTCGAGCTCTACCGTCCGGAGGGCGCCTCGCGGGGAGTGGTCGTGGTCATCCACGGAGGCTTCTGGAAGTGGTCCTACGACTACACGCTCGGTCAGCCCATCGCGCGCGCGCTCGCGGCCGCGGGATGGACTGCCTGGAACATCGAGTACCGCCGCGTCGGCAATGGTGGCGGCACGCCGGAGACCTTTGACGACGTGGCCGCAGCGATCGACGCGCTGGCCGACGTGGAGGACCTCGACCTGTCCACGGTCATCACGCTCGGCCACTCCGCCGGCGGGCACCTGGCCGTCTGGGCGGCCGGACGCGACCAGCCGGGCGTTGCGGTCACGCACGCGATCTCGCAGGCCGGAGTGCTCGACCTGGTCATGTCCGAGCGGATGGGCCTGGGTGCGGGAGCAGCGGCCGCCCTCCTCGGCCACACACCCGGTCCCGACGACGCCCCGTGGGACCCGCAGCAGCAGATCCCCCTCGACGTACCCGTCTGGTGCGTCCACGGCGTCGACGACGTGATCGTGCCGCTCGGCCAGTCCGAGGGCTACGTCGTCGCCGCGCAGGCCGCGGGCGCCCGGGCGGAGATCGTCCGGGTGCAGGGCGACCACTTCGTCGTGATCGACCCGAGCAGCGAGGCGTGGACGGCCCAGGTGGAGATCCTCGACTCGATCGCCTGATCTCCACACCTGACGTCGCAAGGGGCCTACCGTGTCGGGATGCGACTGTTCCGCAGGGTCCGCAGGGTCAAGCGCTCCCGTGGGATCAGCTTCGGGCGACGCGTGCGACTCAGCGCGGACGTGCGCGACATGTCGGCCGGCGGCTGGATGGAAGCCGCGCTGTTGAGCAGCAAGGAGCGGGGCGAGCGCGCCCACGACTCGGATCGCATGGTCGAGCGTGAGCGGTGGGACCTGCTCGGCTGAGCCGTGCCTAGGCGGCAGCCGCAGTCACGGCCGGGACCGGCGCCTCGTCGGCCTGCGGCCACGCGGCGGGTCGCGGGATCCGGCGCACGGTCGCGCTGCAGGTCGGGATCAGTGCGCTCACGGTGACCAGGGCGAGGAGTCCGATGGTCGCGGCTCGCGGGCCGAGCTGCTCGAGCAGGACGCCACCCAGCAGCGGCGCCAGCGGCATCAGCGACATGCCGACGAACTGCATCGACGAGGCGACCCGGCCCTGGAGGTGCATCGGTGTGATCGCCATCCGGTACGACTGGGAGCCGGCGTTGCCGGCCGGGTTGAGGGTGATGCCGAGGAACAGCATCGCGCCCACCACCAGCGGGGAGCTCCAGAAGAGGAGCGGCACCAGGAGCGGCACCCAGCTCCACGCGACGGCGAGGGTCAGTCGGCCGGTCGCGACACGCTCGATGATCCGCGGTGCGGCGACGGCGCCGAGGATGCCGCCGAGGCCGGCGAGCATGTCGATCACGCCGATCGCGCTCGGGTGCACGCCGTCCTGCACCAGCCGCATGATCGCGACGTAGAACACCGCGTTGACCGCCAGGTTGCTGGTGGCGGCGAACGCCATCATGGTGCGGAAGTAGGGCCGGCCGACCACGTAGCGCAGCCCGGTGACCAGGTCGGCGCGGACGCTGGCCTGCTCACGGTCGGCCTGCGGCGAGAGGTCCGTGCGGATCCTCGACAGGGTCACGAAGGAGATGGCGAAGGTGACGGCGTCGAAGACGAACGGCATCGCGCGTCCCATCCCCACGAGCAGTGCGCCCAGCGGGCCCCCCACGAGCGCGGCCACGTGCTGCCGGGCCTGGTTCTGGCTCAGCGCGGTCGGCAGCTCCTCACGGCTGACGACGGAGCGCACCGCCGACGCCTCGGCGGGCCCGAACACACCCGTGCCCACGCCGGTGAGCAGAGCCGCCACGACGAGGTGCCAGAGCTGGAGCTGGCCGGCAAGCGCAGCGACCGCGACCAGGCCGTAGACGACGGCGCCCGAGCCGCTCGCCAGCATCATCAGCCGCCGTCTGTCGGTGCGGTCCACGACCACGCCGGCAGGGAGGAGCGCCGCGACCATACCGAGCACGAAGGCCGACGTCGGCAGTCCGGCGAGCATCGCCGAGCCGGTGAGCGCGTAGCCCACGAGGGCGAACGCGAACATGCTCACCGCACTGCCGAGCTGGCTGATCGCCTCGCCCGTCCAGAGGGCGGTGAAGTCGCGGTTGCGGGAGAGGGAGCGATACGAGGTCATATCCGCACCCTATGTTGCGCAATATGTGTTGCGCAATAGTGCGTGCGGAACTTGGTAGGGTGAATCCATGACCGACGACGCTCCCGCGAACGACGCCGGCCACGGCAGGGTGCACGATCCGCGGGTGCTCCGCGCGATCGCCCACCCGGTGCGCAACCGGATCCTCACCGAGCTGTCCGCGGGTGGGCCGATGCGGGCCGCCGACATCGCCCAGGAGCTCGGCATCCCGGCCAACCAGGCCAGCTTCCACCTGCGCCAGCTGGCCAAGTACGGCTTGATCGAGGAGGCGCCCGAGGCGGCCCGCGACCAGCGCGACCGCGTGTGGAAGGCGGCGGGCGAGGGCGGCCTGAGCATCGACGTGGGGCAGCTCGAGAAGCAGCCGGGCGGCAAGGCCGCAGCGACGGTGTTCCTGCGCAACGCTGCGGGCTACGCCCACCAGCTCGTCGAGGCGGCCTACGGACAGGACCGTCGACCGGAGTCGCACCGCTCCACCATGGACGCCGCCGTCCGGCTCACCAAGGACGAGGCCGCGCAGCTCGCCGCCGAGGTCAGCGAGCTCGTGCAGAGCTGGACCGAGCGCAACCGCGGTCGTGGCGGCGGCCGGACGACCTACGCCTTCCACTCGATGCTGCTGCCCCAGCCCGACACCACCCGCCCGGACGGCGTCCCCGACGACACCGACGAGGACATCTGATGCCTGCGCGACTGAGGGTGCTGAGCCCGGAACAGCTGGCGAGCGCCGACACGCGCGCGTTGGTCAAGCACTACCTCGCGGTGCTCGAGGAGCGAGCACCCGGTCGCTCGGTCGAGGTCCGGGTGCCGCCCTACGCCGCCGTTCAGGTGGTACCGGGCGTACGCCACACGCGCGGCACGCCGCCGGCCGTCGTGGAGACCGACGCCGAGACCTGGCTCGCGGTGGCGACCGGGCGTACGTCGTGGGCCGATGCCGTGGAGTCGGGCAAGGTCCGCGCGAGCGGGGAGCGCACCGACCTGTCTGCCTACCTCCCTCTCGGCACCTGGCCACACGCCGCCAGCGACTAGGGTCCGCACCATGCACGTGAGCTCCCTCGGTTTCCGCACCGACCTGGCCCTGCTGACCTCCTCGGGCAGCGTGGTCGAGGACCGCGGCACCCATCTGGTGATCCGCTCGCCCGACAACCCGTCCTACTTCTGGGGCAACTTCGTCCTCCTGGCGCAGGCGCCGGTGCCGGGCGGTGAGCGCGAGGTCATCGGCGCGTTCCAGACCGAGTTCCCGGACGCCGACCACGTCAGCATCGGCATCGACACCGCCGACCTCACCGACGAGGCGCGAGCCGCGTTCGAGGGCGCCGGCATGGAGGTCGATGTCGCCACCGTCCTCACCGCGTCGACGCTCACGCCGCCTCGCGAGGTCGAGGCCGAGGTGCGCGCGATCGACGGCGACGACGAGTGGGAGGCGCGAGCCCGACTCAGCCAGCAGCTCTATCCGCAGACCTCCGAAGAGGCCTTCATGACCTTCGCGCGCCAGAAGAACGCGCAGGAGCGGCGGCTCGTCGACTCCGGTCGCGGCCTGCGGTTCGGCGCGTTCATCGACGGCCAGCTGGTGTCGACTGCCGGGATCTTCGTCACCGAGGAGGGCGTCGCGCGCTACCAGAGCGTCGAGACCCACACCGAGCACCGCCGCAAGGGGCTGGCCTCGGCCGTGGTCCACGGCGCCGGGCAGTACGGCCTCGACCACCTCGGCGTACGCACCCTCGTGATCGTCGCCGACACCGACGGCGAGGCGATCGGGATCTACCGCCGCCTCGGGTTCGAGGACCTCGAGCGCCAGCTGGCGATGGAGAAGCGCAGCGGCGAATGGGCGACGATGAACGCATGATCGGGCGGTCCTAGGGTGTCCACATGACTGTCGACATTCCCGCTCGTCTCGCCGAGGTCATGCCCGGCATCCGCCGCGACCTGGAGGACCTGGTCCGCATCGAGTCGGTGTCCGCCGACCCTGCCCGCGCCGGCGAGGTCGAGCGCAGCGCCGAGGCGACGCGCGACCTGTTCGCCGCCGAGGGCTTCGAGGCCGAGATCGTCCGGGCGTACGACGGTGCGCCGCCGGCCGTGATCGCCAGGAAGACCGGCCCCGAGGGTGCGCCGACCGTCCTGCTCTACGCGCACCACGATGTCCAGCCGGAGAACGACCACGCCGACTGGGACTCCCCGCCGTGGGAGCCCACGGCTCGCGAGGATGGGCGCGGCGACCTCCGTCTGTTCGGCCGCGGCGCAGCCGACGACAAGGCCGGCATCGCCGCCCACCTCGGTGCCGTGCGGATCTTCGGCGACGAGCTGCCGGTCAACCTGGTGATGTTCATCGAGGGCGAGGAGGAGGTCGGCTCCGACACGCTCGTCGAGCTGCTCAACGCCCACAAGGACCGCCTCGAGGCCGACGTCATCGTCATCGCCGACTCCGGCAACTGGGACATCGGCGAGCCGGCGCTGACCACCAGCCTCCGCGGCCTGGTCCGGATGGACGTCGAGGTCCGTACGCTCACCCACGCTGTGCACAGCGGCATGTGGGGCGGGCTGGTGCCCGACTCGATCATGGCGCTGAGCCGCCTCATCGCCAGCCTCAACAACGACGACGGCAGCGTCGCGATCGACGGTCTCTTCTCCGGCCCGGCAGCCGACGTGGAGTATCCCGAGGCCCGGTTGCGCGCGGAGTCCGGCGCGGCCGAGGGCATCGAGTGGATCGGCACGGGCAGCGTCGTCGAGCGACTCTGGACCCAGCCGGCACTGTCCATCACCGGACTCGACGCACCGAAGGTCGAGGGTGCCTCCAACACGCTCGTCCCGGCCGCGCGGTGCCGGATCAGCCTCCGCATCGCGCCCGGGGACACGACGGCCAACGCCGTCGAGCGGCTGCAGGCGCACCTCGAGCAGCACGTCCCGTGGGGCGCGACGCTCACGACGACGGTCGTCGACACCGGCGAGGCGACGCGGATCGACGCCACCGGGCCGGCGTACGACGCCGCGCGGGCCGCGTTCGCCGAGGCCTGGGACGGCACGGCTCCGGTCGACATGGGCGTGGGTGGCTCGATCCCGTTCATTGCGGAGTTCCTCGAGGCCTTCCCGCAGGCCAGCGTGCTGGTCACCGGTGTCGAGGACCCCGACACCCGCGCCCACGGCGCCAACGAGGGCCTGCACCTCGCCGAGTTCGAGAAGGTCGTCAAGGCCGAGGCCTTCCTGCTCCGCAACCTCGGCGAGCTCGCGCGCTGACTCACCCTGATGGGCGTCGGGAAGCCGCCGGTAGCCTCGCGGGATGGCAACGTTCCGTGCACGTGACCGGTCCTCCGCGGTCCTCCGCTCACCCCGCAGCGAGGTGTGGGCGGCGCTGACCGACGCCGACCTGATCGCGAAGATGACGCCCTACGTCACCTCGATCAAGGTCGACGGCGACCGGTGGGTGTGGCGGATGGGGACGCTCCCCGTGCTCGGCATCTCGGTCGCCCCGAAGTTCACCGAGATCATGGAGCTCGAGCCCGAGGACCGGATCGTGTTCACCCACGACCCCGCGCGCTCCGAGGAGATGACGGCCGTCGAGGGCACCTACGTCCTCGTCGACCACGACGGCGGCACCGAGGTCAGCATCGACCTGCAGATCGCGTGCACCCTTCCGCTGCCGGGCCTCGCTCGGCCGGCGGTCGAGCGGGTGATGGCCGGGGTCGTGAAGCACATGGGCACGGTCTTCTCCCGCAACCTCCTCAAGCACCTGGGCGAGGCCTGACGGATGCGCGTACTCGTCCTCGGCGCGACCGGCTACGTCGGCTCCCGCCTGGTCCCGCACCTCCTCGAGGCCGGCCACGACGTGGTGGCCGCTTCGTCCTCCCCGCCCGACCCCGACCGCTTCGGCTGGGACGAGCGGGTCGCCGCGATCCGCTGCGACGTGACCGACGAGGAGTCGGTGACGGCCGCCGTCGCGGACGTCGACGCCGTGGTCTACCTCGTCCACTCGCTCCAGCGCAGCGACTTCACCGACCGGGACAGGCGCGGCGCCGAGATCGTCGCGGCGGCGGTCCGCGGGAGCGGCGTACGCAGGCTCGTCTACCTCTCCGGGCTGGTCCCGGATGCACCCGAGGCCGAGCTGTCTGCCCACATCAGGTCCCGTCTCGAGGTGGAGCGGATCCTCCTCGGTGCGCACCCTGACGCCGTCGCCCTGCGCGCGGGGGTCGTGATCGGTGCCGGGTCGACGTCGTTCGAGATCATCCGGCAGATCGCGACGCTCTTCGTCGTCCAGCCGGTGCCGACCTGGATGCACCGCTCGGTGCAGCCGATCGCCGTCTCCGACGTGCTCCGTGCCATCGGCGAGGCGCTCGACGACGACGGCCCGCGCGGCGCCGTCGACATCGGTGGCCCTGACGTCGTCACCTATCCGAGGCTGATGAGCGCCTGCTCCCGCGGCGCGGGCCTCTCTCGCGTACGACTCCCCGCGCCGCTCGTCCCCAGCGGCATCGTCGGGCTCGCGACGGCGCTCGCCACCACCGCGCCCTTCCACACCGTCACCTCGCTGATCGAGTCGCTGCACCACGACATGGTCTGCCGCCCCGGCCAGACCTGGGTGCCGCGCGACGGCGGTGTGCTGCTCGGGCTCGACGAGGCGATCGAACGCGCGAGCGACCCGGCGTACGTCGGTCCCGAGGCCCCGCTGACGTCGGACCCGGCCTGGACCCGGCCGCACGCGCTCCTCGACGCGTTGCCGCTCCCGGCCACGACGCGGGCCGTCGCCCGCCTCGCGATCCACCGGGTGCGCTCGCTCCTCGACACCTGAGGACGCCACGTACGTCGATCGACTCCTGAGCCGTCCACCAGGTCCTCAGGTATCGGTCTGCGGACGCCGCCTTGAACTGTGACAGCGTCACTGTCACAGTGGAAGGGTCCCTGGGGAGGGACCTCCGCCCCGGGAGGATGCCGGGGACGCAACAGATCGGGTGACGCTCGTGACTTCGTCCCGACCCCAACCGACCGACGCCGCGACAACCGACGGCGCCCCCTTCGAGCTCGACCGCCGCCGCTTCGTGGGCTTCGTCCTCGGCGGCGCGACCCTCATCGCGGCCGCCGACCTCGTGCTCGACACGCCCCGGGCCGGAGCGGAGATCCCCACCCCGCCGCAGATCCCCGAGCTCTACGACCTCAACGACATGCTCACGGATGCAGCGCGGCCGACGGCGAACCTGATCACCGTCACCATCAACGAGGACGGCACTGCCAGCTTCGAGCTGCCGCGCGCCGAGGTCGGGCAGGGCATCACCACCTCGACCGCCATGCTCATCGCCGAGGAGCTCGACCTGCCGTTGAGCAAGGTCCACGTGACCCTCGCGCCGGCTCGCCCCGAGCTGCTCTTCAACCAGCTCACCGGCGGCTCCAACACCACCATCTCCACCTACACCCCGATCCGCGTGGCCGCAGCGGTTGCCCGCCTGGCCCTGCTCGAGGCCGCCGCGATCGCCCTGGGCGACACGGTGGGCGGACTCGTGGCCAAGGGCGGCGTCATCACCGGCTCGGGTGGCAGGTCGGTCACCTACGGCGAGCTCGCAGTGAAGGCGGCCGCCTCGCAGGACCGTGCGGTGGAGGTCGAGCTCAAGACCGAGAACGACTTCGCGGTCGTCGGCCGGCCCACCAACCGCGTCGACGCCCTGGCCGCCGTGACCGGCGCGAAGGACTTCACCACGGACGTCCAGGTCCCCGACGCGCTGCCCACGATGGTGTGCCGGGCACCCACGCTCAACGGCACCCCCGTGTCCGTACGCAACCAGGCGCAGGTCGAGTCGATGCCCGGCGTCACCCACGTCGCGCAGGTCAGCACCGGCGTGGCCGTACGCGCCGCGACGTTCGGCCAGTGCATCGACGCCGTCCGCGCCCTCGACGTGGTCTGGAAAGCCGGGCCGGTGGCGGGGGAGAGCGACGCGACGATCCTCAAGAAGCTGCGGTCCGCCCAGCTCCCGATGCCCAAGCTGCCCAGCACCCCGCTCACGCAGACGGTCTCCGGCGACTTCACCTTCTACTTCCGCAGCAACTCCGCGATGGACACCAACAGCGCCATCGCGGACGTACGTCCCGACGGCGCGACCGTCTGGGCAGGCCTCAAGTCGCCGATCGTCGCGCAGCAGCAGATCGCGCTCAGGCTCGGCATGGCACCCGACAAGGTCACGGTCAACGTCGTCACCGCCGGCGGCTCCTTCGGCCGACGGCTGTTCTTCGACGCCGCGCTCGAGGCGGCCGAGATCTCCCAGAAGATGGCCGCGCCGGTCAAGCTGATGTGGCACCGGGCCGACGACGCCCGGGTCGGCCGCGGCCACCCGATGGGCACCTGCCGGGTCCAGGCCACCGTCCTCGGCACCAACGTGCTGGCGTTCAACCAGTCGCTCACCTGCGTCGAGACCGACTTCCGCCACGGCCTCGGCGAGATCATCACCGCCGCCGGGGCAAGCCTCCCCGCCGGCGTGGGCAACCTCGGGTTCGCCGAGACGATCTTCGCCCTCACCCAGGAGGTGCCCTACGACTTCGGCGCCGTCACCCAGACGCTCGTCGAGACCGACGACCGCTTCAACACCGGCTCGATGCGCAACATCTACTCACCGGACGTACGAGTCGCGAGCGAGCTGGTCGTCGACAAGCTGGCTGCGAAGATGAAGATGGACCCCTACCAGTTCCGGCGGAAGTTCCAGCGCAACGAGCGACTGCTGGCCGTGCTCGACACGGTCGCCCAGGCCGGCGAGTGGGGAAAACCGATGCCGGCCGGCACCGCTCAGGGCATCGCGATCCACAAGGAGTACAAGGGCGTCTCGGCCTGCCTCGTCGAGATCGACACCCGCCCGGCCACCACGGGCCGCAGCATCCCGAACGCCGTCACCGGCCCGCGCGTCACCCGGGTCACCTTCGCCATCGACGTCGGCCTGGTGGTCAACCCGCGCGGCCTCGAGGCCCAGATGCAGGGCGGGATCAACGACGGGATCGCCCTCGCGCTGACGTCGAGCATGCACCTGCGCGACGGCCACTTCCTCGAGGGCAGCTGGGACAACTACTTCTACACGCGGCAGTGGAACACCCCGCCCGACGTACGGGTGATCGTGATGCCCTCGGAGGAGACGGTGCCTGGTGGTGCCGGCGAGGCAGGCGTCGCGTCGTCGTTCGCCGCGGTCGCCTGCGCGTACGCCCGTGCCACCGGCACCATGCCGACCAGCTTCCCGATCAACCACGGCACGCTGTCCTTCGAGCCCAAGCCGTTCGTCCCGCCCATCCCGCAGTCGCCGACCAACGGCCTCGAGCTCACCTCCTGAAGGAGCGACCCATGCCTGAACAGACCTTCATCGTCAACGGCGAACGGGTGACGGTCGACGTCGAGGACGACGTGCGACTGCTCTGGGTCCTGCGCGACCTCCTCGGGATCACCGGTCCGAAGTACGGCTGCGGGATCAACGTGTGCAAGGCCTGCACGTCCCACATCAACGGCAAGGCCGTGAACCCCTGCGCCGTGCCCGTCGGCAATCTCGGCGACGACGACGAGATCACGACCATCGAGGGCCTGCCCGACCAGGTCGACCCGTCGCAGCGCGGCGACAACGGCCTGCACCCCATGCAGGAGGCCTGGCTCGACCAGGACGTCGCGCAGTGCGGCTACTGCCAGCCCGGCCAGATCATGGCCGCCGTCGCCCTGGTCAACAGGGTCAGCGCCGGGGGCCGACGGATCACCGACGCCGACCTCGACACGATCCGCAACATCTGTCGCTGCGGCACCTACACGAGGATCCGGAAGGCGATCGCGGACGGCGCGTCGAGGATGTGACCGCGCGCCCGTAGACTGCGGCTCGTGCCCTACCAGTCGAGCAAGCGCACGGGCGGCGACGGTCATCTCACCATGGCCCTCGACCCCCAGGACCAGGGCCCGCAGGACGCCTGCGGCGTGTTCGGTGTCTGGGCCCCCGGCGAGGACGTCGCCAAGCTGACCTACTTCGGGCTCTACGCCCTGCAGCACCGCGGGCAGGAGTCGGCCGGCATCGCGGTGAGCAACGGTCGCCAGATCCTGGTCTACAAGGACATGGGACTGGTCTCGCAGGTCTTCGACGAGTCGACGCTGGAGTCACTGAAGGGCCACCTCGCGATCGGCCACTCGCGCTACTCCACGACCGGCGCGTCGACGTGGCAGAACGCGCAGCCGACCTTCCGCCCGACCGTGGACGGCTCGATCGCGCTCGGCCACAACGGCAACCTGATCAACACCCACGAGCTCTCCCAGATGGTCATGGACCTTCCCGACCCTGACGGCGAGCTGCCGCTGCAGGCGCGTGACGTCGAGACCTCGACCAACGACACCAGCCTCGTCACCGCGCTGCTCGCGCACCACCCGGACACCTCCCTGGAGCAGCGGGCGCTCGAGGTGCTGCCCCAGGTGCGCGGGGCCTTCTGCTTCGTCTGGATGAACGAGGGCACGCTCTTCGCGGCCCGCGACCCGCAGGGCATCCGCCCCCTCGTGCTCGGTCGCCTCGACCGCGGTTGGGTCGTCGCCAGCGAGGACGCCGCGCTCGCCACGATCGGTGCCAGCCGGGTCCGTGAGGTCGAGCCCGGCGAGATGATCGTGATCGACGAGAACGGCCTGCGCTCGCACACGTTCGCCGAGCCCGACCGCAAGGGCTGCGTCTTCGAGTACGTCTACCTCGCCCGCCCCGACGCCACCATCAACGCCCGCAGCGTCCACGAGTCGCGGGTCGAGATGGGCCGTCAGCTCGCGCGCGAGTTCCCCGTGGAGGCCGACCTCGTCATCCCGGTGCCCGAGTCGGGCACCCCGGCAGCGGCCGGCTACGCCGAGGAGTCCGGCATCCCGTTCGGGCAGGGCTTCGTCAAGAACGCCTACGTCGGGCGCACCTTCATCCAGCCCAGCCAGACGCTGCGCCAGCTCGGCATCCGGCTCAAGCTCAACGCGCTCGAGCACATGATCCGCGGCAAGCGCATCGTCGTGGTCGACGACTCGATCGTGCGCGGCAACACCCAGCGTGCCCAGGTGCGGATGCTGCGCGAGGCGGGCGCCCTCGAGGTGCACGTACGCATCTCCAGCCCGCCGGTGAAGTGGCCGTGCTTCTACGGCATCGACTTCGCGACCCGCGCCGAGCTGATCGCCAACGGCCTGACGCCCGAGGAGATCGCGGCCAGCGTCGGCGCCGACACCTTGGGCTACATCTCGCTCGACGGGATGATCGACTCGACCAAGCAGACGCGCGACACTCTCTGCACCGCCTGCTTCACCGGTGAGTACCCGGTCGAGCTCCCCGACGAGAGCCTGCTCGGCAAGCACCTGCTGGAGGCCACGCTCCAGTCGCCGACGATGGGCCGGGCGTTGCCGGTCCTCAACAACCCCTGACCGGACCTCCGACCGAATCCCTGACCGCATCCCGCCACAGGAGCCTGCGTGACCGACCAGCCCACTGACCCGTCCGCCGGTGCCTACGCAGAGGCGGGCGTCTCGATCGAGGCGGCCGACCGCGCGATCGACCTGATGAAGGGGTGGGTCGACAAGGCCCGCCGGCCGGAGGTGATCGGCGGTCTCGGCGGTTTCGCGGGGCTGTTCGACGCCTCCGCCCTCACCCGCTACGAGCAGCCGCTGCTGGCCACCTCGACCGACGGCGTCGGCACCAAGGTGGCGATCGCGCAGCTGATGGACGTGCACGACACCATCGGCTTCGACCTGGTCGGCATGGTCGTGGACGACCTCGTCGTCTGCGGTGCCGAGCCGCTCTTCATGACCGACTACATCGCCTGCGGTCGCGTCGTGCCCGAGCGGATCGCGGCCATCGTCAAGGGCATCGCCGAGGCCTGCGTCGTCGCCGGCTGTGCCCTCATCGGCGGCGAGACCGCCGAGCATCCCGGCCTGCTCGGTCCCGACGACTACGACGTCGCGGGTGCGACCACGGGTGTGGTCGAGGCCAGCAAGCTCCTCGGCCCGGGTCGCGTACGCCCCGGTGACGTCGTCATCGCGATGGAGGCCAGCGGCCTGCACTCCAACGGCTACTCGCTGGTGCGCCACGTCCTGCTGGGCGGCGCTGATCGTGGGGGCGCAGGCTGGACCGTCGACCGACACGTCGACGACTTCGGCCGCACGCTCGGCGAGGAGCTGCTCGAGCCGACCCGGATCTATGCCAAGGCGTGCCTGGACCTCGCCGAGCGCACCGAGACCCACGCCATGTCGCACGTCACCGGTGGCGGCCTCGCCGCCAACCTCGAACGGGTGCTCCCCGCCGAGGTGTCGGTGCGCCTCGACCGTTCGACGTGGACGCCGCAGCCGGTCTTCGACGTCGTACGCCAGGTCGGGGCGGTGTCGCAGCCGGACCTCGAGGCGACCCTCAACTGCGGGGTCGGCATGGTGTCGCTCACGGCACCCGAGTCGGTCGACACCGCGATCTCCGTCCTCGCCGGCCACGGCATCAGGGCGTGGGTCGCGGGGGAGGTCCGACTCGACGCCGACCACGGCGGTCGCGTCCGGCTGGAGGGCCAGCACCCCGGTTGGTGAGCGTGAATCTGTCGGCCGTCAGCGAAATGCCGGGACTTGGTGTGCGGGAACAGCCACCGCTCAGGTAGCGTTGACCCCACGATATGTGACCGATCAGACCGGGCGCGTCGGGGAACTCCACTGGTTCCCTCTGGCGGCCCCGGCCAAGTGTGCGAGGGGGTCGACCCTATGGGGCGCGGCCGAGCGAAGGCGAAGCAGACCAAGGTCGCGCGCGACCTGAAGTACCGGACTCACGAGACGGACTTCGGCGCGTTGGCGAATGAGCTGCACGGAACTGAGAAATCCCATCCGGCCCCGACGGAAGTCGAGCCGGACGAGGACGAGTGGTCGAGCTATGCCGACCCCCGTCGTCGTGCAGACTGACTGATTCCAGCTGCTCCAGCTGGTCACGACCTGGACGCCCCACCGGCGACCGGGTGACGCGGCGTACGACCGCGCCCTGAACTGCAAGGTGACCGGGCACTTCGTGCCCGTCCCGGACGTCGACCGGGCACTTCGTGCCCGTCCCGGACGTCGACCGGGCACTTCGTGCCCGTCGCGCGCGCCCGGACGGGCACGAGGCGCCCGGTCAGACCCGCAGACGGGCACGAAGCGCCCGGTCACCTGACGTGGGTCAGAGGTGGATGCCGCGCAGGCGTCCGACCTCGCGCATCCGGCGCTCGGCCAGGCGGTCGGCGGCCTCGGCGGTGGTGACCCCGTCGGCCCTGGCCAGCTCGAAGACCCGGCGGGTGGTGTCGAAGATGCCGGTGGCGCGCTGCTGGGCGCGCTCGAACGAGAAGCCCTCGAGCTCGTCGGCGACCTGGATGACGCCACCCGAGTTCACGCAGTAGTCGGGCGCGTAGAGGATGCCGCGCTCGTCGACCTGCTTCTCGATGCCCGCGTGCGCGAGCTGGTTGTTGGCGGCGCCGCAGATGATCGTCGCGGTCAGCACCTCGAGCACCTCGTCGCTGATCGCACCGCCCATCGCGCACGGCGCGTAGACGTCGATCTCGCTGGCGACCAGCTCGTCGGTCGAGCCGACGGCGACCACCTGCGGGTACTCCGCGCGGATCGCCTCGACCGAGGGGGCGTACACGTCGGTGACGACCACGGACGCGCCGTCCTCGATGAGGTGGCGGACCAGGTGGCGCCCGACCTTGCCGACGCCCGCGATGCCGACGGTGCGGCCGGCGAGCGTGGGCTCGCCCCAGACCTGCTCGGCCGCGGCGCGCATGCCCTGGAAGGTGCCGTACGCCGTCAGCACCGAGCTGTCGCCGGCGCCACCGTGGGCGACCGTACGGCCGGTGACGAAGTCGCACTCGCGCGCGATGTGGTCCATGTCGAGGGAGAAGGTGCCCACGTCGCAGGCGGTGTAGTAGCGGCCGTTGAGCGACTGGACGAAGCGGCCGTAGGCGCGGAGCAGCGCCTCGGTCTTGAGCTCGGCCGGGTCCCCGATGATGACGGCCTTGCCGCCGCCGAGGTCGAGCCCGGCGAGCGCATTCTTGTACGACATGCCGCGCGAGAGGTTGAGCACGTCGACGATCGCGTCGTCAGTGCTGGCGTAGGGGAAGAACCGCGTCCCGCCGAGGGCCGGGCCCAGTGCCGTGGAGTGGATCGCGACGATGGCCCTGAGGCCGCTCACGCGGTCGTTGCAGAAGACGACCTGCTCGTGCTCGCTGCCGAGCTCGAAGACGTCGACGCCGGATGTGGCGGCTCCAGACATGCTGTCGATCCTTTGCTGGTGGGCGCGGCCGCGGGGTGTGCGGACCTGGTCGGAGCGGTCGAGGGGTGGTGACCGCCGTCACGACCAGCGTATCGCCGTGCGATCACCGCCCGCGCATCAGCGCGACCGCATCAGCACCAGGTCGCCGTGGGTGCCGTAGCCGAGCAGCGTGCCGCCGGTCGGGCGCCCGTTGAAGGTCGCCATCAGCCAGCCGTCGTCGAGCTTCGCGAGCGAGGGCCATGGCAGGTTCGTCGGGTACGGCGCGTCGAGCAGGCCCACGTCCTCCATCGCGAGGTCGAGGACCGGGAACCGCGCCCGGATGCCGCGCGGCGACTCGCGTCCGTCGCTCGCCAGCACGACCATCCGGCCGTCGACCTCCACCAGCGTGGTGCCCTCGGACGACGTACGACCGGTGGCCGCGCCGAGCAGCCGCAGGTCGTCCAGCGTGGGGCCACCGGCCAGCGCCGGGTGGAAGTCGAAGAACTTCCGGGCGCTGACGAAGCCGACCAGCCACTCGCCGTCGCGCCGCACGAGGTGCGGGTCCCAGGTGGCGATCGACGGGAAGCCGTCGGTGGGCAGCGACAGCTCGCGGGTGTCGAGGACGTGCGTGCCGCGCAGCAGGTCGGCCTCGGACTCGGCGAGGGTGACCCGCAACCCCGCCGGCGTACGCCGCCCCGCTCGCGTGGTCGGGACCTCGAAGTCTCCCCAGGTGCTGGTCGCCACCAGCCATCGGCTCCCACCACGGACCAGGTGCGTGGCGTGGTCCCCGAAGACGCCGGGACGGTCGGGGCGACGGAAGAACAGGTCGGCGCAGTGGTCGATCGTCGGCTCGTCGGGATCGAGCCGCCACACGCTCGTGTGTGCGGTGTCGAAGAAGCCGGGGCCGGCCGAGGTGGCGGTCAACCAGAGCGCCGTTCCGTCGCGCAGCGGCCGACCCGCCTCGTCGGTGACGAAGCGGACGTCGCGCAGTCCCAGCTGGCCGAACCCGCCAGCGGTGCCGCCACCCTCGGGCAGCTCGACGCGGAGGGCGGCCAGCGCTGCCTCGTCACGGGTGTCGAACGACTCCCGCAGGTCGTGCCTGGCCCGAGCGACCCAGCCACCCGCCTCCAGGCACCAGGCCGTCAGGTGCGTCCCGGTCAGCGTCAGGCCGAGGCGGGTCGGGTCCTCCGCCCGGTGGAACCGGCGGCTCCGCAGCTCGCGCTCGTCCTCGACGCCGGTCACCGCGAGGGACACCGAACCGCCCTCGAGCGAGGCGGCGAGGCGACGACCGGACAGGTGCAGCGCCAGCGTGGACCCGTCTCGCGCGGCCGCGGTCGCCGCGACGTACGGCGCAACGGCCGGGAGCGGCTCGGTGCCCGCGGACGAGGTGTCGACGCCGATCGAGCCGGGCGCTACGAGGTCGACCGGCCGGAGCCGGTGGACGATCTCGAAGCGGGGCAGCACGCCCCCATCCTTGCGGACGACGACATCGGTCGGACACCGGACCGGACATGCAGAAGGGCCCCGATCGGGACGTGATCGGGGCCCTTCTGTGCTTGTGGGCAGGGGCGGGGTCGAACCGCCGACCTATCACTTTTCAGGCGATCGCTCGTACCAACTGAGCTACCTGCCCAAGCGGGACGAGGATACATGAGCCGGTGGGTGCGGACGGAATCGGCCGGGGCCTCACGGGGCGGGTGCAGCGGAGGCCGGGAGCTCCAACCAGAAGGTGGATCCAGTGCCCGGCGCCGACTCGCCGCGCACGGCGCCTCCGTCGCGCTCGGCGATGGTGCGCGAGATGGAGAGGCCCAGGCCGGTGCCCTTCGTGCCGCGGGTGGCGAAGCGTACGAAGGGCTCGAACGCGTGCGCGAGCTGGTCGGGCTCCAGGCCCGGGCCGTCGTCGCGGACGATGATCCGCACCATCGCCTGACCGCTCTCGCCCAGGAGCCGGCCGGCCGACATCCGGACCGTGCCACCCTCCGGGCGGTGGTGGGCGATGGCGTTGCCGAGAAGGTTGGTCAGCACTTGTCGCACCCCCGAGGCGTGCGCCCACACCGTGAGGTCCGGCTCGACGTCGACGTGCATCTGCACGTGCGCGGCCAGGGCGGGTGTCCGGTGCCAGTGGACGACGTCCGCGAGCGCGTCGGCGACACCGATGTCCTGGCGCTCGTCGTCACTGGCCAGCGCCCGGCCGGCGCCGAGCAGGCTGTCGACGACGGCGACCAGCTGCTCACCGGCACGGAGGATGACGGCCCCGTCGCGCAGCATCGCGGCCGCCATCGGCTCGTGCGGCGTCTGGGCGGCGTCGTCGAGCAGCACCTCGGTGTAGCCCGTGATCGCCGCGAGGGGCGTACGCAGCTCGTGGCCGACCGCGGCGAAGAACTGCTGGTAGCCCGCCTGCGCCTCGGCGCCGGCATCGATCGCCTCGGCGAGCGCCCGTCGGGACTGCTCGAGGGACAGGCGCGAGGTGATGGCGGCGTTGAGGAGGCGGAGGTCGTCGATCAGCTGCTCGGGCCAGGGTCCGTCCTCGTCACTGACCAGCGAGAGGCTGCCGAACATCTCGCCCCGCGCCACGAACGTCGTGGCGACGAGGCTGAGGACGTCGGCCCGGAGCAGCTCGTCGCGGTCCTGCGCCGCCTCATCCGGCAGCAGGTTGCGGTCGGTGAGGGCGACGATGCCGCTCCGCGCCATCTGTGAGAGCCACGGCATGCTCAGCGCAGCCTCGGCACCGGCGCCCGGTGGCGGGATCAGTGAGCGGCTGGAGCTGGGACGCGTCCACTCGCGGACCCAGGCACGCCCACCGAGCCGGGTCCAGGCGGTGGGGTCCTCCGGGGTGAAGCTGGTGAGCACGATGGTCACGATCTCGACGCTCGACTCGGTCAGGAGGTGGGCGACGGCGCTGCGAAGGGCGTCGTCGAGGCCGAGCTCCTCGTCGATGACCCGGGCGGCGAGGCCAGCGGCCTCCGCCGAGACGGGCCCGCTCCCGGTCGTGGACTGCAGGGCGGGATGCGCGCTCACTCAACCCTCCCTCGTGCCGTGACTGTGAAACGACACGGTAGCGGTGCGATGCCCCGGCTCTGGTCGATTCCGACGTGCTCGGACAGGCTGAGCTCGTGCCTGCCGGCCCAGGTCGCCAGGTGCGTGAGCTGAGCCATGCCGAGGTTGCGGCCGGGACAGGCGTGCGGGCCGGCGCCGAAGGGCAGCCATGCGCCGGGTCGGTGCGAGGGATCCAGCCACCGCTCCGGCTCGAAGCCGCCGATCCCGCCCGGGTCGCCGGGCACGAGCGCCGGCAGTCGTCCGAGGAGCAAGGGGCTGACCAGGACCACCCGCCCGGGCTCCAGCTTCGTGCCGCCGAGGTCGACCGGCCCGGTGGTGATCCGGGCCGTGATCCAGGTCGGCGGCGTCAGCCGCAGGGTCTCCCACACCGCGTGGACGGGATCGACGGGACCCGGCGGGCCGGCGGCGAGCCATCCCAGCAGCCAGGCGCCCGCAGCGATCGGCACCTGCACACCGGCCGCGAGAACGGTCGCCACGTGCGAGGCGGGCGCCGAGAGGCAGGGCACTGCTGTGAGGGCGTCGTCGAGGGCGAAGCGCGCGTCCCGCTCGGCGCGACGCCGTCTGCTCCAGCGGCCCGGCGGGCGGGGTGCGGCGATGACGGGTGCCAGGGCGTCGATCCAGCCGAGGGTCAGGTCGGCGATCCGGTCGCGGGTGCGTACGTCGCCCCCGAGCACCGCGGCCACGGTGGAGCGGGCCACGGGCCGGCGCAGGAGGTTCATCGCGTCGTACGCCTCGCCGGGCGTCGTCCGGGCGTGCCCGGTGACGGCCTCGTGCCACTCGACGGTGAAGGTGTCGAGGCCGGTCGCCACCGCAGCCGGCTTGAGGGGTGCGAACGTGACGTGCCCCGAGCGACTGTCGCCCCGGCTCGCGGAGAGGTCACCGCTGCGGCTCACGTCGCCGGGGAAGTCGAAGCAGTCGGTGTCGGTCAGCACGCGCCGGGCGAGCTCCGGCGTGGTGACCAGCCACGGACCGTGGGGGCCGAGGGCAGCTGCCCCCGACCGAGGAGCGGAGAGGACAGCGCCGAGCCGACCACCGGCCGACTCGGCGCTGTCCAGGTGCATCACTGTGGGTGCATCACTTCGGGTGTGTCACACCCAGCTGGTCAGCGACGGCCGGGGGCCGGGCGCCACATGTAGTACGACTGCAGCTGGTTGTTGGCACGCGTGCCAGCGATGCGGGTGCGGATGCGGTTCATCATGTTATTTCTCCAGGGGGTTGGTGAGACGCACGCCCGGACGGGCGGACACCGACGCCACCCGGAGCACCGGCCTTCGGAAAAACAGTCAGGGTCGACGGTCAGGACTCCTGGTCGGGAAGCGTCTCCGCTATCAGATCAGTCAATTGCTGAATCCGCAGCGGCTTCTGCATCACGGTTTCGACACCGAGCTCCTGAAGAGCGGCTCTGTGCTCACCGGCCCACGCGCTGATCACCACAACTCGCATCGAGGCACCTACTTCGGGGTGGTCTCGCATCCACCGCACGACCTCGACCCCGTTCATCCGCGGCATCGTCAGGTCGAGGAGCATCACGTCGAACGACTCCTGCTGGAGGATCTCGACCGCTTCCATGCCGTCGTTGGCAGTCGAGGCGCGGTGGCCGGCACGCTCAACGAGGCGGCAGAACACGTCGCGAATGTCCTCGTTGTCGTCGACGACGAGGAAGCGGAGTTGTCGTTCCCCCGTGCTCACCAGTCAAGGCTAGTCAAACTACGGGGCGCGCGCTGGCAACTTCCGACCAACTTTCGACCAACCTCGTCAGACCTCGTCAGACCAGGCGCTCGCCCACCGCGTGGGTTGGGAGCGCGACGAGGCCTGCCCCTATGCTTGTCGACACTTGAATGGGCCCGCCCAGGCAAGCTGGCCCCCATCGTCTAGCGGCCCAGGACCCCGCCCTTTCACGGCGGTAGCGCCGGTTCGAATCCGGTTGGGGGTACGACCAGGTCAGGGTCGGACGCCGATTGGTCGTCGCCGAAGACCATGGGTTAGAGTTCCACCCGCTCCACCAGTACCACCCAGATTCATCTGGCCCCGTAGCGCAGTTGGTTAGCGCGCCGCCCTGTCACGGCGGAGGCCGCGGGTTCGAGTCCCGTCGGGGTCGCAACAGCATGCCGCGCAGGGTGAGCCACCAGGCTCACCCTGCGCGGCATTTCGGCGCAGGACCGGATTTCTTCCCGCTCCTAGGGTGTTGCCATGCCGATCGACCTGGATCCTGCCGCCTTCGACGCCATGGTGGGCCGCGCCCTCGACGGCCTGCCCGACGAGCTCGCGCGCCTCGTCGACAACGTCGTGGTCCTCGTCGAGGCCGAGGCGCCGGACGACGATCCGGACCTGTTGGGCCTGTACGACGGGCTTGCCCTGACCGAGCGCCCGGCCAACCACACGGGCATGCTGCCGGACCGGATCCTGCTCTTCCGCGGTCCGCTGCTCGACATGGCGGACACCGTCGAGGACCTCGAGGAGGAGGTGCGGATCACGGTCGTGCACGAGGTCGCCCACCACTTCGGTCTCGACGACGCGCGGCTGCACGACCTCGGGTGGGGCTGACGCCGCGGCATCGTGACCGCGGTCCAGATTTTACCTTCGGCTGGCCTAGCCCAGAACGGTGCCGAGTGCCCAGCCGGCCGCACATGCCCCCACGGACAGCACGGCCGTCGCCACCACGTACGGCGCCGCCGTGCTCGTCGGCCGCTCCACCGACTGCACCGCGAACGTCGAGAACGAGGTGAAGCCCCCGCAGAAGCCGGTGCCGAGCAGCGCCCATCCCGTGTCGCCGAGGGCGAGAGCGGCGAAGACGCCGAACAGGCCCGATCCCACGATGTTGACCAGCAGCATGCCGGTCGGGAACCGACCATCGAGCGATCGGCTGAGGACGTAGCGCAGGGGGGCTCCCGCAGCGGCGCCGAGGGCGACGAGCACGGCTGTCATGCGCTGGTCATCCCGAGACCTCCGGCGGCGCTGCGCGCCGCGCGAGGTGCTGCCCGAACGACGCAGCGAGCAGACCGGCCGCGAGCGTCACCACGACGAGCGTGCCGGCCAGGGCCACGTGTCCGCCGTCCGCGAGCCCGCGCACCTGGCCCGCCCATGCCGACACGGTGGTGAAGCCGCCCAGCGCCCCGGGGCCGAGGGCGAGCGCCCACAGGTGCGAGCGGCGTACGGCAGCCACCGCAGGCAGCAGCCCCAACAGGAAGGCCCCCGCCACGTTGATGCCGAGCGTCGGCCAGGGGAAGAGCGTGTGGGGCGCGGCACTGTCGATGCCGAGGCGCAGGAGGGCGCCGGCGGCACCGCCGGCTGCGACGACGAGCAGGTCGGTGACGCCCGGCCGGCGGGCGGTCACCCGACCTGGCTGGTGGACGGCTTGGTGAGGTGCGTCTGCGCGTCCCACGGCTGGGCGCTCGAGCCCCCGAGCTGGTGGACCAGCTCGGTCAGGAGCCAGTTCTGGAGGGCGCGCTGAGCGGGGGTGCGGGCCATCGACAGCAGCCGCTCGGCCCGGCAGAACGCGTCTGCGACGTCGAACATCTCGGTCATCGTGACGAAGATCGGGCCGGCCTCGCGCATGATCGGGAACGTCAGGTCGACGCGCGGAAGGCCCGCGGCCTCGGCGGTCCGCACCTGGTCGGCGAACACGTCGGGGAACTGTCGCTCGAAGTTGGCGAACATCGAGGTGAGGTCGCCGGCGAGCGGGTAGTCGGACTGGTGGGACAGCGACAGGAGGCGCAGCTCGCGGCGCAGCTCGTGGTACTGCCGGGACAGGGCGGAGTAGAGGGGTACGTCGAGGCCGAGCAGGCGGACCTCCACGCCCGCCTCGCTGGCGGGCTCCGGAGCGGGCTGGTCGTGGACGTCGATGACCCATGCGGCACCGCCCTCGTCGCTCATCTGGGCGGCCGGCTCGAACCAGACGATCTTGCTGTCGGCCTCGATCGTCGCGCCCCAGGCGATCGCGCACTGGGCGACCATCGACAGTCCGCGGCCGAACGTGAGCAGCAGGTCGAGGTCGTCACCGACGAGTGGCGCGGGCGGGACGGGCGGGTTGGTCGACCCGTCGATCACCTCGATGCGCGGGTGGCTGGCGGTGCCACGGACCCGCACCTTGAACGGGGCGTCGGCGTGCAGCACGGCGTTGGCCACCAGCTCGGAGACGCCCAGCTCGGCGCACTCGACGAGGTCCGCACGGTCGAGCCGGAGGCAGACGTCACTCACCCAGCGCCTGGCGTCGGCCGCAGCGCGCGGCGACGACGCCAGGGTCAACTCGGAGCTCAGCGGCACTGGGACTCATTTCGAGGGGGTGGGCAGTCCAGTGGGGCGATGGTTACCCGCATGCGGGGTAGTTCAAACCTCGACCATCACCCTAGTTTCTCGCGACTCTGTGAAGTGGATGTGAGCAACCAGACGCGCCCGGCGTTTCGCGCGGGGGGTCGGCGCGGGAGGACAATGGTGGAACAGCGCCACTCCGAGAGAATGCACCCTCGACCACAGGAGCCAGGATGACCACGACGCAAGCACCGCGACACAAGGTGGTCGTGATCGGGTCCGGCTTCGGCGGGCTCTTCGGCACGAAGGCGCTGCGCCGCGCGGACGTCGACGTGACCGTGATCGCGAAGACCACACATCACCTCTTCCAGCCGCTGCTCTACCAGGTCGCGACGGGCATCCTGTCCGAGGGCGAGATCGCCCCGCCGACCCGCGAGATCCTCAGCAGCCAGGACAACGCCCGGGTCATCCTGGGCGAGGTCACCTCGATCGACCTCACGGCCCGGACGGTCACCTCGCAGGTGCTGGGCCGCGACACCGTGACGTCGTACGACTCCCTGCTCGTTGCGGCCGGGGCCAGCCAGTCCTACTTCGGCAACGACCACTTCGCCGAGTTCGCGCCGGGCATGAAGAGCATCGACGACGCCCTCGAGCTCCGGGGCCGCATCTTCGGCGCGTTCGAGATGGCCGAGCTGGGCGCCACGCGCGGCGACGACGTCGACCACCTGCTGACGTTCGTCGTCGTGGGCGCCGGCCCGACCGGTGTGGAGATGGCCGGCCAGATCGCGGAGCTGGCGCACCGCACGCTCAACAAGGACTTCCGCGCGATCAACACGCGCGCCGCTCGCATCGTGCTGGTCGACGCAGCCCCCCAGGTCCTCCCGCCGTTCGGCGCCAAGCTCGGCGAGAAGGCCAAGGCCGAGCTGGAGAAGCTCGGCGTCGAGGTGATGCTCGGCGGCATGGTCACCGAGGTCGACGAGCGCGGCCTCGAGGTCGCGTTCAAGGACGGTCGCACCGAGCGGATCGACTCCGTCGCCAAGATCTGGGCCGCGGGCGTGCAGGCCAACCCGCTCGGCAAGACCCTGTCGGAGCAGTCCGGTGCGCCGCTCGACCGGGCCGGCCGCATCGCGGTCAACCCCGACCTCACGCTGCCCGGTCACCCCGAGGTCTTCGTCGTCGGCGACATGATCGCCCTCGACAACCTCCCCGGCGTCGCCCAGGTCGCCATCCAGGGCGCCAAGTACGCCGCCAAGGAGATCAACAACAGGCTCGCGGGCAAGCAGCCGCAGGAGCCGTTCAAGTACTTCGACAAGGGCTCGATGGCGATCATCAGTCGGTTCCGCGCGGTCGCGATGGTCGGCAAGCTCCGGCTCACCGGCATCGTCGCGTGGCTGATGTGGCTCGGCGTCCACCTCGTGTACCTCACCGGGTTCAAGAACCAGGTGTCGGCACTGATGCGGTGGGCGATCACCTTCATCAGCAACAACCGCTCCGAGCGGACCACCACCGAGCAGCAGATCTTTGCCCGAGCCGCGCTGGCCCGGCTCCGCCGCGGTGCCGCCGACCTGGTCTCCGATCCCGGCATCTACGACGCGACGCGCGCGATGATGCAGGAGACCCGGCGCCAGGAGCTCGAGGCGGCTGCGGCCCGCGAGGCCGAGCTCACCGACTCCGGCGTGCGCGGAGTTCCGACCGACGCCTGAGCGAGCACGTGCAGCGGACCGACCGGCCGGCCGCCCTGCTCGACCGTTCGTCGCGCGATGCGCGGAAGGCGCGTCCCGTACCGCTCCACGTGTGACCACCACCCGGCGCTGGCTACCGGGGTCCGGCGCGCGTCGGGGATGGACGTGACCCGCTCCCAGACGGGCCCCGGCAGGTGGCACCGGGGCGTGTGGGATCGCTATTAAGCGCGCGTTAAGCGCCGACGCACAGAGTCCTCCCAACGCAGGAACACACCCCAGCCACCGGAGGACATCATGAACACCCGTCACCGCCCCTCGACCACCCGCCCGCACCCGTGCTCCGGTCGCCGCAAGCTGACCTTCTCGCTCCTCGTGGCTGCCACGGTGGTTGCTGTCGTCGCTCCGCCCGCGGGAGCGGCCGCCCCCGGACAGCGCGGCGCGCCGCCTGAGTCGATGAATGGTCATGCGGTGCCGGCCAAGGTGGGCGAGCGACTCCCCGAGGCCGCCGCCGCCCGGGCCCAGGCACGAAGCAATGCCTTCGCCACACTGATCGAGCACGCGCAGGTCCAGGGAACCCAAGAGGTGACGATCACCTTGGCCGACCTTCCGGAGTCTGCGCCGGTGAACGACGAGCAGCGGCTGGCCGAGCGCCGCTCGATCGGCCAGGAGGCGGCAGAGGGCCACGCTGCCGTCCGTGCCGCGCTCCGCACACCCGCCGCCCGCCAGGCGACCGTCGATCCTGCCGACACGGCGTCCGCCGACGGCCCGGTCCCACCGTCCATCACGGTGCGCGTCGACGCGGGTCAGCTTCGGACCCTGCAAGGGCTGGACGAGGTCAAGACCATCCAGGAGTCGCGCTCGGTCGGACTGCAGGGAACCACATCGTTCGGGGCGGCAAACGGTGTCCAGCTGCCGAAGTGGTGGCACCGCAACCGCATCGGCCTGGACTGGACCACCCAGAACGGCTACGGGGGAGCTGGTCAGGTGGTGGTGGTGATCGACACCGGGGTCCAGACCGACCACTCCTGGCTCAGCGGGAGGATCGCCGGCGAGGCGTGCTTCTCCCAAACCGGCTGTGGCAACGGTGCGACGTACCAGTACGGCGCCGGGTCGGCGAAGCCATGCTCGTATTCATACGGATGCGCCCACGGAACCCACGTCGCCCACATCGCCGCCGGCGCCTACGGCGTCGCCACCAGCGCACGCGTCTTCGCGATCAAAGCCGCATACCAAGGCACGGACGCGAACGGCCGCACGGTGCCGCTGTTCCACGACACCGACCTGATCAACGCGCTCTGGTACACGTACTACTACGTGGCCCCCAAGCCCGCCTCGGTGAACTTGAGCGTCGGCGGCGGCCAGTTCACATCCACCTGTGACTCGCGCAACCCGTCGGTGACGTCGTACATCAGTGCGCTTCGGACTGCGGGCGTGCCGACCGTCATCGCGGCCGGCAACGACAACTATTCGAACGCGATCGGCTTCCCCGCCTGCGTCTCGACAGCGGTGGTCGTCGGCAACACGACCATGACCGCCGCCAGCGGCGGGACCGACGCGGTGTTGGGCAACGTGGTCGGCGGCTCGAACTCGTCTCCCCTCGTGGACCTGCTCGCACCCGGCACGGACATCTGCTCGGCAGTCCCGGTCACCCTCGACGCAGACGGCATCGCGGACGGCGTGGCATGCGACTTCTTCGGGACCTCGATGGCGGCTCCCCAGGTGGCCGGCGCATGGGCCGTCATGCGCGGCGCTCGATCGGGCTACACGTTGAACCAGATCCTCTCCGCCCTGCAGCGCCGCGGGACGAGCGTGAGCGACAGTCGCAACGGCATCGTTCGGACGCGGATCAACGTCGCGAACTCCGTCTACTACGGATGAGGGACCAGAGGCGCCCGACCGTCCCTACGGTCGGGCGCCTCTCCGCTGTCCCCGACCGCGTGCGAGTCGTGCGCGGCTTGACGCATCCTTCGTTATCCCTGCGGGATATCTGGAATCTCGCGCACACTGTCCCGGGTGAGCGGACATGACTCGACCCCGGCGGCTGGCTCGAAGCGGCTCGTCCTGATCGCGCTCCTCGCGGGCGCTTTGATGATCGCGTCTCTTCCCAGTCCGTCGGCACTCGCCGCCGCAGCGTCGGAGAAGGCGTCACAGCGGACGTACGCCCTCGCTCCCGCCGCCCGCGGTGCCGACCTCCCCAACCCGCTGCGCGGGCAGTATCGCTGGCTCGGTGGCGAGCCGTCTCCGTCGACGGTGACCTCCAACGACGTCTACTACCGCGACCAGGTCTACTGGGGTCGGCTCGAGAAGATCGACGACGAGTGGGACTTCTCCCTCATCGACGCTGGCCTCGCCGACGCCGGTGCCCGCGGCGGCAAGTTCGGCTTCCGGGTGATGGCGTACTGCCCGGGCTGCTGGATGGGCTACCGCTCCGACCTCCCGTCGGTGACGCCGTCGTTCGTCCCCCGGCAGGTCGGCACCGACATCCCCAACTGGAACTCGACCGCCTTCCTCCAGCAGTGGTCCGAGCTGATGGCCGAGCTCGGCCGGCGCTACGGCGACGACCCTCGGCTGGGGTACGTCGACGTCGGAGGCTACGGCAGCTACGGCGAGTGGCACGTCGACGGCGGAGACCACATCTCCGACTCCAACGGGCTCGCCGTCGTCGCCGCGGTCGCTGCTGCATTCCCGACCAAGCACGTCCTGCTCAACACCATGACCGCGCCCGACTTCACCCTGAAGGCAATCGCGGCCCACCCGAACCTCGGCATCCGCACAGACAGCCTCGGCTGCCCGGACATGTACTCGATGGTCGCCGTCGACGAGCGGCTGCAGAAGGTGTGGCGCACGCGTCCGTTCTTCTCCGAGTGGTGCACGCGGGGCGATCCGGTGCTGGGTGCCCAGCAGGTCCGCCAGTTCCACGTCTCGACGCTGTCGTCGGGCAACATGCCATGGTCGTACGACGCGCTGACCCCGGCGCAGCGCTCGGCGTACGCCTCCGCGATCGCCTCCGCCGGCTACCGCCTCCGCCTGCGGTCGCTCACGCTGCCTCGCTCCGTCAGCGCCGGGAGCCGAGTGACGGTGCGGACCTCGTGGCTCAACCAGGGCAGCGCACCGACGTACGACCGCTGGGACGTCCGCCTCAGCTTCGAGAGGTACGGACGCACGACCACCGTGTCGCTGGGCCAGCAGCTGCGCGGCGTCACCGACGCGGCACGCCTGCGCAGGACGGTCTCGGTGGGCGGACTGAAGCGCGGGACGTACGACGTCCTCGTCAGCGTCGTCGACCCGACCGGCTACTCCCGCCCGATGTACCTCGCGAACGCCGGGCGCACGACGTCCGGCGCCTACCGCGTCGGCTCGGTCAAGGTCCGCTGACTGGTAGGCCTCCAGGGACTCGAACCCTGAACGAACAGATTAAAAGTCTGCTGCTCTGCCAATTGAGCTAGAGGCCCCGGACATGGGCGCTGCTGCGCCGACGACCGAGTACCGATCATCTCAGAACCCCTGGTCGAACGTGACGGACCGGGGTGCCGGCGACCTCCGGCACGCAGCGCGGCTTCTTCCTCCGCCTGATGCTCCGGCTGGGCGGCTGGTGGCCCGCGGCGCTCTTGTACGTTCGCCCCATGGACACCCGTCACGCCCTGGTCCGGCCACCCTCGTCGCGGATGGGCGAGGGCCTCGTCACGCACATCGAGCGCACGGAGGTCGATGTCGAGCTCGCTCAGCGGCAGTGGCAGGCGTACGTCGACGCACTGCACGCGGCTGGGTGGACCACCACCGAGGTCGAGGCCGCCGACGAGCTGCCGGACTCGGTGTTCGTCGAGGACGCGATGGTCGTCTACGGCGACCTCGCGGTGATCGCGCGCCCCGGCGCCGACGAGCGCCGCGGCGAGACCGGGGCGGCCGAGGCCGCGGTCCGCGCCCACGGATACCGCATCGCCCGCATCGAGGAGCCGGGCACGCTCGACGGAGGCGACGTGCTCAAGCACGGCGGCACCGTCTGGGTCGGCCTCGGCGGGCGGACCAACGAGGCGGGCGTCGAGCAGCTGCGGTCCCACCTCGCGCCGCTGGGCGCCGACGTGATCGGTGTACCGGTCCGCAAGGTCCTGCACCTCAAGTCCGCCGTCACGGCCCTGCCGGACGGCACGGTGGTCGGGCACGGCCCGCTGGTCGACGACCCCGCGGTCTGGGCAGGTCACTTCCTCGACGTGCCCGAGGAGTCGGGCGCCCACGTCGTGGTGCTGGACGGCGACACCATCTTGATGGCCGCCTCCGCGCCCGGGTCCGCTGCGCTCTTCCGCGAGCGCGGGCTCGACGTGGTCACCGTCGACATCTCCGAGTTCGAGAAGATGGAGGGCTGCGTCACCTGCCTGTCCGTCCGGCTGCGGGGCATGCCCACCTGACAGCTCAGGCCGTGTCGCCCCTGAACAGCACGGCGCCCGCGACCGGGTCGACCGCAGAGACGTCGTCCAGCGGGAACATCGGCCGACGGATGCGCCGGTGCCCGAGCCGCGAGAGGTCCTGGTCCACCCCTCCGGGGGTCAGCGCGAGCATCCAGTCGGCGGCCATGTCGAAGAGCTCCGGCTCGAGGTAGCCGATCTTCACCACCACGATGTCAGCGCTGCGCGGGTCCAGTCCGAGTCGCGTGAAATCGGACTCGAGGTGGTAGGGCCGGCGCCGCCGCGTGAGGATCACGTCCACCGCCGGCGTCCGCACGACGACCTCGAGGTTGTCCTCGCTCGGCACCACCGCGATGACCCGGCCCGACACCTCGACGGGAGGCGCCGGCCGGTCGTCGACCCGCGCGCCCAGCGTGAGGCGTACGTCGGCACCGACGCCCGCCTCGGCGGCGGCCAGCGCACCCATCGCGTCGGGGATCGAGGCATAGATCGCCCGCTTGCCGCTCGCCGCCAGGTCCTCGCTGGCGAGCAGGCGGGCCACGGTCCAGGTGACGTCGCCGGCGCCGCCCGCGGTCGGGTTGTCGCCCGAGTCGGAGACGAAGTAGGGCGCGACCGGCGACGCGATCGCCGCGGCCAGCACCTCGTCGAACGTCCCGGTCGGCGCGACGAACTCGAACTCCTCCCGGCGCGACCACAGCTCGGCCGCCAGGGCGGTCGCCTGAGCCATGGCGAGCTCGGCGTCGTCGCCCACGACCATCACCACCGCGCAGTTGCGCGGCTCGTCGGCCCACGGATAGCCGATCCAGATGCCCGCGTCGAGGATCCCGTCGAGCGCCTCGATCTCAGGAACGCGGGCGTACAGGCTGCTCGCCGGCTCCTGCCGGGTGCTCGTCATCTCGCCCGGCAGCAGGATCGGCACCGGCACCCAGGCCTTCGCCGGACGCCGACGGCCGAGCGGAAGGTCGAGGCGGTCCACGAGGTTGCGGGCCGCGCGCTCCTTGGTCTCCTGCCAGTCGACGTGCGGCGCCGTGCGGTAGGTCGTGAGCAGGTCGACGGTCTCGGCAAGCGTCCGTGAGACGTTGCCGTGCAGGTCCATGCCGCTGCTGATCAGGCAGTCCGCCCCGACCACAGTGCGTACGGCGACGGCGAGATCGCCCTCCATGTCGTCGAGACCCACCACCCCGGCTGCGCCGTGGATGTCGAGCACGAGGCCGTCGAGCGGTGCTTCCGCGACCAGGGCGACGAGCCCCGCGAGGATCTCGGCCTTGAGGGCGGCGTAGTCGTCGGCCGGAACGGCCCCTCCGGCGATGCTGCGCGCCTGCAGCACGCCGAGCCACTCGGCCCGGTCGGCGAGCGCGCCGCCCTCTCGCCAGAAGTCCCACGCGTCGAGCACCTCGCGGCCCCGCCGCGGAGCCAGCATGGCCACGGTCGTGAGGGCGGGGGAGAAGGTGGAGGCCTCGAGACTGATGCCGCAGACGGCGACGCGCGGGAGGCTCGGCCCGTGGGACGAGGTGGTCACCGGGCGATGGTGTCAGGGAGCTCCGACCCGCCTCCCGGCAGACCCGTTGGCCGACTGTTCACGAACAGCTCGGGCACGGACCGTGACGTGACGGCATTTGTTGGTAGGGTTTGCGGTGCAACAGGTGCAAGTTCCAGCAGGTTGACGCCAGCGGAGTTTGTGATCCAACGGCGTTTCCCTCTTCGGGCCTTCCAGCTTGTGAGTCGGAGCGACGTGTCACCGCACTTGGTGCGGAGCCGTCGAGGTGACGGCTTCTCGTTCCGATAACAGGAGTACCGAGCACATGGCTCAAGGCACCGTGAAGTGGTTCAACGCCGAGAAGGGTTTCGGCTTCATTGCGCAGGAGGACGGCGGCGACGACGTCTTCGTGCACTACTCGGCCATCCAGAGCAACGGCTACAAGTCGCTGGACGAGAACCAGAAGGTCGAGTTCGACGTCACCCAGGGCCCCAAGGGCCCGCAGGCGGAGAACGTCCGCCCGCTCTGATCGGCTGACCTGGACTGCGTTCCAGATCTGATCACGCCCGGCCCCATCCCCCTCGGGGGGTGGGGCCGGTCGCAGTTCTGGGCCAGACTTGACTCGATCGGGCCATGTTTTCGCTCGCTGAAGTCGGGGATGATTGTCTCGCCGCATACGCTCGAGTAGTTCGTACAGGAGGGAGGGTGACGTGCACGACCAGTTCGACGTGACCCTCGAGGACGGGGACCTGCTCAACGAGGTCGAGCTCACGACCACGCTGATCATCGCCGCGAGCGAGTCCGAGGAGCACCTCTCCCAGGACGAGATCGACGCCCTGCTCGGGGTCGTCCCCAAACCGCCGGAGCAGCGGCGCCCCTGACTCCTGCGCTCAGCAGGTCGCGAACAGCACCGGACCGCTCGTCAGGTCCGAGAGGGCGTACGCCCCCTCCTGCGGTCGCAGCTCGAGGGTGATCTCGCGCCCTTGGGACCCGGCGTCCGCCACCGAGAACCGGTCGGCGAAGTCGCCGCCCTGGCCCGGCGCGGGCCCCGCCGCGAGCTGAGCGCGCGAGTCGGCGTCGCCCGGCGCGTCGTCCGCGTCCTCCACCTGCAGGACGGCCCGCAGGTCGCCCCCCGCCAGCGCGCCCATCGCGAACCCGGTGAGCGGGTGCACGCCGCCGGCAGCCGTCACCAGCTGGTCGGCCTCTGCCTGCGCGTCGTCATCGGCCAGGGCCATCGCGAGGTGTTCGCAGGTGTAGTCGCCGTCGTACACGGCCGCGGCGAGCGGCTCGCCGAGATCACCTGCGAGGTCGGCGAGCCCGTCCGCCGCGTCCCCGTCGCCGTCGACGACCCCGAGGACCTGCTCGAGGTACGGAGCCTGGTCGGAGGCGAGGATGACGTGACGATCGGCCAGCAGGGCGAAGTGCTGGAGCTCGGGGGTGAGTCCGCCGATCGCGGCCACGACGTCCGGACCGCCGACCCAGACACCCGTGGCGTCGTCGGGCCTCGTCCAGCCCGCGCCCTCGAGCCGCTCGGCGATGGCGTCGAACGACGTGTCGTCGGCCACGCCGAGCACCTCGACGGCGCCGTCACCGGACTGGGCCAGCAGCTCCCAGCTGACGGTGGCGGGGGAGAAGCCCAGCTCGGCCTGCATCGTGCCGGCGGACGTGCCGAGGGCGGACATCGCGGACAGGTCGGCGCCGAAGGTCTCGGAGACGAACGCGTCGACGTCGTCCGCGGACGACTCGGCATCCACGTCGGCGCCGAGCTCGCGGCGTACACCCTCCCAGTCCGTCCATGACGCGCGACTCGTCGCAGCGGGCGCGTAGGCCAGCGCCTCCTGCAGAGGCGTGCTCGGCGTCAGCAGGCGCCAGGTGACCAGTCCGGCGGCGACCACCAGCAGCACGGCCACCAGGGCGGCGACGGCACGACGCGACACGATCTGTCTCCTCGCGGACGGGTGAGTGGTGTGAGACTACGGGCATGCCCAACGGGGAGGTCCGCGACGTCCGCGCTGCCGGCGCCGTCGTGACGCGCAAGGCTGGCCCGAAGGGTGGACGGAAGGAGTGGGAGGTGCTGCTGGTGCACCGCCCCAAGTACGACGACTGGTCCTTCCCCAAGGGCAAGCTCGACCCCGGCGAGCACGAGGTCACGGCAGCGGTCCGTGAGGTGGCTGAGGAGACCGGGCTCGACGTACGACTGGGGCCGGCGCTGGCCCCGCAGCGCTACCGGATGATGAGCGGCCGCTGGAAGCACGTCGACTACTGGACCGCGAAGGCGCTCGGCAGCGACGACGTCGGTGGCTACCGGCCCAACGACGAGATCGACGCCGTGGAGTGGGTGCCCTGGCAGGCCGCGATGACCCGGCTGACCTATCCCTACGACCGCGACACCCTCACCGAGGCGCGCCCGCTGCGTCGGCGTACGCACGCGCTCGTCGTGCTGCGGCACGGGAATGCGCGCTCGCGTGGAGCGTGGCGCAAGGACGACCGGCTGCGACCGTTGCTGCAGGTCGGGGAGCACCAGGCGCAGCGGCTCGTGCCCCTGCTCGCGGCCTTCGACGTGACCTCCGCGCACACGTCGTCGAGCGTGCGGTGCGTGCAGACGGTGCGGCCCTACGTCGACGCCACCGGGCGGCCGACCAGGATCTACGACGAGCTCAGCGAGGAGAACGCCAGTGCGGACGCCGTGGTCGAGCTCGTCGACACGCTGATGCACGTCTCGGAGGGCGTCGTCCTGTGCACCCACCGGCCCGTCCTGGCCACGGTGATCGACGCCCTCGGGGTGCCGGACGTCCACCTCGACATGGGCGCGATGCTGGTGGTGCACCACCGCAAGGGTCGCGTCGTCGCCACCGAGGTACGCCAGTCCTGACCCAGGTGCCTCTAGGCCCACGGACCACATCGCGTCAATGGTCCGGCGCCGAGTTCATGTGATCGCCGTCTCACGCACGGTGGGACGACGCCATCCGGTCCGGTCGAGTTCACGCTCCGTTCACCGATGGCGCCGCGCTCGTTCTCCTGACGTGCCTAGCGTCCCTGACGTCAGCACACATCAGACTCATCAGGAGCAACCGAAGTGAATCGCACTTCTTCCCGCAAGATCCTCGCCCCCACCGTGGCGATGCTTGCCCTCTCGATCTCCCTCACCGCCTGCGGTGCCGGCAACGAGACCAGCACCGACTCCGGCACCGACAGCTCGAGCGAGACCTCGGGCGGCCTGTCCGGCGACCTCAACGGCGCCGGCGCCTCCTCGCAGGAGAAGGCCCAGGGTGCCTGGGCCACCGGCTTCCAGGGCATGAACGAAGGCAACGTCACCGTCAACTACGACCCGGTCGGCTCGGGCGATGGTCGCACGAACTTCATCGAGGGTGGTGTCAGCTTCGCCGGCTCCGACTCCTACCTCAGCGACGACGAGGGCGAGCTCACCGGCGCCAAGGACCGGTGCAACGGCGAGGACCCGATCGAGGTCCCGGCCTACGTCTCCCCGATCGCGGTGACGTTCAACCTCGAGGGCGTCGACTCGCTCAACCTCGACGCTGACACGATCGCGCAGATCTTCGACGGCAAGATCACGAAGTGGAACGACCCGGCCATCGCCGAGATCAACGCCGACGCCGATCTCCCGGACACGGCGATCACGCCCGTGCACCGCTCGGACGACTCGGGCACCACGAAGAACTTCACCGACTACCTCGGCAAGGCCAGCAGCTCGTGGTCCTACGAGGCCGAGGACGCCTTCCCGGTCAAGGGTGGCGAGGCCGCTGAGGGCACCTCCGGCGTCATCTCCGCCGTCTCCGGTGGCGACGGCACGATCGGCTACGCCGACGAGAGCCAGGTCGGCGACCTGTCCGTCGTCTCCGTCAAGGTCGGCGACGAGTACGTCGCCCCGTCCGCCGAGGGTGCTGCGCTGGTCGTCGAGTCCTCGCCGGCCGCCGAGGGTCGCGCCGACGTCGACATGGCCGTCGACATCGACCGCACCACCACCGAGGCGGGCGCCTACCCGGTCGTCCTGCTGAGCTACCTCATCGCGTGCCAGACCTACGAGGACCAGGCCGAGGCCGACCTGGTCAAGGGCTACCTGTCCTACATCGTGTCCGACGAGGGCCAGCAGGCCGCCTCGGAGGAGGCCGGCTCCGCGCCGCTCTCGTCCTCGGTCGCCGAGAAGGCGCAGAGCATCGTGGACGCGATCTCTGCCGGCTGACCCACCAGGCCGGGGCACCGTCCCCGACCGTCCAGCACCGCGTGCGGCGGACCGAGTGCTCGGTCCGCCGCACCGGCGCATGACACCACTGAATGAGGTAGCACGTGGCAACCACTGTCGTTGCTGAGGACACTGGCCGGGCCAAGCCCCGGCTCGGCGACCTGGTCTTCTCCCGGCTCGCGCTCGGGGCCGGGATCGCGATCCTGGCCGCCCTGGCTGCCGTCTTCGTCTTCCTGGCGATCGAAGGCATCCCGGGCCTCGCCAAGCCCGCCGAGTTCTACGGCAGCGCGAGCAACTTCTGGGGCTACGTCGCGCCCCTGCTGTTCGGCACGATCCTGGCGGCGGTGATCGCCCTGATCGTGGCCGTGCCGCTGTCGTGGGGCATCGCGCTGGTGGTCAGCCACTACGCCTCGAAGCGGGTCGCGACGCCGATCGCCTACGTCATCGACCTCCTCGCCGCCGTGCCGTCCGTGGTCTTCGGGCTCTGGGGCATCACCGTGCTGGCGCCGAGGCTGAGCTCGGTCTACGCGTGGCTCGAGGAGCACGCCGGGTGGGTGCCGTTCTTCGCCGGCCCCGCCTCGACCACCGGTCGCACCATCCTGACCGCCGGCATCGTGCTCGCGATCATGATCATCCCGATCATCACCGCCATCTCGCGCGAGGTCTTCTCCCAGACTCCACGGCTGCACGAGGAGGCCGCGCTCGCCCTCGGCGCCACGCGCTGGGAGATGTTGCGCCTCGCCGTCTTCCCCTATGCGCGCTCCGGCATGGTCTCGGCGGTCATGTTGGGCCTCGGTCGCGCGCTCGGCGAGACCATGGCGGTCGCCATGGTCCTCTCCGCAGGCGGCGGGATCTCGTTCAACCTGATCTCGAGCACCAACCCCGCCTCCATCGCGTCCAACATCGCCTCCAACTACAAGGAGGGCACGCCGGGCAAGATCCAGGTCCTGATCGCCACCGGCCTCGTCCTCTTCCTCGTCACCTTCCTGGTCAACTTCGCCGCCCGCTGGGTCGTCCAGCGCAGCGAGAGGAGGCTCGCCCGATGACTACCGCCACCCCGACGCGACCGGTCACCGGGTCGCTCTCGTTGACTGCGGCCAAGCTCCCGCGCTTCGCGCCGGCACTCGTCGCGGCCGTCGCAGCCGCGGCAGCCGCCCTCCCGGTGCTCTTCCTCGGCTGGGGCGTCATCGCATGGGCGATCCTCGCCGGCCTGGTCTTCCTCGTCGCCCTGCCCCTGTGGGCGCGCGTCGTCGAGGGCTCGCGCGGCGCCACCGACCGCATGGTCACGGGGCTCGTCTGGGCGTCGTGCGTCGTCGCCGTCGTACCGCTGGCCTCGCTGCTGTGGACCGTCGTCGACCGCGGCCTGCCGCGGATCAGCTCGACCTTCCTGACGTACTCGATGTACCGCACCGACCTCGACCAGGAGGTCGGGATCTACCACGCGCTGGTCGGGACGCTGCTGATCACGTTCTTCGCGGCGCTCATCTCGGTGCCGATCGGCATCATGGCCGCGATCTACCTGATCGAGTACGGCAAGGGCAGCCGCCTGGCGCGCTGGATCACCTTCCTCGTCGACGTGATGACGGGCATCCCGTCGATCGTCGCCGGCCTCTTCGCCTTCGCGGTGTTCATCCTCATCTTCGGCCCGTCGACCCGCGTCGGCATCGGTGGCTCGGTGGCCCTGTCGCTCCTGATGATCCCGATCGTCGTGCGCTCGACCGAGGAGATGCTGCGGCTCGTGCCCGACGAGCTGCGCGAGGCGGCGTACGCCCTGGGTGTGCCGAAGTGGCGCACGATCGTGAAGGTCGTGCTGCCGACCGCGCTCGGCGGCATCGTCACCGGCGTGACGTTGTCCATCGCCCGCGTGGTCGGCGAGACCGCGCCGCTGCTGCTGATCGCCGGACTGACGACGCGCACCAACTTCAACGTGTTCTCCGAGCGGATGACGACCCTGCCGGTCCTGATCTTCACGCAGAACGCCAACCCCGGCATCGCCGAGACCCCCGGCGGGATCCGACCCGGGATCGAGATCGCCTGGGGCGGCGCGCTGGTGCTGATCGCGATCGTCATGGTGCTCAACCTCGTGGCGCGCATCATCGGCAGGATCTTCGCCCCCAAGACCGGCCACTGAGCCCGGCCCCCGACGTCGACGAAAGACAAGAGAGACTCACCCCCATGGCCAAGAGCATCACCGTCGAGGACCTCGACATCTACTACGGCGACTTCCTCGCCGTCGAAGGCGTCAGCATGACCGTGAAGGCACGGTCGGTCACGGCATTCATCGGCCCCTCCGGCTGCGGCAAGTCCACCTTCCTGCGCTCCCTCAACCGCATGCACGAGGTCATTCCCGGTGCCCGCGTCGAGGGCACGGTGATGGTGGACGGCCAGTCGTTGTACGACAGCGCGGTCGACCCCGTGGCCGTACGCCGCCAGATCGGCATGGTCTTCCAGCGGCCCAACCCGTTCCCGACGATGTCGATCTACGACAACGTGCTGGCCGGCAACCGGCTCAACGCGAAGAAGATGAAGAAGGACGAGGCCGACGACATCGTCGAGCGCTCCCTCACGAGCGCCAACCTCTGGAACGAGGTCAAGGACCGCCTCGGCAAGCCCGGCATGGGCCTGTCCGGCGGTCAGCAGCAGCGCCTCTGCATCGCGCGCGCCATCGCGGTCGAGCCGCAGGTCCTGCTGATGGACGAGCCGTGCTCTGCCCTCGACCCGATCTCGACCTCCGCGATCGAGGACCTCATCCACGAGCTGAAGTCCGACTACACGATCGTCATCGTCACCCACAACATGCAGCAGGCCGCCCGCGTCTCCGACGAGACCGGCTTCTTCAACCTCAAGGCCACCGGCGAGCCCGGCCACCTCGTCGAGTTCAACTCGACCCAGAAGATGTTCGCCAACCCCGACAACGAAGCCACCGAGGCCTACATCTCCGGCCGCTTCGGCTGAGCCCGGGGCGTCTTAGGTCTGGGTATCTAGGGACGTTCTGGTAGGCGATACGGGGGTACGACCTACCAGAACGGCCCTAGATACCCAGGGGACGGTGGCTCGGCCCGAGCACGACGGACCACCAGATGTCCACAGGGCAGCCAGCTGGCGATCTGGAGGGCATCCTGTGGACAGCTCGGCCCGCCGGTCGGTGGCTCTGCCGATGCTCGGTGGATGGCTGACGAGTGCTGGGGGCAGGGCGCTTGGCCACTGCACGGCATCGGACCTCGTGAGGGACTGCCACCTGGCCTCGTGTGGCCCGTACGCCGCCGCGACGCGGACGGCCCGACCGATTGGCAGACCCGTTCGGGGGCGTTCAGGCCCGTCGGTGGCGGGTTGTGGGTGCCCCGCACGGTGGAGCAGAACGTCGGCCAGCGGGTGGCGGAGGCAGCGTCGAGGCTTCCTGCGCACGGGGCTGTCACTGGGTGGGCGGCACTGGCGTGGCTCGGGGGTCGCTGGTTCGAGGGCATCGGGCCACGGATGGACCCGCGTCCCGTGACGCTGGCTCTCGGCAGTCGACATTCTCTCCGGCCGGACCGGCACGTCGCGGTGAGCCAGGAGCTCGTGCCGGCTGGGGAGATCCGCCGGGTTCGGGGCGTCCGCGTCACCAGCCCGCTGTGGAGCGTTGCCTTCGAGATGCGCAAGGCCCGGAGCGACGAGGCTGCCGTCGTCGCGTTCGAGATGGCCGCGTACGACGACCTGGTGTCCATCGCCGAGCTGGCCGAGTACGTCGACTCGGCGCTGTGGATCAGGCAGGGCGTGCCGCGCGTCCGCGAGCTGCTGGTGGACCTGGAGGAGAACAGCTGGTCGCCCCAGGAGCCGGTGATGAGGCGTACGTGGCAGGGAAGCGGCTTCGGCAGGCCACTGGCCAACTGCCCGGTGTTCGACCTCGCCGGCCGCTTCGTGGGGACGCCCGACCTGCTCGACGTCCAGGCCGGGGTCTACGGGATGTACGACGGGGGCCTGCACCTGGCCGGGGCCGTGCGGCAGGTGGACGTCGCGAAGGAGGCCGCCTACCGCGCGCTCGGCCTCGAGGGGGTCGTCATGATGGCGGGCGACCTGGGGGACCGGGACCCGTTCCGGGCTCGGCTCCGGGAGGCGTACGCCCGTGCCGAACGTCGCGCGCCCGACGCCCGGCTGTGGTTGCCGGGCCTACCCGCTTGGTGGACGCCCACCTTCACGGTCGAGCAACGACGTGCCCTGTCGGCGACCGAACGATCCCGGGTGCTCCGGTACCGCCAGGCGTCATGAGCCGCCCGTGGCCGGGTGTCTAGGGACGTCCTGGTAGGTGATCGGGTCTCGCCACCTACCAGATCATCCCTAGATACCGGGGCTCAGATATGTCAGGGGAGGAAGAGGTGGGCCACGCCGTAGCAGAGGGCGGCCACGGCGGCGGCCGCCGGGAAGGTCAGCACCCACCCCACCAGGATCGACCTCGCGACGCCCCAGCGGACTGCGGAGAGCCGCTTGGTCGCGCCCACGCCCATCACCGCCGAGGTGATCGTGTGGGTGGTCGAGATCGGGGCCTCGAAGACGTAGGCCGTCGTGTAGAGCACTGAGGCCGCCACCGACTCGGCCGCGAAGCCGCGGGGCGGGTCGAGGTGGATGATGCGGCGCCCGAGGGTCCGCATGATGCGCCAGCCGCCGGACCAGGTGCCGAGCGAGATCGCGGACGCGGCCGCGATGATCACCCAGAGCGGGAGACCGTCGGACTCGGAGACGTAGCCGCCGGTGAGCAGCGCAAGGAAGATCACGCCCATCGTCTTCTGGGCGTCCTGCAGGCCGTGGCCGAGCGCCATGGCAGCGGCGGAGATCGTCTGGGCGATCTTGAAGCCGCGGTTGGTCTTGCTCGGGTTGGCGCTGCGGAAGATCCACATGATCGCCAGCATCACGACGAAGCCCAGGCTGAACGCCACCACGGGGGAGACGAACATCGGGATGACGACCTTCTCGATGACGAGCGCCCAGTTCGCGGTGGCGCCGGCCACGACAGCGGCGCCGACGAGGCCGCCGATGAGCGCGTGCGAGGAGGACGAGGGCAGGCCGTAGTACCACGTGATGAGGTTCCAGGTGATCGCACCCAGCAGGCCGCACATCACGATCACCAGGCCGTGGCTGCCGGGCCCGGGATCGATGGTGTCGGACACCGTGTGGGCGACCTTCTGGCCCAGGAAGGCGCCGACGAAGTTCATGACCGCCGCCATGGCCAGGGCCACGCGCGGCTTCAGCGCGCCGGTGGACACCGAGGTGGCGATCGCGTTGGCCGCGTCGTGGAACCCGTTGGTGTAGTCGAACACCAGGGCCACGACGACGACCGCGATGATGATCGCGATTTCCATCCGGTCAGGACTCCTTGACCGCGATCTGCTCCACGATGTTGGCGACCTTCTCGAACGCGTCGATCGCCCCCTCGAGGGACTCGACGATGTCCTTGAGCTTGAGCACCTCCAGCGCCTCGAACTCGCCGCCGAAGAGGTTGGCGAGGATGCGGCGGTAGGACTTGTCGCCGGTGTTCTCGAGCCGGTTGATCTCGATCCAGTACTCGTCGAGCGAGGACATCGACTCCAGCGACGGCATCGCCGCGGCGGTCAGCTCGGCGCACCGCTGGAGCACCTCGACCTGCTGGGTCGTCTCGGGCGGCAGGCTGGTGACCTCGTAGAGGAGGACGAGGTCGACGGCCTCGTCCATCATGTCCATCACGTCGTCGAGCGCCGAGGCGAGGTTGTAGATGTCCTCGCGGTCGAACGGTGTGACGAAGGTGCTGTTGACGCGGCGCACGATCGAGTGCGTGGTCTCGTCGGCGGCGTGCTCGGCCTCGCGCATGCGCTGGGCGATCTCGGCCTTCGGCGAGCCGTCGGCCAGCATCTCGCTGAGGAGCTGGGCTCCGACGACGAGGTGGTTGGCGGCTTCGCTGAACAGGTCGTAGAACGAGCTGTCGACAGGGCGGAACTTCAAACGCACGGTGAACTCCGAACGGGGGGCGGATGAACCGTCGTTCATGCTAGGGGGTCACCCGCTCGACGGCGCAACCGCGAGGCCCCGGAAACCTCTCGTGTGACGCGCTTCGCAGGCGTACGCCGCCGCGTAGGACGCTCAGCGCCGGCGGCGTCGCTGGCGCTGGATGAGCTCGTCCTGCAGGTGGCGCTCGCCGGTGTGGAGGTGCCACTCGCCGTCCGAGTCGAGGTCCCACGCAGTCGTGTCGGGGTCCAGGGAGAGGTCGAGGAGGTCGCGGACCTCGTCCACGACGTGCTGGTCGCGGAGGCGTACGAGCACCTCGACGCGGCGGTCGAGGTTGCGGTGCATCATGTCGGCCGACCCGATCCACGCGGCCGGCTCCCCGCCGTTGTCGAACCAGAAGACCCGGCTGTGCTCGAGGAAGCGGCCCAGCACGGACCGCACCCGGATGGTGTCCGAGAGGCCGGGTACACCGGGGCGCAGGGCGCAGATGCCTCGGATGATCAGCTCGACCCGGACCCCCTCCTGCGAGGCGAGGTAGAGCGCGTCGATCACTGCCTCGTCGACCACCGAGTTCGCCTTGATCCGGATGCCCGCCTCGCGGCCGGCCTGGTGGTGGGCGATCTCCTGGTGGATCTGGGCGACCAGGCCGTCGCGCACGCTGGCCGGCGCGACGAGCAGGTGGTCGTAGGTCCGGTTCCGGCTGATCCCGGACAGGTTGTTGAAGAGCAGCGCGACGTCCTCGCCGATCTCCGGATCGGCGGTGAGCAGGCCGAGGTCCTCGTAGACGCGGGCGGTCTTGGGGTTGTAGTTGCCGGTTCCGAGGTGGACGTAGCGACGGATCCCCTCGGGCTCGTCGCGCACGACCATGGAGAGCTTGCAGTGGGTCTTGAGCCCGACCAGGCCGTAGACCACGTGGCAGCCGGCGTGCTCGAGCTTGCGCGCCCACCGGATGTTGGCCTGCTCGTCGAACCGGGCCTTGATCTCCACGATCACCAGCACCTGCTTGCCGGCCTGCGCTGCGTCGATCAGCGCCTCGATGATCGGGCTGTCGCCCGAGGTGCGGTAGAGCGTCTGCTTGATCGCGAGCACGTGCGGGTCGGCGGCCGCCTGCTCGAGGAAGCGCTGCACCGACGTGGCGAACGAGTCGTACGGGTGGTGCAGCAGGACGTCGTGGCGCGCCACCGAGTCGAAGACGTCGACGGGGGACGCGGACTCCACCTCCGCCAGGCTCGGGTGCGTCGAGGGCAGGAAGGCGGCGTACTTGAGGTCGTCGCGGGGCAGGTCGGCGATCGAGTGCAGGCCGGTGAGGTCGAGCGGGCCGGGCAGCGAGACGACCTCGTCGCGACGGACGCCGAGCTCGGAGACCAGCAGGTCGAGGACCTTGGGATCGATCGACTCCTCGACCTCGAGGCGTACGGGGGCGCCGAAGCGGCGCCGCAGCAGCTCCTTCTCGAGGGCCTTGAGGAGGTTCTCGGCGTCGTCCTCCTCGACCTCGAGGTCCTCGTTGCGGGTGACCCGGAAGGTGTGGGCGCCGAGCACCTCCATGCCGGGGAACAGCTTCTTGAGGTGCTCGCCGATGACGTCCTCGATCGGGACGAAGCGCTGGTTGCCGAGGCCGACGAACCGGCCGAAGGTCGGCGGCACCTTCACGCGGGCGAAGTGCTCGGTGCCGGTCTTGGGGTGGCGTACGACCACGGCGAGGTTGAGCGACAGCCCGGAGATGTAGGGGAAGGGGTGGGCGGGGTCGACGGCGAGCGGGGTGAGGACGGGGAAGATCCGGTCCTTGAAGAGCTTCTTGCAGACCTTCTGCTCCTCGCGGTCGAGCTCGGCCCAGCGGACGATCTCGATGCCCTGCGAGCCGAGCTCGGGGAGCAGGTCCGCCAGGGCCTGCGCGTGCCGCTCCATGAGGTCGCGGCAGGTGGCCCACAGGTGCTCGAGCTGCTCGCGCGGCATCAGGCCGCTCGCGGCACGGACGGCCACGCCGGCGTCGATGCGGCGCTTGAGCCCGGCCACGCGGACCATGAAGAACTCGTCGAGGTTGCTGGCGAAGATGGCGAGGAACCGCGCCCGTTCGAGCAGCGGGAGCCGGGTGTCCTCAGCCAGCTCGAGCACCCGCTGGTTGAAGCGGACCCACGAGACCTCGCGGTCGATGAAGCGGTCGTCGAACTTCTCCACGCCCTCGATCTGCGCCGCGTCGGGGGTGTAGGGCGGCTCGACGTCGAAGGTGTCGGTGGGGTGGCCGAACGGCTCCGCGACGGGGCCCTCGTCGACGGACTGCGAGGTGGCGCTGGCGAGGAGGGCGGGGTCCGGCATGCGCCCAGTGTGGCACCGGGAGGTGAACGCCGGATGACGGATCCGGCTAGTAGACGAGCGCCTGTACGCCGTCCGCGAGGACCTGCTCGGCGAACACCGCCGCACCCGCGATCGTGACACCGTCGCGCAGGTCGTCCGGGCCGATGCCGCGCCGGGCGGCGCACTGCGAGCAGACGGTGACCGTGCCGCTCGTGAGGACTGTCGCCACCAGCTGGTCGAGCGGTGTCGCGAGGTCCAGGGCGAAGTCCTCGGCACGGCCCGGTACGCCGAACCAGGCGGCCTCGCCGGTGAGCCAGAGCGACACCTCCGCACCCATGGCGGCCGCCGCGGCTGCGACGGTGAAGCCCTGGTTCGACCGCTCGGCGTCCTCGGGCCCGCAGGTGACCTTGACGACCAGTGAGCGAGCCATGACCGAACACTAGAGTGCTCCCATGCCTTTCGAGCTGCCGGACAACCTGCACCCCAACTGCGGCCCCGTCGCCTGGCTCCTCGGCACCTGGCGCGGCAACGGCCACGGGGCGTACCCGACGATCGAGTCCTTCGAGTTCGGCCAGGAGCTGATCTTCACCCACGACGGGCGGCCGTTCTTCCACTACATGGCACGCGCGTGGATCGTCGACGACGAGGGCGAGTTCGTCCGCGACGCCGCGATGGAGACGGGCTTCCTGCGCTGCCCCGAGCCCGGCAAGGTCGAGTTCCTGCTGTCGCACAACACCGGCTTCGCCGAGGTCTGGTACGGCGCGGCCGACGCCGGCAAGGTCGAGCTCCACACCGCCGGCGTCTCCTTCACCGAGACGGCCAAGCACGTCGACGGGGGCTCGCGGATGTACGGCAACGTCGACGGCGACCTCCTCTACGCCTACGACATGAAGGCGATGGGCCAGGAGCTGCAGCCCCACACGTGGGCCCGCCTCCAGCGAGCATGAACCGCTGCCATGAGTGACGACCTCGCCGCCCGCCTGCGTGACCAGGGACTCCGGCTCACGCCGCAGCGCCAGCTCATCCTGCGAGCGATCGAGGAGCTGCGCCACGCGACCCCCGACGAGGTGCTCGCCCACGTCCGCGGCCAGGTGAGCTCGGTCAATGCCTCCACCGTCTATCGCACGCTCGAGGTGCTCGAGGAGCTGGGCCTCGTCCGCCACACGCACCTCAGCGACCGGGCGCCGACGTACCACTCGACGGTCGAGCACGAGCACGTCCACGCGGTGTGCCGCCGCTGCCAGAAGGTGCGGTCGTACGACCCCGAGGTCATCCGGCCGGTCGTCGACGCCCTCGCCGCCGACGGGTTCGTCGTGGACGTCGGCCACCTCGCGATCTTCGGCGAGTGCTCCGACTGCACCGCGGCGGGATCACCGGGTACCCGGTGATCGCAACCTGACCGACCCGCACCTATTGCAAGAAGTCTTTCGAAACACTACTTTCGACGCGTGACCTCACCCCGCCGCCTCCGCGACCCGCGTGCCCTCCAGGCGGTCGCGCACCCCGTCCGGATGGCCATCATCGAGCTGTTGTCGGTCGAGGGGCCGATGACGGCCACGCAGCTCGCCGACCGGCTCGACGAGAGCCCGGCCAACTGCTCGTGGCACCTGCGCAAGCTCGCCGAGCACGACTTCATCGAGGAGGCCCAGGGCGGCAGCGGTCGGCAGCGGCCCTGGCAGATGCGGCACATCGGGATGTCCTGGGCCGAGGACGACGACGTCACCCCCGACGAGCTGCGCGCCGGCCAGGCGCTGAGCCGGATGCTGCTGGAGCGCTGGGTCGACCGCTTCCTCGACGCCAGCGAGCGGGAGGAGAGCACCGTGTGGCGCGACAGCGCCGGGCTCTCCCAGAACGTCGCCTGGCTGACTGCCGAGGAGCTCGCCGAGCTCACCGCCCGGTTGCAGGAGGTGGCCGGAACCCACGCCGACCGGCTCGCGAGCGGCGTACGCCCCGAGGGGTCGCGGCTCTGCGAGATCGTCGCGTGGGGCGCGGCCGTGGAGGTCGCACGGTGAAGGCAGCGTTCGCCCAGCCGGGCTTCCGGCGACTCTTCGCCGGGTTGTCGACGTCGATGCTCGGCGACTCGATCATGCTGCTCGTCCTCAGCATCTGGGTGAAGACGCTGACCGGCTCGAGCGCGATGGCGGGCTTCACCTTCTTCTTCATGTGCCTGCCGGCGATCTTCGCCCCGCTCGCCGGTGCCTGGCTCGACCGCGTACGCCGCAAGCCGCTGCTGGTCTGGGGCAATGTCGCGTCGGCGGTCGCGGTGCTGCCGCTGCTGCTGGTCCGCGACGAGGGCGACGTCTGGATCATCTGGGGCGTCGCCGTGCTCTACGGCGTCAGCTTCGTCATCCTCCCGGCCGGCCTCAACGGCCTGCTCAAGGAGCTGATGCCGGAGGACCTGCTGGTCGACGCCAACTCCAGTCTCCAGACGATCAAGGAGTCCTACCGGCTCTTCGGTCCGCTGCTCGGCGCCGCGCTCTTCGCCTGGACCGGCGGTTGGGTGGTGGCGCTCGTCGACGCTGCCTCGTTCCTGGTGGCCGCGGCCGTCATCGCCACCATCCCGGTCGCGGAGGAGGAGCCCGTGCAGGAGGAGGGCAGCTTCTGGTCGCAGCTCACCGGCGGCGTACGCCACCTCGTCGGCGACCGCGTCCTCGGACACATGCTCGTCGGCTTCGGTCTCACCATGCTCGTGCTCGGCTTCTGCGAGTCGGCGATCTTCGCCCTGACCGACCACTTCGGCAAGCCTGCCACCTTCGTCAGCGTCCTCGTCTCGGTGCAGGGGGTCGGCGCGGTGGTCGGCGGCCTGTCCTCGCCCCGTGTCGTACGCCGTCTGGGCGAGGTCGGCGCCGGCGTCCTCGGGCTGGTGCTGCTCGGCTCCAGCGCGATCGCGATGGCAGCCTCGCCCTCGGTCGGCTGGGTGCTCGCGAGCATCACGATCTTCGGGGTCTCGTTGCCGATCCTCGTCGTGGCCTACATGACGCTGCTGCAGCGGCGCACGCCGCAGCGGCTGATGGGCCGCGTGTCGGTGGCCGCCGAGGTCGTGATGTCCGTGCCGAGCGCGGCGTCGCTCGCCCTCGGTGCACTGCTCGTCACGATCGTCGACTGGCGGCTGATCTTCGGCGTGATCGGGGTCGTGACCCTCGCCGGTGCCGCCCACGTCGCGTGGTGGCTGCGCGACGTGCTCCGCGACCACGGTGCGGTCGAGGCCGTCGCCGATGCATCGCCGGGCCCGGAGCCGACGCCTCTCGATCCGGGATCCACCGTGGCGCCGACCTAGACTGGCTCCATGCCCAACCCGCTCCTCGCCCTGCCCGGGGCCGTCGCCGGAGACGGCATCGACGCCCCGGTCGCCGCGCACTACGGCTCGTTCAACACCGAGCAGCGCACCCTGGTGCAGGGCGACGGCTTCGTCGACCTGTCCCACCGGGACGTCCTGCGGATCTCCGGCCCTGAGCGGCTCTCGTGGCTGCACAACCTCACCACCCAGTACTTCGACGGCCTCGCACCTGGCACCTGGACGCACGCGCTCGTGCTCAGCCCGCAGGGTCACGTGGAGCACTCCTTCGCCGGCGTCGACGACGGCGAGGCGTTCACCGCGCACACCGAGCCCGGTGCTGGCGCTGCGCTCGTGGAGTGGCTCGAGCGGATGAAGTTCATGACCCGCGCCGAGGTCTCGCTCGTCGACGACCTGGCCGTGATGTGGCGACCGGGCGAGGGTGCCGGGAGGTACGACCTCGTCCCCCGCGACCGGCTCGAGGCGTACGCCGAGGCGGCCGGGCCCGCCGCCGGCCTGTGGGCCTTCGAGGCGCTGCGGATCGAGCGCGGGGAGCCGCGCTTCGGCCTGGACACCGACCACCGCACGATCCCCAACGAGGTCGGCTGGATCGGCCCCGCGGTCCACCTCGACAAGGGCTGCTACCGCGGGCAGGAGACCGTCGCCCGCGTGCACACGCTCGGCCGTCCGCCCCGCCGGCTGGTGCTGCTGCACCTCGACGGCTCGGAGAACCGGCTGCCGCCGGCAGGCGCAGCGGTGTCCGTCGACGGCCGTGACATCGGTTTCGTCGGCTCGAGCGCCCGCCACCACGAGCTCGGCCCGATCGCCCTCGCGCTCGTCAAGCGCAACGTCCCGGTCGATGCAGCGCTCAGCGTGGACGGGATGCCCGCCGCGCAGGAGGTCATCGTCGACCCCGAGGTCGGCCTGCACGTACGCCCGCTCCGCTGACCCTGTGCGTTCGCCCGGTATCTAGGGACGAACTCGTAGGTGGAACCGCCCTCCGGCCTACGAGATCGTCCCTAGATACCCAACGCGCGGCGGCGGTACTGGACGTGCGTGTCCACCTCGGCGTGCGCGAACCCGAGGCGTGAGTAGACCCTCACGGCGGGTGCGTTGTCGGACTCGACGTAGAGCAGGATCTCGTCCACGCCCAGCCCCGTCAGGTGGTGCAGCCCCGCGAGGGTGAGCAGCCGCCCGAGCCCACGGCCCTGGGCCTGCGGCGCGACACCGACGACGTACACCTCGCCGAGCCGCTCGTCGTGGCGCTTGGTCCAGTGGAAGCCGAGCACGCCCGAGTCGTCCTCGGCGACGAGCAGCCCGGCCGGGTCGAACCACGGCTCCGCCATCCGCCTCGCGAGGTTGGCCAGGTCCATCGCGCCCTGCTCGGGGTGGTGGGCGAAGGCGGCGGCGTTGACCTCGACGACCGCGTGCGCGTCGGAGTCGCGGTAGGACCGGATCCGCACGTCCGCGGGCACCTCCAGCGCGGGCAGCGGCATCGACGTGCGTCGCCGCATCACCCAGAGGTCGCGGACGCGCTCCCAGTCGTACGTCGCCGCGAGCCGGGCCGCGGCCGGGTGGTTGCCGTGCGACCACGCGACCAGCTCGCCGTCGTACGACCGCGCGCGTCGGAGCAGCGCGGCGCCGATGCCCTGACGACGGTCATCGGGGTGCACCGCCAGGGTCAGGTCGCCACCGTGGAGCACGGTGAACCCACCGCCTTCGACGACCACCTTCGCGGCGCCGTCGGCGAGCGCGATCCGCGCCGCCTCGTCGAGGGGCGATGCACCGTCAGCTGCTTCGGCAGCCTCCGCGATGCGGGTGACCTCGGCGGCTGCGTCCATGCTGCGACCCTAGCCAGTCGGGGACTGCCTCAACCCGGATCCAGGCTCAGGCGTCGCTCGACGACCGCGTGACGGTGGACGGCGACTCCGAGGGCTCGCGGGTCGGCACCACGAAGCGGTAGCCGACGTTGCGGACCGTGCCGATGTGGTGCTCGTGCTCGGTCCCGAGCTTGGCGCGCAGGCGACGGACGTGCACGTCGACCGTGCGGGTGCCGCCGAAGTAGTCGTAGCCCCACACCTCCTGCAGCAGCTGCTCGCGGCTGAAGACGCGACCGGGGTGCTGGGCGAGGTACTTGAGGAGCTCGAACTCCTTGTACGTCAGGTCGAGCGGCCGCCCGCCGATGCGCGCGGTGTAGGTCGCGTCGTCGACGACGACTTCACCGCGGTGGATCACGTGCGCGGACGGGTCATCGGGCTGGGCAGCGCCGGCCCTCCCGATCGCGAGCCGGATGCGCGCCTCGAGCTCGGCGGGGCCGCAGGTGTGGAGCACGACGTCGTCCATGCCCCAGTCGTGGGCGACGACGGCGAGCCCGCCCTCGGTGACGACGAGGAGGACGGGTGCGTCCGCACCGGTCGTCCGGATCAGCCGGCACAGGTCACGGGCGGCGGCCAGGTCCTGGCGGCCGTCGACCAGGACCAGGTCGGCAGGCGGGGCGTCGAGGAGCGCGCTGCCCTGCGCGGGAAGGATCTTCACCGTGTGCGAGAGCAGCGCAAGTCCGGGGAGCACCTCGGCCGACGGCTGGAGGGCGCCCGTGAGCAGCAGGAGTGCGCTGATGGCCGGACCTCCTCGGACTTCGGGCGATGAGGAAGGATATCCCGCATGGGCACCGCCGACAGTCGTGTTGAGAGTCGTGAGACGGTCACGGTGCGCTACTGGGCGGGCGCCCGTGCCGCGGCCGGCACGCCCGAGGACTCCTTCGACGTCGCGGACGACATGACCCTGGCCGACCTCGTCGCCCTGGTGCTCGAGCGCCATCCCGACGACCGGATGGCCCGCACGGTGGCGGTCTGCTCGGTGCTCCTCGGCGACCGCCCGGTCCGCTCCCAGGACCCTGCGACCGTGTCGATCGCGCCCGGATCCGTGGTCGAGCTGCTGCCTCCCTTCGCCGGGGGCTGAAGCGTCAAGGACCCCTTGATGCGGAAAGTCAAGGAATCCTCTAGGCTCCCGCCGCAAGCAAACGGGGGTTTGCCAGACGGGGGAATCCCATTTTGCTGCGTTCCGGAAGGTTCACAGTGAAAGGAAACGCAATGGGAAGCACCATGACGCGTCGTTCGCATCGTGCCCTGGCAAGCTCGGCCATCTTCGGGATGGTCGGCGCGAGCCTGGCGATGATGGGGACGGCCAATGCCGCAGTCATGCTCAGCGGCAGCACCATCGACTCGGCAGGCAACTACGTGGACGGGCGGGTGCAGGTCTACGACACCGCCACGGACACCACCGTCGGCGCGTACGACTCCGAGAACGGCGCCTTCGACATCCCGCTCGAGAACGGGACCTACAAGCTCCGCTTCTACAGCTTCGACAGCAGCAGTGAGTTCGCCTCGGAGTACTACCGCGACAAGGCTGACTACGCCACCGCTGACGTGGTCACCGTCGCTGGTGCCGCACAGACCCTTCCCGCCTGGACGATCGACCGGCGACCCAGTGTCGCCGGTGCCGTGCAGACGACCGACGGTCGCGCCGTGCAGTACGCAGGGGTGACCGCGTACGACGCGGTCAGCGGCAACTACGTCGGCCAGGACTACACCGGCCGCGACGGCGTCTTCCGCATCGGTGCCTCCGCGCCGGTCAAGCTCGAGTTCACCGGCACGGACCCCGCCACGGGCGACCTCCTCGCCACCGAGTGGTTCAACGACAAGGCGTCCAAGGACACCGCCGACGCCGTCACCCCGACCGCGGAGGGCGCCAACGTCGGCGTCGTGACGCTGGCGCCGGGCGGCTCCATCTCGGGTCGCGTGACCAACGAGGCGGGTGTCGGCCTCTACCGCGCCGAGGTCTGCGCCGACTCCGAGTGCGACTTCACCAACACCTCGGGTGCGTACACGATCGAGGGTGTCGGCACGGGCAGCCACGAGGTCGAGTTCAGTGACCCGCTCGGCGAGTACGTCGGCGAGTACTACAACAACATCTCGTTGACCACGCCCGACGCGGCCAACCTCGTGGCCGTCGGTCCCGGGCAGGCCGTCACCGGCATCGACGCCGCCCTGGCCGCCGCACCCGTCACCGCCCCCAACGGCGTCGACGTCAGTGGCACCGTGCGCGACGAGATCGGTGGCGTCGGCATCGGCTACACCGTCTCGCTGTACGACACCCCTGCAGACCCGCGCGACGCCAAGATCGTCGGGACCACGGTCAGCAACCGCTCGGGCCAGTACCAGTTCTCGCAGCTCGACCGGATCGGCGGCGAGACCGAGTTCAAGATCGCCGTGTCCGGCGACGGTCCTCGCGAGGACGGTGACTTCGCCCGTCGCACGATCTGGTCCGGCGACAAGCTGGGCTATGACTCCGCGGTCGCGATCACTGCCGCCCCGCGCGTCCTCGACTTCGTGCAGCCCGTCGCCGGTGGCGTCTCCGGCACGGTGACGAGCGAGGCCGGCGGTGTTCCGGAGGACCCGCGCACCACCTTCTACGACAGCGACGCGTCCTTCTACGGGTCGACCAGCGACTTCGAGAAGGACGGCTCCTACGACGCACGTGGCCTGTGGGCCGGCGAGTACACCGTCCAGCTCAGCGCCGACGACCACGTGTCGGAGTGGTGGAAGGACGCCGTCGCGGGTGACGCGACGACGATCACCGTCCGTCCCGGCCAGATGACCACGGGCATCTCCGCGGTGCTGGCCAAGGACGTCAGGGCCGTCGAGCGTCCCGAGGTCGACGGCAACGCCTGGGTGGGCAAGACCGTGACCCTCGACAGGGGCGCCTGGAACCAGGAGGCCGGATCCACGTTCACCTACGAGTGGCTGGTCGGGACGACGGTCGTGGCCACCGGCCCGTCGCTCAAGGTGACGAAGTCGATGCTCGGCAAGAAGCTCACCGGCCGCGTCACCAACGACGCCGGGTTCAGCCTCGGACAGGCGGTCACCGCCACCACGCCCAAGGTGGGCTACCAGCCCAAGGTGAAGGCAAAGGTGAAGGCCAAGGCCGCAGCGATCACCCTGAAGGTGAAGCCCCTGAAGGCCAAGAAGGTGAAGGCCTCGATCACCGTGTTCGAGCTCGTCGGCGTCAAGAAGAACGGCGACGACAAGCTGAAGAAGGTCGGCAAGGGCAAGATCACGAAGGGCACGGGCGTCGTCAGGTTCAAGAAGGCGCTCGGCAAGGGGAAGCACACCCTCGTCTTCTCCGTGAAGGGCAAGGGCAAGGTCGGCTCTGGCGACATCCGGAAGTTGGTCAAGCTCAAGCGCTGACCACGCATCACGCATGCCGGGAGGCCCCGCAGAGCACCAGCTCTGCGGGGCCTCTCCGCGCGTCGGGAACAGCAGCGGGGTCGGCGGGCGTTGTGCCCACCATGACCTCCGGAGCCTGGATCGCCGTCGGCGCTGTCGTGCTGGCCCTGGCGTTCGGACTCTGGCGCCTCGGCACCGACGGCCGCTTCCGCGGCACCCACGCCGTACGCCGTACGTCGGCGCCCGAACGTGCCGAGGAGACGACGGTCGAGACGCCGGCGGCCGACCTGGTCGCGACACTGGGCCAGCCGCTGGGCGAACGCGCCACGCTGCTGCAGTTCTCGAGCGCCTTCTGCGCGCCCTGCCGAGCGACGCGTCGCGTGCTGGGCGACGTGGCCGGGCTCGTCGAGGGTGTCACCCACGTCGAGGTCGATGCCGAGCACCATCTCGAGGCCACGCGCGCCCTCGGGATCCTGCGCACGCCCACGACCGTGGTGCTCGATGCTCGCGGCATCGAGGTCACTCGCGCCACCGGTGCCCCCACCCGCGACCAGGTCCTGAGCGCGGTGGCGCAGGCGTGATCTCACGATACGGATGCCACGCTCACATGATGAGACGTGACGGAGATGCCGGCGCGGCAGCGCCTAGTGTCGTCGTCATGTCCTCGACCATGCTCACCAAGCGCCGCGCAGTGGACCACTGCCGCGTGCGCTCGGCGCTGTGTCGAATGTCCTGACGGTTCCGCCGACCATCTGAGCACATAAGTCCATTAAGTTACTGGACTACGCTCGTCGGTAGGACCCGCGCCGGTTGTCCACCGGCGCGCCCCGGCCTCGTGCTGTGCCGACCACCTCAGGAGAGACATGACCACCACCGCATCGCCCCGTACCGCGCCCGGCGCCTCCCGTCCGGCGGCCGCTGGCATCGACCCGCGCAGCCCGCAGCTCGCTGCCGGCATCACGGCGGTCGTGCTGGTCGCCGTGCTGCTGCTGCCGTCGCCCGCCGACGTCGTCCTGCTCGCCGGGCAGGCGCTGCTGTTCGCGATCGGTGCGGTTCGCGGCGTACAGGCCACTCCGCATGCCTGGCTGTTCCGCACGTTCGTCCGGCCCCGACTGGCGCCGCCGTCCGAGCTCGAGGCGCCCGAGCCTCCACGCTTCGCCCAGGCCGTCGGCCTCGCATTCACCGTGGTCGGCCTGGTCGCGCTCCTGTCGGGTGCGACCCTGCTCGGTCAGGTCGCCGTCGGCGCCGCGCTCGTCGCAGCCCTCCTCAACGCAGTCTTCGCGTTCTGCCTGGGATGCGAGGTCTACCTGCTTCTCCGTCGCGCCACCGCTTGATCAGCATCTGCCGCCCCATCCACGACTGTTCACCACCAGCAAGGAGCACACCACCATGAGCCGCGAGAACACTCTCGTCACTGCCCAGTGGGTCGAGGACAACCTCGACACCGACGGCATCGTCCTCATCGAGGTCGACGAGGACACCACCGCCTACGACAAGGGCCACATCAAGGGCGCCATCAAGCTCGACTGGACCACGGACCTCCAGGACCAGGTCCGCCGCGACTTCGTGAACAAGGCGCAGTTCGAGGCGCTCCTCTCCGAGCGTGGCGTTGCCAACGACGACACCGTCGTCCTCTACGGCGGCAACAACAACTGGTTCGCCGCCTACGCCTACTGGTACTTCAAGCTCTACGGCCACCAGGACGTCAAGCTGCTCGACGGTGGTCGCAAGAAGTGGGAGCTCGACTCCCGCGAGCTGACCGACGCGCCCCCGAGCCGCGCCGCGACGTCGTACACCGCGACCGAGCAGGACTCCTCGATCCGTGCGTTCCGTGACGAGGTGGTCGAGGCCATCGGCACCCAGAACCTCGTCGACGTGCGCAGCCCCGACGAGTACGCCGGCCGCCTGCTCGCCCCGGCCCACCTCCCGCAGGAGCAGGCCCAGCGTGCCGGCCACATCCCGACCGCGGCGAGCGTGCCGTGGAGCAAGGCGGCCAACGACGACGGCACCTTCAAGTCCGACGACGAGCTGAAGACGATCTACAGCGAGGCCGGCGTCGACTGGGACAAGGACACCATCGCCTACTGCCGCATCGGCGAGCGCTCGTCGCACACGTGGTTCGTGCTCAAGGAGCTGCTCGGCCAGGCGAACGTGAAGAACTACGACGGCTCGTGGACCGAGTACGGCTCCCTCGTGGGCGTCCCGGTCGCCCTCGGCGACGAGCGGGGAGACGCCTGATGTGCGGCGCGACCGAGGGCGGTCTGTCGCTCGACGGCGTCAACGTCGCCAAGGAGGCCGTGATCCAGGGCCAGGTCCTGCGCGGCGCCGGCGGCGAGCCGGTGGGCAACGCCTACGTACGCCTCCTCGACCGGACCGGTGAGTTCACCGCCGAGGTGCCGACGTCGGCGACCGGGCACTTCAGGTTCTTCGCCGGCGACGGCGAGTGGACGCTGCGCACGCTGGCTCCCAAGGCCGAGCCCGTCGACACGACGGTCACCGCCACCACCGGCTCCGTGGCCGAGGTGCAGGTGCTCGTCACGGCCTGACCACGCCGAGGAATCCGCCCCGCGCCACGCGCACGGGGCGGTTTCCGCATTTTCCTCCTGTTTCTCTCCAAGTTCGGGTGGGACACTGGGCGCGCTCGTACCGTGGAATCTCGGGTTCGGGAAGGGGGTCGTGTCGTGGACACTCGACTGCCCGAGACCGGTGACCTGTGGCGGCTCACCATGGAGCACTCGCCTGTCGGGATGGCGATCGTCTCGCTGACCGGGGACATCGTCACGGCCAACGTGGCGCTCTGCGACATGCTCGGCTACGAGCCGGAGACGCTCACCGGTCTGACGTTCCACGACATCACGCACCCGGACGACCTCGCGCGCGACCTGCGCCTCGTCGAGCGCTCGCTCGCCGGCGAGATCGGCTCCTACCGCGTCACGAAGCGCTACGTCTGCGCCGACGGCAGCATCCTCATCGGGGACCTCTCCGTGGCGTTGCTCCGCGACTCCGACGGCGAGCCGATCCACTTCATCTCCCAGATCGCTGACCGCACCGAGCGCCACGCGTTCGTCGAGCGACTGGAGGCGGCCGAGGATGCCGCGTTCGACGTCGAGCGCAAGGCGCAGGCCCTCTTCGAGAGCGTCTCCGTGGGACTTCTCCTGGTCGACGCCGACGGCAGCTACTCGGCGTACAACCGGCGCCAGCGTGAGCTCCTGGACATCGCGTTCCCCGACGGGCACCTCGGCCAGTCCGGGCAGGACGGCTTCGTCTACGACGCCGAGCAGTCGCGGACGCTCACGGCCGACGAGATCCCGTGTGCGCGTGCGACGGCCGGCGAGGAGTTCGACGACCTGCTCATCTGGATAGGGGAGGAGCCTGCGGACCGCCGGGCGTTGTCGGTGTCGGCGCGCACCGTGCACGACCGCACCGGCGCCCTCACGGGCGCCGTGCTGGCCTACAACGACGTGACTCAGCTGATCCGGGCGGTCAACGTCAAGGACGAGTTCGTGGCGACCGTCTCCCACGAGCTGCGTACGCCCCTGACGGCTGCCCTGGCCTACCTCGAGCTGCTCGACGAGTCGGTGGAGTCCGTGCCCGGCGCGCGCCAGCAGGTGACGGCAGCCCGCCGCAACATGCTCCGTCTCTCGCACCTGGTCGCCGACCTGATCTTCTCGACACAGGCGTCGGCCGGGTCGCCCGTCGTCGACCCCTACCTGGTGGACCTCGTCACGGTGCTCCGCGAGGCAGTGGAGGCGGCAGCCGTGGACGCGGCAGGGGCAGGTGTGGAGCTCGCCAGCGACCACCCGAGCTCCCTCGAGGCAGTGGCCGACGGCATCCGGCTTCGGCAGGTGCTCGACAACCTGATCGCCAACGCCATCCTCTACAGCCGGCCCGGCGGACACGTCGAAGTGGTCCTGGCCGAGGGCGACGCGGGGGTCGTGCTGACGGTGAGGGACGACGGCGAGGGCATCGACGCCAAGGACGTGCACGAGGTGTTCGGGCGCTTCTTCCGCGGCCAGAACGCCCTCAGGCGCCAGATCGGAGGAACTGGTCTAGGCCTGAGCATCGTCCGGACGATCGTCGAGGCCCACGGCGGCGTGGTGTCCGTCGAGAGCGTCGCCGGTGAGGGAACCTCTGTGCGCGTCGAGCTGCCCCGATGAGCGCGAAGACCTTCCCCTGCACGCCTGAGAACGCGAGAACCCCCCGCACGAGTGCGGGGGGTCCGGGCGCGTACCGGGTGGGGTCCGGTGCGTGTCTCGCGAGGTGGGGGCCATCTCGCGAGGCTGTCGTCAACGTCTGCGTCAGGAGCATTTGCCAACGGCTATTGCCTTAGTTTGCCAAAGCACGACACACTCTGCACAGGTTTTGGGACTATTTCTTTCGACAGCTTTCTCTCGGGACGCTGCTCACCAACCCCACACAGCACAACAAACCCTGGAGACACACATGAAGACCAAGGCCCCCCGCCTTCTCATCGCCCTCATCGCCGTTGTCAGCCTCGCGGGCATGACCGCACCCGCCGACGCCGCGCCCGCCAAGCAGACGGCGCGCAGCGTCTGGTGCTGCTGATCGCAGCAGCAGGAGCCTGAACGCTCCGGATCTCAGCTGCGGGCGAGCGTGGTGGACGCCACGCGCGTCCGCAGTCCGGACGAGACCGCCGCACGGCGGTAGGCATCCATCGCGGCCTCGTGAAGGCCGACTCCGTGGAGGAGGTCGGCGAGGTCGAACCAGAGCTGTGCGGCTCCCTGGTCAGCGCCGATCGCCGACAAGCGGAGCACCGCGGCCTGGTAGCAGGTCGCGGCGCGATCCGTCGCGCCCTCGGCTGCATAGGTCCTGCCCTCCAGGGTCAGGGCCTCGGCCTCCACGATCGGCGCGGTTCCTTCAGTGGTCGTGTGTACCTGCGCGACGAGGTCGCGACTCTCGGCGAGGTCGCCCGGTGAGGAAGGCCACCCGGGCCAGTCCCAGCAGTGTGTAGGCCACATCGACGGGGCTCGCGCTGCTCCACTTCATGTCGGCGGCGGCCTGCTCGAGGTTGTGGCGTGCGTCGGCGAGGGCGGGCGGGTCGAGCTCGAGCTGGAGCCGACCCACCTCGGTGCGCAGTCGGGCGAGGTTGCGGGAGTCCTGACCCTCACCCATCAGCGCGAGGGCGCGCTCGGCGAGCGGCACGGCCGCGGCGACGTCCCCGCGCCTGCCCTGCATGACGCTGGCGTTCCAGTAGGCCGACGCACGAGCCCTCGGCGACCCGAGGGTCTCGGCGCGCGTGATCGCCTTGCGGCAGAGGCGTACGGCGTGGGCGGTGTCGCCCCGCTCGAAGTGCGCGGCGGCCACGGTGACCGCGAGCTGCACGGCCTCGTCGCACGCGCCCAGACCGGCACCCTCGACCTGCGCCATGACACGCTCTCCGCACTCGATGGCGCGGCCCAGGTCGCCGGTCTCACGGAAGATCCGGCTCAGCGCGATGCCGGCCTCGATCCGTGTCATGCCGTCGATCGTCGGCTCATCGAGCAGCGCCTCGAGCTCGAGGACGGCGTCGTCCTCGCGCTTGGTGGCCTCGAGGGCGCGCGCGTGGAGGAGGCGCGCGCGCTCGCGCAGGCCGTCCATCTGGCTCGTCGTGAGCGCCTCGAGCACCTTGCTCAGGTGCAGCTCGGCGTCCTGCGGCTGACCCGACTCGAGCGAGAGCTCGGCGTAGTTGAGCGCGAGGCGCATCTCGTCGACCTCGCGCTGGTCCGCCACTCCGAGCAGGGACTCCACGGAGACCTCGAGCCTGGCGGCCAGGGCCTCGAGGGCGGGCGCGGTGGGCTGGCGGTGCCCGGACTCGATGCGCGAGAGGTAGGCAACCGACATGACGTCGTCGGCCACCTCACCCTGCGTGAGGCCGCGCGCCTGGCGCGCGGACCGGAGCCGACCACCCAGTGCTGCGCGGTCGGTCTGCGCGAGCACGTCGGCAAGTCGCGAGTCCATGGGGTCATTCTGGGCCACGTATGCCGAAGAAGTCTCGAATTGGGTCAAGTATTAACTTAGGCCGCCCTACCCCGCCGGCCATGGATGGGCGCCGCGGGTTCGACGAACGTAGGACGAACATGGGTGGTCGCGCTGTGGCTGGCTCGGCGACCAGGAGGGGTGTCGACGGTCTCGTCGGCCGAGGTCACGGTTTCGGGCAGGTGAAGATTTGTTGCAACTCGCTGCCCGGATTTCTTTACCACCGGCGTCCATGTCAACATGACCTTTACCTCGGGCCAACGTTGTTCCGAGTACGCGCCGTGGTCATCGGACCTCGGCATGTAGGACATCCGTGGGGGATGGAATGACGCACGCAGACCAACTGGCCACCGCACTGCGAAGCGCGGTGCTCGTCCGACGCCCCGAGCAGCAGCTGGCTTCCGTCGACCTCGTCGCGCCACGCCCTTCCGTGATCTCTCGCCCGCGCCTGGCCGAGGACCCTCGTTATGCCGAGGCGGTCAGCGGTGATCCCGACGACTGGCGCAGGCGTTACGCGCGCTTCCTGTTCCTCGGCGACCTCTTCGTCCTGCTCCTTGCTCTCGGTGTCGCGCAGGCGGCGTGGTTCGGTCTCGCCACGCAGAAGAGCGTGGACGGGCTGCGGGTGCCCTACCCGGTCCTCGGCCTCATGCTCGTCGTCCTGTGGTGGACCTCGCTCCAGCTTCACCAGACTCGCAAGCTCCGCATCGTGGGCCACGGCGCGGAGGAGTACCGCCGGGTCGTCGTGGCCACCTTCCGGGTCTTTGCGGTGCTGGCCATCCTGTCCGTGGCGTTCAAGGTGGACGCCTCACGGCTCTACGTCGCCACCGCGTTCCCCCTCGGGCTCGCTGGACTCCTGATCGAGCGGAAGATCGCCCGGGTCGGCCTCCAGCGCGCGCGCGAGGACGGACGAGCGCTCACCCGCGTGCTGGTGGTGGGAGGTGAGCGCTCGGCCGGGCAGCTGACGCGCTGGTTCGCCCGCCACGTCGGTGCTGGGTACCGAGTGTCTGGGGTGTGGGTCCCCGACAGTGCCCAGCCGCTGACCCGGACCATGAGGTCTGCCGGGGGCGACGTCCCGGTCATGTCGTCCCACGTGGACCTCGCCGAGGCCCTCATGAGCTCGCGCGCGCAGGCAGTGCTGATCACCGACACCGAGCACCTCGGCGACGAATCGTTGCGGGACCTCACCTGGCAGCTGGAGGGGACAGGCATCGACGTGCTGTTGTCGCCGAACGTCCTCGACGTCTCGTCGGGTCGCCTGACGCTCGACGACGTCTCTGGTATGCCCCTGCTGCACCTGAGCGAGCCGCAGTACGCCGGAGCTGGGAAGTTTGCCAAGACCCTCTTCGACTGCGTCGGAGCGGCCCTCATCCTCATCGCCATCAGCCCCGTTCTCATCGGCGCCGCCCTGGCGGTGAAGCTCTCGAGCGCCGGCCCGGTGTTCTACCGCCAGGAACGGGTCGGCAAGGACGGCCACGCCTTCGGGATGATCAAGTTCCGGTCGATGCGCGTGGGCGCCGATGCAGAGCTCGAGCGGCTGTTGAAGGCACAGGGAAAGACTCTCGGCGAGCTCCCGAAGGTGACCCACGACCCGCGCCTGACTCGGGTCGGCGCATTCCTCCGACGCTTCTCCATCGACGAGCTGCCGCAGCTGTTCAACGTGCTCAAGGGCGACATGAGCCTGGTCGGTCCTCGTCCCCAGCGAGACTTCGAGGTCGCGAACTACGACCACGTGGCCACTCGTCGCCTGACCGTTCGTCCGGGCATGACCGGGCTCTGGCAGGTCTCGGGACGGTCCAACCTGTCCTACGAAGAGGCGATCCGTCTGGACGTCCACTACGTCGAGAACTGGTCCATCACCTCGGACGTGATGATCCTGTGGCGCACGGTTCGCGCCGTGGCGGCGTCTGACGGCGCGTACTGAGCCAGCACGAAGAAGCCGTACGTCCGTCGGAGCCGACACGCAACGCTGGGCCGCTACCGGCGCACCGTGACCATCTTGGGCGTGAGACCGACGCGCATCCGGGCTCGTGAGCTCACGGCCGTGGTCCGGCCCTGGGGGTCGGTCTTCTCCACGGCGCCAGCGGGAAGACGCACGGCGCTGGGACGACCCGATCGCGTCCAGTACACGTAGCGGTCGAGCCCTCGGCTGACGCGGAACCGGCAACGGGTCGTGGCCTTCGAGACTGTGCACCCCTTGGGGCGAGTGCCGAGCAGCCAGTCCTCGACGACGCCGAACGCAACCCCGGCGGGCGTGAGGGAACCCGTTCCGTCATTGAGATGGGTGTTCACGGTCTCGCTGCCGTCCCAGTTCCACCAGTAGACCCGGTCCGCGCCAGCCGTCGCGTGAAGCGCGAAGGTCCGGATGACGTACGCCACCTGCCGGTCCATCGGAATGGGCGCCACAGTGGGCAGGCCGCCACTTGCCCCGTAGTTGATCTCCGTGGCCCACAGAGGCCCGTGGAATCCACTCCTGGCGACGGTGCGCCGCGCCCATTGGGTGAGAGCGAGCGCATCCTCGGGATCCTCGTGCTCCAACGGGTATGCGCTGATGCTTGCCGCGTCGACGAACTTCCCGACGGGACGGCCCTTCTTGCCGAGTGTCTGGCCCCAGTACGCCCGGAACCAGACCCTGAAGGCGTCGCTCGTCCCGCGGAGCGGGAACGAGGGCGCAACCACGGTGGACGCGGGAGAGATCTGACGCACGGTGCTGCCGACGACCTTGGTCATCGCGGCCATCTGCGCCGGGGTCCCATCGAAGAAGAGGGACACATTCGGTTCGTTCCACACCTGGTAGTCGACGCGATCTCCGTAGCGTTCGACGAGGGCGCGCACGAATCTACGGAATGGTGCGAGCCGAGGCGGTGAGGTCAGCGTCGGCTTGTCCGGATTGGCGACGTGGAACCGGGGCGTTCCGCCGATGACGACCAGCGGTGTGGCGCCGTGGGCCTCCACGGTCGCGACTTGACGGTCGAGCCTGGTCCAGCTGTACACGCCCGGAGACGTCTCGATGAAGCGCCACTTGGTGCCGGTCCGAACCGCTCCGACATCCAACGCGGGCCACGAAGTCGCGCCGTCAAGGCCGATCTCGACGGACGTTGAGAAGAACTCGCGTGTGACGGTCTTCTTCTTGACGACGCCCTCAGGCGAGCCCGGCCCGAACGGGTCGTGGGCCCCGTCAGGCTGGGACGCTGCTGGGGGGATCGGCGCCGCGAGGGACATGGCCACCGAAGCCGCCAGCAGTGCCAAGGAAAGCGAGCGGCGTGCGCGTGGCACATCTGGGTCCGAGGTCTCCATCGGGCGAGTGTGCCATGCGCAGCAATGGTGCCGTCGGCGCCGTCCTGTCGAATGGCCAAGCCGTGACCCTCGAAGCGGTGCGTCGTTGGATTTCGAGTATGCCGGTGGGCACTCTAGAATCAGGCTGTCTGCCGTGCCGTCGTGGCACCTTTTCGTGAAGTGCAGGCCACGCCCCTTCATTCCCTCGACCCGCTGACTCAGCAGAGGGGCCCACTCTTGAACAACATTCCGTTCGACCGGATCCGGCGTCCTTCTTCGGCGACGCCGTTCTTCCTGTTCATCGGTCCCGACAAAGTCGGATCGACGTGGCTGAGCGACACTCTGGCCCGGCACCCTGAGCTCCACGTGAGTGCCGCAAAGGATGTGTACTACTTCGATCGGAATTATGATCGGGGCTGGGGATGGTACGAGCGTCAGTTCAATCCCACCGCAGGGCAACGCGTCATGTGTGACGTCAGCCACGACTACCTGTTCGACAGGGAAGTCCCGCTGCGCATTAGGAGCGATCTGCAGCGATTCACGTTGCTGAGTGTTGTCCGTTCGCCCCTGGAGCGGAGCTTCTCCCAGTTCCTCTACATGGCCCGTGCGGGTCAGGTCCCTCTGTCCTTCGATGACGCGGTGCGCCGCTATCCGAAGATATTGGACAACAGCAGGTACTCGCGGCACCTTCCTCATTTCGTCGAGCAGTTCGCCGACAGTGAGCTCCGTGTCACGACGTACGACCGAATGACCACGGATCCTGAGCAGTTCCTGCGAGACCTGTTCGCGTTCATCGGTGTCGACCCCGACCGCTTTGCCTACGAGCGGTCCCGCGATCGTGTGAACGAGGCGGGGTCGGCCCGCAATCGCTGGCTGGCGGCGGCCGCCAAGCACGGCGCGAACGGGGTCCGAGCGCTGGGGCTGCCTCGAGTGGTCGGTGGCGTCAAGTCCTCCAAGATGGTGCAGGCGATGCTCTACAAGGACTTCGAGGAGAAGCCTGAGCTGACGCAGGAGCACATCGATCGCTACGGCCGACAATTCGCGGTTGACGTCGACTATCTCGAATCAACGTTTCAGTTCGACCTGGCTCGGTGGCGGCGTGATCTCGGGATTCACTAGAAGGGTCGCCCAGTTCGACCTGGGTTTCATGCTCGTCCGAGCGACGCTGATGCTGCCCATCCTGGCAGCGGCGCGGACCCTCAGCCGTACGGATCTCGGTGAGTACTCGCAGATGTACCACCAGCTCCTCATCGTCTCGTCGGTCGTCCTGTTCGGCGTGCACGACAAGATCACGGTGGAGCGAGCGGTCGATGTGCCGGCGGAATCGGCGCGGATCTTCCTGCGACTGATCATCTTGTCGCCGGTGGTGTTGCTGTACGGCGACATCTGGTTGTCGACCGCGACCCTGCTGTTTCTCCACTTCAGCAGGAGCGTCCCGATGATGCTCCTGGCCGCCGCTCGGGCAGAGGGACGGCCCGGTGAGTACGGCGTCATCTGCGTGACGACCACCATCTCGAGCGTCGTCCTGTGTGGCGGCTACGCACTCGGGTGGGCGCCGGTTGCGAGCACGCTTGCGGCGACTGCGGTGATGGCGCCGACCGAGCTGAGATCTGCCCTGTCGGGGCGGCGACGACAGCGGGGCCGCTGGCCTCTCCGTGGGACGTTCCATGGTTGGGACTACTGCCTGAACTTTCTCTTCACCTCGCTGTTCACCCAAGGTGTCCTGTTCATGACCAGCTTCGTGGCGTCTGCCGACGAGTACGCCACGATCAGTCGGGTCATGTACCTCGTCCAGGCGGGGTTGCTGATCCAGAGCGTGGCCTACCGCATGGTCCTGTCCCTGATGGTCGACGGCACCATCAGGTTGAAGCAGGTCGTGGTCGCGCACGGAGCCCTCGGAGTCGCGTGGTTCGTGGCGATGGCGACGGCTGGGGGCTGGATCGAGACGCTGCTGTTCGGCAGTCGCGAGCTCGGCGGTGACGCCTACCTCCTGATCGGGCTGCTCGTCATGTTCCAGACCTTCAACCTCGCCCTGTCGCCCTTCCTCCTCGCCGGCCGCCAGGTCCGGCGAACACTTGCGGTGCCGGCCGTGGCCGGCATCGTCGCGCTGGCCTTCACGGCCGCGTGGAACACCGTGAACTGGCCGTACATGATCTACGCGATGATTGCGTGTGTCACGGCTTCCGGACTCGTTGTCCGACTTCTGCTCATCCGACGAATGGACCCTGTAACCGCATGACCGACCAACAGAACATCCTTTACGTGACCACGCGGCAGTGGAACCCCGGTGACGAGTTCATCATGGGCGGCGTACGGGCGGCGCTCCGCGCGGCGGGCTGGAGTCCGCGCGTGGAGGCGATCTACAACAAGAGCCCCCAAGTCACGGCCAAGTGGTCGCGGTTCAACCCGTTCAAGGTTCGCGCAGCGAACCTGTCTGCCGGCTATGTGGACGCCTTCGTGCACACGGCCCACTTCGACAACTCCTTCGGCCCGCACAACGACATCAACTTCTTCGACGCAGTGGTGTTCTGTGGCTCTCCTGGCTGGTTCGGTGGCCGACTCCACGGGCTCTACGAGAAGCTGTCGACGTTCCACGGCCAGGTCCTCTTCCTGGGCATCGGCGCGTCGAACCGTGCGGTGAAGCTGTCGAAGACCGAGGTCGACGTGCTCCGTTCTGCGGCAGTGGTCACGGTGCGCGACGAATACCTGCATGGCGAGCTCACGAACCGGTACGGGATCGAGTGCGAGTGGATCACCTGCCCGGCCTTCCTGGCTGCGCCCTCCACTGTGGAGCCCGATCCAACGAGCAAGATCGGACTCGTCTACACGGCGGCCCACACCAACCGGGGGCACCGGGTCAGCGCGGAGCACGAGGCGCTCCAGAACGCGATCTTCCACAGGGTGATCGAGCAGCACCCCGACACCGAGGTCGTCTGCAACTACTACGACGAGGTGGACACGGCCGCCACGCTCTTCGGTCGCGAACGCGTGCGCTACGCGTTCGATGCGCTCGACTACCCGAGCCTGATGGGCGAGTACCGGTACGTGGTCTCCAGCCGAGTTCACGGCTGCGGAATCTCCTCGTCGGTGGGCGTGCCCAACATCCTCCTGGGCCACGACCGGCGCGCGGCCACGGTTGCCGGGTTCGGCTCTCTGGTGACGACTGACGAGGCCGTGGTCCTGGAGGCCATCGCACGGTTCGCCGAGCCGAGCGAGCTCGCGGCGGAGTCGGCACGCCTGCTCGAGATGAAGGCACACCTCACCGCGACCTACGTAGGACGTCTCAAGGGCCTGGACTCGTGACCCAGGTGGGGGAGCGGGAGGCCACGCGCCGTGCTCTTCTCATCGATGGCGTGCGCGGACTCGCGTGTGTCCTCGTGGTCTGGTCGCACACGGTGACGAAGTCCGGTTGGTTCTACGAGTACGTCTTCGATCCCGGCAAGATCGGAGTGATCCTCTTCTTCTTCATCTCGGGATATCTCGTCATCCCCAGCGCGCTCCGGAAGGGATCCATCAAGGACTTCCTCGTGACGCGCGTCCTTCGCCTGTACCCGCTCTACTGGATCTCTCTCGCTGTCGCCTTTGCCCTGTGGTCCTCGAGACTTTCTCCGGGTGCCTGGATCGCCAACCTCACCATGGGCCAACAGCTGATAGGGATGCCGAACGGGATCAGCGTGTACTGGACCTTGACCATCGAGTTCTGCCTGTACGTCACGGTGTGCCTTCTCCTCTGGAAGCTGCCATCGCTCCTCTCGTCGCGTCTGTCGTGGACGGTGGGGCTGTTCGGGTGCATCGCGGTCGCCAGCGGCTTCGCGCGCTGGGCGCTCGAGGCCAAGATTCCAGTCGCCATCCCGCTGGGACTCTTCTGCATGTTCGTGGGAGCCAAGGTCCGGATGGCTCCGACGGTCGGGGCCGGTGTCCGTGCCGCGGTCCCCACCTACCTGGCGGTCATTGTGCCTACGTGCGCGTTGGCCTATTCATTTGATGCGGAGTTCCAGGAGACCGTTTCGCGCTACATCGTCAGCTACACCGTGGGAGGGGGCGCATTCCTTCTGATGGTGTGGGCGATGAAGAAGAATCCTGGCAAGCTGTTGACGCACTTGGGCGACGCTTCGTACGGCATCTATTTGTTCCACTTCCCTGTCATCTTCTTGATCGAAGATCATATCCCTCTCGGGATCGGTCGATTCGCCGTCGTCTTGATAGCGACGACCGCGGTCTCGTTGATCCTGCACCGACTCGTCGAGAAGCCGGCGATCCGTTTGGGAAAGCGTCTCGTGGCCTCATGAACAAGCAGTCGCCGCCTTCCCTGGCATCCTCAGCCTCGCGCTCACGACGTGTGCGTGCGTCCGACTTGGACTTGCTATTCGCCTGTCTCGTCTTCATGATCAATGCCGCGTTGTGCATCGCATTTATCAGTCCAGAGGTCCAGGGACTCGGTGACGCGATCAGAGGGTGGAGACAATTCAATGAGATCTACGCGCCCGGACCGGGAGGCTGGGGTCCCGCCAATCAGGTCGACCTTCGCATTCTCATGGTGGGATTCGCGCTCCTCGAACTGCTGGTGCTGCGCCGCCTCAAGCTGATCGAGCACTCGACGTTGGTGACCTTCTTGGCGCTCCCGGCCGCCGCCTATTGCGTCACCAAGATCAAGATCGAGTTCGTGTTCTTCCCGCTGGCGATCATCTCGACGAGGCTCACTGCGAAGCAGGAGGCCGCGGTGCTGGTCGGACTGGTGGCGCTCTCGTCGTGGCTGGACGAGAAGAACGGCTACGTCATCGTCGCGTTCAGGCTCGCTGTGCTCTTCTTCCGACGATTTCCCGTCCGTCCGGTTCTCGTTCTCGCGATCCTCGGCCTCGCCGTGGCCGTCGGATCTCAATTCAATTTCTTGGCTGACGTAGTGCCGGGCCTGGCCGGATACCAGTACACCCGCGAGTTCGCGAACCCGGACTACTCAGTTGTTGAGACAGTGGGCGTCTTTGCCGCCTCGTCGATCCTGTCGATCAACCCGGACGTGGATTACTGGTTCTCGATCCCGTCCTCGCTGCTCGTCCTCGCGTTCCTGTTCGGGCGTCGGGCTTTTCGGAGAGAGACGTGGCAGAAGGCTTGGGGTGCCGCAGAGCTCAAGGCGGCACTGCTGACCGTGGTCAGCTTCACTGCCATCACGCATGCCTTCCAGAACGCCCGCTACTACCTGTTCTACATCCCTCTGCTTCGTGCGGGACGGGGGGAGGAGGGCACCAGGAGGTTGATGATTCTGAGCGTGCCGGTGACGGTGCTGCTCATCGGCTTCTACTCCGTGAGCGGACTCTTGACCTGATCTGTTGCTCCGTCGGGCTGCGCTGGTAGCAGGGCGAAGCACGCGTGAGACACAGCGTCCACGCTCAGATTGTCGAGGGAGTAGGCCTCGTCATCTGTTGTCGGGTACTCGAATCCGTAGTTGAGGTATCCGAAGTTGCCCGAGCTGGGCAGCAACGCAACTGCATGGGGGCCGACGGGGCCCCACCGGACGGGGTTGGTGGGGCCGTTCAGTGCGACCACTGCAGTTCCCGCAAGGGTCGCCAGGTGCATCGTGCCGGTGTTGACGCTCACGCAGAGCGCAACCTCGTCACGGAAGTAGTCATGGGCTTGCTTGAGCGAGAGCTCGCCGGCGAGGTTCGTGACGTCAAGACCGGTGGCCGCGATGAACCGGTCGTTGCGCTCCCGGTCGGCGGGGCCGCCAGTGACGACCACGGTGCAACCGCGATCGTGCAGTCGCTGAGCGAGCTCGACCCAGTGGCTCAGCGGCCATTCCTTGAGGTGGCTCCTGGTGCCCGAGGGCCACAGGTGAAGCGCAACGGTCGACGTGGTTGCGGGCATTCCCGTGACGAGGGAGTCGGGATCGAAGTCGGATGCGCCGAGAAGAGCGGCAAAGTTCTCAGTCTCATGGGAGCTGGATGAGTGAGGGACCAGATCGTCATAGACGAGTCGCCGTGTTCCCGAAGCGGACGCGAACCCGCTGAGGTGGCTGCGAGGCTGGGCGAGTCCGAGGAAGCCCACTTGGAGGGCGCTGACGTTGGCCCACTGGGTCGAGTCGATGACGCGGGAGACCCGCACGCCGCGGAGCGCGCGACTCAAGCTCCACGGGCGGCGCAGGTGGACGACCAGGACGTCATCGAAGAGGTCGGGAAAGACGGTGACAGCGCCGCGATTCTCAGGAGTACACGCGACGAGCAGTCGTTGACCCGGGAGAGTGCGCTGAGCAACTGCCGCCAACAGCAGCAGGTCGCCAATCGCTCCGAAGCACACGAGCAAGGTGGTGTCCGCGTCGGAGCGCCGGGACGGGAGAAGCTTTCGTATCCGCAGCAGCATCCCGACCGACGCGATCAGGACGGGGCCGAGAGCGGCGTCGGCTCGGCGCAGGACCGGGTTGCCTCGTTGGCTCAACTGTTCCCCTCCAGGAGCTGGTCAAGGGGTGCTGGCGTTCGATTCCATCCCGCCAGCGCGTAGTCACTGATGCTGTGCCTCCAGGAGAACAACGCCGCACGCCCAGGCCCCCAGACCATCCGTGTCGCGGTCGCGAGCGGCAGACCCAGGACACGGGTGGCGAGTGTCTTCGAGAACTGACCATGGCCCACGAGGACGACCACCTCCGCGTCCACCTGGGAGGCATGCGCCAGTACGCGATCCGCACGCGCGATGGCGTCCTCGGGCTGCTCGCCGCTCGGCGCACCGTCCCTGAAGAGGTTCCACTGAGGATTCTGTTGGCGATAGTCCTCGGAGTTGCGACCTTCCAAGGTCCCCAGGTCCCATTCGGTCAGGTCCTCGAGGACGCTCGAGCTCAGGCGAGCCAGCTCGGCCGTCGCTGCCGCGCGGCGCAAGGGTGAGTGCAGGCCGGTGACTCCGGTCAGTGATGACCACGCGCCGGCAGTTGCCCTTCCTTGCTCGGAGAGGCCCACGTCGGTCCTGCTGGCGTACACCCCGGCCATCGACATCGTCGTCTCGCCGTGGCGGAGGATCAGGAGGTGCCGAGGGGTCACGACGTCTCGATCGCCCGGAGGTCGTCGCGAGTCACTGCGTAGGTCCCTCGGTGCTCGACTGCGACCGCAGCAACCGCGGTCGCGAACTCGGCTGCTTCGATCAACGTCGCTCCTTCGACCAGCGCAACTGTCAGGCCAGCAGTGACCGAGTCTCCCGCCCCGGTCACATCTGCGACCTCGCGTGCACGTGAGTGGACGAGGTGCACCTGGCCCTGGTCGAACAGCAGCATGCCGTCTGCTCCCAGTGTCACCAGGACTGCCGACTCGGTCATCGACGCGATCTTGGCAGCTGCCAGGGCCGGGTCTGAGGTGCCAGTCATGCGGGTGGCTTCGTTGTGGTTGGGCGCGATCACCGTGCAACCTCGGAACACGCTCGGGTCGAGCCGTTTGCTGTCGACAATGGTCGGCACGCCGGCCGAGTGAGCAGCAGCGATGGCGGCGATGGCAACCTCGTCCGACACGACGCCCTTGTCGTAGTCCGACAGCACCACGGCGACCGATCCAGCGAGGCGCTCCCGCACGACCGGGACCAACCCTGACGCGACTCCTTCGGGCAAGGGGTCCTCGGTGTCCACGCGGAGCATCTGCTGCCCGCCAGCCATGAAACGGTGCTTGACGACCGTGCGCCAGGATTCTGCCGTGGCCAAGCCGTCTTCCAGGCGTGCCTCGAGCGTCAGCTCCCTGCACCTACGGCCGGCGTGGTCATCGCCTACCAACCCCACGAGGAACGCGTTCACGCCCAGGCTGTGGATGTTGCGGGCAGTGTTCGCTGCACCACCCAACACATCGTGGCCGCGAGGATTGTGCAGGACCGGCACGGGTGCCTCGGGGCTGATCCTGTCGACACGCCCTTCCTCGAAGACGTCGAGCATCACGTCTCCGATGACCGCAACAGTCACGAGGTCTGCATCCTCTCAACGATCGCGGTGGTCGAGAGTCCCGGTTCGAGGGGAAGCAGCTCGATCCGCCCGCCGTTCGACTCGACCACGAGGCGTTCAGGCATCGGGCGCGACGCGTACTCCTCGCCCTTGCAGTGGATGTCGGGTCGTAGGGCGCCGAGGATCTCCACTGGCGTGTCATCGCTCATGAGCACCACGTGGTCGACGCTGCCAGATCGCAGCAGCTCGCGAACGCGCACCGCTTCCTCCTGCACGGGCCGATGCTCGCCCTTCAGGCGCCGAACCGACTCGTCCGTGTTCACGACGACGACCAGCTGGTCGCCGTGGCTGCGCGCCGCGCGCAACGAGCTGAGGTGCCCCTCGTGCAGCAGGTCGAAGACCCCGTTCGTCGTCACCAGCGTCTGCCCCGACGAGGTGCACCACTCGCGGAACGCCCCCATCTCGTCGCGATCGATCACTGCGCCGAAGCGGTCAGCACTCGCATCGTCGCCCAGGTCGTCGAAGACCACTCGTTCTGCGATCTGGGCCAGCTCGTGCAGCACCAGGTCGTGCACCTCCTGGACTCGCGCGGTCTCCCGCACCGAGGCCATGAGGGAGACGTCACCGCCCAGGGTGTTGACCTTGCCAGTGAGCACGATCGTGGTGACCCCGAGCTCAGCGGCTGCTTCCACGGCGAGGCGTACGTTGCGACTGGTCCCGCTGGTCGACATCGCGACGAGGACGTCTCCCGGCTTGCCGTGGGCGCGTACTTGTCGGGCGAAGACCTGGTCGAACGACCAGTCGTTCGCGATGGCCGTGAGGGCAGACGTGTCCACGGTGAGCGCGATGGCGGGCAGAGGATCCCGGTCCATCGCAAGCTTTCCCGTGAACTCGGCCGCGAAGTGCTGAGCGCACGCTGCGCTTCCGCCGTTGCCGGCCACCAGGACCTTCTGTCCGGAGCGTAGTGCTGCGCCGATGGCAGCCCCCGCCCGTGCCACAGTCGGGGCCTGGCGAGCCACGTCCGCCGCGGCGGCGCTGAGACGCCGGGCGGCGTTCTCGACCATCCGCAGTTGCCAGTCCTCGGGCTCTGTCACGCAATGCTCCTGACTCTTCGGTCGACTGTCGACATGCTTCATGGGGACGAGCGCGGTTGCCCGAGAGGCGAGCGCAGGTCCCGCCCGGATCGGACCGGGGTCGTCAAGAGGCGCTGTTGATCATCCCCGCGCCGACGGTGACGCCGGTCGCCTCGTCGATCAGGATGAACGAACCCGTCGTGCGGTTCTTCGAGTACGGGTCGCACAGCAGTGGCACCGTGGTGCGGAACTGGACGCGGCCGATCTCGTTGAGCCCGAGCTCGCCGGCCTCCTGGTCGCGGTGCAGCGAGTTCACGTCGAGGCGGTACTGGATGTCCTTGACCATCGCCCGGCCGGTGCGGGTGGTGTGCTTGATGGCGAGCTTCTGGCGCGGGCGCAGCGGCTCGTTGGTCATCCAGCAGACCATGGCGTCGATGTCCTGGCTGGGCTTGGGGGCGTTCTTCGGGCGGGCGATCATGTCGCCGCGCGACACGTCGACGTCGTCCTCGAGGTGGACCGTCACCGACATCGGCGGGAACGCCTCGGAGACCTCGTTGTCGAAGAGCTCGACCCTCGAGATCGTCGACGTCATGCCGCTGGGCAGCACGACGACCTCGTCGCCCTTCTTCAGCACGCCACCGGCGACCTGGCCGGCGTAGCCGCGGAAGTCGTGGTAGGCGTCGGACTTGGGCCGGATGACGTACTGCACCGGGAAGCGGGTGTCCACGAGGTCGCGGTCCGAGGCGACGTGGACGTTCTCGAGGTGGTGCATCAGCGTCGGGCCGGAGTACCACGGCGTGTTCTCGGACCGGTTGACCACGTTGTCGCCCTGAAGGGCCGAGATCGGGATGACCTCGAGGTCGGGGATGTTGAGCTTGGTCGCGAAGGTCGTGAACTCCTTCTGGATCTTGTCGTAGACCTCCTGCGACCAGTCGACGAGGTCCATCTTGTTGATCGCCAGCACGAGGTGAGGCACCCGCAGCAGCGACAGCAGCACCGCGTGGCGGCGCGACTGCTCGGTGAGGCCCTGGCGGGCGTCGACGAGGACCAGGCCCAGGTCAGCGGTCGAGGCACCCGTCACCATGTTGCGGGTGTACTGGATGTGGCCCGGTGTGTCGGCGATGATGAACTTGCGGCTCGGGGTCGCGAAGTAGCGGTAGGCCACGTCGATCGTGATGCCCTGCTCGCGCTCCGAGCGCAGGCCGTCAGTGAGGAGCGCCAGGTCGGTGTAGTCGTAGCCCTTGGACTGGCTCGTCGACTCCACCGCCTCGAGCTGGTCCTCGAAGATCGACTTCGAGTCGAGCAGCAAGCGACCGATGAGCGTGGACTTGCCGTCGTCGACCGAGCCAGCGGTCGCGAAGCGCAGGAGGTCCATCTCGCCCTGCGCGGAGGTGTGGGGATCGGTGGTGCTGGCCATCAGAAGTAGCCTTCCTTCTTGCGGTCTTCCATGGCTGCCTCGGAGAAGCGGTCGTCGCCACGGGTGGCGCCGCGCTCGGTGACCCGGGCGATGGCGATCTCGTCGATGATGGATGCGGTGTCGGTGGCCTCGGACTCCACGCAACCGGTCTGGGTGCGGTCACCCACGGTGCGGAAGCGCACCATCTTCTTCTCGACCTTCTCGTTGCCCTTGGGCTGGATCTCCGGGCCGAGCGACAGCAGCATGCCGTCGCGCTCGATGACCTCGCGCTCGTGGGCGAAGTAGATCTGCGGGATCTCGATCTGCTCGCGGTGGATGTAGTGCCAGATGTCGAGCTCGGTCCAGTTGGACAGCGGGAAGATCCGCATGTGCTCGCCGGCGTGGATGCGCCCGTTGTAGAGGCTCCACAGCTCGGGACGCTGCATCTTGGGGTCCCACTGGCCGAAGTCGTCGCGGTGGGAGTAGACACGCTCCTTGGCGCGGGCCTTCTCCTCGTCGCGGCGACCGCCACCGAAGGCGGCAGTGAAGCCGTTCTCCTCGATGGACCCGAGAAGGGTGCCGATCTGCATCCGGTTGCGGCTGGTCTTGCCGTCGTCGACGACGTGGCCGGCGGCGATCGCCTCGTCGATGGTGGCCACGATCATCCGGGCACCCAGCCGCTCGACCCACGAGTCGCGGGTGGTGAGCACCTCGTCGAAGTCGAGGCCGGTGTCGACCTGGAGGAGCGGGAACGGCAGCTTGGCGGGGAAGAACGCCTTCTCCGCGAGCCGGAGCATGACGATGGAGTCCTTGCCACCGGAGAACATCAGGACCGGCTTCTCGAACTCGGCGGCGACCTCACGGAAGATGTGGATCGACTCCGCCTCGAGCTGGTCCAGCTGGCTCAGCTGGTAGTCGACGTGGGTGTTGGTCATGATGCAGGGGAGGCCTCTCTCGGGACAGCAGCCATCATCGTAGCGACGGGCGTCTCCGCGCACGATTCGCACTCGTGCGACGAGTCGGCGAGACTCGGTCGAATGAGCCGCACCCCCCGACTCGCGTCCCGTCCCGCCCCGCGTCAGCGTGTGGTCGCCGCCCTGCTGGCCGTGGCCTGCGTCACGGCCGCCTGCTCGTCGTCGCCCGGCAACGACGACGGAGCGGCCCCCACGTACAAGCAGAGCAAGGACGTGCAGGCGCGCGTGCTGCCCCAGCTCGCCGCCGCCGGTGAGGACGTCGAGGCCGCAGACGACGCGTCGTGGGTCGTCGATGCGACGATCGCCGACGTGGATGAAGGCACGACCGTCACCCTGTTCGCATCGTCCGGTGGTGGCACCTGGAAGACCGTCTCGGACGCCGAGACGGACGCGGACGGCAACGTCGCGTTGACCAGCGACATGTCCGGCGAGCTCGCCGTGGTGGTCGGTGACGGTGCCGATGCCATCGGGACGGAGGTCTCGACCGAGGACGCCCCGGAGGCGACCTTCACCGACGACTTCGACGAGGACACGGTCGACGGCACTGGTGCGGTGTGGCACACGCGCGACCAGGGATTCACCGGCGTGCGCAAGTGCTCGCGGGCAGACGCCAGTGGGGCCGAGGTCGCCGACGGCGCCCTGGTGCTGAACGTGCTGGAGGACCCCGACGGCGGGGAGTGCCAGCTCCCCGGCCGCCGCAAGAAGTTCCCGCAACGCCTCAACGGCCACGTCGGCACGGAGGGCGTCTACAGCTTCACCTACGGCTACGCCGCGGCGCGGATCCGTACGCAGTCGGCCCGCGGCCAGCACTCCGCCTTCTGGATGCAGGCGGTCGGCGGTCAGCAGACCGGCGGCCCGAAGGCCGGCGGCGCCGAGATCGACATCATGGAGTACTTCGGCGACGACCACCCCGAGGGTGGCCTCACGAGCTTCACCTACTTCCTCGACGAGGCCGGTAAGAAGCAGACGAAGGGCGGCTGGCTGCCCGACGTGGAACGGCTCGGTGACGACTGGTCGAAGCAGTACCACGTGTTCTCGCTCGAGTGGACGCCCACCGAGTACGTCTTCCGCATCGACGGCGAGGTCACCCAGCGGATCAAGGGTGAGACCTCCGGGCGTGAGGAGTTCCTCATCCTGAGCCTGCTCTCCTCGGACTACGAGCTGCCGCGCTTCAACGGCGAGCTGCCCGAGCGCATGGAGGTCGACTGGGCGCGCGTCTGGGAGACGGAGCCCGACGCCGGCTAGGGGCTGTCGAGGACCAGCGTGATCGGTCCGTCGTTGACGCTCTCGACCCGCATGTCGGCGCCGAAGCGGCCCCGCTCGACGTGGGCGCCGAGGCGCTCGAGCTCGGCGCACACCGCGTCGTAGAGCGGCTCGCTCACCGGTCCGGGCGCCGCCGCCTGCCAGGTCGGGCGCCGGCCCTTGCGGGCGTCGCCGTACAACGTGAACTGGCTGACCACCAGCACCGGCGCCCCGACCTCGCTGGCGCTCTGCTCGTCGCGCAGCAGCCGCAGGTCCCAGATCTTGCGGGCCGTCCAGGCGACCTCGGCGGCGCCGTCGTCGTGGGTGACGCCGAGGTAGACCAGGAGTCCGGGGCGGTCGAGCTCGCCGACCACCTCGCCGTCGACCGTGACGGTGGCGGAGAGGACCCTCTGGATGACGGCGCGCATGGTGCAAGGATGCCGCCATGTCTGACGCGTTGCTGATCACGGTCGCGCCCACGGGGGCCGAGACCGCCAAGGCCGACTGCCCGGCCCTGCCGACCACGCCGGAGGAGATCGCCCGCACCGCGGCCGAGTGCGAGGCCGCCGGCGCCGCGATGATCCACCTCCACGTCCGCGACACCGCGCACGCGCCGACGCTCGACCAGGCGCTGCTGCGCGAGTGGGTCGCGGCCGTGCGCGAGTCGTCGTCGCTGGTCGTGCAGCTCTCCACCGGCGGCTCGGTGCACGACCCGCTCGACGAGCGGTTGAAGGTGCTCGACGCATCACCCGACTCGTGCAGCCTGACGATGGGCACGACGAACTTCGGGGACGACGTCTTCCTCAATCCGTGGCCCTTCGTGAAGGACCTCTACCAGCTGGCCCTCGAGCGCGGCGTGGCTCCCGAGTTCGAGCTCTTCGACCTCGGGCAGGTGCACGCGCTCGGCCGGCTGATCCGGGAGTACGGCGTCCCCGCGGGCGGCAAGGTCCACGTCGACTTCGTGATGGGCGTCCCCGGCGGCATGCCCGGCACCGCTCCAGCCCTCGTCGCCGGTGTCGCCGCGCTACCGCCCGAGGTGACCTCGTGGTCGGCGACCGGCATCGGGCGCTCGACCCTGTCGGTCGCGATGGCCTCGCTGTCGATGGGCGGGCACCTGCGCGTCGGCATGGAGGACGTGCTCACCATCAGCCGGGGCGTGCCCGTCGACTCCAATGCCCAGCTCGTCGCGCGAGCGGTCGAGCTGGGCCGGATCGCGCAGCGTACGCCGATGGTGCCGGCGCAGTGCCGGGAGCTGCTCGGCCTCGCCGCGACGACCTAGGAGTCGTCGACCTTCTTCATCCCGACCACCCCTGGGTGGTAGTTGGGATCCTCGAGCTCCGCGATCGTCGGCGAGCCGAACATCGGCAGCCCCTGCCGCTTGCGGAGGAAGCCCCACACGACGGGAAGGACCAGCAGGACACCGAGGCCGACTCCAGCGATGAGGATCGGGTGGGTCTCGTCCTCGCCGGCACCCAGCGGCGCCCACCCGGCCTTGTCGAGCAGCGCGACGCCGCTCATGGTCAGCACCACCACGATGCCGCGCCGGATGAACGACTGCGGCACGCGCGGGGCGATGGCCGAGCCGATCAGCGTCCCCGGGACGGAGCCGATGACGAGGGGGATGAGGATGGCCCAGTCGAGGCCGTGGAGGGCGATGTTGGAGATGGCGGCAGCCATCACGAGCGGCACGGCCTGGACGAGGTCGGTGCCGACGAGCCTCACCGCGGACAGTCCGGGGTAGAGCATCAGCAGGGCGATCATGATGACCGAGCCGGAGCCGACGCTGGTGATGCCGACGAGCAACCCGCCGAGGGCACCGACGAGCACCGTCACGAGCGGGCGGATGGTCGGGTTCTCGTCGGGGTGGTGGCCGCCGCGCACCCTCAGCAGGTTGAGGTAGAGACGCAGGGCGTAGGTCGCTGCCGCGAGGAGCAGCGCGAAGCCGATGGCGAGCTTGAGCGTGTCGTCGATGTCCTCCGGATCGACCACCCAGGAGACGAGGTGGGGGCCGAGCAACGCCATCGGGATCGACCCGAGCATCAGCCACCCGGCCAGCCGCATGTTGGGCGACCCCTCGCGCTTGTGCACGATCGCGCCGCCGGTCTTGTAGATCGCGGCGGCGGTGAGGTCGGCCGTGACGACGGTGGCGGCGTCGCCGACGCCGAGGAAGATCAGCGCTGGAGTCATGAGGGCACCGCCCCCCATGCCGGTCAGCCCGACCACGATGCCGACGAAGAAGCCCGCCGCGAGGATCGAGAAGAAGGTGGCGGTGAGAAGGTCGAGCATCAGCGGTCTCCGACGAGTCTGGGGCCGACGAGGCGGGGCACCACGACGCTCAACATGGCAGTGATTGTGCCGGTCGCGGCCTCGGCGGCAGCCGCCCCGCGCCGGTAGGGGTCGGCCACGTCGTGCTCCGGAGCCGCAGGAGTACGCCGCTGGCCGGCGGCCTCGACCAGGTCGCGTCCGCTCAGGTCGGGGATGTCGGCGATGGTCGCGGCGAACTGTCCGAGCGTGAAGACCCGTCGGAGCAGGTGGGGGAAGTCGTCGAGGATGTGTTGGCGGTGCGACTGCTCGGCCGTGAGCACGAGGTCGGCGTCGGCGAGGAGCGCGGCGTCGACGTGGCGGCTGCGGAAGGCGTCGGACGACATCCCCTCGGGGAGGCACGCCACCATCTCGCGGTTCATGTGCTGGCCACGGTGGGCGTGGGTGCCTGCACTGCTGAAGGCCACGTCGGTCGGCCCGGCGAGGTCCCGGGCGATGAGCTCCATGGCGGGCGAGCGGCAGATGTTGGCGGTGCAGAGGAACAGCACCGAGAGCGGCTGGGTCATGCGTCGGCCGCTTCGCGTCGAGCCAGGTGCAGGTATCCGGCCTCGTCGAGCGCCACCAGCACGTCGTCGAGGGCGTCCCCGATGCTGCGTCCCGTCGTGTCCACGCGTACGGCCGGGTCCTCCGGCTCCTCGTAGGGGGAGGAGATCCCGGTGAACTCGGGGATCTCGCCGGCCCTGGCCTTGGCGTACAGGCCCTTGCGGTCGCGGCGCTCGCACTCCTCGAGCGGCGTCGCGACGTGGACCACGAAGAACGCGCCGCCCGCGTCCTCGACCATCGCGCGCACCTGCTCGCGGGTCTCGGCGAACGGGGCGATCGGCGAGCACACCGCAACGCCGCCGTGGCGTGCGATCTCGGCGGCCACCCAGCCGATGCGGCGGATGTTGGTCTCGCGGTCGGCCTTGGAGAACGTCAGCCCGGCCGAGAGGTGGCGGCGTACGACGTCGCCGTCGAGGCTCGTCACGGAGCGTTCGCCCTGCTCGAGCAGGAGGTCCATCAGCGCGCGGGCCAGGGTCGACTTGCCGCTGCCCGACAGGCCGGTGAAGAACAGGACCAGGCCCTGGTCCTCGGGCTCGGGGCGGTCGGCGTCGACGATCTGGGCGATCGTCGGCGGGTAGGGGGTTTCGAGGCTCGTCGCTGGCGCTCCTCGCACCTCGACCACCGATGGGTCTCGCGAGCGCGTGGACGCGGGTCCGGCGCCGGCGTAGGTCGCCACGACCTGTGCGCCGAGCTCGTGGTCCACGTCGGCATCGCCGTGCGAGGGCAGGGGGACGGCGACGACGCTCGCGTCGTCGAGCAGGTCGGCCGCGGCCAGCGAGGCCCGGACGAGCGCGACGGGGGAGAGGGCGGCCGTGCCCGTGCCGGTCAGCGCGACGAGGACCACCCGCCCGAGGCCGCGCAGCTCGTCGAGCTCGACGTCGCTCAGGGCGTCGACGACGGGCACGAAGGTGGCCCCGGCGTGCTGCTCGCGGACCTGGGCCGGCGTCAGGTGGAGTCGGCGGAAGGGGCCGTACTGAGCCTGCGTGAGGGGCTCGAGCGACCCGTCGGCCGACACGCGGGCGAGCGGCAGGCCCTCGGGGTCCACCAGCTCGGCCTCGGCGGCGCCGTCGGGGAGGTCGAGCCTCACCGGACTGCCGGGCTCGCCGAACCGGGTGAGCGGGGCGTAGGCGCCGGAGACCAGGAGCTCCAGGTCGTCGAGCTCGGTCGGCGTGGGGCAGTGCTGGATCACCCGCGCATCCTCTCAGAACGACCATGAGTAGCCTGCGCCCATGTCGTCTGCCGTGCCTGCTGGGCTGCCCGTCGTCGCTGAGATCGTCCGCTCCGGGTTCGTCGAGGGCCATCACTACGGCTCGATCGTCGCTCTCGCCGCCGACGGGTCGGTCGAGTGGTCGGTGGGCGAGGTCGTCGCGCCGGTGCTGCCGCGATCCAGCAACAAGCCCGTGCAGGCGCTGGCGATGGTCGAGCTCGGGCTGGACCTGCCGCCGGAGCTGCTCGCGCTGGCGTGCGCCTCCCACTCGGGCGAGCCGTTCCACGTCGAGGGCGTACGCCGCACGCTGGCGTCCGCCGGGCTGGACGAGTCGGCCCTGCAGACGCCGCCGGACTACCCGCTGGACGACGCGGCCCGCGAAGCCGTGATCCGCGGCGGCGGGGTGAAGTCGCCCATCCTGATGAACTGCTCGGGCAAGCACGCGGCGATGCTCGCCACGTGCGTGGTGCAGGGCTGGGACACCGCGACGTACCTCGACCTCGAGCACCCGCTGCAGGTGGCGATCGCCGAGACGTTCGCACGGGTCACCGGCGAGCCCGTCGCGGCCGTCGCGATCGACGGCTGCGGGGCGCCGCTGCTGTCCACGTCCCTGACCGGACTGGCGCGGGCGTTCGCCGCGCTGGCGACCGCCACCGAGGGGCCTGAGCACCGGGTCGCCGAGGCGATCCGGCAGCACCCCGAGCACGTCAGCGGCACCACCCGCGACGAGCTCGCACTGCACCGGGCGGTCCCCGGGCTGATCGGCAAGGCCGGCGCGGAGTCCTGCTACGCGGTCGCGCTGCCGGACGGCCGCGCGTGGGCCCTCAAGACCGACGACGGCGCGCCGCGCGTACGCCCGGTGCTGATGGCGGAGGCCTTGCGGCGCTCGGGACTCCTGGAGGAGGACGGCGTGGACGCGAAGGCCGTCGAGGCCACCGGCCGGCTCGACCTGCTGGGTGGTGGCGTACCCGTTGGGGTGATCCGTGCTGCCTTCTAGCTAGCGCCGGAGAACACGCGTGGAAACAGGGGTTTGTGAGCCCTATCACCTGCCTCAGTTTGCGTTTTGCTAACAGCAGTTAGCACACTGGAGGCATGGCCAAGGACAAGAGCACCAAGACGAGCAAGGCAGTCGCCGGCTCGTTGGGCTCATTGGGCACCCTGGGGGACTACCTCAAGGAGCAGCGCCTGGCCGCGCAGCTGTCGCTGCGTCAGCTGGCAGACCAGGTCGGCGTGAGCAACCCCTACCTCAGCCAGATCGAACGCGGCCTGCGCAAGCCGTCCGCCGAGGTGCTCCAGCAGCTGGCGCGCGCCCTGCGCGTCTCCGCCGAGCAGCTCTACGTCCGAGCCGGCATCGTCCACCCCGACCCGGGCCAGGCGGGCTCCGTCGAGCTCGCCGTGCTGTCCGACACGGGCCTGACCGAGCGCCAGAAGCAGTCGCTGCTCGACGTCTACTCCTCGTTCCTGGCCCTCAACGACCGCGACACCACCCCGACCCAGACCTGAAGACACATCCACCAGAAGGAGCACGACATGGCAACCGCCAAGTTCGACATCAAGACCGCTGACCTCAAGAACCAGGCACTCAAGCCCGTCCTCGCCGGTGTCGGCGTGACCGACCTCGCCGTCGAGGCCGTCCGCGAGGCCGTCGCCGACGTGCAGAAGCGCATCGCCGACGTGCAGAAGTTCGACGCCAAGGCCGAGGCGAAGGCCCGTCGCCGCGCCATCGAGGCCCGCGTCTCCCTCCTGCAGGCCGAGGCCAAGGCGTACCCGACCAAGGTCTCGACCCTCGTCGACGAGAACGTCGCCGCGGCCAACGCGACCTACACCGACCTGGTCAAGCGCGGCGAGTCCCTCGTGGGCCGCATCCGCCGCCAGGAGTCGAGCAAGGCCACGGTGAAGTCCGCCAAGACCACGGTCTCGAAGGCGAAGACCACGGCCACCCAGGCCAAGAAGGCTGCCGACGCCAACGCCACCGCCGCGGACAGGACCGCCGCCACGAAGGTCGCGCCGAAGCCCAAGCCGACCGCCAAGAAGGCCACCCGGTCCGCCGCCGCCAAGAAGGCGTCCGCCACGACCGCCCGCAAGACCGCGGCCAAGAAGACCACCACCGCCCAGAGCAGCGCCAAGGCCACCACCACCGCTGCCCAGGCGACCGCGACCAACGCCGTCAAGGCCGTCGCCGACGCCGCCGAGAAGATCGGCGACTGAAGAGCAGTCGACGACGTCGACCAGCTCACGCTGTTCTGAGACGAAGGCCCCTGTCCACCCGGACGGGGGCCTTCGTCCTTCCCTTAGTCTGGGGGAGTGAACATCTATGCGTTCCAGAGCACGGCCATGCTCGTCGTGCTCGTGGTGCTGCTCGCGATCAAGGGCTTCGCGTTCATCAATGCCCTGACCTACTCGACCGAGGCGTACGAAGCGGCCGGCAAGCTCACCAAGCAGGCCTGGTGCGCCATCACCGGTCTGGGCTTCGGGGCCCAGCTGATCCTGATCGGCTCCTCGCCGCTCGGGATCATCCACCTGGCCTTCACCGTCGCCTCGCTCGTCTACCTCGCCGACGTACGTCCGGCGCTGGCCGAGGTGACCTCCGGCCGACGCTGAGCCGGCTACGACAGGTAGCGGTCCAGTGCGGCGAGCGCGTCCTCGGGCTCGAAGCCGGTGGCCCGGATCTTCTCCAGCGACAACGCCGAGTTGAGCGGCCGCGGGGCGAACGGGTTGCCCTGCGCCAGCACACCCTCGGCGTACGCCGACGTGGTGGTGCCGGACACGTCGTCCGCGCTGCGGCCCGAGCGCTCGAAGACCGCCTGCGCGATCTCGCGCCACGACATCGCCGCGCCGCCGTTGGACACGTTGTAGGTCCCGAACGCGGCACCACTGTCGAACAGGTGCCGGGTCGCGCGGACCAGCTCATCGGTGAAGGTCAGCCGACCGACCTGGTCGTCGACGACGCTGGGCGAGACGCCCTTCTCGGCGAGCGCTCGCATCGTGCGGACGAAGTTCTTGCCGTCGCCGATCACCCAGGACGTGCGGACGAGGTAGTGGCGCGGTGCCAGGCCGACGGCCAGGTCGCCCGCGGCCTTGGACTGCGCGTAGACGCCCAGCGGCGACAGCGGCTCGTCCTCGGCGTGGCCGGGATCGAGGTCCGCCGTGCCGTCGAAGACGTAGTCCGAGGAGTAGTGCACGAGGGTGAAGCCGTGCTCACGGGCGAGCCGGGCGAGGGTGGCCGGCCCGGTGGCGTTGGCGGCCCAGGCGGCGACCCGGCCCTCCGTGGTCTCGGCGGCGTCGACGGCGGTGTACGCCGCGGCGTTGAGCACGACGGCGTACTCGTGCCACGGCCAGGCGGAGACGGCCGCGCTGTCGGTGAGGTCGAGCGATGTGACACCGTCGCCCTCGAACAGGTCGACGCGGTCGGCATCCGGGTGGGCGCCGAAGAGCGCGCGTCCGAGCTGGCCGAGCGCGCCGACGATGAGGACCTTCTTGGGCGCCATCGCGGTGCTCGGGTCGAGCGCGGGCGCGTCCTGGTCCTTCTCGCTGATGATCGCCTCGCTCAGCGGGATCGGCCAGTCGATCGCCACCGTCGGGTCACCGAGCGCGAGCGCCGGGTAGGTGACGCCCGGTCGCCAGTGGTCGTTGACCAGATAGGTGTAGGCGGTGGAGTCCTCGAGCACCTGATAGCTGTTGCCCACGCCGCGTGGCACGAAGACCGCGACCGAGGTGTCCATCTCGAGCGTGAACGTCGCGCCGAAGGTCTCGCCCTGCCGCATGTCGACCCAGGCGCCGAAGATCCGTCCGGTCGCGAGGGAGATGAACTTGTCCCACGGCTCGGTGTGGATGCCGCGCGTCACGCCACGGTCGCTGTTGAACGAGACGTTGTTCTGGACCGGGCCGAAGTCGGGCAGGCCGATGGCGAGCATCTTCTCGCGCTGCCAGTTCTCCTTGAAGAACCCGCGGTCGTCATCGCGCCGGTCGAGTCGTACGACCACGAGGCCGGGGATGGGCGTGGTCTCCAGGGAGGGGAGGGTCACTGGCCCTTCTCCGCGTACTTGGCCTCGACGGCGTCCTTGTGGGGGCGCCACCAGTCCTCGTGCTGCTGGTACCACTCGATGGTGTTGGCCAGGCCCGACTCGAAGTCCTGGAACGTCGGCTGCCAGCCGAGCTCCTGGCGCAGCTTGCCCGACTCGATCGCGTAGCGCAGGTCGTGGCCGGCGCGGTCGTTCACGTGGTCGAAGTCGTCCGCGCCCTTGCCCATCATGGTGAGGATCAGGCGGACGACCTCGAGGTTGTTCTTCTCGCCGTCGGCACCGATCAGGTAGGTCTCGCCGATGCGGCCCTTCTCCAGGATCGTCAGCACCGCCGAGGAGTGGTCCTCGGCGTGGATCCAGTCGCGGACGTTCTCGCCGGAGCCGTACAGCTTGGGGCGGATGCCGTCGATGACGTTGGTGATCTGGCGCGGGATGAACTTCTCGATGTGCTGCCAGGGACCGTAGTTGTTGGAGCAGTTGGACACCGTCGCCTGCACGCCGAAGCTGCGCACCCACGCGCGGACCAGGTGGTCGGAGCCGGCCTTGGAGGCGGAGTAGGGGGAGGACGGGTTGTAGGGAGTGTCCTCGGTGAAGCGCTTCGGGTCGTCGAGCTCGAGGTCGCCGTACACCTCGTCGGTGGAGACGTGGTGCAGCCGCTTGTCGTGCTTCCGCACCGCCTCGAGGATCGTGTACGTCCCGAGGATGTTCGTCCGGATGAACGGGCTCGGGTCGTTGAGCGAGTTGTCGTTGTGCGACTCGGCCGCGTAGTGGACGACTGCGTCGTGGGCAGCCACCAGCGGGTCGACGGCGTCCTCGTCGGCGATGTCGCCGACGACGAGCTGCACCCGGTCCTCGGGCAGTCCGGCCAACGACTCCTTCGAGGCGGCGTAGGTGAGCTTGTCGAGGACGGTGATCCGGAGATCGGTGTGCTCGACGAGGTGGTGCACGAAGTTCGACCCGATGAACCCCGCGCCCCCGGTCACGAGAAGGCGTTCCATGGCCGGGAGTCTAGGGCGAGGAGTCTGCGGCGTTGGAGCCGGTGAGGCGGAAGCTCGGCTGGGTGACGAGGCCCGGGTCGACGTACGACGCCTTGCCGCGGCCGCCGCGGGTCCATCCCTCGGGCAGGTCGGTGACGGCGTAGCCCTGCGGGAAGGTGACGTTGACCGTCACTGCCTGGGGGGTCACCATCCCCTGGGGCGTGAGGTCGAGGCGGTAGAGCCAGGCCGCCGTCCGCGGGCTCGGCGGCCGCACGGGACGTCGTACTCCAGGACTGCTTCGCGGGTCTCGCCGGGCGGGAGGACGAGTCGAGAGCAGCTTGTAGGGCCGACCGTAGTAGTCGAAGGTGTCGGTGCCGACTGCCTTGCCGGCCGAGCTCGCGCTCCGGAACTCGACGCCATCGGGCAGGAAGACACCGAGGTCATCCCGTTCCAGCGCGTGAAGTACGTCCCCCCGCGAGGGTCTGCGAACGACTGGAGATAGGGCGGGGAATCGTTGTGCACCGAGACGGTCAGCTGCACGCGAGCGGAGCCGTCCTCGCGCAGCTGGACATCGCTGGTCGACCGTCCGCCGCTGCCAGTAGTCGGACTTGCTGACGTTGGTGTTCTGGTTGAAGACCGCGAGGTAGTCGTGCTCGGTGCCGGAGAGGTCGCCCGCGAGGCCGATGTCAGCCAGCGGCGCCTGCACGTCCGGATTGCGCATCCAGAGAGCGAAGTGACGCCCGCGCGCGGAGTCGCGGAGGGACTCCACCTTCTCGAGGCCGTTGCCCGGCGCCAGCACGCGGTCCGCGAAGATCGGCATCATGGAGCGGTTCAGCTCCTTGCGCTCCTCGTTGGAGGAGAAGGAGTCGTAGTCGCCGATCAGCTTCTCCGTGAAGGCAGCCGAGTCGAGCGTGCCGTAGTAGGGCACCTCCACGGGGCCGGTGATCTTGAGCAGGTCGGCCAGAGCGACGACGTCGACAGCGATCAAGCCGTCGGTCTCCTCGCCACCCTTGCGCTCCCACCCGCGGAGCAGCTCTTCACCAGAGACTGACCAGTCGGGGGCGAAGGTGGAGTTCACGATGCGCACCTTGCCGTTGTGGAACGGATTGCCATCCACCTTGGGCCACCGACCGACGCCGAACAGGGCGCGGTCGGTGGTGTCCTGACGCCTCGCCGAGCTCGACCTTGCCGTTCGTCACGCGCAGCGGGGCCAGGGTCAGGGGTGCGCCGCCGGAGAAGCGCTGCTCGGAGGGATTGAGCAAGGCAAGGAGGTAGGTCTTCTCGGTGTCGGCGGCGAAGAGGTCGGGCAGTGCGTCGGCCAGTGGCTTGAACCGTCGTGCGTCGGCGGCAAGCGGGTCGAGGACGGCAGCCGCCTCGTCGCGCGCGTCGGCCATCAGCGTGCCTGCGCCGAGGGCGGAGTCGTGGACCTCGCGGAGCTCGAGCTGCGCGGCGTCGAGGTTGCGGCTCGCCTCGTCGACCGCGCCGACCAGCTTGCGCAGAGTCGGGACGTCGATGGACTGGTCGGCGAAGAGGGTGGCCTGGTCGCCGTTGACGGACGGCCACGTGTCGACGGCGACCTCAGCGGCGGTGGTGAGGTGGTCGAGGGCGTTGCCGAGGTGGCGTACGTCCGCGACCGGCCGGCCGACGACCGGGATGAGGCTCCAGATGTCCCCGCCGATGCCCTGCATCGCTCCCTGCACCTGGTCGGCGTTGCGCCGCGCGCTCTGCACGCTGGCCTCCGCGGCGGCGATGTCACCGTTGCCCAGCGAGATCTTCGCCGCCTCGAGGTCGGCCTTCGCGCCCTGGGCGTGGCTGGGCGCCTTGAGGAACGGGATCGCGAGCAGGGCGAGCCCGACCAGGAGCAGGAAGAGGCTCGCTACGACCGTCGTGGGCCGGACGAGGCGGCGCTCGCGGGAACGACGGGTGGACGACATGCGCACATGGTGCCAGTCCACCCCGAGGATCCCCGCACCCTAGGCTGAGCCCATGCGCGGAATCATCCTGGCCGGCGGCACGGGCTCGCGGCTGCACCCGATCACCCAGGGCATCAGCAAGCAGCTGGTGCCGGTCTACGACAAGCCGATGATCTACTACCCGCTCACCACGCTGATGCTCGCGGGCATCCGCGACGTCCTCATCATCACCACGCCGCACGAGGCCGACGGTTTCCACCGGCTGCTGGGTGACGGCTCCCAGTTCGGCATCAACCTCACCTTCGCGGTGCAGCCCAGCCCGGACGGCCTCGCGCAGGCCTTCGTCATCGGCGCCGACCACATCGGCTCCGAGCGGTCGGCCCTCGTCCTCGGCGACAACATCTTCTACGGCTCCGGCCTCGGCCACCAGCTGCTGCGGTTCAGGGATCTCGACGGTGCCGCTGTCTTCGGCTACCACGTCGCCGACCCCCGGGCCTACGGCGTCGTGGAGTTCGACGACGAGGGCCGCGCCCTCTCGCTCGAGGAGAAGCCCGACCACCCCAAGAGCGACTTCGCGGTGCCCGGGCTCTACTTCTACGACAACGACGTGGTGCAGTACGCCGCCGAGCTCGAGCCGTCAGCGCGCGGCGAGCTGGAGATCACCGACCTCAACCGGCGCTACCTCGAGGAGGGCCGCCTCCACGTGGAGGTGCTGCCTCGTGGCACTGCCTGGCTCGACACCGGCACGTTCGACTCGCTCAACGACGCGTCCAACTTCGTGCGCACCATCGAGGGCCGGCAGGGCTTCAAGGTCGGTGCGCCCGAGGAGGTCGCCTGGCGGATGGGCTGGCTCTCCGACGACGAGCTCGTCGAGCGCGCCGAGCCGCTCCGCAAGAGCGGCTACGGCGAGTACCTGCTCGGGCTGCTCCAGCACGGCTAGAGGTCGGCGGCGACCATCCGCGCGACGATCTCCTCGAAGGCGACCGTCGGCACCCAGCCGAGCTGGTCGCGGGCCCGGGACGCGTCGCCCACCAGCTCGGTCGGGTCGGCAGGGCGGAAGAAGCGCTCGTCCTGGCGGACCAGCGGCTCCCAGTCGTCCGTGCCGACGCCGGCGGCGGCGAAGGCCGCGGCGACGAACTCGCGTACGGAGTGGGCGCGGCCGGTGGCGACGACGTAGTCGCCCGGCTCGTCGGCCCGTGCCGCGCGCAGCATCGCGTCGACGTAGTCGGGCGCCCAGCCCCAGTCGCGACGCGCGTCGAGGTTGCCGAGGACGAGCTCGTCGGCCTCGCCGCGGGCGATCGCGGCGACGGTCGAGGTGATCTTGCGCGTCACGAAGCGCTCGTGGCGCCGCGGCGACTCGTGGTTGTAGAGGATCGCGCTGGACACGTGCTGGTCGCGCTGGCGGAAGACGCCGGCGGACAGGTGCGCGAAGGCCTTCGCGGCGCCGTAGGGGTTGACCGGCCTGATCGCCGTGCCCTCGTGCTGCGGCGACTCGGCAGGCTCACCGAAGATCTCGGCGCTCGAGGCCTGCACGAGACGTACGTCGCCGGCGAGCCGCGCGGACTCCATCAACGCGACGGCGGCGAGCCCGTTGACGTGCGCCGTCAGGTCGGGCTCCTCCCACGACTGGGCGACGGAGCTGATCGCGGCCAGGTTGTAGATCTCCTGCGGCGCGAGGTCGAGGACCAGGCGACGGGTCGCGTCGACGTCGCCCAGGTCGCCGGTGTGGAGCTCGACCTCGTCCGGGCAGTGGGCGGGGTGGCCGTCTGCTCGGAGCACGAGGGCGTGGACCTCGAGCCCCTCACCGACGAGGCGCTCGGCGAGGTAGGTGCCGTCCTGACCGCCGATCCCGGTGATGAGGGCGCGAGCCGTCACCAGCCCGCCTTGACCGCCGCAATGTCGCTGTCCACCATCATCGCCACGAGCTCGGGGAACGTGACGGTCGGCGTCCAGCCGAGCTTGTCCTTGGCCTTCGACGCGTCACCGATCAGCAGCTCCACCTCCGCCGGGCGCATGAAGCGCGGGTCCTGGGTGACGTGCTTGGTCCAGTCGTCGATGCCGACGTGGGCGAACGCGAGGTCGAGGAAGTCGCGGATCGAGTGGGTCTCACCGGTCGCGATGACGTAGTCGTCGGCCTCGTCCTGCTGCATCATCCGCCACATCGCCTCGACGTAGTCGCCGGCGTAGCCCCAGTCGCGCTGGGCGTCGAGGTTGCCGAGCGCCATCGAGTCCTGCTTGCCGAGGTGGATCCGCGCGACCGCCTGGCTGATCTTGCGGGTCACGAACTCCGGGCCGCGGCGCGGCGACTCGTGGTTGAAGAGGATCCCCGACGAGGCATGCATGCCGTAGGACTCGCGGTAGTTGATCGTCATGTAGTGGCCGTAGACCTTGCTCACGCCATAGGGCGAGCGCGGCCAGAGCAGGGTGCTCTCCGACTGGGGCACCTCCTGCACCTTGCCGAACATCTCCGAGCTCGAGGCCTGGTAGAAGCGGACGCTGTCGGCCGCTTCGCCAGCGTGGAGGCGTACGGCCTCGAGCATGTTGAGCACACCCATGCCGGTGACGTCGCTGGTGACGAACGCGTTCTCCCAGGAGTACGCGACGAACGAGATCGCGCCGAGGTTGTAGACCTCGTCGGGCTGCGAGTCGTTCATCGCGCGCATGAGGCTCGACAGGTCGGTCAGGTCACCGTTGTGCAGCTGGACGTCCGGGACGAGGTTCGTGACGAGCTCGCGCCGGGGGTTGTTCTGACCGCGGATCAGGCCGTGGACGTCGTACCCCTTCTCGAGCAGCAGCTCGGCGAGGTAGAGACCGTCCTGGCCGGTGATTCCGGTGATGAGAGCACTGGGCATGGCCGCATTGTGTCAGCAGGTCCCTGTCCTAGGGTGTGGCGCATGAAGATCCTCGTCAGCGGCGGCGCCGGTTACATCGGCTCGCACACGGTCATCCAGCTCGTCGCCGCAGGTCACGACGTCGTCATCGTCGACAACTTCAGCAACGCCCACCCGACGGTGCTGGGACGGATGGAGTCACTGACCGGGACCCGCATCCCGCTCCACTCCTTCGACCTCACCGACCACGACAAGACCGAGCACCTCTTCGCGTCCGAGGGCTTCGACGGCGTCATCCACTTCGCTGGCCACAAGGCGGTGGGCGAGAGTGTCGAGAAGCCCCTCGACTACTACGAGAACAACCTCGTCTCGACGTTCTCCCTGGTCCGCGCGATGCACCGCTACGACGTCGACAAGCTGGTCTTCTCGTCGAGCGCCACGGTGTACGGCGAGGACCAGGCCGCGGCCACCGAGGACCGCCGGACCTATGCCACCAACCCCTACGGCTGGACGAAGGTCATGCAGGAGCAGATCCTGCGCGACGTCGCGGCCGCCGCACCGCAGATGCGGTTCGCGCTGCTGCGCTACTTCAACCCGGTCGGGGCGCACGCCTCCGGCACGATCGGCGAGGACCCCTCCGGAATCCCCAACAACCTCGTGCCGTACATCGCCCAGGTGGCTGTCGGCAAGCGCGACAAGCTCATGGTGTTCGGCGGGGACTACGACACCGTCGACGGCACCGGCGTCCGCGACTACATCCACGTCGAGGACCTGGCGGCCGGGCACATCGCGGCGCTGAAGGCGCTCGAGGTCACCGACGAGGCCGTGCACACCTGGAACCTCGGGTCCGGCACCGGCACGAGCGTCCTGCAGATGCTGCGGGCCTTCGAGAAGGCGGTCGGCCGCGAGCTCCCCTACGAGATCGTCGCGCGCCGACCCGGCGACATCGCCACCAGCTATGCCGACCCGTCCAAGGCCAACGCAGAGCTGGGCTGGAGCACGCAGAAGACGATCGACGACATGTGCGCCGACACGTGGCGCTGGCAGTCGCAGAACCCGCAGGGCTTCGGCGGGTGATGCGCTCGCGGCTGGTGGCGGTCGCGCTGCTGGTCCTGCTGGGGGTGACGCTGTCGGCGGGCGTCCCGGCCGCCGCTCGAGCGGACCGTGGGCCGCTCAACGCCCGGCATGCCGGTGCCATAGCGTCCACGAGGGTGCTCCAGTCCGGCACGCTCCTCGCTGGTCGCACGATCGTCATCGACCCCGGCCACCAGCTCGGCAACCACAACTTCCCCGGCGAGATCAACCGCCCCGTACCGGCCGGCGGCTTCACCAAGCCGTGCAACACGACCGGTACGGCGACCAACGGCGGCTATCCCGAGGCGACGTTCGCCTGGCAGGTCTCACGTCTCGTCGCTGGCCGACTGCGGGCGCTCGGCGCCACGGTGGTCCTCACCCGCCACAGCAACCGGCAGGACCGGTGGGGTCCGTGCGTCGACGCGAGAGGTCGCGCCGGGAACGCCCTCCACGCGGACCTCAAGCTCTCGATCCACGCCGACGGGTCGTACGCCGCAGGAGCTCGCGGCTTCCACGTCATCGCGCCGGCCGACCGGGCGCCGTGGACCGACGACATCTTCGCGCCGTCGTCGCGGCTCGCGAGCGACGTCAAGGCCGGGCTGCGGTCGAGGAGCTTCGCCATGGCCACCTACATCGCCGGTGGCGACGGGCTCGACGTCCGCTCCGACCTCGGCACCCTCAACCTCTCCGACGTCCCGACCGTCATGGTCGAGCTCGGCAACATGCGCTCGACCTATGATGCGCGCGTCATGACGTCCAGCAGGGGCCGTGGCCGCTACGCGGCCGGTCTCGTGGCAGGCGTACGAAGCTTCCTAGGAGCGCCATGAAGTCCTCCAACTTCCGCTACCTCGTCGGTGTCGACCACCTGCGCGGGATCGCCGCGATGACGGTGCTGCTCTACCACGGCACGCAGCTGATCACCGGAGACCTCAAGGGTCGCGGCTTCGACCCGAACCTCGATCGCGGCCTCACCGCGTGGAACCCGGTCAAGGCGATGGTCTCCGAGGGCCAGCTCGGCGTCAGCCTGTTCATGGTGCTGAGCGGCTTCATCTTCGTGTCCGGGCTCATCGGGCGACAGTGGTCGGTGCCGCTGTTCTTCTACAACCGGTTCGTGCGGATCTACCCGCTCTACGTCTTCCTCATCGTGCTCGCGGTCGCGCTCTACCCGCAGACCTCGATCGGCGCCCTGATCCAGGCGATCGTGCCGATCGCGGGCTTCTCGCCCACCGACGCGGACGTCGGGATCGTGCACTCGACGGGCGTGATCTGGACCGTCGTGGTGGAGGTGCAGTTCTACCTGCTCTTCCCCTTCCTCATGCGCTGGGTCCAGGAGGGCCGGTTCTGGTTGCTCGGCCGGATCGTGCTGCTGATGATCGTGCTGCGCGGGTTCGCCCTGGTGGCCGGCGACGTCGAGATGGGTCGGCTCGGCTTCACGATCTTCGGCCACCTCGACGAGTTCGTCTGCGGCATGGTCGCGGCCTGGCTGTTCCGCCACCGTGCGGAGGTCCTTCACCGATGGCGTTGGGCGCTCCTGGTCGGCGGGCTCGTCGGCTGGGCCGTCCTCGCGCTGGGCATGAACCGGTGGCGTGCCCATGCCGGTGAGGCCGGCTACAGCGACATCTTCGTGATCCTCCCGACGATCACGGGGATCGTGATGGCGGTCGTCGTGCTCGGCTGGGTGACGACGGTGACCAGCGAACGTGCGCTCTGGTCGCGCCTGCTGGCCCGGCTCGGCGTGATCAGCTACTCGCTCTACCTCGCGCACTTCATGGTGCTGCGCATCCTGGTGGCCAAGGTCGACCTGCCCCGACTCGGATTCTCGCCGTGGCTCGACTCGCTGGCGTGGTCGGTGCTCGTCTTCGTGCCGTTGACGATCGCGCTCTCCGCCCTGACCTACTCAGTGGTGGAAAAGCCGTTCCTCGAGCTGCGCAAGCGCTACGTCACCACGCCCGAGGAGGCCCGGGTCACGACCTGACCTGGGTCAGCTCACGCCGAGCTCGTCGAGCGCCCGGAGCACGGCCCGCAGGTGCGCGACCTCGTGCGTGCGTACGAGATGGGTCCCGCCGAGCGTTGCGAAGACGGCGAAGAACCCCTCCCCCTTGCGGAACTCGTCGCCGAACAGGTCGAAGCTGTGCGGCACCGCGTTGCAGACGGGGACGCCGAGCGGCCGCAGCCGGAAGCCTTGCGCGAGCACCCGCATCTGGTGCCGGGCGCGGGTGAGCGGGTCGACGAGGTTGCCGTAGTAGAAGCCCATCCCGGGATCGATCACGACCTTGTCGACGCCGAGCGCGCGTGCGTGGGCGATCCGCGGCGCGAAGTGGTCGAGCAGCACCGGGAGCGGGTCGGCGTCGGGCGGCACGTCGGAGATCTCGCGCACGTTGGCCGTCTCGCCGAAGCACAGCACGACGGCGGCGTCGTACTCCGCGGCGAGCGCGAGCATCTCGTCCTCGTGCTCGCGACCGGTCATGTTGAGGATCCGGGCGCCGGCGTCGAGGCAGGCGCGCACGACCTCGGGCTCGTAGGTCTCGACGGACACGATCGCCTCGGCGGCGAGACCCTTCACGGTCGGCACCAGTGCGGCGATCTGGTCGTGAGCAGTGACGCGGGCCGCCTTCGCGGTGCTCGACTCGGCGCCGAGGTCGATGACCGCGGCGCCCTGGGCTGCCTGCACCCGCCCCAGCCGTACTGCGTCCGCGGGGCCGGTGGCGACGCTCTCGCGATAGGTCGAGTCGCGCGAGAGGTTGACGCAGCCCATGAGGGTGGCGGGTCCGTCGCCGATGGCGACCGATCCGCGCGGGCCGTTGAGGACGACGGGCGCCACCGGGCACGCCCAGGCGTCGCCGTGGGCGTTCTGCAGTGCGGCGAGGTCCGCAAGGGTGATCACGCTCTTCAGCGTAGGCGGCAGGATGGAGCGCGTGAGCGACGACCTGGAGCTGCGGCGGCTGGCCGACCTGTCCGACGACGAGCTGGCGGCGGCCTACGCGCCGTCCCACCAGGACCCGACCGCCCCGTGGCTGCGGGTGAACTTCGTCAGCACGGTCGACGGGGCCGCGCAGGGGTCCGACGGCCTGAGCGGCACCATCAACAACGCCGCCGACAAGCGGGTCTTCGACGCGTTGCGCACGCGGGCGGACTGCCTCGTCGTCGGCGCCGGCACCCTGCGGTCGGAGGAGTACGACGTCCCGCGCGTGCCGCTGGTCGTCGTGAGCCGGTCAGCCGATCTGCCGCCGACGCTGCGCGACGCCCCGCGGGGAAGGATCCTGATGGCGACCGTGGAGTCCTCGGACGGACTTGCCGATGCCCGGGACGCGCTCGGCGACGAGTTCGTCCTCGTCCTGGGCGAGGAGGAGATCGACTTCGTCAGGCTCAAGGCCGAGCTCGCGGGTCGCGGTTGGACCGACCAGCTCTGCGAGGGCGGGCCGTCGCTCTTCGCCGACCTGCTGGCAGCCGGCGTGGTCGACGAGCTGTGCCTGACCATCGTGCCCGTGCTCACGGGCGGCGACGCCGTACGCATCGCGACCGGGGCCGACGTGGACGTCGCGCTGCGTCCCGCCCTGCTGCTCGAGCAGGACGGGACGCTGCTGGGACGTTGGCTGGTCGCTCGTTAGCCGAGGGCGTCGAGCAGGGCCTTGTTGAACGCGGGGATGTCGTCGGGGTTGCGGCTGGTGATGAGGTTGCCGTCGACGACGACCTCCTCGTCCACCCACTCGCCGCCGGCATTGCGGATGTCGGTCTGCAGGCTCGGCCAGCTCGCGAGGCGCTTGCCCTGCACCCGGTCGGCCTCGACCAGGGTCCACGGGGCGTGGCAGATCGCGGCGACCGGCTTGCCGGAGTCGACGAAGTCGCGGATGAACGCGACCGCTGTCTCGTCGGCGCGCAGCGCGTCGGGGTTGGCCACGCCGCCCGGGAGCACGAGCGCGTCGTAGTCGCCGATCGACACGTCGCTCACGCGGCGGTCGATCCGCTGGGTGGTGGACTTGTCGAGGTGCTGGAAGAGCTGGACCTCGCCCTCGTCGAGGGACAGGAGCTCGGCGGTGTGGCCGGCGTCGACGGCTGCCTTCCACGGCTGGGTCAGCTCGACCTCCTCGACGCCCTCGGCTGCGGTCAGGAATGCGATGCGCTTGGACATACCTCCACCGTCGCTCGCCGGATCGGGCTGGACAACACACCTCGGGGTGGGCCGCTGAGGCGCGTTGGCTAGCGTCGACGGCATGAACGACGTCGACCTCACCTCACTGACCATCGCCGTGCTCGGTGGCACCGGACCCCAGGGGCGAGGGCTGGCGCGCCGCTTCGCCGCGGCCGGGCTCGACGTCGTGCTCGGCTCGCGTGACGCGACGCGCGCCTCCGAGGCTGCCGAGGCACTCGCGGCGGTGGGTCGCGTACGTGGGGCGAGCAACGCCGACGCCGCCTCCGCCGGTGACATCGTCCTGGTCGTCGTCCCGTGGGACGGTCACGCCGAGCTGCTCGGCTCCCTGACCTCCGAGCTCGCCGGCAAGGTCGTCGTCGACTGCGTGAACCCGCTCGGCTTCGACAAGCAGGGGGCGTACGCCTTGCCGGTCGAGGAGGGCTCGGCCACCCAGCAGGCTGCCGCGATCCTCACCGAGTCACGCGTCGTCGGCGCCTTCCACAACGTCAGTGCCGTGCTCCTCGAGGACCCCTCGGTGGAGTCGGTCGACACCGACGTGCTGGTCCTCGGCGACGACCGCGAGGCCACCGACCTCGTCCAGGCCCTCGCCGACGTCGTACCCGGCATGCGCGGTCTGTACGGCGGGCGGCTGAGGAACGCCCACCAGGTCGAGGCCTTCACCGCGAACCTGATCTCGGTCAACCGTCGCTACAAGGCCCACGCCGGGGTGCGGGTGACCGACGTCTGAGGCGTCAGGCGATCCCGCCCGAGTTGTTCTTCGCGAGCGAGCGGGAGATGACCATCCGCTGGATCTGGTTGGTGCCCTCGAAGATCTGCATCACCTTCGCCTCGCGCATGTAGCGCTCGACGGGGAAGTCGCGGGTGTAGCCGTAGCCGCCGAGGACCTGGACGGCGTCGGTGGTGACCCTCATCGCGTTGTCGGTGGCGACGAGCTTGGCGACCGAGGCCTCGCGGGAGAAGGGGAGCCCTGCGTCGCGGAGGCGGGCGGCATGGAGCATGGTCGCGCGGGCCGAGACGACCGCGGCCTCCATGTCGGCGAGCACGAAGGCCAGGCCCTGGTGGTCGATGATCTTCGCGCCGAAGGTCTCCCGCTCGCGGGCGTACGCCACCGCCGAGTCGAGCGCGCCCTGCGCGAGGCCGATGGCAACGGCGGCGATGCCGAGCCGGCCGGAGTCGAGGCCGGCGAGCGCGATCCTCAGTCCCTCGCCCTCCTCGCCGAGGCGACGCGAGGCATCGACGCGGACGTTGTCGAAGCGCATCGTGGCGGTCGCGGAGCCGGTCAGCCCCATCTTGCGCTCAGGCGGGTCGGCCGAGAGGCCCTCCGACGATGCCGGGACGAGGAAGCAGGAGATGCCGTTGCGATCGTCCGAGGTCCGCGCCATCACCTTGTAGAAGTCGGCGTGCCCGCCGTGGGTCGTCCACGCCTTCGCGCCGTTGATGACGTACGAGTCGCCGTCGCGCCGCGCCGTCGTCCGCATCGCGGCGGGGTCGGAACCGGCGTGCGCCTCGGAGAGGCAGTACGCGCCGAGGAGGTCGCCACTGAGCATGGCGGGCAGCCACTCGGCGCGCTGCTCGTCGGTGCCGTAGTAGGCCAGCCCGAAGCAGGACAGGGCGTGGACCGACACCCCGACTCCGACCGAGGACCACACGGCACCGATCTCCTCGAGCACCTGCAGGTAGACCTCGTAGGGCTGGTCGCCGCCGCCCATCTCCTCGGGGTAGGGCAGCGAGAGCAGGCCCGCCTGGCCGAGCGTCCGGAACACCTCCCGGGGGAACGTCTCGGTCGCCTCCGCCTCCGCCGCGCGGGGTGCGAGCTCCTTGGTGGCGATCTCGCGGGTGAGCGCGAGGAGGTCGCGCGACTCCTCGGTGGGCAGCTGGCGGCGGGCGGTCATGCGGGGTCCCCGAGGCGTTGTGCGGGGGAGCGGAGCGGAGGAGCGGAACGTCGTGGGGTGCTCATGCGGGGTCCCCGAGGCGTTGTGCGGGGGAGCGGAGCGGAGGAGCGGAACGTCGTGGGGTGCTCATGCGGCGCACGATACCGCCGGCTCGACCGCACCGGTCAGGTGGTGATCTCGGTGCTCAATCGGGCGCAATCAGCAGGCCCTGCTCGGTCAGGACGGCCAGTGCCTCCTCGACCAGCCGGCGCGCGTCCGGGTGCTCACCCCACAGCGCGATCGTCTCTCCGACGAGCTCTTCGGTACTCCGCGGCGACGCGAGGGCTAGCCACACGATCAGGCCGAGCCCGGCGAGGACGCGGACCTGGTCGTCGACCATCAGGACGACCTCGTCGGCGTACTCGACGGCGTCGAGCCAGGGCGTACGTCGCCACGCACCGGGTGCGGGCTCAGCCAGCGCGCCACCGCCGGGGTGGTGGACCCGTGGCGGATCAGGCTGGGGCTCGCGGTCGAGCAGCGTGACGAGCTCGTCCACCCAGTCGCCGAACTCGCGGTAGTGCAGTCCCCACACGCCGCCGCAGGCATCGATCGTGTCCGCCAGGCGCAGGATCGGGTGCTCGAGCCGTACGAGGGACGACGTCTGCGCGACGATCTCGGCAATGGCGAGGGCGTGCGCGACAGGCTGCAGGCCTCGGTCGTCGTCCCCGCGATGCAGCAGCACGATGCGGTGGAGGCGACAGGCCGCGGGAGGGCGTACGAGAGCGAGGTCGTCAGGGGAGACCGACTGCTTCAGGTACGGCGTTGCGGGGTCGGTGATCACCGACAGCGGCTTGGCGTGCGGGTGGACGCCGAGGCCGTCGTCCAGGGACGTGGTCTCGTCGGAGAGGTAGCCCAACCGGGTCGCGAGGAGCGCGATGGCTGTCGTCTTGCCCGATCCGGAAGGCCCGACGAGGGTCAGTGCCCTGCCCCGGTCGTCGGCCACGGCCCCCGCGTGCAGGTTGAGCCGAGTGCCGGCCGTGGCGTCGAGGGCGGCCATGGTGACGCGGGACGTCAGGGCGTAGTCGGAGGCGATCTCGTCGTCGGCGCTGAGCCGACCGGAGTCGACGATGGTCACTGCGTCACGATCGGTCAGGGCGCGGCTCCACTGCCGACGGAGCCGGACCGCCTCGCTCCCTGATGCCGTGATGCCGACCGGCACCCCGAGGGCTTCCACCACGACCGCCGGTGATGGTGCCTCGTCGCTCACGGCGCCCACTCTAGGGTGAGCCGGTGGACCGGATGCGCTATCGACGGGTGGTGTACGTCGTCGGCGCGGCCTATCTGGTGGCCCTTGCCGTGGTGGTCACGGGTCCGTGGGGATGGATGCTCAACCGGTTCACCGTCTGGCTCTACGTGCAGTTCAGGTCCGACGTGCCGATCGCGCCGGCCGGGGCGTTGCCCGAGCACTACGGGTTCGCGCTCAACGTGGTCCTGTTCCTGCCTCTCGGAGCGCTCATGGCGCTGGTCACCGGGCGTCCGTGGTGGTGGATCGCGCTCGTCGCGTGCACCGGGTCGATCGCCGTCGAGCTGGTGCAGTGGAGGTGGCTGGACCGCGTCGGCGACTGGCGCGACGTCCTGGCCAACACGATGGGTGCCGTGGTGGGAGCGGGTGCCGTCATCCTCGCGTCGCGAGACCGCCGTCGACGAGCGCGTCGACCATCGTCGACACGTCGCTCCTGATGTGGTCCACGTCGGTATCGGACATCGCGGCCGCCGCGGTGGCGATCTCCTCGAGGGTCCCGCCGTCGGCCAGGGCGAGCCACACGAGACACGCGGACCCCTCGAGCGTCATCGGCCGTCCGTACGGAACGCGGGCGACGTACGCCGACGGGATCCCGTCGACGTCCAGGTCCTCGAGGCTCACCCACGCCACGTCGTCGGCGATCCGATAGGTCGTCACGGTCGGCCCGAGCGGCGCAGGAGCTCGTCGACCGCCCGGCGCAACCGACGCGCCTGCCGCACTCGCACCTCGCGACGGGTCGGCGGCCTGCCCAGCTCCATCCGGAGGTGGTCGCGGTTCACCCTGAACGCCGACGTCACCAGCGCTGCCTTGGCCCGGGCGCCAGGAGCTGCGGACATCCGGGCACGCCACTCGTCGACGCGGCTGCCGCCGTGCACGAAGTGGTGCCAGAGGGCGTACGTCGGCGCGTCACGGTGCAGCTCCAGCTCCCCGATGCCTGCGGCGAGCGCCACCCCAGCCCCGAGCCGGGCAGCCAGCGCGCGCACGTCGTCCTGCTCCTGCGGTGTCGCGTCGGTCCACACCTGGGCGTCGTCGCTTCCTCCGGAGCGTGCGGAGTGCAGGACGAGGATCATCCGCTGGGCCGTGCGGTCGGGGACCGGGCAGTCCCGGTGGGCGATCGGGTGGTGCTGCGTGTCGCAGGCGAGCAGCTCGAACGCTCGCTCCGCGTCCACGGTGACGCCCGGCCAGCTGACGTGGACGTCGACCCAGCCCCAGTCGTCGTGCCACCAGTTGGCAGCGTGGGCGAAGACGGATCCTGTGGCGAAGTCGGTGCGCTGCTCCCAGCCCACCGACTCCAGCGCCTTGACGAGGCGGTACAGGTGGCTCGGTCGGACCAGGACGTCGACGTCGCTGGAGTGACGACCCTCTGATCGGAGGCCGGGGAGCACCGCTGGCCCCTTGAGGTGCAGCAGGTCGATGGCGTGGTCGTCGGCAAGCTTCTGGACGACGGCGTGCGCGAGGTGGACTCGCGCGGGGACCGGCATCCGACCTGCCGCGGTGCCCTGTCCATCGCCCATGAGCACATGGTGCCAGTCGCCCAGTCGCCAGATCCGCGGTTCGGCCGGGAGACAGCCGGGTGGACCTTAGACTGCCCTCCATGACGTTTGCCGAGTTCGTGCGACTGAGTCGCGCCTACGTGTGGGTGCTCATCGGTTGCGCGGTCCTCGGCTCGCTCGCGATGGTCGCGAAGACCACGCAGGACCCCGTGCTCTACTCCGCCACCTCGTCAGGCCTCGTACGCGTCGGCAACGCGACGTCCGCGGGCGAGGAGCAGGGCAATGCCGACCTGGCGGAGGACAAGGCCAACCTCTACGCGTTCCTCGTCTCGAAGACGCCGGTGGCCCAGGAGGTCATCGACGAGCTGGGCCTCGACCTGCCGCCAAGCGACATTGCCGGGCGGTTCTCCGCGTCGGTCGACGCTGATGTGAACTCCCTCACGGTCAGGCCATCGGTACGACACCGGAGGAGGCGCGTGACCTGGCGAACGCGGTGGTCGACGCCGTCGTCGTCGTGGCCCAGGAGGTCGACGGCTCCAAGCTCACGCGGATCATCCCGCTCGAGGAGGCGCAGCTTCCGGGAGCACCGTTCACCCCCGACTACCGCAAGGCGGCGATGTACGGCGGAGCGGGCGGCCTGGCGCTGGCCTACGCATTCCTCATCGCGCGGCGGCTGATCGACCGACGCGTGCGCTCCACGAAGCACGTCGAGGACGCGACCGGCGCTTCGGTGCTGGGCATCATCCCCAAGGAAGAGGCCCTCGGGCGACACCACCGGGGTGTGCGAGGTGACCTGGGACGGGCCTCCGAGGCGTTCCGGCAGCTGCGCACCAACCTCCGGTTCGTCGACGTCGACAACGAACCCCGCAAGATCGTCGTGACCTCCGCGCTCGCCGGTGAGGGCAAGTCGACGGTCTCGTCCAACATCGCCCGCCTCGTCGCCCAGACCGGCACCCCCGTGCTGCTCATCGACGCCGACCTGCGCCGGCCGATGATCGCCACCACGTTCGAGATCGACGGGACGGTCGGTCTCACGCAGGCGCTGGCCGGCGACATCGAGATCCGCGACGTCATCATCGAGTCCGGCATGCCCCACCTCAGCCTTCTCCCGGCCGGACGGATCCCGCCCAACCCCAGCGAGCTGCTGGGCTCGATGCGGATGAAGCAGTTCATCGACGACCTCGCGGTGGACTACCTCGTCATCCTCGACGCACCTCCGCTGTTGCCGGTCACGGACGCGGGACTGCTGTCTGCGTTCTGTGACGGCGCGCTGCTGGTGCAGGCGGCGGGCAAGACGCAGATCGAGCAGAGCCAGCAGTGCCGCCGGATCCTCGATCAGGTGGGCAGCCGACTCCTGGGCGTCGTGCTCAACAAGGCACCGCTCAAGGGGGCGCAGGCCATCGCCTACGGGGGCGCCTACGGCGGCTATGGCGGCTACGGCGGCGGCTACAAGTCCGAGTACAAGTCCCTCGACGCCTACAGCACCGCAGGCAAGGGCCGGCGTCGCAAGCTCATCAGGACGGGCAAGGTCACGAGCGACAAGCCCGACACGGCCGAGAAGGCGCCGCGGGCCGAGAAGGCCGGCCGCTCGCGGAAGGCCTGACGGATCCGCCAGGTGGGGCGTCAGTACGCGCCGCGGCTACCGGCCACGGCGCTCACGGTGCGCGCGAGGATCAGCAGGTCCTGGACCATGGACCAGTTGTCCACGTAGTAGAGGTCCAGACGGACCGTGTCCTCCCACGAGAGGTCCGAGCGGCCCGACACCTGCCAGAGTCCGGTCACGCCGGGAAGCACGTTGAGCCGGCGGAGCATGTCGTCCTCGTACTGCTCGACCTCGGAGGGCAGCGGCGGTCGAGGACCGACCAGGCTCATCTCGCCCCGGACGACGTTCCAGAGCTGGGGCAGCTCGTCGAGCGAGAATCGACGGATGAACCGTCCGGGCTTCGTCACCCGCGGGTCGTCCGTGCTCTTGAAGAGCACGTGGTCGCGTGCCTCGACCTGCTCGAGACGCTGCTCGGCGTCGACCGTCATGGAGCGCAGCTTGAGGCAGGTGAACTCCGCGCCCTCGCGACCGACGCGGGTCTGCCGGAAGAGCGCCGGCCCGCCGTCGTGACGCTTGATCCACAGCATCAGGACCAGGAGGAAAGGCCAGATCAGCAGCCAGGATGAGCAGCGACCCGATGACGTCGAAGGCGCGCTTGGCGTCGTTCGTGGCCAGCTGCGAACGAGACCGCGCCAGATGCATCAGGGGGAGGCCGGCCACGGGCCGGATCCGGATGCGCTCGCTGGACACGTCGGTGACGTTGGGGGCGACGATGATCTGCACGTGGGCGTTGTCCTCCAGCTCCCAGGCGAGGCGACGCAACGCCGTCGAGGAGCTCACGGCGCCGGCCGTGAAGAAGACGATGTCCGGCGCCAGCTCGTCGACGACCGCCCGGACGTCCTCGCTGTGGCCGAGCACCGGGATGCCGGTCGACGTCGTCTCGAGTCCGGCGTAGTCGCTGGGGACGAGGCACCCCATCACGTCGTAGCCCAGCCACTTCTCGCGCGCCAGCACGGTGTGGATCTCACCGATGTAGCCCGGGGTGCCGACGAGGAGCACCCTCTCGTTGAAGTGCCCCGCGACCCGGAGCCGCTGGAGGATGCGTCTGGTGAGGAGGCGTCCCAGGACCAGCAGCGTGACGCCGATCGGGAAGAGCAGCACGAAGAAGCCGCGGGACAGCGGGTACTGCATGAGGAACGCCATCGTGGCCACCAGCGCGCCAGTGAAGAACGAGGCGTTGACGACCAGCTTGAACTCCTCGGTCCCGGCACCGAACACATCGCGTTCGTAGGTGCCGAAGAAGACCAGCAGCACCAGCCAGGTGGCGACGAAGAAGGTGCTGGCCAGGGCTGAGTTCTCCAGGACGTCGCCGGCGCTGTCGAAGATCGACAGCGTGAGTCGGAAGCGGATCGCCAGGACGGTCGCGACTGCGATCATCACCAGGTCAACCGTGCCGATCAGCCACGGCAGCAGTCGAATCCCGTCAGGCCGCACCTCAGCCCACCCCCCTGTCGTGCTTGCCGTCGAGCGCGATGGCCCGGATCCGGTCGATGAAGCGCGCCTCCCCGAACTCCTCGGCGCGAGCCCTCAGTCTGTCAGCGTCCCAGGCGTGGCGGTCGGAAATGGCGAGGGCCGCTGCGATGTCCGTGGACTCCGGTCGGTCGAAGAACAGCCCCGTCTCACCTTCCACGATGGTGTCGAGGTATCCGCCGCCGCGCAGCGCCACGGTGGGCACGCCGAACGCCGCGGCCTCGAGCGGAGTGAGCCCGAAGTCCTCGTGGCTGGGAGCCAGGAGGACGTCCGCGTGCGCGTAGGCCCAGCGCATCTGCTCGTCGGTCAGGCCGTTGAGCATGCGGACGTTGGTCGGGAGGGCGGCACGCAGTCGAGCCTCCTCGGGTCCCCGACCGATGATGGCGAGTCGGCGTCCGGACTGTCGCGCGGCGTCGATGGCGACGTCGACGTTCTTGTAGGGGAGCAGGCGGGACACCAGCAGCAGGTAGCCGTCCTGCCAGTCCAGGAGCTCGGCGATCGGTTCCTGCGCCGCGGCTGCGTCCATGCTGTGCGGTGCCGGGACGACGTCCGGATCGATGCCGTACGTCGAGCGGATGCGGTCGCGCACCACCTCGGAGATGGCGAGGTAGCGATCCGCCCGAGCGGCCGCGCGCTTGTCCCACCGGACGAGGGCTGGGCGCAGCGCCATCAGGCCGAGGCCCATGACCGAGGCGTGGGCCGGGCCGCCGAGGTAGCGCTCGCTGTCATAGAGCCAGCGAGCCGGCGAGTAGCAGTAGACGATCGACCTGCCCGGGATGTCGAAGCCGTGAGCCCAGCCGCTGCTCGAGACGATCGTCACGTCCGCCTCGACCCGGAGTCGGGATGCCGCGGGCGCCAGGAACGGAAGGGCGCGTCGGTGGTCACGCCGAAGGGCACCGACGCGGTTGAGCGGTGAGGTGACGACGTCGACGTCCGCGAACTCCGGATAGGTCCCCTCCGGGTCGTAGAGCGTGGTGTGGACGACGGCCTCGGGGAACGCCTTGACGAGCGTCAGCACCACGCGCTCGGCACCTCCGCGCTGGGTGAGGTAGTCGTGGGCGATCGCCACCTTGGGCCGACTCATCGAACCCCCAGGTCCTCGAGCAACGCGTGCACCCGTCGACGTCCGGCCTCCGGCGAGTACTCCTGCTCCCAACGGGCGCGCGCACGGTCGGTCACGGTCGTCAGCTCCTCCGGCGAGGCAGCAAGGGCCTCGATCCATCACCCTCGCGAGATCGGTGGCATCACCAGCCCGAGCCATCCACGGATGGTCGGCGCCCGCCACCTCCGGGAGCGCTCCAGCGTCGGTGATGACGAAGGGGACTCCTGCCGCCATGGCTTCGGCGACGACCAGTCCGAACGGCTCGGCCCACACGCTGGGGAACACGACCAGCTGCACGCGGGCGAAGAGCTGGGCCGGGGGTACGTGGCCCAGCCGCTCGGCCCGGGCGCCGAGGTGGCCGACCGCCTCATCGACCGCCGCCACGTCCTCTGCGGACACGTAGCGCGTGTCGCCGGCCAGAAGGAGGCGCGGCTCTCCCGGCAGGCGCGCCAGCGCGCGGGCGAGCACGTCGACACCCTTGTCCGTCGACAGCCGTCCGAGGTAGCCCACGGTCCCGTGGTGGCGCAGCGGATCAAGCCCCAGGTGGGGGAGGTCGGCAGTCCAGTTGGGGTGCGCGCGTGCACCGGGCATGCGATTCGCTGCATCGACCGACGGCACGAGCATCGCCTCGGCGCCGCGACCTGCCAGGCTCAGCGCGAGCTGCTGGGCCTGGCTCCGCGGAGCCTGGTGGAGATGCACGATCCGGTTGGCGCGTCCGGAGGTGGCGAACGCCGGGACGAGTCCGTGGCACCACAGGAGTCCGGTGCGCTCGGCCCGGTCCCACGATCGCAACCGCGTGAGGTAGTCGCGGCGGTTGGCGGAACGGATCGCGACGACGTCCGCTCCGAGGCCCGCAGCGCTGTCGAGCACCTCCGTGGGAGAGTCCGGAGCCACGACCGTCACGGGATGTCCGAGATCCAGCAGTGCCTCGACATGGCGGAGCAGCATCTGCTCCCCACCGCCCAGGTCGGGGTTGTTCGCTGCGAGATGGACGCGCTCACGCATCTGGTGATGCCTCGCGAGCGTGCCCGCAGTCCCTGCCCGAGAGCGAATCCGACGGCCACGGCCATCGGCGTGTCGAGCAGGACCTCCCCGAGGGTGATGGCCATCGCCGCCGATGCACAGGAGAGCGGCCTGTGCAGCGGCGGCCTGCACGTCGCCTGCGCGCGAGTGGCGCGGACAACGAGAGGAACGCGTAGACAAGGAGCACCAGCACCAGGATCAGCGCACGCCAGCCACCTTCTTGTCGGGTGGCGAGATAGCTGTTGTGGAAGAAGAAGTCGAGCCCGCGGACATTGACCGTTGCGGTGCCGGGTCCGTGGCCGAACCACGGCGCATTGGCGAGCTCGACCTGCTCCTGGGCGATGATCCGGTTGCGCAAGGCGTCGCTGCCCGATCGATCCGAGAACGGCCCGAACGTCGTCAGGTCTGTCGGGGATGTTCGTTGACGATCCAGACCAGAGCCGCCGCCAGCGCGCCACCACCGATCACGTGCCCAGCCGACGCCCGACCAGGAGCCACGCGACCGCGAAGGCCCCGGCGAGAAGCCCCGTGCGCGAGAAGCTGAGCGCCAACCCAGCCACCAGGGGTGCCGCAACCACGAGCCGGACCCTCCATCGGTCATCGCAGAAGAAGATCGCCAGCACTCCGAGCGTGGAGATGAAGTAGGCGCCGGCATTGGGGTCGCAGAGGAAACCGGTGAGCCGCCCCGGGTAGTTGTCGCCCCCGATGCCGACCACGGCCAGCCCGATGACGGATGTCAGGCCCGCCGCGAGTCCGAGCCCGGCAGATCTCAACGACACGCGGCCGGTGCCGCACGCCCAGACGAGGCCGGCGAGGATGGCGACGTGACCGACGCGTCGGGTCCAGTCGACACCGTCGTTGTGCAGTCCCTGAGTACACGAGCAGCGCCACGAGCGCGGCGAGCGCGAGCGCCATGACGGCCGGAATGCGAGCCCCGCCCCGACCGGGACGAGCAAGGCACAGGACGACCAGGGCCGCGATGGCGAACTCGTTGATCGGATAGCCACCGACGTCCAGGGCGCGGAAGGGGAGGACGGCCATCACGGCGAAGTCGGACATCCGGACCTCGCGGTCCGCCTCGTCCGCGCGGGCGATCGATCTGGTCAGGAGGCGCCGCCCAGGGAGTCTCCTGCCTGCTCACGGCGCGACCTCCGTGCCAACGTAGGTGCGGGCAATGTGGGCGCACATGTCCTCGACCGTCGGCCACCCTGACAGGACGGGCCGGACCTCCGGCTGCAGGCCCTGGGCCGCAAGCGTACGGGCGACCGCGCGAGCGTCATCGGCTCGAACCATGCTCTGCGACGGCAGGATCTCGGGGTTGCCGCCGACGTCACTGGCGACGACGCCCATGCCGCGTGCTGCTGCGTCGAGCAGGGCGTAGGAGCAGTTCTCCCACACCGACAGCATGGCCAGCACGTCGTGGTCGGCCATCGCGGCGTCGGCGTCGACGTAGCCCGGCAGGTCGACGGCCTCGCCCAGGCCCAGGCCCGCGACCTGTGCGCGCAGCGCAGGCTCCTCCTGGCCAGTGCCGGCAAGAGTGAGACGTGCCTCCGGATGCGAGCGGCGGAGCTCGGCGAAGCCGGCCACCAGCTCGGGCAGCCGCTTCTCCGGAGCCAGCCTGGCAAGGGACAGGATGCGCAGGCCACGTGCCGGACGTGGTGCTGCGACCGGATCGATCCCGTTGGGGATGACCCTCACCGGGGTGTTCGGGTGCCACTTCTCCGTCATGGCATCTGCGGTGGCACGGCTCACCGCGATGACGGCGTCGAACCTGCGCAGCCTCAGCGTGTGGACAGCGGCCATGATCCGGGCCTTCGTGGTCGACCGGTGGTAGACGACGTCGTCGCGTGCAATGCCGTGCTCGGTGGTGACGAGCCGGGGACCTCGCACTGCGAGGGCGGCGACGATGTCGGCGTACGACAGGTGGCTGTGCACGACGGTCGGCCGCTCGCTGTTGACGACCTCTCGCAGCGTCGACAGCGATGCGCGCAGCCCGTGCTCAGGCCCGAACGGCCCCTCGACGACGGTCGCGCCCGCCTCCCGGAGGCGCGACGGCAGGTCGCCGGGCGGGGTCAGGAAGACGACCCGCCACCCGGGGATACCGGACCGGGCCACGTCGAGGACGTGGCGAGCCACCCCGCCCAGGTCGCTCACCGGCACGACCCACAAGGCCGTCGGTGGGGTCAGAACCATTGCTCCAGCCGCTCCAGGGCGATCCAGAAGCCTTCGCCGTCGTTGACATGTCCCTGCCAGATCTCGGGGATGAAGCTCACGCCGGGCGACATCGCGTCGAGCTGCTGGGCGAGCACGGCCCAGTCGATCTCGCCATCGCCGACCTGGACGCCCTCGCCGTCGACACCGGTCGCGTCCACGAGGTGCAGGTGCTCCGAGTGCGGTGCGAGGAGGTCGGTCGCGTCGGCGAACGACATGCCGAGGTAGTTGGCCGACAGCTTGGAGTGGGACACGTCGAAGCACAGCCGGCGCCCGTGGCGCTCGGCGAACTCGGCGGTGTCGCGCGGGTCGACGAAGAGGTTGCAGTAGAGCTGGCCGCCCATGTACCAGGGGTACGGCGGCAGCGTCTGCGCGCACAGGCGCACACCGGAGTCGTCGATCCGGGCGAGGCCGGCGGCGACCCGGTCGTACATCCGCTCGCGTTCGGCGGGTGCCACGAACGCGTCGGTGGTGAACCCGCCGAGGCTGGCGACGATGACCGGCCCCTCGGTCTCGCCCCTGGCATCGGCGCTCTTCGTGAAGTGCTGCTGCATCTCGCGGGTCGTGTCGACGACCCGCTGCAGCTCGCGGATCGACCGCTCCCAGTGGGCGTCGTCCTCCGAGGCGAGGTTGAGGAGGAAGTCTCCGGCGAAGAGGTCGGGGGAGTGCGTCGTGAAGCCCATCGGCAGACCGCCGTCGTACTTCGCGAAGACGTCGGCGACCGGCAGGTCGAGGTCCTTGTAGGAGAAGTGGAACTCGAGGAAGTCGGGGGTCGTGTCCCGGGTCATCGCCTCGATGTCGTGGTAGCGCGTGGCGAGTCCCCACGGACGGCGGAACTCGTACGGGCGTCCGTGCGGCGCGGCGTCACCGAGGTCGGTGGCGTAGAAGAAGTCGCCCGCCTCGAGCGCGCGGGTGGTCGTACGACCCACGAGCTTGTCGAAGGCGTTGGGCTGCAGGCCGCGACCGGGGCTCTTGATGTCGATGTCCGCGTCCGCGAGGGTCTCGCCGACCTCGATGCGACGGGCGGCGACCAGCGACTTGGCGAGGTTGACGCGGTTCATCATCTCGCCGGTGGACACGGCGCGGGGCGCTGCGGTGCCGAGCGCCTCCTCGACCTCGCGGACCCGCTGCACCATCTCCTTGAACTCGTCGGGCAGCAGGCTGACCTTGTGGTCGTTGCCCTCGAGCTCGCGGTCGATGGTGAAGTGCTTCTCGATGATGCGCGCTCCGAGCGCGACCGCGGCCACGGCGACATGGAAGCCGCGCTCGTGGCCGGAGTAGCCGACCGGCGCCTGGGTGAGCTCTGCCAGTCGCGTCAGGTAGGCGAGGTTGACGTCCTTGAAGGGCGCCGGATAGGTCGACTGGCAGTGCAGGAAGGCGTGGGCCACGCCGGTGCTGCGGACCACGTCGACGGTCTCGCGGATCTCGCCCTCGGTCGACATGCCGGTCGAGATCACCATGGGGGTGCCGCTGGCCGCCATGTGGCGCAGGAGGGCGTGGTTGGTCATGTCGGCGGAGGCGACCTTGAGCGACGGGATGCCGTAGTCGACGAGGCGGTCGACGCTGACCGGGTCCCACGCGGTGCACATGACCTCGATGCCGACGTCGTGGCAGTGGTCGAAGACCTCGAAGAGCTGGTCGGCTCCGAGGTTGTACTTCGCGAGCAGGTCGAGGGTGTACTGCGGGCCGAGGTCCTCGCCGCCCGAGCCCGCCGCGCCCTGGCGGTAGACCGACTCCATGTCGCGCAGCTGGAACTTCACGATGTCCGCGCCGGACTCGACGGACAGGTCGACGAGCTTCTTGGCGAGCGACACGTCGCCCTGGTGGTTGATGCCGATCTCCGAGATCAGCAGGGTCGGTGCGTCGGCGGACACCACGTGGCGGCCGATGCGGAGCTCGTCGGCGCGGTTGATCGCGATGGCGACGAGGTGCCCGCGCTCATCGACGAGCGCGACGTGGTCGATGCCGGACCCGAACGCGTGCGAGATCTCGGCCGGACTGCTGCCGATCGGCAGGCTCCGCGGCGAGGTGTTGGCGGCCTCGATGGCAGGCACGTCGACCGTCAGGCTCGCGGCACCGCTGACCCAGCGACGGAAGTCGCCGTCGGAGAGCACGCCGTCGAGGTGGCCGTGCGAGTCGACGAGGAAGATCACCCGCGCCTGGTTGGCGGTGATCTTCTCGAGGGCGCGCAGGACCGGGTCGCCGGAGTAGACGACGTAGCGCGTGAGGTCACGCTCGATGATCAACGCAGAGGCCTTCCGTGGATGTGTCGATGCACTCAACCGTAACCAGCGGACCCGATCGTCGCAGGGACTCGGCTGATCACCGCCGAGAAATCACGGAGGTGATCAGCCCTGCGCGCCTGCGCGTACTTCTGCGTAGACCGTCTCCTCCCAGCGCTCCGGCATGTCGGGCACCGGATCGAGCAGCTGGGACGTGCCGGCCTCGGTGACGACAGCACCCGCGAAGCCGCCTGCCTCGAGGACGAGGAGGAGGGTCTCGGCGTCGAAGGCCGCGACATGGGCATGCTCCTGGAACACCTCGCGCAGGGCGAGCATCGGTGTGGCACGTCCCCAGCGGAAGTCCTTCAGCCCGGTCGGGTCCGTGGCGTACCACGTGGCGTACATCCCGGCATCGGGCACTCCCACCCGCAGCACGCCACCTGGCTTGAGCACTGCCCGGACGTGGCCGAGGACAGTGAGGGTCTCCGAGTAGGTCATGTGCTCGAACACATGCTCCAGGAACACCGCATCCACCGACCCTCGAGCAAAGGGCAGCTCCTTCCGGAGGTCCCAGACGAGGTCGGTCTTCCCGCCCACGAGGTCGATGTTGATCCACCCGTCCAGCGAGTTCCACCCGCAGCCGAGGTGCAGCTTCACCGGTGTGACTCCTTCGACCATCCGAGCAGCCAGGCGCCGGGTCCGCGGTGCTTGAGCGTTGGTCGCAGCCTGCTTCGCTCGCAGGCGCGTGGCTGGCGACATCATCTTCCGCAGCTGATCGGCCCCCGGCAGCGTGGACTGTCCGTACGCACTCTCATACTTCCCGATGTACCACCGGAGCAGGTCGACAGGACTCTGCGACGAACTGTTGTCTTGGGACATGGCGACACCCTACGAGTGACGAGGCCTTCGAGACTCACTTCGCCAAAATGGCCGCTGCCAGCCTCAGGTCGAGCTCGGTGTCGATGTCGACGCCTTCCTCGTCGGCCATCACGAACAGCCCGATCCGTCCGCCGAGCCGGTTGTCGTGAGTCTCGTAGACCGCAGTGCGCGTGACGTAGAGGGAGCCGGTCTCCCGGAATCGACGGCTCTCGTCGGTGAGGTCTTGTCGTCGCGGCCTCGTGGCCACGTCGTACGACGCAGTGGGTGGGTGTCCTGCTCGCCAGATGAACGGCGCCTGCTCGACCACCCCGACCATCGAGTCGACGCCGGTGGATTCGAACTGCGCCAGGGCACGCGCGAGGGTGCCGTCGTGCCGGACCGGCGAGGTGGCCTGGAGCAACATCACTGCATCGGGCCGGTCCGAGTCCGCGGTCACCTGGTCGATGGCGTGACGGACGACCGGTTCCGTCGCCGTCGTGTCCTCCGCGAGGTGTGGCGGACGAAGCCACGGGACTCGAGCACCGGCCGATCGAGCGACCTCTGCGATCTCCTCGTCGTCGGTGGACACGAGCACGTCCAGCTCACCGACCGCCAGTGCCTGCTCGATCGTCCACACGATCAACGGCTTGCCGGCCACCTCGCGGAGGTTCTTGCGCGGGATGCCCTTCGACCCACCTCGGGCCGGGATGACGCAGAGCATCACGACACCACTGAGCGGAGGATCGAAGCGACCCGGTGCGCGGGCTCGGACGGGAGGCGGGGCGGCGCCGGTGTCGGGGCGTTGCCGAACTCGTGCATCCCGTAACGATCCCAGAACTCGCGCAGCCAGGTGGGAGGCTCGGGGAAGTCCACCCACGCGTCGCGGCCCTGCGCCGCTGCCTCGAGCACTCCGGTGGAGAAGACGCTGACCACCGGGCTGGTGAGCTCGTTCAGGGGCGTGGTGGCGTCGACCTCGACCCCCAGCCGGGCGTAGGCGGCATGGGTGAGACGCGAGAGCTTGTCGTGCTCGGACGGGTGCGGCCGATAGACCGCATCGTGGCTGCGGGTGAACGCCAGTGCTGCCCTGGCAAGCCGGCTCCGAGGCAGTTCAGCCGCGTGCCCTTGACCCAGGTAGGTGAGAGGCGCGTCGCGCTGCACGAGGGCCGGCCTGGCGCTGGCAGTCCAGAGAAGTTGGGCCCCCACCACCTCGTGGTCGACGTCAGCGCGGCCCGTCGTCCAGTACGCGGCGTCGGAGTCGCTCCAGGACAGGAGTCGTGCTCCCGTGGGCAGGGGCGGGGTGTACGGCGTGAGCGCCCCGTGCTGGACCACGAAGAACGGCACGGAGAGCTCGCGCGCCCACTCGTACGCCGTGGCGCCGCGGGGCATGTAGTGACCTAGCGCCACTGCGGCCTTGATGCCGCGAAGCGCATCGGGAAGGGCGGAGGTCGACAGTGTCGTGGTCACGTGCGGTCCCGGGCCCGGGATGTCCACAGGAGGCGCCCCAGGGCTGATCACGGCGAACGGGACGTCGAGGTGGATCAAGGGTTCGATCAGCGCGAACCGGCTGGTGGGCGAGCCCGAGTCGAGGGCGACCAGGAGGACGGGTGCCGTGCCGAAGGTGGTGAGCAGCATGGTCTCGCCCTGCGCAGGGCGCTGCCGTCGGCGCAGCGAACGCAGTCGGGTCTGCGACCGCTGCCACTGGTGCCATGCATCGAGGTCGACGGGATGTGTCAGTCCCATGCGGCCTCCAGGATCGGCACCCGATGGTCGAACGTGTGCTCCGCCAAGGTTCGCGCACGACCGCGGGCAGCGATTCGACGGGCCCAAGCCCGATCCCCGCGGGCACGCTGGCTCAGCTGGACGAGCTCCTCGTCCGTGGTGAAGACGAGCACCTCCTCGTCCGGGACGTAGAGGTCGCTGACGTCCGGTCGGTCGATGAGCTGCAGGCCGCCCGACCCGGGGATCTCGTAGGTCCGCATCGTGAATCCGTCCTGATCCGTGTGGGAGTTGAGCGCAGCGACGGCCCCACCCGTGATCCCGTACGCCGCTCCTCGCGAGACGTCGCGACCGCTGGGCACCGAGGTGCCGCGCACACGCCACGTCCGCAGCCGATCGACGGGGTGGTTCGACCACTCGCGTCCGTAGGCCTTCACGGGGACACCCGACGCGTGGAGGTGTGTCATCAGCCGCTCGCGAGCTGGGTAGCGGGCTCCGATGAACACGACGTCCTCGCTCGGACGCGGGACGATCGGGATCGTGTGGTCGTAGGCATCCAGGACGTGCGCCGCGCGAAGGCCGCGACCCGTGAGGACCCGGACATCGTGCGGGGAGTACGACACGATCGAGGACCGGGACTCCAGGACGGATCGCGGGAACCTCATCCGAGCCAGCTCGTCGTAGAGCCACAGCAGCTGTCGTGATCCCGAGTCGTCGACGGCAGTCCAGTAGGCAGGGCCGAGCGCGTCACCCTTCACGGTGATGATGACGTCGCAGGTGGTCTGCGTGACGACGGCGACGGCCACCTCGGTGATGTGTTGGTCGTGGCGCCGGTTGCCCCCGTTGCCGCCGGTCAGCCGGTCGGGGAGCTCGTAGCTGAGCTTGTGCCGCACCTTGTCGGGGAACGTCGCATTGCGGTCGTACTCGTGGAGCCGGACGGTGTGTCCGGCGCGGACGAGGGCGTCGGCGATGGAGCGCCCGTATCCGTGGAAGGCCGGGGTGACCAGCAGGATCCTGGCGCGCATCACGCGGTCCACCTCGGAAGGACGCTCGCAGGCATCAGAGCTTGCCCAGCTCGACGAGCCGGGCGAACTCCGGACTGCTCGCCTGGAGGCCCTCGAAGGTGCCGACGGAGACGATTCGCCCGGCAGACATCAACGCGATCTGGTCGCAGTGGCGCACGGTCGACAGGCGGTGGGCCACGATGATCAGGGTGACGTCGCCCCGCAGGGCTCGGATGGTCTCGCTGATGCGGTGCTCGGTCTCGTTGTCCAGCGCCGACGTCGCCTCGTCGAGGATGAGGAGACGAGGATCCCGGAAGAGGGCGCGAGCGATGCCCACCCGCTGACGTTGTCCCCCCGACAGACGTGTTCCGCGCTCGCCCACGTGCGCGTCAAGACCGTCCGGCAGTCCGTCCACGAGCTCGGTCAGCTGAGCCTGGGCGAGCGCTCGGTGGATGCGCTCCTCGTCACCCGTCCGCGCTGCGTGGGGAGAACCGGACGTTGTCGGCCAGCGAACCGTCGAGCAGGAAGACGTCCTGCGGTACGACGGCCAGGCTGGCTTGCCAGTCGAGCATCCGGGTCGCGACGTCCGTGCCGTCCGCCAGGATCTGTCCCGGATGTCGGAGCCTGGAGCCCCAGGATCAGGTCGACGAGAGTGGACTTCCCTGCGCCGCTGCTTCCGACGAGAGCGAGCGAGGAGCCGGCAGGGACCTGGAGATCACAGCCGTGCAGCACGTCAGTGATCGGCGTCGTCGTACCGAAAGCTCACCGAGTCGATGGTCAGAGCTCGGTCCAGCGGCAGCGGCGCGCCAGGCTCGGCCCTCTGCAGAGGCCGACGTCTTCATCGCCTCGACGTCACCCTCGATGAGCTCGAGCGACGGCATCCCTGACTTGACCGTGTTGAGCGACGCGACCAGGCGGACCATGCCGGGCATGACCCGGAAGCCGGCGATGGCGAACAGCGCCAGGATGCCGAGCGCGTCGGCGGACGACTCCTGGGCGAAGACCACGGCAGTCATCACGCCGATGCTGAGCACGAACAGTGTCTCCATGGCGTACTTGGGGAAGTCACTGAGGAAGGAGATGACCCTGCTCTGCATCGCCGCATCCATCTTCGCCCGTGCGTAGGACTCGACGAAGACGTCCTGCTCGTTGCGCAGCTTGATCTCCTTGATCCCTCCGAAGCTCTGCAGCGCGTAGCGCATGGCCAGGACGTTCGCATCAGTGATGGCCCAGCTGGCGCGCATGATGCTGTTCCTGGTGTAGCGCTGGAGGACGAAGGTCCCCGCGCCGAAGAGCCCGATGGCCAGGAGGGTGGGGACAGGAGCGATGACGAGCAGAGCGGTCGTCATGCCGATGATGGTGACGGCATCCGTGACGACCGCCACCGACGGCACGAGGATGAGCTCGAACACGTTGTTCATGGACTCGTTGAGCCGACGGAGCAGGTCGGCGGAGCCACGTTGCACGTGCAGGCTGTAGGGAGCGTGGAGGTAGTAGCGCATGAGGTCTGCCGAGGCGTCGACCATCCGTCGGTTGATGAACCCCAGCGTCCACCAGCGGATGGCGAGTCCGAGGATGCTCTTGCCGATGAAGGCCGCTCCGACCACCAGCGCCAGGAGGATCGCCAACCGGTCGTCGTCCGGGTCGCCGAGCACTCGATCGGATGCGGTCGAGGCTGGAGGAGGAGGAGAGGGTGATGAGCTGCATGAGCGGGATCACCAGCAGCGTCGCGAGGACCTCGCCGGCCGAGATGGCGATCGACCCGACCAGTGCCAACGAGAACCGTCGCGTGGTCCGCCGGTCGAACAGCCGAAGGGCGCGTGTCACCAGAGCTAGCAAGAGATAACCTTCGGCGGATGGTGGTCGGTAGTCGAAGTGTAGGAGGACGAAAAGGGTTTGAGGCGTGACACGGTGATCGCGCAGGCTCGCTCCATCAAGCATGCGGGATGGCTGGCACGCAAGCGCATCTGGAGCCGTTTGGAGCCCGGCAGTGGCCCCGGGCATCGACGCGGTTCCTGCGTGCCTACACCCGAACCGTTCCTCCGGCGACACCACCGCCCAGTCCCGTCGCAGGTCGAACCCGCGGGCGGTCGCATCTTCTGCCTGTGGACCGGGGACAACGCGATGTCGCGCAACCGAGTGCTGGCGATGGAGCAGATCAGGAGGTTGAACGAGCCGGATCTGGACGTCGTGCTGGTGACTCCGGAGAACCTGGGCGAGTGGATCGTTCCCGGTCACCCGCTGCACCCGGCGTACGAGGATCTCGCCCTCATCCACCGCTCGGACTACCTCAGGGCCTACCTCCTCCATCACCACGGCGGGGGCTACACCGACGTCAAGGCGGCGCAGCACCGATGGCGCCCGATGCTCGACGAGCTCAACCGGGATCAGGACGCATGGCTCCTGGGGTATCGCGAGCTGTCCTACCGATTCGTTGCTCCCGCCGAGCCGCGCACCCACCGCAGGCTCCTGACGCACCATGCGCGGCTGCTCGGCAACGGGGCCTACATCGTCAGGCCGCGCACGCCGTTCACCCGGGCGTGGCTGGCGGAGGCCGAGCGTCGCCTCGACGGTTGGGAAGAGGCACTCGGGAGCTCGCCCGGGGACGTCTTCGGTGGCCCGCGAGGTTATCCGTTGCCGTTCTACGGTCTGCTGGGCGAGATCTTCCACCCTTGTGTCTCGACCACCACGATCGGCTCCGGTATGACTCCCGCATCACCCCCCAGCTGCGCAACTACAAGTGATCAGCCTCGTCGCGCGACGCCAAGCAGTGACGAGTCGCGACCGCATCCGCTCGCTCGGTCGGCTCCCGCATGGCGTGCAGGAGATTGAGCTGCCGCGCGAGCGCGAGCGACGACTTCGACCGGATGGTGCACCATGATCGGCAGTCCGTCCTGGAGCACTCGGGCCCGCGTGGGTTCCTGCAGGCTCCACGGAACGTGGGCTGTCATCTGGCCCGGCCTTCGACGGTAGTGCAGGCCGACCTCCGGCAGGACGGCGACTTCGCGCCCCATGGCGACGATCTTCACCCACAGATGCCAGTCCTCTACCCCACGCAAGGGTCCTCGTCGAAGCCCCCGCAGGAGCTCCCAGTCCTCCGTCGAAACATGCTCGGCGCGGGAACCGGTTGCCGAGCAACCAGTCGACCGCGACGCGGCACGTCTGGTAGTGACGACGGCATGACTCGGTTCCGAAGAGGCGGGTTCCGCGAGCCCACGACTCCGACCTCCGGCCTCGCGTCGAGGAGCCGACAGCGTCCTCGACGAAGGTCGCTTCAAGCAGGTCGTCCGCGTCCAGACGGCAGGATGTATGTCAGCCGACGAGGACAGCGATGGCTGTGTTGCGCGCACAGGACACGCCGCTGTTCGGCTGGCGTCAACGATTTGTAGTGGCGTGGCAGGTTCGCCAGCTGACGCGCAACGTCGCGGGGTCGTCCGAGCCGTCATCGATGACGAGGATCTCGGCATCGTCGTACGTTTGCGTCGAGTCGCGCTCATCACGACTCCTGCAGGTACAGCGCCGTCGTTGAAGCAGGGGATGATGATGCTGACGCGCGTCACGAGCGGGCGCGCAGCATCAGGGACCGCATCTCACTGCCAGATCATTGAGCCGCCCGTACCTATCGCGGAAGCTGTCAAGGGTCAGCAGCTTGGACTCGAGGTAGTCGGTGACGTGCTCGATGTGCTGCGCGTACAGGTCAGGTTGGTCGCGCATGGCATGAACCACTGCGCGGGTCCATGTATATCTGTTCATGCTTCGCGTCAACTGGCCAGGTCGCTGGCGGTAGTGCCAGACGGTGTCCTCGAGGAGGTGCACGCTCGCGACCGAGAGTGAGGATCCGTAGCCAGTAGATCCAGTCCTCAGCGAAGGGTACGTGCTCGGGATACCCACCGACTGCCGACCAGTCGGCTCGTCGGGTCACCGAGCAGGTGTACAACCGATTCTCGAACAGCATTCCCTCGACGCCGTCGAACGTCGGGGTGATGCGTGCAGATGAAAGTCCGAACATTTCGATGTCTCCACCGACGATGCCCACCTCAGGACGGGAGTCGAGGACATCGGCGGCCTCCCGCGCGTAGGTCGGGCTGATCTTGTCGTCCGAGTCGAGGGGAAGAATGTATTCACCGTCCGCCAGCCCGATCCCCGCGTTCCTCGCGGCACTCATGCCTCTGTTCTGCTGGCGATGGACCACGATGCCTGCATCTCGACACCTCTGGAGGGCACGGAGTGTTGCGGAGTCCGTAGATCCGTCATCAACGACGATGATCTCGATGTTCGGATGGGTCTGGGCCAACGCGCTGGCGACAGCATCTCCTAGGTACGCGCCATCGTTGTAGCACGGGATGACGATGGAGACCTTGCCTGGCGGTAGCTGACTTTCCATGCGGGTGGACGTCCTCACTTCTGTCGCCGTAGTAACCGGATCTCGTCCCGCGCAGTGCGCCAGGGGTCGAGATCCCGTCCCAGCGCCTTCCTGACGACGTTGACGATGAAGTTCACGAGTGTCGCGGACCCGAGTGCGGCTTGAAGCAGGCTCGGCGATCCCCACTTCGCGGCGTACGTCAGACGCGAGGTGGTGACCCATTCACGTCGCCGATGGGACGGGGTGGACCCACCGCCTTCGTGGGTGACCGAGGGCGCGCCCAGTGCCACGGCGCGGACGCCGACCGCGCGCAGCCGCCGCTGGAGGTCGACTTCCTCCGAGTTCATGTAGAACCGCTCGTCGAAGCCTCCCACCTGGCGGAACTGGGTGAGCGGGATCAACATCGCGGCGCCCATGACCCAGTCGACCTCGGTGTCCGTCATCTCGGTGTGCACCGCATGACCCACACCGCGTTGCCACAGTGTGGTGCGCCGCCATCGGGCCAACGGGCTCAGCCACTCCACGACGTGGTGTCGGGTGCGGGGAAACCGGCGGCCGACGGCAACCGGCTCGCCAGTGGCATCGTTGACCTGCGGCGACAAGACGGCCATCGGGAAGCGTTCGTGTGCGTCCAGCATCAGTGTCACGAAGTCGTCCGCGATGCTGAGGTCGCTGTTGAGGACGAGGAGAAGATCTCCCGTGGCCACCCGGGCAGCGGTGTTGACGGAAGAACCGAAGCCTCCGTTGCGTTCGCGCCGGATGAGAGTGGCGTCCTCCACGTTCGTGTAGGGAACTGGGGATGCGTCATCGACGACGATGAGGCGATGGTGTGCGAGCTGTCGGTGGACCTGTCGCACGAGTGCGGCGGTCGGAGCGGGGTCGCCGTAGTGCGGGATGACGATGGTGATCGTCGGGCTTTCGTTCATCAGATTTGACCCGCAGTCGTCGCGGCCTGGTGGCCGGCTAGTTCCGACGCTTCGACGAGCATCGACACGACCTTGCCTGCGGCGGGAGCAGGAATGATCCCGGCCGCGGCATCCACTGCGCGTCCAGCGCGTTGCGCGCGCTGCTCGCTCAGTCGCGCTGCCACCGTCGACACCATCCGGTTCCACGGGGTTGCGGCTGGTGGTGTGCGCTCGCCGAGTGAGTGCTTGCGTTCAAAGCGGGCTCGTGCGGCTCCGGAGTAGAACGCGCGCTGCGCACGCGACGCACATGTCGTCGCGGCGATGCGGTGCTCGGTCTCGAGCCGAGGATCCAGGACGATCGGAACACCTGTGGCTGCGAGGCGGTACCCCCAGTCGACGTCCTCGTAGCCGTACGACTGGAACGCCTCGTCGTAGCCCCCGACTCGTTCCCACGCCGCGCGTGTCACTGATGCGTTTCCTGCCCAGTACCGCCACGTCGATTCCTCTGGTGATGAGTACGCCTCACGCCGGAATGCGGCGTCCCAGGCGCGACCGTAGACGCGCGCGTACGCGGTCTCGGGGTAGACGTTGCGGTACAGGCCGATGACACCCACGTCTCCGTGCGAGCATGCCTCCAGGTGTCGCGACAGGTAGTCCGCTCGTGGGACGAGGTCGTCGTCGCACCGGACGACCACGTCCCCCACACACGCCGCAAACCCCGCGTTGAGAGCGGCGGCTCGCCCGCGGTTGGTCGCAAAGGTCAACCCTCTGACAGGCAGATGCTCTGCCGCAGACGTGACGACGGTTGCCGAGTCGTCGATGTCTCCGTCGAGGACCACGATTGCTTCCCAATCCGTGGAGGTCTGAGCTGCGAGTGCCGTGAACAAGGTGGGTAGCCGATGGGCCCCACCTCGCGAGGGAATGATGACGGACACGCGCGGAGACGACACCCCACCATCCTATGAGCCGCGGTCGGGGACGGTGTTCTGGCGCGGCCGGACTCGCTGAACACCACGCACGATCTCCCGGTCGACCTCGAACCGGAACTTTTCGAGCGATGAGCTGGGCCGCGGCCGAGAGGTCGAAGGAGTCGTCGGCGACGCTAGGTGGGTTGCTGGTCCAGTTGTAGGTGGATGCCGATCGGGATCACGTGCGGAGCCGTGTCCACTCGGTACGGGGGACCTGCGTGAATCCGATGCGTCTGTCGAGGTTGGGGTCGCCGAGGTTGTACCCGGAGTACCACACGTTCATCCTCGTTCCGTCGGGGTGCGGCAGGAAGGCAGGACGGTAGTAGCCGTCGGCCTCCCACGCGTTCGCTGATGGTTTGGCGAGCAGGCTCTCGCCGTGGACCCAGTGCACTCCGTCGCGGGAGACAGCGGGCCAGACGTCGGTGTTGCCGTTGTTGACGATCGCCCAGAAGCGGCCGTCCACCCACTCGACGTCGTGGTGCCACCATCGACGATGGGCGAGTCCGAGGTGGCGGAAGGGCCTCAGGGGTGACCATGGCCCCGTCGGGTGCCGCGCCTCGAGCATGCCGGCGTTGGTGAAGGCCCGCCACTCCGTGTCAGCGAGCCGAACGAAGCTGGGAGAGGCGTACGAGGTGTCGACGTCGTACCACGCCCCGGCCTTCTCCTGGTCAGACCAGGTGACCCCGTCGGTCGACGTGGCGTAGTACCACGCCTCATCGAGGGGCGCGACAAAGCCGTTGACGGGTCGCCAGAAGCAGTAGAGCGTCCCGTTCGCCCCTTCCTCGGGGAGGAAGGCCAGCTCCGTGTCGGAGTTGTAGTCGAAGCCGGGCGCTGAGCCTCGAAGGACCAGCGGGTTCGTCAACCCTGGCGGCACCTGCCACGTGAAGCCGTCGTGAGAGGCGAGGATGCAGGGGTTTTCCAGGTCCTCGTTTCCACCGTGGAAGGGCGTCATGCCCATCCAGTAACGGAAACCGTTCCACCGGGTGCCCACCCCGGCGTCCCAGACCGATGGATGGAAGCCGTGGCCGGTGCCGTCATACGTCGGTGTGAGCGCGGGGGTCGAGACGTTGAACGGCGCTGTTGACGGGATGGCGTACGGGATGGTGGCGGGGAGCGGATCGCCGATCGGGGGCGGCGGACGTTCGTGGTTCGGCTGGATGCCCCGATCGAGACGCGCGCTCACTGCGAACACGAGCCACTTTGCCCCCCTCGCCCCACGGTGGCCCAACCTCCTGGCCGCAGCTCGCGCGAGCAGCAGCGGTCGGCGATGAGGGGCACGTGTGGCCGTACGACGCGCCTCCTCGGCGGTGGAGGGGTGCACGCCGTCACGGTACCCACTTGGTCGAAGGTTCATCATGAGGCGGCTCAGGCAAGAGTCTGCAAGTGCGTAACCCGGGCGTCGAACTCGGCGTCGGCGTGGTGTTCGCCCATCATCGTGAGGCCATTGCTTCGTGCCGCGTCGATCGCGCCAGGCGTCGTGAGCAATTCGCGAGCCTTCGCTGCAAGCGCCTGGCCATCACGCATGGGGACGGTCCAGCCGACCCGAACCGATCGACGAGGGACTGGAGCGCCTCGTTGGCGAAACCGAGCACGGGGACGCCTGAACCGACCGACTCGAGATACGTGCAGGATGGGTCCGACTGGATGTGGGGGAGGACCATCAGGTCGACGTTGTCCCTCACATAGGGCAACCAGTCGGCTGAGAAGTCGACCACGCCGCGGAATGTCACGTTCGGCCCGGCCTCACGTTCCAGCTGCGCACGGAGCGGTCCGTCCCCGAGACACGATGAGTTCGATGCCGAGGTCCTGCAGCTGACGGGCAACGGCGAGGGCGTACTCAGGGCCCTTGGTGGGATCCAGCCGACCCGAGAAGGCCACACGCCTGGGGGTCGGCGACGGCTGGCGAATGGTTGCTGCGGCCAAGTCGTCAGCGTAGAGCCGGCTGTCGTAGAAGAGCATGCTCGACGGGTTGTACTTGCTGAGCGCTTGGTAGGCCGGGATGCCGTTGCACTGAAGGCCTCGAGCTCGGGCGACGTAACGGTGATACGTCTTCGTGCGCTTTGCGGCACCGGCGATGGCACGTGCACGGCTCAGGCCCCTGGTGGGCTGCCACGCCTCTTTGGCGGCCAACCAGGGATCGGACTCAGCAAGAAGGACGCACCGCTCGATGACCTCGTCCAGCTCGTGCACGTGGCTCGTGAGGTTGGCCAGTGCGAGATCGGGGGCCGAACCCTTGATGGCGTCGAGTAGCGCGTCCGCGACGGAGACGTTGAAGGGCATGTCGTCGATCTGTCGCCAGTTGGCCCCCAGGCTGTTCTCGGACGCAGCGTCGCCACCTTCGACCGCAAGTGTCACCTCGCCGTCCCAGCGACGGGCGTAGGCGGTCAAGCCGCTGAGTGTCTTGTCGTCCACCAGGAGCTGATCGCCGCGTGTCGGATGCGGGCCTGGCACGGCGACGGTGAGTCGGGACATGGCCACAACCGTAGCGGCGGGTGCTGTTCGTCGCGTGCAATCCAGACCTCAGCCGGGTCGGCGCCTGAGCGGACTTGAGGGGAACTGACCGCTCGCCTCGGAAAGAAGTGTGTGTGTGTGTGTGTGTGTCGTGGTTCATCAGCCTGCCATGTCACCGCCCCACCCACTACGGTGACGGCATGGCAGGCGTCACCACTACCGATGTCGCATTCTTGTGGCTGGAGCGTCTCCGACTGCAGGCCTCGCTCTTCGACATGCGTGACAGGGGACAGGAGCGCGCGGAGCGTCACCTCGACGAGCTGTTCTTCGAGCTTGTCAGAATGGCGGGTCCAGAGCTCGTCATCGAGGTGGGTGCGCACGACGGACAACGGGCGGTGCGGGCGAAGATCGAGAACCCGGAAGCCCGCGTGATCGCACTCGAGGGAAACCCTCGACACCACCAGTCATTCAGCGCGACCACAGATTTTGGCGCTCAGGGCGTGGAGTACCTCCACCTGGCAGCGTCGGACGCCGTTGGCCCGGTCACCTTCCACGTCATGCCCGACGTGCACGGCGTGCCCGCGGGCGGAAGCTCTCTGCTCGCGCGGAGCGACCACCAAGCAACGCCGGTGACAGTTCCCGGGACCCCACTTGATTCTTTCCTGTCGGACGCAGGCTCGGTCGCTCTCTGGGTGGACGTCGAAGGCGCGAGCAAAGCCGTCCTTGCAGGGGCTGGCGAGGTGCTGCAGCGCGTTGACGTCATGAAGATCGAGGTCGAAGAGCGACGTTTCTGGGAAGGCCAGTGGCTGGCCGTAGATGTCCTTGCAGCCCTGCTCGATGTTTCGCTGGTGCCCATCGCGCGCAACCGTGCGTACGACGAGCGCCAGTACGACGTGCTGTTGGTGTCTCAGCGTCTGATGCGTGCCGCAGACGTTGGCGACGTAGTGATGCCGTTCCTCGAGCAGGCCCGAGTGCCTGTCCCGGAAGCATCGTTCTCGCGCGGACTTGCTCGACGACTCTTGCGCGGCAAACGTCGGTGATGAGCGGCCCGGACGCGTGTCGGTCCGGAGCGTGCCTCGGGAGCGTCGAGCTGTCGACGAGCGGTCAAGGCCCCTGAACGGCCACCAGCTCGCCCAACACCTCGGCCACCAACGCCTCCACCTCGTCCTCGCCCAACACCGGCCCGCCGGCCAGCATCCCGTCCGTACCGAGGAGCACGGCGGTGGGCGTGCCGGCGCCGAACACTCGCCGGACGTTGAGGTCCGGCTCCCACGCGGCGAGCTCGGGGGCGTGACCCGTCGTGTCACGCGCGGACTGTTCGTCGGGGTAGATCGCCAGGACGCCGACGGCGGGTGCCAGGCGTGCTGACCACTCGTCCAGCTTCGCGCCGATCCGGACGCAGGGACCGCAGCCGGGCTTGATGATGATGACCAGTCGCGCCTGGGTGCGCTGCCAGCTCGACGAGCGTGGCCGTGCCGCCGTCGTTCAGGGTCACGACACCATAGGGGATGTGCTGCCGCTCGTAGTCGAGCAGCTCGGCGGTGGGGGCCCCGGCCGACGTACGCACTCCGACCACCAGCACGGCCACCACCGCTGCCGCGCCCGCGGCGACGAGGGCTGACCATCCCTCCGTGCCGAGATCGGCCGAGGCGGCGGGGCCGGAGCCTCCGTCGAGGGCGAACCAGGAAGCAGCTCCGGCGAGCAGGGTCAGCAGGACGTTGCGGGCGAGGGTCAGCCTGTCCACGTCATGGCGGCCGATGCTGCCGAAGCAGGAGCAGGTGACTGGCTCCTCGAACGTCAGCGCGCGAGCGATCACGGCGGTGTAGGACAGCATCAGCAGGAGCACCGCGACAGCCGCCACTGGCGACCAGGGCGACGGCAGGGCCAGCAGTGCTGCGGCCAGCACGATCTCGGCCCACGGCAGGACGCGGGCTGTGGTGTCCGCAGGGACCCACGACGGCACGCGGAGGGCGTCGAAGGCGTCTCGCGTCGCCCGCATGTCGCGCAGCTTGGCCACCCCGCTGACGAGGAGCACCGCAGCCAGCGTCAGCAGCGCGATGAGTGCCGCAGCCGGACCCATCGTCATCGGGGGTGCGCCCAGCGGTAGAGGGCGATCAGGCCGGGCAGGAAGACCGTGAGCATCACGATGCCGAACACCTTCTCGCCGGCGCCGGATCCGAACAGCAGCGCCATCGTGCCGATGAGGAGGAAGGGTGAGGTGAGCAGGCCGACCACCCAGAACACCACTCGGGGCAGGAGGCCGCGATCGGGACGGGCGGCCCACATCAGTGAGGAGCCCGGCTGGGCGAGCCCCGCGAGGACGTCCTCGAGGTCGCCGTGCGTGCGTGCCGCGAGCGTGCGTGTCGTGCGCTCGTCGAGCTCGCCAGACGTGAGCCGCCCGTCGCTGAACGCGCCGTTGAGCAGCTCGCACACCCGCTCGCGCTCGGCATCGGAGACCAGGCGCGAGTCCTGTCGTTGCTCGGCCTGCGCCCGCGCGCTCATCCACCTGCGAAGGGCTGCGTCCGCGGGGCTCGACGCGGGCTCGGGCGTGGTCATGAGACAAGGCTAGGTGGTGGAACGATCCCGGACGGGCGGAATGCCGTGCGCCGGCGGACTGTTGGCACCTTCGATGACGTCCCCTTCCGACACCCGTGCAGACGACGCTGCTGGCGTCGACCCCGGCGACTCCCGCCGCATCTCGATGCTGCTGGGGCTCCTCTTCGGACTCGCCGGGATGGGGTCGTCGAGCGCGGCAGTGACCCTTCCTCTGCTCGGCCCGGACCTCGGGGTCGACGCGGGCCTCGCGGCATGGATCATCAGCCTGTACGTCCTGATGCTCGCCGTCACCACCGCGCTCTATGGACGCATCTCCGACCTCGTCGGAGTCCGGGCTCCGCTGTTGTCGGGCCTCGTGCTGATGTCGGTGGGTGCGCTCGTCGCAGCGATCGCGCCGACGTTCGAGGTGCTGCTCGGCGCTCGCGTGCTGCAGGGCGCCGGTGCTGCGGCCGTGCCGACCCTCGGAGTCGCCGTGCTCTCCGCGCGCTACAGCGGTGCGGTGCGCGGACTGGCCTTCGGTCGGCTCGCGGGCGTCGCGGCGGCAGTGAGCTGCCTCGGTCCGCTCGTCGGGGGTGTGGTCGAGGCGTCGTTCGGCTGGCGTGCGGTGATGGCGCTGCCGATCCTCGGCGCGCTGGTCGTCCCGTTCCTCTGGCGCGCGCTGTCGACCGACGGGAGCGGCGCGCGGCTCGACGTCGTCGGCGCGGTGCTGGTCGCGCTGACGGCCGCCGGCATGGTGCTGCTCGTGCAGTCGCCGTCGGGTGGCCTGGTCGTCGCGGCCGTCGGCGCGACGCTGCTCGTCCTCGGCGTGCCCGCCGTGCGTGCGACCGTACGTCGGCGTCCCGACGGCTTCCTGCCGGTCGAGGTGGTCCGCAACGCGACCGTCGTGCGGAGTGCCGTGGCGGCCTCTGCGGTGCCGGCGTCGTGGTTCGCCATGCTGATCGCCTTGCCGGCCGTGCTCCTGTCCAACGGATGGGAGGCCTGGCAGGTCGGGCTGGCGATGCTGCCGAGCGCCGCCGTGGCGCTGGTCGTCCCGCAGGCCACCGGCCCGCTCCTCAACCGCGTCGGTCCGGGTCGGGCGCTGGCGATCGCCGGCGTCGTGGCCTCGGTCGCACTGCTGGTGTCGACGCTCGGCGCCTGGTTGATCAGCGCCCCCGTCCTGGTCGTCGGCATCATGCTGGTGACGTTCGCCTTCGGCCTCGGTCAGCCCGCGCTCAGCGCGGTCGTCGGCGACGCCGTGCCCCACGAGGTCCGCGGGGTCGCGCTCGGAGTCTCGACGCTGCTGTTCCTGATCGGCGGAAGCATCGGCTCAGCCGTCGTGGCAGGCATCAGCGGACCGCTCGGCATGCCGGTCGCGTTGCTGGTGCTCGCAGTGCTGCCGTTGCTGGGCCTCGTCGTGCTCGCGCCGACGCTGCGCCGCTCCAGCTCTCAGTAGGGTCGGTCCTCAGACCGGGCGGGTGAGCTCCGGGAGGATGAGCGTCGTCGTGGTCCAGCTCTCGATCTTCGGCTGGCGTTGACGGTCTCGTCCCGCGCGCGCTCCCATGAGGATGCGGACGTACCACGGCAGCCTTCCTCGCACTTGCAGCGCGACCTGAAGACATGAGTCGGTGGACGGGAAGGCAACCAGGTGGTCGACAGAGATGCGGTCGCCGGGATACCAGTGCGCCGTCGATCGGAGGATCGGCTGCGGAGCGCGCCACTCCCCGAGATGGGAGTCCGCTCCCTCCTCGTCCCACTTCTCCTCGGACAGCGGCACGAACTCGTCGTACGACGCGCCGGGGTGCAGTGGCCGAGCGACCACCTGCAGTCGACACCCGTCCGGGACCTGGTGCACGAGCACGCGGGAGACGTTCTCGACGGTCAGGCGCAGGACGACGAGTCCGCGATCGCTGTCTCGCTCCGCGACGGCGATGTCGGGACGGAGTCGCGGCGCGAAGTCCAGGTAGAACCACGCCGCCGTTCCGAGGGCGAGTGCTGCGATCAGGAGCTGGATCAACCATCGCGACGTCTCGGAGAGCTCCACGGACGGCATCATGCCGCGTACGCCGCCGGCGCGGTCGACGTACTCCCAAAGTCGTCGGACGTCCATCCATCGAGGGGTAGCGATCGTCGGTACGAGTGCCTACGGTGATCGACACTGCTCGTCCACAAGGGGGAACGCGTTGTCCAGATCTGGTGCTCGCCGTCTAGCCATCATCGTCGCAACGGTCCTGGGAGCGGGGGTGCTGCCCGCCTGGTCCGCGACCACGGCGTCCGCGGCCCCGGACGACCAACCGTTCACCACCCTCCGCGGGTTCGAGCCCACCGGCTCGAAGATCCGCGTCGAGCCCCGGGCGTACGCCGCCAGCCGGGTCGACGTACCCGCCCTGCGCAGCTCCCTGCCGGACGGCAGCGGCTCCGCGGTCGTCGACATCCCGGCGCCCGACGGCACCCTCCAGTCCTTCCGCGTCGAGCGGACCAGCGCGATGGAGTCGCGACTCGCCGCCGCGCACCCGGAGATCGGCACGTGGGCGGGCCGCGGCGTCGACGACCGGCGCGCGAGCATCGCCCTCGACATCACCCAGATGGGGTTCCACGCCTTCGTCCGCACGCCCGGTGGCACCGGCGACTGGTACGTCGACCCGGCGTACAACCGCCCCGGCACCACCGCCCACCTGAGCTATCGCGCCGCCGACCTGCCGGCCCCGGCCCGACGCCGGACCGAGGGCGAGGTCAGCGCCCTGCGCGACACCGTCACCGCAGCCGAGGCTGACCGCTCGACCGGGCCCGGACAGCCCGTCCAGCGCCACTTCTACCGACTGGCGCTGACCTCCGACCCGTCGTACGCCGCCTATTTCGGCACCGACAACGTCCTCGCCGAGAAGGTCACCCTGATCAACCGGGTCAACCAGATCTACAACAACGACATCGCCACCGAGCTGCGGCTGGTCAACGACACCGACGCGCTCAACCTCGACACCGATGCCAAGGCCACGGGCGCCAACGGCCCGTGCGGCGTGGCGCCGTGCTTCGAGCCGTACGACGACAACGGCACACCCGACACGACGGCCGACGACACCGATGGTGAGCTCGACTTCTGTGACGTCCCGACCCTCGGCAAGAACCGCACCGTCCTCGGTCAGCTCATCGGCGCCTCCCACTACGACATCGGCCACATCGCGCTCGGCAACAACGGTGGCGGCATCGCCTACCTCGGGGTCGTCGGCGGCGACTACAAGGGAGGCGGCTGCACCGGCCTGCCCGAGCCCAGGGGCGACTTCTTCGCCATCGACTACGTCGCCCACGAGATGGGACACCAGTTCGCCGGCAACCACACCTTCAACGGTGCCGGCGGCAACTGCGGCGGCAACATCTCCGACGCCTCGGTCGAACCCGGCTCGGGCTCGACCGTGATGGCCTACGCCGGCATCTGCCGGCAGGACGACCTCCAGCCGCACACAGACCCCTACTTCTCGTTCAACACCATCGACGAGGTCGACGCCTACCGGTCGGCGCCGTATGACAACGTCGAGGTGCAGACGGTGTCGCTGACCGGCGAGTTCGGTCCCGGCGACGAGCTGGTGATGGGTTTCGACGGCGACACCGTGTCGATCCCCTTCGCTGACTATGACGCCGCAGGTGTCGAGGCAGCGATCGAGGACCTCACCGGTGAGGACGTCTCGATCGCCCAGTGGGGCTTCGACGAGTTCGGCTACGACTTCGACGTGACCGAGCCCGACGCTCGCGGCTTCCAGGTGATCTTCAACGACGTCCCGTCGATCATCGCCGATGCGGGAGACGTGCTCGTCGATGTCGACGAGCTCACGGTCGAGCCCGGCGGAGTCAGTGGCTTCGTCGGCGAGACCGCACGCGGTGGCCCCGCCCAGAACGACGGGATCGACCTCTACGACGACCCGGACAACGACGAACAAGTGGCCGACAACTCCGCACCTGTGGTGACTGCGCCGGACGACAGGACCGTGCCGGTCCGCACGCCGTTCGCCCTCAGCGGTGTGTCCGGCACCGACCCGGACGGCGACTCCCTCGTCTACCTGTGGGAGCAGACCAACTTCGGTGACGGGACGGCGCTGCCCGACAACACGAAGGTCTTCGGTCCCCTGTTCCGGGTCTTCGGCGACGACGCCGTCGTCAGTGACGACGACTCCTTGAAAAGTCCGTCACCGGGCGAGAACCTCGCCGACGGCAATGCCACCCGGGTGTTCCCCGACCTCACGCAGGTGCTGGCCGGCAACACCAACGCGGCGACGGGCACCTGCCCCACGCCGACCACGCCGGCCAACGTCCAGATGGCCGACCCGGAGCTCGACTGCTACTCAGAGTTCCTCCCGACGACCGACTACCTCGGCAGCTTCGGCAAGACCGACCGCACGATGACGTTCCGGCTCACAGCGCGGGACCTCCACCCCAACGGGGGAGGAGTGGCCTACGACGAGGTGGCGCTCACCGTCGACCCGAGCGCGGGGCCGTTCCTGGTCACCTCGCAGTCCGCGGCGGGCTCGACGGTGGCCGGCGGCTCGGCCGTCCCGGTGACCTGGGCGGTCAACAACACGCAGGGCCTGGCGTCCGACGTGAAGATCTCACTGTCCACCGACGGTGGTGCGACGTTCGGGACGGTGCTCGCGGCATCGACGCCGAACGACGGGTCGGAGACCTTGACCATGCCCAACGTCACCGCCAGTGACGTGCGGATCAAGATCGAGGCATTGGGCAACTACTTCTTCGACGTCAACGACGCGTCGTTCAAGCTGGCGGCAACACCCACACAGGTGCCCGACACCGTGATCACGTCCGGACCGGACGACGGCTCGATCGTGCTGGAGAAGAAGCAGACCTTCACCTTCACCTCCACCGTCGCGCCCGCGACGTTCGTCTGCGCCCTCGACAGCGAGGTCGTCAGCTGCAACGGCGGTTCCGCAAAGGTGAAGATCAAGCCGGGCACGCACGAGTTCAGCGTCGCGGCCGTCAACGCTGCCGGTGTCGCCGACGCCACCCCGGCGACCAGGACGGTCACGCGTCCTCATGACGACGGTGCGCTCAAGCGCGTCGGTTCGTGGGAGCGGGTGAAGAACGGCCGGGCCTACGGGGACGACTTCGTCGTCTCTCGTGACAGGGGGGCCACCCTGGCACGCAAGATCCGCAGCGCGAGTGAGATCGGACTGGTGGTCGTCACCGGCAAGAACGCCGGACCGGTCAAGATCTTCGTGGGCAAGCACAAGATCGCCACGATCAGGCTCACGGGCAAGAGGCGCTTCAACGTGATCAAGACGGTCGACCTCGGCAAGGTCCGCAGCGGCTGGTTGCGGATCGTGGTGGCGAAGGACAAGCCGGTGAAGGTGGCCGGCCTCGCCGTGGTCACCGACCGTTCGGGTCCCTGATCAGGCTGACGTGCGGCCATCTCACCGCTTCGTCGGGGAGATGGCCGCTGTCATGCGCGGGCCCGCTCGGCCAGGGCGACCGCGGCGCGCTGCACCACAGGTAGCTCCTCGGGGTCGCGCGCGGCCTCGTGGGGCACGGCGCCACCCAGCAGCCCGGCGGGCGAGGTGAGCCAGATCCAGGTGCGCCACGGATCGAGGCCCGCGGCGAGCAGCGGCTCGAGCACGGTCAGCAGCTCGTCGCGGACCTGCCCCTCGCCGTCGAGCTGGAACGCCGGGACGAGGGTGGCGCCGTCCTGCTGCACGAGCAGGACGGCACGGCGCTGGGCAGCCTTGTGCAGCGCGAACCGGGCAGCGTTCTCGGAGGTGCCGCGACGCCGGCCGACCTCCGCGTAGTCCACCCAGCCGCCGTCGAGCAGTGCCGCGCGAGCGTCTCGCTCACGGCGCAGCCGGACCAGGCTGACCGGCACCGCGTGGGACGGGTCGTCGCCCACCGACCGGAGCAGGGTGTCGAGCTCGGCGAGCCGGTCAGTCGGCAGGAGCTCACCGGTCGCCGGGTCGCGCCACGTCACACCCGCGGAGCCGCGCTCGTAGGTCGGGAGGCCGGCTGCGCCGAGCTGGTCCGCCAGTCCGAGACCCTCCAGCCAGCTCGCGAGCTGCTCGCCGACGTCTCCCGGTCCGGGACCGTCAGGGGTGTCGGAGTCGGAGGGCGCAGGCACGGGCGACGACTGTACGGGGCCGCATCCGCCGATCGATTTCCGGTGCTCTAGACCGCTGATGATGTGGATCTGTTGTGGATGTCGCTTGGCAAGAGAGGTTCTTGGTTCTCCTTAGTCTCAACGAAGACTTGACCAATTCTCCTGTGGGGGAGATCGAGGGAGAAGCGTGATGAGTACATGCCATGGGTCCAAGCTGACGCGACGCAGCATCGTGCACGTCGTCGCGTGGAGCGTCCCGGCCGTTTCGGTTGCGGCAACGGTGCCGGCCTTCGCCGCCTCAGGGGAGGGCAAGGCCAGCGGCGCTCGCCAACACGGCCGTGAAGTGGGGCAGCGGCAGTGGGCCAAGTGCTCTGAACCACGTGTCGTGGGACATAAGCTGACCACCGGCACCAAGGTGGTCGACTCGACCGTCATCAAGTTCACCTACATCGCCCACGAGCGGCAACAGCCGTGGGTTCGAGCAGGCCGTGATCTAGGGCTTCGGCCCCAGCGACACCGCCGCCTGGGTGAAGAGCGCCGATCACGAATCCTGCTCCGGGGCAGTACGTCATCAGCGCGAGCACGACGGCGACTTCGCCGCTCTCTCGTCGTATCAGGATCCACGCGGACTTCGCCGGCACGGCGAACAACTCGGCGGGCGATCGGTCAAGGCTGAGGTCACCTACACCTACAAGGACGGCACGAAGTCGATCGTGTCCGATCACGGCGGTCAGCTGGACGCCGGGCAGCCAGCACGCGGGTCACTGACCCAGGGGTACGAACAGCCCGGCCCTGCAGGGTGGCCGGGCTGTTCGTCGTCTCGGGGCGGATCAGCCCTTGTTGGCCTTGCGCGCCTGCGACGCGGTCTTGGCGCGGGCGTTGGCGTCGAGCACGACCTTGCGGATCCGTACGTACTCGCGGGTGACCTCGACGCACTCGTCCTCGCGGCAGAACTCCAGGCACTGCTCGAGCGAGAGGTGGCTGCGGCGGGATCAGCTTCTCGAAGTTGTCGGAGGTGGCGGACCGGATGTTGGTCTGCTGCTTCTCCTTGGTGATGTTGACGTCCATGTCGTCGGCGCGCGAGTTCTCGCCGACGATCATGCCCTCGTAGACCTCGGTGGTCGGCTCGACGAAGAGCACGCCGCGCTCCTGCAGCGACGTCATGGCGTACGCCGTGGCGGCGCCGGAGCGGTCGGCCACCAGCGAGCCGGAGTTGCGCGAGCGGATCTCGCCGGCCCAGGGGTGGTAGCCCTCGGAGATGTGGTGCGCGATGCCGGTGCCGCGGGTCTCGGTCAGGAAGTCGGTCCGGAAGCCGATCAGACCGCGGGCCGGGACGATGAAGTCCATCCGGACCCAGCCGGTGCCGTGGTTGGTCATGCCCTCCATGCGGCCCTTGCGGACGGCGAGGAGCTCGGTGATCGTGCCGAGGTATTCCTCGGGTGCGTCGATCGTGAGGCGCTCGAAGGGCTCATGGACCTTGCCGTTGACCTCACGGGTGACGACCTGCGGCTTGCCGACGGTGAGCTCGAAGCCCTCGCGGCGCATCTGCTCGACGAGGATCGCCAGCGCGAGCTCGCCGCGGCCCTGGACCTCCCACGCGTCGGGACGCTCGGTGGGAAGGACCTTGAGTGACACGTTGCCGATGAGCTCGGCGTCGAGGCGGTCCTTGACCAGGCGGGCGGTCACCTTGGCGCCCTTGGTCTTGCCGACCATGGGCGAGGTGTTGGTGCCGATCGTCATCGAGATGGCGGGCTCGTCCACGTGGATGAGCGGGAGGGCGACCGGGTTGTCCGCGTCGGCGAGCGTCTCGCCGATGGTGATCTCGGGGATGCCCGCGATGGCGACGATGTCGCCGGGGCCGGCGCTCTGGCCGGGCTGGCGCTCGAGGCCCTCGGTGACGAGGAGCTCGGTGACGCGCACGTTCTTGACGCTGCCGTCGCGCTTCATCCACGCCACGGTCTG
>CAVQDC010000002.1:0-61276 GCA_963711175.1 uncultured Actinomycetota bacterium
CTCGTCGTGGCCGAGGGAGACGGCGGAGGTGATGACGCGCAGGTCGTTGACGAACGTGAGCCGGTCGGCGTGGGTGCCGCCGATGGCGAAGGAGACGACGCCACCGAACCCGCCGGTGAGCTGGGACACGGCGGCGCGCGTGCTGGTCGTGGCCGGGCAGGCCCGGGTAGGAGACGTGGACGACGCGCGGGTCGGCCTGCGAGGAACTCCGCGACCGCCTGCGCGTTCTCGCACTGCCGCTCGAGGCGCAGCGGGAGGGTGGTGGAGCCGCGCATGATGAGCCAGGCGTTGAACGGGGAGATGGCGCCGCCGGCGTGCCACATGGCCCCGGTGCGGGTCTCCTCGACGAGGTCGCGGGCGCCGATGACGACGCCGCCCATGGCGTCGCCGTGGCCGTTGTAGTACTTCGTGAGGGAGTGGATGACGAGGTCGGCGCCGTGGTCGAGGGGCCGCATCATCGGCGGCGGCGTGAAGGTCGAGTCGATGGTGAGCAGCGCGCCGGCGTCGTGGGCGATGTCGGCGAGGGCGGGCGATGTCGGCGACGCGGAGGTCGGGGTTGGCGATGACTTCGGTGTGCACGAGCTTGGTGTTGGGCCGCACGGCGGCGCGGACGGCGTCGAGGTCGGTGATGTCGACGAAGTCGACGTCGATGCCGAGCTTGCTTGGGGAACACGTCGGTGAAGAGTCCGGCGACGCGCATGTAGACGACGTTGGACACGATGGCGTGGTCGCCGGGGTTGAGGATGGTGAAGAACGCGGCGTGGAGGGCGGCCATGCCGGTGCCGAACACGGCGGCGGCTTCGCCGTGGTCGAGCTTGGCGAGCTTCTCTTCGAGGCCGCGCTGGTTGGCGCCGTGCTCGCGCGTGTAGACGAGGCCTTGGTAGCCGGGGTCGTCGATGTCGCTGGGGTCTTCGGGGAGCCGGTAGGAGTTGGCCATCACGATGGGGGTGCGGATGGCGCCGGTGGTCTCGTCGGCGTGGTTGCCGCCGTGGACGGACCAGGAGTTCCCGGTGAGGGTGTCGAAGTCGTGCTTGTCGGGACGGGTCATGACTGGTCCTCAGGTCAGGTCGGAGCTGGCGTCGGGGCTGGCGGTGGGGTGCACGAGGGCGCGGCCGGCGTCCTGGTCGGGGGTGTCGTCGGCGACTGGGAGACGCCGGCGGGGGCGGGGAGGCGGCCGTCGCCGTAGGTGGCGCGGACGTCGGAGACGACGATGCGGTAGCCGTCGTACCAGCGCTGCTACCTGGCCCTTGGCTTCGCGGTGTTGCGGGAACCGGCCGAGCATGGCGACGGACTTGCGGTCGGCGAAGTAGTACATGGCGTTGACGACGTCGCCTTCGGGGGAGAGCCACTTCTCGACGCGGTCGAAGCCGGGCAGGCTGCGGGCGTAGTCGTCGATCTCGCCGTCGAGGCGGTGGAAGTCGTCGTCGTAGGTGCCGGGCTTGAAGATGAACTGGCAGCAGATCACGGTGAGCTCCTGTGTCGGTGGTCGCGGGAATGAGGCGGGTGGCGACGCGGACGTCGCGGCCGAGGCTGGCGGAGGTGGTCGACGAGGTCGTCGCCGGCGGCGGCGAGCGCTTCGTCAGTCATCGGCGCGAGGGCGTCGAGGATGAAGAGCGCCGAGGTGGTCTGGTCGGTGAGCTGGGTGCGGCGGCCCTGGCGCCAGTTCCAGCGCCGGCAGGTCACGCCGGCGTCGTCGCACCAGACGACCTCGCCGGGGTCGGGGTGCTCGACGACGGTCTCGCCGTTCGCCGATGGTGTCGAAGGGCTCGGCGCCGGTGGCCCGGATGAGGCGGGGCGAGCCGTCGTAGGCGCTGCAGGTCTTCGCCGCCGAGCGGGACCTGGTGGATGACGCTGATGGCGTTGTAGATGTCGGTGAGCGGGTTGACCCTGGGCAGGCCCGCTTCTGCGCGACGCAGGAGTGCTTCGAGGCTGTTGCGGGTGCGTTGCGGCTTCGCGCCGAATGCCCGGTACGCATCCCGCCACGCCGCTACGTGCGGCGTCTCCTCGACGGGAGTGTTGGCGAGCAGCTCGCGGGCCGTGGTCTCGGCGCGAACCAGCAGGGTCTCGGCGATCGGTCGTCGGTGGCGTCGGAGTCGCTGGTCGGGTCGGAGGCCGTCGACGGCAACGAGGAGGGCGCGGTAGTCGGGCCGCAGGGCGGCGACGGCGTCGTCGATGCTGGCGCTGGCGAGGAAGGCCTGAAGTCGTCGCGGCGCGGGGCGTCAGTCATGGCTGGCCTCGGTACTTCGCGCCCGCGCCGACGCCGGGCTCGAACACGGTCAGGGAGAACCGAGCTGGGTCGGTGCCCTCGTTGGCGTAGGAGTGCGGGACGTCGCTGGCGAACGAGATGGCGTCGTCGACCTCGAGCACCTCGGTCTGGTCGCCGACGGTGACGGTGACGGTGCCTTCGCGGACCTGGAGGATCTCCTTCGTGCCGCGGACGTGGGCCTCGCTGTCGTGCCGGTCGCCCGGGGCGAGCGTCCAGTCCCACAGCTCGAGGATGTCCGGCGGCGTGGTGCCGGCCAGCAGCACGCCGCGGCCGCCGCCCGCGCCGGTCCACAGCGCGGGTGCCTCGCCGGCGCGGACGACCTTCACGCGGCTTGGTCTGCGGGACCGCGACCAGGGCCTGAAGGCCGATGCCGAGGGCGTCGCTGAGCCGCAGCAGCGTGGTGACGCTCGGGTTCGCGGTGCCCTGCTCGACGTTGATGAGCATGCGCCGGCTCACGCCGGAGCGTCTCGGCGAGCTGGTCCAGGGTCCACTCGCGGGCCTGTCGCTCGGAACGCACCTTCGCGCCGATGGCGGCGGAGAGTTCGCTGGCGTTGTTGTCCACGAGTGCAGCATAGTGCATTATTAGTGCAACGCAACCAGCATCTGAGGAGCACGGCATGACCGCCACCCCCACCACGCCGAGCCCCGCTGCACACGCTCGACGGCCGACCTCCGGCCGTGCGCCGGTGACCGACGCGTTGACGTGCTTCGCGAGATCTCGCAGCGGGTGCTGTGGCTGGCGGCCGCGATCGTGGACGCGGCCAACCGCGGGCGGCCCAACGACAGCGGCGTCAAGGTCGGCGGCCACCAGGCGTCGTCGGCCTCGATGGTCGACATCATGGTCGCGCTGTGGTTCCACGAGCTGACGCGCGCGCGGACCGGGTCTCGGTCAAGCCGCACGCCTCCCCGGTCCTGCACGCCATCAACTACCTGCTCGGCGACCTCGACGCCGTCCTACCTGACGACGCTGCGGGCCAAGGGCGGGCTGCAGACCTACCCGAGCCGGCTCAAGGACCCCGACACCGTCGACTTCTCCACCGGCTCGGTCGGCATCGGCGCCACCGCCGCGCTGTGGGCGGCGATCGCGCACCGCTACACGCGCTCGCACTTCCCCGACACCCCCGACGCCGGCCGGTTCATCAGCCTGCTCGGCGACGCCGAGCTCGACGAGGGCGCGATCTGGGAGGCCGTCGCCGACCCGCAGGTCGCCGCGCCTCGGCGAGCTGCTGTGGGTCGTCGACCTCAACCGCCAGTCGCTGGACCGGGTCGTGCCCGACATCCAGATCCAGCGGCTCCAGGGCATGTTCGCCGCCGCCGGCTGGCAGGTCGTCACCCTCAAGTGGGGCCGGCTCGATCTCCGAGCTGTTCGAGCGGCCCGGCGGCGACGAGCTGCGGCGGCGGCTCGAGGCGATGCCCAACGAGGAGTACCAGCGCATGCTGCGCGTCGACCCGCGGCGAGGTCGCCGAGCGGATCCTGGCCGCCGGCAGGACTCCTCGGCCCTGCGCGACTCGTCGGCTCGCTCAGCCCGCGCCGACCTCGCCGCGCGCCGTCCGCGACCTCGGCGGCCACGACCTCGGCCTGCTCGTCGACACCTTCGACGGTGCCGACGACCACCGCCCCACGGTGGTGTTCGCCTACACCGTCAAGGGCCGCGGGCCTGCCCACCGAGGGCCACCCCAACAACCACTCGGCGCTGCTCACCGAGGCGCAGATGCAGCGCGCTCGCCGACGCTGCGGCATCGACTCGACGAGCCGTGGGCGACCTTCGCCGCCGACACCGCGGCCGGCCGCTGTGCGCGGCGCGCGCGGCGGCGCTCGCCCGGCCGGCGGTCACGCCGACCGGCCCGGTGACGGTGCCCGACCGCGCTCGGGCACCCGCACCGCAAGGCCGTCTCCACCCAGGCCGCGCTCGGCCGGCTGCTCGCCGACCTGGCCCGCGACGCCCCCGAGCTGGCCGCCCGCGTGGTCACCTGCAGCCCCGACGTCGCCTCGTCGACCAACCTCGGCGGCTGGATCAACAAGACCGGCGTCTGGTCGGTCAGCGAGCGCCACGACTGGTTCGCCGACGACGCGCGAACGGCTGCTGCGCTGGTCCGAGAGCCGCAGAGCGGCCAGCACATCGAGCTCGGCATCGCCGAGGTCAACCTCGTCGGCCTCCTCGGCGAGCTCGGCGCGACCTGGTCGCCGGTGGGGCCAGCGCCTGATCCCGATCGCGCACCATCTACGACCCGTTCGTCAGCCGCGCCCTCGAGCCCTGGTCGTACGGCATCTACGCCGGCGGGCAGTCGATCCTCGTCGGCACCCCGTCCGGCGTGACGCTCGCGCCGGAGGGCGGCGCCCACCAGTCGATCACCACGCCGTCCATCGGCCTCGAGCAGCCCGGCTGCATCGCCTGGGAGCCCGCCTTCGCCCAGGACCTCGAGTGGACGTTCCTGCACGCCATGGCCAGGTCGGCGTGCCCGGCGGCACGTCGTCGTACTTCCGGCTCTCCACCCGCCCCCTCGACCCCGCGCTCGCCAACGCTGCCCGACGACCCGGCCCTGCTCGAGCGACGCCGCCGCCAGGCGGTCGCCGGCGGCTACCGCCTGTCGCCGCACCCGGCCACGCACGACGCAGGTCACGCTCGTCGGCGTCGGCGCGATCATGCCCGAGGTGCTCGAGGCCGCCGCGGTCCTCGGCGAGCAGGGCGTCGACCGCGGGCGTGGTCTGCCTGACCAGCCCCGACCTGGTCTTCCGGTCCTTCCAGCAGCGCGGCAGCCGCGACGCCGACCGGCGCCGGCGGCGACATCGTGGACGAGCTGTTCCCCGCGCACGCGCCGCGCCCCGCTGGTGACCGTGCAGGACGGCCACCCGCACACGCTGTCGTTCCTCGCCGGCGTCCGCGGCGACCGGATCCGCTGCCTCGGCGTCACCGAGTTCGGCCAGTCCAGCGACCTCGCCGACGCCTACGCCCTGCACGGCATCGACGTCGCCTCGATCGTCGACGCCGCCCTCACCCTCACCGGCAGATGACGGGGCCGACAAGACGCGTCAGCGCTTCGATACGCTCGCCCGGTCAGTCGGACACCGACGGCCGGACGAGGGAGCCGTACCCGGACCGCGACAAGACGGCCACAAGGAGCGGTCATGGCCTGGTTCGTCCTAGTCGTCGCAGGAGCCCTCGAAGCCGTCTGGGCGGTCGCCCTCGGCAAGAGCGACGGGTTCACCCGGCTCACCCCCAGCATCGTGTTCCTCATCGCCATCGCTGCCAGCATGGCCGGCCTCGGGTACGCCATGCGCACCCTGCCCATCGGCACCGCGTACGCGGTGTGGGTCGGCATCGGCGCGGCCCTCACCGTCGCGTTCGGGATGGTCACCGGCGACGAGCCCGCCAGCCTGGTGAGGACCCTGCTCCTCGTCGGTCTCATCGGCTGCGTCATCGGCCTGAAGTTCGCCCACTGACCTGGTCCTGCGGTAGCAGAACGGAAGACGAGCACATGACTAGGGTCGCGGCATGACCGACGTAGGTGACGCAGCTGTCGAGCTGCTGTGACAGCGTCGGCATCGACAGCGTCAACCCCGCCCTCGTGCCCTGCGCGGACTGCGACGATGAAGCACTGGTGGGCCAGAAGCGCGGACGACGCCAGGACCGACTCGATCCGGTCCGGAATCTATGCCGCCAGTGGGGTCTCTGCCCTCAATCTGCCCTCACCAGACCCGAAATCGACGCCAAGCAACGATGATTACCAGAGTGCTTGGAGCGCCAGTTTGTGCAGGTCAGACGCACGTTAATGACTGATTACGACGATGAACCGAAACCGCCGTTTTCGTTCCGCCTGAACGTGTGAACTCGTGGCCTTAAACGAACGACCTGAGCCCGCAGGCGGCTCCGGACTTCGGGCCGGTGCGAGACCAAGTGACACGTTTGGTGACACGTTTGAACCCGACACTGCGGTTCGACGAGCGTCGCATCGAGTCGCGATGGCCCGTTCTCAGGGCTGTTCTGAGCGTGAATCGCCCGTCACGGTCCCCGTCGCTCTCCCGCCACCGACGAGACTAGGTCGTCAGTTCGATTCTGACAGGCGGCTCCGACTCCCCCGGGGACCCGAGACCCCGGGGGAGTCTTCTGTGTCCGGGCGGAGAGCGCCCGATCGAGATCGTCAGACTGGATAGTTCGAGGGCATCGCTACTTGACCTCCGCGCGCATCACGCGAGCGAGGCCGAGCAGGAATGGAAGTGCTACCCAGATGAGGTTGCTGGTGCCGATCTGTGCCCACTGCTGGTTGGAGAGATTGCTGGCGTCGAAGAGGGGCGATTGGGAGGCCCAGAGGTCGATCCAGGGCTGGATGTTGCCGAGGGGCGCCCAGAGGCTGCCGACAATGTTGAGGGCTGTGGGGAAGACGAAATAGCTGACGATCGCTGGCGCAGAGCTGAGGAACAGCAGGCCGAAGGCCAGCCCTTGGAGGACTCCCGTGAGCTGCAGGATCGCGAACTTGCCGAGCTGGACCAGACCGAAGTCGGCGAATCCGTGGGGGGTGCCGCTCACCTCGGTGGCCAGGGCTGCGAGCCCGACGCTGAGAACGATCGCTGCAAAGCCGGCGAGCAGTCCGGCGATGACTTTGGCGGCGAGGACGCGGCTGCGCACCGGCACGAGCGTGAATGAGACGAGGCCGGTGCGCTGGGTCCACTCGCTCGTGACGAGCAGGATGCCGAGCACGGGCAGCAGGAAGCCCTGGGGTCCGAGGGTGGCTGCCATGAAGTGCGTGAACGTGCGCTCGGACTCGTTGCCGGTGACGTAGTAGATCGCGACGATGGCCACGGTGATGGCCCCGAGCCCGATCAGGAGCCACGTCCCGGAGCGGGTGTCGGCCATCTTGCGAAGCTCGACGCGGACCAGCCGCGTGAGAGGTATCCGCCTGTCGAGGACAGGCGCACGGGAGGTGATCGGGCTGACTCCGCGAAGGCTGGTCATGGCGTTCATGCTGCTGCTCCCTCGCGTTGGGTGTCGGCGGTGAGCTGCAGGAACAGCTCTTCGAGGCCGGCGCCGTCGGCGGGGCGCAGCTGATCCAGGGTGATGCCGTTCGCGGCCGCGACGGCTCCGACCTCGCGGGGTCGTGCGTCGCTGCGCAGCCCGTCGCCAGAGCTGGCTGCGTGGATCCCGGCCAGGTCCAGCGCGTTCACGAGTGCCAGGTGTTGCTCTGCTTCGACGTAGGTGCCGCCAGTGTGAAGGAGCTCGTCCTTGGTGCCTTGGGCGACGATGCGGCCTCGTCCGATGAGGACGAGGTCGTCGGCGATCCGTTCGACCTCGTGCAGGAGGTGGGAGGAGAGGAGGACGGTGCCTCCAGTGGTGGCGTAGTCGCGGAGCATGCCCCGCATCCAGTGGATGCCGGCAGGGTCGAGGCCGTTGGCCGGCTCGTCGAGGATCAAGATCGACGGATCGCCGAGGAGAGCGTGGGCGATTCCGAGGCGCTGACGCATGCCGAGGGAGTAGTCACGCAGCCGTCGTTTGGCTTCGATCGTGCTGAGCGAGACCCGCTCGAGCATCTCGTCGACTCTCGTGCGGGGCAGGCCCATGGTCTCGGTCCCGATCGTCAGGATCTCACGGCCGGTGCGGCCGGCGTGCTGGGCGGAGGCGTCGAGAAGCACCCCGACGCAGAGCCCCGGGTTGGCCATGTCTCGATAGTGCTTTCCGGCAAGCAGGACGTCCCCGCTGGTGGGCGGTGTGAGTCCGACCATGACGCGCATGGTCGTGGACTTCCCCGCTCCGTTGGGACCGAGGAAGCCGGTGACCCGACCGGGTCGCGCGACGAACGAGACGTCGTCAACGGCGGTGTGCTCGCCGTACTTCTTGGTGACGTGGTGGACGGTGATCATGCTGGCGACTCCTGTCGCGATGGCCCGTCAGGCCGGTGTGGGTTCTGGGTGGGTGATGGGGTCGGCGGCCAGCGCGCTGCATCGGCCGCCCGAAGGCGGATGGGCGTCGGGGTGGTCATCGCCACCGATCTCCACTGGCGATCGCGTAGGTGCGCCATGCGTATGGCCACGGGATGACAGCGAGGATGAGGACGACGAAGGAGCAGCTGAACGCGATGTCGCTCGTGGCCTTGTCCAAGGTTCCGTCGATGGCTTGCGGCAGCGCGACGAGGCCGAGCCACAGGACCTTCCAGGCCGACTCGAAGAGCAGCAGCGGCAGCAGCTTGACGGGGTATCGCAGAGCGATGACCGCCAGGAGCGACATGGCGACCAGCAGGCACCACGTCACGCTCTCGTAGAGCGGCATCGTGTGGGCGTCCGGAAGGAGGGGCCACTTCTTGATCGCCAACCCGACAACCATGAGCAGGTAGCCCGCTCGCATCAGGTGCAGCTGTGTCAGTGACAGCTCTCCAGCGATCGTCGGAGCTGCCAAAGGGATGTTGCTGGTGGTGGTGGACATGAGGGGCCTCCTGGGGTTGCCGGCGACGTTCCTCGGGGCAGCTCAGGTCCGCCAGCGATGTTGCTGGTACGGGGAATCTGCGTTGGTGACGTCAGTCGCCTATGCCTGAGTAGGCGTTGCTCGCAGCTTCATGCGTTCGCCGGGCCGCCCGAAGATGCTGAGGATCTCGGCAGGTGCGGTGCCGGTGCTGCCGAACCAGTGAGGCACGGTGGTGTCGAAGGCGGCGACCTCACCAGGTCCGAGGACCACGTCCTGGTCCCCCAGGACGAACCGCATGTGACCGGACAGGACATAGATCCACTCGTGACCGGCGTGCGTACGAGGTTCGGGAGTGGTCTTGCCGGTGGGGATGATGATCTTCCACGCTTGCATGCCGTCGGGTTGCCGAGTCAACGGGATCACCGTCCGTCCCTTGACGAGGCCGGGTTTGAGTCGCAACCGGGGGTCGCCTTCCTCGGGCGCTGCGACGAGGTCGTCGAGCGCGACCCGGTAGACGTGCGAGAGGACGAGAAGGAGCTCCAGGGTGGGCCGCCGCTGGCCGGTCTCGAGTCGCGACAGTGTGCTCTTGGAGATTCCGGTCGACTCCGCGACGCCTGTCAACGTCAGCCCCCGGTGCGTGCGGAGTCGTTTCAGGCGCGCTCCGACGCCTTCGAGCGCGGCCCTGATGGCCGCCAGTGATTCGTCCTCCACGGGGTTCATCTGACTCCGCTTTCCCGAAATCAGCAACGCTCGTTGGCGTTCACCTCGGCCGGCTCCAACCTTGGGGCATGAACAGATACGACGTGATCGTCATTGGCGGGGGTGCAGCGGGTCTGTCCGCGGCACTCGTCCTGACGCGAGCCCGCCGCAAGGTCCTCGTCGTCGATGACGGCCAGCCACGTAACGCCCCCGCCGCCCACATGCACGGCTACCTCTCCCGCGATGGCATGCCTCCCGCCCAGCTACTGACCTCCGGCAGGGCCGAGGTCGCCGCCTACGGCGGCGAGCTTCTCGACGGGACTGTCACCGGCCTCGTGCCCGACGGCCACTCCGGGTTCTGGGTGCTCCTGGACGAGCAGCGGATCTCGACCCGGCGGCTGCTGGTCACCACCGGACTGCGTGACGAGCTCCCCGCAGTCCCGGGATTGGCCGAGCGGTGGGCACGCGACGTGCTCCACTGTCCCTACTGCCATGGCCACGAGGTCCGCGACCGCCAGCTCGGCGTCATCGGCGGCAGCCCCGGCTCCGTCCGGTACGCCCAGATCGTGCGCCAGTGGACCCGCGACCTTGTCTACTTCACGCCGCCCGACACGCTCACCGCCGTCGAACGGACCGAGCTGCTCGCCCGCGCCATCGGCATCGTCGAAGGCGCCATCGACCAGCTCGTCGTTGGCGACGATGACCACCTGCGCGGCGTCCAGATGGGCGACGGCCGTGTCATACCCCGCGACGCCCTGTTCGTGCCGCCGCGCTTCGTGCCCAACAACGTCCTGCTCCTCGGCCTGGGCGCCTCCGTGGACCCGAACGGCTGGGTCCAGGTCGACGCCACCGGACTCACCAGCGTCCTCGGGCTCTGGGCCGCCGGCAACATCGTCGACCCACGGGCCCAGGTCATCACCGCAGCAGGTGCCGGCTCAGCCGCTGCCATCGCCATGAACGCCGACCTCGTGGACGACGACGTACGCAACGCCGTCCGCGACCTCGACCACGGATTTCCCCTTGCCCCAGTCGCACCAACGCACACCAAGGAGTCACGATGACCGAGACCACCCCCGACCCCGCTGCCCCGAACTCGCGACCAGACGCAGGGCCCACCGCTCGGCGGTTGAAGCCAGGTCCGCCGACCAAGCACCAGCTCGCCCTCATGATCTGGCTCGCGGTCTTCCCGACGCTCACCGTCCTCAACCTGGTCCTGGGCGACTGGTTGGGCACGATGAACGCAGTCACACGCACGTTCGTGCTCGCGACCGTCGCGGTGCCTATCGTCATCTACGGCCTGATGCCCCAGCTGCACCGTTTGCGCGGTCACCTCCTGACCCGCCTCGCCAGCTCGTCATGAGCGAACAGGCCGCTCGGTGATCCCTGAAGCTCCGGGGCATTGAAGTGCAATCAACGGTTGCGCGGTCGCGAGAGCCGAGCGTACATTGACAAGCAACCATCAGTTGCACGTTCTGACCGGCGTGCCGTTCCCGAAGGACGACGTCCATGAGCGACCTCACCCACACCATCACCGTCGACGCGACTCCGCAGCAGGCCTACGACGCGATTGTCGACGTCCGCTCGTGGTGGGGCGCGACGAACATCGTCGGACCGACCGACCAGCTCGGTGCCGAGTGGTACTACCTCGTGCCCGACATCCACTTCTCCCAGCAGCGCACCGCTGAGCTGGTGCCCGGCGAGCGGGTGGTGTGGGAGTTCACCGGCGGCCACCTCGAGTTCATCGAGGAGAAGGGGGAGTGGATCGGCACCACCGCCCGCTTCGACATCTCCGCCGCCGACGGTCGTACGACGATCACGTTCACGCACGAGGGGCTCACGTCCACCGACGAGTGCTTCGAGGTGTGCCACGACGCGTGGCGGCACTACATCACCGAGAGCCTGCGCCAGCGGATCGCCACCGGCGAGGGCGCGATGCGCACCCGCGCGGAGGACGAGGCCGCGGTGCGCCGGCACACCGTTGCGATCTAGACAACGCAAGCCACCGAGGAGACCGGGATGACCACGCACCACGACACCGCACGGCTCGCCGACGACCTCCGCGACCTCCACGAAGGTGACATGCTCGTCCTGCCCAACGTCTGGGACGTGGGCAGCGCGCGGGTCGTGGAGGCTGCCGGCTACCCCGCGGTCGCGACGGCGAGCGCCGCCGTCACGGCCGTGCTGGGCCACGAGGACGGCGACGTCGCCCCGCCGGACGAGATGTTCGCCGCCGCCGCGCGCATCGTGAGGGCGGTGTCGGTGCCGGTGAGCATGGACGCCGAGGGCGGCTACGGCCTGTCGCCCGCCGAGCTCGTCGACGGGCTGCTCGCCGCCGGTGTCGCCGGGTGCAACCTGGAGGACAGCGACCACGCGGGCGGCCGGCTCAAGGACGCCGAGGCGCACGCGCGATGGCTGGCCGAGGTCCGCACGGCCTGCGAATCCCGGGGCGTGTCCCTGGTCCTCAACGCGCGCGTCGACGTGTTCCTCCCGACGTCGGGCGTGGCCGCCGGCGAGCGCATCGACGAGGGCCTGCGCCGTGCCCGGCTCTACCGCGAGGCGGGTGCCGACTGCGTCTACCCGATCGGCGTCAGCGATCCCGACGTGCTGGCACAGCTGGTCGCGGGGATCGACGGCCCGGTCAACGGCAACGCCGGCCCTCACCTCCCGCTGTCCGTCCTGCGGGAGCTCGGCGTCGCCCGGGTGTCGTACGGTCCCCGGTTCTACCGCGCCGCCCTGGCGGACCTGGACCGAGCCGTCCGACAGCTCGCCGCGGACTGATCGCCTGCCTCCATGCAACCTTTGGTTGCTATGGTGGGACCTCGGAACGCCGCTCGAGCAAGGAGAGAGATGTCCAGCGACGAGCTCGGGAGCATCGAGAGGCAGCTGCACATCGAGGCTGCACCAGCGGTCGTCTACGAGGTCATCACCTCGCCGGAGCACCTGCGCCTGTGGTGGCCGGACGAGGCCGACCTGGAGCCGGCCGTCGGCGCCCGGGGCTCGGTGACCTTCGGTGAACCGGGCACGCCGGACGCCGTCGTCGCGCCGCTGACGGTCGTCGAGGCCGATCCGCCCCGGCGCTTCGCGTTCCGATGGGTCGACGACGCACTCGGCTCTGCGACGTCGAGGTCGCTGCTCGTCACCTTCGACCTCGAGGAGGTCGAGGGCGGGACCCTCCTGCGGTTCTCCGAGACCGGCTTCCGCGAGAAGGGCTGGGAGGCGGCCGTGCTCGAGGAGGCGTACGCCGACCACGTCCGCGGGTGGGACCACTTCCTGCCGCGGCTGGCGGCCCGCGCCGAGGCCATCGGTGGACGCGGATGAGCGTCGCAGTGGACGACGACCTCTGGTCGGCCATCGGTGACCCGATGCGGAGGCGCATGCTCGACCTCCTGCTCACCGGGCGGGCCGGCACCGCGACCACGCTCAGCGACGAGCTCCCGATCACCCGCCAGGCGGTCGCCAAGCACCTCCAGGTGCTCGACCGCGTCGGTCTGGTGCACGCCGAGGCCGCCGGGCGAGAGCGCCGCTACGAGGTCGACGCCACCCAGCTCGCCCGAGCGGTGGCGCAGCTGAACGAGGTCGGCGCGACCTGGGACGGCCGACTGCGCCGGATCAAGCAGATCGCCGAGCGCATCCAGCGGGCCACCGACGGGGGTTGACCCACCGAGCTCAGGGCTCGAGCACGAACTTGCCGCCCGGGTGGCCGTCCATGAGCAGCGCGGTCGCCTCGACCGCGTCCGCCAGGGAGAAGGTGCGGGCCACCGGCACGACGAGGCGCCCGTCGGCGGCGAGCCGCACCAGGTCGGCACGTACGGCGTCGCGATAGGCCGCGCTGGCCGGCATCACGCCAGCGATCGCGGTGAAGCCGTCCTGCCTGGCCCGACCAGCCGCGGCGATCGTCACGATGCGGCCGCGATCGGGCACCAGGGCGAGCGAGACGTCGACGGCCTCGTCGGTGCCGACGCAGTCGAGGGCGGCCGCGACGCCGTGGGGAGCGAGGTCGCGGACCCGCTGCTCGAGCCCGTCGCCGTACGCCACCGGCCGTCCGCCGAATCGCCGGACGGTCTCGAAGCTGGCCTCGCTCGCCGTGCCGATCGCCGTCGCGCCGAGCAGCGCGGCCTGCTGCAGCACACTGACGCCGACCGCGCCCGACGCCCCGTGGACGAGGATCGTGTCCCCCTCGCCGACGCCGGTGACGTGCAGCATCTCGGATGCGGTGCACCCGACGAGGAGCAGGTTCGCGGCCTCGCCCCACGACAGGGAGGCCGGTTTGGCGAACACGTCCTTCGACGGCACCGTCAGCGCGGTCGCCCAGCCGCCGCTGATCCGGAAGGCGAGCACGTCGTCACTGACGGACACCGGCCCCGAACCGATCTCGGTGTCCGGCCCGACCGCCGTGACCACGCCCGCGACCTCGTAGCCGATCGGGCGCGGGAAGTCCTCCGCCTTGCCGGCCGCCACGTGCTTGGCGTCGGCGGGGTTCATGCCGGCGGCACGCACCTCGATCGTCACCTCACCCGGGCCGGGCGCCGTCAGGTCGTGGTCCTCGAGGGCGAAGACGCCGAGGCCGCCGGGACGGGTCGCGATCCAGTGCTGTGCCATGGCATCGACGGTAGCCCGGTCGAGGAGTTCACTGGGATCCGCACGACGACCAGGAGACGAGAGGACGTACGCACATGAGCACACGCACGCTGGGCCGAGGCCTGGAGGTATCCGCACCGGGACTCGGGTGCATGGGGATGAGCCAGTCCTTCGGCGCGCGACCGCCGCGCGAGGAGATGATCGCGTTCCTGCGGGCGGCAGTGGACCGGGGCGTCACGTTCTTCGACACCGCCGAGGTCTACGGCCCGTTCCACAACGAGGAGCTGGTGGGCGAGGCGCTGGAGCCGGTCCGCGACCGCGTCGTGATCGCCACGAAGTTCGGCTTCGACCTCGACGAGGACGGCACACAGCGCGGCGTCACCAGCCGGCCCGACCGCATCCGGGCCGCCGTCGACGGCTCGCTCCGCCGGCTGCGCACCGACTCCATCGACCTGCTCTACCAGCACCGTGTCGACCCCGACGTCCCCATCGAGGACGTCGCCGGCACGGTGAAGGAGCTGATCGAGGCCGGGAAGGTCCGTCACTTCGGGATGTCCGAGGCCGGCGTCGCGACGATCCGTCGAGCCCACGCGGTGCAACCGGTGACGGCCCTCCAGAGCGAGTACTCGCTCTTCTGGCGTGAGCCCGAGGACGAGATCCTGCCCGCCCTCGCAGACCTCGGCATCGGCTTCGTGCCCTTCAGCCCGCTCGGGCGGGGCTTCCTCACCGGCCAGGTCACTGCCGCTACCGAGTTCGGTGACGGCGACATCCGCGCCAACCTGCCGCGCTTCGAGCAGGAGGCGCTGAAGGCCAACCTCGCCCTGGTCGACAAGGTGCGCTCGGTCACCGACCGGTTGGGCACCACCGTCGGCCAGGTCGCGCTGGCCTGGTTGCTAGCGCAGCAGCCGTGGATCGTGCCGATCCCCGGCACCCGCAGCCTCGAGCGGCTCGAGGAGAACCTGGGCTCCGCCGACGTCGAGCTCACCGCCGAGGACCTCGCCGAGCTCGACGACGCATCGGCGTCGGTGCAGGTCGTCGGTGACCGCTATCCCGAGGCGATGCAGAAGATGATCGACCGCTGACCCCCGGCGCACGTCCTCCTCCCTCAGGGCGATCTGGGCGAAAAATGTCCCGTGAGGCCCTCGCCCACGCTGCGACTTAAGTCGTACGTTGAGGGCCAGCCCGTCGCGACCAAAGGATGAAGCGTGCCCACGAACACCACTCGCCGACGGGCCGCCGCCGGCGTCGCCGTCCTGGCCCTGTCCGCCACCGCCTTCGCCGGCACCCTCCTCGGGTCGTCCGACGGGCATTCCGACCCCGACGCCCGGTCCGGGTCGGACTCCGATCGCCGGCTCCCGCAGAAGGCACGCGAGATCCTCGAGTACGGCCAGGAGGGCGCCGAGAGCGAAGAGGCCGAGCACGAGATGGGGACCCAGGGCGAGGCAGGTGGTGAGTCGGTCGAGGCCCGGACAGCGTCCGAGCAGTTCGCCCAGGCGCGCACCGCGCCCGGCATCGTCAACCCCGACGGCTACCGCCAGGCGCTCGCCGCCCTCAACCTGCTGCCCACCGTCGGTGGCGCGTGGAGCGAGGTGACCAACGTGCAGTACAACGCGGACGACACCCGCTTCCGCGACTACTACTCCAACTCCTCGGGTGGCGCGGGCAAGGTGACCGGCCGCGTGACGGGCCTGGCGTCCGACGACCAGGGCTACGTCTATGAGGGAGGCGCCAACGGCGGCGTCTTCCGCGCCCACCTCACGGGCTCCGGTCCCTCCGCGGGGAAGGCGTGGGTGCCGATCAGCGACCAGCTCGGCACGCTCTCGACCGGGGACCTCCGGTTGGCTCCCGACAAGGGCAGCCTGTGGCTGTCCACCGGCGAGGCCAACACCGGCGCCACGTCCTACGTCGGCCAGGGCGTCTACGCCCTCGCCAACCCGCAGACCGGCACGTTCCGGCCCGAGGACAAGGTCGGCACGGAGGAGCTCGACTCCACCACGATCAACGCCCTGCGATTCAACAAGGCAGGCACCACCGTCTACGCCGCGACCAGCCGGGGCGTGTGGAGCCACGCGACCAACCTGGCCAGCCGCAGCGAGCCGTGGACGTTCCTGTTCGCGCCCAACCCCCAGATGATCAAGAAGACCACGTCGAACAAGGGCACCAAGACCGTCATCCCCGAGGGCGCGTACGCCGACTGCGACGAGGCCGACGCCTCCACGTGCTACGCCAACGCGCCGTACGCCAACATCGTCAACGACATCGCTGTCGACCCGAAGGACGCCGCACACATCGTCGCGGCCATCGGGTGGCGCAGCGGCGCCCTGAGCTTCCCGGCGCCGGTGGGATCGATCTACTACAACGGCTTCTACGAGTCACGCGACGCCGGCAAGAGCTGGCACAAGGTCAAGCTGACCGGCACCCTGCCCGCCGACGACGTGGGCAACGTGACCCTGCAGTACTCCGCCGACTCCTCGCGGGTCTACGCGATCAACCAGTCCCCGCGGCTGCTCAACAAGGCCACCGGCACCGCCAACACGGTCCTCGACGGCGTGTACGTGTCGAAGACCGGCAACCCGGCGGGTCCGTGGAACCGGATCGCGACCTCGGAGAAGCTCGCCGCGTCCGGTTCGGCGCTCAAGCAGGCCGTCGGCGGCAAGGGCTACGGCCCCGGCATCCAGGCCTGGTACAACCAGTCGCTGGTGGTCGACCCGAAGGACCCCGAGCACCTCTTCGTCGGTCTGGAGGAGGTCTACGAGTCGCACAACGGAGGCGCCTCCTGGAAGACCATCGGTCCCTACTGGAACTTCTACTTCAGCTGCTGGGGCACTGACTTCAGCCAGGACTTCGCGGGCTGCAGCCAGTCCACCCACTCCGACCAGCACTCCGCGGCGATCGGCACCAGCGGCGGCAAGGCGATGGTCTACGTCGGCAACGACGGCGGCGTCTACCGGCGCCCCGCCAACAGCAAGGCCGCGGACAAGGACGGGCACGCCATCGACTGGCAGAGCCTGAACGACGGGTCCAACGACAACCTGCAGTACTACGCAGTGGGTGTCGGTGCAGCCAACGCGGCGAGCCTGGCAAAGGCGCAGGCCAACACGGGCGGCAAGCCGCTACCTGTGGGCACGCCGATCGTCTCGGGCGGCCTGCAGGACAACGGCGGCTCGATCCTCTTCGAGGGCTCGCGTGAGATGTCGTCCAACTTCGGCGGTGACGGAGGCGACGTGCTCGTCGACCCGAGCGACGGGTGCAACATCGTGCAGGAGTACGTGACCCTGTCGATGGAGGTCACCAACACCTGTGCCGCGCAGAGCGACCCCGACGCGTTCTCCGACCCCAGCGTGGCGACGACCCGTGACATCGCTCCGCCCGACACGAACGCCCGGTTCATCGCGCCGTTCGCGGCGTCCGGCGACGACATCGACACCTGGATCGCCGGTGGCGCGCACATCTGGAAGCAGACCGAGGGCTTCGCGATCACGGACGGTTCCGTCTGGAAGTCGATCGCTGATCTCACGGCGTACTCCCCGAGCGCTGTGGCGACCGCGGTGGCCGCCGACGGCAACACGTACGCCGCCGGTTGGTGCGGGCCGTGCAACAACGCCGGCTTCACGCGTGGTGTGGTGATCGGTGACCTGGGCAGCGGGGCGCAGGACACGGTCGACGTGAGCAAGCTGCCCAACCGCTACATCGGCGGCGTGGCGGTGGACCCCAGCAACGACCAGCGCGTCGTCGTGGCCATGGGCGGGTTCTCCCGTCGGTTCACCGAGGGACCGGGGGCCGGCACCGGCCACGTGTTCGAGTACACCAAGGGTGCAGACGACACCTGGACGGCGCAGGACATCACCGCGAACCTGCCCGACCTGCCGGCGAACTCGGTGAGGGTGCTGCCGTCGGGCGGGATCCTGGTCGGGACCGACCTCCAGGTGTTCTACCGGGCATCGGGCTCGACCGACTGGGCCCGGCTCGGCACGGGCCTCCCGCTGACGACCGTGATGGACGTCGAGCCGTACCAGGGCTCGCTGTATGTCGCCACGCACGGCCGCGGCATCTGGAAGACCACGCTGCCGGCCAGCTGATCGCGGGGCCGCGCGGGGACTCTCGCCGCGCGGCCGATGGTCAGCCCAGCGTGGTGAGCAGGGCGCTCATCGCCTGGTCCTCGGTGGCCCGGTCCGGGCTGGAGGCCCGGACGGACGTGAGGACGTCGTCGATCTGGGTGTCGACGAACGTCCATGCCTGGCAGTCCTTCGCCGTCAGCGCGGTCGCGTCGGCGTCCCATGCGGTCTCGAGGTCGGTGATGCGCGTCTGCGCACCTGGTGCGTCACCCGAGTCCACGAGGCCCTGGGTGTCGGTGACGATCGTGCGGTACTGGTCCACCGAAGAGCTGGGGAAGCTGCTCGCGACCTGCTTCGTGGCCTGCGCCTGGGCCAGGGGAGCGCCGCTGCTGCAGGACGGTGCCGGCCCCTCGTCGGCGAGCGCGCTCTGGTGCGGCTGGGCGTTGGCCCAGACCAGCAGGGCGATCGTGGCCACGGCGGTGGCACCGAGGGCGGCGAGCGTTGCCCTGCGTCGTTCGGGCGTCGACTCCGGCGCGTCGGCTCCGTCCGTGAGATCGGCGTCGTCGAGCTCGGTCACGTCCGCCTTGCTGATCGAGAGGTAGACGACGGTGGCGAGGATGGCTCCCAGGAAGATCAGGCTGGTGCCGAAGGTGCCGATGCCGAGGCCCTGCTCGGACTTCGGGCCACCGAGGAAGTCGCCGATGTTGGCACCGAGCGGACGGGTGAGGATGTAGGCCACCCAGAAGCTCAGGACCGGGTCCGCGCCGGCGCGCCACAGGCCCGTCACGATCGCGATGAGGCCGAGCGGCAGCAGGATCGAGTAGCCAGGTCCCCAGCCGGTGAGCTCGAGGGTCCAGTCTCCGGTGGCCGTGCCGAGGGCGAACGTGACGAGGACGGCGAACCAGTAGAAGGACTCGCGGGGGGTGGTGACGATGCTGTGGATCGACAGCGTCCGCTCCCGGGCGTACCAGATGCCGAAGGTCGCGGCGAGCAGGACCGAGAAGACGGTCGTGCTGATCCAGAGCGGTACGCCGGCCTGGTCGGTGAGGATGTCGGTGTAGAGCGTGCCGGTCACGCTGACCACGACGACCGTGAGCCAGTAGGCGGCCGGAACGTAGCGCCGCAGTCGCATCTGGACGGCGAGCACCACGACGAAGATGACCGTGAACAGGATGGACGTGTTCACCAGGCCGACGCCGAGTGTCATGTTGATCCAGTCGGCGAAGCTCTCGCCGACGGTGGTGCAGAGGATCTTGATCACCCAGAACCAGATGGTGACTTCGGGGACCTTGTTGAGCATCTGTCGGACGCGCGGAGAGTCATCGGTGCGTTGAGTCATGGCAGCACGATGGCTCCGGCAACCTGATGATTACCTGACTGCTCGGGCCGTGACCGACGCTGAGAAACCTCTCAGCGACTCTCAGCCGGGTCACAGCACGCCACGGGCACGGTGGAACCACACATCCACCAGTACCAGGAGGGTTTCATGAAGGTCACCTTCACCAGCCGGCTCCGCCGCAACGCCGCGGTGATCGCTGCGGCATCGATCATCGGTGCCCTCGGCATCGGCGGCGTGGTCACGGCCAACGCCGACAGCGGCTCGGGCTCCGGCTCGGGCTCGACATCGCACACCGAGAAGTCCGACGGCGATGGCGAGGTCCCCGACGCCCAGGAGAACGAGGCCGACGAGGCGAACGAGGGTCCGGAGGGCACGGAGACCGACCAGGCCAACGAGGCCGACGAAGGCCCCGAGAACACCGCGGACGACGCGTCCGACGGTGAGACCAACGACGACGCGACCGACACCGGTCCGGACGCCAACCCCAACGAGCCCGGCCACCAGGACGAGGGCGAGTAGCCGACGCCTCATGCCGAACAGCGCCCTGACCGGTCTTCCGGTCGGGGCGCTCTTCGTCTACGCCCCCGAGTCGCCGAGTGCCGAGTCTGTCGGCGGCACCGCGGGAAGACGGAGCACGAACTCGGCGCCTGCTCCCGTCGTCGGGGCCAGCCGAAGGTCACCGTGGTGCTCGGTGGCGATGGCGCGGGCGATGGCCAGTCCCAGCCCTGCACCGCCGGCGTCGCGGGCCCGTGACTCGTCGAGCCGGACGAAGCGTTCGAAGATGTGCTCGGCCTCTGTAGGAGGTACGCCCGCACCGTCGTCCGACACCACGAGGACTGCCTCGGACCCGTCGAGATCGACGGTGACGGTGACGGCGCTGCGGGCGTGGCGCGCGGCGTTGTCGAGCAGGTTCGCGACGAGTCGCCTCAACGCGTCGGCATCGCCGGCGACCCACGGGTCGCCGAGGACGGTCGAGCCGACGGGGGTGCGGCGAGGTCGGCCGACCTCCGGTGCGATGACGTCGCGGAGTCGCAGGACGGTGCGGGACGCGCCCTGTGCGCGGCTCCCCGCGTCGCGGCGGGCGAGGGTGATGAGCCCGGAGACGAGGGACTCGAGCCTGACCGTCTCGTGGACGACGTCGACCCGCGCCTCCTCCCACTCAGGCGAGCCGGCCGGAGCCACCTCCATGACGGCGCGGATGGCGGCAACCGGGCTGCGCAGCTCGTGGGAGGCGTCCGCGACGAACCGCTGCTGCGCCCTGGCCGAGGCGTCGAGCCGGGCGAGCATGGCGTTGAGCGTGAGGGCCAGGCGTTCGACCTCGTCGCCCGTGGGCTCGACAGGCAACCGACTCCCGGAACCTGTCTCGGTGATCGCGGACGCCCGGCCGCGCAGCGCCTCGACAGGGGAGAGGGCGCGACCGACGAGCAACCAGCTCAGGAGGGCGACAACCGCGACCACCAGGGGTACGCCGACCGCGAAGAGTCCGATCGTGGACTGCGTGGCCTCCTGCACGGACTCCAGGCTCCTGGCGGCGACCACGTAGCCGCCGCCATCAACGGGCACCGCGACAGCGGCGTACGGCCCCTCCTCGCCGACCACGCCGCCGTCGACGGTGGACCTCCGCACGGCCAGGCTCGGAGCGAGGACGATCGGCTCGGCGCCGCGGAGTGCGGTGGTCGCATAGACCACCCGTCCGGTGCCGTCCACCACCTGCACCAGCGACTCCTCGCCGCCCAGGATGGTGCTGAAGGGCGGGGGACTCGTGACGCCGTCTGAGGCGTCGGCCTCGACCTCGCGGACCACGGACCGTGCCTGCTCCTCCGCGACCAGCTGGACGCTCTGCTCGAGCTGGTGGCGCTGGACCAGCACGCCGACCACCGCGGCCGCTGCGAGGACAGGCAGGAGCGCCCCGATCGCAGCGATCGCCGCCCGCGAGCGGACGGAGACGCGCCGGCGGGTCCGGTTCATCGGCCGTCACCTCGGAGGCGGTATCCGGCGCCGCGCACGGTCTCGATGGTCTGTCGCTCGAACGGCACGTCGATCTTGCGGCGGAGGTAGCCGACATAGACCTCCACGAGGTTGTCCGAGCCGTCGTGGTGCAGGTCCCAGACCGACTGCACGATGTCGAGCTTGGCGACCACGGCCCCGCGGTTGCGCATCAGGAAGTGCAGGAGCGCGAACTCGCGAGGCGTCAGCTCGATGGGGACGTCTCCGCGGTGGACCTCGCGGCTCGCTGGATCCAGAGTCAGGTCGCCGGCAGCGAGGACAGTGGGGCGCTCGATCCCACCGCGACGAACGAGGGCCCGGAGTCGCGCCACGAGGATCGGAAAAGAGAACGGTTTGGTGAGGTAGTCATCGGCGCCCAGGTCGAAGGCGTCCACCTCGTCGTACTCCCCGTCCTTCGCGCTGAGCATGAGGATCGGCGTCCAGACGCCCGCCCGGCGCAGGTCGCGACACACGTCGTAGCCGTTGCGACCGGGAAGCATGATGTCGAGGACGATCACGTCGTACGCCCCCTCGACTGCGCGCTCGAACCCGCTCACACCGTCGTGCGCGACGTCCGTGACCATCCCGTCCGCCTCCAGGCCGCGACGAATGGCCCGAGCCAGCGTTCGCTCGTCCTCGACCACCAACGCCCTCATCGCGTCCTCCTGTCAGCCACGCCAGCATCCGGCACGAGACCTGAGAGGACTCTCAGGCGCCACACGACGTATCCACCGATGGTGAGGCGCGGCCGGTACCGAGTGGTGAGGGCGCGCTCCGCGGTCGTGGCGTCGACCCCCCAGGTGGCCAGCGAGCTGCCGGCCACCACGACCCACGTCGGGGCATCTGGGCCGTCCAGGACGCGGGTCAGTGAGACGAGGGCGGGGTCGCGCACACGGACGGGAAGGCTCCACAGCTCCTCGTAGGGGCTGCGCAGGCCGGCCTCGTAGACGATGTTGGGGTGCCCGAATCCGACGACCACGGAGTCGCCGGGACCGCTGTGCGTCCTGAGGTACGTCGCCACGGCCGTGTCGTCCGCGTGGGCAGGGGCGACGACCGCTGCGGTGACGATCGCGACGCCGGAGGAGACGACGGCGAACGCCAGGACCGCGGCGGTCCAACCGCGACGGGTGGACGGGCGTTGCGATGCTGCGACCGCCAGGAGCACGAGCCCGGGCACCAGCCCGGTCAGGTAGTGGAGCCAGTAGCTGCCACCGCCGGCGACGCCCACCAGCTCCCACAGCATGAGGGCGATCGCGGGAATCCGCAGGTCCGGTGACGTCGACGGCACGGCGGGTCTGCGCAACCGCGTCGCAAGGACCAGCACCAGAAGCGGAGCCCCGCTCAGCGCAGCTGCACCGAGGAGCGCCACGGCTCGCCCGGACGTGCTCGCGGTGGCCGAGGCATGGATGACGGCCGCTGCGTGCGCGCGGAAGAGCACCACCGCGTCCCACAGGCGTACGGGTTCGGTGCCTCGGGCCTCGGCCAGCACCATCGACGCACCGAGCGCCGTGGCGCCACCCGCCAGCATGCCGCCGACGAGAACGAGGGAACGCCTCGGAAGCCGTGCCACCAGGGTCATCGCGGCCAGGGCCGTGGCGACGACGTAGACGTCGAGGACGTTCTGCTTGACCAGTGCCGCCCCGGCTCCGGCGAGGCCGGCGAGTGCGGACCAGAGGAGTGCCCGCGGCCCTGCCGCGCCCCAGGCTCGGACGAGGGCGAGCACGCCGACGAGCACGAGGGGGGCGGCGAGCAGCTCTCCGTCGACCTCTGTGGTGCCGAAGAGAGGTGTGGTGAGGAAGGTGGCCGCGACCAGCACCGGGGTGCAGGCCGGCCGGGTCGTCGATGCGCGGGTGAGCCGGTCGGCGAGCAGGACTGACGCCACCACCGCGGTGATCCCGATGAGTCGGAGACCTACGGCTCCGCCGAGGTGTGAGGCCAGGTCGAAGAGTGCGAGCAGGAGGGGAGGCCGGTCCACCCAGTAGCGCCCATAGAGCGAGGTGCCCTGGTGCCACTGGGACGAGATGAGCAGGAACCCGCCTTCGTCAGGGCTCAGCGGCTTGGCCACGAGGGGCGCGCAGGCGACGGCAGCCCCGGCCGCGACCAGCCACGGAAGGCGGCGGACCGTCATCCCGCACGCTCTGCGGCGGTGGGCCAGTGCTCGCGCAGCGGACCGACGCGCAGCCCGCAGGCGTGCCACGCGGGCACCAGGCGCTCGGTCGCGCCGAGGGTGGCCTGCCAGGAGTCGGGCGACGAGGTCCGGTCGCTGTCGTGGAGGAGCACGGTGCCTCCCGTCCTCAGCTGCCTGCTGACCAGGCGGGCCACCGAGGTCGCAGTCGCCCGGGCCTCCCAGTCCCGGCCCCACGCCGACCAGAGCACCGTGGTCAGGCCGGACCGGCGCGCCGCCCACGACGACGCGGGGTTCATCAGGCCGTACGGCGGTCGGTACCAGAGCACTGCTGCCCCGGTGGTGTCCTCGACGAGGTCGCGGGTCCGCGCGATCCCGTCCCGGAGCGCGCGGGGGTGGTGCAGGGCGACGGCTCGGTGGTCCCAGCCGTGCACGCCGATCTCGTGACCGGAGGCCGACATCTCGCGCAGCAGACCGCGGTCGCCGAGGTGCCGACCGAGCACGAAGAACGTGGCTCGGACGTCGAGCCGGTCGAGCAGGAGGAGGAAGGCAGGGGTCGAGGTCGGGTCGGGACCGTCGTCGTAGGTCAGCGCCACGTGGTGCAACGAGGAGATGCCGGACAGCCGGTCCGGTGCGATCCGCGGGGTCAGTGCGGCGCGCACCGGTCCCAGCGAGAGCGGCGACGGCAGCAGCGCCGCGACGCGGGCCGCCGCCACGATGGACGAGGCAGGCGAGGTCACGCCGCCACCAGCTCGGGGGCCTGCGTGAGGAGGCAGTGTCGGACCAGGACGTCCGACACGCTCGGCGCACCTTCGGGAAGGCTGAACGACTCGCTCGTCGCCAGCACGCTGGCCACGACGCACCCGAGGTCGGCCGGGTCGTCGACCCACGGCACGAGTGCGGCTCGATGGAGCATCTCGGCGTTGCTCGTCCCGTGGCCTGCGATGGGTCGGTACGTGAGGGTCGGCGTGCCGGCGGCCAGGGCCTCCAGCGACGTCATGCCGCCCGCGTTCTGCACGACGCACGAGGCGGCGGCGACCAGCGCCGGCATGTCGTCGCGCCACCCGAGCGCGATGACGCCCGGCACGCCGGCGAGCTTGTCGTGCAACACGGTGTTGCTGCCGCAGGCGACGACCGGTGTGACCAGGCCGGTGGCCAGCAGGTCCAGCGCGCTCTCGTAGAGCTCACCAACCCCGCACGACCCGCCGACGACCAGCGCCGTCGGTCGACCGGCCGGCCACGGCGCCCGCCAGTCCGGACAGATCGCTGTCGTGCTGCCGGTGACAACCGGGCGCACGGGGGTGGCGGTGCCGCCCAGCTCCGCCGCCTGCGCGGCGGCGAGGTCGGTGATCGCGAGGTGCAGGTCGACGGCCGGGTGCACCCACAGCCGGTGCACGGATGCGTCCGTCAGGTAGGTGACGACCGGAGCGCGAAGTCGCCCGCGCAGGCGGGCCTCGCCGAGTGCCTGGCTGGCGAACGGGTGCGTGGACATGACGAGCTGGGCATCGGCGACCTCCCGGACCAGCCGTGCTCCGAGCAGCCCCAGGAGCCGTTGCACCCCGCGGAAGGCCCACGTGTCGCGCTCCAGGTGGCGCAGTGTCGCCCCCCAGCTGCGGGGCAGCATGCGCAGCTGGGTGAAGTACAGCCACCGCAGGGCGATGCCCACCCGCCAAGGAAGCTCCTCCGCGACATCGAGACGCCGTACGACATGCCCGAGCTCGCGGAGCCGGTGAGCGAGCTCGTCGGCGGCCGCATCGTGACCCGCTCCGTAGCTGCCTGAGACGACGACTACTTCTCCTGCGCTCATGACAGCAGGATCCGGGTGTCAACCTGCAGGCCGCCTGAACGCAGTGCAGACTCGGGGCGAGGCTCAGTCAGGTTGATGGCAGGTCGGTCGGCGCATCGTGGCGACGGCGACCAGCCTGAGACGGAACGAGGGACGACCGATGGCACGTGTGGGACTCTGCGAGGACGAGGCCCCGATCCGGCGCGTCGTGAACGACGCGATGCGGATCGCGGGGCACGACGTGGTCCACGCGCACAACGGTGGGGAGGCCCTCCGCCTCTTCGTCGACGACGACGGCCTCGACGTGATCATCCTCGACATCGGCCTGCCCGACGCCGACGGGCGCGATGTCTGCCAGGCCCTGCGGTCTGCCGGCCAGTCGGCTCCGATCCTGTTCCTCACCGCCCTCGGGGCCGTGCACGAACGCCTGGCCGGCTTCAGCGCCGGTGCCGACGACTACCTGCCCAAGCCCTTCGACGTCCTCGAGCTGATCGCCCGGGTGGAGGCACTGTCCAAGCGGGGGCGCCTGGTCGTCGCCGAGGCCCCCACCGACCTGGTCCTCGACCCCGCCAGGCACTCGGTCTCCTGCAGCGGCAAGGAGTCCCTCCTGACGCCCACCGAGTTCAGGATGCTGGCTGCGATCACCTCCAGGCCCGGCGAGGTCGTCCGCCGCCGAGCCGTGGTGGCGGCCGCGTGGCCCAACGGAGGGTTGGTCAGCGACAACACCGTCGACTCCTACATCCGCCGGATCCGCGTCAAGCTGCACGAGGTGGAGTCGCCGGTCGAGCTCACGACCGTCCGCGGCGTCGGGTACGCGCTGAAGTGAGGATCGCCAGGCCGTCAGCGCGCTCGTTCAGGAGCACGATCGTGTTTTCGACGGTCGGGCTGATGACGCTCGCCATGCTGGTGGTGGGCTTCGGCATCCAGCTGGTCCTCGGCTACACGGCCCAGCGTGACATCCGGCAGGTGCTGGACGACCGGTCGGACGCGATGGTGCAGATCGTCCAGAACGCCTCGGACACCCGGCTCACCGTCCCCGCGGACGGCCTGGAGCCCGGGGTGCAGGTGTACGACGCCGATGGCCGGCTCGTCGCCGGCACGGTGGAGTCGGAGGTGCGGGAGGCAGCCCGGGACCTGGCGACGACCGACGCGGTCCGGACGGTCAGCGGCCCGTCCGACGACGAGCGGCTCCTCGGCACCCCGTTCACGACCCCCAGCGGGGACCGCGGCGTCCTCGTCATCAGCCAGGCGACCGGTCCCTACGAACGGTCCGAGTTCTACGCACTGCTGGCGACCATCGTCCTGGGAGTGCTCGTCGTCGCGGCCACCGCCTTCATCGTTCTGCGCGTGACCAAGCAGGCGCTGAAGCCCGTCGCCCAGATGGCCGAGCGGGCGACGGAGTGGAGCGAGCACGACCTGACCCACCGCTTCGCGCTGGGGCCGCCGACCAACGAGCTCGCCGCCCTGGGCGAGACCCTCGACCACCTCCTGGACCGGGTCGCGTCGGCCATCCTGTCCGAGCAGCGGCTCACTTCCGAGCTCGCCCATGAGCTGCGCACACCCCTGACCGCTGTCCAGGGATCGGCCGACCTCGCCCTGCTGCGGGGGGTCGAGGACGACGGGACGCGGGAGGACCTCGAGCAGATCTCGATGTCCGCGCGGGAGATGGGCAGCGTGATCACGACGCTCCTCGACATCGCCCGCGACGGCTCGGCGGATCGCCCCGACCGGACCTGCCACATCGCCGACGTGATGCCGGGGCTCGTCGCCGCCGCGGGCGACCAGGTCGGCGTCGTCGACCTGACGGCGGAGTCCTCCGCCCGTATCGCCGCGCCCGCCGAGCTCGTCGTACGCGCCGTGTCGCCGCTCGTGGGCAACGCCGTCCGGCACGCGCGCACCCGGATCTCGTTCCGCGCGAGCGACGATGCCGACCACGTCCGGCTCGTGGTGTCCGACGACGGTGAAGGTGTCGCCGACGTCGTGCGCGACACGCTGTTCGAGCCGGGAGTGACCAACGGGACCGGGGGCGCCGGGCTGGGCCTGGGGATCGCGCGCCGCGTGGCCCGCTCCTTCGGCGGCGACATCGACCTGGCGCCCGGTCAGGACGGCGCGTCCTTCGTCGTGACGCTCCCGCGGCGCTGAACCGAGCACGTCAGGTCCGCACCACTGGCCGGTTCAGGTGTTGGCGGCCCGCGCGTCGACCCGCCACGTGGTGTCGTCGAGCACGACGGTGTCGGCGAGGTTGACCGTGGTGCAGACGTGGTTGGGCACGACGCGTACGCGGGTGCCGCGGGGCGCGTCGAGACCGGTGACGGTCGCGTGGTGCTCGGAGAGGGCGGTGATCCGCGCCTCCGGGTGGTCGAGGAGGCGGCCGTTGCCCGTGGCCCACGCCGAGCGGTCGGCGCCGAGCACCTTGCTGCCGGCATCGAGGACCACCCGGTCCGGGTAGCGACCGACGACGGTGGCGATGACCGTCAGCGCGACCTGGTCGGGCGTCGCCGTCCCCAGCTCCCACTGCTGCGCGTCGCCGAAGACGTACACCCCCGGACGCACCTCGGTGAGCACCTCGCCACGGGCGTACTCGACCGACGGGGTCGAGCCGCCGCTGACCGACGGGCACGCGATGCCAGCCGCCACCAGCGCGTCCCGGGCGAAGCCGAGCTCGCGGTGCTCGTCCGCGGCGGCGGTGGCGCGGGAGTCGGGTGAGTACGAGTGGCCGGGGAACGTGAAGACGCCGTCGACCGCCAGCCCGGCCTCGACGGCGGCCCGCGCGACGGGCACGACCTCGGTGGCCGGTACGCCGCTGCGGTGGTGCCCACTGTCGACCTCGACGCGGACGCGCAGACCGGCACCGGCGAGGGGTGCGAGCTGCTGGACCGACTCGACCGAGTCGACGCCGACCGCCACGACGGAGCGCCCGAGGACGTCGCGCAGCCGCCCTGCGCGCTCGTCGTCGACCCAGAGCGGATAGGCGATGAACAGGTCGTCGCAGACCTCGGCGAAGACCTCCGCCTCGGCGACCGTCGCGACGGTGAGCCCGACCGCGCCGGCGGCGAGCTGGAGCCGCGCGACCTCGACGGACTTGTGGGTCTTGGCATGCGGACGCAGCGCCAGTCCGGCGGACCCGGCCGCACCCTGCATCGCGTCGATGTTGCGCTGGAGGACCTCGCGGTCGATCCGGATGTGGGGTGTCGGCGTGCTCACTTCACCGCGAGGACGTCGACCGTGCGGATGTCGGGGTCACTGGCAAGCAGGTCCGGAGCGACCTGGCCGAGCGCCGCGGGGATCTGACCGTTGAGGTGCGCCTCCCGACCCTCCTCGCCCTCGAAGGTGTCGAAGATGCCAAAGGTGGTCTCACTGATCTGGAACGCGTACCACGTGACGGTGCCGCTCTCGGCGACCGCGAGCTCACGGCCCTGCTTGAGGAAGGCAGCGAGGTCGTCACCCTTCCCGGGCTTGGCCTCGAGCAACGCCAGCAGTCCTCTGTCAACGGTCATGGTGCGAGTCCTCTCGTAGTGTCGTGCGGTTCCTCTCGCACACTACGGCTCGGCCCGCGAGGTGCCCACCGTGTCCGCATTGACCCCGTGCTCGCGCCGGGTGAAGGTGGATCCATGGACGCGTCGCGGCTGGTGCACTGGACCCGGACGATCGAGGACACGGCTGCGCTGGACGGCGTGGTGCGGATCGTCGAGCCGCTCGTCGAGACCGCGTTCGCGAGCGGGACACGTGGCGAGGTGCTGCGGGGCGACTGGCTCGGCCACGCACTGCACCCCGTCCTCACCGACGTCGTCCTGGGCACGTGGGGGTCCGCGACGATCCTCGACCTGATCGGCGGGAGCGATTCGCGCGGCGCTGCGCAGCGGCTGCTCGGCGTGAGCCTGCTGGCCGCCGGCCCCACCGCGTGGACCGGCTGGGCCGAGTGGGCCGCCTCCGCCGATCGCGACAAGCGGGTGGGCGTCGTGCACGCGGCGACCAACGCTGTCGCCGTCGGGATCTTCGCCTCGTCGTGGCTCGCACGCCGTCGCGGCGACCACGCGGCCGGCGTACGACGCTCCTTGACGGGTGCGGCCGTCGCATCGGTCGGTGGCTACCTCGGCGGCCACCTCGCGGCCGCTCGCAAGGTCGGCTCGCACGACCCCGCGTACGCCGACTGACGCTCCGCCGCACGGCCTCGACGAGTGGCGTCCCGAGATGTGTCCGAGCCCGGCGAACTTGTGGAGCTCCGGTGAACCCACCGTGGCCCGCTCCGTCCCTACGATGCCGGGGTGCAGCACGTGCTGGTGGTCGAGGACGACGGTGATGTCGCGGTGCCGCTCGCCAAGTTCTTCCTGTCCCGGGGCTTCGACGCCTCCGTGGAGGGGAGCGGGCAGGGGGCCCTCACACACGTGGCGGATGTCCCGACCGACCTCCTGGTCCTGGACCTCGTCCTCCCGGATCTCGACGGCGTGGACGTGTGCGGCACCCTCCGTGACAGAGGCTTCGACGGTGGGATCATCATGCTGAGCGGGCGCTCCCAGGAGGTCGACGTGGTCACCGGCCTGGATGCCGGCGCCGACGACTACCTGGCGAAGCCGTGCTCCGTCGCCGAGCTCGAGGCGAGGGTGTACTCGGTGCTGCGGCGGGTGACGCGCACCTACGTCGTGGCCGCGGGTGACAGGCACGGGCATCAGGTGTCGCGGGGTGGGCACGGCCTCGAGGTGCACGACCACCGCATCACCCACGACGGCGTCCAGGTCGTCACGAGCGGCAGGGAGCACGACGTGCTCGCGCTCCTGATCGCCCGCCAGGGCCAGGTGGTGACGATCGGTGACCTGATGGACGGCGTGTGGGGTCCGGACTGGTCCGGATCGTCCGTTGTCCTGTCCAGCGCGGTGGGTCGCATCCGCAAGCGGATGGTGTCGGCCGGTGTCTCGGAACGGGTCGAAGCCGTCCACGGCGTCGGGTTCCGACTGACCCATCCCGGCAGACCCTGACCCGGGCGCGGCATAGTCAGCGGTCCAGCCGTGTTGGGCTCGTCGGACACGAACCCGATGAAGGAGAAGCGTGATGCGTGCAGTGGTCTACACCGAGAGCGGCGACAACTCCGTGCTGGAGCTGGTCGAGCGGGAGGCGAAGGAGCCCGGACCGGGTGAGGTCCGCGTGCGGATCGTGCGTGCCGGGGTGAACCCGACCGACTGGAAGTTCCGCGCCGGTGGCATGGGTGACCTCGCCTTCCCCGAGATCGTGCCCGGCCAGGACGGCGCCGGTGTGGTCGATGCGGTCGGCCAGGACGTCACCGACGTCGCAGTGGGGGACCGGGTCTGGACGATGTTGGCCCAGCACACCCGGCCCGGCGGCACGGCGCAGGAGCAGGTCGTGCTCCCGACCGCCAACGTCACGGTCCTGCCCGACTCCGCGTCGTACGACGTGGGAGCCGCGCTCGGCGTCCCGGCGGTCACCGCCCATCGAGCCCTGACCACGTCCGAGGACGGCCCGGGCCGGCTCGCTCCCGGCGCCCTGGACGGGCTGACCGTGCTCGTCTCCGGTGGGGCCGGTGCGGTCGGCAACGCAGCGATCCAGCTCGCCACATGGGCCGGCGCCACCGTGATCAGCACGGTGAGCGGTGACGAGAAGGCAGCCCTCGCACGGGCCGCCGGAGCCCACCACACCGTGAACTACCGTGACGGCGACACGGTCGCAGCGATCCGAGGGCTGGCTCCCGACGGCGTCGACATCGTGGTCGAGGTGGCGCCGGCGCAGAACCTGCGACTCGACGTCCAGGTGATCAAGCCACGCGGCACGATCGCGATCTACGCCAACAATGGCGGTGACGAGGTCGGCCTGAGCGTGCGCGAGACGTTCTCGACCAACGCGCGCTTCCAGTGGGTGCTCCTCTACACCGTGGGTCAGGCGGCGCTGCGCGCTGCGGCGGAGGACATCACCGCAGCCCTCGCCGACGGCGCGTTCGGGGTGGGGGACGAGCACGGCCTCCCGGTGCACCACTACGCACTCGAGCAGACCGCGGACGCGCACGCAGCGGTCGAGGACGGAGCGGTCGGCAAGGTGCTGATCGACGTGGGCGACGCCTGAGTGAGACTCGCTGGCCCTCTGCTTCGAGGAGGGCTACCGTCGTGAGTACGCCATTCGCCTCCGCCCGGCCCCTGCGAGCATCTGGTCACTCGGCACGGGCGTTCAAGAAGCGGCCGTCCTTGCCACTCTTGCTGGCGTCAGACCCCTGCAACCCGGTCTGAATGTCCGTGGGCCTTTCGACGCCGGGCGCAGGCCGGCCCACGGGTCCATCTGCAAGTGAGGGACTTCGCTCCTCGGTGCCTCCGGCCGACCGAGGGGCTGGTTCCTGACTCCACGCCGCGCTCCTGAGCCCTGCGCCGCTCAGCGACGAGCCTTGGAGGCGTCCCGGCCGGAGCCCTCGGCCGCTGCCACGCGTCCCTGCAGCGCGACGACCTCGTCCTCGAGCACCAGCACCCGGGCGATGCCCGCGATGTTGAGGCCGTCGGCCAGCAGGTCACGGATCCGCCCGAGCCGCGCGACGTCGTGGGCGCTGTAGAGCCGCGATCCACCGGCGGTCCGGGCCGGCCGCAGGAGCCCGCGGCGCTCGTAGACGCGCAGGTTCTGGATCTCCGTCGACGCCATCGCCGCCGCCACCGAGATGGCGTACACGCCGTGGTCGTCGTCGGTCATCGGACCGGCCTCGCGGGCAGAGGAAAATTCGGCGTCATGGGCTTGATCTTGCCTCACCTGTTGGCTATAAAAAACCTGTCATCACCAATACAGGTCGTGGGCCACAGGCCCACCCGGCTGAACCAGGAGGAGACCATGTTGCTTCGCACCACTGACCCGTTCCGTGACCTCGACCGCCTGACCCAGCAGATGCTCGGCACCACCAACCGTCCTGCGGTGATGCCGATGGACGCGTGGCGCGAGGGCGACCGCTTCGTGATCGAGTTCGACCTGCCCGGGGTGAGCGCGGACAGCATCGACCTCGACGTCGAGCGCAACGTGCTGACCGTGCGGTCCGAGCGCGTCGCCCGCAACGGCGACTGGGAGTCGCTCGCGTCCGAGCGGGCCAAGGGCGCCTTCAGCCGCCAGCTCGTGCTGGGCGACAACCTCGACCTCGACCGGATCGAGGCGGCGTACACCGACGGTGTGCTGCGGCTCGTCGTGCCCGTCGCCGAGCGGGCGAAGCCGCGCAAGATCGAGATCGACCGCTCCGGAGGCTCCGAGAGCTCCGCAGACCGGGCCGCGCTGACGGCCTGACCACCCGACGAGGGCCGGCGCCTCACGCAGTGCGCCGGCCCTCGTGTCGCGCCCGCGTCGCGTCGCGTCGACCCGGGTCAGTCGAGGACAGCGTCGACGGTCTTCTTCAACGCGCTCGGCTGGGAGGGCTTCTTCGGCGCCTTCTTCTTCGCGGCCAGCATCTCCGCGCCGATCTCCTGCAGCTGCTTGCGGCCCAGCCCCTCGCGCACCTGGGGGAACCAGTCCTGCTCCTCCTCGTCCATGTGGTGCTGGACGTTCTCGATGAGGACCGTGGTCTTGGCGTCGAAACGCTCGTCGGTGGGCTTCATGCCCGTCAGCTCCATCACCAGGACGTCGGCGACGTGGTGCTCCTCGTAGGACTCGAGCACGTCGTCCTCGAGCTCGGGCAGCAGGGCGCGGACGCGTGGGTACATCACCTCGTTCTCGATGTACGTGTGCTGGGTCAGCAGCTCGATCATCTTGTTGACGAGCGTGCCCTTCCGGCTGGTGGCCTCGTCGCCCGCGGACTGGAAGTCGCGGAAGACCTTGCGGATCTGCTTGTGGTCGTCCTTGAGCATGACGATGGCGTCGGTGGACATAGAGGTGTGCCTCCTGGTCGGGGGTGGATCCTGATGAACAGAGGTACCCGGGTGGGCTCGTCGGCAACGCCGTCGGATGCAACTAGGGTGCGGACGTCGGAGCGGGGACGGTGGAGCGGAGGGGCGGCGATGGCGCACGAGGTCCTGACGACACCAGCGCCACGGATCACGCCCGACACCGCGCGACGGCTCGTCGAGGCCCACTGGGGAGTGTCCGGCGAGGTCTCGCCGCTCGCCAGCGAGCGCGACCTCAACCTCCGCATCGGCGACGGTCACGTCCTCAAGGTCGCCAACCCGGCGGAGTCCCGCGCTCTCGTGGACCTGGAGGTCGCGGGGATGCGCCACGTCCTCGCCACGGACCCCGGCCTGCCGATCCCACGGGTGGTCCCGCTGCTGAGCGGTGGTGACGTCGCCGTGGTCACGGACGAGGACGGCCGCGACTGCCTGGCCCGCCTCATCACCATGGTCCCCGGCACCCCGCTCGAGGGGCACGTCGTCACCGAGGACATCGCCGAGCAGGTCGGTGCGACGACAGCCCGCACGGCCCGCGCGTTGCGCGGCTTCTTCCACGCCGCTGCAGGAAGTCGTGACCTCGACTGGGACGTACGCGCCCTCCCGGCCGTCGCACGGACGTACGGGCTCGTCGACGACGACCCGTTGCGCGTCGTCGCCGAGCGGGTGGCGGTCGTCCTGCCCCGGCTCGCCGGGCTGCCCAGCGGCATCCACCACGCCGACGTCACGCTGACCAACCTGCTGGCCACCGACGGCATGGTCACCGGCGTCATCGACTTCGGCGACATGCACCACACGGCCGATGTCGCCGACCTCGCCGTCGCGCTGACCGCGGTGCTGCGCAACACCAGTGACACCCAGGTCAGCTCGCTGTGGGAGCTCGCCGGAGCGACACTGCGGGGCTACCAGCGCGTGCGTCCGCTGTCGTACGACGAGGTCGAGGTGCTCGGCGAGCTGGTGCTGTCCAGGCTGGCGCTGAGCACGATCATCGCGCGCAGTCGCGCCGTGACGCACCCGGACAACACGGCGTACATCACGCAGTACGACGACGCCAACGCGCGTACGACGACCGAGCTGGCGCGGCTGTCTCCGGCCGAGCTCGCAGGCAGGTTGCACCGGCTCGCCGGGACCGGGTCCGCGACAGCCCAGGACGCCACCGAGCTGGGCCGGCGACGCGAGGACGCGATGGGCGGCACGGTCGCGCCACTGTTCTACGACGAGCCTCTGCAGATCGCCAGTGGCGAGGGTGGGTGGCTGACCGATGCGTCGGGCCGTCGGCTCCTCGACGCCTACAACAACGTCGCCGTCGTCGGGCACGCCGACCCGACCGTGGCCCGCCGGGTCGGTCGCCAGCTGCGACGGCTCAACACGCACTCCCGCTACCTGCACCCCGAGGTCGTCGAGCTCGCCGAGCGCCTGGTCGCGACGATGCCGGAAGCGCTCGACACAGTGCTCTTCACGACGTCGGGGACCGAGGCCAACGAGCTGGCGTGGCGGCTGGCGACGGAGTGGACCGGGGGGACGGGTGCGCTGATCGTCGAGCACAGCTATCACGGGACGACCCGCTGGATGGCCGACCTGAGCTCCCTCGAGTGGCCGCAGGGGCACCGGCCCGAGGCGGTCGGCACGTTCCGCGCGCCGACCGCCGTCGGGGACCTCGGCGTCGAGGCGACGACCGCGATGGTGCGCGCCGCCGGCCAGGACGTCGCCGCGCGCGGTCACCGACCAGCGCTCCTGCTCGCCGACTCCGGCTTCACCAGCGAGGGCGTGCACGACGCGCCCGCGTCGTACCTGGAAGGTCTGCTCGCCGGGGCTCACGCCGAGGGTGCGCTCTACCTCGCCGACGAGGTGCAGATCGGCTACGGCCGCACGGGTCCCGGCCTGTGGCGCTTCGTCCGGTCCGGTGTCGTCCCTGATCTCGTCACCCTCGGCAAGCCGATGGGTGCGGGCTACCCGATCGGCGCGGTGGTCACGCGGCGCGAGGTCGTCGACCGGTTCGCCGAGCGCTGGGAGTACTTCTCGACGTTCGCCGCCACCCCGGCCGCGGCGGCCGCGGGCAACGCGGTGCTCGATGTGCTCGAGGACCGGCGGTTGCCCGAGAAGGCCCTCGTGACGGGTGCGTACCTCGCCGAACGGCTGCGCGACCTGTCGGCCGCGACCGAGGTGCTCGGTGACGTACGCGCCATGGGTCTGGTCGCCGGGATCGACGTGGTCGACCGGGCGACAGCACGACGACTGCTCCAGGCGCTGGTCGCCCGCGGCGCGCTCGCCGGTCTGACCGGTCCGAGCGGCGACGTGCTCAAGGTGCGACCCCCGCTGGTCTGGGACGCCTCGCACGTCGACCACTTCGTCGACCGCCTGTCGCAGGCCATCGACGACGTGCGCTGACGGCATCAGGTGTGGGCCGAGGGCTGGTGTCAGGCGATGCCGGCAGAGTGCGGGTCGTCGCCGACCTCTGGGCCAGCCCGAACATGACGCGTACGTCCCTGTCCGATCTCGGCCTCACCGGCGACGTCGAGGCCGAGCCGCAGCCCCTCGAGTCGGCGGCTGCCGACTTCGCCGCCGCGGGTGACGAGCTGGACGCGCAAGGAGGTGCGGTGCAGGGGCTCCGGGTGCCGGCGGGCAGTCTGGGCCGCGTCCCGCAGGCGGCGGCGTTGTCGAGAGCCGTCGACGATCTCCTTGCGGCGTGCGCCGACAGCCTTCGCACGGGCAGCGCCGCGACCGACGCGGTCGCCACCCTGCTGCGCTCCAGCGCCACCGACTACCAGCGCACCGACGAGGGCGTGCGCCCCGGGTCCGGTCGACTGTCGTCCGGCTGAGCCGTCGCACCCGTCGCGCTAGTGTCGGACGATGGCTCCCTCCGTCGCGACCAACACCGACGTCGACCTCGAGCAGCTGCTCGACTTCGTCCGCCCTCGCCACCGCATGCTGCTCCTGACCAGGCGGGCCGACGGCTCCCCTCAGGCCTCTCCGGTGACGGGAGGCGTGGACGACAGCGGCCGGATCGTCGTGGCGACCTATCCGCAGCGGGCCAAGACCAGGAACGCGCGACAGCGCCCGGAGGTCTCCGTCGTCGTGCTCTCGGACGAGTGGGACGACGCGTGGGTGCAGGTCGACGGCGACTGCGAGGTCCTCGACGCGACCGACGGCGACGAGGCACTCGACGGCTTCGTGGAGTACTTCCGCAACATCGCGGGCGAGCACTCCGACTGGGACGAGTACCGCACGGCGATGGTCGAGCAGGGCAAGTCGCTGCTCCGGATCACCCCGACCCGCTGGGGGACCGTGTCCACGGGTGGCTTCCCGCAGGAGGTCGCCGAGCGGTCCTGACCGCTCCGTCCTTGCCCGCTTTGCGACCATGAAGGGCATGCAGACGCAGCGGTCCACGCAGCGCCACGACGCTTGGCAGCAGTCGGCGCTGGTCACCGGCGCCTTCGTGGTCGTGCTGTGGGTGCTGGAGATCGTCGACACCGTCTCCGGCCACGCGCTCGATGCGTACGGCGTCCAGCCCCGCACCGAGGAGGGCCTGGTCGGCATCGCGCTCGCGCCACTGCTGCACTTCGACTTCGACCACCTGATCAGCAACACCGTGCCGGTCGCGATCCTCGGCTTCCTCACCCTCGCCACCGGTATCGCCCGTGGCCTGCTCGCCACCGCGATCATCTGGGTGGTCGGCGGGCTCGGCGTGTGGGTGTTCGCGCAGCCCGGCAGCAACCACGCGGGCGCCTCGGTGCTGATCTTCGGCTGGATCGTCTTCCTCGTCGTGCGCGGCTTCCTCAACCGGCGCTCGACGGAGATCCTCATCGGCGTCGCGGTGTTCCTGCTCTACAGCGGAGCGCTGCTCGGCGTCCTGCCCGGCCAGCCCGGCGTCTCGTGGCAGGGCCACCTCTTCGGCGCGATCGGTGGCCTCCTCGCGGCGCGGCTCCTCACGACCCGCGGTCGTCGCGACGAGGCGTACGCCTCCTGACGCGTCGCGTCACTCGCCCGTGGCAGGGCCTGACGGGTTCGCGCCGCCCTCGGACTCCCAGCCCTCGTCCTTCCCGGCGTCGTGGGCGGGATCGTCCTCGGAGTCGCGGTTGGAGGGGTCGACGTCGGGGTGGGTCTGGGGATCGGCCTGCGGCTCGGGAGCCTGGTCGTCGGACGTGGTCATCACATCTCCTTGTCGAAGGACGGGCAGGTGAACGGGGGTTGGAACTCATGATGTACCCACTCCGCGTCACGGCAGTCGCGGGCGCCGGGTGATGCATGTCCGCCGAGCCGGTGGGTACCCGTCCCTCACGTCGAGGTCGCCCGCCGCGACCTCGACGGCCAGCTGTGAGACCCGTCGCGAGCCTCCGCCGTACGCCGTGCGCGAGCTCCCGACGGGTCTCGCGCATGCCGGGGTCCGGGCCGGGTACGGGCGCCTCATGACCGACCTCCCCTGTCCGCTCCTGAGCTGCGCGGTCCGGCCGCCCACGCGGTCGCCCAGTCCGGCTCACGAGTGAGCGACGTGCCGGTCGGGCCGCGGGTCGTCCTCGTCACGGGCGCTTCGAGCGGCATCGGCGAAGCCGTCGCGCGCCAGGCATCGGGTCGCGGGGACCACGTCGTCCTCGTGGCGAGGGGGACCGAGGCGCTCCGGCGCGTCGCGGCCGACTGCGACGCGCTCGGTGCCGCGTCCGCCCTGGTGCTGGCCACCGACATCGGCGACGACGCGCAGGTCGCTGCGGCGGTCGCTGCCGCGGTCGCGACGCACGGCCGGCTCGACATCGTCGTCAGCTGTGCAGGGGTCGTGGCCTACGGCCGGATGACCGAGGTCCCCGCCGAGGTGTTCGACCGGGTCGTGCGCACCAACCTGCTCGGCTCGGTGAACCTGGCCCGGCACGTCCTGCCGGTCCTGCGTGACCAGGACGCCGGCAGCCTCGTGCTCGTCGGCTCGGTGATCGGGCACATCGCTGTGCCCGAGATGTCCGCCTACGTCCTGAGCAAGTGGGGTGTCAGAGGGCTGTACCGCCAGCTCCGGGTGGACAACAAGGACCGGCGGGGAGTGCGCATCGGCTACGTCGCCCCCGGCGGCGTGGACACGCCCATCTACCGACAGGCGGCGACGTACGGCGGTTCGGTGGGGCGGCCCCCGCCGCCCGTCTCCACCCCGGAGCGTGTCGCCGCGCGCGTCCTGACGGTGGCGGACCGGCCGTGGCGCAGCGGCCAGGTGGGTCTTTCCAACCACGTCATCCGTGTCGGCTTCACCGCCGTGCCCTGGATCTACGACGAGCTCGTCGGCCCGCTCTTCACGCTGGCAGCCCAGGACCTGGTGGCACCCGTGGTGCGAGGACCGGGCAACGTGCTGGCGTCCGGCGAGGACTGCAACGCGCTGCGGGGCGACCACCGGAGCGTGCTGCGTGGGTTGGGTGCCAACCTGCGCGAGCTGCGACGCCGTCGACGTTCCGGACGAGCCGGAGGGATCTGACGCAGGAGATCAGCGCCGCTGGAGGGGCTGCTCGTCGAGGTGGTCGAGCAGGTCGCGCGGGCCGTCGTGGACGACGGTCGCTCCTGCCGAGATGAGCCGCTCGGCACTGACCCCACCGCTGCGCAGGCCGATCGACTCCACCCCGGCGGCGGTCGCCGACTCGACGTCCCAGGTCGCGTCACCGACGACGACCGCAGGGCCTCCGCCGGCCCGCTCGACGGCCCGCTCGACCATGTCGGCGGCGGGCTTCGTGGCGAGGTCGTCGGAGCCCGTCACGACGGCGTGCAGGCGGTGACCGATCCCGGCGATGTCGAGCAGGTCGTCGACCAGGCCCGACTCCGAGGAGCTGGCCAGGACCACGCGGTGACCGCGATCGACCAGCGCATCGACCAGCTCGGGCGCACCGTCGAGAGGGGAGATGGCTCGCAGGCCGGCGCGGAAGTAGGTGTCGTGCAGCCGACGTACCTCGTCGCCGATGGCGGACTCGGCGGACTGACCCGCGACCTCGGCGACCAGCCGGTCCCCGCCCATGCCGATGGCCTCGTGGATGCGTACGGCGCTCACGTGACGGCCGACGTCGTGGAAGGCCGCCTGCCACGAGACGACGTGCTGGTAGACGGAGTCGACCAGGGTGCCGTCGAGGTCCAGGACCACCACGGGACGCGAAGGATCGTTGCTCATCCTCGGGACGTACCCCACCGAGCGACTCGCATGCGCGGTCGGGGGCGCACGCCCGGGCGGGTGTGGTGGGGCGTGTGCACGGAGAGGAACATCGAACGTCAGGACCCACCGATGTCGAGGGGAACGCATGGAACTGCTGCCCCAGAGCAAGGAAGCCCTGGACGAGTACGTCACGCCCTCGGTCGACGACGTCGAAGGACTGCTGCGGGTGATCGAGGGCTGGGCCGTGCGGACGGTCCCGGAGTGCGTGGCGCTGAGCGTCACGATGCTCGACGACGACCTCACGTTCACCCTGGTCGACACCGACGCGGACACCGACGCGGCGGCTGATCCGGCGGACCCGAGCGCGTACGCCGATGACGAGGACTTCGCCCTCGACGAGCGCGGCTGGGCCGACATGGCCCGGGAGCGGGCCTTCGCGGGCATCGCGAGCACCGTCTGCCTGCCGGTCGTCGAGGCCGGTCGGGCCGTGCTCAACATCGACCTCTACGCCTCGACCGCGCACGCCTTCCACGACCGGATCGACGGCCTCGTCGCCGCGCTCGGCGCCTGGCAGGCCGGCGCCGTGACCAATGCCGACCTCGGTTTCGAGACCCTCCGCCGGGCGCAGCTGGCGCCCGAGCGACTGCGCGAGCAGCGCCTGGTCGACGTGGCCGTGGGACTGGTCGCCGCCCGGGTCGGGGTGACCACCGACGATGCGTGCGGCCTGCTCGACGAAGCTGCCGACCGGGCCGGGATCAGCCTGACGCAGGCCGCCAGCGTCGCCCGCGTGCTGCTCGCCTGAGACAGCGCTCGGCACGACACCGCAGGATCTCGGGCGTATGCGCCCCGCCCATCGGGGTACGTCAGGTCATGGATCGACACGGCAACACCGCACCCCGACACATCAAGGTCGCCCTCATGGACGAGAGCGAGCTGGTCGTGCACGGCATCCGCGCCATGTTCGAGCCGCACGCCGCCGTCATCACCGTGATGCCCTATCGCACCACTGGTCCGGCCCCGCTGTGCGACCTCACCCTCTACGACCCCTCCGCGCACCGGCGTACGTCCGGGGCCCGCGGCGGAGTGCCGCAGCGCTTCCCGACCCGCATGGTCGCCTTCGGCTGGGACTGCAGCCCCGAGGCAGTCTCCACGGAGATGTCACGAGGTGCCGCGGGCTTCGTCAGCAAGTGGCTGCCCACGCGACGGCTCATCTGGAACCTGCTCCAGATCTCCGACGGCCGCGTCGTCGTCGACGCGTGGGACGGTCACGGCGAGCCGACCCGTCCCAGCGCCGACAAGTGGCCGCTGACCCACCGCGAGACCGAGGTGCTCTCGATGATCGCCTCGGGCCTGGCCAACCGCGACATCGCCGAGCAGACCAATCTCAGCATCAACTCGGTGAAGTCCTACATCCGTGGCGCGTACGCCAAGATCGAGGTCACGTCGCGGTCGCAGGCTGTGCTGTGGGCGATCCAGCACGGGCTGCTGATGTCCGGTGACTCGGACTCCACCGGACCGCGCGTGGCGCGCCAGCTCGCCCGCGTGTGACCCGGTTGCGCTAGTCGTCGTACTCGGGGTCGCCCTCGACGTCCGCGGGCCGTGCCTCGTGGCCGTCTCGTCCCCGGGTGCGGCGCAGCTCCTTCATCTCGGCCTCGAAGACGTGACGCTGCCCGTCCATGAGCTCGTCCAGCGTTCGCTGGTGCAGGGCCTTGGCGCGGGCGTAGAAGCCGTCGTCGTACTCCTCCACCATCTGGAACGACCACATCCCGGGAATCGGGTTGGCGCCCAGGATGTCGCGGTCCATGGCGTCGGCGAGATCGTCGTGGCCGGCCTCGCGCATCAGGGCCTCCGCCTCCTCCATGGTGCTCTCCGCACTGCCCATCAGGCGGTGGAAGGCGTAGAGGTGACCGCGGGCGTCCTCGACATGGTCGAGTGCAGCTGACAGCTTGCCGACGGCCTCGACCGTCTCGTCGGTGACGCCCTCGGGACGCCGGTGCTCGGGGGCGGGCTTGCTCATGCCGCGAGCCTCACATGACCGTTCGAGGCGTCACCACCTTCCATCGGGCGGGACTCGTGCGACGTACGCATGCAAAGCAAAGAGGGCGGGCACTGACCGGCATGACATCCCGGGACACCACCACCAACTTCGAGGCCGACACCACGCGCGAGGTGTCGGCATGAGGGCCGTCACCTGGCAGGGCCGCCAGGACATGCAGGTCATCGACGTGCCCGACCCCGTCATCGAGGAGCCGACCGACGTCGTCGTCGAGATCACCTCGACCGGTCTGTGCGGGTCCGACCTCCACCTCTACGACCCGCTCTCGCCGTTCATGACCGACGGAGACGTCGTCGGCCACGAGCCGATGGGGATCGTGCGTGAGGTGGGCTCCGCGATCGAGTCGCTGCAGGCGGGGGACCGCGTCGTGGTCCCCTTCAACATCAGCTGTGGGTCGTGCTGGATGTGTGACCGGCAGCTGTTCAGCCAGTGCGAGACGACGCAGAACCGCGAGTCCGGCACCGGTGCCAGCCTGTTCGGCTACAGCAAGCTGTACGGCGCGGTGCCGGGTGGCCAGGCCGAGCTGCTGCGCGTGCCGTTCGGCGACCAGCTCCCGATCAAGGTGCCGCACGGCCCGCCGGACGATCGATTCCTCTTCCTCTCCGACGTGCTGCCCACCGCGTGGCAGGCCGTGGAGTACGCCGACGTCGAGGACGGCGGCACGCTGGCAGTGATCGGTGCCGGCCCGATCGGTGACATGGCGGCCCGCATCGCGATGCACCGCGGCCTCGACGTGATCGTCGTCGACTCGGTCCCCGAGCGGCTGGCCCGCGTGCAGGGGCGGGGTGCCCGGACGATCGATCACACCGAGGTCGACGGCGTGGGCGATGCCGTGCGCGCGATGACCGACGGTCGCGGCGCCGACGCCGTGATCGACGCGGTCGGCATGGAGGCCCACGGCTCCCCGGTCGCCGAGGCCGCGCAGAAGGCGCTCGCCCTGCTGCCCAAGAAGGTGCAGGAGAAGATGATGCTCAACGTGGGCTCGGACCGCCTCGCAGCGCTGATGAGCGCCATCGACTCGGTCCGCCGGGGCGGCACCATCAGCATCTCGGGCGTGTACGGCGCACCGACCGACCCGCTGCCGATGTTCCAGCTGTTCGACAAGCAGGTGCAGCTGCGCATGGGACAGGCCAACGTGCACAAGTGGTCCGACGAGATCCTCGACCTGTTGCAGCAGGACGAGGACGTCCTCGGCGTGGAGTCCTTCGCGACCCACCACCTGCCGCTGGAGGACGCGCCGGAGGCCTACCGGAAGTTCCGCGACAAGGAGGACGGCATGGTCAAGGTGGTGTTCACCCCGTGAGGATGCCCAAGCCGCGCGGTCCCGTGAGCGAGTGGGTCGCGGCCCGTCTCGCGGAGGGTGCCACGCACCCGGCCGGGTCCGCGCCCCGGGCGGACGGATCGGACGACGAGGCGATCGCGCTCTGGACCCTCCACGAGCTGTCCTACCGCGGCTTCGAGGACGCCTCGGACGACGCCGAGCGCGACCCCGCCGCCATCGTCGTTCGACACGAGCTGGAGTCGTCGCTCGAGCGGCGCCTGCGCGCTCGGTGGGAGAGCTCAGCCGCGCCGGGAACGCCCACCCCGGCCGAGGTGCCGGCGGCGCTCGAGGCGCTCGTCGCCTCCGACGACGGTCCCTCGCTCGCCAGGCACGTACGCCGTTTCGCCGACGTCGACCAGGTGCTGGAGATGCTGCGGCAGCGCTCGATCTACCAGCTCAAGGAGGCCGATCCGACCACGTGGGTGGTTCCGCACCTCCCCCTGCGGGCCAAGGCCGCCCTGATGGAGCTGCAGTTCGACGAGTACGGCAACGGCAACCCCAATCGGCTGCACTCCCACCTCTTCGCGAGGGGAATGGAGTCGGTGGGCCTGCGCTCGGAGTACGGCGCCTACGTCGACGACGCCCTGCCCGAGACCCTCGAGCTCAACAACGCACTCTCGATGTTCGGCATGCAGCGGCGCCTGCGCGGCGCGGCCATGGGCCACCTGGCTGCCTTCGAGATGACGAGCTCGTTGCCTGCGAGGAAGATCGCCCAGGGCCTCGGTCGCCTCGGGCTGGACGGCGCCATGGTCGCCTACTACGACGAGCACGTCGAGGCGGACGCCGTCCACGAGCAGCTGGCCGCGCGCGACATCTGCGGCACCCTCGCCGACGACGAGCCCGACCAGGTCGGCGAGATCCTCTTCGGTGCGTTCACCTGCCTGGACCTCGAGGCCCGGGTCGCGTCGGCGCTGTTCGATGCCTGGGGCGTGCAGCAGTGAGCGAGGCCGACTTCGACCACCCCGACGTCGTCCTGGAGCCGCACGGACCCATGCTGGTCCGGGGGGCCACGTCCATCCGGGCCGCCGACGGCACCGTCCACCGGGTCGAGCGGCCGGTGGTCGCGCTGTGCCGCTGCGACAAGTCCAGCCGGCTGCCCTGGTGCGACGGGACGCACAAGGTCATCCCGCGGTCCGGACCCCCGTCGTAGGACGCCGGGGCAGCGCGCGCAACCGGTGGTGCCACAGTGCCGCCCGGGCCGCGTTCGCGCCCGCCGCCCCATGGACGCCGCCGCCGGGGTGGGCCGACGCCGAGCCGAGGTAGAGGCCGCTCACACCGGTGGCGGCGCGGCCGCGCATCGCGGGCACCGGACGGAAGACGAGCTCCTGGTGGAGCTGGGAGGTGCCACCGTTGATGGCGCCGCCGACGAGGTTGGCGTTGCGCGCCTCGAGCTCGTGCGGGCCGAGCACCCGGCGGGCGGCGATCAGCGAGCCGAAGCCCGGCGCCCGTGCCTCGAGCCGCGCCTGCATGCGGTCGGCAAAGCGCTCGAGGTCATCGTGCTCCCAGCGGCCGGTGATCTCGTCGGCGGCATCGCCGCGGGTGCTGTCGGGCTGCGGCACGTGTGAGTACGCCCAGAACGACTCGGTGCCGGCGGGCGAGCGGGACGGATCGCTGGTCGTCATCTGTCCGGTCAGCATGAACGGACGGTCGGGGACCATCCCCGCGGCCACCTGCGCCAGCGTCTGTGTCATCTCCTCCACGGAGTCAGCGATGTGCACGGTCCCCGGCGCCGCGGCGGGCGCGCCCGACCACGGCACGGGACCGGTGAGGGCCCAGTCGACCTTGACGGTGCCGGGGTCGAGCTCGAAGTCGCGCATCCCGCGGACCACGCGCGCGGGCAGGTCCTCCTCATGCAGGAGACCGCCGAAGAGGTGCGGGGCGACCACGTCTGCAATGACCACGGGTGCGTCGTACGCCTCGCCGTCACGGGTCGTGACTCCGGTGACGGCACCTTGGTCGACGACGACGCGGGTGACCGTCGCATCCGTCTCGATCCGGCCACCCAGGCTGGTGAAGCGGGCGACCAGGGCATCCGTGAGTCCCTGGGCACCGCCTCGCGGCACGGGGAAGCCGACCGTCTGCCCGAGCATCGTCATCAGGATGCCGAAGACGCCGGACCCGGGGGAGGAGAGCGGGAAGTCGGCGTGCCCGGCATTGCCCGCGAGGAGCAGTCCGCCGGCCGGGCCGGCGAAGAGCTCGCGGCCCAGCGACGCCACGGGAGTGGCCAGTCGTCGCACGGTGTCGAGCCCTCCGCTGCGTGCCAGGCCGGGCAGCAACCGAGCTCCGGCCCGCACCGGTGGGAAGGGGGTGGTGACGGCATCGATCAGGGCTGGCCCGATGCGGTCCCAGGTGTGGCAGAGGTCGAGCCACGACTCTCCGTCACCGGCGTGCAGGGTCTCGAGACCGGACGCAGTGAGGTCGCGGTCGTGGTGCAGCAGCGCCCACTGGCCTTCGCCGAACGGGTGGCCGAGCACGGCCGGGGCGTGCTCCCAGACCAGTCCGTGGTCCTCGAGCCGGAGCGAGGTCATCGCGCGTGACGCCACGGCGAGCGGGTAGAAGGCGCTGAAGGTGTCGTGGACGAAGTCGGGGTGCACCTCGCGGTCGCTCCGCACGGCACCGCCTGGAGCGGACTGGGCCTCGAGCACCAGCACGTCCCAGCCCGCGTCGGCCAGCATGTTCGCCGCGACCAGGCCGTTGGGTCCGGCGCCCACGACGATCGCGTCGTGGCGGCGGGCCGCCGCCCCGGTCACCGGGTGCGTCCCTCCACGACGTAGGCGAGCCGGCGCAGGGCCTCGACGTTGCGCACGTGCAGCTGGGGGTCCTGGATGACCTTCGGAAGCAGCGCGCCGGGTCCTGCGGTGGCCTGCTCGACCATCGTCACGACGGTGTCCGTGCCCCGTGCCTCGAGCGTGATCTCGACGTGCGCCTGGCCTGCCGGCCAGCCCCGGGCCAGGAGCAGGAGCCGGCGGTTGTCCTCGACCTCGAGGACCTCGGTCGTGTCGTCGATGAGGAGCGGCCACGTGCCGACGCTGTGGTGCAGCCTGGTGCCGACAGCGGGCCAGCCGGCATCGACCTCGCGCATCCGCGCGGCACCCACGACCCAGAGGGCGTAGAGCCACCCGTCCGAGAGCACGGCCCACACCTGCTCAGGGGTCGCCGACACGGGCCTGCTGGTCGTGCTCACGCCTCGCTCACCTGCATGACGTCGTGGTACCCCCCTGACCCCGCTGGCATGCGTCGTCAGGCGGGGAGGTCGCCGTGCTGGAGGACGTGCTCGGCGACGTCGCCGATCTTGGTGCGTCGACTCCGCGCAGCATCGCGCAGCACGTTGAACGCAGCGACCGGGTCGACGTCCTGCCTGGCCATGAGGAAGCCCACAGCGCGCTCGATGACCACGCGGTAGTCCAGGGCGTACTGCAGCTGGCTCGCCAGCTCGCCGGCGGTGTGGGCCTGGACGGCAGACGTCATCGTGGTCGCGACGACCTCGGCGTAGCGGGCGAGCGCGGTCACCTCGCTGTCGTCCCAGGCGTGGGGGCGCTCCCTGTAGACGTCGAGGGTGCCGACGGGGACACCGCCGATCCGCACGGGCGTCCCCAGCACGGCGCGTACGGGCTGGTCGGCCATCGCACGCGAGAGGACCGGCCAGCGCACATCCTCCGACGCGACGTCGTCGGACGTCACCACGGCACCACTGATGTAGGCCTCCGTGCACGGCCCCTCGCCGGCCTCTGCCTCGGTCCGCTCGAGCTCGCGGCCCGCACCGTCGCTGGCCGCGAGGTAGCGCAGCATGTTCTGCTCGTCGGCGACGAGGATGCCCGCGCCGTCGACGTCGAAGAGGGACACGCACGCGTCCAGCAGCTGCTCGAGCGCGGACACCACGCTGTTGCCCTGCCCGCTGGTGGCCAGCCGACGCAGGCTCTCGGCGAGCGAGGCTTCGTCGATGCTCATGTGCCGGATGCTACGCGGACGGACCCCGAGACCACCCGGAGGCCGGAAGGTGTGACTCGAAGGAACGCAGGACCTCCCGGTCCTCGGGCTCGGCGGTGCCGTCGTGGACCGTGACGAGGACCCGGGCGACCGTGCGCACCTTGGTGTTGCTGTCCTGCGAGACCCGCATCATGGTGCGCCACGCCTGCTCGGTGCTGCAGCTGTAGGTCGCCGACAGGAGGCCGATGGCCATGCCGATGTCGCGCTGCGACTTCATCGCCTCGTGGAGCTGTGCCACCTCGTCGCGCATGGCGTCGGTGGGCTCGAATGGTGCGGCGAGCCGCTCCGCCGGGTCACCCGGATCGCCCGGGTCACGTGAGTCGCCGGCGGGATCGTGATTCACAGACATACGTCACCTTTCAATGACGTCAGGTCCGCGGACACAGGGCGGAGCGATGGTCGAACCAGCCCATGATAGCCAACGGATGCCCCACCCGTGGGGGTGAGTGCTTGCTGGAGGGATTATCGTTCGGAGGTGGCTCGAGCAGAGGGCCGTGCGCTTCTTTCCTGGGAGGGTGGACGTGTCGCACGAGCGCGCGCGCAGGGGCGTGCCGGACCACTTCGGGTTCGAGGGATCAGGCGACCAGGCTCGTGCCTGGCTCGACACGGTCTACGGCACCAACCTGCGCCTGACAGGGCCGTTGGGTGGTGTTCGACACCGTCGTGCCAACCACGACTGCGTGGCCTTCGACCACCTGAAGATCGATGCCTCGTACTCCTTCGACTCCGACCCGATGCCGATGCTCGTGGTGGTCGACGTGCTGAGCGGCGTGGCCGAATATGTCCGTGAAGGGGTCGTCGACCGGGTGGTGGACGGCGGGTCGGTCCTCGTGTCCGGTTGGGACATGGCTTTCGCGGGCTCGGCCGACCACCCGGAGTTCCGCACCACGTCGCTCTCCGCGGAAGCGCTGTTCGCGACGTTGGAGGAGGCGGACCCGGAGCACCCCGGGTGGCCGATCATCTTCACGTCCTACACCCCTCGCTCTCCGGCCGCGGGCGCGCGCTGGCGCGCGACGGTCGACCAGGTCAGCGCCATGCTTCCTGCGGACGCGACCCCGGGCCAGGAGGACGCGGCCGCGCGGCTGCTCGGGCACACCCTGCTGAACACCTTCCCCAACAACGTCGTCGTACGCGCCACGCTGCCCAACGGCGACCCCGACGACGCGGACGCCTCGCCCTCGACCGTGCGCCGCGCCGCCCGCATCATCGAGGCGCACGCAGGCGAGGAGCTCACGCCGGGCGACCTCGCCCGCGAGTGCAACGTGACGCCCCGCGCCCTGCAGTACGCCTTCCGCAAGCACCTCGGCTGCACCCCTCAGGACTACATGAAGCGGGTCCGGCTCGACCTGGTCCGTCGATCCCTGCGCACCGGCACGTCGACGTCGGTCAGCGATGCGGCCGCCACCTACGGGTTCTTCAACCCCGGTCGTTTCGCCTCGGACTACCGGCAGGTGTTCGACGAGAACCCCGGACAGACCTTGGGCCGCTCTGCACCCTGAGGGGTGGGTGCCCTTCGTTTTCCGGCTGTCCAACTGGTCTGGACCAACCTATGGTCGAGGAGTCGTTTGCTGGAGACCACGGTGAGCGCCGCCACTGCTGGAAGGACCGATCCCGTGGTCACCACCTCGATCGTCCCGGAGCACGCCCCTGTCCACGCCCTTTCGTCGGCCCCGAGCGCTCGTCGCGCCGTGGACGGCAAGGAGCGGGCACGGCGTACTGACACCATCGTCGCCGACCTCCGGGTCGTCGGCGCCGAATCACACACCTCGCGCGACCTCGTCGACCGTCTCATCGAGACCAACGCCGGGGTCGCCCGCTCGATGGCCGGCCGCTACCGCAACCGCGGCATCGACCTCGATGACCTGCAGCAGGTCGCCCTGCTCGGGCTCACCAAGGCGGCCCGTCGGTTCGACCCCGACGCCGGCCACGACTTCCTGTCGTACGCCGTCCCGACCATCCGGGGCGAGCTGCGCCGCCACTTCCGCGACGCCGGCTGGATGGTCCGCCCTCCGCGCCGCGTGCAGGACCTGCAGGCGCTCATCTCGCGTGCCCAGGACGACCTCGAGCCGCGGCTCGGCCGCTCGCCCAGGCCCAGCGAGGTCGCCTCGCACCTCGATGTCGGCCTCGACGACGTGATCGAGGCGCTGGCGGCCGACGGCTGCTTCACCCCGACCTCGCTCGACGGTCCTGTCGGCGACGGGTCGTCGTCGTTGGGCGACCTGCTCGGCTTCGAGGACCGGTCGGTCGTCGCGGCAGAGGCACGCATCGTGCTCGAGCCCGTCGTCGGGCTCCTCTCGCCCCGCGACCGACGGATCCTGCGGCTGCGCTTCGTCGAGGAGCGGACCCAGCAGGAGATCGCCGAGGACATCGGGCTGACGCAGGCCCAGGTGTCGCGTGTCCTGACCCGCATCCTGGCCGGTCTCAAGGCCGGCCTGGCCGACCTCGCGGAGCGCCCGCCCGCCGCCTGATCCCGCATGTAACGCCGGGTTGGCGCTTGTACCCACCCCCTTGCACGGGGGTGGGTTCAAGGCGTAACCCGGCGTTACATGCGGGCGGTCAGCTGTCGAAGCCGAGACCGACCGCGTCGAGCGCGCGCAGGAAGGCGTTGCGTCGGCCCTGACGGTGGTCGGCGCGGTCGAGCGACCACCGGGTCAGGTTGATGCCGACCGAGGCGAGCGGCTCGGGCGGGAAGGGCAGTGGTCGCTCGCGCACCATCCGCAGACCGGTGCGCTCCGTCTCCTCGCCTGCGAGGAGGTCGAGGAGGACCTGCGCCGCGAACCTGGTCGCACCCACCCCGAGCCCGGTGAAGCCGGCCGCGTGCGCCACCCGGTCGTCGTGGCTCGTGCCGTAGAAGGCGGTGAACTGCGTGCACGTGTCGATCGCGCCGGCCCAGCGGTGGCTGAACCGCACGTCCTCCAGCTGCGGGAAGGTCGCCAGGAAGTGCGAGGCCAGACCGGCGTGGCTGTCGGGCCGGTCCTCGTGGCGCGCCGCGACCCGTCCGCCGGTCGGGTAGACCGCGTCGTACCCGCCCCACAGGATCCGGCTGTCACGCGTGAGACGTGAGTAGTGGAACTGGTTGGCGAGGTCGCCGAGCCCCTGGCGACCGGCCCAGCCGATCGAGGCCAGCTGCTCGGCGGTGAGCGGCTCGGTCATCAGGACGTAGTCGTAGACCGGCACCGTCATCAGCCGGTTGCGGCGCAGCAGCGACGGGAACACGTTGGTGGCGAGGACGACGTGGTCGGAGGTGACCACCGCGCGGTCGGTGTGCACCTCGACGCCCCGTCCCGCTCCGGACGTACGCCGCAGCGCGGTCGCGGCGGTGTGCTCGTGGACCTCGACGCCGAGGTCCGTCGCCACCCGGGCGAGCTCCACCGCCAGCTTCGCCGGGTGCACGAGCGCGGTCTCGTCGTGCTCCATCGCGCCGGCGAGGAAGAGCGGGCTGTCGATCTCCGCGCGCACCTGGGTGGCGTCGAGGAAGTTCTCCTCCTCGCGCAGCCACGCGACCTGGTGCTCCTCGACGGCGACCGAGAGCATCCCGGTGCGCTCCCACTCGCAGGCGAGGCCGAGGTCGCGGACGTCGGCCTCGAAGCCGGCGAGGTTGTCGAGGCCGAGCCGGGCCAGGGCGTCGTACTCGTCGGGCCAGCGCGAGCGTCCGTTGTCCTCCCCGTGGGTGAGCGAGGCCTCGCAGAAGCCGCCGTTGCGCCCCGAGGCCGCCCAGCCGATGGTCTGCGCCTCGAGCAGCACGACACGGCGGCCCGGGTCGCGCCGCTTGGCGTGGACGGCTGTCCAGAGCCCGAGGTAGCCGCCGCCGACGATCGTCAGGTCGGCGTGGGTCGACGCGGTCAGCGGGTCGTACGACGTCGCGCCCGCGTCGTCCAGCCAGAACACCGCCCGCTCGCTGCCGGCGAGCGCCCGCTCCACGACTCGCGGGTCGGGAGCGTTGCGCTCGTAGGCGGTGCGGTGCGCGGGCACGGGGGGTCAGGCGGTCGCGTCGAGCGCGGCGTCCAGGATCGCGAGCCCCTCACGCGCCTCGTCGTCGCTCGTCGTCAGCGGCGGCACGACGTGGATCCGGTTGTAGTTCACGAAGGGCAGCATGCCGCGCTCCTGGCAGGCCTTGACGATCGCGCCCACCTCCGGGCTCGACCCGCCGTAGGGGGCGAGCGGCTCGCGCGTCGCGCGGTCGCTGACGAGCTCGATCGCCCAGAACGCGCCGGTGCCGCGCACCTCGCCGATCCGGTCGTGCTTCGCCTCGAGGGCCCGCAGGCCGGGGCCGAGCACGTCGTCCCCGAGCCGCTCGGCGCGACCGACGACGTCCTCGTCCTCCATCGTGCGGAGGGTGGCGACGGCTGCCGCGCAGGCGAGCGGGTGGCCGGAGTAGGTGAGGCCTCCGGGATACGTACGGTGTGCGAACGTCGCGTAGATCTCGTCGCTGATCGCCACGCCGCCGAGCGGCACGTAGCCGGAGTTCACGCCCTTGGCGAAGGTGATCAGGTCGGGCGCGATGCCACCGTGCTCGACGGCGAACCACCGACCCGCCCGGCCGAAGCCCGACATCACCTCGTCCGCGATCAGCACGATGCCGTTCCGGTCGCAGATCTCGCGCACGCCGGCGAGGTAGCCCGGCGGCGGGACCATGATCCCGGCGGTGCCGGGGATCGCCTCGAGCACGATCGCGGCGACGGTGGCCGGGCCTTCGAGCGCGACGACCTGCTCGAGGTGCTCGAGCGCGCGCTGGCACTCCTCGGCCTCGGTGGTCGCGTGGAACGCGCTGCGGTAGAGGAACGGGCCGAAGAAGTGGACCGTGCCGGTCGAGCCGTGGTCGCTCGCCCAGCGGCGCGGGTCGCCGGTCATGTTGACCGCGAGGTGGGTGCCGCCGTGATAGCTGCGGTAGGTCGTGAGCACCTTGTGGCGGCCGGTGTGCAGCCGCGCCATGCGTACGGCGTGCTCGTTGGCGTCGGCGCCACCGTTGGTGAAGAAGACGTGGTCGAGGTCGCCGGGGGTGTGGCTCGCGATCAGGCGGGCGGCTTCGGAGCGGGTCCCGTTGGCGACGGCCGGCGCGATCGTGCAGAGGTGTGCGGCCTGCTCCTGGATCGCCGCGACGATGCGCGGGTGCTGGTGGCCGAGGTTGGTGAAGACCAGCTGGGAGCTGAAGTCGAGGTAGCGCTTGTCGTCGGCGTCCCAGACGTGGCTGCCCTCGGCGCGGGTCACCACCATCGGCGTGATCTCGGCCTGCGCCGACCAGGAGTGGAAGACGTGCGCGCGGTCGAGCTCGTAGGCCCGCGCCGGGTCGTACGTGCTGGACAGGTCGGAAGCGATCGTCGTCTCAGTCATTGCGCGGGAATCCCAGCTCGAGGCCGCCCTCGGGGCGGTTGGCGGGGTCGATCCACCGGGTGGTGACGACCTTGCCGCGGGTGAAGAAGTGGACGCCCTCGGCGCCGTGGGCGTGGGTGTCGCCGAAGAGCGAGCGCTTCCAGCCGCCGAAGGAGTAGTAGGCGACCGGCACCGGGACGGGCACGTTGACGCCGATCATGCCGACGGTGACGTCGGCCTCGAAGCGGCGGGCGGCGCCGCCGTCGTTGGTGAAGACCGCGGTGCCGTTGCCGTACTCGTTGGCGTTGACCAGCGCGACCGCCTCCTCGTACGACTTCGCACGCACCACTGAGAGGACGGGCCCGAAGATCTCCTCGCGGTAGATGTCCATCTCCGGCGTCACGTCGTCGAACAGCGTCGGCCCGAGCCAGAAGCCCCCCTCGATCTGTGCAGCGCCGCCGCGGGCCCGGACGTCGCGGCCGTCGACGACGACCTTGGCGCCGGCGGCTTCGCCGGAGTCGATGTAGGAGCTGACCTTGTCGCGATGGGCCTTCGTGACGAGCGGGCCCATGTCGGCTTCCTTGCCGGACGCGTCGGCCCCGGTGGCGTCCTGGCCGCCGTCGCCGATCAGCAGGGTGCGGGTGCGGTCGGCGATGCGGGCGACCAGCTCGTCGCCGATCGGGTCGACCGCGACGAGCACGCTGATCGCCATGCACCGCTCGCCGGCGCTGCCGTAGCCGGCGTTGACGGCCGAGTCCGCGGCGAGGTCGAGGTCGGCGTCGGGCAGCACGACCATGTGGTTCTTCGCCCCACCGAGCGCCTGGACGCGCTTGCCGTGGCGGCTCGCGGTCTCGTAGACGTACTCCGCGATCGGGGTCGAGCCGACGAAGCTGATCGACTGCACGTCCGGGCTGGTGAGCAGGGCGTCGACCGCGGTCTTGTCGCCGTGCAGGACGTTGAAGACGCCGTCGGGGAGACCGGCCTCCTGCCAGAGGGCGGCGATCCAGTTGGCGGCGCTCGGGTCCTTCTCGCTCGGCTTGAGGACGACGGTGTTGCCGGCGGCGATCGCGATGGGGAAGAACCACATCGGGACCATCGCGGGGAAGTTGAAGGGGCTGATGATGCCGACCACGCCGAGCGGCACCCGCTTGGAGTGCACGTCGACGCCGGTGGACGCCTCCTCGCTGTGGCCGCCCTTGAGCAGGTGGGAGATGCCGCAGGCGAACTCGACGACCTCGAGGCCGCGCGAGATCTCGCCGATGGCGTCGGAGTGCACCTTGCCGTGCTCGGCGGTGATGATCGCAGCAAGCTCGTCCTTGCGGCTGCTGAGCAGCTCGCGGAAGGCGAACATCACCTGCGTACGCCGCGCGAGCGAGGTGGTGCCCCAGCCGCGGGCCGCGCGGGCGGCTGCCTCGATGACCCGGGCCGCGTCGGCCTCGCTGGCGAGCGCCACGCGGCCGGTGACCTCGCCGGTGGCGGGGTTGGTGACGGCGGCCCAACCGGTGGGGTTGCCGGGCAGCGCGGCGCCGTCGGCCCAGTGCACGATCTCGTGGTCGGGTGCGGAGATGTCGATCATGGTGCCCATCCTCGATCTGCGGCGCCGTCCGAGCAGGTGTCGGATCGTAGGAAACCGGGGTCCGGTTCGGACATTCCGTCGCCCTCTCCACGCGTAGGCTGCGTCCGTGGCCGAGGTGACGCCGGGTGTGACGCTCGAGGAGGCACTCGGGCTGCCCACGTTCCGTCGCGCCGCGCCCGAGGTCGTCGCCGGCCGGTCCGGGCTCGACCGGCCGATCCGCTGGGTGCACGCGACCGAGCGACTCGATGCGGGAGAGCTGCTCCGCGCCGGCGACCTGCTCCTGACGATGGGCACCGGCCTGCCCACCGACGATGACGCTGCCGGGCTGACGGGCTTCGTCGACGGGCTGGCCGACTCCGGCGCGGTGGGCATCGTCGTCGAGCTCGGCCGCCGGTGGGCCGCCGAGCTGCCGTCGTCCCTGGTGGAGGCCTGCGAGCGGCACGGGCTGCCGCTCGTCGTCCTGGGGCAGGAGACCCGGTTCGCCGCACTCGCGCAGGAGATCGGCGAGCGCGTCGTGGACCGCCAGCTCAGCGAGCTGCGCGAGGCCCAGCGCGTCCACGAGACGTTCACCGAGCTGTCGTTCAGCCAGGCGGGACCCGTCGAGATCCTCCAGGCCGTGCAGCGGATGGCAGCGGGGCCGGTCGTGGTGGAGAACGCCCAGCACCGACCGCTCGACTACTTCGCCGGTCCCGACGAGGCCGGTGGCTTCCTCGACGGCTGGCCGGCCCGCTCCCGTCGGGTGGAGGTGGCCGGCCGCACCGGCTGGGACGCCGCCAACGGGTGGCTCGTGACCCGGCTCGGCACCGCCGACCAGGCCTGGGGCAGGCTGGTGATCGGCTCGCCCGACGCGCCGTCGCAGCGGCTGGTCGCCGTCGCCGAGCGGGCCGCCGCCGCGCTCGCGCTGCACCGGCTCCACGACCGCGACCGCGGGACTCTCATGCGGCGTACGCACCTGGAGCTCTTGTCCGGCCTCACCGACGACCCCGACTCCGACGAGGTGCTCCGCCGCTGCGAGCTGGCCGGCTTCCCGGTCCGTCGGCGCGGCTTCGCCGGCCTCGTCGTCCGGCCCCGGATCGCGGTGTCGTCGCCGGCCGACCTCGACGAGGTGGCCGCCACCGTCGTCCGGGCGGCGCACGGGCTGCGACTTCCGGCGCTGGTGTGCGAGGTCGAGCGCGACCTGCGGGTCCTCGTGTCGGCACCGCCGACCGCGGACGCCGACGACCTCCTGGACCGGCTCGCGGCGCGCGTGCTCGCCCACCACGACGTCGTGCTCGCCGCCGGACGCGTCGTGACCGACCGCACCGGCATCACGCGCAGCCTCACGGAGGCCGGCCAGGTCGCGGACGCGGCACCGCAGGTGCGTCGCGAGCAGGATCCCGAGGTGCACCGGCTCGCCGACCTCCACCTCCGCGGCCTGCTCGCCCTGCTCGGCGAGGACGACCGGGTGCGGCTCTTCGTCGACCGTGAGCTCGCCGCGCTCAAGAGCCACGACCGCGCGGACGGGGCGCGCACCGATCTCCTCGCGGCCCTCCGCGCCCTCGTGCTGCACCCGGCGAGCAAGACCGAGGCGGCCGCAAGCCTGCACCTGTCGCGGGCCGCGTTCTACGACCGGCTGGCCCGGATCGAGTCGATCCTCGACGCCGACCTCGACGACCCCGACGTACGCGTGTCGCTGCACGTGGCCCTGCTGGCGGACGAGCTGTCCGGCACAACGTCCGGTCCGACGGCGAAGTGACGACAGATCGTCGGCCGACGGCGTCGCTGGTGTCGGGGGACGATGACGGCATGTTCCGTGTGCTGGACGTCGACGCCGCCGTGCCGACCTCGCCCCTCGACCCGGGCACCGTCCTCGACGGCTCGCCCGCGGCGGGCTCGCGCGCCCTGGCCGCGGTCGCCGGCGTCGAGGTCGGCGTGTGGGAGATGAGCCCCGGGACCGCCACCGACGTCGAGGTAGACGAGGTCTTCGTCGTGCTGTCGGGCTCGGCCACCGTCACCTTCGACGACGGCGAGACGGTCGACCTCGGGCCCGGCAGCGTCGTACGCCTGCGTGCCGGCGAGCACACGACCTGGGTCGTCCGCGAGACCCTCCGCAAGATCTACGTCGCCTGAAAGGCAGCTCCGTGACTGACACGATCCGCAACTTCATCGACGGCGAGCTCGTCGAGTCGGCGGCCACCGACTTCATCGACCTCGTCGACCCGGTGACCGGCGAGGTCGACGGCCGCTCTCCGGTCTCGACGGCTGAGGAGATCGACCGGGCGTACGCCGCCGCCGAACGCGCGTCGGAGTCGTGGAAGCGGCTGACGCCGGGCCGCCGGCAGGCCTACCTGCTCGACCTCGCCACCGCCGTGGCCGATCGCCGCGACGAGATCAGCGAGGTGCAGGCGCGCGACACCGGCCAGCCGGTGCGCTACATCGCGAGCGAGGAGGTCGACCAGGGGGTCGACCAGCTGCGGTTCTTCGCCGGTGCGGCGCGGCTGCTCGAGGGCACGTCGGCGGGGGAGTACCTCGAGGGGCACACCTCGAGCATCCGCCGGGAGCCGATCGGCGTCGTCGGCCAGGTCACTCCGTGGAACTACCCGTTCGCCATGGCGATCTGGAAGATCGCGCCCGCGCTGGCGGCCGGCAACACGATCGTCCTCAAGCCCAGCGACACCACCCCGCGGTCGACCGTGCTGCTGGCCGAGATCGCCGGCGCGATCCTGCCGCCGGGTGTGCTCAACGTCGTCAACGGAGACGCCACCACGGGCCGGCTGCTCGTCGAGCACCCGACCCCCGGCCTCGTCGCGATCACCGGCTCGGTGCGCGCCGGCATCGAGGTCGCGTCGTCCGCGGCGAAGAACCTCAAGCGCGCGCACCTCGAGCTCGGCGGCAAGGCACCCGTCGTGGTGATGCCCGACGCCGACCTGCCCCGCGCGGCCGGGCTGATCGCCGCCGCCGCGTACTTCAACTCCGGCCAGGACTGCACCGCCGCCACCCGCGTCATCGTGCACAGCAGCGTCCACGACGAGCTCGTCGACCTGCTCGTCGCGGAGGCCGAAGGCACCCGGCCCGGCCCGCCGTCCGACACCGAGGCCGACTACGGCCCGCTCAACAACGCGGCCCACTTCGCCAAGGTCGAGGCGTTCCTCGCCGACCTGCCGTCCCACACCACGGTGCGCACGGGTGGTGCACGCCACGGCGACGCTGGCTACTTCTTCGCCCCGACGATCGTCACCGGCGTACGCCAGGACGACCGCATCGTGCAGGAGGAGGTGTTCGGGCCCGTCCTCACCGTGCAGTCGTTCGACGAGGAGGCCGAGGCGGTCCGGCTGGCCAACGGCGTGCCGTACGGCCTCGCGGCCAGTGTCTGGACCCGTGACCACGGCACCGCCGACCGGCTGACCCGCGAGCTCGACTTCGGGTGCGTGTGGGTCAACACCCACATCCCGTTCGTGTCCGAGATGCCGCACGGCGGCTTCGGGCACTCGGGCTACGGCAAGGACCTGTCCGGCTACGGCTTCGAGGACTACACGCGCATCAAGCACGTGATGACGGCTCACTACTGAGCGTCAGGCACGTCCACCTCGAAGAGCGTCAGCAGGTCGGCGAGGGTGCGGTAGTAGCCGACGAGGACCGTCAGCTCGGTGATCGCCGTCGTGCCGAGCACGCCGACCAGGTCGGCGTACGCGTCGTCGGTGAGGCGGGGGGTGCCGTCGAGCAGCCGTCGGCAGAGGTCGTACGCCGCCTGCTCGACGTCGTCGGTCGAGGTGAAGGTCTCGTCGGCGAGGGCCGCCAGGTCGTCGTCGGTGAGGCCGACCGCGCGGCCGACGCGCTCGTGGGCGTGCTGCTCGAACGCGCTGTCGGTGGCATGGGCGACGGCGAGGATCGCGATCTCGCGGACCCGGTCCCTGAGGCCGGTGCCGTAGCGGACGGTGCTGCCGAGCCCCTGCAGTGATCGCCCCAGGGTGGGCTCGTGGACCATCACGCCGAAGGGCCCGGTCAGCGCGCCGGTCGTGGTGGTCAGCGCGAAGTGCTGCGGCCCGGCGCCGCGCGGGCCGCCGACGATGTCGTCGTACAACGCCCGCTGCTCGGCGTCGAGGTCGTCGGGCGTGAGGTCGGGCAGGCGCATCCCGCCATGATGCATGCTGGCCCGCATGCGCTTCACCGAGCACGAGCTGACCGTGGCCGTGACCTCTGCCGCCAAGGTCGTGGCCGGCGGCAGGATCGGCCACCGCCGGCAGAAGAACGAGGACGCGTGGGAGGCGATGAGCAAGATCGACCGCTACCACCTCCTCGAGGCCGTCGGCAGCCAGGTCCTGCCGGTGTTGCTCGCACTGCCGGACGTCGAGGTCGAGGCCGGGACGCGACCCACGTTCACCGACGAGCAGATCGCCACCGCCGTCGAGCAGACGATGGGCGAGACCGGCATCGGTCGGTTGCGGAAGAAGGTGGCGGTCGCCGCGCGCGTCACGCTCGTGCGTACGGCGCTCGCGCAGCTGCCCGTGCGCCAGGATCCGGACGCTCTCATCGTGCCCGACTCGCTGTGACCTGCATCACCCCGCTACGCGTGACCTGAGAACCCTGAGACGGACGCTCAGGTTGGGTGCGTACCGTCGAATGCGATGAATCACCTGATGCGCACCCGTACTGTCCTCGGCCTCGTCGCCGCCACCAGCATGCTCGTCCTGTCCGCCTGCGGCGGCGGAGGCGACTCCTCTGCGTCGTCCGACAAGGACGCCTCGCCGAGCGAGTCCTCGAGCGCCAGTGCGGACGCCCCGGCCGACGGCGGCCCCGATGTCTCGAAGATCCCCGACGTCGTCGCCGAGGTCAACGGCGAGGAGATCACCAAGGACGAGTTCGTCCCGATCTACGAGGCCGCCTTCCAGCAGGCCGCCGCGCAGGCGCAGACCAGCGGCCAGGCCCCCGACGAGGCGGCGATCCAGAGGCAGACCGCCGACGACCTCGTCTCCACCGAGCTCCTGACCCAGGAGGCCGAGTCGCGCGGCATCGAGGTGAGCGACGACGCGGTCCAGACCGAGCTCGCCGACCTCGCGAAGCAGAACCAGATGGGCTCCGCGGAGGAGCTCCTCGCGGCCGTGGAGAAGAACGGCCTGACCGAGGAGGCGGCACTCGCCCAGATCGAGAACCAGCTCATGATCCAGCAGCTCGTGGAGGACGAGGACGGCGGCAAGACGCCGACCGAGAAGCAGCTCCGCGCGATCTACGACCAGGCCAAGCAGCAGGCCGCCGGCCAGAAGGGCCAGAAGATCCCGCCCTACGCCCAGGTGCACGACCAGATCGAGGAGCAGGCGAAGACCGAGCAGACCGGCAAGGTCGCCCAGGCGCTCGTCGAGGACCTCCGCAAGGACGCGGACATCACGATCAACCTCTGATCCACCCCTGCGCCCAATGTGGCGATGTTGCACTCGCGTGGGTGTGCGGAGCACTACTGTGGGCCTCGTGTACCAATCCGGTGGTCCGGGGTCCTCAGCCCGGGCACCGCGTCGGGTGGGAGGGCGACCGTGACCGTACGACCAGCGCTGTCCCCGAGGTGGTCGGTGGGATTCGCCATGGTCTACGTCCTCGTCGCGGTGGGGTCACGGCTCACGGTGGTGGAGGGCCAGACGGTGAGCCTGGTGTGGCCCGGTGCCGGCGTGGCCGTGCTCTGGCTGCTCGCGGAGTCACCGCACCGTCAGGCTCGGGTGCTCGCACCGCTGCTGGCGATCCACATGGCCGTCGCCTGGGCCACGGGTGCCCCGAGCGCGGTGGGCGTGCTGGGCGCGCTGTCGCTCACGTGCCAGACCTGGCTCACCGTGGTGCTGATGAGGAAGTGGTGCCCGACGCTCCTGGGCGCCGGAGGGACGGAGAGCTTCCGCTCACCCCGTTCGCTCGCCTACACGTGTGGCGCGGCAGGCGCGGGCAGCCTGCTGGGTGCCGGCATCGGGACGCTCGGCGTCTGGCTCAGCAACGCGCCGGTGGACGTGTGGGTGCCGCAGGCGTGGTTCGGCCGTCACTTCGCCGGCATCCTCGTAGTGGGGTGCATCGGTCACCTGGCATGGGAGTGGCGCACCCAGCACCTCACTCCGCGCGCGCAGGGCGGGTCCCGGACGGAGCTCGTGCTGCTCTGGGTGCTCTCCTTGCTCGCGGTGGTCGTGATCTTCCTCCAGCCGCTCCCGATCGTCTTCCTCGTCGTGCCGCTGTGCGTGTGGTCGGCAGCCCGCTTCCCCACCTTCCTGGCCGGGCTCCACGCTCTCGCGCTCGGGGTGTGTGGTCTCCTGCTCACCCTCGCCGGCGTGGGCCCCTCCACGAACCTGGACGACCCCGTGCGGCAGGTCATGGTGGGCCAGATCTTCCTGGTGGCCGTGCTGCTGACGGGCCTCGCCGTGGGAACGCTGAGCGACCGCATCGACGAGCTGGTGGTCCGGATGAGCGAGGCGCGGGCCCGGGCGGCCGAGCAGGCCGAGCTGCTCGCCGAGATGACCGAGAGCATGGACGAGGGACTCGTCGTCCTCGACAGCCAGGGCGTGATCCAGCGGAGCAACGGTGCCAGCCGCCGGCTGGCCCATCGGGTGCGTCCCGGCGTCCCGGACGCGGACGCGCTCGCCGCGCTGGTGGAGCTGGTGCTTCATCCGACGCCTTCCCACACCGGTGCCGTCCGCGCCGAGCTCGGCGTGGGCGACGTCCAGCTGCCGCTGGCCTCGGGCGACGACCTCGTGGTGGCCGTGTCGCGGGCCGAGCTCGCCGACCCGCACGGGGACGGTGGCCGTACGGGCGTCCTGCTGGTCCTCAGTGAGGTCACCGAGCACCGGCACGGCATCCGCCCGCTGGTCGGCTTCGCCTCCACCGCGGCGCACGACCTGCGCGGCCCCCTGACCGCGATCCGCGCGTGGCTCGAGTTCGCCGCCCTCGACCTCGATCCCGACAGCGACACCCATGCGTCGGTCAAGCGTGCCGAGCAGGCAACGGTCCAGATGGGCGGCCTGATCGACGACCTTCTCACCCAGGCCGTGGCCGAGGCCGGCGGCCTGGATGTGCGCGACGTCCCGCTCGGCGGCCCCGACGGCGCCCTCGTGCGTGCCACCGCCCTGCTCGGACCCGATGACGTGATCGAGGTTCCCGACGAGGGCCTGCCCATGGTGTACGCCGACGAGGCGTCCCTGCGGCAGCTCTTCGCCAATCTCGTGGGCAACTCCGTCAAGTACGCCCGTCCCGGCGTGCCTGCCGTGGTCCGGGTGACGGCGGCGCGCACCGGATCGCGTGTGGTCGTCCAGGTCGAGGACAACGGTGTCGGAGTCGAGGAGCACCAGCGCGACCTGATCTTCGAGCGCTTCCACCGTGGTCAGCCCTCGGACGACGAGCGTCGCGGCACCGGCATGGGACTGTCGATCTGCCAGGCCATCGTCGAGCGGCACGGCGGCACCATCGAGTGCCTGCCCGCCGAGCCTGGCCCGGGATCGGTCTTCAGGTTCGACCTGCCGGCTGCTGCGGCCGCCCCCGTGGTGGATCCCGTCAGCGTGCTGCCCGTGACGGTCCGGGAGGCCGTGGTGGCCGACGACGAGCGGGCTACCGCCTAGCAGCTCCCGCCCGCTCAGACGTTGCGGCGGTACTGGCCCCCGACCTCGAAGAACGCCTCGGTGACCTGCTGGAGCGAGCAGACGCGGGCGGCGTCCATCAGGACCGCGAACACGTTCTCGCCCGAGATCGCGGCGTCCTTGAGACGGGACAGGGCCTCCTGCGCCTCTGCGCCGTGGGCCGCCTGGAAGGCGCGTACGCGCGTCAGCTGGGACTCCTTCTCGGCCTCGGTGGCGCGGGCCAGCTCGATCTCGTGCGGCTGCGCGTCGGCCGCGGACTCCTTGACGAAGGTG
>CAVQDC010000003.1:0-132128 GCA_963711175.1 uncultured Actinomycetota bacterium
GCGTGCGGGACAACCCGGCGCTGCTCTCCGCGCTGGACGAGGGCACGGTGTCGGCGCTCTTCGTCGTCGACCCGGCCATCTGGTCCGGGGCTGGTCCGGCACGACGCGCGTGGCTCGCGGCCAACGTGCTCGCCCTCGCCGAGCGGGTCCCGCTCACCATCCAGCACGGCGACCCGCGCGAGGTCGTGCCGCGGGTGGCCGGCGCGCGTCGGGTCCACGTGTCGGCGGAGACGACGCCCTACGGCCGTCGCCGCGACGAGGCCGTGGGCACGCAGGTCGAGCTCGTCGCGACCGGGTCGCCGTACGCGGTCGGGCCGGGCCTGGTCCGCAACGGCAGCGGCAACCCCTACCAGGTCTTCACCGCGTTCGCCCGCGGCTGGCGCGAGCACGGCTGGTCCGAGCCCGCCCACACGCCGCGCTCCCCCGACCTCGCGCCCGCCGACTCGCACCAGCGGGCGCTCGACATGCTCGAGAAGGCCGTCGCCGATGCGCCGTTCGACCTGCCGGGCGCCGGCGAGGACGCCGCGTGGCGACGCTGGCGCTCCTTCCGCGACGACGGCCTGTCGGCGTACAGCAACGAGCGCAACCGGCCCGACCACGACGGCACCTCGCGGCTCTCGCCCTACCTCCACCTCGGGGTGCTGCACCCCCGCTCCCTGCTGGCCGACATGGACACCCGGTCGACCTACGCCAACGAGCTCGCCTGGCGCGAGTTCTACGCCGACGTGCTGTGGCACGAGCCCTCGTCGGCGTGGGCCGACCTGAAGCCGGCGCTCGCGGGCATGACGTACGACGAACCGGACGACGCCGTCGAGGCGTGGCGCACCGGCACGACGGGCTTCCCGATCGTCGACGCCGGGATGCGCCAGCTGCTCCACTCGGGGTGGATGCACAACCGCGTTCGGATGATCACCGCGTCCTTCCTCACCAAGGACCTGCACGTGTGGTGGCCGGTCGGCGCGCGGCACTTCCTCGACCTGCTGATCGACGGCGACGTCGCGTCGAACAACCACGGCTGGCAGTGGGTCGCCGGCACCGGCACGGACGCCTCGCCGTACTTCCGGGTGTTCAACCCGATCACGCAGGGGCTGAAGTTCGACCCGCAGGGCGACTACGTGCGCCGCTGGGTCCCCGAGCTCGCCCACCTCCCCGGCAAGGCGGCGCACGAGCCGTGGAAGTCCGACGTGGGATATGAGCACGACTACCCGCTGCGGATCGTGGACCACGCGGATGAGAGGGTCGAGGCACTGGACCGCTATCGAGAAGCACGCGGCTGACCTGCAGTTATGCGCAATTTTTGCTGTCAATGTCTTTTTCCGTGATCTTTCCGTTACAGTCGTGCGCGGTCTTGCCGACCTCACACCCCCCTACTGACCCGGCAGATTGGTAACTACCCCTATGGGCAACCACCGAGCGGAGCGCGCTCCCCAGCGACGCACCACTTCGGCAACGGATGCACCCCTGACTGGCAAGCGTCGTGCGACCACGCCGCCTCGCCGTTCGTTGTTGCGCAGCGTGCCGTCCCTGCCTCTCGTGGCAGGTGTCGCCGTGCTCGCCATCTCCGCAGGTGGGGCCGTCACCGCGTCCGGCGCGGGTGTCACCGCACTGACCTCGTCGGGCTCCTCGGTCAACGCCTCCTCGATCGGCACTGCCGCCAGCCAGGCGCTCTCGCGCCGCGGCGTCGTCGTCAGCCGTGACGGCAATCGCGGCTCCGCCGAGGAGACCGACCCCGAGCTGGTCGCCCTCGCCGAGAAGCAGATGGCCGAGCGCGCCGTCAAGCTCGACGAGATCCGCAAGGCGGCCGAGAAGCAGGCGGCGAAGATCAAGGAGAACAAGTGGCTCCTCCCGCTCGACGTCTACCAGATCACCGCGACCTTCGGCGAGTACGGCCTCTGGGCCAACTACCACACCGGCCTGGACTTCAACGGCAACACCGGTGACCCGATCCACGCCATCGCCAACGGCACCGTCACCTCCACCGGCTACGACGGCTCCTACGGCAACAAGACGGTCGTCACCCTCGATGACGGCACCGAGATCTGGTACTGCCACCAGACGGTCATCTACGTCTCCGTCGGCGAGCGCGTCAACGGTGGCGACACCATCGGCACCGTCGGCGCCACCGGCAACGTCACCGGCTCGCACCTGCACCTCGAGGTACGCCCCGGTGGCGGCGACCCGGTCGACCCCTTCCCGGCCTTCGTCGCGCACGGCATCGTTCCCTGACCGACGCTGCGTCAGCAGCGTCGCCGTCACGGAAGATCGAGTAGCGCGCAGCGACTGAGCGCGCGAAGGCGCTGCGGCGCGTACCGAGATCTCTCGACCGCCGGTGTGTAGCCACCCGAGTCGTGCGACCCGCGGCTGAGGCACGAAGCCGAGGAGAGCGCGACGCCCGCCGCACCGCTCACGGGTGCGCCGTACGCCGACACGCGCCCCAGCGGTGGGTGAGACATCTTTCCGACGCCCAGAACCTGCCTCACACACCGCCTACGGGTGCGCCGTACGCCGACACGCGCCCCCGCGGTGCGTGAGACGCCTTTCCGACGCCCAGAACCTGCCTCACACACCGCCCACGGGTGCGCCGTACGCCGACACGCGCCCCAGCGGTGCGTGAGACACCTTTCCGACGTCCAGAACCTGCCTCACGCACCGCTTGGCCGGTCCAGGGTGGCCGAGCCACACTCCGAGGACCAGGAGGGTGGCCGGGGCACCGCCCCGGCCACCGAGAGGTCAGAGCTTCTCGACCGGGGCGTAGCGGAGCAGGAGACGCTTGACGCCCTCGGAGCCGAAGTCGATGGAGGCCACCGACTTCTCGGCGACGCCGTCGACGGCGACGACCGTGCCCATGCCGAAGGAGTCGTGGACGACGCGGTCGCCGGGCGACAGGCTGGGGATCTCGCGGGCGGGCTTGGCCTTGGAGGCGGCGTCGGCCCGGAGGGCGGCGGAGGAGAAGTTGCGCCGGCCGGCATCGGTCGGGCTGCCGAGCCGGGTCGAGCCCGAGGTCAGGTCGGGGCGGCCCCAGCGGGTCTGCTCGGAGGCCGTACGGCGCCAGTCGACGAGGTCGACCGGGAGCTCGTCGAGGAACCGGCTCGCGGGGTTGTGGCTCGGAGCACCCCAGGCGGACCGGACGAGGGCGCGGGAGACGTAGAGGCGCTTCTCGGCGCGGGTCACGCCGACGTAGGCCAGGCGGCGCTCCTCCTCCAGCTCCGGCTGGTCGCCGAGCGAGCGCTGGTGGGGGAAGACGCCGTCCTCGAGTCCGGTGAGGAAGACCACCGGGAACTCGAGGCCCTTGGCGGTGTGGAGCGTCATCAGGGTGACGACGCCGGAGTCGTCGCCGTCGGGGGCATCGGGGATCTGGTCGGCGTCGGCCACCAGTGCGACCCGCTCGAGGAAGTCGCCGAGACCGACCGAGACCGTGCCCGCCTCGACCTCGGCGGGGTCTGCCGAAGGTCCGGGCTGCGGGTCCTCGGCGAACTCGCGCGCCACCGCGACGAGCTCGGCGAGGTTCTCCACTCGGGTGCCGTCCTGCGGGTCGTCGCTGGCCTCGAGCTCGGTGAGGTAGCCGGAGCGCTCGAGCACCGACTCGAGGATCACGTCGGGGCGCTCGTCGGCCTCGACCATCGACTGGATCTCCTGGACCATCGCGACGAACGCCTCGATGTTCTTGAGGCTGCGGGTGGCCAGGCCGGGTGCCTCCGCGGCCCGGGTGAGCGCCTCCCAGAAGGTGATCCGGTCGCGCTCGGCGAGGGCAGCGATGCAGGCCTCCGCACGCTCGCCGATGCCGCGCTTGGGGGTGTTGAGCACCCGCCGGAGCGAGATCTCGTCGGCGGTGTTGACCAGCATCCGGAGGTAGGCCAGCGCGTCGCGGACCTCCTTGCGCTCGTAGAAGCGCACCCCGCCGACCACCTTGTAGGGCTGGCCGGTGCGGATGAACACCTCCTCGAAGACCCGCGACTGGGCGTTGGTGCGGTAGAACACGGCCACGTCGGCAGGGCGTACGCCGGAGTCGTCGACGAGCTGGTCGATCTCCTGGCTGACGAAGCGGGCCTCGTCGTGCTCGTCGTCGGAGACGTAGCCCACGATCCGTGAGCCCTCCCCGGCGTCGGTCCAGAGCCGCTTGGGCTTGCGCCCCTTGTTGTTGCCGATGACGGAGTTGGCGGCCGTCAGGATGGTCTGGGTGGAGCGGTAGTTCTGCTCCAGCAGGATCGTCTGGGCACTCGGGAAGTCCTGCTCGAAGTCCATGATGTTGCGGATGTCGGCACCGCGGAAGGCATAGATCGACTGGTCGGCGTCGCCGACGACCATCAGCTCGCTCGGCTCGACCCGCTCGCCCGCGTCGGACTCGAGCTCCTCGAAGGCCTGCCCGCAGAGCTGCTGGATCAGGCTGTACTGGGCGTGGTTGGTGTCCTGGTACTCGTCGACGAGGACGTGGCGGAACCGGCGGCGGTAGTTCTCGCGGACGTCGGGGAAGGCCTGCAGCAGGTGGACCGTCGTCATGATCAGGTCGTCGAAGTCGAGCGCGTTGGCCTCACGCAGCCGGCGCTGGTAGGCCGTGTACGCCTTGGCGTAGGCCTCCTCGAACGAGTTGCGCGCCTCCTTGGCGGCGTCCTCGGCGTCGCGGAGCTCGTTCTTCTGGTCCGAGACCCAGTGCAGGACCGCGTTGGGCTGGTAGCGCTTGGGGTCGAGCTCGAGGTCGCGCAGCACCAGCGTCATCAGCCGCTTGGAGTCGGCCGCGTCGTAGATCGAGAAGTTGGACTTGAAGCCGACCCGGTCGATCTCCTTGCGCAGGATGCGCACGCACGAGGAGTGGAACGTCGAGACCCACATGATCTTGGCGCGGTTGCCGACGAGGTCCTGGACGCGCGCCTTCATCTCGGCCGCGGCCTTGTTGGTGAAGGTGATGGCCAGGATCGAGCCGGGGTGGGCCTTGCGCTCCGAGATCAGCCACGCGATGCGACGGGTGAGGACGCGGGTCTTGCCCGATCCCGCTCCGGCCACCACCAGGAGCGGTGCACCGGAGTGCATCACAGCAGCCCGCTGGGGGTCGTTGAGACCCTCGAGGAGGGGGTGCTCGAGCAGGGCCGCCTGTGTCTGTCCGGGAGGGGAGGGAGGAGTCATCTCGTCCCAACCCTATGCGCCCGCTGCGACAGTCGCCTCAGGCGTGCACAGGGGACCAGAAGACGGCCACCGCGATGTTGGCGATCGTCAGCAGGAGCAGTCCGAGGTAGAGCCCCTGGGGGATGCTCGGCTTGCGCATGTTGACCATCACGAGCACCAGGATCACCAGCCCGATCGCGAACTTCACGCCGATCTTGGCGTGGTCCGGCGAGCCCAGGCTCTCGAGCACGCCGACGAGGAGCAGGCCGGCCACGAAGGCCGTCCCGATCCCGTCGCGCATGAGCGGGTTGACCCGCTTGGTGTCCTCGCGCACCTGCGCGAGGAGACCGCCGAGCAGGGCCGCGTAGCCGAGGATGTGGACGAAGAGCAGCACCAGCCGCAGGGTCTCCATGCCGGACACCCTAGGGCGGCGCGGACGCTACTTCTTCTTGCGGGGCGCCGGTCGTACGACGAGGACCGGGCAGGGCGCGTAGTGCTGGACGCGCTGCGCGGTGCTGCCGACGAGGACGGCGTCACTGAGACCACGACCCCCAGCGGCGACGACGACCAGCCCGGCGTCGTACTGCTTCGCCGCCTTGATGATCTCGTTGGCGGCCGAGCCGCTGCGGATCCGCTTGTTGACCTTCGGGCCCCACCCGTCGAAGACGGCCGCGATGGCGTCCACGGCACTCTGCGCGGCGTCGCGGAACGAGCCGTCGAACGTCCGTCCCGAGACGTCGTCGGCGAAGGCGACCGACGCCAGCGGCCGGACCACGGCGACGATCGAGATCTCCATGACCTTGGTCGGGTCTGCGAAGGACTTGAGGTGCTTCGCGGCTGCCAGCGACTGCCGGGAGCCGTCCGTGGCGACGACGACGTGCATGTCAGGCTCCCTTCACGGCGCCGGTGCCGGACGAGTCGGAGCTGCGGGACCCGAACATCGCCTCGGCGACGTAGAGGAGTCCCCCGAGCCCGACGAGGCCGGCGCACCAGATCAGCGAGGTCGGGTCGGTGGCGATGACGTAGACCAGCAGCACGACGTTGCCGACCAGGCCGAGCGCGAGCAGGACGGTCGGCGCCCGGAAGGTGTCGTCGGTCTCGTCGCTGCCGCGGAGCTTGAAGCAGGAGACGATCACGCCGGCGTAGACCGCCAGGAGCAGCGCCACGGTGACCGCAGCCAGCCGCTCGACGATGTCGATGTCGAAGCCGATGCGTTGCAACAGGTCGCCGACGAGCACCAGCCCGATCACGACAGCGGCGCTGAAGACGAGCGCGACGTAGGGGCTGCGACGCGAGCTGTGGATCTTGGCGAAGGCGCCGGGCACGACATCCTCGCGCGCCATGCCGTAGAGGATCCGCGACTGGGTGACGACCTGGACGAGCGTGGTGTTCGTGATCGCGATCATGGCGATCACGGCGAAGACGAGGGTCATCACGGTCACCGAGATCGGCAGGATGCCGGCCTTCACGACCTCGAGCAGCGCCGCGTCGGAGCCGGCGAGCGTGTCGACGGGCACCGTGAGCGCCGCCGACATGGACACCAGCACGTAGATGACTCCTGCGGTGGCCATGCCGCCGATGAGGGCGATCGGGAAGTTCTTGCTGGGGTCGACCGTCTCCTCGGCGACGTTCGCCGCGTTCTCGAAGCCGGTCATCGCGAAGAAGGACAGCGCCACGCCCGCGACGATCGCGAAGATGATGTTGTCGTCGGTCGAGAAGTCGGCGAGCACCGAGAAGTCGGCCTTGCCCTGGCCGATGTAGATCACCGCGATGACCATCACGATGACGAGGCCGGTGACCTCGACGAACGTCATCACCATGTTGGCCACCACCGACTCGGTGATGCCGATGTAGTTGAGCACCGCCAGCACGACGATGAACGCGATCATCACCAGCAGCGCGGGGGGCCATGCCCAGACCTCGGCGACGTACTGGGAGAAGCCGGCCGCCAGAGATCCGGCCGCGGCGAAGGTCGCAGACAGGTAGGTCACGGTGGTGAGGAAGGTCAGCGGCTTCTTGCCGAACGCCTTGTTGACGTAGAGCGAGGCGCCCGCCGCCTGGGGATACTTGGTCGCCAGCTCCGCATAGGCGAGGCCGGTGAACCCCGCAACGGTCACGCCGACGGCGAAGGCCGCCCAGAACGCGCCACCGACCTCGCCGGCAACCGCCCCGATGAGGACGTAGATCCCGGAGCCGAGCACGTCGCCCAGCACGTAGAAGTACAGCAGCCGGCCCGTGATCGACCGTTTCAGGCCACCCTCGTCCTCGTCCTGCTCGTGCGTCATCGCGGTGTCTGACATGACCCGACCCCATCCGGCGGTCGAGTTGCTGTCAAACGTCGGCCACCCCTTGGGGTGTCAGAGCAGACGGCGGTCCGAGGCCCACTTGGTCAGCTCGTGACGGCTCGAGAGCTGGAGCTTGCGCAGCACCGACGACATGTGGGTCTCCACGGTCTTCACCGAGATGAAGAGCTCCTTCGCGACCTCCTTGTAGGCGTAGCCACGGGCGATCAGGCGCATCACCTCGCGCTCGCGCTCGGTCAGCCGGTCGAGGTCCTCGTCGACCGCCGCGACGTCGATCGAGCCGGCGAACGCGTCGAGCACGAAGCCGGCCAGCCGCGGCGAGAACACCGCGTCTCCCCCGGCGACCCGGGTGATCGCGTCGACCAGCTCCGGGCCGGTGATCGTCTTGGTGACGTAGCCCCGGGCGCCACCGCGGATGGTGCCGATGACGTCCTCGGCGGCGTCGGAGACCGACAGCGCGAGGTAGAGCGCATCGGGCGAGGGCTGGCGTCGCATCACCTCGACGCCACCTCCACCCGGCAGGTGCACGTCGAGCAGCACCACCTGGGGCTGCACCTCGCGGACGACCGCGATCGCGGCGTCGGCGTCGGCGGCCTCGCCGACCACCTCGACCTTGCCCTCACCCGCCGCGGCCAGCTCGGCCCGGACCCCTGCCCGGAACATCGCGTGGTCGTCGACCAGCACCACGCGGACTGGCTCGGTCATCGGTTCTCCTCGTCCTTGCTGCGGTTCGTACGGGGCATGTGCAGGCGGACCTCGGTGCCGTCGCCGGGAGCAGAGCGTACGTCCGCCCGTCCGCCGTGGCGCTCCATCCGGTCGACGATGCTGTTGCGGACGCCGTGCCGGTCGCTCGCGACCGAGTCGACGTCGAAGCCGGCGCCGCGGTCGCGCACGAACACGTCGACCGCCGAGTCCGACGTCTCGGCGTACACGTCGGCGCGCTGGGTGCCGGCGTGCTTGGACACGTTGACCACCGCCTCGCGTGCCGCGTGCACCACGGGCCGCAGCGCCTCGTCGAGGGTGCAGTCGCCGACGGTGACGACGTCGACCACGACGTTGTGCTGGGACTCGACGTCGGCCGCCATCTCCTTCAGCGCGCCCGCGAGCGTGGTCGAGTCGGACGTCTCGGCCTCGAACAGCCACTGGCGCAGGTCGCGCTCCTGGGAGCGGGCGAGCCGGGCCACGGTGGTGGAGTCGTGGGCGTTCTTCTGGATCAGGGCGAGGGTCTGGAGGACCGAGTCGTGGAGGTGCGCGGCCATGTCGGCGCGCTCCTGCGTCCGGACCCGCTCGGCGCGCTCGGCGCCCAGGTCGTTGACCAGCCGCAGGCCCCACGGCCCGACGACGATCGCCAGCCCCAGCAGGCCGAGCAGGCCGGCCACCAGGACGGGGACCGCGAAGGTCGCCTTCCCGGCGGCCACCGCGAAGACGATCATGGCGGTGACGATGAGGCCGAGGCCGGCGGCGATGCGGGCGTACGCCGCCCACCCGCCGTTGCCGAACACGGCCCGGAACGGGTCGATCCGCCCGGTGGTGTCGGTCCAGCGCTCGCGCTGCGCCTCGTCGGCCTGGCGCCACAGCAGGCCGATGCCGGCGACGCCGAGGACGACCGGCCAGAACAGGGCGCCCTGGCCGAAGATGCCCTCCACGCCGAGCACGACACCGAAGAACAGCGCGCCGAGGGCGATCGCCGGCCCGGCGTCGCGGAGCCGGGAGCGACGACGCGGACGCTTGCCGGTCCGCGAGGCGCTCTCCAGGCCAGGGGCGCTGACCTCGAAGCCCTGGTCGGCGGGCAGGAACATCCAGAGGCCGGCGTAGAGCATCAGGCCGAACCCGCCGAGGAAGGCCGTGGCGACGAAGAACCCGCGCACCCACAGCACCGGTACGCCCAGGTGGGTCGCCAGGCCGGCAGCGACGCCGCCGGCGATGGGCGCCGAGATGTCGCGGTAGGCCCGGCGGGACCGACCGGCGCGGGGGGCGTGAGTCTGGGTCATCGTGACTCCATCGTCGCAGGCACACGGGGCCCGGACCATGAGGACTGACCCCGAGCCGACCCTGAGTCCCGCCCCGACCGGCCGAGGGCGAATCAGGGCTGTCCCCGATGGTGGCCGGGGCCTGGACGTCGCAGAGTTGAGCCATGGACAACGTCAGCCCCACTACCGAGCACCCCACACCGCCCTCCGGCGGTGAGCAGCCGCCGACCACGAGCACCGGTCCCAGCGTCAGCCGGGACGAGATGAAGGACCTCGGCCGCCTGCGCCGCAGCGTCACCGATCGGCACATCGCCGGCGTCGCCGGCGGCATCGCCCGCCACCTCGACGTCGACGCGATCATCGTCCGGGTCGCGCTGGTCGTCGGCGTGTTCTTCGGCGGCGCCGGCCTCCTCCTCTACGTAGGCGCCTGGCTCCTGGTCCCCGAGGAGGGAACCGCCGACGAGCCGCTCGGCCTCGACCGGCGCAGCCGCGGGCTCGCCCTCGCCGGCGTCGGCATCCTCGCCCTCCTCGCCGCCGTCGGCGACTGGGCCGGCGCCTCCTGGTTCTCGTGGCCCATCGCGGTCGTGGCGGCCATCGTGGTGTGGTTCCTGCACCGCAAGGAGAGGCGTGCGACCACCCGCAGCGGCTACGGCTACGCGGAGCCCACGTTCTCCGGAGCGTCAGCGGCCGCGACAGCGGTGCCGTCCACGGACGAGGCGTACGCGCCGGGTGCCGACGAGGACGTGACCACCACGGCCCCGGCGTACGACCCCACCTACGGCTACGGCCTTCCCCCGGCGACTACGCCCGGACGCCGCGACAGCCCCGCAACCCGCGCAAGCGCGGCCCCAAGCTCTTCCTCTTCACGCTCGCGCTGATCGCGCTGGCCGAGGGCGTCCTCGGCGTGGTCGACCTGGCCGGTGTGGCCGTGGCCGACGGCGCCTACCCGGCGCTGGCGCTCGGGATCACCGCAGTGATGCTGGTGGTCGGGTCGTTCTGGGGCCGGGCCGGTGGACTGATCGCCCTGGGACTCGTCGCAGCCATCGCGACCGCCGGCTCGTCGATCGGTCACAGCATCGGTGACGAGCGTCGCGACTACGCGCCGACCACTGCGGGCGAGGTCCGCGACAGCTATGAGTTCGGTGGCGGTCGCTTCACCCTCGACCTCTCCGACGTGAGCGACGTCGAGGCGCTCGACGGCCGCGACATCTCGATCGACGGGGTCGGCGGACGGGTCGAGGTGATCGTGCCGGCAGGGATGGACGTCGACGTCACGGGCCCAGGTCGTCGGCGGCGACATCGACGTCTTCGACCAGCGCAACGACGGGTTCGACATCACCCAGAACGGCTTCCTGGACGGCGGGAACGACGTCCCCGACATGTCCGTCAACATCGACCTGGTCGGCGGCGAGATCATCGTCCGCGCGGCTGCCTGAGGAGCAACGCCATGACTGACAACAGCAACGACAGCACGTACGACACCGACGTGTACGGCTACGGATCCGACTACGACGAGCCGATGACCGGCCCGCTGGACGCCCCCGAGAAGTCCTCGGGCCGGCACCCGGTCAACATCACCCAGCTCGTGATGGGGGTCGCCTTCGCCGGCATGGTGCTGGTGTGGGCGCTCCTGCAGGGCGACGCCGTCGACACGAGCGAGCTGCGCTGGCTCCTGCCGATCCCGTGGATCGCGGCCGGTGCGGCCGGGCTGGCCGCCAGCGTCTGGCCCTCCCGCCGGTCCGGGTCCTGGAGCTAGTCCAGCGAGCAGGCCGGCAGCGCGAACCACCGGAGGTCGTCGAAGTCGGCGCCGAGGTGGGCGGCGTCCGACCAGTCCGGTGGCGACGCAGCGGCCATGATCGCGCGGCCCTCGTCGAGGTGCTCCCTGAGCACCGAGACGGGGGCGGTCGTCGCGTGGGCCGGCCACGTCATGCTGCCGTCGTCGGCGTACGTCACGTGGGCGAGCCGCATCGGCGGCTCGACCGCACCGGTGCGGTGGTGCCACAGGCCGGTCAGCGGGTCGAAGCGGTAGTCGCCGAGCAGCCGCCAGCCCTCGCGAGCCACGAGGCGTACGGCCTCCACGACGTAGGTGAAGACCTCCTCGTCGACGAAGTAGTTGAAGTTCACCCGCACCCAGCCGGGCTTGATGCCCTCGCAGCCGGTCGCGATCTGAGCCTCGAACTGGTGGCTGCGGTCGAGGTCGATGTCGAGCAGTCGGTGGCCGTAGGGGCCTGCACAGGAGCAGCCGCCGCGGGTCTGGATCCCGAAGAGGTCGTTGAGCAGCGCGACCACGAAGTTGTGGTGGAGGTAGGAGCCGTCGGGCGCCTTCACCACGAACGAGACGATCGACAGGCGCTGCGAGTCGAGGTTGCCGAGGATCTGGATGGTCGGCTCGGCCACCCACGCCTCGACGGCGCGGCGGAGCATCTCCTCCTCGTGTGCCTGGATCGTCTCGACGCCGACCGCCTGCTTGAGCTGGAAGACCAGGCCCGCGCGGATCGACTCGACGATCCCCGGCGTGCCGCCCTCCTCGCGGTGGGCCTTGTCGTCGAGGTAGCGGTGGTCGGTCGGGTTGACGTACATGACCGTGCCGCCGCCGGGGACGACGGGCACCCGGTTGGTCATCAGCTCGCGGCGCACGACGAGCACGCCGGGCGTGCCGGGGCCACCGATGAACTTGTGCGGGCTGATGAAGATCGCGTCCTTGCGGGAGCGGCCGGGGCCGTACATCTCGATGTCGACGTAGGGCGCGCAGGCGGCGAAGTCCCAGAAGCTCAAGGCGCCGTGCTCGTGCAGCAGGTCGGCGACGCCCTCGGTGTCGGTGACGATGCCGGTGACGTTGGACGCCGCGGAGAACGAGCCGATCTTGAGCGGCCGGTCGGCGTGCCGCTCGAGCTCCTCGCGCAGGTGGTCGAGCGAGACCCGGCCGTCCGCGTCCTCGTGGATCGTGACGACGTCGGCGATGGTCTCGCGCCAGCTGACCTCGTTGGAGTGGTGCTCGAAGGGACCGATGAAGACGACCGGGCGCTGGTCGGCGGGGATCGCCGCGCTCAGGTCGTAGCGGTCGTCGAGGTCGGCGGGGATCCGCAGGCCGAGGATGCCGATGAGCTTGTCGATCGCCATCGTGCTGCCCGACCCGCAGAACACCACCACGGTCTCGTCGTCGCCACCGACGGCGTCGCGGATGATCCGCCGCGCGTCCTCGCGCAGCCGCGTCGTCTGCAGTCCGGTGCCGCTCGCCTCGGTGTGCGTGTTGGCATAGGTCGGGAGCACCTCGTGGCGGATGAAGTCCTCGATGAAGCTCAGGCTGCGACCTGACGCGGTGTAGTCGGCGTACGTCACCCGGCGCGGACCGTAGGGGCCGTGCATGACCTGGTCGTCACCGATGACGGAGGCGCGGATGTGCTCGAGAAGACCCACGAGGCCGAGGGTACGCCGGTGAAAGGCTGGGCCTTCCACCGTGCCGCCTCACAGCTCGCGTCGTGCCGCCAGCGCCGCCTCGGGGTGGTCGGTGATGATCCCGTCGACGCCGGCTGCGAGCAGCGCCCGGACGTGCCCGGCCATGTCGCCGAGGGCATCGGGGGCCTCGCCGTGTCGGAGGTTGGTCGGCAGGAATCGGTTCTCGCCGCGGACCGTCCAGACGTGGACCGTGAGCCCCCGGCGGTGCGCGTCGCGGACGAGTGTCGAGGGGGCGCCGACCGCGCCGTCGGCGTCGCGCGGCAGCACGAGCGAGGCGTGCGGACCGATGCCGTCGGCGTACTCGTCGATCCCGTCGAGCACCTCGGGCGTCATCTCCTCGCCGACCTCGACGAGCTGGATCAGCGGCAGCCGGGTGCGGCCCGCGAGGCGGCGCAGGACGGGGGTCTCGAACGACAGGAGACTCACCCGCGCCCAGGCGTGGTCGAGGCCGTGGCGCGCGAGCTCGCGCAGCAGTGGCACGTCGAGCGGCAGCCCGATCGTGTCGTGATGGGTGGCGTGCTTGAGCTCCAGCAGGACGCCGACGGGGCGACCGCGCCTGACCGTCTCGGCTCCCACCATGGCGAGCACCTCGTTGAGGGTCGGCACGCCCTCGGCACCGTCGTACGCCGTGTTGCCGGGGCGGGTGCCCGGCATCCGCTCGCGCGTGGCGAGCGTCTTGAGCTCGGCGACGGTGAAGTCCTGCACGAACCAGCCGGACTCCTCCACACCGTCGACGACGAGGGTGCGCCGGAGGTGCGCGAAGGCGGGCCGCTCGGCGACATCCGTCGTGATGCTGAGCTCGAGGTCGTGCCGGGCGACCAGCACGCCGTCGCGGGTGGCGACGAGGTCCAGCTCGATGTCGTCGACGCCCATCCGGATCGCGGTCCGGTAGGCGTCGAGGGTGTGCTCGGGACGATGACCGCTGGCGCCGCGGTGCGCAACCACGGAGGGCGTGAGGACCAACGACGGGGCCGTCTCGACCGCCTCGCGAGTCATCGTCACGACCTCACGGTGCACCCGGTGCGGGACCGGACGGTGTCGCGAAGATGAATGCCGGATGATGACGACGTGACACTCCCGAGCTTCCCAGCCCTCACCTCGCTGCCCGCCGCCGACCACCCGGAGCTGGTCGGCGCCCCGGTCGCCGCCGCCCTGGCCTCCTGGTCCGGCGCCGCGGAGATCGCGGTGGTGGACATCGACCCCGACCTCGCCGACACCGCGGCGATGAGCGAGGCGTACGACATCCCGATGACGGCGGGCGGCAACTGTGTCGTCGTCTCCGGTGCTCGGGCCGGCGACGAGCGGATCGCCGCGTGCGTGGTGCGCGCCGACACCCGCGCGGACGTGAACACGTTGGTCCGCAAGCTGCTCGACGTGCGGAAGTGCTCCTTCCTGCCCATGGATCGCGCGGTCGCCGAGACCGGCATGGAGTACGGCGGCATCACGCCGCTCGGGCTGCCCCCGGAGTGGCGGGTCCTGGTCCACGACGCCCTGCTCGACGAGCCCGTCGTGGTGATCGGCAGCGGCGTCCGCCGCTCCAAGCTCCTGGTCCCCGGCCGGCTGCTCGCCGACCTGCCCGGCGCCGAGGTGGTGGAGGGCCTCGGTCGCTGACCGACCGGGTTTAACCATTCGTGGGCCAGGACCTCCCGAACCTAGGATCGGGCCAGTGAAGACCCTGCCCGTCGCGGACCCCGGCACCCCGGACCATCGCTCGCCCGGCCGCTTCCTGTGGTGGCTCGCCAGCCAGCAACGGGTGACGCTGCTGGGCGGCATGGCGTTCGGGATCATGTGGATGTCCTGCCAGGCCGTCATGCCGGCCGTGCTGGGTCGCGCCATCGACCGCGGTGTCGCCGCCCGCGACGAGAGCCAGCTCGTCTTCTGGGCCGGCGTGATGCTCGTGATCGGCCTGCTGCAGGCGGTCACCGGGATCATGCGCCACCGCTTCGCGGTGACCAACTGGCTCACCGCGTCCTACCGGATCGTGCAGCTCACCACCCGCCAGTCCGTGCGCCTCGGCGGCTCGCTGCCGCGCAAGGTGAGCACCGGTGAGGTGATCGCGATCGGCACCACCGACCTCAGCCACATCGGCAACGTGATGGACGTGACGGCGCGGTTCGCCGGCGCGATCGTCTCCTTCCTGCTGGTCTCGACGATCCTGCTGACCACGTCGGTCCAGCTCGGCCTCGTGGTGCTCGTCGGCGTGCCGCTGCTCCTGCTGGTGATGGGCCCGATCCTCAAGCCGCTCCAGGCGCGCGCCGCCACCGAGCGGCAGATGCGCTCCGACCTCTCCAACACCGGCACCGACATCGTCGGCGGGCTCCGGGTGCTGCGCGGGATCGGCGGCGAGTCCGTCTTCCTGGACCGCTACCGCCGCGAGTCGCAGGCCACCCGCACCGCCGCCGTCAACGTCGCCAAGCTCCAGTCGGTGCTCGACGCCCTCCAGGTCTTCCTGCCCGGCACCTTCGTGGTGCTGGTGGTGTGGCTCGGTGCCCGCTCGGCCGTCACCGGCGACATCACCGCGGGCGAGCTGGTCGCCTTCTACGGCTACTCAGCCTTCCTGATGCTGCCCCTGCGCACGGCCACGGAGTTCGCCAACAAGCTCATCCGCGGCCAGGTCGCCGCCGCCCGCGTCTGCCGGGTGCTGGCGCTGACCCCGGACGTCGTCGAGCCCGTGACGCCGGCTGCTCCACCGCCGCCGGGATCCGAGCTGTACGACTCCCGCACCGGCCTGCGCGTGCGCCCCGGTCTCCTCACCGCGATCGTCTCCGACCAGCCCGACGACTCGGCCCTGCTCGCCGACCGGCTGGGACTCTGCGCCGCCGAGCAGGACGACGAGGTCTCGCTCGCCGGCACGCCGCTCACGTCGCTGGCGCACGCCGACGTGCGCGAGCGGATCATGGTCTCCGACACGGGCTCCGCCCTGTTCGCCGGCCGGCTCGCCGACCGCATCGACGAGCGCGGCAACGGCGAGGTCGACCGGGCGCTCTTCACCGCGTCCGCCGACGACATCCTCGAGTCCCTGCCCGACGGTCTCGACAGCGTCGTCACCGAGAAGGGCCGTTCCTTCTCCGGCGGTCAGCGACAGCGACTGGTCCTGGCCCGTGCCCTCGCCGCCGACCCGGAGATCCTGGTCCTCGTCGAGCCGACGAGCGCGGTCGACGCCCACACCGAGGCCCGGATCTCCTCGCGCCTGCGCGCCCACCGGGCAGGTCGTACGACCGTCGTCACCACGGTCAGCCCGCTCGTGCTCGACGCCGTCGACGAGGTCGCCTTCCTCGTCGGCGACCGCATCGTCGCCGTCGGCACCCACGCCGACCTGCTGGCCACCGAGCCCGCCTACCGCCACGTCGTCGTACGCGAAGTGGAGTCAGTTTCATGAACACCCCACGACGTTCTTCTCCCCCGCTTCGCTCCTCCGAACAACGCCGCAGGGACCCCGCATGAGTGTGACCACGCGACTTCCGATCGCCGACGGGAAGGCCGTACGCCGCTACGTCGGCCAGGTCGCCCGCCGGCACCCCCGCCTCCTCTGGACCGCCCTGGGCCTGCACGTCCTCGCGGCCGTGACGGCCCTGGCCGCGCCGCGGCTGCTCGGCGACCTCGTGCAGTCCGTCGAGGAGGGCACGACCCGCTCCTACGTCGACCGGATCGTGGTGCTGCTGGCCGTCTTCCTGGTCGCACAGTCGGTGCTGACCCGCTACGCCCGCTACCGCTCGCAGGTGATGGGCGAGCTCGTCCTGGCCGAGCTCCGGGAGGACTTCGTCGCCAACACGCTCGCGCTCCCCGTCGGCACCGTCGAGGCGGCCGGGTCCGGCGACCTGCTGACCCGCACCGGCACCGACATCGACCAGCTCGGCTGGTCGGTGCGCTGGGCCCTGCCGGAGTGGACGATCGCGGTCGTCTCCGCGGTGCTGACCTTCGCCGCGGCTCTGAGCGTCGGCTGGTGGGTGGCCCTGCCCTGCATGCTCGCGCTGCCGCCGCTCGTGGTCGGCCTGCGGTGGTACCTCGCCCGCGCCAAGGACGGCTACCTCGCCGAGACCGCGTCGTACTCCCAGATCACCACGACCCTCTCGGAGACCGTCGAGGGCTCGCGCACCGTCGAGGCCCTCGGCCTCGGCGCGAAGCGCGTCCAGCAGGGCGACGACGACTGTGCGAAGTCCTTCGTCGCCGAGCGCTACACGCTGCACCTGCGCACGTGGTTCTTCCCGAGCATGGAGCTGAGCTACCTGCTGCCGGTCGTCGGGACGCTGCTCTTCGGCGGCTGGCTCTACACGCGCGGCGACGTGTCGCTGGCCGAGGTCACCACCGCCACGCTCTACGTGCAGATGCTGATCGACCCGGTCGACCGGATCGTGTCCATCCTCGACGAGCTCCAGCTCGGCGCCGCCTCGCTCTCGCGCCTCCTCGGCGTCGCGCAGGTGCCCGACGACCGCTCGGTCTCGGGGCGTACGCCGTCCTCGGAGAAGCTCGACGCCGAGGCGGTCCGGTTCGCCTACGTCGAGGGGCGCGACGTCCTCCACGGTGTCGACCTCGATGTCGGGCTGGGCGAGCGGATCGCGATGGTCGGGCCGTCCGGTGCCGGCAAGTCGACGCTCGGCCGCCTGCTCGCCGGGATCCACCCGCCCCGCACGGGCGAGGTGACGGTGGGCGACGTCGGCCTCGTCGAGCTGCCGCTCGGCGACCTGCGCGGCCACGTCGCGCTGGTCACCCAGGAGCACCACGTCTTCGTCGGCACCCTCCGCGAGAACGTCATCCTCGCGCGCCCCGACGCCAGCGACGCCGACGTCCTCGAGGCCCTGGAGGCGGTCGATGCCCAGGAGTGGGCGACCGCTCTGCCCGAGGGGCTCGAGACGGTCATCGGCTCGGGTGGTCGCACCGTCACGGCCGCGCAGGCGCAGCAGATCGCGCTCGCCCGGCTCGTGCTCGCCGACCCGCACACGCTGGTGCTGGACGAGGCGACCTCGCTGATCGACCCGCGCGCGGCCAGGCACCTCGAGCGATCGCTCGCCCGCGTGCTCGAGGGACGTACGGTCATCGCGATCGCCCACCGCCTCTTCTCCGCCCACGACGCCGACCGGGTCGCGGTCGTGGAGGACGGGCTGATCTCGGAGCTCGGCTCGCACGACGACCTCGTCGCCGCCGGCGGGTCGTACGCCGCCCTCTGGGAGTCGTGGCACGGCAAGGGCTGATCCACTCGTCCGAGTATCAATGGGGAAGATCGTCCTCGACATGTCACGAGGACCTTCCCCGCACCCCGATCACGTTTCGATGACGAGCCTTCCGCGGCCCGCAGGCTCACGTCCATGCTCTGCGCATGGGGAGACGGGGGTACGTCGCCGCGGCACTGGCCGTGATGGTGCTGCTCGTCGTGCCGCTGGGGCTGGTGCCGTACGTGCTCGCACCGCTCAGCGCCGACGAGGCACCTCGTCCGGCGCGAACGGCACGGCCGATGGCCGGCGACCCGGTGGTCGGCGCGGCGATGACGTGCACGGACGCGGCAGCGCCCGCGAGCGAGGCGCCGGCCCGGGTGGTCGCCGCGCGGATCTGCGCGACGGACAACGGCGTGGCGGACTGGTACGCGCCGCAGGACAGCCTCAGCGGCGACCTCGCTCCGCTGGTCGACCTCCTCGGCACCCTCGAGCCGCTGCCCGTCTCGACACCCGATGAGCGGTACTTCTGCACCGACGACGGTGGCGTCGGCTTCGACCTGCGACTCGCCCTCCCGTCGGGCGAGGTCGTCTCAATCCCCGGTGACACCGGTGGCTGCAGCACCGTCCGCATCGGCGGCGTCGATGTCCTCGGCTCCGACGAGGTGCTGGCAACCTACCTCGACGCCATCACGGCCCAGCGCGCTGACTCAGGTCCGTCAGACGCCCTCGCGACGCTCCCTCTCGGCTGCGGGTCACCCGGCCCGTTCGGCGACCACGTCCTGTCCCGCACCGGCGACCCGGTCGATCTCGTCAGGGCGATCTCGTGCTCGATGTCCGGGAGGGCGACGACGTGGGGCGCCGGCGTACCGATCACCACGGAGCAGCTCGCGGTGCTCACAGGCGACCTCTCGCTGGGCACCCGCAAGGACCAAGGGTTCGCGCACCTGTCGTGCGGAAAGAGCGAGTTCTACAACCAGGACATCATCGGCCAGACGTCGTCCGGCGACGTGGTGGCGTTGCGTGGTGCCTGCGGCACCTTCCTGGTCACCGACGTATCCTCGACGGACGCCGAGGACGAGGAGTACTGGTACCCCTCACCCGCGTCCCAGCGAATCCTCTACGGGCTGCGTCGATGACGAGGACGATGAAGCGAACCATCGCGTGGGCGGCCGTCCTGCTGGGCATCTTCGTCACCACGGTCGCCGGAGCAGTCGGCGGCTTCTACGTCCTGGTCCTCGTCTTCGCCGAGGACTTCGAGTCCGACGAACCGCCCGGGCCGATCGACCGTAGATACACCGTCATCGGACCGGTCACCTGCGACACCACTGCCCCGGCGGTTCCGGCCGTTCCTCTCGAGCGCGAGCCCCAGGCCATGCTCATCTGCACCGACCCCGCAGGGCGCCAGCCGTGGACCGCGCCCGCAGAGCTGGTGAAGGGCGACCTCGGCGCGCTCACCGACGTGCTGGCCGGTCTCGAGCCTGCACCCCTCGACGACTACGCATGCGCCATGGTCGGAGGTCCGTCGTACGAGCTGGTGCTGCGGTTCGCCCGCAACCGCTGGGCGAAGGTGCACGGCGACACCGGTGGCTGCGGCGTCGTGACCGTCGGGTCGGTCGACTACTTCGGCGCAAACGAGCTGCTCGACACGGCTCTCGCCCTGGCCGAGCAGCACCGCCAGGGGCGCACGCCACCAGCCGACGTCCCGTCGATTGACCTGTCCTGCGAGCAGATGCTGACCGAGGACGGCACGCCCACGTCGTACACCGGCCAGCCGCGCGATCTGGTCCGGCTCGTCTCGTGCTGGCAGCCGAACGCCACGGAGCTGGGTGCGTGGACGGAGACCGAGCTGAACGAGTCCGACGTGCGGGTCCTGGCGCGCGACCTGGATGGCCGGGCCGAGGTGGGTGGCAACCCGAATGGTCTCCGCTGCCCCGGCGGGCTGCGCCGGCACTACTTCCAGCACCTCGTCGGGCAGACGTCGTGGGGCGACGTCCTGCTCATCGCCGGCGAGTGCAGGCGCTTCATCGTCGTGGACACCCGCGGGGGCGGCGAGACCATCGTCTGGCGCCCCTCCACCGACGCACAGCGCCTCCTCGACAACCTCCGCCGCTGACGGCGCACACGTGTCCGAGTCGTGGCCCCTGATCCCGCAGCGCGGGGGCAACATCGCGGACACGTGTTGTCGTACCCCCGGCCTAGCGTCGAGGGCATGACACGCACCTGGGTCCTCGTGGCCTCCCGCGACCATGCCCGCCGGGGGTTGGAGGCGGGTTTCGTGATGGCCAACCACGGCAAGCGTGCGCCGGTCGCCCGGATGAGCAGGGGCGACCGGATCCTGCATCTACTCCCCGACGACCGCCTACCCGAAGGGTGAGCCGCTGCGCGCGATCACGATGGTCGGCGAGGTCACCGGCGAGGCGCCGGAGCCGAGTCCGGTGATCGAGGGTGGCTGGAACCGGGCCGCGGCGCTGCGGGAGATCGAGCCGATCCCGCTGGCCGAGGTCCGCGACCACCTGCCGACGAGCAAGATCCGGTTCGGGTTCTTCGAGCTGCCGGCCGAGGACGCCGACGCCATCTGGAGGCTCTTGCCATCGTGACAGTAAAACTGTCACAGTTGGAGCATGCGTCTCGCCACCTCCCTGATGTACGACGGCAACCCCCGCAGCGCGGCCGACCAGGTCGTCGCGCTGGAGAGGGCGGGCCTCGACAGCGTGTGGGTCGCGGAGGCGTACGGGTTCGACTCCCCCACGCTGATGGGCTACCTCGCGGCGAAGACCGAGACCGTCAAGATCGGCTCGGCGATCCTCAACATCTACTCCCGCACGCCCGGCGCGCTGCTGCAGACCGCAGCCGGCCTCGACAACGTGAGCGGTGGCCGCGCGATCCTCGGTCTCGGCGTGAGCGGCCCCCAGGTGATCGAGGGGTTCCACGGCCTGCCCTACAGCAAGCCGATGGCGCGCACCGCCGAGGTGGTCGAGCTGATCCGCCGCGGCCTGAAGCGTGAGCCGCTGACCGCGGACGGCGAGTTCCACCTGCCCCTCACCAAGGAGCACGGCGCCGTCACCGGCCTCGGCAAGGCGCTCAAGATCCTCACCAAGCCAGAGCGCGACACCATCCCGATCTGGATCGCCTCGCTCGGCCCGAAGAACGTGGAGCAGACCGCCGAGATCGCCGACGGCTGGATCCCCCACCTCTTCCACCCCGAGAAGGCCCACCTGGTCTGGGGTGACGCGCTCGCGACCGGCAACGCCAAGCGGCAGGAGGGCCTCGCTCCCCTGCAGGTGATGGCAGGCGGCATGGTCGCGATCGGCGAGGGCCCGGAGACCAAGGCACTCCTCGACTTCGTACGCCCGATCTTCGCCCTCTACGTCGGCGGGATGGGCGCGAAGGGCAAGAACTTCTACAACGACGTCGCCCGTGCCTATGGCTACGAGAAGGAGGCCGAGGAGATCCAGGACCTCTACCTCTCCGGCAAGAAGAAGGAGGCCGAGGCGCTCATCCCCACCGAGTGGCTCGAGGCCGCCAACCTCGTCGGCCCCGCGTCGTACGTCAAGGAGCGGATCGCCGCCTTCAAGGAGGCCGGCGTCACCGACCTCAACGTCGTGCCCGCATCGGACGACCCCGCCGCCACGATCGCCCAGCTCAAGGAATGGGTGTCCTGAGCCCGTGCACGCGCCCGGCCGCTACGCCCACCTCGACCGGATCCGGTCGCTGGACCCGGACGTCGACTTCGACGAGATCCTGCGGCTGACGGCGCGCTTCGAGTTCCCCTGGGACTACGTCCAGGGCACCGGCATCGCGTTCATGCGCGACTACGGCATCCCCTCGATCGCCGAGCTGCTCGACCGCACCCGCGAGTTCGCCGACCACGGCGTGAAGCGCTACGACGACACCATCCTCATCGGCGACGAGGCCACCCTCGACGGCATCGACTCGCCGCGCTCGCACGCCGCGCTGCGCCGGCTCAACCAGATCCACGGCCACTACGACATCTCGAACGAGGACTTCGCCTACGTCCTCGCCACCACGATCGTCGGCCCGGTCCGCTGGATCGAGGCCTACGGCTGGCGACCGCTCGACCCGCACGAGCTGGTCGCGATCGCCCGGGTGACCACCCGCTTCGGCGAGCTGATGGGGATCAAGGGACTGCCCACGACGTACGACGGCTACCTCACGCTGCTCGTCGACCACGAGCGGCAGCACTTCGCCCACACCCCGGCCGCCACCCGGCTCGCGGAGTCCTCGATCCGGATCGCCCGCGAGGTCGCCCCGGCACCCCAGCGGCCGCTGGTGCGCCGGGTGACGATCGCCGTGATGGACGAGCCGCTGCGCGAGGCGCTCGGCCTGCCACGACAGCCGCGGTGGTTCGTCCGTGCGGTACGCGGTGGCCTGCGGCTCCGCGGCCGGCTCCTGCGACTCGCGACCCCGCGCCGGACGGCGTACGCCCACCGACCGACCACCTATCCCGGCGGGCACCGCCTCGAGGACCTCGGTCCGCTCGCGATGCTCGACCACCTCAACGGAAAGACCTCACATGCCTGACCGCCCCAGCATCCTCGAGCAGGAGCACGAGGACTTCCGCGCCGTGGCGCGCGCCTTCTTCGACAAGGAGGTCGTGCCCTTCCACGAGCAGTGGGAGCGCGACGGCATCGTCGACCGCGAGCTGTGGCGCAAGGCCGGCGAGCGCGGGCTGCTGTGCTTCGACGTCGACGAGGAGTACGCCGGACCGGGCATCGCGGACTTCCGCTACAACATGGTGCTCGCCGAGGAGTCGGCCCGCGCGGGCGCCTCCGGCCCGGGCTTCGCCGTGCACACCGACATCATCGTCCCCTACCTCTCCTCGCTCGGGACCGACGAGCAGAAGCAGCGCTGGCTGCCCGGCTGCGTCTCCGGCGACCTCGTCACGGCGATCGCGATGACCGAGCCCGGGGCGGGCTCGGACCTCCAGGGCATCCGTACGACAGCGGTCGACGCCGGTGACCACTACGTCCTCAACGGCTCGAAGACCTTCATCTCCAACGGCATCCTGGCCGACCTGGTGATCGTGGTCTGCCGGACGAACCCGGACGCGGGCCACCAGGGCATCTCGCTGCTGGTGGTCGAGCGGGGCATGGAGGGCTTCGAGCGTGGCCGCAACCTCGACAAGATGGGGCTGCACGCGCAGGACACCGCGGAGCTGTCGTTCACCGACGTGCACGTGCCGAAGGAGAACCTCCTCGGCGCCGAGGGCTCCGGCTTCGTCTCGCTGATGGAGAACCTGCCGCAGGAGCGGATCTCCATCGGTTGCATCGCGGTCGCCGCGATCGAGCACGTCCTCGACCTGTGCCTGGCGTACGCCAAGGAGCGCGAGGCGTTCGGCAAGCCGATCGGGAAGTTCCAGCACAACCGCTTCGTGCTGGCCGAGATGGCGACCGAGGCGCACATCGCCCGGGTCTTCATCAACGACTGCGTGCTGCGGCTCAACGCCGGCGAGGTCGACACCGCCCTCGCCTCGATGGCCAAGTGGTGGACGACCGAGCTGCAGAAGCGCGTCGTCGACGCCGGCGTCCAGCTGCACGGTGGATACGGCTACATGAACGAGTACCCGATCTCGAAGGCCTACGTGGACTCGCGGATCCAGACGATCTACGGCGGCACCACGGAGATCCAGAAGGAGATCATCGGCCGGATGCTCGGGTTGTAGCCGACCTGGCGGTCAGCGGCCCGCCAGCACTGCCCGCAACGTGGCCGCGAACTCCTCCGGCTTTCCGGTCTGGCCGAACTCGCCGCCGAGGAAGCCGTTGTGGCCGCCCGGGAAGACCACCGGCTCCACGCCGAGCGCCTGCGCGACGGCGTACGCCGACCGGCCGGCGATCTCGCCGTCCTCGGGCCCACCTGACTCCTCGCCGACACCGATGACCACCGTGGTCGAGGCGTTGCGGACGGCGTCCAGGTCGGGCACCCGGGTGACGCCCTGGCCGCGCATGTTGGCCATCAGCGGGTCGTTGCGCGAGCCGTCGTCCTCCGTCGGCATGCCGAACATCGCCGGGTCCGGCGCGGGCTCGTCGCCGGTGACCTCGCCGCGGTGCATGACCAGCCCGATGAACCGGGCCATGGCCGGGCCGAACCCGGAGGCGTCGTAGGTCGCGACCATGTCGTCGCAGACCCGGGCGATCGCGGCCGCGTCGGGAAGGAGACCGGTCATCGGCGGCTCGTGCGCCACCAGGACGCGTACGTCGTCGGGGTGGGCGGCGACGAGGTGGAGGAAGTTGACCGCGGCGCCGGACGAGGCGAACACGTCGACCGGACCGACGCCGAGCTCGCTGATCAGCGCGTGCAGGTCCTCGGCGTGCTGCTCGGGCGTCACAGCGGCGGTGCTCCTCGTCGCGCGTGCTGCGGCCGGTGTTGCGGGGGTCGGTGAGCACGAGCACCCGGCCGTGCGGACCCGACGGGATGCCCGCTGCGAGGCTCACGAAGCCCGTGCTGTCCATCGGTGAACCGCAGAGCACCAGCGGTGGCGCGTCAGGAGTGGCGTCGGCGAGGTCGCCGCGGACGGAGAAGGCGAGGACGGCGCCGGGCACGGCGAGGGTCCCGGGGGTCAGGGCTGCGTCGGTCATGCCGCCCATGATCGAACCGGTCGCGGATCGTCCGCAACACCTCCTAGCCTGCAGTCATGACCGACTTCACCGAGCAGGACCTCGGCGGCTCGACCTTCCAGCGCGTCAACCTCGCGGGCACGACCTTCCGCGAGGCGCACATGACGGGCCTCGACATCCGCGAGGTGGACCTGAGCGGGACCCGCGTGCGGTCGGCGTACCTCGACGGCGTGCGGATGACCGGGGTCGAGATCCCCGACCTGGAGATCTACGGCGAGATCGGTCGGCTCCTGGTCAACGGGGTGGACGTCGCGCCGCTCGTCGAGGCCGAGCTCAACCGCCGGATGCCCGAGCGCGCGCTGATGTCGCCGACCGACGTCGCCGGCTTCCGTACGGCCTTCGAGGCCCTCGACCGGCTCTGGGCCGGCACGGTCGCGAGGGCCCGCGCGTTGCCGCCGGAGCGGCTGCACGAGCAGGTCGACGAGGAGTGGTCGTTCACCGAGACCCTGCGCCACCTCGGCTTCGCACACGCGTGCTGGGTCGGTGGCGTCGTGCTCGCCGACCCGACGCCGTGGCGCCCCATCGACCTGCCGTGGGACGAGGCGCCCGTGGTCGAGGGCGTGCCGTGGGACCGCGACGTACGTCCGTCGCTCGACGAGGTGCTGGCGGTGCGGGCGGAGCGACGCGCGATCGTGCAGGCCGTGCTCGACGAGCTGACCGATGACGGGTTGGAGCGCGAGGTCACCTCGGCGACCGCGTTCATGGCCGATGCCGAGCACCTGACCGTGGCGACCTGCCTGAAGGTGGTCCTCAACGAGGAGTGGGAGCACCGGCTCTATGCCGAGCGCGACCTGGCCGTGCTGGCCGCTGGTGTCCAGACCACGCCCGGCGCACCCTCCTCGGGGGGCACACTGGGAGCATGACCGAGACCTTGGGCACGCGCTTCGCGCACGCCATCGCCGCCAAGGACGAGACCGCCCTGCGCGCGCTGCTCGCCGACCAGGTCGACTTCAGGGGTCTGACCCCGGGACGTACGTGGGAGGGCACCGGCCCCGACGACGTCGTCGAGACCGTCTTCGGCTCGTGGTTCGAGGAGTCCGACCGGATCGAGCGCGCCGACGTGGCCGACGGCGACGCCGTGGCCGACACCGCCCACGTGAGCTACCGCTTCGACCTGACCAACGACGACGGCGACTTCGTGGCCGAGCAGCAGGTCTACTACCGCGGCGACGAGGCGATCGACTACCTGCGCGTGCTCTGCTCGGGCTTCAGGCGCCGCTGAGCCGCTCCGCGAGGGCGCGACCCAGCCGCATCCCCGAGAGCCAGGCGGTCTCGACCTTGGGCTTCGGCCCCCACCCGTCGCCGCAGACGCCGACCGGCCAGCGGGGGCCGTCGACGATGGCGTACGACGCCTGACGCTCGCCGATCGGTCGGGCGTAGGTCCAGCGGTGGACATGGACGTCGGCGGGCTCGTCCAGGTCGAGCTGCCGGCGCACGGCAGCCACCAGCTCCGGGACCGCAGCTGCCGGGTCGGCGAGGTGGCGGCGGGCCAGGTCGGGTGTGGAGTGCGCCACCAGGACGGGCGCTCCGTCACCACGGCGACGTCCGTCGTCGGCCACCCAGCCGATCGACGGGTCGTCGTTGACGAAGGCACCGTCGAAGCGACCGGTCGGACTGAGACGGTCCCACGAGCGGCGGTCCCAGCGAGCAGCCAGCGCGATCACGGGCTCCCACTCGCGGTCGAGCACGGTCCCCCACCGGGTGGTCGCCGCAGAGGCGGACGGCCTGGGGGTCGGGCATGGCGAGCACGACGGCTGCCGGGGTGCCGTCGAGGTCCTCGAGGTCGCCGAGCTCCGCCTTCTCCACGTCGAGGTCTGCAGCGAGGTCCTCGACGAGCGAGCGCAGCCCGTGGGGCGCGCCCCAGCGGACAGGTCCGGTGGTCGTCCGCGGCGGCTCCTGCCCCAGCACGCAGAAGGTGTCGGTCCAGGGGGCGGCGAGGTCGCGCGCGGCCCATCGGTCCACCACCTCGGCGAACGCGGGATCGGACGCGGTCAGGTAGGACGCTCCGAGGTCCGTCGGGCGGTCCCACAGTCGCCGCGACGCCATCCGACCGCCTGGGCGGTGCCCCCGGTCGAGGACGCGTACGCGCACGCCGACGCGCTGCAGCTCGCCTGCGCACGCGACGCCCGCGAGCCCCGCGCCGACGACCACGACGTCCGGCGTCGTCACAGGATCGCCTCGGCAGCGCGCTGTCCGCTGACCAGCGCACCCTGGATCGAACCGGTGTCGCGGTGGTCGCCGCACACGACCAGGTCGCCGACCCTGACGGGACGACGGGGCTCGTAGGGCGGAGGCTGGGCCGGCAGTGCATCGGGGATCTCGTGGCGGGCCACCACCTCCCAACCGGACGGATCGATCCCGAGCAGGTCGCCCGCGTGACGACGCATGGACGTCTCGTCGATGACGCGCCCGGGCCCCATCAGCGCGGAACCCTGCACGAGGTGACGTCCCGGGGGTGCGTACGACGGCGCCGCGCGCGACACGACGGCGGCATTGACGAGGGGCCCGGTCGGGGTGCGGCGGGCGTCGACGTGCAGCAGGTCGGTGGCGGGCGCGTCGCTGGCCGCCCACCAGGTCGTCGCGACGCCCTTGGTGGGTGGCACCGACATCCCGGACAGCTCCGCGGCCTCGGCGGCACCGGTCGCGAGCACCACGTGGCGCGCCGTCCAGGTCCCGGCGTCCGTGCCGACGGATCGACCGGTCACCGATCGGACGGTCTGCTGGAGGCGGACGCGGTCCCCGAGGCGAGCCGCCAGCTGGGCCGGCAGGGCGGCCATCCCGTCGCGGGGCAGGGCGGGCACTCCCTTGACGAACATCCACGCCAGCAGCAGGGCGAACCGGTCGGCCGTGCTGCCGTCGTCCTCGAGCAGGACTCCGGCGTAGAACCGGTCGACGACGCGTCGGACCAGACCGTCGACGCCTGCCCTGTCCAGCGCCGTACGCCGGTCCACGTCCGTCCGTCCGGCGAGGACGGTCTCGAGGGTGCCCCTGGGCCGGGGACGGAGGACGGGAGCCGCCCATCGCGCGAGCGCGGCGACCTCCCGGGGGCGTCGCACGGCGGTGCGCAGGGTGCCGGGCACGAGGCCGGGCTCGCGCAGAGGGTGTCCGAGGACCGCGACACCGTCGTCGGTGCGGGCGGCGACACCTGCTCCCAGGGGCTGGAGCCCGAGCGCGTCGACGTCCACCCAGCGGCGTACGGCCGGGTAGGCGGGGTTGAGCAGCTGGAAGCCTCGATCGACCAGGAAGCCGTCGACCCGGTCCGTACGGATCCGGCCGCCGACGACGTCGGAGGACTCCAGCACCACGACGTCGCGGCCGGCGTCGGCCAGGACCTGCGCGCAGCGGAGTCCGGCCAGTCCGGCACCCACCACGACGACATCCGTGTCCACGTCACGACCCTAGTGACCGCCCTGTGACGGTCGCCCTACGTCATGGGAATGGTGCGGGTGGTCACGACCTGCTCGGCCAGGTCGCGGATCTTGACGTTCTTCTGCTGCGACATCCGGCTCAGGACCGAGAACGCTCGGTCAGCGTCGAGGTCGAAGCGCTCCATCACGATGCCGGTGGCCTGACCGATGACCGTGCGGCCGCTGAGCGCCCGCTCGAGGTGCTGGACCTCGAGGGCGGCCGCGAGCGCCACCCCGACGTGGGCGGCGAGGGCGAGGCCGTCCGCGATGTCCTCCTCGGAGAAGGCCGACGCCTCCTTGCCGTAGAGGTTGAGCGCACCGAGGTCCTTGTCGGTGACGTAGAGCCGGTAGCTCACGGTGCTGAGCATGCCGATCCGCTCGACGACCTGCGGACCCCACGTGGTCCACCGCTCGTCGGTCGACAGGTTCTCGCTGACCACGGTGTGGTCGCGCCTCAAGGCGTCGAGGCAGGGTCCCTCGTCGAGCACATGCTGCAACGCGTCGACGTCGCGGAGGACGTCGCTGCTGGTGGCATGGGTGTCGATGCGCTCGCCGCGGTGGACCACGCACACCCCGGCCTCGTCGCACCCGGGGATGATCTGGGTCGCGATCTGCACGGCTCGCTGCATGGCATCCTGCGGACTGTCGAGCTGCATCTCGCGCGCCGCGTCAGCGAGCTCGTCACGGAGGTCACCGGGGGGAGGCATCTCACCAGCATGGCTGACGAGCTGAGCTGGTGCCACCTCCCCCGGGTGGTGTCCGGATCAGCTGGCGGCGTGGAGCGCCTTCACCTCGTCACGAGCAGCGACGACGGCGGCCTGCTGGCGTACGACGACGTCACGGAAGCCGGAGCTGAGGTCCATCTTCAGCGCGTCCTCGTACTCGGAGACCGCGTGGTCCTCCCCGGTCTCGGCCGCCTTCAGCACGCTGCCGGCGTCGTCGCCCGTCACGGCATCCTTGAGCGAGAGCCAGCCCCGGTGCAGGGAGGCAGCGACCGAGCCGCTCTCGTCGACGTCGTCGCCGTAGTCGTGGCCGAGGTCGACGATCTCCCGACAGAAGCCGGCTCGCTGCTCCGACAACCGCTGCATGGTCGCGGCCCACTCGGAGCGGTCGCTGTCGCGCAGCTTGTCGGCGGCCGTGGCATAGCCTCGCTCACCGTCCTTCAGGGTCTCGACGAGCTCCTTGGCGGCCTTCGCGTCGTCCGACATGTTGATCTCCTTCGTTCGAGGGGAGTCACACACTCGCTGACTCGGCGGAACGGCAAACCACCCTGTGGGATGACGGCGCGCGGCACGCGCTCAGGTCGTGACCCGATGGGGTGCCTCAGCCGCCCTCGCGACGGTCGTGCAGGCGCTGCTCCGCCTCCGCCCGGAAGGCGAGGCAGGGCGCGTCCTCGCCGGGGTGCTTCTCGACCAGGTGGAAGATCCAGCGGTCCATGGCGGCCATGAAGCCGTTGTCGTCACCGGCGCGGTGCGTCGACCAGGCCCGGTGCTCACGGGCGACGCAGCTCGTGCAGCTGATCCGGTAGAGGAACTGCTGCTCACCGTCGAGGTCGATCTTCACGCGCGCGAGCGGGCCTGCCTGCGCGGCCGCCTTCCTCTCGCGCGCCGATCGGCTCGCCACCATGTCGTCTCCTCGGCTCAGCTGGGAGGCTCGACCGTACGCCGCCCGAGTCGGCTCGTCGCCACCGCTGCGCCTGCACCGACCAGGCCGATGACCAGGAGTGCGTCGCGGCGGTCGTCACGGCGTTCCTGCTGGGCCGAGACGACGTCGAGGTACTGGATGGCCGACCCCACGCGCTGCTCGTCCGAGTCGTCGGGCGCCATCACGAAGTAGGTCGTCAGCGCGGCGGCCGCCATCAGCACGCCGATGACCAGGCGCGCCACGGCGACCGGATCCACGACCGTACGTGGTGCGTGCGAGCGGACACGTGCCCGATGGTCCTCGACCTCGGCCCATGCTGCGGCTTGCTCGGGGGTCCGAGTACGCCGAGCCGCCGGCTCCGACGGCTCGATCGAGGTCATGGATCCAGTATGCGGGCGATAGCAGGGACGTGTGACGATCCGGCCGCCCGGACGTCCTCACCGGCACACGTCACGGCGAGGAGGCGACGGCCGGGGCGGAGGCTCCCCTACGCTGCCGACATGCCGCCTGCCCGGAGCCGACGAGCGCGGGCCACGCGTCGTCGCCAGCGCCGCATGGCCGCCGTCGAGCACGACCTGAGCACGGCCGAGTGGTCGGCCCTCGTCGCCGCGTGGGGCGGGTGCGCCTATTGCGGCGCGACCGGCAGGCCCCTGCAGAAGGACTGCGTCCTGGCCCTGTCCCGAGGTGGGCGCTACACCCTGCTCAACGTCGTCCCTGCGTGCGCGTCGTGCAACGCGAGCAAGTGCAACGACGAGGTCACCGGCTGGATGCGCCGCAAGCGGCTCGACGAGCGCGCCTTCCTGGTGCGGCTCTCGCAGGTCCAGACCGACCTGTGCGCCCACCTCAGCGCGCCGGACCCGCCGGGTGGCACGGCACCTAGTCAGCCCACGGACGCGACCGCCATGATGTGACCCCCGCCACACACTGCTCCAGGAGATGCCATGGCCCACGAGATCCCCGCCGACGTCGCGGCAGTCCGCGAGGAGTACGAGGCGCGCATCCTCGGCCTGCACATGCCGGCACAGGTGCGCCGGGCCGCGGACACGTTCGGCGACCTGCCGGCCTTCTCCGACAAGTTCGACGTGCCGGAGGGCGAGACCTGGTCGACGATCAGCTGGGCCGAGACGTGGGAGCAGACGCAGCGCGTGGCCGCGGCGCTGATCGACCTCGGTGTCGAGAAGGGCGACCCGGTGGCGATCATGGCCGCCAACCGCACCGCCCACACGCTCGCCGACTTCGGCACGATGGCCGCCGCGGCGATCCCGATGTCGATCTACAACACCCTCGCCCAACACCAGGTCGCCTTCATCGCAGGTGAGTCGCGGCCGGTGGTAGTGGTCCTCGAGGACCACGATCGCTACCAGCGGTGGGAGAGCGCCCTCGACGCGGTCGACTCGATCCGCCACGTCGTGATGCTGGCCGACGCCGACAGCGTCGACGACCCACGCGTGATGACGTGGGGCGACTTCCTCGCGCACGGCGACGACACCAGCGGCGTGGAGGCGCGGATGGACCGGATCACCCCCGACCTGCCCGCCACCTACCTCTACACGTCCGGCACCACCGGCAACCCCAAGGGCGTCGTCCTCACCCACCACAACGTGATGTTCGAGGCGGTCTCGACGCTCGACAACGCCGGCCTCAAGGGCCCGCAGCGCTCGATCTCCTACCTCCCGCTCGCGCACATCGCCGAGCGGATCCTGGCGACGTACTCGCCTCCCTTCCTCGGCAGCCACGTGCATGCGATCCCCGACCCGGGCGGCCTTCTCGGCGCGCTGGGTGAGGTCCACCCGACGGCGTTCTTCGGCGTGCCGCGGGTCTGGGAGAAGATCAAGACCGGGATCTCGGCCAAGCTCGCCGAGGACCCCGATCCCGCCAACCAGGAGCTCGTGAGGAACGCCATGGCGGCAGGCCTCGCGTGGACCCAGGCGCACGAGTACGGCAACGAGATGACGCCGGAGGTCGCGGAGGCGTACGCCCGGGCCGACGAGGCGATCCTCGCGTTCCTCCGGCTGCTGCTCGGTCTCGACCAGGTCGAGTGGGCGGCCAGCGCCGCGGCGCCGATGCCGCTCGAGGTCGCGAAGTTCATGGGTGGGCTGGGCCTGCGCGTGTACGACGTCTACGGCATGACCGAGACCACCGGAGCCTTCACGTCCAACGGCCCCGAGCACTTCAAGCTCGGCACCGTCGGTGTGCCGAACCCCGGCATCGAGGTCCGGCTCGACGAGGACGGCGAGGTGCTCACCCGGGGGCCGGTCAACACTCCCGGCTACCACCTCCAGGAGGAGGCGACGCGCTCGCTGATCGACGAGGACGGCTGGATCCACACCGGCGACATCGGCACCGTCGACGACGACGGCTTCTACTCGATCGTCGACCGCAAGAAGGAGCTGATCATCACCTCCGCGGGCAAGAACATCGCGCCCTCCAACATCGAGAACTACCTCAAGGAGTCGCCGATCGTCGGGCACGCGATGGCGCTCGGCGACGGCCAGTCCTACGTCGTCGCGATCCTCACTCTCGACGGCGAGATCGCGCCGGTGGTGGCCGCGAAGATGGGCATCGAGTTCACCGACCTCGCCGACCTGTCGAGCAAGCCGCAGATCCGGGCGATGGCACAGGCGGCGGTCGACAGGGCCAACGAGCGGCTCTCGCGACCCGAGCAGGTCAAGGCCTGGGAGCTGCTGCCCGACGAGTGGACCGCGGAGTCCGAGGAGCTGACCCCGACGCTGAAGCTCAAGCGGCGGGTGGTCCGCACCAAGTACGCCGACGTGGTCGAGGCGCTCTACGGCGAGTGACCACCTTCGACCTGCAGGCCCACCGCGGCGGCGCCGGCCTCTGGCCCGAGAACACCCTCGAGGCCTTCGGCCGCGCCCTCGCGCTCGGCATCTCGACGCTCGAGCTCGACGTCCAGCTCACCTCCGAGGACGACGTGGTCGTCTCCCACGACCCGACCGTGCACGGCGGGCTCGCAGACGCCCACCGCATCCGGACACTGACCCGCTCCGAGCTCCCGCCGACGATGCCACTGCTGCGGCAGGTCGCTGCACTCCTGCGCGAGCGCGGAGCGGACCCGGTGCGGATCAACCTCGAGATCAAGTACGACGCCCTCGACGCCTCGCAGCTCACCACTCGTGAGGCCTTCGTGGCGAAGGTCGTCGAGGCGCTGCGCATCGACGAGCTGTGCGCGCGCACCAGCATCCAGTGCTTCGACTGGGGCGTGCTCGCCATGGTCGGCGAGGCGGAGCCGTCCCTCGAGCGCAACCTCCTCGTCTCCCCGAAGTACCTGAAGTCCTCGGCCGACATGCCGTCCCCCTGGTTCGACGGCCTCGCCGTCGACCCCGACTTCGTCCGCACCGCCGCCATGCAGGGCTTCACCGCGATCTCGCCGATCCACGGTTCGCCGTACGCCTCCGGGATCGAGGACCCGGCGTACACGCCGTTCGTGACCGAGGCGCTGGTCGGGGAGGCGCACGGCGCCGGCCTCGGGGTGATCCCGTACGTCGTCGACGACGAGGCGACCATGCGCCACTTCGTGCGCCTCGGTGTCGACGGCCTCATCACCAACCACCCCGAGCGGCTGCGCGAGGTCCTGGCCGGCGAGGGCCTCGAGGTCCCGCCGGCTTTCCCCCGGGGATAGTCCGCATCAAAATTCTGGTCCCGAGCGGCTGGGACCAGAATTTTGATGCGGACTATCGGGCGGGAGGCAACCTCGGACGGGTCATCCGCGTCTCCCTGACATGCACACCATCGCCCGCTCCGGCGTCGTCGCCACCACTGCAGTGCTCCTCGCCGCGTCGCTCGGCGCACCGACCCAGGCCGGGCCGGCTGCGGAAGCGCCCCGGTCCTCGGCCCCCCGTACCGTCCTCGACGTCTCCGACCTCGACCAGGGGGCGCCGCCGGCCCTCGCGTGGACCGAGCGCCGGTCCGGGCGGACGGTCATCCACGGCACGAGCGGAGTGCCGACGCCGGTCGCCAACCGGGTCGACCAGTTCGCACCGATGGGGTCGGGCTACGTCGTGCAGACCTTCGGCGGGCGCTCGACCACGAGGTGGATCGGCGCGGACGGTAGTCCGGGCCGCCGCGAGTGGCGTGCCGGCTACGGGCTCGCGGTCTCGGCAGGAGGCGGGACCGTCGCCTTCTCCGGCAGGGGCGGCAAGGTCTGGTCGATCGACCAGGACGGAGACCGGGTGCTGACCTTCAACCCGGTCCCGATCACCGGCAAGGGTCGGGCGGTCGCGGTCTTCGGCGAGGACTGCCAGGAGGGCGAGGCCAGCAACGGCTGCACGATCTACGTCAACGGCGCGCGTGCCTGGTACACCTCCTCGCACGGCATCGTCGACCGCGCACCGCACCTGCGGCTCGCCTCGACCGGTCGCGGCCCGTGGCTCGGCGGGATCACGTCCGTCAACGACTTCGGATCGTGCAGTGCGATGCTGCGCAGCTGGAACGTCCGGTGGCGCACGTGCGACAACCAGCTGGGCGGCATCTCCCCGGACAACCAGCACGTCCTCGGCACCCCGGCGTACGCCGACGGCTTCGGCCCGCTGGTCCTCGACCTGCTCGCGACCGCGGACGGCTCCGTGGTCCGGACCTTCGCAGCGAAGCGCGACGGCACCTCCGCGACGTACTTCGACGAGGTCTGGGAGGACGCCGACCACGTGCTCGTGGTGACCTACCAGGAGGGCGAGTGGGCGGTCGTCCGACTCGGTGTCGACGGATCGATGGAGTACGCCGTCGCACCCCGCCGCGGGTCGATGGACACCTCGTCCCCGTTCAGCCTGCAGAAGCGCTGACGCGCGGCACTCGACCGGCTTCGGTCACTCCGGTGGATCTCGGTGGCCGCGGCACGGCGGACAGCGCCACATCTCGCTCAGCTCAGCGGCACGAGGTCGGCGACCTCGTAACACTCTTCGTCGTCGATGCCGTTGGGCACGGGGTCGAGGCTGAGCGATCGGGGCACGCCTTCCTCGTCCACCTCGTACTCGACGACCTCGTCGGGGCTGGCGGACGAAGCCAGGTCCGCAAGGTCTTGCAGGGTGGGAACCTCGGCGAGCGTCGGCTCGTACGGATAGTCGTCGTCGAGGTTGTCGACGTCCCTCACCTGCTCGTCGCGCACGGTGACCCGATAGTCCCCGATCAGGCCACGTTCACCGCAGGAGGATGTCAGCGTGAACACGTACGACGTCGGGAGTGTCAGGTGGGTGGCAGCCTCGAACGAGGTACGTGACGAGCCAGTGGCCTCCTGATCTGGTCCCGTCTGATCGCCACAGCCGTTGAGCACGGCACACGCAGCAACGAGGAACGTGGCGGTCGCCGCGTGTTGTCTGGTCACGTCGTGTGGACGTGCCCGGCCCGGAATCAGTTCCCGATGTGCTTCGAGCGCTGACCGAGAGTCACGCCGTTCTTCCGGATCTCGCCAGATCCGCGCGCCCTGTCAGGCGGACGAGGACGGCAGCGTGAGGATCTCGGCACCGTCGTCGGTGATCGCGATGGTGTGCTCGCTGTGGGCGGTGAGGCAGCCCGTCGCGCTGCGGAGCGTCCAGCCGTCGGCGTCGGTGACGAGCTCGTCGGTGTCGGCCATGATCCACGGCTCCAGGGCGAGCAGCAGGCCCGGGCGGAGCTGGTAGCCGCGGCCGGGGCGACCGTCGTTGGAGACGTGCGGGTCCTGGTGCATCGTCGTGCCGATGCCGTGACCGCCGAACTGCATGTTGATCGGGTATCCGGCCTCGTGGAGCACGCTGCCGATCGCGTGGGACAGGTCACCGATCCGCGCGCCCGGTCCCGCCGCGGCGATGCCCGCGGCGAGCGCCCGCTCGGTGGTCTCGATCATCTCGACGCTCCCGTCGGGCCGGCTCTCCCCCACGACGAAGCTGATCGCGGAGTCTGCGGCGACCCCGTCGAGGCGTACGGCGAGGTCGAGCGTCAGCAGGTCGCCGTCGGCGAGGCGCTGGTCGCGGGGACGACCGTGCAGCACGGCGTCGTTGACGGCGGTGCAGACGTAGTGGCCGAACGGCCCGCGACCGAACGACGGCGCGTAGTCCACGTAGCAGGACTCGGCCCCGGCGTCGCGGATCATCTCGGCGGTCCAGCGGTCGAGCTCGAGCAGGTTGGTCCCGACGAGGCTGCGGCCACGCAGGGTGGCCAGGATGTCGGCGACCAGCGCGCCAGTCCGGCGGGCCCGGTCGACCTGGACGGGGGTGAGGATCTCGATCATCGGCGTCTTCTCATCTCAGGCCCAGCTTGGCGCAGCGCTTCTCGGTGCTCCCGCTGCAGAGCTCGTCGAGGGTCAGGACCCCCTGGCCCACCAGCAAGGAGGTCAGGCCGTCGATCGTGACGTCCTGCTGGTCATAGAGCCAGGACTCCACCCCGTCGACCTCCCGGGCGTCGGCCCCTCCTGACTCGGGTGGCGGCGTCCCGGCGACGAGCGCCACGGCCACGTCGGCGGCCTGCTCGCTCATCGCCCGGGTCGGCACGTAGGTCATCGACTTCTCGTCCCCGAGGACCACGTTGCGCGCGGCCTGGAGGTCAGAGCCCTCCAGGACCGGCACCTCACCGTCCTCGAGTCCGACGAAGCGGTCGGATCCCGGCACCAGCTCACCGAGCGACACGACGGGGAGGTCGAGCCCGATCAGCGTGCCCAGGTCGCCGGCGTCGACGGGCACCACGACCACGACGTCGGACTGCCGGGCCTCGGCCTGGCGGGCCTGGCTCTTCTGGGTGTCGGCGTCTCCCGCGGCGTCGTACACCGTCACGCGGCACTCGTCGCAGGTCGCCTCGACCCGCTCGGTGAAGCGCTCGACGTCGATCGCGCGGGACGTGGAGTCCGAGGCATCGGCGACGAGGAGTGCGACGGTCGGCGCGTCACCGTCGCACGCGACCAGGAGGGGCGCGAGGACCACGAGGGCACAGGTCAGGAGTCGGGCGCGGAGCATCCCGAGGAGGTTATCGTGGCGGCATGGCCGACCTCGTCGTCACCGCCCCTTCCGTGCCGCGGTCGGCAGAGATCCTCACTCCTGAGGCCCTCGCCTTCGTCGCCGACCTCGATGCGCGGTTCCACGACCGCCGCGACGAGCTGCTCGCGCTCCGCCGCGAGCGCCGCGCCGAGATCGTGCGCACGGGCACGCTCGACTTCCTCCCCGGGACGGTCGAGGTGCGCACCGGGGACTGGACGGTCGCGCCGGTGCCGGCGGACCTGCGGGACCGCCGCGTCGAGATCACCGGGCCCACCGACCCCAAGATGGCGATCAACGCCCTCAACTCCGGCGCCCGCGTCTGGCTCGCCGACCTCGAGGACGCGAACACGCCCCACTGGCGCAACGTCGTCGGTGGCCAGCTGACGCTGCGCGACGCAGCACGCGGTGAGCTCGCCTTCACCTCGCCGGAGGGCAAGGAGTACGCCGTCCGGGACCCGTCGCGGACGCCGGTGGTCCTGCCGCGACCGCGCGGCTGGCACTTCGACGAGGCCCACCTGACGGCGGACGGCCGGCCGGTGGTCGCGGCCCTCGTCGACTTCGGACTGCACTTCTTCCACAACGCGCGCGAGCTGCTGGCCGGCGGCAGCGGGCCGTACTACTACCTGCCCAAGATGGAGTCCCACCTCGAGGCGCGGTTGTGGGACGACGTCTTCACCCACGCCGAGGCCACCCTGGGCGTGCCGCACGGATCGGTCCGGGCGACGGTCCTGATCGAGACCATCACCGCGGCCTTCGAGATGGACGAGATCCTCTACGAGCTGCGCGACCACGCCGCCGGGCTCAACGCCGGCCGGTGGGACTACCTGTTCAGCATCATCAAGAACTTCCGCGACGCCGGTCCCGCCTTCACCCTCCCCGACCGCAACGCGGTGACGATGGCGGCGCCGATGATGAAGGCGTACGCCGACCTGCTGGTGCGCACCTGCCACCGTCGCGGCGCGTTCGCGATCGGTGGGATGGCGGCGTTCATCCCGAGCCGCCGCGACCCCGAGGTCAACGAGCGCGCGTTCGCCAAGGTGCGCGAGGACAAGTCACGCGAGGCCGGTGCCGGGTTCGACGGGTCGTGGGTGGCCCACCCCGACCTCGTGCCGCTCTGCGAGGAGGTGTTCGACGGCGTGCTCGACGGCCGCGACAACCAGCTCGACGTGCTTCGCGAGGACGTCTCGGTCTCGGCGGCCGACCTGCTGGCGGTGGACCAGACGCCGGGCGAGCGCACCGAGCAGGGCCTGCGCGGCAACGTCCGGATCGGCATGCAGTACCTCCACGCGTGGCTCTCGGGCAACGGTGCGGCCGGCATCGACAACCTGATGGAGGACGCCGCCACCGCCGAGATCTCGCGCTCGCAGGTCTGGCAGTGGGTGCACAACGAGGTGCGGCTGGACACCGGCGAGACCGTCACCCACGCGCTCGTGGAGCGGCTCGTCGCCGAGGAGCACGCGGCACTCGACGGGACCGTCGACGACGACGCGCGCCGGCTGTTCGTCGAGTGCGCCCTCGACGAGGACTACCCCGACTTCCTCACCCTGCAGGCGTACGACGTCCTGCTGGCGCGCGGCGACTGACCGGCCGGACGAACCCGCCGGACGCGATCTGGTCGCCGCCGACCCACACCTCGGCGACGTCGGCGTCCCCGGCCATCGCGAACACCTTCCCGAGGGCTCCCTCGGGTGAGTCGGCGTGCCGCAGGCCGATGTCGAGGGCGGTGCCGGCGGGCGGACGGACCAGGACGGCGTCGAACTGCTTGCCGACCGAGAGGTCCCCGACCGTGTCCCCGAGCCCGAGCGCGGCGGCGCCCGCCGTGGTGCTGAGGTGGAGCAGGTGGGCCGCCGTGAGCGGCAGGCCGTCGGCACCCATGAGGTGCTGGAGGAAGTGGGCCTGGAGCCCTTCCTTGAAGATCGAGAACCCGGTGCCCGCGCCGACGTCGCTGCCCAGGGCGACCCGTACGCCCGCCTCGAGGTGCCGCCGCAGCGGGAACAGCCCGGAGCCCAGGGCGGAGTTGCTGGTCGGGCAGTGCGACACCGACGACCCGCGAGCGGCGAGGACCGCCAGCTCGGGATCGGTGGGGTGCACGTCGTGGGCGAGGACCGACAGTGGTCCCAGGAGGCCGTGGTGGTCGTAGGTGTCGACGTAGTGCGCCCGGTCGGGGAACTGGCCGTTGACCGTCTCCACCTCGGCGGGGTTCTCGTTGAGGTGCGAGGTGAAGCAGGCGCCGTCGACGTCGGCCAGCACCGCTTCGCAGGCGGCGAGGATCGGGTCGGAGGCCGACAGCGAGAACCGTGGCGTGACGGCGTAGCGCAGGCGGCCGCGGCCGTGCCAGTGCCGGGCGAGGTCGAGGGCCTCGGCGTAGGCCCGCTCCGGCGTGGTGAGCAGCGGCTCGGGCAGGATCCGGTCGCTGACCACCAGCCCGCTCGTCACCCGCAGTCCGTAGCGCTCCGCCTCGGCGAAGAGCAGGTCCACGGCGGAGGCGAAGTGCGAGCCGAAGACGAGGGACGTGGTGGTCCCGGCGGCGATCAGGCCGGCGACGAACTCGTAGGCGATGGTGGCCGCGTAGTCGGCCGAGGCGAGGTGCTGCTCCTCCGGCAGGGCACACCGGTCGAGCCACTCCAGCAGCGGCATGCCCAGCGCCCCGATGACCCGGACCTGCGGGAAGTGGACGTGCGTGTCGACCAACCCCGGCAGCAGGATCCCGTCCCGCAGGTCGAGGACCGGCGCTCCGGGCCGGATGGCCGCCACGTCCGCGTAAGGACCCCGATCGACGATCACACCGTCGGAGACGACCAGCCCGAGGTCGCCTTCGTAGCGGAACCCGGCACCGCTCGTGAAGGGGTCCTCGGGCGTGTCGAAGGCGCGGGCGCGGTAGATGACCTCGGTGGCGATCATGGCGCCGTCACGCTCCCGTGCGGACGGAGTCGGCGGCGAACACCTGCAGGAGCTCGGCGGCCACTGACACGGCGATGGCCTGCGGCTCCTTGTCGGGCATGCCGGGCAGCCCGATCGGGCAGCGGATGCGGTCGATGGTGGCCTCGTCGTGGCCCTCCACCCGGAGGCCCGCCCGGAAGCGCGTCCACTTCGCGTCCGACCCGATCAGCCCGACCGTGCCGAGGTGGGTGCAGCGCAGGGCCGCGTCGCAGAGGGCGAAGTCCTCGGCGTGGTCGTGGGTCATCACCAGGACGTGGGTGCCGCGCGGCACCGACCCGAGCGCGAGCTCGGGGACCGGCGAGTGGTGCACCCGGATGCGCGCCTCCGCGTCGGCGAGGACGGCGAGCCGCTCGTCGGCGAGCTGGTCGGTGCGGGAGTCCACCAGGTGCAGGTCGAGGTCGTGGCGCGCCAGCACGCGCGCCAGCTCCAGGCCGACGTGGCCGACGCCGAAGACGGCGACGGACGGGCGGACCGCCAGCGGCTCCAGCAGGAGGGTGACCTCGCCGCCGCAGCACTGCCGGCCGTGGTCGGTGCGGGCCTTGTCGCTCAGCCCGATCGTGAGCTGCTCGGGGTCGACCGCCCCCGTCGAGAGCATCGCCCGCGCCCTGGCCACACCGGTCTCCTCGAGGTTGCCGCCACCGACGCTCCCCCACGTGCGAGTGGCGGCGACGACCATCTTGGCGCCCGCGTCACGCGGCGCGTGGCCGCGTACGTCGACGACGGTCACCAGCACGCCGGGCTCCCGCCCCTCGCGCAGCCGCTCCACGGCCCTCAGCCAGCTCATGCCACGCCCCGAGCCCGCTCGACGGCCCAGAACACGGCCTCGGGCGTCGCGGGGGACGCGAGCTCGACGCTCGTGCCGGCCGGCCCGAAGGCGGCGGCAGCCTCCCGCAGCGCCTCGCGGACCGCGAACGCCAGCATGAGCGGAGGTTCGCCGACGGCCTTGGACCCGTAGACGACGCCGTCCTCGTGCGCCTGCTCGAGGAGCGCCACGTGGAACTCCTCGGGCAGCTCGCTGAACGACGGCAGCTTGTAGGTGCTGGCTGCCTGGGTGGTGAGCCGACCGCGACCCGGTCCGTCGGACTCGTCCCAGCGGAGGTCCTCCAGCGTCAGCCAGCCGACGCCCTGGACGAAGCCGCCCTCGATCTGGCCGATGTCGACCAGCGGCGAGAGGCTGTCGCCGACGTCCTGGACGATGTCGACGCGGCGGGTGCGATAGGCGCCGGTGAACCCGTCGACCTCGACCTCGGCGGCGGCGACGCCGTAGGCGAAGTACTTGAACGGGTGCCCCTTCATCGCGGCGGCGTCCCACTGCAGCCCCTCGGTCCGGTAGAAGCCGGCGGCCCAGAGCTGGACGCGGGAGAAGTAGGCGTCGTTCACCAGCTCGTCCCACGGCAGGCCGCGACCGGCGTCGTGCTCGGTGAGCCGCGCAGTGATCTGCTCGCAGGCGTCCTTGATCGCGCCGCCGTTGAGATCGGCGCTCGAGCTGGCGGCCGTGGCCGAGGTGTTGGGCACCTTGTCGGTCCGGGTGGGCGAGATGCGGACGCGCTCGAGCGGCACGCCGAGACTGGTCGCGGCGACCTGCAGCATCTTCGTGTGCAGGCCCTGACCCATCTCGGTGCCGCCGTGGTTGATCAGGACCGAGCCGTCCTTGTAGACGTGCACGAGCGCACCCGCCTGGTTGAACGACGTGAAGTTGAACGCGATGCCGAACTTGAGCGGGGTGATCGCGAGGGCGCGCTTGCGGTCGGCATGGCGTTCGTTGAACGCCGCGATCTCCACGCGTCGCTGCGCCACGTCGCCGGTGGCGATGACCTGCTCCCACGCCGCCAGGACCCGTTCGGGGTGACGCACCGGCTGGCCGTAGGGCGTGGCCTGCCCGTCGACGTAGAAGTTCATCCGCCGCAGGTCGACCGGGTCGACCCCCAGCAGCGGTGCGCAGCGACCGAGGATGTCCTCGATGACGAGCATCCCCTGCGGGCCGCCGAAGCCGCGGAACGCGGTCTGCGAGGTCTTGTGGGTGTGCGCCACCTGGCCGTGCACCCGGATGTGCGGGATCCAGTAGGCGTTGTCGATGTGGCACAGCGCGCGAGCCAGCACCGGCTCGCTGAGGTCGAGGCTCCACCCGCCGTCGGAGGTCAGGGTCGCTTCGAGGCCCTGCAGCAGGCCGTCCTCGTCGAACCCGACCCGCCAGGTGGCGTGGAAGCCGTGCCGCTTGCCCGTCATCGTGAGGTCGTGGTGGCGGTCGAGGCGCAGCCGGACCGGTCGTCCGGTGAGCACCGCCCCGAGCGCGGCGACGGCGGCGAAGCCGTGCGGCTGCATCTCCTTGCCGCCGAAACCGCCACCCATGCGTACGCACTGGGCCGTGACGTCGTGGCTCCCGACGCCGAGCACGTGCGCGACGATCTCCTGGGTCTCGGTGGGGTGCTGGGTGCTGCTCTGCACGAACACCCGACCGCCCTCGTCGACGTGGGCCAGCGCGGCGTGCGTCTCGAGGTAGAAGTGCTCCTGCCCGGCCATCTCGGTGACGCCCTCGAAGACGTGGGTCGCCGTGGCGAGCGCACCCTCGGAGTCACCGCGCGCGACGACGGGCCGGGCGCCCTGGAAGCTCTCGGCCTCGATCGCCTCGGCGACGGACACGATCGACGGCAGGGGTGCGTAGTCCACCTCGACGGCCGCGGCACCGAGCCGCGCGGCCTCCAGGGTCTCGCCGAGCACCCAGCACACCGCGTGCCCGACGAACATCACGATCTCGGGGAAGAGCGGCTCGTCGTGCTTGGTGCCGGCGTCGTTGACCCCCGGCACGTCGTCGACCGTCAGGACGCGTACGACACCGGCGACCGCCGTGGCCGGCGCTCGGGTCGATCCGGGTGATCCGCGCGTGCGGGTGGGGCGAGCAGACCGGGAAGGCGTGGAGCACGCCGCGGGACCGCTGGACCAGGTCGTCGGTGTAGAGCGCCTGGCCCGTGACGTGCAGTGCCGCGCTCTCGTGCGGCAGGGCGATGCCGACGACTGCGTCCTCGGGCCGCTGGGACAGGTGGCTCATGACTGCTCCCCCCACCACTTGCGGAGTGCGTTGCCGAGCATCGCGGACCGGTAGGCAGCGCTCGCGCGCTGGTCGTCGATCGGCGTGCCCTCGCCGGCGAGGACGAGGGCCGCCTCCTCGACGGTGTCGCGGGTCCAGGGGCGACCTTCCAGCGCGGCCTCGGTGGACAGGGCCCGCAGCGGCGTTGCGCCCACACCGCCGAGCCCGATGCGCGCACGCGACACCGAGCCGTCCACCACGTCGAGCGCGAAGGCCACCGCGACGCTGGAGATGTCGTCGTAGCGGCGCTTGGCGATCTTGTGGAAGCCGACCAGCGCAGCTTGGGGCTGCGGGACCCGGATCGCCCGGATCAGCTCGCCCGGTCGGAGCAGCGTCTCGCGGTAGCCAGCGAAGAAGTCGGCGAGCGCGACCACGCGGTCGCCGTCCACCGAGGCGAGGACGAGGTCCGCGTCGAGCGCCAGGAGTGCGGGCGCGAGGTCGCCGATGGGCGACGCCGTGCCCAGGTTGCCCCCGATGGTGGCGGCGTTGCGGATCAACCGGGACGCGAAGAGCGGCCAGACCTCGTCGAGGAGCGGGACCGCTCCGGCGAGGCCGGCCTCCGCCTCGCTCAGCGTGAGGGCCGCGCCGATCTCGATCGTGTCGCCGGTCGAGAGGCCGCGGAGCTCGGGCAGCCGGTCGACCGCGACGGCGTACGCCGCCCGGGTGCCGCGGACGTTGACCTCGACACCCCAGTCGGTGGACCCGGCGACGACGGTCGCGTCGGGGTGCTCGGCCAGGAGCGCGAGCGCCTCGGTCAGGTCGGACGGACGGGAGAACGCCTCGAGCCGGGTGGCAGCCGGTGGCGGGGCGGGCGACTCGTGGCGCAGGGCGAACGGGTCCTCGACCGGCGGCGACCCGAGCGCCCAGGCCGCGTCGCGGATCGGTCGGTAGCCGGTGCAGCGGCAGAGGTTGCCACCCATCGCGTGCAGGTCGAAGCCGTTGGGTGCGTGCTCGGCGTCGGGGTGGTCGCACGGCTCGCGGTCGGGACGGTAGAACTCGGCGGCCATCGAGCAGACGAAGCCGGGCGTGCAGTAGCCGCACTGCGAGCCACCGCGCTCGGCGAGCTCGGCCTGCACCGGGTGGAGGGCGTCGGCGGTGCCCAGGCCCTCGGCGGTCACGACCTCCTGGCCGTCCAGCGTCGCGGCCGGCGCCAGGCAGGAGTTGATCGCGGTCCAGCGGCTCCCCTCGCCCTCGGGTCGCGCCACCATGACCGCGCAGGCGCCGCACTCGCCCTCGGCGCAGCCCTCCTTGGCACCCGTGAGGCCGAGACCGCGCAGGAAGTCGAGCAGATTGGTGTGCTCGGGCGTCCCCGCCAGCGGACGTTCCAGACCGTTGACCGTGATGAGCGGCTCGGACACGGGATCCTCCCTCGGGGCAGCGTGATCGACGCGCATGGTTCAGGGAGTCACGGGGAGCCGGTTGTCCATGCCGAACGACCACCCGTCAGGTCCATCGTACGTGACCGCGGTCACATCCGGATCACCTAGAGCCGGAGTCGCGGGTGCCGGTTGACGTCCTTGTAGAGCAGGTAGCGGAACCGCCCTGGTCCGCCGGCGTAGCAGGCCTGCGGGCAGAACGCGCGCAGCCACATGAAGTCGCCCTCCTGCACCTCGACCCAGTCCTTGTTGAGCAGGTAGACCGCCTTGCCCTCGAGGACGTAGAGGCCGTGCTCCATCACGTGGGTCTCGGGGAACGGGATCGCTCCCCCGGGCTCGAAGGTGACGATGTTGACGTGCATGTCGTGGCGCACGTCGAGGGGGTCGACGAAGCGTTGGGTCCCCCAGGCGCCATGGGTGTCGGGCATCGACTCGATCGTGACGTCGCGGTCGTGCGTGACGAACACTTCGGGGACCTCGACGCCGTCGACACGCTCGTAGGCCTTGCGGATCCAGTGGAAGGTCGCGGCCTCGTCGCCGTCGTTGGTCAGGCTCCACGGTGTGCCCGGCGGCAGGAAGGCATAGCTGCCGGGCTCGAGCGCGTGGTCGGTGCCGTCGACGGTGAGGGTCGGCGTGCCGCCGACGACCAGGAGCACGGCCTCGGCATCGGGGTCGTCGTCCGGGCGGTGCGAGCCGCCGCCCGGTGCCACCTCGGCGACGTACCAGGAGAAGGTCTCGGCGAAGCCGGACAGCGGGCGCGCGATGACCCACAGGCGGGTGTCGTCCCAGTGCGGGAGCCGGCTGGTGACGATGTCGCGCATCGTCCCGCGCGGCAGCACGGCGTACGCCTCGGTGAACACGGCGCGGTCTGTGGTCAGCTCGGTCTGCGCCGGCAGGCCACCCTTCGGCACCCAGTAGCTCATGTCTCTCCCCTTCTCAGCAGCCGTCCGCGAGGCTCGGCCTCGAGGTCGACGGGCCGTCCACGAAGCCAGGTCCGGCGCACGGTGCCGGTGAGCGTACGCCCGGCGTAGGCCGAGATCTGGTTCTTGTGGTGCAGCCGTGCCGGGTCGACGACCCACTGCTCGTCGGGCGCGAAGACGCAGAGGTCCGCCTGCATGCCCACGGCGATCTCGCCGCGATCGGCGAGCCCCACGCGCCGGGCCGGCGCCGTCGCCATCCACCGCACCACGTCGGTCAGGGGTACGCCGCGCTCGCGGGCGCTCGTCCACACGACCGGCAGGCCGAGCTGGAGCGACGCGATGCCGCCCCACGCCTCGGCGAAGTCACCGCTGTCCTGGCGCTTGAGGTCGACCGTGCACGGTGAGTGGTCGCTGACGACCAGATCGATGTCGCCGTCGCGCAGGCCCACCCAGAGCGCGTCGCGGTTGGCCGCGTCGCGGATCGGCGGGCAGCACTTGAGCTCGGTGGCCCCGTCGGGGATCGAGGCCGCCTCGAAGTGCAGGTAGTGCGGGCAGGTCTCGACGCTGATGTCGACGCCCCCGCTCCGGGCGGCGCGCAGGTCCGGGATCGCTCCCGAGGCACTGAGGTGGACGATGTGGGCGCGGCCACCCGTCGAGCGGGCGGTCTCGACGACCAGCGCGATCGCCTGCTCCTCGGCGACCTCGGGCCGGCTCGCGAGGAAGTCGTCGTACGCCGGTCCGTGCTCGCACTCGACGATCGCGTCGCCGTCCTCGGCGTGGACGATCATCAGCGCGCCGATCCTGGCGGTCTCGGTCATCGCCGTGGCGAAGTCGGTAGCGCTCAGGTGCGGGAACTCCTCGACACCGGAGTCGAGCAGGAAGCACTTGAACCCGAAGACGCCCGCCTCGTCCAGGCCCGCCAGGTCGTCGAGGTTGGTCGGGACCGCGCCACCCCAGAAGCCGACGTCGACGTAGGCCTGGTCGGTCGCGACCGCGCGCTTCTCGTCGAGCGCGGCCACTGTCGTGGTGGGCGGGATGCTGTTGAGCGGCATGTCGAGGATCGTCGTGACGCCCCCGGCCGCGGCGGCGCGGGTCGCGCTGGAGAAGCCCTCCCACTCGGTGCGACCGGGCTCGTTGACGTGCACGTGCGTGTCGACGAGGCCGGGAAGCAGCACCTCGTCGTCCGCGAGCACCACCTCCTCGGCCGCGCCCGCGGGGGCGTCGTACGCGCCGACGGCGACGATGAGGCCGTCGCGGACGAGCACCGACGCCGGGCCCTCGGTGCCACCGATGACAGCCCGGCGCGCGCGCAGGATCGACTCGGCCACTCAGCTGCCCCGGTAGGTCGAGTAGCCGAAGGGGTTGAGGAGCAGCGGCACGTGGAAGTGTTGATCGTTGGGCCCCTCGCCGGTGATCGTGAAGGTGATGACGACCTCGGGGTAGAACGCCGTCACGCCCTGCGCGGCGAACCAGCCACCCGTGTCGAACCGGAGGAGGTGCGCCCCCTCCGGGAGGTCGTCGGCCAGTGAGCCGACGCGGCCGTCGGCGTCGGTGTCCGCCTGGGCGAGGACGGTGCCGTCGGCGGACTCCAGCGTGATGCCGAGGCCGACAGCGGGCCGGCCCGCCGACGTGTCGAGGACGTGGGTGCTCAGCGAGGCCATCAGGACAGCACCTCCCGGACCCGCAGCTGGGCGATCTGCGTCAGCTGGTCGATCGTGGCGGCCCGCTCGAGGTCGTCGGAGTTGTCGAGCCGCTGCTGCAGGTGGTCGAGGATCTCGTGGCCGCTGCGCCCGGCGGCGCGGACGATGAACACCCGGCCGAACCGCTCCTCGTAGGCCCGGTTGCCCTCCTCGAGACGACGGGCCAGGTCCGCGTCGGCACCGTCCACGCCCGCCTGCTCACGACGGGAGTGGCTCGCGTCGTGCTTCGCGGCGTCGGCGCGTTCGCCGATGCGCGGGTGGCGGGCCAGTGCCTGCTCCAGCTCGTCGTCGGTGATCGTGGCGGAGGCCGCGGTCATCGCGGCCTCGATCTCGCCGAGGTCGGCGTACGGACGACCAGCGGCGACCTGGTCGGCCCAGCGCGGCGAGTCGAGGCAGACCAGGAGGCGCGTGCCGGCCTCGTCGTCGGTCATGGCGTTGAACGCCGCGACACCGGGTCGGGACACGCTCATCGGTCCTCCTCCCGGGTCACGGTCGCCTCGATCAGGCCGTAGGGCCGGTCGGCGGCGACGAACACCTCACCGGGGTTCTCCAGTCCGAACGGTGCGAGGTCGACCAGGAAGTGGTGCTTGTTGGGAGCGACGAAGGAGATCTCGGCGATCTCCTCGTGCGCCGTGAGCACAGCGGTGCCCATCGCATAGAGGGTCTCCTGCAGGGCCCGGCTGTACGTCGTCGCGAAGGTGCTGAGCAGCAGCGCCCGGACGTCGTCGTACGTCGCGCTCCAGTCGATCCCGTCGGTGGTGCCGTAGCGCCACGTCGCCTCGAGCGCGGTCGCCAGGATGCGGTCGTCCGCGTCGGGGAGGGTCGTGTACTCGTCGCGGAGGAAGCCCGTGAACTCCGAGCCGGTCGACTTGAGCACCACGAGGTCCCGGAGGCCGGAGACGACCACCGCTCCGGCATCGCCGAGGTCCACCTGCGTGGTCCGCACCTCGCCACCGCGGCGGACGAAGGCGTGGTCGTGGCCGGCACCGTCGACCTGGATCCGGTCCCAGGCGTACTCGTCGACCGCGATGGTCGCGCCGGTGGCCGCCGGCGTCGCGTCGAGCAGCCGGCCGCCGAGCGCGAGGGCGTAGTCCTCGGGCGAGGTGACGCCGTGCTTCTTGGCGTAGGCGAACGCGGTGTTCTTCTGGGTGTCGGTCGGCAGTACCTGCGACTGGTCGCCGTCGGTGTGCGCCGCGGCGAAGTCGCCACGCAGCGACGTCGAGACGTTGAGGTCGCGGATCTCGTGGCGCGGGGTGTCGCGCACGATGCGCACGACCCGCGACTCCGCCTTTCCGTACCTGTTGGGTCCCAGCACGATGCCCATGGCGTCAGCCTTCCGTCTCGGTGGTGCGATGTGCGAGTCCCGCCAGGTCGTCGGCGTCCAGCCCCGTCGCGTCGCGGGCCTCGTCGGCCGAGACTGCGCCGCAGTCGAGGCCACGGAGCAGGAAGTCGGCCAGGGCCCGCGCGGTGGCCGGCTCGTCGAGGATCGCCGAGTCCTGGCGGTCGACGTAGTTGCGCAGACGCGCGGCCGCAGCCGGCAGGCCGTCGCGGTAGAAGGCGAACGTGGCGGCGTACCGCGTCGGCAGCTGCGCAGGGTGGAGGTCCCAGCCCTGGTAGTAGCCGCGCTCGAGGGACCTGCGGACCAACCGCAGGTGGTTGTGCCACGCGGCTGCGACCTGGTCGGGGGTGCCGATCGGCAGGATGTTGGTGGATCCGTCGGAGAGGCGCACGCCGGTGCCCGCCGCGGCCGCCTGCATGACCGCCTTCGCATGGTCGGCGACGGGGTGCTCGAGGCTCTGCTGGGAGGCGGCGATGCCGCAGAACGCCGAGTAGTCGTAGGTGCCGTAGTGCAGGCCGGTGCAGCGACCCGCTGAGGCATGGATCATCCGTGCGACCAGGGCGGTGCCGTCGGGACCGAGGATCGACTGCGGCGTCTCGACCTGGATCTCGAAGCGCAGCACCTCGCCCGCCAGCCCGAGTGCGGCTTCCAGCCGTTGCATGGTGTGCGACAGGGCCTCGACCTGCTCGACCGCGGTCACCTTGGGCAGCGTGACCACGAAGCCGTCCGGCAGCGGACCCGCTTCGACCAGTCCGGACAGGAACAACGACAGGGTCCGCAGGCCACGACTGCGGGTCGGCGCCTCGAAGCCCTTGAACCGGATGCCGGTGTACGCCGGTGCCTGGCGAGCGTCGATCGCCGACCGCAGCTCCGCGGCGGAGCGCCGGACGTCGGCGTCCTCGTCGTCGTCCGACCGGGTGCCGTAGCCGTCCTCGAAGTCGATGCGCAGGTCCTCGACGGGCTCGCGCGCCAGCTTCTCGCGTACGCGTGCCAGGAGGTCGCCGTCGCCGTCGAGGATCTCGAGCAGCATCGCCTCGTGCTCGTCCACGGCAGCGAGCGCCGTAGCGCTGTGGTCGGCCACCAGCCCGGCGTGGAAGCGGTCCGCGGGGACGTACACCGTGTGCACCGGCTGTCGTCCGGGTCGCGTGCCCGGATAGTGCGCGGCCAGTGCGGCATCGACGTCCGCGAGGCGTGCGTCGAGCTCATCCTCGAGCTCCGCGACCAGGCTCTCCATGCGGGAGACCCTAGGGCACGTCTCTCAGCTCTCGGCCGTCGCGAGCGTCGTCCTGCGGAGCGCATCGCAAGGCGGAGGAGGGAGGCGATGCGCCAGCATCGACGACTGACGACAACGCAGCGAGGTGCCCGCAGGGCGGCGCGCAGGAGGTCATGGAGATGGGAGCCGTGCCCTTCCCGCTGTCAGTGAACGGGCGGGCGCTTGCGCTGGGGCGCGGGGCGGGTCGGGTCGTCGTCGGGCGCGTCGACGTGCTCGGGAACGACGATGGGCTTCAGTCGCGCCCACACGATGAAGAACGCACCGACAGCGAGGAGCGCGAGGCCCGTCCAGAGGTTGGCATTGACGCCACCGGTCTTCTCCGGCTCGTGCTCCCCGAGCAGGCCGGCGAGGGTGAGGATCACGCCGTAGGTCGCCATCAGCGCACCGATGATGTTGCGGATGTCGAAGAGGCCGGCCTTGTGGGGCTTGCCGGAGTCGGTGTCGTTGGCCCCGTCTGTGGATTGCGCGTCGGACATGGTGGCTCCTCTCGGGGAAGGCGGGTCAGAAGGCGAAGTTGAGGACGATGACCATCGCGAGTGCGATGCCGGCCAGTGGGACCGTACGACGCCACCACGGCATGGCCGCCTCGTCCGGATCGGTGCGGTCCTCCCTGGGCGTCTCGGAGTAGACCAGGCCGCGCAGCTCGGACGCGGGCTTGGGCTCGGTGAACATCGAGACGACCACGCTGAGCACGATGTCGACCACGAAGGCCGTCGAGGCGGCGAGGAAGGCCGCGCCCTGGCCGGGCAGGTCGATGACGCCGGCTGCAGCAAGGCGGTCGACCGCGATGGCGGACAGCGTGCCGGCCACCAGGCCGACCCAGCCGGCCGTGGGCGTCATCCGCTTCCAGAACATGCCGAGGATGAACGTCGCGAACAACGGCGCGTTGAAGAACCCGAACAGCGTCTGGAGGTAGTTCATGACGTTGTCGTAGCCCATCGCGATCTGGGCGGTGAAGATCGCGATGACGGTGGCCCCGACGGTCGCGAGGCGCCCGATGCGGAGGTAGTAGTCGTCGCTGTGGTCCTTGCGGATGTAGCGCTGCCACAGGTCGTAGGAGAACACCGTGTTGAAGGCCGAGATGTTGGCCGCCATGCCGGCCATGAAGGCCGCGAGCAGGCCCGCGATCGCCAGGCCGAGCAGGCCGTTGGGCAGCACGTCGCGCATCAGCAGCAGCAGCGCATCGTTGTACGCGACCCCGTCGCCGGAGGCTCCTCCGCCCGGTGATCCACCGTTCTTGAGGTCGATCATCTCTGTCACCAGGACGGCCGAGACCATGCCCGGGATGATCACGATGAACGGGATGAACATCTTCGGGAAGGCGCCGATGATCGGTGTCTTGCGCGCCGCGGAGATCGAGTCCGAGGCCATCGCGCGCTGGACCTCGACGAAGTTCGTCGTCCAGTAGCCGAAGGACAGCACGAAGCCGAGGCCGAAGACGATGCCGATCACCGAGAGGATCGAGGAGTCGAAGCCGGAGAGTGCCTGGCCGGGCCACGACTCGAGCTGCTGCGCGGCAGGCGCCACAGCGGCGTCTGCGGGCGCCTTGTCGGCCGCAGCGGTGATCTTGTCGGTCAGGCCGCTCCATCCGCCCACGCGGTGCAGGCCGATGAGGGTCAGCGGCAGCAGCGAGGCCACGATCACGAAGAACTGCAGCACCTCGTTGTAGATCGCCGCGCTCAGCCCGCCGAGCGTGATGTAGGACAGCACGATGGCGCCGGCCACGATCAGGGCGACCCAGATCGGCCACCCCAGCAGGGCGTGCACGATGCCGGCGAGCAGGGCGAGGTTGACGCCCGCGATGAGGAGCTGGGCGACGGCGAAGCTGATCGCGTTGACCAGGTGGGCGCCGGTCCCGAACCGCTTGAACATGAACTCCGGGACCGAACGCACCTTGGAGCCGTAGTAGAACGGCATCATCACGACACCGAGGAACAGCATCGCCGGCACGGCGCCGACCCAGAAGTAGTGGACCGTCGGCAGGCCGATCTCCGCGCCGTTGGCCGACATGCCCATGATCTCGACCGCGCCGAGGTTGGCGGAGATGAATGCCAGGCCGGTGACCCAGGCGGGGAGCGAGCGCCCCGACAGGAAGAAGTCGATCGAGTCGGACACCGAGCGACGCGCCATCACGCCGATGCCGAGGACGAACCCGAAGTAGATCGCGACCAGCAGGTAGTCCAGCCAGGACGCGTCGATGAGGGTGTCGGAGCTCATGTGTCCTCCCGAGGATGCAAGTGGGCCACGCAGCAACCTAGACCTGACAGGCGATCCGCGCGACCACCCCTTCGGGTCGGGCGAGCACCGAGACTCCGGGCCGCTGGGTCGAAGATCACTCGTGACATCCGCGAGCAGACTTCGAGCGTGCGCTGTCCGGCGAGTGGTCAGTCCGCGACGACGACCTCGACCTCGAAGCCCTCGGAGCTCTCCACGTAGAGCGCGACGTGCTGCTCGCCGCCGGCGTGCGGGTAGCGGTCGCGACGTCGTCGACCCAGAGGTCGAGGTGGTGGAGCGCGCGCGGCACGGGAGCAAACCTAGACCGGCCTTCCTCGCGCGTCGGGGCGGTGCCATCCTCGAGGTGGAGAGGCACGACATGGACTACCGGGACTCGCACCGCGCACTGCAGGACGCCTTCGACACGCGACGGCTCGCCGACCGGCTGGCCAGCGTCGCCGGTGATGACATCGAACCGTTCCGAGACTTCATCGAGGCGCGCGACATGTTCTTCATCGCGACCGCCGACGCCGACGGCCAGCCCCAGAGCTCGTACAAGGGCGGCGACCCCGGCTTCGTCCGCGTGGTCGGCCCCTCGACGATCGCCTTCCCGGTGTACGACGGCAACGGGATGTTCCTCACCATCGGCAACGTCACCGAGAACGCCAAGGTGGGGCTGCTCTTCATCGACTTCGCCACTGGCTCACGGCTACGGCTCAACGGCGAGGCCACCGTGGACCCCGAGGACCCGCTCGTGACCGCGTTCCCCGGCGCCACGCTCGTCGTACGCGTGAGGGCGAGCGCCGTCTTCCCCAACTGCCGCCGCTACGTCCACACCCACGGCCCGACGCAGCGCTCCGTCTTCGTGCCCGTCGCCGGCGAGCGCCCGCCCGTCCCGGACTGGAAGCTCGACGAGTGGTTCGACGGCACCCTGCCAGCAGGCGACCCCGCCCTCGACCGGGCCAACCCGAGCGCCCCCGCGATCCCGCAGTTCTGACGTCGCATGATGTGCGCGTGACCTCCGACCTCGACCTCGACCTCGAGCACCTCCGCCGCGCCGTCGCCGTCTCCGTGGCCGCGCGCGAGCACGGCAACCACCCGTTCGGCGCCGTCCTCGTCGACTTGTCGGGCACCGTCGTGCTCGAGGCCGAGAACACCGTGACCACCGGCCACGACATCACCCACCACGCCGAGCTCAACCTCGTCCGGCTCGCGTGCGCGTCCGTCGCGCACGCCGACCTAGCGACCCACGCGCTCTACACCTCGTGCGAGCCCTGCGCGATGTGCTCGGGCGCCATCTACTGGGCCGGCATCGGCCGGGTCGTGTACGGCCTCTCCGAGGCGGGACTGCTCGGGCTCACCGGCAACCACCCCGACAACCCGACCCTGATGCTCCCCTGCCGGGAGGTGTTCGCGGCCGGCAGCCGGGTGACTGAGGTGACCGGGCCACTGATCGAGGACCAGGCGGCCGAAGCGCACCGGGGCTTCTGGGTCTGAGCGACCGGCCCGCGACGCGCCTCGAGCCGATCTAGTCCAACGGACCGGATCCGGGTTGAGATCGTGGAACATCCGCGTCGGATACGGGCCAGGATCCTCCACGATCTTCGAGGCTCTTCCCGCGGGACGGCTCGACCGACAGGGTCAGGACGACCAGGAGCGCGGCGACCACCTCGGTGTCGATGCCCGCCCAGAGGTGGAAGGCGAGGTCCGGGCGGTAGTCCAGCAGGTAGCCCCGCGAGAGGGTCCAGAACGAGAACACCACGGTCGTGGTGCTCACGACCAGGGCAACCCGCCCCCAGGCTCGGGTCGCGGCACTGGCGATGGCCACCACCACGAAGACGAGCGTGAGGGCGAGGGCCGGCAGGTACACCTCGAAGTTCGCGGCGAAGGCACCGCCGGCCTCGAGGTCCAGGGTGGGGTCAGCGGAGGTGGGTCCGAACCACAGGCCACGGAGCACCACCAGCCATCCCCCGGCCGCCAGCACGGCCCACAGGACCATCGGTCGCGCGGTCATTCCCACTCGATGGTGCCCGGCGGCTTGGAGGTGATGTCGAGGGTGACCCGGTTGACCTCGGCGACCTCGTTGGTGATCCGCGTCGAGATCCGCTCCATCACCTCGTAGGGCAAACGGGCCCAGTCGGCCGTCATCGCGTCCTCGGAGGTCACCGGGCGGATCACGATCGGGTGGCCGTACGTCCGGCCGTCACCTTGTACGCCCACGGAGCGGACGTCGGCGAGGAGCACCACCGGCATCTGCCAGATGTCGCGGTCGAGGCCGGCACGGGTCAGCTCCTGGCGGGCGATCGCGTCGGCCCGGCGCAGGATGTCGAGCCGGTCCGAGGTCACCTCGCCGATGATGCGGATGCCGAGGCCGGGACCGGGGAACGGCTGGCGCCACACGATGTCCGCGGGCAGACCCAGCTGCTCCCCGACGAGGCGGACCTCGTCCTTGAAGAGCGTGCGGAGCGGCTCGACCAGCTCGAACTCGAGGTCCTCGGGCAGGCCGCCGACGTTGTGGTGTGACTTGATGTTGGACGTGCCGGCGCCGCCGCCCGACTCGACCACGTCGGGGTAGAGCGTGCCCTGCACGAGGAAGCCCACCTTGTCCCCGGCGTCGGCGGCCTCGCCGAGCACCTGCACCTCCGCGGCCTCGAAGGCACGGATGAACTCGCGACCGATGACCTTGCGCTTCTCCTCGGGGTCGATCACACCGGCGAGCGCGGAGAGGAAGACCTCGCGGGCGTCGTACACGTGGAGGTTGACGCCGGTCGCGGCGACGAAGTCTCGCTCGACCTGCTCGGCCTCGCCCTCGCGGAGGAGACCGTGGTCGACGAAGACACAGTGCAGGCGGTCGCCGATCGCGCGCTGCACGATGGCCGCGGCCACCGCGGAGTCGACGCCGCCGGAGAGGCCGCAGATCGCCAGGCCGCTGTCGCCGATCTGCTCGCGGACGCGCTCGATCTGCTCCTCGGCGATGTTGAGCATCGTCCAGGTCTGGCGGGCGCCAGCGATGTGGTGGAGGAAGTGCTCGAGCACCTTCTGGCCGTGCTCGGTGTGCAGCACCTCGGGGTGCCACTGCACGCCCGCCAGTCCTCGGGACACGTCCTCGAAGGCCGCCACGGGCGTGTCGGTCGTGGAGGCGAGCACCGTGAAGCCGTCGGGCGCCTGCGACACCGAGTCGCCGTGGGACATCCAGACGGTGTGCTCGGCGGGGATCCCGTCGAGCAGGGTGCCCGACTCGGAGACCACGACGGGCGTACGGCCGTACTCGCGCGCACCGGTGTGGGCGACCTCGCCGCCGAGGCCCTTGGCCATCAGCTGGAAGCCGTAGCACATGCCGAAGACGGGGACGCCCGCGGTGAAGACGGCGTCGTCGATGCCCGGCGCGCCCTCGGCGTACACGCTGGACGGACCGCCGGACAGGATGATCGCCTTCGGCCGGCGCGCCAGCATCTCGGCGACCGGCATCGTGTGCGGCACGATCTCGGAGTAGACCCGCGCCTCGCGGACCCGGCGGGCGATGAGCTGGGCGTACTGCGCCCCGAAGTCGACGACGAGGACCAGGTCGTGCTCTGCGGGCGCTGTCACGGTCCAACTGTATCGGCGGCCAGACTCCCGACGACCGGGTGTATCTCGATACGGCCGCCGGGCCCGCTTCGCGGTCCCGGGCCTACTCGATCCGATTTCCCACGCCGATGACGGCTTAGCCGTCATCGGCTGGAAATCGTCCCAGGGCCCGATCGGGGAGGGAGGGTGATCGGGCCCTGGGACTTGAGTCCCCGCCACTGCAGAACAGTGCCGAGATCGAAGGACCCGGCCCTTGGGAGGGAGCATGACTGCCGGGGCCCTCACTCTGGGCAACGACCTCTGCGGGGGGTGGTTACGGGCGTCGCGAAAGTAAATGCGGCGATCAGCTGACGCCGACGATCGGGAGCCGCAGGGCTCCCGGGGCCGCCTCGGGCACGACCGGGTTCTTCGGCTCCACCGGGGCGAGCCGGCGATAGGTCGCGCCGAGCTCGGGGCGGGTGTCGGCCTCGCCCTTGTTGGGCCAGAACGCCATGGCCCGCTCGGCCTGGGCGGTGATCGTCAGCGACGGGTTCACGCCGAGGTTCGCCGAGACCGCCGAGCCGTCGACGACGTGGAGTCCTGCGTGTCCGTAGAGACGCTGCCACGGGTCGACGACGCCGGTGGTCGGGGAGTCCCCGATCGTGCACCCGCCGATGAAGTGGGCTGTCAACGGTCGGTTGAAGACCTCCCCGACGTTGCCGCCGGCCGTGCCGCCGAGGACCTCGGCCATCCGACGCGTCGCCTCGTAGGCGATCGGGATGTAGGTCGGGTTGGGCAGGCCGTGGCCCTGCTCGCTGGTCATCCGCCAGCCGAAGCGGACCCCACCCCATTGTCGCTGAGTCCACTTCGTGGTGATCGAGTTGTCGAGTGTCTGCATCACCAGCGCGATGACGGTGCGCTCGGACCAGTGCTTGAAGTCGTAGAGGTCGAAGGCGGTGCGGCGCTGGGCCCACAGCTCGCGCAGCCAGGTCCGCACCCGCGAGACGCCGGGGGTGTCGTCGGCGAGCACGGTCTGCATCAGGGCCATCGCGTTGGAGCCCTTGCCGTAGCGCACCGGCTCGATGTGGGTGACGTCGTCGGGGTGCCAGGACGAGGTGATCGCCACGCCCTCGGTGAAGTCGCTCGCCATGCCCGACGGCGCGAGCGCCCCGAGGATGGCCTCGGAGTTCGTGCGGGTCAGCACGCCGAGGCGGTCGCTGATCCGCGGCAGGTGGCCCTCGGCCTTGAGCTGGTGGAGCAGCTTCTGGGTGCCGAGCGCGGCGGCGGAGAAGACGACCTGGTCGGCGGTGAACGTCTTGGTGGCCGACTGCTTCCCGGTGAGGCGCGACAGCTTGGCCTTGGTCCAGCGCGTGGTGACCTCGTAGCCACCGCCGTCGCGCGGACGTACGCGCGTCACCGTGGTCAGCGGGTGGACGACCGCACCCGCCTGCTCGGCGAGGTGGAGGTAGTTCTTGACCAAGGTGTTCTTGGCGTTGTGCCGACAGCCCGTCATGCACTCCCCGCAGTTGAGGCAGGCGTTGCGGTCCGGACCGGCACCACCGAAGAACGGGTCCGCCACCCGCTCCCCTGCCTGCGCCTCCGGTCCGCCGAAGAAGACCCCGACGGGTGTCGGGTGGAAGGTGTGGCCGACACCCATGTCCTCGGCGACCTGCTTCATCACCTCGTCGGACGGCGTGTGGAGCGGGTTCTCGACGACGCCGAGCATCCGCTTGGCCTGGTCGTAGTAGGGCGCGAGCTCGGTCTTCCAGTCCGTGATGTGCGACCACGACGGATCGCGGTAGAACGCGTCGAGGGGCTCGTAGAGCGTGTTGGCGTAGACCAACGACCCGCCGCCGACGCCCGCACCGGCAAGGATCAGGCAGTCCTTGACCATGTCGATGCGCTGGATGCCGTACATCCCCATCGAGGGCGCGAAGAGGAACCGCTTCGCGTCGAACGAGGTGGCTGGGAAGTCGTCGTCCTCGAAGCGCGCGCCGGCCTCGAGCACGCCGACCGTGTAGCCCTTCTCCGTCAGCCGGAGCGCGGTCACCGAGCCGCCGAAGCCCGACCCGATGACGACGACGTCGTAGTGGGTATTCATCCCCGACGTCACGCCCGGCCCAGCTTGTTGAGCAGGCGCAGCGAGGCGGTGAGCACCTTGGCGTTGGTCTCCTCCGACATGCCGAAAACCGGCGCGATCGGCATCAGCCGCTGCGTCGCGATGGACTGCGCCTCGGTGTAGCGGTGGATGCCCTCGGCGCCCTGGCGTCGGCCCATCCCGGACTCGCGCATGCCGCCCATCGGCGCGCCGAGCGAGCCGAACGTGGCGCCGTAGGCCTCGTTGACGTTGACCGTGCCGCACCTGATGCGGCTCGCGACCGCCCGGCCGCGCGCACCGTCGCGCGTGTAGACCGAGGCGTTGAGGCCGTACGCCCCGTCGTTGGCACGCTCGACGGCCTCGTCCTCGCTGTGGAAGCGGTAGAGCGAGACCACGGGGCCGAACGTCTCCTTGCCGAAGCACTCCATGTCGGCCGAGACGCCCTCGAGGATCGTCGGCTCGTAGACGAACGGGCCGAGGTCCGGTCGCGCCCTGCCGCCGGTGAGCACGCGGGCGCCCTTGGCGACGGCGTCGTCGACGTGGCGGGTGACGGTGTCGAGCTGCGCCTCGGAGATCAGCGAGCCCATGTCGACGCTCCAGTCCTGGCTCGCGCCGAGCGTCATCGCCTGCGTGCGCGAGACGAACGCGTCGACGAACCGGTCGTAGACCTGGTCGGCGACGAAGAGCCGCTCCATCGAGACGCACAGCTGGCCGGCGTTGGAGAACACGGCGCGCACGGCACCCTCGGCCGCGCGGTGCACGTCGGCGTCGCGCAGGACGAGCATCGGGTTCTTGCCACCGAGCTCGAGCGAGCAGCCGATCAGCCGCTCCGCGCACTGCCGGGCGATGATCCGCCCGGTCGCGGTGGAGCCGGTGAAGCAGACGTAGTCGGCCTCGGCGAGGATCGCACCGCCGATCTCCGGGCCGGGTCCCGCGACGACCTGCCAGAGCTCGGGCGGGAAGCCGGCCTCGTCGAGCAGGGACGCCGCGAGCAGGGCGGTCAGCATCGTCTGCGCATCGGGCTTGGCGACGACGGCGTTGCCGGCGAGCAGCGCGGGGAGGCCGTCGCACAGCGCCATCGTGAGGGGGTAGTTCCAGGGCGAGATGATGCCGACGACGCCCTTGGGCACGCGGTGGACCTCGGCGCGGGTCAGCACGGGGAACATGCCGCCGACGCGCCGGGCGTCGAGGTGCTGGTGGGCGGTGCGCGCGTAGTAGCGCGCGGTCAGCGCGAGGTGCGCCACCTCGAGGTAGGCGTCCTTGCGGGCCTTGCCCGACTCCCACACGACGAGGTCGATGAGCTCGTCCTGGCGGTCGAGGAGCAGGTCGTGGAGACGCAGGAGCGTGGTGGCTCGCTCGTCGACGGACGTGGCGGCCCACGCGGCCTGGGCGTGGCGCGCCCGGGCGAAGGCCTCGGCGACATCTGCCGGACCGGACTGGGGCACGTGCCCGAGGGGCGCACCGCCGATCGGGGAGGACACGGCGTGCGTCTCGCCGGTCGTGCTGACGACCCGCCCGGTCAGCGCGGCGACGTAGGAGCGGTCGAGGCCGTAGGCCGCGGTGGTGTCGTGCTCGGGGTCGGCCGGACCGTCGGTGAGGGGGTTGGCGCTCTGCTCGCTCATCCTCGAAGCGTAGGACGCGGTCCGCGGGGTTGCTACCGGTTGGTCACTTCGTCCCAGTAGTTGACACATATGTGATATTTGTCAACCTCGGATCAGACGATGTCGGGCGCCTTGACCCGGGCCTCGTCGGCCTCCTGGTCGGTCGGCATCAGCTGGCTCTGCCGCTCCGCCTCGACGCGTCGGAGGTAGTGGTCGACCTCGTCCTCGAGCTGCGCCTCGTCCCAGCCCAGTGCCTCCGCCATCAGCTCCGCCGCCGGCCGGGCTGCAGTGATGCCGCGGTCGAAGGTCTCGATCGAGATGCGCGTACGCCGCGCCAGCACGTCGTCGAGGTGGCGCGCTCCCTCGTGGGTCACCGCGTAGAGCACCTCCACCCTCAGGTAGTGCTCGGCGCCGGGCAGCGGCTCGGCCAGGTCGGGCCGCTCGTGCACCAGCGCGAGCACCTCGTCGACCAGGCCGCCGTAGCGGCCGAGGAGGTGGTCGACCATCCCGATGTCGATCCCCGACGACCGGCTGAGCGCGACGCGCTGGTTGCTGCGCGCCTCGTAGCCCCACGCGCCCATCAGCGGCACCCGGTCGGTGATCGAGGGCGGCGTGGTGTCGAAGTCGCGGATGGCGTGGTCGACCGCGTCGCGGGCCATCACCCGGTACGTCGTCAGCTTGCCGCCGGCGACCAGCACGAGGCCCGGCACCGGGTTGGCGACCGTGTGCTCGCGGGAGAGCTTGGTGGTCTCGCCGCCGTTGCTCTCGCCCTGCTTCTTGACCGCCTTGAGCAGCGGTCGCAGGCCGGCGTACACGCCGACGACGTCGCGCTGGTCGAGCGGGTCCTTGAGCAGCCGGTTCACGTGGCCGAGGACGTAGTCGATGTCGGCCCGGCTGGCAGCGGGGTGCGCCAGGTCGAGGTCCCACGGGGTGTCGGTGGTCCCGATGATCCAGAACTGGCCCCACGGGATGACGAAGAGCACCGACTTCTCGGTCTTGGTGATGAAGCCGCACTCCGAGCGGATCCGGTCCTTGGGCACGACGAGGTGGACGCCCTTGCTGGCGTCGACGTCGAGCTGCGCCCGGCCGCCGAGGAGCTCCTGCACCTCGTCGGTCCACACGCCGGCAGCGTTGATGACGACCTTGGCGCGCACCTCGATGTCGCGCTCGCCCTCGAGGTCGCGCACGCGCGCGCCGACGACGCGGTCGCCCTCGCGCAGGAACCCGGTGACCTTGGTGCGGGTAGCGACGTGGGCGCCGTTGTTGGCGGCGGTCCGGGCGATCGTCATCACCAGCCGGGCGTCGTCGACCTGGCAGTCGTAGTAGCGGATCGCGCCGTGCAGGTCGTCCGTCCGGATGTCCGGCGCCATCCGCGCGAGCTGCTTGCGGAAGATGTGCTTGTGCTTCGGCACGCCCATGTCGTACTTGCCGGTCATCGCCATGCCGTCGTAGAGCGCGACCCCCGCGCCGACGTAGGGCCGCTCCCACGCGTGCTCGAGGGGGTAGAGGAAGGGCACCGGGCGGACGAGGTGGGGCGCGAGCCGCGTCAGGAGCAGACCGCGCTCCTCGAGCGCCTCCTTGACCAGGGCGAAGTCGAACATCTCCAGGTAGCGCAGGCCGCCGTGGACCAGCTTGGACGAGCGCGACGACGTGCCGGAGGCGAGGTCGCGCTGCTCGACGAGGCCCACCTTGAGGCCGCGGGTGACGGCGTCGAGCGCCGCACCGACGCCGACGATCCCGCCGCCGACGACGAGCACGTCCAGCTCGCCCGCCCCGAGCTGTTCGAGCGCGTCGGCGCGCTGGTCTGCGTCCAGGGCCCTGACGATGCTCATACGGGGTCCCCGCGGCGTTGTTCGGGGGAGCGCAGCGGAGGAGAAGAACGTCGTGGGGTGTTCATCACGCTGTGATCACGACCTCGATGCGCTGGAACTCCTTGAGCTCGGTGTAGCCCGTCGTCGCCATCGCGCGACGGAGGGCGCCGACGAGGTTCATCGTGCCGTCGGCGACGTGGGAGGGGCCGAACATGATCTCCTCCAGCGACCCGACCGGCGAGAACTCGACGCGCTCGCCGCGCGGCAGGTCGGCGTGGGTGGCCTCGCTCCCCCAGTGGAAGCCGCGGCCCGGCGCCTCCGTGGCACGCGCCAGCGGCGAGCCGATCATCACCGCGTCGGCGCCGCAGGCGATGGCCTTGGCGATGTCGCCCGAGCTGCCGATCGAGCCGTCGGCGATCACGTGGACGTAGCGACCACCTGACTCGTCCATGTAGTCGCGACGGGCCGCGGCGACGTCCGCCACCGCGCTGGCCATCGGCACCGCGACGCCGAGGACCGTACGGGTGGTGTGCGCCGCGCCGCCGCCGAAGCCGACCAGCACGCCGGCCGCACCCGTACGCATCAGGTGGAGCGCTGCCTGGTAGGTCGCGCAGCCACCGACGATCACGGGGACGTCGAGCTCGTAGATGAACTCCTTGAGGTTCAGCGGCTCGGACTGGCTGCTCACGTGCTCGGCGCTGACCGTCGTGCCGCGGATGATGAACATGTCGACGCCCGCGTCGACGACGGCCTTCACGTGCTCCTTGGTGCGCTGCGGGGAGAGCGACCCGGCGACCGTGACGCCAGCGGCGCGCATCTCCTTGAGCCGCGCGGTGATCAGCTCGGGCTTGATCGGCTCGGTGTAGATCTCCTGCATCCGTCGGGTGGCCTCGGAGCCCTGGAGCCCCGCGACCTCGTCGAGCAGGCCGGTCGGGTCGTCGTAGCGCGTCCAGAGACCCTCGAGGTTGAGCACCCCGAGTCCGCCCATCTGCCCGAGGGCGATCGCGGTCGACGGGGACATCACGGAGTCCATCGGCGCCGCGAGGACCGGGGTGTCGAAGCGGTAGGCGTCGATCTGCCAGGCGGTGCTGACCTCCTCGGGGTCGCGGGTGCGCCGCGAGGGCACGATCGCGATGTCGTCGAAGGAGTAGGCACGGCGACCGCGCTTGGCACGGCCGATCTCGATCTCGGTCATGCGGGGTCCCCGCGGCGTTGTGCGACGGCGGAGCGAAGCGGGGGAGACGGAGAACGTCGTGGGGTGCTCACAGTGGCCACCCTATCGGCGGCCACCGCCCGAGACAGGTCCGGCCGAACCCCCACCCGGCCGGACCCGACGAGCCCGGGATCCAACCCCCACAATTGGATCCGGGCTCATGGTAATCAATATACCCGAACCCTGTCAGGCCTTTCCTGTCACACCACGTCCGACACGGGTCCGTCGACGGCGGCCCGCACGGACCGGCGCAACCATGCGGCGTACCGGTCCACGGTCCACCCGCGGTGCTGCACCAGGGTCTGGAAGGTCTCGGCCCGGGTCAGGAGGTAGACCTCGTCCGCCGCGTCGGGCGCCGGCGCGTGCGTGGACAGGAGCCCCACCAGGTCCTGGCACATCGCTGCGTGCCCGGCCTGGGCTCCTCGGGTGAGGTCGCGCATGGCGGGGTCCACCTCGGCGCCGTGGGCGAGCACCCAGACCAGAGGCCCCATCCGGACGACGATGTCGCAGGCGAAGTCGACGAAACGGTCGAGCCGCACCCCGACGTCGGGCTCGTCCTCGAGGCGCAGCTCCGCGAACGCCTGCTGGAGCCCGCCGCGACGACCGAAACCCGCCGTCCGGAAGGCGGCCATGCACAGGCCGCCCTTCCCGTCGAAGGTCTTGGTCACCAGCTCGACGGAGACCCCGGCCTCGCTGGCGACGAGGGCGAGCGTCGTGCCGTTCCAGCCGTGCTCCGCGAACAGCCGCGCGGCCACCTCGGCGACGTGGACGCGCCGCGTCTCGGCCGCGGCGCGGCGCCCGCTGGCGTCGTACGCGCGTCGTGCCGGGGCCGTGTCCTCCTCCACCCCGCGAGCGTAGGCGACGGGCGATCGACCCACAGCACGTGCACAGGATCCCCAAACCGACGACGGGAGCCCGAACGCCTCCCTACCGTTGCGGGGTGGGGATCGGGGTGGGGAACCAACTGGTGGCGCGCGCGCTCGTGGCCGTGTGTCTCGCCGGCGGCCTGGTGGGCCTGTCGGCTGCCTCGTCGAGCGCCGACGACGACTACCCGTACGCCTGGCAGGGCCAGTGCCCGATCGTGCCACAGGTGCCGATCGTCGAGCCCACCCCGACGCCCACCCCGACGCCCAGCCCGAGCCCGACGCCCCTGAAGCCGGGCGAGACCGCTCCACCCGTCGTCGTCGAGCCGCCGCCCCCGCCGCCGCCGCCCGTCCTCGACCCGGTCACGGGACACACCTACGACCCGCGCGGGCCGCGGCCGACGTGCGCGAGCCGGGTGTGGTCGATCAACGGCTCCATCGGCGATCCGTGGGGCTTCGTGCTGCGCAACTGCACCAGCTTCGTCGCGTGGCGGCTCCGGACGCGCAGCCACGTCGACTTCAGCACCCAGTTCGGTGGCGAGCACTGGGGCGACGCCCGCGACTGGGACGACGCCGCCCGCACCCTGGGCTACCGGGTCGACGACGTGCCCGCCATCGGTGCCGTCGCGCAGACCGACGCGGGACGTGCCGGGCACGTCGCGTGGGTCAGCGCGATCGGCCGCGGCACGGTGACGATCGAGGAGTACAACAACGCCTCGCCCGGCGGCTACGGCACGCGCACCGTCCCGGTCGGCGACTTCCGCTACCTGCACGTCGCCGACGTCGCGCCCTCGCCGCTCATCGGCTCGGACCGCCCCATCGTCTCCGTGTCCGACGGGCTCGGTGAGTCGTGGACCGCCCGCGTCGACGACCGCGGCACGCTGTGGCTGTCCCGACCGGGCGGACCGTCCCGGACCGTGGGACCGCCTCGCGCCTTCTCCCCCGTCGCAGCACCCGCGCTCACCCTGTCCCGCAAGGGCGAGCCCTGGCTCGCGGCCACCACCAGGGACGGGCGCGTGCTCGCCGGCACGCGTCGCGACGGCCGACTGGTGCTGCGCCCGGCCGCCACCTCCGCAGCCACGGCAAGTCCGGCGATCGGCCTCTCGCGCACGGGTCGTCCGCTCCTGGCGACCACGTCCCCGACGGGGACGCTGACGACACGGCGCCTCACCCTCCACGACGGCTGGAGCCACCCGGCGCGGGTCGGACGGGTGGGCTCCTGGGCCACGCACGCCGCGCCCGTCCTCGGCCACGACGACGCAGGGCGCACGTGGCTGGTGGCCGTCGGCACGCGGGGAACCACGTGGGCGCAGAGCCTGGAGGTGGGACGACTCGTCCGACTGGCCGGTGCGCCCGGCTCGGTCACGTCGACGCCCGTGATCACCACGACCGGCGCGGGGACGACGTACGTCCACCAGGTCGACGCACGCGGTCGGCTCGGCGTCCGCACCCTCCATGGCCGCCGCTGGAGCCGACCAGCGACGATCCCCGGCGACTGGTCGCCCTACGCCTCACCCTCCGTCGGCATGATCGCCGGGCGGCTGCACGTCGCTGCCGTCGACGGCCACGGCGCGGTGCTCGTACGAGCGGCAGTGCCGGGCGAGCGCTCGCGGATGCCGGGCCACGCGGGCGCCACCGGTGACGTGACCCGGTCCCCGGGACTGGTGACCCGCCACAACGCCGGCGTCTTCGTCGTGCGAGGGGGCCGGACGACGGCGCGGCTGCTGACCCGACCGGCGTCCGCGGTCGTGGACCGCTCGGCCCCGACGCGGGCGGGCTTCACGCCCTGACGGGTCAGGCTCCGCTGTAGTTGGGCGCCTCGACCGTCATCTGCACGCCGTGCGGGTGGCTCTCCTTGAGCGAGGCAGAGGTGATCCGGACGAACCGGCCGCGGTCCTGCAGCTCGGGGATGGTGCGGGCCCCGACGTAGAACATCGACTGGTTGAGCCCGCCGACGAGCTGGTGGGCGACCGCGGACAGCGGCCCGCGGTAGGCGACCTGGCCCTCGATACCCTCCGGCACGATCTTGTCGTCGCTGGTGACCTCGGCCTGGAAGTAGCGGTCCTTGGAGTAGGACTTCTTGCCGCGGCTGCTCATCGCGCCGAGCGAGCCCATCCCCCGGTAGGACTTGAACTGCTTGCCGTTGACGAAGACGACCTCGCCGGGCGACTCCTCGCAGCCGGCGAGCATCGAGCCGACCATGACCGAGTCGGCGCCGGCGACGAGCGCCTTGGCGATCTCACCCGAGTGCTTCATGCCGCCGTCGGCGATCAGCGGGACGCCGGCCGGCTTCGTGGCCAGCGACGCCTCGTAGACCGCGGTCACCTGCGGGACGCCCACACCGGTCACGACGCGGGTGGTGCAGATCGAGCCCGGTCCGACGCCGACCTTGACCGCGTCGGCCCCGGCGTCGACGAATGCCTGGGCACCCTCGCGGGTGGCGACGTTGCCGCCGATGACCTGCACGTGCTGGGTCGCGGGGTCGGACTTGAGACGACGGACCATGTCGAGCAGCAGGTGCACGTGGCCGTGCGCGGTGTCGGCGACGAGCACGTCGACGCCCGCCTCGACGAGCGTGGTGGCCCGCTCCCAGGCGTCGCCGAAGTAGCCGATGGCCGCGCCGACGAGCAACCGGCCGTCGGCGTCGTACGACGCGTGCGGGAACTGCTCGCCCTTGACGAAGTCCTTGACGGTGATGAGGCCGCCGAGACGACCCTCGTCGTCGATCAACGGCAGCCGCTCGCGCTTGTGCGCCCGCAGCAGCGAGGTCGCCTCCTCGCGGGAGATGCCGATGGTGCCGGTGATCAGGCCCTCGCTCGTCATCACCTCGGTGACCTTGGTGGTCGCCCACTCGGCGACCGGGGTGAAGCGCAGGTCGCGGTTGGTGATGATGCCGAGGAGGTGGTTGTCGACGTCGACGACAGGCAGCCCGGAGACGCGGTACTCGCCGCAGAGCCGGTCGAGCTCCTCGAGGGTCGCGTCGGGCCCGATCGTCACGGGGTTGGAGATGATCCCGGTCTGGGTGCGCTTCACGAGGTCGACCTGGCGGGCCTGGTCCTCGATCGACAGGTTGCGGTGGAGCACGCCGATGCCGCCCTCGCGAGCCATCGCGATCGCCATCCGCGACTCGGTGACGGTGTCCATCGCTGCGCTGATCAGCGGCACGCGGATCGAGATCTCGCGGGTGAGGCGCGTGCTGGTGTCGATGTCGCTCGGAGCGAGGTCGGACTCGCCCGGCAGCAGCAGCACGTCGTCGTAGGTGAGGCCCAGCGCAGCGAACTTCTCGGGGATCTCCACGGCGTCATTCTACGGGCGCCCACCCGCTGCTCTGAGAGGGTGTCAGCATGGGGCTGTCGCGGGTGGTGTGGCTCTCTGCCCTGATCGCGTTCATCGCCCGATTTCCTTCCCTCCTCTGGCCCCTGCGTCCCGACGAGGCAGGCTTCCTGCTCGTCGCTCGGGCCTGGCACCCCGAGGCGGACTCGGTCTACGGCCACTACTTCGTGGACCGCCCGCCGCCGATCATCTGGCTGATGCAGGCGACCGACGCCGTCGGCGGTGCGTACGCCCACCGGCTGGTCGGGGCGGTGGGGTGCGCACTGCTCGTCCTCGCCGCGGGCGCCGCCACCCGTGAGCTCGCCCGTCGCGCGGGCCTCCTGGACCCGGCCGCCGTGCGCCGCGTGACCGGTTGGGTGGCGGTGGGGACTGCGGCACTCGTGACCAACGCGCAGATCGACCCGGTGGGCGCGAAGGGTGAGCTGTTCGGCATCCCCCTGGTGCTCGCGTCGTGCTGGTTGTCGCTGCGGGCGGTGCGCCGGATGTCGGCCGGCGACGCGTTCTGGGCGGGTCTGCTCGCGATGACCGCCGTCGGCCTCAAGCAGAGCATCGTGGGCGGGCTGGTGTTCGGCGGTGTGCTGCTGGTCGGCTCGCTGGTGGCACGCCAGCTCCCGTGGCGCGCGACCCTGCGGTGCGCGGGCGCGGCCCTCGCGGGCGCTGCCGTGCCGGTGATCGTCGTCGTCGGCTGGGCGCTCGCGGCCGGGGTACGCCTGCAGGCGCTCTGGTACACCTCGGTCACGTTCCGCTCCGACGCCAACCGGACCATCGCCACCCAGAGCTCCGAGGGCGCCACCGGCCGGATCTGGGTGCTGGTGCTGGTCTTCATCGGCATCGGCATGCTGCTCCTGCTGGTGTGCTTCGTCGCCCAGCTGCCCGGGCTGCTGCGCCTCGACGCCGTTCCGGTCGTGGCGGTGACCGTCATGCTCGTGGTCGACCTGGCCGGGGTCGCGGTCAGCGGCAGCTACTGGATGCCCTACCTCTTCGTCCCCATCCCCGGGATCGCCCTCGCGCTCGCGCTGCTGCTGGGCAACGACCGCGTCCGCGGCACCCGAGACAAGGTCAACATCGCTGCCATCGGCTTCGTCGTCGCATCGAGCGTGGTCTCCCTCGCCGGCTGGACCGGGGCCTGGGTCGGCGGTCGCGTGCCGGTCGAGGTGCGCACCGGCGAGGCGATCCACGCTGTCGCGCAGCCGGGCGACCGGGTGCTGGTCTACGGCGGGCGCGCCGACATCCAGTGGTCCTCGCGCGCCGGGTCGCCCTACCCCTATCTCTGGTCGCTGCCCATGCGGACCCTCGACCCTGGCCTCGACGACCTCAGCTCGGTGCTCAACGGCAGCAACCCGCCGACCTGGTTCGTCGAGGCGAGCTACATCAACGCCTGGAGCGAGCTCGGCACCCGGCCGATCGAGAGCTCGTTGATCCGCAAGTACGAGTTCGTGGTGACGGCCTGCGACCGCTACCGGATCTACCACCTCAACACCGTCGAGCCGGTGAAGGTCGACATCGACTGCTCCACGCCCTACCGGACCATCTGGGGACAATGAGGTCCGGGGAGGCAACCTCCCCGGCCCCTCACCTCGTTGGGACGGACATGGAGCAGAACCGTGCGTGACGAGGCGGCGTTCGTCGAGTTCGCACAATCGGCCCGCGACCGGCTGCGGCGCACGGCGTACCTGCTGTGCGGCGACTGGGACCAGGCCTCCGACCTCGTGCAGGAGGGCCTCGTCCGGGTGTACGTCCGGTGGTCGCGGCTCGAGCGCAAGGGAGGTGAGCTGGCCTATGCGCGCAAGGCGGTGGTCAGCGCCTACCTCGACCACGTACGCCGTCGGTCGAGCACCGAGCGCCCACAGGTGGACGACCCCACGGCGTCCTCCGGCGAGGACGTGGCGACCGCGGTCGCGACGCGGGCGGCGCTGATGGCGGCGCTCGCCCACCTGCCGCCGCGGCAGCGGGCCTGCGTGGTGCTGCGCTACTTCGAGGACCTCTCGGTGGCCGACACGGCCGCGCTGCTCGGGTGCACCGAGGGCACGGTCAAGAGCCAGACCTCGCGTGCCCTGTTCTCGCTCCGGTCCATGTTCGAGGACTCGCCGTTCGGCGAGCTGGCCGAAGGAGCCGTCTCATGGTGAACGAGCTGCGTGAGCTGATGCGCGAGGCGAGCGGGAACCCGCCGCTGGACCACGGCGACCTCCCTGCGCTGCTGCAACGGGGACGTCGGCGCGTACGCGTCCGTCGCACCGTCGCGATCGGTGCCACGTCGCTGGCGGCAGGCGCGATCGCGCTCGGATCTGTCGCGTGGTTGAACCCGAGCCCGGCCGACCTGGCGGCAGCAGGGGTTCCCGGCGTCACCGGACCGAGCATCCGGTTGACCGATGCCCGCCCCGCCGTCGACGGGCAGGACTACCGCGAGCTGGCGTCGTACACCAACAAGGACCTCGACTCCGACAACGGGCAGTACTTCGACGGGGTGACCGACGACGGGCTGATCCTCTTCCGGGACGGCCCGCGCTCCGACCAGCTCTACCCGCGCTTCGCGCTGATGGATCCCTCGACCGGACAGAAGGACTGGCTCCCCCAGCTCGACATCGGGCAGACCCAGACTCGCGCGATCGAGCTCAGCGAGGAGCGTCTCGTGCTCGTGTCGCTCGGCGAGGCCGTCGTCTACGTCTACGACCGCGACACGGGCCAGTGGTCGGGGGTCACGTGGCCCGACCTCCCCCAGAAGGCCGAGACCTGGGGCTCCGCACTCGGTCCCGACGGTCGGCTCTACCTGCGCGTCCCCGCGACACACGGGTCGCCGCCCCCGGGTGGCTGGCCGATCGGCCCGGGCGGCGAGGCGGACGACGCGGACGCCGAGGGCGAGACCTTCGACCTGTGGTCGGTCTCCCTCGACGACATGACGGACATCCGGGACGAGCAGCTGCGGGTCGGGTCGATCGGGTTCACCGAGGACTCGATGGTGTGGACCGACTCCGACAACGGTGCCGCGGGGAACGTGCACGTGCGCGACCTGACGACCGGGGAGGAGACGTCGTTCGACCCGGAGCTGGGTGAGCGGTGCAACCTGCTGGGCTTCAGCGTCGCGGCCGACCGGATCGCGATGTCGCAGTACTGCGGCACCTACGAGGGCGGGGTGCGCGACGACCGCGTGCAGGTCGTGACCACCAGCGGCGACCAGGTGATCACGGTCCAGGACAGCGGCGTCGACGGAGGCGCCCTCGACCGCACGGGCGACCTCCTCACCCTGACGGTGCACGCCCGGGCGACCAGCGGGACCTATGTGTACGACTTCGACGCAGGGCGGCTGCTCCGGCTCAGCGAGGACACCTCGTCCTGGGAGGTCGGGACCGGGCCGACCCCCGGCGACCAGGTCCTGTGGACCACGCCCGCCGGTGGCCGCAACGCCACGTTCGGACGCAACGGGGCCGAGGTGCACCTCGGCGAGATCATCCGGTGACCCGTCCTCACACCCTCGCGGCCTGGCGGATCGGGATGCGGACGGTGAGGTCCTCGGCGCCCATCCGGATCCGTCCGCGCAACCCGGTGCCCAGGACGAGCGGCAGCACGGCGGGGTTGTCGGCGGCGGTGCGGACGACGATCTCGTCGACGCCGGCCGCGCGAGCCGCCCGGGACGCCTCCATGAGGAGGCGGGAACCGAGGCCGCGCCGGCGCCAGGCCGCGTCCACCGCCAGGTCCAGCAGCCACGCCCCGTCGGGCTCGACCCGCCAGGTGGCCCACCCGACCACGACGGCCCCGATCCTCGCTTCGACCCTGTCACCGGAGACCTCGTAGTCGGGTGCGGCGTCCGCACCCGGCTCGGGTGCGACCCGCGCGGGCGTTCCCGCCGCCAGCACGTCGGTGACGAGCTCGGCCAGGGCCGTCCCCCTGGCGTGCTCGGCAGCCGTGAACGGAGCGCTGCGGCGCAGCTGCACCGACACGTCCCCGATCTCGAGGTCCATCGCATTCAGGACCGAACCGAGGCCCGAACCCGACGGATCAGCCTCGGCGTCGAAGAGCTGCGCGACCACCTCGGGGAAGGTGGCCGGCTGGGCGAGGATGCTCCGCGCAGCCAGGACGTAGCGCGTGGGCTGGTCGGTCAGGGAGGCGTCCGTGCACGGCAGGACGCTGACCCGCGTGCCGCCCGAGCGTTCGACGAGCTCGGCGAGGTCCGCGAGCTCCCACGCCTCGGGGGTCCGCAGGACGAGCTCGTCGGTGACGCGGTCGACGCCCGGGAAGACGTGCAGGCCGAGGATGTTCACGCCGGCGGCGCCGCAGCTCGCCGCGAGCTCCGCGAGCGCTCCGGGGCGGTCGGCGAGGGTGGTGCGCACTCTCCACAACATGGCGCCATGCTGCCGCGGCGATGTTTCGTGAGGTGGTGCGAGGCGTTTCGGGAGGGTCACATGTCCGGAGATCCCCTGGGAACGCCAACGGCCACGTACGCACGTCAGTGGGACGCGCGTACGTGGCCGTGGGTTGACCAGCTGGGTGGATCAGTGACCGTGGCCGTGGCCGTGGCCACCGCCGGCGGCAGCCGGCTCGTCGTCCTCGGGCTTCTCGACGATCAGCGTCTCGGTCGTGAGCAGCATCGCGGCGATGGAGGTCGCGTTGACGAGCGCCGAGCGAGTGACCTTGACCGGGTCGAGCACACCCTGGGCGACCAGGTCGCCGTAGGTGTCGTCGGCGGCGTTGTAGCCGTTGCCGACGCCGAGCTCGCGGACCTTGGCGGTCACGACATAGCCGTTGACGCCACCGTTCTCGGCGATCCAGCGCAGCGGCTCGTCGCACGCCTTGCGGACCACCCGCACGCCGTAGGCCTCGTCGCCGGTGAGGCCGAGGTCGCCGTCGAGCACGGAGACGGCGTGGATGAGCGCGGAGCCACCGCCGGGGACGATGCCCTCCTCGATCGCGGCGCGCGTCGCGGAGACGGCGTCCTCGATGCGGTGCTTCTTCTCCTTGAGCTCCACCTCGGTGGCGGCGCCGACCTTGATCACGCAGACACCGCCGGCGAGCTTGGCGAGGCGCTCCTGGAGCTTCTCGCGGTCCCAGTCGGAGTCGGTGTTCTCGATCTCGGCCTTGATCTGGTTGACGCGGCCCTCGACAGCAGAGCTGTCGCCGCCGCCGTCGACGATCGTCGTGTGGTCCTTGGTGATGACCACGCGGCGGGCCTGGCCGAGCACCTCGAGGCCGACCTGGTCGAGCTTGAGCCCGACCTCGGGGGCGACGACCTGCGCACCGGTGAGGGTCGCGATGTCCTGCATCATCGCCTTGCGGCGGTCGCCGAAGGCCGGGGCCTTGACCGCGGCGACGTTGAACGTGCCGCGGATCTTGTTGACGACCAGGGTCGACAGCGCCTCGCCGTCGACGTCCTCGGCGAGGATGAAGAGCGGCTTGCTGGTCGCGATGACCTTCTCGAGGACCGGGAGCAGCTCCTGGATCGAGGAGATCTTGCCCTGGTGCAGAAGGATGTAGGGGTCGTCCAGGACGGCCTCCATCGACTCCGGGTCGGAGACGAAGTAGGCCGAGATGTAGCCCTTGTCGAACTGCATGCCCTCGGTGAACTCGAGCTCGGTGCCCATGGTGTTGGACTCCTCGACCGTGATCACGCCGTCCTTGCCGACCTTGTCGAAGGCCTCGGCGAGCAGGTCGCCGATGTGGCTGTCACGACTGGAGATCGTGGCGACGGACGCCATGTCCTCGCGCGACTCGACCTCGCGCGCGGCCTCGCGGAGTGCGTCGCCGACGGCCTCGGCCGCAGCGTCCATGCCGCGCTTGAGGCCCATCGGGTTGGCGCCGGCCGCGACGGCGCGCAGGCCCTCGTGGACCATCGCCTGCGCCAGGACGGTGGCGGTGGTGGTGCCGTCACCGGCGACGTCGTTGGTCTTGGTGGCCACCTCCTTGGTGAGCTGGGCACCGAGGTTCTCGAAGGGGTCGTCGAGCTCGATCTCGCGAGCGACGGTCACCCCGTCGTTGGTGATCGTGGGGGCGCCCCACTTCTTGTCGAGGACGACGTAGCGGCCCTTGGGGCCGAGCGTCACCTTGACGGCGTTGGCGAGGGCGTCGACGCCGCGCTCGAGCGCGCGGCGGGCGTTCTCGTCGAACTCCAGGATCTTGGGCATTGCTGTGCTCCTAGGAACGGGGAAAGAAAGGGTTTCGCCCGGACGTCATGGCCCGTGGTCGCCGGAGCGACCGGGTGCCATGACGTTCCGGGCGAAGGGGATCAGGAAACGACGGCGAGGATGTCGCGGGCGGAGAGGATCAGGTACTCCTGACCGGAGTACTTGACCTCGGTGCCGCCGTACTTGCTGTAGATGACCTTGTCGCCGATCGCGACGTCGAGCGGGACGCGGTTGCCGTTGTCGTCGATGCGACCGGGACCGATCGCCACGACCTCGCCCTCCTGGGGCTTCTCCTTGGCGGTGTCCGGGATGACCAGGCCGGAGGCGGTGGTCTGCTCGGCTTCGATCGCCTGGACGACGATGCGGTCCTCGAGGGGCTTGATGTTGACCGACACTTCGGATCAACCTCCACTTTCTCTGCACGAGATTGGAACAGGGACGTGAGCTCGGGACCTGGTCGGCACGCCGTCGCGGGGGTCGCACCGGGGCCTCGAGCATTGGCGCTCTCGGGGTGAGAGTGCCAGAACAGACGCTAGCACTCTCCCCAATCGAGTGCTAGCGGCGCCCGTGCCTGGTCCGCCTGACAGGATGCGCGCGTGGAGATCGAGACGCTGGACTGGCTGCGTACGGGCGAGGGCGAGCGACTGCTCGTCCACGCGAGCCAGGCGTGGTCCGACCACCCGGGCGACCCGGTGCGGGTCGCCAGCGTCGTACGCCGCCTCGAGGCCGACGCCGAGAGGGCCGCCGCGGCCACCACCCAGGCGCAGCTCCGCACGAAGGCGGTCGCCAAGTTCGGCGTCGACGCCTCCCTCATGTTCTTCACGCCCGATGCCCTGGAGCAGGCGACCCGGACGCGGGTCGCCGACCACCGGGCCGCACGGCTCGCGGCCGCGATCCCCGGCGGCAGCGTGGTCGACCTGGGCTGCGGGATCGGTGGCGACCTCCTCGCCTTCGCCCGCGCCGGGCTGGTCGCCGCCGGCGTCGAGCAGGACCCGGTGCGCGTGGCGATGGCCGAGGCCAACCTCGCCGCGCTCGGGCTGCCCGGTGCCGTGATGGTCGGCGACGCGACGGCCATCGAGACCGGCGGCTTCGACGCCGCGTTCGCCGATCCCGCCCGCCGCGGGGGCCGCGGCCGCGTCTTCGACGTGGACGGCTGGACCCCGCCGTGGTCGTGGGTGCTGGACCTGCTGGCCAGGCGCTCGCTGGTGAAGGTCGCCCCGGGCATCGGCCACGACCTGGTGCCGGCCGGCGTCGAGGCCGAGTGGGTGAGCGACGGCGGGGACGTCAAGGAGGCGGTGCTGTGGTCGCCGAGCCTCGCGACGACCGACCGCCGCGCGACCGTCATCGGCGAGGGCGGCCTGGCCACGTTGACGGACGAGGACGACCCGGGCGCCGACGTGCGCGAGGTGGGCGCCTACCTCTACGAGCCCGACGGTGCGGTGATCCGCGCCGGCCTGGTCACTGCGGTGGCGGCCGGTGTCGGCGGCGGCCTGGTCGACGAGCACATCGCCTACGTCACCGGTGACGACGCGTTCCGTACGCCGTTCGCGCGCGGCTACCGCGTGGTCGAGGAGCTCCCCTACCGCGAGAAGCAGCTGCGAGCCGCCCTGCACGAGCGAGGCATCGGCCGGCTCACCATCAAGAAGCGCGGTGTGCAGGTCGTGCCCGAGGAGCTGCGCAAGCGGCTGGCGCTCAAGGGTGAGAACGAGGGCACGATCGTGCTCACTCGCGTCGCGGGCCAGGGCACGGCCCTGCTCGTCGAGCCGTTCTAGGACCGGCTACCCGCAGCCCGCCCGCGAGACCCCGGCGACCTTGACCGGGAGCCGACCGGGGGCGGTGGCGCGTCCGAGGAGGACGTCGACGAGCACCCCCATCGCGGCGGGCGTGTCGCCGTAGGTCGCGATGCGCGTCGGGGCGCCGACCTGTCCGAGCACCCACGGTGAGTCGGTGGCGACCGCGACGTCCCCGTCGACCGGAGCGTCGTGGAAGCCGGTGAACCCGATGGCGGTGCCGACCGCGAGCCGGGCGTCCTCACGGGCGGTCCAGGCGCCGAGTCGGCGCACGCGCGTGGCCTCGGCCTTCTTCCAGGCTCGCAGCCGCTTCGTGAAGTGGCGCTTGGACTCCTTCTTCTTGCGCTCCGGCCGGGGCTCGGCGTCGGCGAGCCCGGGCGGGGCAGCGCGGCGCTGGAGCACGGTCAGGCCGGCACCGCCGGCAGCGACGGCGAAGGTGCTCACGGCACCGGGGTCGCCGTAGGGGTGGACGACGTCGTCCACCAGGCGTCCCGAGCAGGCGCCGTCGGTGACCGTGACGGCCGCCGCGGACAGGGTGCGGGAGGCAGCGGCAGCGGAGCCGACGGGTGTGCCCTTCGCACCGGCGAGGTGGGTGAGCAGTGCGATCTGGCGGGCAGCGGCCTGCTCCAGCCGTCGGCGCGGGAGGGACCCCGACCTGACAGCCTTCACCAGTGCGGCGCGGGCGACCGCAGGCGACGCCGGCATCAGCAGCACGTCGGAGCCGGCTCGCATCGCCTGCACGACCACCTGTCCGGGCGAGCGGCCGCGGACGACGCCGGCCATCTGGAGCGAGTCGGTCACCACCAGCCCGCCGAAGCCGAGCTCGTCGCGCAGCATCCCGGTCACGACCTTGCGCGAGAGGGAGGACGGGACGTGGGGATCGACCGCGCGGACGTCGATGTGGCCGACCATGACCGACGGCAGGCCTGCCGCGACGGCCTCGCGGAACGGCACCAGGTCGGACTTCTCGAGATCGGCCAGCGACTTGGTCTGCACCGGCAGGGTCAGGTGGCTGTCGGCCGGGACGGAGCCGTGCCCGGGGAAGTGCTTGAGCACGGGCACGACGCCCGACTCGGCGAACCCGGCGGCCGCGGCGACCACGTGATCGGCCACCGTCGCGGGCCTGGACGACGCGGACCGGGACCCGATCGTCGGATCCCCGGGCCCGGAGGTGACGTCGGCGTCGGGTGCGAAGTCGACGGTGAACCCCAGCCCACGCAGCTCGGCCCCGCTCGCGGCGTACGCATCCCGGGTGAGCGCCGCGTCGCCGGCGGCGCCCGTGCTCATGAACGTCGGGAACCGCGTCGCCGCGCGGCGCAGGCGCTCGACCACACCGCCCTCCTGGTCGACGCTGAGGAACAGCGGCCACTTGCGGCGCACCTGCCGGGTGAGGGCGGTGTTGACGCCCGAGATCTGCGCCGCTGACTCCACGTTGGAGTCGAACGCGATCACTCCCCCGAGGTGGAGGTCGCGCACCATCGCCACGGGCGCCCGCGTGCCACTCCAGTCGGCGACGATCACCTGACCCGCGAGATCGGGCAGGCGCATCCGACCGACGATCTTCGACGCCCGGTCGAGCTCGGCGCGGTCGGGGCCCCATCCCTCGTCCAGGCCCAGCCGCTCGGAGGGGGTGGGCGGGACCGTCGGCGTGCTGGAGGCCGCGGTGCTCCGCGCCCCCTGCTCCTGCTCCGACGGAGCATCGTCACCGCTGCACGCCGCAGACGTCGCGACCAGGGCGACGGTCGCGACCAGCGCGGTCAGACGAGTGGGCATCCCGTCATGGTGGCACGGCCCGCCGACACCTCCCAGCTCACGGGACACCCCGTGGCAGGGCTCACCTGCCGTGCCGGTCGGGGCGCTCCCACGGCCAGTCCGCCGCGAGCCACGCCGCCACCGCGTCTGCGAGCGGGACGTCCAGGTCTGCCTTGTCCGCGCGCACCCACGACTGGACCTCTACGTCGTGCTCGGTCGACCGCGTCGGATAGATGTAGACGCACCCGATCACCTCGTCGGACCCGGGGTCGAGCACGGTGAACGTGAATCCCTTGCGTGCCTCGAAGTCGGCTGCGTGCCGCGTCAGGTCGGCGAGGTTGGCCGCCGACGACATCCCGCCGACCGGCGGCCACCTGCCGTCCGGGTAGCCCGCGGTCGACCGGATGTGGTCGATGCTCCCGGTCCAGGCGGCCAGGTCGGAGTCGTTGTGCTCCGGCCCGAGGGGCTCGAGCACGAACTGGTCGGTGGCGAGCCGCGTGGGCGGCTCGAACTCGTCGGGGACGAACGGTTCGCTGCTCATGCCGCGACGCTAGAGCGGCCGTCGGCGCAGGACAAACGGAATTCGCTCGGCAGGAGCACGCCCCGGAGGGTTCACTGGGCGCGTGGGCACCACCGTCCTCGTCGAGGGACACAGCGACGACGTGGCCGTGCGCGCGCTGGCACGGACCTATGGGTACGACCTGGCCGCTGCGGGCATCGACGTCCTGCCGATGGGCGGGGTCACCCACATCCGTGCCGTCGCCACGCGGCTGCACGCGCAGGGCACGCACCTGGCCGGCCTGTACGACGCGCCCGAGGTGAGGTTCGTTCGCCGCGGCCTCGCCGCCGCGGGCGTCATCGCGGACGAGCGCGCCGACCTGGAGGCGTACGGATTCTTCTCCTGCACCCGCGACCTCGAGGACGAGCTGCGTCGAGCACTCGGATGCGCACGGGTCGAGAAGGTCATCGCGACGGCCGGCGAGACCCGCTCCCTCGAGTTGCTCACCGCCATGCCGGCGCAGGCTGGGTGGTCGCGCGAGGACGTGCTCGCCCGCTTCATGACCTCCAGGAGCGGCAGGAAGGAGCGCTACGCGCGACTCCTCGTCGAGGCGATGCCCCGCGGCGGCGAGCCGGCTCCCCTGCGCAGCCTGCTCGCCCACCTCGGTCTCGACCCGGGCTGACGCCGTCAGACGTTGGCCTTCTCCGCCCCGATCGTCGTGTCCGGCCCGTGCCCGGTGTGCACCACGGTCGCGTCGGGGAGGTCGAACAGCCGCGCGCGGATCGAGTCCTTGATCAGGTCCGGGTCGCTGAACGAACGGCCCGTGGCCCCCGGACCACCCTCGAAGAGGGTGTCGCCGGTGAAGACGCAGCCCAGGTCGTGGACGTAGAGGCAGACCGCGCCCGGCGCATGGCCGGGGGTGTGGAGCACCGTGACCGCCGCGCCGCCGATGGTCAGGGTCATGCCGTCGGAGAGGTCGACGTCCCAGAGCTCGGCCCCCTCCTCGTCACCACCGTGCGTGAGCTCCCACAGCGGCCTGTCGTCCGGGTGCAGCAGGATCGGCGCGCCGGTGGCGACGCGCAGGGCCGGCGCGACGCGTACGTGGTCGTCGTGCGCGTGCGTGCACACGATGGCCTTCACGGCACGACCACCCACGAGCCGCAGGATCGCGTCGACGTCGTGCGGGGCGTCGATGACGAGGCACTGCTCGTCGTCGCCGATCACCCACACGTTGTTGTCGACGTCGTGGGTCTCACCGTCGAGGCTGAAGGTGCCGGAGACGACGGCGTGGTCGACGCGGGCGTTCACAGGATCACGACCGAGCGGAGGACGGTGCCGTCGTGCATCTTGTCGAAGGCCGCCTCGACGTCGCCGAGGCCGATCTCCTCGGTGACGAAGGCGTCGAGGTCGAGCCGGCCCTGCAGGTAGAGGTCGACGAGCATCGGGAAGTCGCGCGACGGGAGGCAGTCGCCGTACCAGGACGACTTCAGCGACCCGCCGCGGCCGAAGACGTCGATCAGCGGGATCTCCGGGATCTTCATGTCCGGGGTGGGTACGCCCACCAGGACGACCGTGCCGGCCAGGTCACGGGCGTAGAACGCCTGCTTCCAGGTCTCGGGGCGACCGACCGCGTCGATCACGACGTCCGCGCCGCCCTCGTGGCCGGTGCCGTCCGGCGGCGGCGTCAGCTCGCGGATCGCGGTGACCGCGTCGACGTCCTGGGAGTTGACGGTGTGGGTGGCACCCATCTTCTTGGCGAGCTCGAGCTTCCGGTCGTCGATGTCGACCGCGATGATCTTCGACGCACCCGCGAGCGCCGCACCCGCGATCGCTGCGGCACCGACACCACCGCAGCCGATCACCGCGACCGTCGAACCGCGCCCGACCTTGCCGGTGTTGATCGCAGCGCCCAGCCCGGCCATCACGCCGCAGCCCAGCAGGCCCACGGCAGCGGCACGGGCCGACGGGTCGACCTTCGTGCACTGGCCGGCCGCGACGAGGGTCTTCTCGGCGAAGGCACCGATGCCGAGGGCCGGGGAGAGCTCGGTCCCGTCCTCCAGGGTCATCTTCTGCGTCGCGTTGTGGGTCGCGAAGCAGTACTGCGGCTCGCCGCGGTTGCAGGCGCGGCAGCTGCCACACACGGCCCGCCAGTTGAGGACCACGAAGTCGCCCGGCGCCACGCTCGGTGACGTCAGGACCCACGGCCTCGACGACACCCGCGGCCTCATGGCCGAGCAGGAACGGGAAGTCGTCGTTGATCCCGCCCTCGCGGTAGTGCAGGTCGGTGTGGCACACCCCGCAGGCCTGCACCTTGCACCACCGCCTCGCCCGGTCCGGGGTCGGGGACGTTGATGGTGGTGAGCTGCACCGGCTCGCCCTGGGCGAGCGCGACCACGGCCTTGACCTGCTGCATGCGGTGTCTCCTGGAACGTCGGAGGGGAACGTCGAAGGGAATCGAGTGCCCCGAGCCTCCCAAACAGATGCAACCTCCGTCGACCCGGCCGCGTCCTCACCCCGACACGCCCCCTCCAGGGGCGCCGATATCGGACAGGAGGCGGAGCGTGACCACGACACTCGTGGACATGGGGTCGCAGGACCGTCGCACCGACAAGGACGCCGACTTCTCGGCGTACATGGCTGCGCGCCAGCCCGCCCTCTACCGGACGGCGTACCTGCTGGCCGGCGACCATGCCAACGCCGAGGACCTCCTCCAGAACGCCTTCGCCAAGCTCTACCTGTCCTGGGACAAGATCCGCGACCGCGGGGCCCTCGACGGCTACGTCCGCCGCGTGATGGTCAACGAGAACAACTCGTTGTGGCGCCGGGCCTGGAAGCGCCGCGAGCACTCCACCGACACGATGCCCGACAACGGCATCAGCGACACCTACGACGACGGGATGGGCGGGGCGCTGTGGTCCTACGTCCAGACGCTGCCGCCCAAGCAGCGCGCGGTCATCGTGCTCCGCTACTACGAGCAGCTGAGCGAGGCCGAGATCGCCGACCTGCTCGGCATCTCGGCAGGCACCGTGAAGTCCCAGGCCAGCCGCGCCCTCGCCGGGCTCCGCGCCCGCGCCCCGAGATCACTCAATCCCCACGAGTCCGGAGACGCATCATGAACGAGACTCCCCTCGAGGACCGGGTGCACGACGCCCTGCACCGCAGGGTCGACCCGATCCAGCACGCGCCCCTCGACCTCTCCGACGTACGTGGTCGCGCCCGCAGCATCCAGCGTCGCCGGGCAGCGGTGGCCGGAGTCGCGGTCGCCGCGGTCCTCGCGATCGTGATCCCGGTCGGGCTGTCGACGAACGGGTCCGTCGCAACGCAGCGACGTGCCGCCCGCGACCCAGTCGCCGAGCCCGACTCCCAAGCTGGCGTCCGGCACGGTCCTGGTGGACCCGCGCAGCGCCGAGGTCGGTCGAGGAGAGCCCCGGTCCCGCTGCTGGACGTCGACGGTCCCAGCCTGGTCACGCCCGACGGCACAATGGACCTGCCGGAGGTCTTCGACACCCTCACCCCCTACCTCGACGGCTACGTCGGCGTGGCGGTCCACGACGAGCCCGGCGTACCCCCGGCCACGATCGAGTTCCTGGGCGCCGACCTCCGCGTCGACGACGGCGGCGTCGCCACCGGCGGCCTGGTCGTGAGCCCGGACGGCGCGGCGGATCGCCTGGTCGGAGTACGACGGCACGCGGTGGCGGGTCGTCGTCGCCGACCCTGCCGGCGAGACGGAGTGGGTCCAGACGACGTTCCCGCCGACGTCCGAGGACGAGCCGGTGATACCCGTCGGCTTCGTCTCCGACGGAGGCGGTGGCGGTGCGGGCGATGTACAACATCGGCGACCCGAAGACCTTCGTCGCCGCGGGCGGCCAGCCGGTCGAGGCGCCGGGTCTGCTGCAGGCCGACGCGGCGTCCCCGTCGCTCGGCGTCGTCGCCGGGATCACCGAGTTCCGGCCGGAGGGGACCTGCTTCGGTGTCGTGGACGCCGACGCCGGCGGCAGTGACCGCTGCCTGGACCACCTGCGACCACCGGCTCGGGCCGTTCAGCGCCGGCGGCGCCTACGTGGTCGGCACCAGCGTGGAGGCCGACGGCAACGGTTCGCCGACGATCGCGGTCCTCGACGCGACGACCGGCAAGGAGGTCGTCACCTTCAAGGGGGTCGCCCCACGCGGCAAGGTCGCCGGCTTCAACAGCCAGATGACGTGGGTGGGCGACGAGGCGCTCGTGGTCCGGATGTTCGACGGCGACGAGAGCTACATGATGCGACTGGGCCTCGACGGCTCGGTGCAGCGGATCGACATCCCCAGCGCCGGGGTGTCCGGGCTGAAGGTCGCCGTCCCGAGCTGACGGCCGTAGGCATCAGGACTACCCGCGGTCGTAGGTCAGCCGGATCGACTCGACGATCTCCTGCTGCTGCTCCATCGGCATGTCCTTGGGCAGCGACACGTCGACGTGGACGGCGTAGCCGGAGTCCCACAGGCCCATCACGTGATCGGTGAGGAACGTGCTGCCCTCAGCGGTGTAGTAGTAGGCCGAGTGCCCGCCGAGGGTCGTCGACTCCTGCTCCTCGAACCCCGCAGGCTTCTGCCCCTGGTCGAACGAGTCCTTCAGGGCCTCGCGCAGCGACATCGGGTCGTCGGCCACGGCATTGAGCAGCAGCCCGCCGCTCAGTCCACCGCCTACGCGACCCTGCGCGGTGTCGACGAAGATCGTGTCGTTGGTCTGTCGCCACTTCGCGGGCGCGGTGACACGGATGGCACCGACCTCGAGCGTCGGGCCGCTCGCCGGCTCGACCGTCGGCGTCGGCTCGGGCTCACTGGTCGTCTCGGTGGGCGACTCGTCCGACGACGGCGCCGATGGGTCCGAGGTCGACGTGCCGGTCTCGTCGGCTCCCGGATCCGGGGCGTCCCCGCCGCCGCACCCGCTCGTCACGAGCGCAAGGGCCGCAAGGGCCGCCGCCGTCCTGCCGTACCGCTCCATGCCAACCCCCGAGTCCGTGGTGAACGTGCACACCGACGGTAGTCGACGGCTCGGCCAAGGATCTGCGCCAGCCCGCTGATCATGTGAAACTGGATGTCGACAACATGTTTCACCGCCCTCGGAGGCGGGAATGGGGGGCCACATGCTGATGGCGGACATTGGACTGGTGACGGACGCCATGACGGCGCTCAACGTCGAGCCAGATCTCATTGCGGAGATCGTGACGCTGCTCACGAGCAACTCCGACAACCTCGACTCGCAGGTCGTGACCGCCGTAGGACCCGGGTGGTTCGGCGGTTCGACGAACGCGCACCGCATCGGGGTGAACACCCAGATGGCCCACCAGGCCGTCGAGGAGGAGTTCCAGAAGCTCGCCGACTCGCTCCGCGAGTACAGCGCCGCGATCACCCTGTGGGCCGACGAGGTGCGCGACGTCGACGAGACGTCCGGCGCCGAGACGGCCCAGCGCGTGGCCGCCATGGAGCAGGTCAACACCACCCTCGACGAGGCGCGCGACGAATCCTCCTCGAGCAACATGGGTGACGGCCGCTACGACCAGCCCTCGACGACCGGGAGCGGTTCCTGATGAGCATCGGTCCCGACCGCGCCAAGCTGCGCACCTACCTCGCCGGCGCCAAGCACGGTGCCACCAGTGACGCAGGTGTCAACTGGGTCTTGAGCGGCAAGCTGCTCTCCGACACCTCCGAAGCCATGCGCAAGGGCGCCGAGACGGTCCGCGACGGCAAGGGGTCGACCACCGGGCTGTCGGGCGACACCGCCAAGGCCGTGCTCAGTGCCTTCACGACGTCGGCGACCTCCATGCAGGAGAAGGGCGTCAAGATCCAGACGGCCGGCGAGGCACTCCAGGCCACCGCAGAGGTGATGCGGAAGGCCGAGGAGGCCGAGGCGAAGATGGACGTGCTGGAGCAGCCCGCCGCCTACACGCCGCCGACCTACTCCCCCGGCTACACGCCGACCGCGGACCAGATCTCCGCCGAGGGCGACAAGCGCTCCGCGGCCAACTCCAAGATGGACACCTACAACAGCCAGAAGGCCGAGCAGGAGTCCGCCTCCTCCGACTGGTCGCAGAAGATGGACGACTCCTTCATCGCCGCGATCCCGCCGATGAAGGAGATCCACGGCGAGCCGGACCCGACGGAGCCGCCGCCCCCGGGTCCAGGGAATCCGGGGACTCCCGGCACGCCTGGCACACCCGGCACGCCCGGAACACCGGGGGTGCCGACGCCGACGGACCCCGAGCCCAAGGACCCGAAGGATCCCAAGGACCCGAAGGACCCCGACGACGACGAGAAGCCGCCACCACCGCCGACGTGGCCCCCCGTGGACCCGCCTCGGCCTCCGCCGACGTGGCCGCCGGTGGACCCGCCTCCGCCGCCACCGCCGGTGGACCCGACGCCGATCCCGCACCCGAACCCGAATCCGCACCCGACGACGACCGTCCTCGGTACGTCGCAGAGCGGCATCGACTACAGCCCGACGAGCGGCTCAGTGACCGGGCCGAGCGCAGGATCCGCGGGCTCCGGCCCGTCTGCCGGGGCCTCGGCCGCCTCCCTCGGCGCCGCCGGCGGCGCGGGCGGCATGGCCGCTGGCGCGATCCGCCCCGGCGCGGTGCCCACGTCCGCGACGCGCGGCGCCACCCCCGTACGGTCCATCGGTTCCACCGGTCGCGCCGGCAGCGCGGGTGCGCTGTCGCGTTCGGCCGGCTCCACCGCTGGGCGCGCCGGCTCCACCGGCAGTCCCGGCCTCGCGAGGCTCCGGCTCGGCCGGCGGTCGCGGCTCGTCGGCCGGCAGCACCTCTGGTCGCGGCGGCGCAGGCGGCCGCGGTGGCGCAGGTGGTCGCAGCGCCGGCTCCGGTGCGGGCTCCCGCTCCGGTGGTCGCGGCGCCAACGGCGCGCGCGGCAGCGGTGCCGGCGGCTCGGGCAAGGGTGGGCGCAAGGGCGAGGACGAGCAGGACCTCGATCGTGACAGCCTGGTCTACGACCAGGACTGGCTCGGCGACGACGATGTCGCACCCGGAGTGCTCGACTGATCCGACCCCACCAGGGCGGCCTCAGCAGCACCCCACGATGCAGGTCCCCGCTCTCGGGCGGGGACCTTCGTCATGTCCGGACCGGGCGCAACCCGGCACGGGGAGTCAGGCCACGACCGTGGTGATCGGCTGCGAGGAGTCGGCCGGCAGGTCGAGCTGCGAGGGCGTACGCCCGCGGGCGACGAGCTCGGCACCGAGCGCGGCCACCATCGCCCCGTTGTCGGTGCAGAGCCCCGGTCGCGGCACCCGGACCCGGATCCCCTGCGCGGCAGCGCGCTCCTCCGCCATCGCCCGCAGCCTGCTGTTGGCGGCCACGCCTCCGCCGATGAGGATGTCCTCGATGCCACGGCTGGACGCCGCGTCGATCGCCTTGCGGGTCAGCACGTCGCACACGGCTTCCTGGAACGACGCCGCCACGTCGGCGACGTCGATCGTCACGCCGTCACGCTGCTGGGCCTCCACCCACCGGGCCACGGCCGTCTTGAGCCCGGAGAACGAGAAGTCGAAGCGGTGCCGCTCGAGGTCGCGCCGGTGGGACAGCCCGCGAGGGAAGTCGATGGCGACACTGTTGCCGCTGCGCGCCACGCGGTCGATGTGCGGTCCGCCCGGGAACGGCAGCCCGAGCAGGCGGGCCACCTTGTCGAAGGCCTCACCGGCGGCGTCGTCGATGGTCGCTCCCATCGGCTCGACCCCGACGGTCACGTCGTGCACCTCGAGCAGGCTGGAGTGGCCGCCAGAGACGAGCATCGCCAGGCACGGCTCGGGCAGCGGCCCGTGCTCGAGCTGGTCGACGGCGACGTGCGCGGCCAGGTGGTTGACGCCGTAGATCGGCTTGCCGAGCCCGATAGCGAGCGCCTTCGCGCTGGCCACACCGACGAGCAGGGCGCCAGCGAGGCCGGGGCCGCTCGTCACGGCGATCGCGTCGACGTCGTCGAGCGAGATGCCGGCGGTCTCGGCGGCCCGCTCGATCGTCGGGACCATCGCCTCGAGGTGTGCGCGGCTGGCGACCTCGGGCACGACGCCGCCGAATCGGGCGTGCTCCTCGACGCTGCTGGCCACCGTGTCCGCGAGGAGGGTGTGACCGCGGACGATGCCGACACCGGTCTCGTCGCAGGACGTCTCGATGCCGAGGACGAGGGGTCCGTCAGTCATTCCTCGTCGCCGTCTCCGCGCGGGCGGCACCGGGCAGCCAGCGACACATCACCAGCGCCTCGGACCCGTCGCGGTAGTAGTGCGGACGTACGTCGATCACGCTGAACTGGCGCGCGACGTAGAAGCCGAGGGCCTCCGCATTGGTCACGCTGACCTCCAGCAGCATCCGCGAGGCGTCGTCGGTGTCGACGAGGAGCTCACCGAGCAGCACCGACGCCAGGCCGGTGCGGCGCAGCGAGGGGCGTACGGCGATGCGCAGCAGGTCGACGATGTCGCCCGCCGTCATCGTCACGGCGTATCCGTTGAGGGCACCCGAAGCGTCTTCCGCGACGACGAACCGGCGGCCGGGGCCCTCGATCTCCTGACGGACCAGTGCCTCGTTCCACGCGTCGGCACCGAACAGCTCGTGCTCGAGAGCGGTGAGTGCCGGAAGATCGGCCAGGACGGCGGGACGGATCACGAGACCGGCTTTCTGGGTGCTCCGGCGACCGCGTCGGGGCGTCGGAGGTAGAGGGGTTCGGGGTCGAGCAATTCTACGAGCTCGCCGCCCACGCCGGTGGCCAGCCATCCGGCGCTCGGCCGCTCGGGACCGATGGCGTGGGGGAAGTGCTCCGGGTAGAGCCCGGGACCGGCACCGGCGACGGGCGCGTCGGTCGCGACCTCGGCCGGCTTGGTCACGACGGGACCCTCGAGGCGCCGCCCGTCGGCGTCGTAGGAGGCGAGGTAGACCTCCTTGCGCCGGGCGTCGGTGGCGACGAGGAAGCTGCCCGTCGGCGACGTCGTCTCGACCACCTCGAGCGCGATGGCGTCGAGCGAGCAGACGCCGTAGACCGGGACGTGGAGCACGAACCCGAGGGTCCGGGCGGTGACGATGCCGACGCGCAGGCCGGTGAACGGGCCGGGACCGACGCCGACGGCGATCGCCGTGAGGTCCTGGCGCACGATGCCGGCGTCCGACATGGCGCGGGCGATCAGCGGGGCGAGGTGCTCTCCGTGCTTCATCGGCTGCTCGGACGAGAGCTCGACGACGACGCGCTCGCCGTCGTGGAGCGCGACGGTCACCAGCGGGGTCGCGGTGTCGAGGGCGAGGAGCACGGCGTCGAGGTTACTGTCCGACGACCCAGCGCAGTGAAACGCGCCGGGGGTCGAGCTCGGCGTCGAGCGCGTGCCCCACCGCGCGTTCGATCACGACCTCCAGGCGTGACTCGGCCAGGCCCTCGGCGAGCCCCGAGCCCCACTCGACGACGGTCACCGCCGACTCGATCGACGTGTCGAGGTCGAGGTCGTCCAGCTCGTCGAGGCCACCGAGGCGATAGGCGTCGACGTGCACGAGGTCGGGCCCGTCGACCAGCGACGGGTGGACGCGGGCGATCACGAAGGTCGGCGACGTGACCCCGCCGCGGACCTCGAGCCCGGCGCCGAGGCCCTGGGTGAACGTCGTCTTCCCGGCCCCGAGCTCACCGGTCAGCACGACGAGGTCGCCGGCGACCAGGCTGCGGCCGACCCGCTCCCCCAGCTGCCGCATCGTGTCGGCGTACGGGGTGTCGAAGGTGGTGCCCAACCACAGCGAGAGCTCGACGTAGGGGCTGGACCTGCCCGTCACCACGAAGTCGTGCCGCTCCCAGAAGCTGACCGTCTCGGGCAGCTCCTCGCGTGCCACCACCCTCACCGCAGAGCGTCCGGCGGCTGCGTCGACGGCCGCCTCGACCAGTGCGGTCGCGACTCCCGTGCCCTGCGCCGTCGGCGTGACTCCGAAGCGGCGCAGCACCAGGGCGTCGGGTGAGGGGTCGAGGACCACGCACCCGACCGGCACGCCGTCGACGGTCGCGAGGAAGCCACCACGCCGACCCAGGAGGCGGGCGATGGAGTCGACGTCCTCACCCAACGCGTCAGCGGGCGGGTCGAGCACCGGTCGTGCGCCGAACGCGCTCCGCACCACGGCCAGCACGTCGGTGGCCGCCTCAGGGCCCACCCGGCGTACGACGACGCTCACCGCAGCGCCTGCCCCTGGGCCAGGGAGATCAGGTCGTCGAGCTCGGCGGTGACCTGCTTGTGGCGCTCGAGCAGCACCATGTGGCCAGCACCTTCGCACTCCAGCAGGCTCGAGCCGGGGATCCGGCTGTGCAGCTTGCGGCTGTGCCCGACCGAGGTGATCTTGTCCTCGGTGCCGCAGATGACCGCCGTCGGCACCCGGCCCAGCGCCTCCAGGTGCTCGAACTTGTCGAGCGTCGCGAACGCTGGGTAGAAGTCGGCGACGACGGCGAACGGCGTCGCGTTGAGCATCGAGTAGACGAACTCGACGTGCGAGACGGGCACCTCGTCCGTGCCGAAGGCGTAGCGGTCGGTGACGACGTCGGCGACCGCATGGCCCCAGGCGCGCGCGACGTCGACGACCCGGTGCCCGCGGTCGAGCGTACGGACGGCGCGACCCATGAAGCGCCCGCCCAGACCGAGGGGCAGCATCGGGAACAGGATGCGACCCGGGTCGAGCCCACCGGCCGTCGTGGACATCAGGGCCGCGCCGACGACCTTGTCGCCGAAGAGCTCGGGGTGGAGCTCGGCGAGCGAGATGATCGTCATCCCGCCCATCGAGTGCCCGACGACGACGCACCGCCCGGGGACGGTGTCCTCGATGACCCGGCGCAGGTCCTGGCCGAGCTGGTCGATCGTGCAGTGGTCCTCGTCCGACCTCGCCGAGCGGCCGTGGCTGCGCTGGTCGAAGAAGACGGTCCGGACCTGCCCGCGGTAGGCGGCGCGCTGGAAGTGCCAGCTGTCGAGGTTGAGGGAGTACCCGTGCACGAAGACCACGGTGAGGTCGTCATCGGTCGACGGCCGCCCGCCGAAGTCGGCCGGCTCGTCGATCTCGACGTGCAGGTCGAGCGCGTCGTCGGCCACGACGACCCGGCGCGCGCTGTGCAGCTCACCGAACGCCACCTGCTCCCCGGCCGCGCGGTTGCCGATGATCCGGCTCTGGCGGACGATGCCGGCCGCGCCGGCGGCAGCGGCCAGGCCGGCCGCGCCGACGACGGTGCCGAAGATCCGTCCCTTGATGCTCACCGGGTGCTCTCCTCGTTCTCGTCGGTCTCGTGCTCGTCGGTCTCGTGCTCGTCGGTCTCGTGCTCGCTGTCGATGTGGCGTCGGACGAACCGGCCGCCGATGCGCGTCACGATCTCGTAGCTGATGGTGCCCACGGCCTCCGCCCAGTCCTGTGCGGTCGGCTCACCGAGGTCGCCGGCCCCGAACAGGACCACGTCGGTGCCGGGCGGTGGCAGCTCGCCGTGCAGGTCGACGACGACCTGGTCCATGCAGACCCGGCCGCGGATCGGTCGCACCGAGTCGTCGACCCACACCGACGCCGTGTTGCCGGCTGCTCGTGGGATGCCGTCGCCGTATCCGGCGGGCACGAGCCCGACGGTGGTGTCCTCGTCGGCGCACCACGTGTGGCCGTAGGAGACGCCGTCGCCGGCGGCGAGCGGCTTGCTCATCACCAGCCGGGCGCGGACTGTCATGGCTGGGCGCAGGCCGAGCCGCGGGGTGGCGCCGGGCGCCGGGTCGAGGCCGTAGGCCGCGATCCCGCACCGGACGAGGTCGAAGTGCGACGAGGGCCGCAGGATCGCGGCCGCCGAGTTCGCGAGGTGGGTGACGTCGGGGTCGAGCCCGGCCTGTTCCGCGAGGGCGAGCGCCTCACGGAAGGCCGCCTCCTGCACGTCGTTCATCGGGTGCGCGGGCTCGTCGCTGGCCACGAAGTGCGACCAGACGCCGGTGACCCGGATCCGGCCGGCGGCCTCGTGTGTGGCCGCCGCGGCGAAGAGCGCCTCCCAGTCGGCCCGCGGGGCACCACCGCGGGACAGCCCGGTGTCGACCTTGAGCTGCACGTGGGCACCACGGACGGCGGCGATCTCCTCCAGCTCCTCGACGGTGTACGCCGTCACCTCGACGCCGGCCGCCACAGCGGCGGCGAAGTCGTCGCCGGGGGCGCTGAGCCAGCACAGCAGCGGACCACGGTCCCCCGCCGCACGGAGCGCCAGCGCCTCGTCGATCGTCGCCACGCCCAGCCAGTCGGCGCCGGCGTCGCGAGCCTCTTCCGCGGACTCGACCATGCCGTGCCCGTAGCCGTCGGCCTTGACCACGACCATCAGCTGCACCGGCCCGTCGACCTGCACGAGGTCGCGTAGCACCCGCACGTTGTGCCGGATGGCGGCGAGGTCCACCACGATCTCGGCGCGCGGGGGCACGGGACCGGTCATGGGCCCGATCATCCCGCAACGCCTGATCCTCGGGAGGACAGGGTCTCGCGCACGACCTGCGGGATCTGGACCGCGACGCGGCTGGCGGTCAGCGGCCCGCCTGCGGCGGCCTGCGTCGCGGCCGCGCCGTGCAGCCACGAGCCGACGGACGCGGCGTCGTAGGGAGCCAGGCCTGCTGCGAGCAGCGCGCCGACCAGCCCGGCGAGCACGTCGCCCGCGCCGGCGGTGGCGAGCCACGGCACCCCGGTCGTGGTCACCCGGACCCGCCCGTCGGGCGCGGCGACCAGCGTGTGGTGCCCCTTGAGCAGGACCACGCAGTCCCAGCGGCGGGCAGCGTCGCGCGCATGCGCGAGCGGTGCTGCCTCGACCTCGTCGCGGTCGACGTCGAGCATCGCGGCGAGCTCGCCGGCGTGCGGGGTGAGCACGCAGCCGGGCATCGAGTCGTCGACGTGGCGCAGGGCGTCGGCGTCGACCACGACCGGCACGCCGTCCGCGCGGGCCGCGTCGAGCATCGCGCCCGCGTCGTCGCCGCCGCCCGGGCCGACGACCCAGGCCTGCACCCGGCCCTCGCCCACCACCTCGGGGTGGGCGGTGCGGACGGTGTCCGCGACGTGCTCGGGTCCGACGTAGCGGACCATGCCGACCAGCCCGGAGTTGGCGCCCGCGACCGCGAGCAGCGCGGCACCCGGATAGGTGCCGGAGCCGGCGCGTACACCGACCACGCCGCGGGTGTACTTCTGCGCGTCGGGGCCGGGCCGCGGCAGGAGGGCGCGTACGTCGTCGGGCTGGAGCGCCTCGACCGCCGGTGCACCGAGCGCGTCGGGGTCGAGGTCGAGGTCGACCAGGTGAAGCGCGCCGCTCGCGACCGAGGCGGGGTCGACGAGGTGCGCGACCTTGTGGGTGCCGAAGGTGACGGTGAGCGCGGCCCGCACGTGCGGACCGTCGATCCGGCCGGAGTCGACCTCGACGCCCGACGGCACGTCGACGGCCACGACCGGCACGTCGGCGTACACCTCGAGGGCCGCGACGGCGTTCGGACGGAGACCCGGGCGACCGCCGATCCCGACGATCCCGTCGACGACGAGGTCGGGTTCGGCGTCGAGGTCGTCCAGGTCGTGCGTGGCGAGGCCGCCCGCCGCGCGGAGGGCTGCCAGACCGCCCTCGTGGACCTGCTCGGCGAGCAGCAGCGCCTCGACCCGGACCCCGCGGCCGGCCAGCCGGGCCCCGGCCCAGAGCGCGTCGCCGCCGTTGTCACCGGCTCCGACCAGCAGCACGACGCGGCGACCGTAGCCACCGCCGAGGAGGTCGAGGACGGCCGCCGCCAGCCCGGCTGCGGCGCGCTGCATCAACGCGCCCTCGGGCAGGTCCGCCATTGCAGCGGCCTCCGCGCGGCGTACGTCCTCGACGAGGTGCGCCCTCAGCACGTCATGACTCCAGGATGACGACGGCCGAGGCGATGCCGGCATCGTGCGACAGCGACACGTGGACGTGGGCCACGCCCAGTGCGTCGGCCTGCGCCGCCACCGTGCCGCGGATCTCGAAGCGCGGCCGGCCGGTCTCCTCGGAGACGATCTCGGCGTCGTGCCAGGCCATCCCGACCGGGGCTCCGAGCGCCTTGGCGATCGCCTCCTTGGCCGCGAACCGGGCCGCCAGCGAGGCCGGCGGGCGGGAGGCCTCGGCCGGTGTGAAGAGCCGGTCCCGCAGGGCCGGCGTGCGCTCGAGGGACTGCACGAACCGGTCGATGTCGACCACGTCGATGCCGACGCCGATGACCGGCATGGTTATTCGACCGTGACGGACTTGGCGAGGTTGCGCGGCTGGTCGACGTCGTGGCCGAGCTGGGTGGCGAGCTCGCAGGCGAAGAGCTGCAGCGGCACGACCGCGACGAGCGGCTGGAGCAGCACCGGCACCTGGGGCAGCGTGATCAGCACGTCGGCGTAGGGCTCGATCGCCGTGTCGCCCTCCTCGGCCAGGCAGAGCGTACGAGCGCCGCGGGCCCGCACCTCCTGGATGCCGCTGATCATCTTGTCGTGGAGCTGGTCACGACCGCGCGGAGGCACGACGCACAGGATCGGCAGCCCCTCCTCGACCAGCGCGATGGGGCCGTGCTTGAGCTCGCCGGCCGCGAAGCCCTCGGCGTGGAGGTAGGCGATCTCCTTGAGCTTGAGGGCACCCTCGAGGGCCACGGGATAGCCGGCATGGCGACCGAGGAACAGCACCGAACGGCTCCCGACGTGGTCGCGGGCGAGGGCGTACACCTCCTCGGCCTTGTCGAGGACGGTCTGGACGTGGGCCGGCATCAGCTCGAGCTGGTCCATGACCTGGGAGATCTCGTCGCCGTAGCGGGTGCCCTTGATCTGCGCGAGGTAGAGCGCGAGGAGGTAGCAGGCGACGAGCTGGGTCAGGAAGCCCTTGGTCGACGCGACCCCGATCTCCGGGCCGGCGTGGGTGTAGATGACACCGTCGGACTCGCGCGGGATCGTCGAGCCGTTGGTGTTGCAGATCGACAGCACCTTGGAGCGCTGCTCACGCGCGTGCCGGATCGCCTGGAGGGTGTCGGCCGTCTCCCCCGACTGGCTGATCGCCACGACCAGCGTGGACGCGGTGAGGATCGGGTCGCGGTAGCGGAACTCGCTGGCCAGCTCGACCTCGACCGGGATCCGGCACCAGTGCTCGATGGCGTACTTGGCGACCATGCCGGCGTAGAACGACGTGCCGGCCGCGATGATGATGATCTTGTCGATGTCGCGCAGGTCCTGGTCGGAGAGCCGCATCTCGTCGAGCTGCAGCAGGCCGTCGGCGCCCCGGCGACCGAGGAGCGAGTCGGCGACCGCGCGCGGCTGCTCGAAGATCTCCTTGCGCATGAACCAGTCGTGGCCGTCCTTCTCGGCGGCCGACAGGTCCCAGTCGACGTGGTAGCGGCGACCCTCGGCGGGCGTGCCGTCGAAGCCGGAGACGCTGACGCCCTCCCGGGTGATGGTGACGACCTGGTCCTGGTCGAGCTCCATCGCCTCGCGGGTGTGCTCGATGAACGCGGCGACGTCGGAGCCGAGGAAGTTCTCGCCCTCGCCGATGCCGACGACGAGCGGGCTGTTGCGGCGGGCCGCCACGACGCGATCGGGGTCCTGCGCGTCGACGGCGACGAGGGTGAAGGCGCCCTGGAGGCCGCGGCAGACGTTCTGCATGGCGACGGTCAGGTCGACGCCGGTCTCGAGCTGCTCCTCGAGCAGGTGGGCGGCGACCTCGGTGTCGGTGTCGGAGGCCATCTCGACGCCCTCGGACTCCAGGCGGCCGCGCAGCTCGGCGAAGTTCTCGATGATGCCGTTGTGCACGAGCGCGACCCGGCGCGTACGCCCCAGGTGCGGGTGGGCGTTGCGGTCGGTCGGTGGCCCGTGGGTGGCCCAGCGGGTGTGGCCGATGCCGGTCGTGACCTGTGGGAGCGGGGACTCCGCGATCGCCTTCTCGAGGTTCGCGAGCTTGCCGGCGCGCTTGTCGCTGACGATCGTGCCGGCATCGACGAGCGCGATCCCGGCGGAGTCGTAGCCGCGGTACTCCAGTCGCCTCAGGCCCTCGATCACGACGCCTTCAGCCGGCTTGGCACCCACGTACCCGACGATTCCGCACATGGCCGCGGAGTCTATCGGCAGACCTCCGCGCCGCGACGCCCCGCTGCGGATGCCACAATCGCACCCATGTCCGAGGTCGCGTCGTCCTCCAACGGCTCGTCCTCCGGGCATGAGTCCTCCCCCTACGTCGAGCTCGAGCGGGCCGCGTGGGCCCAGCTGGCCGGCACCGCGGAGACCAGGCTCACCCCCGACGAGGTCACCCGCCTGCGTGGTCTCGGCGACCAGCTCGACCTGCACGAGATCGAGCAGGTCTACCTCCCGCTCTCGCGCCTGCTCAGCCTCTACGTCGCCGGCAACTCGCGCCTCCACCGCGAGCAGGAGGAGTTCCTCCACCGCGTGACCCCACCGCGTACGCCCTTCGTGATCGGCCTCGCCGGCTCCGTCGCCGTGGGCAAGTCGACCACCGCGCGCGTGCTGCAGCAGATGCTCGCCCACTGGCCCGAGCACCCCAACGTCGCGCTGGTCACGACCGACGGCTTCCTCCTGCCCAACGCCGAGCTGGAGCGGCGCGGCATCCTGCACCGCAAGGGCTTCCCCGAGTCCTACGACCGCAAGGCGCTGCTGAAGTTCGTCGTCGACATCAAGTCCGGCCGCGACGAGGTCGAGGCGCCGATCTACTCCCACCTCGTCTATGACGTCGTCCCCGACGAGCGGGTCGTGGTCAAGCGCCCGGACATCGTCATCATCGAGGGCCTCAACGTCCTCCAGCCGGCACGCGTGGGCGACGACGGCCGCACCGGCCTCGCGGTGAGCGACTTCTTCGACTTCTCCGTCTACGTCGACGCCGCGCTCGCCGACATCAAGCGGTGGTACGTCGACCGCTTCCTCCGCCTGCGCGAGACCGCCTTCCGCGACCCGGCGTCGTACTTCCGCAAGTACGCCGCCCTCTCCCACGACGAGGCCGTCGACCAGGCCACCCGCATCTGGGACTCGATCAACGAGCCCAACCTCGTCCAGAACGTCGCCCCCACCCGCTCCCGCGCCAACCTCGTCCTCCGCAAGGACGCCGACCACTCGGTCAAGTACGTCCGCCTCCGCAAGCTGTAGCCCTGCCTCTGGCGGCGTCTGACCCGGCGGTGCGTGAGACATCTTTTCGCCATGTGGAACCTGCGTCACGCACCGCTCGATACCTGAGCCGTCGCCAGCGGTGCGTGAGACATCTTCTGGAGCTGCAGAAGATGTCTCACGCACCGCTTGGTCGCAGGCTGCAGGTGTACGCCGGTCAGGCGGCCGCGACGGTGAAGCGCTGGCGGCGGTGGCGTGGCTCCTCGATCTCGTCGACGAGCGCCACGGCGTAGTCCTCGGCGCTGATGAAGTCGCCGGCCGGGGTGTCGAGGGCGGTGGCGTACGAGCCGGTGCGCTCGCCGGGGGCGATGGCGGGCGCCGGGCTGAGGAAGGTCCAGTCGACCGAGTCCGGGGCGGCCCGGAACAGGTCGAGGGCGGCGGCACCGGAGGTGGCCTCGCCGAGGTACTCCGGCGGAAAGCCGTCGGTGTCGAGGAGGCGGGTGCCGTCGGCGGTGAGCAGCGAGCCGGCGCCGCCGACGAACAGGACGCGGGCGTCGCCGGAGTTGGCGATGAGGGTCGAGACGGCGTCGAGCCACGGCTCGTGCGGGTCGCCGGTGCGGCTGGGGCCGGTCGCGGAGACGACGACGTCGTGGTCGGCGGCCGCGTCCCGGACGGCGGACGCGTCGGCCAGGTCGCCGCCGGTGGAGCGGCTGAGGGTGGTGACCTCGTGGCCGCGGGCGGTGGCCTCGGCGGCGATGCGGGAGCCGACCATGCCGGTGGCGCCGAACAGGGCGATCTTCATGAGAGGAGCCTTTCGCGTGCGGATGAGTGCTGAGAACCTCACAGTAACCATTGGTAACTGATGACTTCAACGTGCTATAAGTACCTCGTGGTAACCATGAGCGACGACGAGCGCGGCAACGCCTTCGACCCCGACTGCCCGACCCGCGTGGTTCTCGACCGGATCGGCGACAAGTGGACCGTCCTCGTCATCGGCGCACTCGGTGGCGGCTCCCTGCGCTTCTCCGAGCTGCGCGCGCGCATCGGTGGCGTCGCGCCCAAGGTGTTGACCCAGACGCTGCGCGCGATGGAGCGCGACGGCCTGCTCACCCGCACGGTGTACGCCCAGGTGCCACCACGGGTCGACTACGAGCTGACCGAGCTCGGCAGGTCCCTCACCGCGCCGATCGCGACCCTCACCGACTGGGCCGAGGTGCACGTGGGCCGGATCCTCGCCTCGCGCGACAGCTACGACACCGCTGGCTGAGCCTCAGATCCTCTTCTGCAGCTCCAGCAACGTCTCGATGGTGCGGTAGCCCATCGCGTCGTTGACGGCGTTCATGTGGGTGTTGGCATCGGCGTTGGACGTGTCGAGCGAGACCAGGTCCGGGTACGCCGCCCCGGCCATGTCGTGGGTCGCCACCTTGAGGGCCAGGCCCAACCGGTGACCTCGGTGGGCGGGGTCGACCAGCGAGATGCCGACCTGGCCGTAGGTGTGGTCCGTGTCGTCGATGCGGACGTCGGAGACGCCCGCCACCTCGCCGTCGGAGGAGACGGCCAGGGCAGTGAGGACGTGCCGCCCGGTCTCCACCTGCCGCTGCTCGGCCGCGCGGAGACGCTCGGGAGTCCACTCGGCGTCCTCGAGGTCGAGCTCGCCGAGCGGCACCTCGGCGAGGAGCATCCCGAGCAGGCGGCCGAACGACTCGAGGTGCTCCTCGGGGCACACCGTGTCGAAGGTGACCACCCGGTAGTCCCCTGCAGGGGCAGCTTCGGCAACCAGACCCTCGCGCCGGGCGAGGTAGTCCGTGAAGGTCAGCTCCTTCATCGACTCGCGGTTGGCGACCGCGTAGCCGAGACCGGCAGCGAACGTCGCCGGCCCGCCGGTCTCGCCGGGCGGGAGGTAGATCTCGCTCTGCACCGTCGTACGCGCGTCACCCGCGGTGACCACCTCGAGCTCGCGTACGAGGGCCGCGCCGATGCCCTCTCGTCGACGGTCGGGCCGGACGAAGGCATAGGCGTTCACCGCGTGGAGGTTCTCCCGGAGCCCCCGGGTGAGCAGGCCGGCACCGACCATCTCGCGACCGTCGATCGCGCCGAGCAGCGTGATGCCCCGCTCGGGGTTGTCCGCCGGCAGCGCGACGCGGCTCTGCTCCCACAGCGGCCACGGCTTGCCCGGTCGTTCGGCGGTGGCGGCCCGGCCGACCTCCCACCACGCACGGAGCGCGGCCTCGTTGCGCGGGTTGATCTGCTCGATGTCGACCACGCCGAGACCGTAGTCGCGGGCAGGGACGCCGTCACCCGGACAACGCAGTGCTGCGGGCTGAGCAGCGAGGACTAGGACCGCGAGGCGCGCCGCGCCTCGATCCGGTCGGCTTCCTTGGTGACCGCCTTCGCCATCGTGCGCCCGCGCCAGCGCACGATCAGTCCGATCACGAGGATGAAGGCGGGCAGGCCGATCCCGAGCCATAGCCACGTGGTCAGCCGTGAGGTCGTCTCCACCACGGAGCCGTCCGGAGAGACCCACAGGGCCCACGTGTCGCCGACGGCGCGATCGGGCTCCCCGGAGCGGTGGAACGTCGCGGTGTGGACGTCGTCGCCGACCGTCCAGGTCAGGTCGTAGGTGGTGCGCGGCTTGTCGACGTCACCGGGCACCATGCCGTCGCGCACGGCGACGACCGTCGTCTGGCGCAGGTCGGTGCCGCCGAGCAGGTGGGTGAGAGCTCCGGGCGTCACGACGGCCAGCACCGCGGCCAGCACCAGGCCGACGCCGATGCCGAGGGCGACGTCCTTGAGGGAGAGCCAGCCGGGGACCTCGGGCGCGCCCCCGTCGGGTCCCGGGCGTGGGTCGGTCGTCACGGGAGCGACAGCTGGCGGCGTACGACCTCGGCGAGCCGCGACGCGACGTCGTCGGCCTCGTCGGCGGTGGGTGCCTCCACCATGACCCGCACGATCGGCTCCGTGCCGGACGGGCGCAGCAGGATCCGGCCGCGATCACCCAGTGCGGCCTCCTCCTCGGAGAGGGCAGCCGCGAGCACGGCGTCCTCGTCGGCGCGGGTCTTGTCGACGCCGCGCACGTTGAGCAGCACCTGCGGCAGGCGAGTCATCACGGACGCCAGCTCGGCCAGCGACTTCCCCGTGGTGGCCATCCGCTCCATCACGTGGAGGGTGGTGAGGATGCCGTCGCCGGTGGTGGCGTGGTCGCTGAGGATGACGTGCCCGGACTGCTCGCCACCGAGGTTGTAGCCGGAGACCTTCATCGCCTCGAGGACGTAGCGGTCGCCGACCTTCGTCTGGCGTACGCCGACGCCGTTGGCGCGCATCGCCTGCACGAACCCCAGGTTGCTCATCACCGTCGCGACGACGGTGTCCTTGGCCAGCCGGCCCTTGTCCTTCATGGAGAGGGACAGGATCGCGAGGAGCTGGTCACCGTCGACCACGTTGCCGTCGGCGTCCACGGCCAGGCAGCGGTCGGCGTCGCCGTCGAGGGCGAAGCCCGCGTGGGCGCCGTGCGCGACCACGGCCGCGCGGAGCGACTCCATGTGGGTCGAGCCGCAGCTGTCGTTGATGTTGAGGCCATCGGGGTCGGCGTGGATCGCGATGACCGTGGCACCGGCGTCCTCGAGGGCTCGCGGACCGGCCGCGTGGGCGGCGCCCTCCGCGCAGTCGAGGACGACCTTGAGCCCCACCAGCGGGTGGGTGATCGTGCTCTCGAGGTGGGCGGCGTACTCCTCGACGGCCGAGTCGTAGACGTTCACCCGACCGACGTCACCGCCGGTGGGTCGGTCCCACGGCTCACCCATGCGGCGCTCGATCGCGATCTCGATCGCGTCGTCGAGCTTGTGCCCGCCGCGGGCGAGGAACTTGATGCCGTTGTCGGGCATCGGGTTGTGCGAGGCCGACAGCATCACGCCGAGATCGGCGCCGAGCCGGTCTGTCATGTACGCGACACCCGGGGTCGGCAGCACGCCCAGGAGGAGTACGTCGACTCCCGCCGAGGCGAGCCCAGCGACCACAGCGGCCTCGAGGAACTGCCCGGAGATGCGCGTGTCCCGACCCACCACGGCAAGGGGACGGTGCCCCTCGAACTCGCCGCGGTCGGCCAGGACGTGTGCTGCGCACACGGACAGGTCCAGGGCCAGCTCCGCCGTGAGATCGGCGTTCGCCAGGCCCCGGACCCCGTCCGTGCCGAAGAGTCGCGTCAACGAGGTCCTTCGAGTCAGCCGCGTGGCGTGCCGGAGTGCATGGCAAGGCGGAGGAGGGAAGGCGACCTTGGAGCGAAGCGGGTCGTCGACCGATGACAACGCAGCCAGGTGCCCGGCACGCCGCGTGGTCGCTTCGAGAACTGCGAGGCCTTCCGGGCCTTCTTGAGCCCAGCCTTCTTGCGCTCCACGACGCGGGCGTCACGGGTCAGCAGGCCGGCCTTCTTGAGGGCCGGGCGGTTGGCCTCGACGTCGATCCCGTTGAGCGAGCGGGCCACGCCGAGGCGCAGGGCGCCGGCCTGACCGGCGGTGCCGCCACCGTGGACGCGCGCGAGCACGTCGAAACGGCCCTCGAGCTGCAGCTCGGTGAACGGCTCGTTCGCGATCTGCTGGTGCAGCTTGTTGGGGAAGTAGTTCTCGAGCGTGCGGCCGTTGATGGTCCACTGGCCGGTGCCGGGGACGATGCGCACGCGGGCGACGGCCTCCTTGCGACGGCCGGTCGCCGCGCCGGGCGCGATCGTGGCCGGGCGGGCCGGGGTGTCCGCGGAAGCGTCGCTCTCGGACGTGTAGCTCACGCCGTCGGCGCCGGCCTCGAAGGTCTCCTCGACCTCGCCGGACTCCTGGGTGTTGTTCTCAGTCATCTGTGCGTCCTCAGTCACTGGGAGACCTGCGTGATCTCGTAGGGAGTGGCCTGCTGGGCCAGGTGCGGGTGGTCGGGCCCGGAGTAGACCTTGAGCTTCTTCAGAATCTGGCGACCGAGCTTGTTCTTCGGGAGCATGCCCCACACGGCGTTCTCGATGGCCTTGCGGGCGTCCTTCTCCAGGAGCTCACCGAAGGGCGTGGCCGAGAGGCCGCCCGGGAAGCCGGAGTGGCGGTAGGCCATCTTGGTGGTCTTCTTGGTCCCCGACAGCGACACCTTGGAGGCGTTCACGATGATGACGAAGTCGCCCATGTCCATGTGCGGAGCAAAGGTCGGCTTGTGCTTGCCGCGGATGAGGTTGGCGGTCTGGACGGCGAGGCGGCCCAGGACCACGTCGGTGGCGTCGATGACGAGCCACTCACGCTGGATGTCAGCGGGCTTGGGGCTGTACGTGCGCACGGCGATGTCCCGTTCTGGTTCGTTGAACCCGGCCCTCGGTCGAGGACCGGCTGGTGGAGCCACGACTTCTGACGAACACGGCCCGGTTCGCTCCCCCGCTCCACGTGTGGAGACGAGGGATGACGTCCGGATCTGCACCCGCCGAATTCCTCCATGGCAGGAGGGAGCGGGCGCGGCAGGAGTCGCGACCAGCAAGACTACGGCGCTCCACGCGGGAGGGTCAAAACGTCAGCCCCTCCCGACGAGCGCCACAATGTCGTCGTGCACAACGGTGGCGTGTCCTTCTGGTGGCAGCAGGTCGGGCTCCCCACCCCGACCGATCGGCTCGACGGCGACGTCACCTGCGACGTGGCGATCGTCGGCGCCGGCCTGACCGGGCTCTGGGCGGCCTACTACCTGCATCGGGCCGACCCCACCCTGGAGATCCGGCTCGTCGAGGCCGAGTTCGCCGGGTTCGGTGCCTCGGGACGCAACGGCGGCTGGCTCTCGAGCGAGCTGGCGGGCAGCCCGCGGGCGTACGCCGAGGTGGCGGGCGAGCAGGGTGTCGAGACGCTGCGCCAGGCGCTGCGCGGCTCCGTGCACGAGGTGATCGCCGTCGCCGACCTCGAGGGGATCGACGCCGACATCGTCCTGAGCGGCGTGCTCCACGTCGCCCGGTCCCAGGCACAGGCCGAGCGCCTCGGCGGCGAGCTGTCGGCGGCCCAGGTCGCCGAGCGGATCAAGGTGGCGGGGGCCGTGTCCGGGCACGTCGACCCCGACTGCGCCCGCGTCCACCCGGCGAAGCTCGTGGCTGGCGTGGCCCGCGTCGTGCGGGAGCGCGGCGTCCGCATCCACGAGGGCACCCGCGCCGTACGCATCGAGCCGGGCGCGGTGGTCACCGACCGCGGCACCGTGCGCGCACCGGTCGTGCTCCGCTGCCTCGAGGGGTTCACCGCCGGGCTCGTCGGCCACCGCCGCGAGTGGCTGCCGATGAACTCCGCGATCGTCGCGACGGCGCCGCTGACCGACGCCCAGTGGGCCGAGATCGGCTGGAGCGGCGAGGAGCTGTTGGGCGACGAGGCGCACGCCTACTGCTACGCCCAGCGCACCGCCGACGGCCGGATCGCGATGGGCGGCCGTGGTGTGCCCTACCGCTTCGGCTCCCGCACCGATGTCGACGGACGCACCCAGGACGCGACGATCGAGTCGCTGCGAGCGACCCTCACCGCCTTGTTCCCGTCGCTGGCCGACGTGCAGATCGACCATGCCTGGTGCGGCGTGCTGGGCGTGCCGCGCGACTGGAGCGCCAGCGTCTCGTTCGATCCCGCCACCGGGCTCGGCCACGCCGGCGGCTACGTCGGCTCCGGCCTCACCGCCACCAACCTCGCCGGTCGTACGCTCCGCGACCTGGTGCTCGGCGAGGACACCGAGCTGACGCGTCTGCCGTGGACCAACCACCGCGTACGCCGCTGGGAGCCCGAGCCGCTGCGGTGGGCGGGGGTGCACGCGCTCTACCGGCTCTACCGCGCCGCCGACCGCCGCGAGGACGCCGGGCTCGCTCGCACCAGCCGCATCGCACGCGTCGCCCACCGCGTGGCGGGTCGCTGACCCCACCCGTCAGAGGGGTGGACACCGGTTCGCGCTCGCGCGACACCCGCGGCTAAGTTGGAGCGACAACCCATGACGTATGAACAGGAGCCGACGTGACCGACGTAGCGGCCAAGGATTCCCTGACTGTCACCGACAACCGGACCGGTCAGCAGTACGACATCGCGATCAACGACAACACGATCGCGGCCAAGGACCTCGGACAGATCCGCCTCACCGAGGACGAGCCCGGCCTCGCCACCTATGACCCCGGCTTCGTGAACACCGCCTCGTGCCGCTCCGCGGTGACCTTCATCGACGGCGACAAGGGCATCCTCGAGTACCGCGGCTACCCGATCGAGCAGCTCGCGGAGAAGTCCAACTTCCTCGAGGTCGCCTATCTCCTGGTGCACGGCTCGCTGCCGAGCAAGGAGGCGTACGACGCCTGGGTGCACGAGATCACCTACCACACGTTCGTGCACGAGAACGTCAAGGGCTTCATGCACGGCTTCCGCTACGACGCCCACCCGATGGGCATGCTGATGGCCTCCGTCGGCGCGCTGTCGACGTTCTACCCGGATGCCCGCAACATCAGCGACGCGGACAACCGCCACATGCAGATCGTCCGCATGATCGCGAAGATGCCGACCCTCGGGGCCTGGTCGTTCCGCCACGCGCAGGGAAAGCCGTTCGTCTACCCCGACAACGACCTCGGCTACACCGCCAACTTCCTCTCGATGCTCTTCAAGATGAGCGAGCAGAAGTTCGAGGCCGACCCGCGCCTGGTCAAGGCGCTCGACGTCCTCTTCATCCTCCACGCCGACCACGAGCAGAACTGCTCGACCAATGCGGTCCGCTCCGTCGGCTCCTCGCAGGTCGACCCCTACTCGGCCGTCGCGGCCGGCGTCGGTGCGCTCTACGGCCCGCTGCACGGCGGCGCCAACGAGGCCGTGCTGCGGATGCTGCGCCGCATCGGGTCGAAGGAGAACATCCCCGCCTTCATCGAGGGCGTGAAGAACGGCAACGAGAAGCTGATGGGCTTCGGGCACCGGGTCTACAAGAACTTCGACCCGCGGGCCACGATCATCAAGAAGGCCTGCGACGACGTCTTCGAGGTCACCGGGGTCAACCCGCTCCTCGAGATCGCCAAGGAGCTGGAGAAGATCGCGCTCGAGGACGAGTACTTCGTCAAGCGCAAGCTCTACCCCAACGTCGACTTCTACTCCGGCCTGATCTACGAGGCCTTCCAGTTCCCGCCGGAGATGTTCACCGTCCTCTTCGCCATCGGGCGTACGCCGGGCTGGCTGGCGCAGTGGGCCGAGCTGGTGCAGGACAAGGACCAGAAGATCGCCCGTCCCAAGCAGATCTACACCGGCGACCGCGAGCTCACCTTCACCGCGGCCTCGGAGCGTTGGGCATAACCCCAGCGCCACCTGATCGCTCGAGAGCCCCCGGCCACGGCCGGGGGCTCTCGGCATTTCTCGACTTCCCAGCCCACTCTCAGCCCGCGCACAGGCTCACCCAGCAGGCTCGAAGACATGAGCGACGAGCACCCCACCCAGCCCCAGCCGCAGTACCCGCAGGGGCCCCAGCACCCGCAGTCCCCGTTCCACCACCCGCAGCCGCAGCCTCAGCCGCCGCACCAGCACCAGGCGCCGCCGCAGCACCAGCCCCGACGGCGCCGTACGGGCCTGGCTGCCGCCGTCGTCGCGACCTCGCTCCTCGTGGGTGGCGGCGCAGGACTGGGCGGCGCAGCCGTGTGGGACGCCACGCACGCCGCGCCCGCGAGCTCGGCGCAGGCCGACGCCCCGACGACGTCGACGGTCGCGAACCAGACGCAGACTCCCCCGGCTGACGGCTCGGTCGAGTCGGTGGCGCAGAAGGTGCTGCCGAGCGTCGTCAAGATCGACGTCAGCGGAAACGGCGAGGCCGGTTCGGGCTCGGGGATCATCCTCACCTCGGACGGCACCATCCTCACCAACAACCACGTCGTCGAGCTGGCGGGCCAGGGCGGCACGATCAAGGTCGACTTCACCGACGGCACCAGTGCGGACGCCGAGATCCTCGGCACCGACCCGCTGACCGACACGGCCGTCATCCAGGCCAAGGACGTCTCGGACCTGACGCCTGCCACCATCGGCAAGTCGGCGAACCTCGGCGTCGGCGAGGGCGTCGTCGCCGTCGGCTCCCCGTTCGGCCTCGACGCCACCGTCACCAGCGGCATCGTCAGCGCGCTCAACCGGCCGGTCAACGTCGGCTCCGACTCGGCGGGCAACTCCACGACGTACCCCGCGATCCAGACCGACGCGGCGATCAACCCGGGCAACTCCGGCGGTCCCCTGACCGACATGACCGGAGCCGTCGTCGGGATCAACTCCTCGATCCGCACCGCCAGCTCGCAGACCTCGGAGCAGTCCGGCTCGATCGGTCTCGGCTTCGCGATCCCGATCGACGAGGTGATGCCGATCGTCGACCAGATGGCCAAGGGCGAGACCCCGACCCACGCCCGGTTGGGCCTGCAGGTCGGCAACCCGGCGACCGGCGACGACGCCGGCGCGGTCGTCAAGGAGGTGTCGTCCGGGTCCACCGCGAGCGACGGCGGCCTCGCCTCCGGCGACGTGATCACCAAGGTCGACGACCAGCGGATCACCGACGCCGACTCGCTCGTCGCCACGATCCGGTCCTACCGTCCCGGCGACACCGTCACCGTGACGTGGACGAGCGGCGGGCAGGAGAAGTCCGGCACGTTCACCCTCGACAGCGATGCGACGACGAGCTGATCGAGGGACACCTCCGTCCAGGTTTGGGCCGGTCGCGCCATGATGGGGCGGCCGGCCCTCGTCGTACGCGGTGGGCAGGGGCACAGACAAGGAGTCACATGCAGCTCGAGCTGAGCCAGACAGACGCGGAGTTCCGTGACCGGATGCGGGAGCTCTTCACGACAAAGGTCCCGCAGGAGATCCGCGACACGGTCCTCGAGGGACGCCACCTGACCCGCGACCAGATCGTCGCGGCCCAGCAGGCGCTCAACGCCGAGGGCCTGGCCGTGCCGCACTGGCCGGTGGAGTGGGGCGGCCAGGACTGGACCGACCTCCAGCGCCACTTGTGGCACGAGGAGATGCAGCGCGCCGGCGTGCCGATCCCGCTGGCGTTCAACGCCTCGATGATCGGACCGGTGCTCGCGCAGTTCGGCAGCGAGGAGCAGAAGCAGCGGTTCCTGGCGGACACCGCGAACCTCGACATCTGGTGGTCGCAGGGCTTCTCCGAGCCCGACGCCGGCTCCGACCTCGCCAGCCTCCGCACGTCGGCGGTGCGCGACGGCGACGACTGGATCGTCAACGGCCAGAAGACCTGGACCACGCTCGGCCAGCACGGCGACTGGATCTTCACCTTGGTGCGCACGGACACGGAGGTGAAGAAGCAGGCCGGCATCTCGATGCTGCTCATCGACATGACCACCCCCGGCGTCGAGGTCCGGCCGATCGAGCTCATCGACGGCGGCCACGAGGTCAATGAAGTGTGGTTCTCCGACGTCCGGGTGCCCGCCGACCTGCTGGTCGGCGAGGCCGGTGGCGGCTGGACGATCGCGAAGTTCCTCCTCGGCAACGAGCGCGTCGGCGTCGCCCCGGTGGGCGCCACGAAGCGCGCCCTCGCCACCCTCAAGAAGACCGCGGCCGAGCAGATGGACGATCCTCTGGTCCGGGCCCGCGTCGCCGAGCTGGAGAACGACCTGCTCGCCCTCGAGCTGACCGCGCTGCGCGTGGTCGCCCACTCCTCCGACGGCGAGCCGCATCCGGCATCGTCGGTGCTCAAGCTCAAGGGCACCGAGCTGCAGCAGGCGGTCAGCGAGCTCGCCCTCGACCTCGCCGGGCCGGCCTCGCTGGCCTCTCGTGCGGACGAGGACTCGCCGCAGGAGGGCTGGGCGCGCCGCTCGGCCCCGACCTACCTCAACCTCCGCAAGGCATCGATCTATGGCGGGTCCAACGAGATCCAGCGCCAGATCATCAGCCGCACGATCCTGGGACTCTGAGAGGACCTGGCATGGACTTCACCTATGACGACGAGCAGCAGGCGCTGCGCGAGGCCGTCCGCGGCCTGCTCGCAAAGGCGTACGCCGATCACGAGGCGCGCCGCCGCACGGTGGCCTCCGACGACGGCTTCGACCGTGCCCTGTGGGGCCGGCTGGCCGAGATGGGCGTCCTCGGCCTGCCCTTCAGCGAGGACCACGGCGGCGTGGGCGCGGGCCCGGTCGAGATCGGCATCGTGTGCCAGGAGCTCGGCCGCGTGCTGGCACCCGAGCCCTACCTGGCGTGTGTCGTGCACGCCGGTGGCCTGGTCGCGGCGCTCGGCTCGGACGAGCAGAAGGCCGACCTGCTGGGCCGGCTGAGTGCAGGCGAGCTCGTGCTCGCCGCCGCCGACACCTCCCCCGGCGGCCGCTGGGCCTCGCGCGCCGACGGAGTACGGGCCTCGCTCGACGGTGACACGTGGACCCTGACCGGCGTCGCGGACCCGGTGGTGGGTGGCGAGGCGGCCGATGTGTTCGTGGTGACCGCCTCCCTTCCCGACGGCGACGCGACGGGCACGGGCGTGTTCGTGGTCGCGGCCGACGACGTCGAGCGCACCGGCTATGCCGCCGCCGACCTCACCCGTGCGGCCAGCGTGCGGTTCGACGGCAGTGCCGCGACCCCGCTGGGAGAGCCGGGCCGCGACCTGTCCGCGAGCATCGCGACGATCAGCGACCTGACCCGGATCATGGGAGCCAACCAGGCCCTCGGGGTGATGCAGAGCCAGGTGCGCGCGACGACGGACTACCTCAAGAGCCGCAAGCAGTTCGGCGTCACCCTCAACACCTTCCAGGCGCTGACCTTCCGCGCCGCCGACATGTACGTCCAGCTCGAGCTGGCGCACAGCATGGTCGACTGGGCCACGATGACGATCTCCGGCGGCGACCCCGACGTGGTCGCCGACGCCGCCGACCGGGTGGGGCTCAAGATCGCGCGGGCCGGGCGGCACATCGGCCAGGAGGCGATCCAGCTGCACGGCGGCATCGGCATGACGGCGGAGTACGCCGTGGGCGTCGGGTCGGCGCACCTCGAGGTGCTCGACCAGTGGCTCGGCAACGGCCCGCACCACCTGCGCCGGCTCGCCGAGCGCGTCACCGACCACGACCTCGTCGACGCGCTCTGATGGACCTCTCCCTGTCCGAGGAGCAGCAGGCGTTCCGCGACCTCGCCCGCGACTTCCTCGAGCGCGAGGCCGTGCCGCACCGGATGCAGTGGGACCACGACGAGTCCGTCGACCTCGCGATCGTGCCGAAGATGGCCGACCTGGGCTTCTTCGGCCTGACCATCCCCGAGCAGTACGGCGGCGTCGGCGGCGACTACGTGACGTACTCGCTCGCGATGGAGGAGCTCGGCCGCGCCGACTCCGCGCTGCGCGGCATCGTCTCGGTCAGCAGCGGCCTCGTCGGCAAGTCGATCCTCTTCCACGGCACCGAGGAACAGAAGCGGGAGTGGCTCCCCCAGCTCGCCGCCGCCACCAAGCTCGGCTGCTTCGGGCTCACCGAACCCGGCACCGGTTCGGACGCCGGCAACCTCACGTCGCGAGCGGTGCAGGACGGTTCGGACTGGCTGATCACGGGTCAGAAGCTCTTCATCACCAACGGGACGTGGGCCGACGTCGCGCTCGTCTTCGCCCGCACCAGCGACGACGGTCCGCGCGGGGTGACCGCGTTCCTCGTGCCGACCGACTCCCCCGGCTTCGAGGCCCGCGAGATCAAGAACAAGCTCGGACTGCGCGGCCAGGCGACCGCCGAGCTGTTCCTCCACGACGTACGCGTCCCGGACTCGGCTCGTCTCGGCGAGGTCGGGCAGGGCTTCAAGATCGCGATGGGCACGCTCGACAAGGGCCGCCTCGCGGTCGCCTCGGGTTGCGTCGGGATCGTGCAGGGCTGCCTCGAGGCGTCCGTCGCGTACGCCACCGAGCGCACGCAGTTCGGCAAGCCGATCGCGGCCTTCCAGCTCGTGCAGGACCTGATCGCCGACATCTCCCTCGACGCGGACGCGGCACGGCTGCTCGCGTGGCGCTGCGCGGACCTCATCGACCGCGGAGAGCCCTACGGTGTGGCCGCCTCCAAGGCGAAGCTGTTCGCCTCCGAGGCCGCGGTGCGGGCCGCGAACAACGCCATCCAGGTCCACGGCGGCGCCGGCTACGTCGACGACTTCCCGGTCGCCAAGTACCTCCGCGACGCCCGGGTGATGACCCTCTACGAGGGCACGTCCCAGATCCAGAAGCTGCTCATCGGTCGGGCAGAGACAGGCATCAGCGCGTTCACGTGAGGTTGCTGGTCCCACAACGCCGCTAGAGTCCCGCCATGCGCTTGGCAGCGGGGGTGCCTCCGGTCCTCGGCCTGTGCGCATCTGTCCTCGTCCTCGCCCTCGGCGCCCAGCACGAACGCCCGGCGCCGGGCGCCGACGAGTTCTCCGTCCCGCGCGAGATGGCGGGCTACTCCTACCTGACGAACAGCGTCTCGGCGGCTCCGGCCGGGCCGGCGGTCGCGCTCTTCCAGCACGGCTTCGGGGTCGAGCTCCTCGACTTCCCGCAGGCCGTCGTGCTGGGGGCGGGCGGCGACACGTACCGCCGCGTCGACGTCGCCGAGGACCGGGCCGGCACCGAGACGCAGGGCGACCCGGCACCGATGCTGCTGTCACCGGACGGCAGGTACGTCGCCGTCGGGGACCACGACACCGATGACCCCGACGTCGTGGTCGTCGACCTCACCACCGGCGAGCCGACGACGCACCCGCTGCCCCAGGGGCGCAGCGTCATCCCGGTGGCGTGGTCGAGCGACGGCGGGTCGCTCGCGATGCTGCTCTCCGCCGAGCCGACGAACCCCTACTCCGGCGGGCGCATCAAGGGCGACGTCGGCATCCTGGACCTCGATCGCGACACCAGTGACGTGAGGCCGCTGGACGGCGCGACCGGTGTTGCCTTCTCCCCGGACGGCACCGGCCTGGCCGTCGACCGGACCGCGGCGGACGGCGTCGTGCTCACGATCGTCGACGCCGACGGAGAGCGAGATGTCCGGGCCGGCGGCGTGCTCGCCGGTCCGAGCGCGTGGTCGCCCGACGGACGGCTGCTCGCGATCACCACCGTCGAACCGTCCACCGCGCCGGCAGGCGGCGACGCGCCCGGCACACCGGTCGGGCTGGCCTTCGTCGACGCGACGGGCGCCGGCGGCGAGGTGCCGGAGCCGCTCACGCTGCCGCTTGCCGGGCCGGGACGCGTGCTCGGCTGGGACGGGACGGACGCGGTGCTGGTGCTGCTCGCCGTCGAGGGCGCGGACGCCTACACGCTGTCCCGCGTGCCGGTCGACGGCTCGGACCCCACGACGCTGATGCGCATGGACAACCTGGGGTCGTACGGCGTCGGCCGCTTCCAGATGGCTGGCGAGGCCGCCACCCGGCTGGCGGTGGTCACCCTCGACGGCATCGACCGCGGTCCGTGGCCGATGCCGATGCGCATCGCCCTGGCCGCCCTCGCAGGGCTCGTGGTCTGGCTGGTGACGTGGATCGTGCTCCGGCTCGCCACGCGCCGCCGGAGGCGCCGGCCCGTCTAGCCGGGCTGCTGCGCAGGTCCGGCTGCCACGATCCTGCGGACCTCCGCGAGATCGAGGGCGTAGGGCCCGATCCGGGTCAGCACCCAGGTCGCCCCACGGTCGAGCCACGCCGACGGGTCCTGCTCGGGCTGGATTTCGACGACCAGGTCGAAGCCCGGCCCGCGGTCGTGCGCGTCCAGCATCTCGGTCACCGTGCCGAGGTCGTCAGGTCCGTCGAGGCCGATCACGAAGAAGCCGTCGTACCTGGCCGCCCGCCGCACCGGCGCCCGGTTCGGGAAGCGACCCGCCAGCCAGATCGGCACGGTCGGCGCCGGCCGGAATCCGCCCGACAGGAGGTCGGTGAGCACGTCGAGGCCCTCGTCGAGCAGCCGGCCGCGCACCTTGGGGTCGGGCTCGTCGCCGTAGGCGCTGAACTCCCCGACCCAGTCGTCGCCCAGACCGAGCCCCAGCACGAACCGTCCGTCCGACAGCACCGCGAGGCTCGCCGCCTGACGGGCCAGCACCTGCGGCCGTCGTCGCGCCAGCGGCGTCACCATCGGCCCGAAGACCATCCGCTCGGTCCGCATGGCGACGGCCGCGCAGCACGTCCACACGTCCGCGATCTCGGTGATCCGGTCGCCGTACTGCAGGTGGTCCCAGATGAAGAACCCCTCCCAGCCGGCCGCCTCGGCCTCGGCGGCGAGGTCGCCGACCACCCGCGGGTCGGCCAGGGCGTCGAAGGGGGCGACGAAGAGCCCGCGGCGGGTCGTCATCGGCTCGCCCGCCGCATCCGGCGCTCGGCGAGCTCGCCGGCCGGCCAGTCGGGCGGCACACCGAGGTCGACGAAGCCCGCACGCTCGTACGCCCGGATCGCGCGGGCGTTGTCGTCACGGACCATCAGGACGGTGTCGAGCCCCCGCGACTCGGCCCACGCGACGACCTCGCCGATGAGCCTCCCGGCGAGGCCGGTGCCGCGGTGGTCCGCCGCGACCCACATCGAGATGAGCTCGACCTGGCTCTCCGACGGCGCACCCGACACGACCCCGACGCCACGTCCCTGGCTCAGTGCCACCACGGTGAACGGCACGTCGGTCAGCCGCGAACGCCATCGCTCCTCGCTCGCCCCGACCCAGTCGGCATGCCTCGAGCCGAAGGCCGACGGAGCGTCGGCGAGAGAGGCGAGGCGTACGTCGCGGAAGGTCTGCCACTCGTCGGCGCCGACGCGGACGAGATCGGGTGCGGGCATGCCGGGATCGTAACCAGACCGAGCGCGCGCGGACCCCCGGCGTACTGTCCACAGGCATGGGTACGGTCCGGCGGTGGTGCCTCGTCGCGCTGGTCGCGACGACCGTGGTGTGCATCCCCATCGCCGTACGGTCCCTGCCTGCGCGCGCCCAGGACGCGAGCGCGGCCGCCCTGCTCGAACAGGCCCGCACCGCCGTTGACGGCACGTGGTCGGGCGAGGTCGTGACCGAGGGCACGCTCCAGCTCCCCGACGCCGATCGGTTCGGTCAGGTCGCGGCACTCTTCGGCGAGCAGACGGCACTGCGGGCCTGGTGGGTCGATGCGTCGCACTGGCGGGTCGACCGGCTGCTGCTGACCGGCGAGACCGACATCTTCAAGCACGGGGACACGACGGTGGAGTGGTCCTACGAGCGGACCAAGGCCACGGTGAGCCACGATCCCGACATTCGGCTGCCCCGTCCCGGCGACCTGCTGCCGCCGGTGCTCGCGGAGCGGCTGCTGCGCGGGGTGACCGACGCCGACGTGACCCGGATCCCCGAGCGGCGCATCGCCGGTCGCAGCACCGCCGGGCTCCGCGTACGCCCTCCGAGCGAGCTGTCCAGCATCGACCACGTGGACCTCTGGGTGGACGGCGCCTCCGGTGTCCCCCTGCGCGTGGAGGTCTACGCAGGCGCGGACGCTCCGGCGTTCACCAGCAGCTTCACCGACTTCTCGGCGCGTACGCCCGACGCCGACGTGGTCGCCTACCACGCGACCAAGAACGTCGACATCGAGTACGACGACGTGCTCGACATCGCCGACGCGGCCAACCAGTACGCACCGGTCCGGCCGCCGCCCGAGGTGGCAGGACTGGCCGCCAGCGCCGCGAGCGACCGAGCCGTCGGCGTCTACGGCGAGGGCACCACGCAGCTCATCGCCATCCCGCTGCGTGACCGTGAGGCAAGCGCTCTCCGGACCCAGATGATGGTCACTCCCGGCGTCGAGCAGGACACCGATCGGGTGGTGGTCACGTTGGGGCCCCTCGGCATCCTGCTGACCGGCTCGACCGGTGACGGCGGCTGGCTGCTGGCCGGCACGCTGACCCGCGACGCCCTCGAGCGGGCCGGTCGCGACGTCGTGGCCGGATTCACCTACGTGGAAGGCTTCGATGACTGACGCGCGCGATCCGGTGATCCGGACCCAGGGACTGACCAAGCAGTTCGGCGCGATCACGGCCGTCGACTCGGTCGACCTCGACGTGCGCCAGGGCGACGTCTACGGCTTCCTCGGCGCCAACGGTTCGGGCAAGACCACCACCGTCCGGATGCTGCTCGGTCTCGTGCTGGCGACGTCCGGCAGCATCGAGGTCCTCGGCGAGGTGATGCCCGGTCGGGCCCTGGACGTCCTGCCGCAGGTCGGCGCGCTCGTCGAAGGTCCCGCCGCCTACCCGCACCTGTCCGGGCGGGCCAACCTGGCGCTGTTCGACGGTGGGCGGGACGGCCGTCGGTCGCGGGCGAGCCGGATCCAGGACTCGTTGGAGCGGGTGGGCCTGGCCCGGGTCGACGACCGGCCGGTGCGGGCCTACTCCCTCGGCATGCGCCAGCGGCTCGGCCTGGCGGGTGCCCTGCTCCGGCGACCTCGCCTGCTCGTCCTCGACGAGCCCACCAACGGCCTCGACCCGCAGGGCATCACGGAGATGCGGCGGCTGCTGCTCGACCTCAACCGCGAGGGCACCACGGTGTTCCTCTCCAGCCACCTGCTCGGCGAGATCGAGCAGATGTGCACCCGCGTCGGGGTGCTGGACGGCGGTCGACTGGTCCTCCAGGACGAGCTCGACGCACTTCGCGGTCCGACGGGCCGCACCGAGGTGCACACGCCCGACGTGGGGCGCGCCCGCGAGCTGCTCGACGGGACGGTCGAGGACCACGACGCCGAACGCCTCCTGGTCCGTACGTCCGACCCGGCGGAGCTCAACGCGCTGCTGGTCGGTGGTGGCGTCCGCGTGACCCGCCTGCAACCCGAGCACCGCCGGCTCGAGGACGTGGTGCTCGCGGCCAGCACGTCCGGGACCGACGACTTCGGCCACCACGAGGTGGCGCGATGATCGGCGGCGAGCTGACCAAGATGTTCCGCAACCGGCGCACCTGGACGACGATCCTGCTGATCGACGCAGTCCCGACCCTGGTGGCGGTGCTCCTCGCGATCACCGACCTGGGTCCGCGGCCCGGCACCGGTCCGGCGTTCCTGTCGGCAGTGCTGACCGACGGCACGCTGTTCCCTCTTGCCGCGCTCGCCATGGTGCTGCCGTTGTTCCTCCCGATCGCGGTCTCGATCGTGGCGGGAGAGGCGATCGCCGGCGAGGCCCAGCAGGGAACCCTGCGCTACCTGCTGATCCGGCCGGTCGGACGTACGCGCCTGCTGGTCGCCAAGCTGGTCACGGTGATGGCGTTCGTGGTGGTGACGGTGCTCGTCGTGGCCGTCACGGCGTACGTCGTCGGCATGCTGCTGCTCGGCGACCAGACGGTGACCGTCACCGGTCCGACCACCAGCGTGTCCGGCACCGCCCTGTCGACGCCCGAGCTGGTGGGACGCACCGCGCTGGCGTTCGGCTACGCGATGCTCTGCATGCTCGGTGTCGCGTCGGTCGGCCTCTTCCTGTCCACCACGGCCCGGACGCCGCTCGGAGCCGCGCTCGGGGCGCTGACGCTGCTGGTCGCCTCGACCCTGCTCCTCACCCTCGACGCGGCCCAGGCGCTGTACCCCTACCTGCTCACCCGGCACTGGCTCGCGTTCGTCGACCTGTTCCGCGACCCGATCCGATGGCACGACGTGCTGATCGGGGTGCTCGTCCAGTGGGCCTACGTCGTGGTCTTCCTCGGTGCCGGCTGGGCCAACTTCATGACCAAGGACATCACCGACTGACTCAACCGCACACTGATGCGTCAGGCTCGACGGGTTCAGCCGTGCCCAGCGCGGACTCGACCATCGCGATGACCGCGGGCGTCCGCGGCACGTCCGGGTGCTCGACCACCAGGCCGGGACACACGTCCTGCACCGCATAGCCGAGCACGCCGGCGAGCCGCCCGGAGGTCGGCGGCACGACCGTGTGGTCGTCCTCGGTCCACAGCGTCACCCAGACCGGGCCGGCGGGCGCCTCGTTGCCGGCGTTGAGCTCGCGCAGCAGGTCGGAGTCCGGGTCGAGCTGGCGGCACGCCTCCGGGCAGGCCCGGCTGCCGAAGTCGGCGGCCAGCGCCACCAGGTCGGTCCCGTGGTGCGGGGACGAGAGCGTGATCGCCCGACGCACGGTCGAGCCGCCGCCGAGGTCGGCGACGTACAGGCGCAGCACCACCCCGCCGGCCGAGTAGCCGACGATGTCGACCGAGGCCGCACCTGTCTCCTTGCGCGCCGCATCGACCTCCTCGGCCAGGTTCGCTGCCTGCTCGAGCAGGTCACCGGTGCCCTTGCCCGGCGGGACCACGATCCGTACGTCCCGGCCGTCGCCCTCGAGCGCATCAGCCAGCACCTGGAGCCCGGTGATCGAACCGCCGTAGCCCGGCACCAGCAGCACCGGCCCGGGGTGGTCCTGCGCCACCGGCTCGACGGCTGGGTCGCGGCGCAGCACCGACGTCGCGATCACGCCCACGACGACGACCAGGACCACCACGACCGCGGCCACCGCGAAGCGACGGCGAGCCGGGGAGAGGGAGGTCAGCACGCGTGGGGCCACGCGTTCAGTGTGCCCCGAGGGGTGGCACGGGCGTGTTCCTCACGACGCCGGCCACTCCGCAGTCGTGCCAATTGCGGCATGAGCGTGCGAGCGAAATCTGCCCCCGCGGCTCTCGCGTTTTCTCATGCTGAGATGCCGGCGGCGAGACGTCATGGACCGCGGTCGTCCGAGCAGCCCCTGGGCATGACGCTATTGGCATACGTCATGGGTTGAGGTCGTCCCGGTGAGCACTTCCCATGACGTCACGGCGTGACTGCCCAGTGCACATTCATGCCGCGTTAGTCGCTGCCGCACTCTGGGCCATGACATCCGCCCATCGACATGAGTGGATGCTCTGGTGGCAGCACGAACCGCGGCCGCGAACACTGCGGCCAAGGCCGCGGCCCGCCTGCACGAAGAGCTTGTGCGAGACAGGGCCATGAGCGCTACGACGACCGCAGATGGGATGCGCGCCGCTGGAGGAACTCGTAGAACTTCGGGGCGGTGTACTCGTACTGGCCCTTCTGCGTCCGGTAGAGGACGCCCTGTTCGGTCAGGCGGCCCATCAGCACGTTGATGTTCGCGTCGCTCTTCTTGCTGTGCCCGCGGATGTCGGCGGTCTTCAACGGCGGGTACTGGCACCTGGCACTCAGCATGAGCACGTCCTGCTCGCTGGGAGTCAGTGTCTCGATGCGACCGGAGTAGAACTCCTCGTCGAGTCGGGCGTAGATCTGCTCCTCGATGGCATCGAGCATTTCGACGGTGAAGCAGTCCTGCCCGGCGTCGGTTGCTGCCTCCCACAGCTCAGCACCCCAGAGCTGGATGAAGAACGGGTAGCCCTCGACCTCGTCGAGCACTCGCTCGATCAGGTCCTCGTCAGCCGCGAACGCCGTCTCGGCGAGCGGGATCACGAACGCATCGCGAGCCGGTCCGGGGTTACCCTCCAGCGCACCGATGTGCTCCGCGCGGAACATGCGCTCAGAGTATGTGCGGGCCTTCTGCAGGTTCGCCTTCAAGGTCGGCAGTCCGCACATCACGAGCCCGACAGGCACCTGGGCCTCCTGCAGCGCGTTGACCGTGGCCACAAGCATCGACAGGGGATGCTCACCGTCGCGGTCCTTGTCGTCGCGGATCACCTGGGCCTCATCCAACAACAACGTAAACCCCGCGTGCCCGGTCTCCAAGGCCGCCTGCGTGACGTTGAACAGGACCTCGGCGAGCTCGGTCTCGCTGTCGGTTCCTCCGGCCAGGCTGAAGGTGATGTCCTCGATCGTCACCGAGAGTGCACCACGGCCGACCGCGACCGCGTCGGCAGCCTTGCCGCGGATCTTGCGCGACAACGACATCCGTCGTTCGGCGGCGTTGGCCAAGGAGGCGATGAGGGCGGTCAACTCCTGCTCGGTGTTGTGTCGCGGCTCGAGCTGCTTGCGCACTGCGGACCAGCCGTTGCCGCGGGTGATGGTCTCCAACTCCTTGAGGAGAACGGACTTTCCGACGCCGCGGAGTCCGGTCAGTCGCAGGTTGGCCGGCAGCTCGGGCGCGCCGGCGAGGATCTTCTTGTATCGGTCGATCTGTGGGTCGCGCCCAGCAAGGTGAAGTGGGGCTGTGGCGGCACCTGGACGGTACGGATTCCTTGGTGCAGTGGACATAAAGGACTCCTCTTTAGGTTTACACAAACTAACGCACTTCCTGTTATAAGTGCAGCGCCGGGCGTAATCGAGTGACGCCCCAGCGCGATCGCGAGCACGTCGGCGGCGCGACGCACGCTGCGGTGGTCCGCTCCGGAGCCGATCCCTCCCGCGCGGACTTGCTTCTGGCCTGACCGACGCCTTCGGCAGCCGATAGCCTGACCCGACGGAGGTGCCTCGTGAGCACGATCAGCACGCTCGACCCGCGGGCCGTCGCCGTCGTGACCGCCATCCACGCGGGCGACATCTACGGGCTTCGCCGCTTGTTGGCTGCCCACCCCGAGCTGGCCGGAGCCCGCCTGGGTGACGACGAGCCGGACGGCATGTCCCGCACCGTGCTCCACGTCGCCACGGACTGGCCCGGTCACTTCCCACGCATCGCCGAGACGATCGCCGTCCTCGTCCGGGCCGGGGCGGACGTCGACGCACGCTTCCGAGGTCCGCACGAGGAGACGTCGCTCCACTGGGCCGCCTCCTCCGACGATGTCGAGGCGCTGACGGCGCTCCTGGATGCCGGCGCCGACATCGACGCCGACGGTGGAGTGATCGCCGGTGGCACACCACTGGGCGATGCCACGGCGTTCGCGACGTGGAACGCCGCCCGCGCCCTGGTGGCCCGGGGCGCAAGGACCAGCACGTTCGACCTGGCCGCCCTCGGGCTGACCGACGAGCTGCTGGCGGCGCTGCCGGACGACACCGACACGGGCGCCGGGCCCGACGAGCTCAACCACGCGCTGTGGTCCGCGTGCCACGGCGGACACCTCGACACCGCTCAGGCGCTGGTGGCACGCGGGGCGGACGTCGACTGGCTCCCGGGTTGGGAGCACGCCACCCCGCTCGACATCGCCGCGCGCGCCGGGGCGTACGACGTGATCGGCTGGCTGCACAGCCTGGGCGCCCACACCTGCGACCAGCTGCGCGACACCTAGCGAGCCCGGGCCACCCGGCCCTCGTCCCAGACCGGTCCGTCGGACTCGTAGACCTCACCGTCGGCGCCGTAGACCAGGTAGCGGTCGAAGCCTCGGGCGAACCAGCGGTCGTGGGTGACGGCCAGCACCGTGCCCTCGAAGGCCTCGAGCCCCGCCTCGAGCGCCTCGGCGGACTGCACGTCGAGGTTGTCGGTGGGCTCGTCGAGCAGCAGCAGGGTGGCGCCGGAGAGCTCGAGCAGCAGGATCTGGAACCGCGCCTGCTGGCCGCCGCTCAGCGACTCGAACTTCTGCTCGCCGGCGTGCGCGAGCTCGTAGCGGTCGAGCACCCGGCTGGCGGCCTCGCGGCCCATCCCGTCGCGGTGGTCGTCGCCGCGGTGCAGGATCTCCAGCAGCGTGCGGCCCACCAGCTCGGGGTGCTCGTGCGTCTGCACGAACCACCCCGGCCGCACGCGGGCTCCCAGCTTGGCGGAGCCGGTGTGCGGGACGACCTTGGGCGGGGTGTCGCCGACGGGCTGGTGCTCGATGTCGGGGTCGCTGCCACCGGCGGCGAGGAGCCGCAGGAAGTGCGACTTGCCGGAGCCGTTGGAGCCGAGGACGGCCACGCGCTCGCCGTACCAGACCTCGAGGTCGAAGGGCCGCATCAACCCCATCAGCTCGAGGTCGGTGCAGACGACCGCGCGCTTGCCCGTACGCCCGCCCTTGAGCCGCATCGTCACCTGCTGCTCGCGCGGCTGCTCGACCGGCGGTCCGGCCTCCTCGAACTTCCGGAGCCTGGTCTGGGCAGCGCGGTACTGCGAGGACATCCCGTCGTTGTACTCGGACTTGATCTTGAGGCGCAGCACGAGGGCCTTGATCTTGGCGTGCTCCTCGTCCCAGCGGCGCCGCATCTCCTCGAAGCGCTCGAACCGGTCCGTACGCGCCTCGTGATAGCTCGCGAAGCCACCGGGGTGGGTCCACACGAGGTTGCCCGCACTGCCGAGCTCGACGCTCACGATGCGGGTGGCGGTGTTGTCGAGGAGCTCGCGGTCGTGGCTGATGAAGAGGATCGTCTTGGCCGACTCGCGGATCCGGCCCTCGAGCCAGATCTTGCCCGGCACGTCGAGGTAGTTGTCGGGCTCGTCGAGCAGCAGGACCTGGTCGGGACCACGCAGCAGGTACTCCAGGACCAGGCGCTTCTGCTCGCCGCCGGACAGGGTGCTGAGCAGCCGGTGGCGGGCGCGGTCGAACGGCAGCCCCATCGACGCCGTCGTGCACACGTCCCACGTGACCTCGACGTCGTACCCACCCGCGTCGGCGTAGTCGGAGAGCGCCGTGGCGTAGGCCATCTGGTTGCGCTCGTCGTCGGTGTCCATCAGGGCGAGCTCGATGTCGTCGACGGCGGTCGCAGCGGCGCGTACGGCCGGCGGGGCCACGCTCAGCAGCAGGTCGTGGACGGTCTCGTCGCCGCCGCCGTGGCCGACGAACTGGCGCATCACGCCGAGACCGCCGGAGCGGGTGACCACGCCCGCGTGCGGCGTCAGGTCGCCAGTCACGATCCGCAGGAGCGTCGTCTTCCCGGCCCCGTTGGCGCCGACGAGGGCGACCTTCTGGCCGTCGCCGACGCGGAAGCTCACGTCGTCGAGCAGCACCCGCCCGTCCGGCAGCTCGTAACGCACTCCGGCGACATCCACGTGACCCACAAGAGAGCATTGTCCCCTGCGACCCACGCGGCCGTCACCTCAATTGCCTAGGGTTGGTCCATGACACCGCGGCAACCCGTCCCGCGACCGGACGACGCCACGTCCACGGCCAACCACCGCACGGTCGAGTCCTACGAGCGGATCGCCCGGGACTATGCCGACGACACCGCGCCCGGCCCGTCCGGCGGCAGTGACGTCACGGTCGAGGCGTTCCGCCGATTGCGCGCCATCGTCCCGTCGGGCGGGACCGTGCTCGAGGTCGGGTCAGGCCCCGGGTGGGACGCCGACGCCCTCGAGTCACACGGCCTCGACGTGCGCCGCACCGACATCACCACCGCGTTCATCGGCCTCCAGGCCGCGCGGGGCAAGCACGTGGAGCGGCTCGACGTCACCACCGACCACCTCGGCGGTCCGTACGACGCCGTGCTGGCGCTCGCGGTGCTGCAGCACGTCGAACGCCCCCAGCTGCCCGCGGTCCTCAGCCGGGTCGCAGGCGCGCTGGGGCCCGGCGGCGTCTTCCTCGCCTCGGTCCGCGTGGGCGACGGCGAGCAGTGGGAGGTCGGCGACTCGGGCAACCCCTACTTCACCGTGCAGTGGCTCGAGCCCGACCTCTGCGACCTGCTCGAGGACGCCGGGTTCGCGCTCGAGTGGCGCGCCGCCGGTGAGGACTCCGAGGAGAGCCAGTGGCTGACCGTGCTCGCCCGTGCCCGGGCCGGGCGCTGAGACGCCGCGCGACAACTGGTCTAGTCCGCGCCTAGGGTGAAGCGCATGGCTTCCACGACCCAGGCAGACCAAGCACCCGCGACCCGATGGAGGATCGTCGGGCCAGGACTCGTGGTCGCGGCCACCGGTGTGGGCGCGGCCGACCTCGTCGCGACGCTGATCGCGGGGCAGAAGTTCGGCTACGCGCTGCTCTGGTGCGTGGTCGTCGGCTGCGTCATGAAGATCGTGCTCGTCGAGGGCGCGGGCCGCTACTCGCTGGCGACCGGGAAGACCATCTTCGAGGGCTGGCGCAGCCTCGGCCCCTGGACGACGTGGTACTTCGCGCCCTACATCGTGATCTGGGGATTCGTCTACGGTGCAGCCGCCATGGCCGGCTCCGGCCTCGCGCTGGCAGGACTGCTCGGCGGACTGTCGGTGACGTGGTGGGGCATCCTGTCCGGCCTGCTCGGCCTCGCCCTCGTGTGGAGCGGGCGCTACTCGGTGTTCGAGAAGGTGCTGGCCGGCTTCGTCGGACTGATGTTCGTCACCATGGTCGGCGCCGCGCTGCTCACCCTGCCCAATCTCGGCGAGCTGCTCACCGGCCTCGCCCCGCGCATCCCCGACGGCGGCCTGGTCAACACGCTCGCGCTCGCCGGCGGGGTGGGCGGCACGATCACCCTGGCGGCGTACGGCTACTGGCTGCGCGAGAAGGGCTGGTCCTCGACGACCTACATGCGCGTCATGCGCCTCGACAACTCCATCGCGTACGTCGTCACCGGGATCTTCGTCCTCGCCACGCTGATCGTCGGCGCCGAGCTGCTCTACTCGACCAGCATCGCCATCGAGGAGGGCGACCAGGGCCTGCTCGACCTGTCGGTGGTCCTGCAGGACCGCTACGGCCAGTGGGCCGGCAAGGTGTTCCTGATCGGCTTCTGGGCCGCGGCGATGTCGTCGCTGGTCGGTGTGTGGAACGGCGTCAGCCTGATGTTCGCCGACTTCATGACCCACGTGCGGGGCGGCACCAGCGACGACCCGGACGCCCGCGCCGGCGGCACGTGGTACAAGGCGTACGTCCTCTGGCTGACCTTCCCGCCGATGGTGATGCTGTTCCTCGGCAAGCCGGTCTGGCTGATCCTGGCCTACGGCGTGCTCGGCGCGTTCTTCATGCCGTTCCTCGCGATCACGCTGCTGTGGCTGCTCAACACCGACCGCACACCGGTCGAGTGGCGCAACAAGATCCACTCCAACGTGCTGATGGCGCTGTGCGCGCTGGCGTTCCTCGCGCTCTGCGTCAACGAGGTGCGCAAGGCCGTGGCCGGCGCCTGACCCCCTTCTCGGTCAGCGGTGGCGTGCCGGATCCACACGTTGGGCTCCACGTAGGTCGCGACACCGTGCTCGGCGTCGCACATCACCGGAGCCAGCGCACCCGGCACGACGACGGGCCCGGTCGTGTCGAAGGGCAGCCCGGTCCACACGCGCCACTCCTCGAGCGTGCCGGGGATGCACATGGCGCGCGGTGCCACCCGGTCGATGCGGCCGCCACCGACTTGTCAGGCTCTCGCTGAACCGGTCAGAGCCGCTCGGCCACCCGCCGCGCGGCCACCTGCAGGATCTCCCACGCGGTCGCGAAGGGGGGCGCGTAGGCGAGGTCCATCCAGGCCAGGTCGTCGACCGTGCCGCCGGCCCAGAGCACGGCAGCCGCCGCGTCGACGCGCTTGCCGGCGCCGGGCCCGCCCACGACCTGCACACCGAGCAGCCGGCGCGTGGTCCGGTCGGCCATCACCCACAGTGAGATCGGCTCCGCCTCGGGCATGTAGCCGCTGGCGGTCGATCCCTGGGTCACCAGGGCGACCGGATCGAGGCCCGCAGCCTCGGCCTCCTTGCGGGACAGGCCGGTGCGCGCGATCTCGAGGTGGACCTCACCGAAGGAGAACCGCGTGATCGAGGTGTCGACCATGCCGTCGAACGACAGGTCACCGCCCGCCAGGCTGTCGCCGAGCGCGCGCCCGTGCTTGTTGGCGTACGTCCCGAGCGGGCGGAACACCCATGCCTCGTCGAGACGGCGCCACACCTCGCAGCAGTCGCCCGCGGCCCACACGTGGTTCGCCACCCGCCCGTGCGGGTCGGGACGCAGCGCCCCGGCCTCGGTCAGCTCGACGCCCGTCCCCTGCAGGAACTTCGTGGCGGGTCGTACGCCGATCGCGACCACCACGAGGTCGGCCTCCCGGTTGCCACCGTCCCAGTGCACGCCGGTCACCCGGTCGCCGTCGGTGTCGAGGCCGGTCACCTCGGCGCCGAGGACCAGCTCGACGCCCGCGTCGCGCAGGCCGTCGTTGACCAGGTGGGACATCTCGTCCTCGAGCATGGCCATGCCGCGCGTGCGGGTGAGGACCGTGACGCCAAAACCCTTGCGCAGTGCGGCTTCCGCGACCTCGACGCCGATGTAGCCCGCTCCTACGATGACCACGTGCGCGCCCTCGTCGGCGCTCGCGAACTGCTCGAGCCAGTCCGCCCCGTCGTCGAGGGTCTTGACCGCGCCCACGCCGTCGTAGGTCGTGCCGTCGGGGCGCAGCGCCCAGTCGGGCACGACCGCCGGCGCTCCCGTGGCCACGACGAGCTCGTCGTACTCCACGACCTCACCGGCGGCGGTGGTGACGGTCTGCGCTGCCAGGTCGGCCGCGACCACCTCGGTCTGCATCCGCAGGTCGATGCCGGCCGCGCGGTGGTCCTCGGCGCTGCGCGCGACGAGGTCGTCGCCGGACCCGACGTCGCCCGCCATCCAGTACGGGATGCCGCAGGCGCTGTACGACGTGTGGGTGCCGCGGTCGAGCACGGTGATCGCGAGGTTGCGCCCATTGCGCTTCGCCGTCCTCAGAGCTTGGTGGGCCGCCGACATGCCGGCTGCGTCGGCGCCCACGACGACGACCCGAGTAGACGTCACGCTTCCGCCGACTTGGCCCAGAGATTGACCTCGGACTCGGTGGCGTAGCGCTCGATCTCGGCGATCTCCTCGTCGGTCAGGGCAGGCCCCGACAGCGCGTCGAGGTTGGTGTCGAGCTGCTCCACGCTCGACGCACCGATGACGGCGCTCGTCACGCGCTCGTCGCGCAGCACCCACTGCAGTGCCAGCTGGGCGAGCTTCTGGCCACGGCGCTCGGCGATGCCGTTGAGGGCGCGCACCCGCGCGAGCACGTCATCGTCCAGCCCGGCGATCGTGGATCCGTCGCGCGCGGCGCGGGAGTCGGCCGGCACCCCGTCGAGGTAGCGGTCCGTCAGCAGTCCCTGGGCGAGCGCGGTGAAGACGATGCAGCCCATCCCCTGGTCCTCGAGCTCGTCGAGCAGGTTCTGCCCGCCCTCGTCGTCCTCCTCGATCCAGCGGTTGAGCATCGAGTACGACGGCTGGTGGATGAGCAGCGGCGTGCCGAGGTCGCGGGCGATGGTCGCGGCCTCCTTGGTCTTCGAGGCGGAGTACGACGAGATCCCGGCGTAGAGCGCGCGTCCGGACCGGACGGCCGTGTCGAGCGCCATCATCGTCTCCTCGACCGGCGTCTCGGCGTCGAAGCGGTGGCTGTAGAAGATGTCGACGTAGTCGAGCCCCAGCCGGGACAGCGACTGGTCGAGCGAGGACAGGACGTACTTCCGCGAGCCGCCACCCTGGCCGTACGGCCCCGGCCACATGTCGTAGCCCGCCTTCGTCGAGATCACGAGCTCGTCGCGGTAGGGCAGGAAGTCGTCCCGGAGGTAGCGCCCGAAGTTCTCCTCGGCGCGGCCGTAGGGCGGGCCGTAGTTGTTGGCGAGGTCGAAGTGGGTGACGCCCCGATCGAAGGCGCGGCGCAGGATCGCTCGCTGCGTGTCCTCGGGCCGGTCCGTGCCGAAGTTCTGCCACAGCCCGAGCGAGAGCGCGGGCAGCTGCAACCCGCTGCGTCCCGTGAACCGGTAGTGCATTCCGGTCGAGTCGTCGTACCTGTCAGAGGCTGCTTCATAGGCCATGGCCCCATCCTGCCGCCTGCGCCCACGCGGCGCGGGCGGCCGGGGGTGTCCCGGGGCTGTCTCGGGGCTATACCGGATGGCGCTCCTTGGCCCGGTGGAGTGAACTTGTCCCATGGCTCGCACGTTGCGTGGAACGGCCCTCCGGCTCGCGGTCTCGTCCGCCCGGCGGATCCCGTCGAGCGTCCGGTTCCCGTTGCAGCGTGACGGCGTCGACCCGGTGCCCCGGCTCGAGGCGAGCCGCGAGCGCGGCGACGTGGTCCGCCTGGCGCGGTTGCTCGGGACTCGCGTATGGCTGGTCACGGGGTACGACGTCGCGCGGGCGGTGCTCGCCGACTCGGGCTCCTTCGCCAACGACGTACGCCACCTGATCGGGCGGCAGGACAGGGCACCGGCCGAGCGGATCGGCGGCCTCGGCATGGCCGACTCCCCCGACCACGAACGGCTGCGGCACGTGCTGACGCCGTACTTCACCCGCCGCCGCCTGGTCGACCTCCAGTCGGACATCGACCGGGTCGTGGCGGCCGCGCTCGACGACATGGCCGCGCACGGTCCCGAGGTCGACCTGGTGGAGCGCTTCGGCTTCGCGGTGCCGTTCGGAGTGATCTGCGACCTGCTCGGGATGCCGGCCGTCGACCGCCAGGCGTTCCGGCAGCACGGTGCCGCCCGGTTCGACCTCAGCGACGCGGGCGCCCGCATCTTCGACACCGCCGCAGGCACCCGGCAGTTCCTGATCGACCTCGTCGCGTCGGAGCGACGCGCCCCGCGCCTCCCCGACGGACTGCTCGCCCGGATGGTCGCCGACCACGGCGACAGCTTCGACGACGTGGAGCTCGGTGGGCTCGCCGACGGCGTCTTCCTCGGGGGCTACGAGACCAGCGCCAGCATGCTGTCCCTGGGCACGTGGGTGCTGCTGCAGCACCCGGCCGCCTGGGAGACCCTGCGCCGCGGCGAGCGCGCGGAGGTCGACCGGGTGGTCGAGGAGCTGCTGCGCTTCGTGTGCCCCGTGCAGATCGCGTTCCCGCGCATCGCCCGCCACGACCTGATGGTCGGCGACCAGCGCGTCCGCGCAGGGGACATCGTCGTGGTGTCCCTGACCGGCGCCGAGCGCGATCCGGCGCGGCACGAGGACGCGGCGCGCTTCGACCCGCTGACCGCCTCGTCCGGCACGCTCGCCTTCGGCCACGGCCTGCACCGCTGTGTCGGTGCGGAGCTCGCCCGGATGGAGCTGCGGACCGCCCTCGTCGCTCTGGCACGACGCTTCCCCGACCTGTCGCTCGCGTGCGACCCGGCTGACCTCCGGTTCACCGAGCTCGCCATCGTCCACGGCGTCGAGTCCCTCCCCGTCCACCTGGGATGACGCCGCGAGGTCCTGGGCGGTGGTCAGGACGAGAGCGAGGTACGACGACGGCGACCTTCACGCCTCAGGTCAGCCACCGCCGGCGAGCCACTGGTTGGTGGTCATCTTGTCCGCCGGGGCCGGCTGCTTGCCGGCCCGGTATCTCTCGACGTCCGCCTGCTGCCGACGTACCCGTGCGGTGGCTTCCAGCGCCTTCGCCAGGGCGGCCTCCTTCTCGGAGCGTGCCGGTCTGCGTCGGAAGAACCTCATTCCGCGATCGTACGGCCGTGCCGTCGCCGTCGGGCGGCTTGTGCGGCGATCCTGAGGCGTCCGTTGCACCGCCGTCACCGCAGAGCGACCGCGGCTCAGCCGCGACGCGTCTCCAGCACCCGGAACCCCTTGTGGCTGGCGAGTCGCGTGGTCGGCCAGCCCTGCTCGCCGAGCCAGCGCTGGAGCGAGTCGGCGCCGAGGTTCTTGCCGACGACCATGATCATGCGGCCGCCGGGTGCCAGGCGAGGCAACCAGGTGAGCAGCAGCTCGTGCAGCGCCTCCTTGCCGATGCGGATCGGCGGGTTCGACCAGATCTCGTCGAAGACCTGGTTGCTCGGCACCTGCTCCGGCGTGCACGCGACGAACCGCGAGTCGAGGCCGGCGGTGCGGGCATTGTCGTTGGCGAGGAGGATCGCGCGCTCGTTGACCTCGACGCCCGTCACGTTCGCCAGCGGCACCGCACGGGCGAGCGCGAGGCCGATGACGCCGTACCCGCAGCCGAGGTCGAGGAACTGCCCCTGCGCCGGCGGTTCGAGCTCGCGGAACAGCACGGCCGTCGCGTGGTCGAGGTGCCCGCGGCTGAAGACGCCCGACCCGGTGTCGATCCTCAGCTCGTGGCCCCACAGCTCGGCGGTGAAGGTCTCGCGCTCGAACGGCACGTTCGGGTCGGCGGAGAAGTAGTGCTCAGGCATCGATCGCCTCTCTCTTGGCACGGGCGCGCTCGGACTGCGCGGCCAGCTCGGCGTCGTCGGGATAGCCGACCTCCTCGAGCGTGAGACCGTGGGCGTGCACGACGAACAGGGCGGGGTCGCGACGTCGCGCGGCCATCAGCTCGGCCGGCCACACGGTCGACCGCCTCCCGTCGCCCACGGCGACCAGGCTGCCGACGAGCCCGCGCACCATGGTGTGGCAGAACGCGTCGGCGCGGACCGACCCGACGACCAGGCCTGCCTCGTCGCGACGCCACTCGAGGTCCAGCAAGGTCCGCACGGTGGTCGCCCCCTCCCGCCGCTTGCAGAAGGCGGCGAAGTCCTGGAGCCCGACCAGCGCTGCCGAGGCGACGTTCATCGCGTCGAGGTCGAGGCGCTTCCCCCACGCGAGGACGTGCCCGCGGACCAGCGGATCGGCAAGCTCCTGGGCGTCGGCGATCCGGTACGCGTACCGGCGCCAGATCGCCGAGAAGCGGGCGTCGAACCCCTCCGGCGCCTCACTGATCCGGCGTACGCGCAGGTCGGGCGGCAGGATGCCGTCCACGCGACGGGCCAGGCCATCGAGCAGCGGGTCGGGCGACCGGCCGGCCGAGGTCGTCACGACCTCGGGGTCGACGTCGACGTGCGCCACCTGGCCGCGGGCGTGCACGCCGGAGTCCGTACGTCCCGCGACGGTCACCCGCACCTGCGGGATCCGCAGCGCGGTGGCGAGTGCCGACTCGAGCGTCTCCTGCACGGTGCGGAGCCCGGGCTGGGTCGCCCACCCGGAGAAGTCGGCGCCGTCGTAGGCACAGTCGATCCGCAGGCGCACGCAGCGATCCTAGGCCGACCTGAGACCACCGCCGGAAGTGGTGTCCCACGACGGATTCTTTGCCTAGGGTGGTCGTGCCATGCACTTCTCACGACTGTTCTCCCACATCCTGGCGGTCTCCATCGGGGCCGCCCTCCTCGTCGTGCCCGCAGTCAGCGAGGCGGCGCCGGCGGCCGTCGCCCGCTCGTGCTCCAGCGCGTGCGTCGACACCGACGGCGACGGCCTCGACGACGCCGTCGACGGCTGCCCCACGGTGGCCTCGGCCAACCCGACCGGCTGCCCCTCGGCGTCCCGCAGCGTCTCCTTGAAGTGGCTCCCCGGCAAGCAGCGCCTCCAGGTGCAGGTGTCCTCACCGGTCGCGAGGTGCTCCCAGCGGGCACGCATCGCGCTCTTCCGGGTCCGTCCGAACCGTGACTACAAGGTCGTCGGCGGCAGCGTGAGCTTCAACGGCAGGCTCCGGCTCAAGGTCGCTCGGGGGTCGACGTACTACGTCACGGTGCCGACGTCGTACGCCTCTGGAGTCGCCGAGTGCGACAAGGCGGTCTCGCGGAAGGTGCAGGCGCCCCGCCCCTGAGGCATGTTCAACCAAACGGTTGACAACGCCGCTGCGACAGTCGTACCTTCTATTCAACCAATCAGTTGAAGAAGGTGCTCCATGGCCGACCAGCTCTCCCGCGTGTTCGCCGCGTTGGCGGACCCGACCCGTCGCGACATGGTGGCCCGCCTCACCGAGGCCGACCACACCGTCAACGACCTGGCCGAGCCCTACGACGTGAGCCTCCAGGCCGTCTCCAAGCACCTCAAGGTGCTCGAGGACGCCGGTCTGGTGACCCGGACCCGCGAGGCGCAGCGTCGACCGGTGCACCTGGAAGCAGAGGTGTTCGACCTGATGACCAAGTGGATCGAGCGCTACCGCCGACAGGCCGAGGAGCGGTTCTCGCGCCTCGACGCCGTGCTCGCGCGGATGCAGGACGACGAACAGCTCCACGCCGGCTCCAGCACCCCTACCCAGCAGCAGGAAGGAAACGCATCATGACCACCATGCAGACCCCCGACACGTCCACCCGCTTCCCCGAGGCGGCCATCCTCGCCGACGAGCACGTGCCGGCCGTCCACATCTGGCGCGACTTCGACGCCACCGTGGCCCAGGTGATGCGCGCGCACACCGAGGCCGACCTGTTCGTCCAGTGGATCGGGCCGGACTCGCTCAGCACGAGCGTCGACGAGTGGTCGTGCCGCACCAACGGCGCCTACCGCTACGTCGCTCGCCGCGGCGAGGAGGAGTACGCCTTCCGCGGCACGTTCCCCTTCGTCGGCGAGGACAAGATCATCCAGACGTTCACGTGGGAGGGCATGCCCGAGGCCGTCGCGCTCGAGACGTTGACCCTGGAGGACCTCGGGGACGGCCGGACGCGCCTCCACGGCTTCTCCATCTGCGACTCCTTCGAGGCGCGCGACGCGATGCTGGCCAGCGGCATGGAGGTCGGGATCCACGAGGGCTACGCCAAGCTCGACCGGATGCTCGCCCACTCGACCGGTGAGGGATCGAGCTGATGGCGCTCCCCGAGTCCCCGGCCGCCCGTCACGAAGCGGTGGCCGGCGAGTTCTCCCGGCTCGTCGGCCGGACGACCGACTGGTCCGCGCCCGCACCCGTCGACGGCTGGACGTCGCGCGACGTCGTCGACCACCTGGTGTCCTGGTTCCGCGGGTTCCTGTCCGCCGGCGGGATCGAGCTCTCGCCCGGGCCGTCGACCGCGGACGACCCCGTCGGCGCCTGGCGCCACCACGCGGACGGCGTACAGGGGCTGCTCGACGACCGGGGCGAGGAGGAGTTCACCCACCCCTACGTCGGGTCGCACCCGCTCTCCAGGGCGGTCGACCAGTTCTACGTCTCCGACATCTTCATGCACTCCTGGGACCTCGCCCGGGCCACCGGCCAGGAGCCGCGGCTCGACGAGGACTTCGCCGGCCAGATGCTGGCGGGGATGCAGCCCATCGAGGCGATGCTCCGCGACTCCGGGCAGTACGGTCCGGCCGTCCACGTCCCCGACGACGCCCCCGCCATCGACCGGCTGATGGGCTTCGTCGGGCGCGACCCGGCGTGGCAGCCGCCGAGCGGAGGCACGGCATGAGCAGCGTCGTGATGAACAACGTCGTCTCCGTGGACGGGTTCGTCGCCGACCTGCACGACGATCCGGGCCCGCTCTTCGAGTGGTACTTCAACGGGGACCATCCCCTCACCTCGCAGGACATGGCGGACCCGGAGCCCGGAGGCCTGCGGGTGTCGCAGCGCTCGTACGACTACGTGCGCCCGATCTGGGACAGCATCGGCTGCATGGTGATCGGCCGGCACCTGTTCGACATCACCAACGGGTGGGAGGGCCGCCCACCCGCCGGCGAGCACGTCGTGGTGGTCTCCCACCGCCCCAAGCCCGACGGCTGGCACCCGGAGGCGTCGTACCACTTCGTCGACGACGTGGCCACGGCGATCGCGACCGCACAGGACCTCGCGGGGGACGGCATGGTCTCCGTGGCGGCCGGCGAGGTGGGCGGGCAGGCCCTCGCGCTGGGGCTGGTCGACGAGGTGGCCATGGATGTCGCGCCCGTGGTGCTCGGCACCGGGAAGCGGTTCTTCGGCCCGGTCGACACCCAGCACCTGCTGGAGGACCCGCACGTCGTGATCCAGGGTGACCGCGTGCTCCACCTCCAGTTCCGCGTACGTCGCTGAACCCGGCCCCGCGCGGCCCTCGTAGGGTCGAGCGCATGAAGTACGTGGTGTACGGCGCCGGGGCCGTCGGAGGCGTCATCGGCGGCCACCTCCACCTCGCCAGCCTCCCGGTGACCCTCGTCGCCCGGGGCGCGCACCTCGAGGCGATCCGTTCGGGTGGGCTGGTCCTCGACGCCGGCGACGGACGCCACCGCATCGACGCACCGGCAACCGACACGGCTGCGGACGTCGGGTGGACCGACGACACCGTCGTGATCCTGGCCGTGAAGTCCCACCAGGCCGCAGTCGCTCTCGCTGACCTGCGGACGCACGCGCCGGCGTCCACCGCGATCGTGTGCGCGACCAACGGGATCGCGACCGAGACAGCGGCGCTGCGGCTCTTCGCGCGGACGTACGCCGTCTGCGTGATGCTGCCGTCCTCGCACCTCGAGCCCGGCGTGGTCGTGGCCGGGTGCCACCCGACGCCCGCGATCCTCGACATCGGTCGGATCCCCGGGGGCACCGACTCGACGACCGCAGCGGTCGCCGCGGACCTGCACGCGTCGCGCATCAGCTCCGAGGAGCGCGACGACATCATGGCGTGGAAGCGCCGCAAGCTGCTGATGAACCTCGGCAACGGCGTCGACGCCTCCTTCACCCAGGGCGACGCCGCCGACGAGCTCGCCGAGCGCGCGGAGGCTGAGGGTTCACAGGTGCTCACGGCCGCAGGCCTCTCGTTCGTGTCCGCCGACGACGACCTCGCCCGCCGGGGCTCGATCCTCCAGCGTCGCCCCGACCTCGAGCGTCGCGGCGGCTCGACATGGCAGAGCCTCGCCCGCGGCACCGGCGACTCCGAGATCGACTACCTGGCCGGCGAGATCGTCCTCCTCGGCCGCCTCCACGGCGTACCCACCCCGGTCAACGACGCCGTCGCCTCCGCCACGCGCCGCCTGACGTCCTCCGGTGGTGCTCCCCGATCCCTCGACGCTGCCGAGGTCCTCGCCGCGCTCTGACCTCGACCGAGCGGTGCGTGAGACATCTTCCGAGGGCCGAGAACCTGCGCCACGCACCGCTCCCCGATGCAGCGGTGCGTGAGACATCTTCCGAGGGCCGAGAACCTGCGCCACGCACCGCTCCCCGATGCAGCGGTGCGTGAGGGGCACTTCCTGCCGCCAGAATGCCCCTCAGGCACCGCCCACAAGGGACGCCCCCACGTGCAACGAGGCCCGCCACCCCAGTGGGGTGACGGGCCTCGTGGAGGTGTGTCAGGTGTTCACTCGCCGGCGCGGGTGAACCCAGCAGCCTCGGCGGACTCGACGGAGTCGAACCACACCTCGGCGTCCGTCTGGCCGAACCACTGACCGTCGGGCTCGTGGAACTTCATCGAGTCCTCGTTGCCCTTGATCGGGAAGCCCTCGGGGGCCTCGTCGACGTTCTCCATCGGCGCGTGCGAGCCGGCGTACTTGCCCGCCACGTTGCCGTCGGTGACGCCCTCGTCGGCGGCGACGCCGGCGAACGCCTGCGGCTCGGTGTCAGCCGCCTCGGTCTCGACGACCTCGGTCTCCTCGGCAGCGGGCGCAGGAGCAGCCTTGGCCTCGGTCTTCTTGGTCGAGGGAGCCTTGGGGCTGTACGCCTCGGTCACCAGCTCGATGACCGCCATGGGGGCGTTGTCGCCCTTGCGCGGACCGACCTTGGTGATGCGCGTGTAACCACCGGGGCGGTCCGAGAAGGTCGGGCCGATCTCGGTGAACAGCGTGTGCACGACCGACTTGTCGTGGATGGTCTTGAGGACCTCACGACGGTTGTGCAGGTCGCCACGCTTGGCCTTGGTGATCAGCTTCTCCGCGACCGGGCGCAGCAGGCGCGCGCGGGTCTCGGTGGTGGTGATCCGGCCGTGCTCGAACAGGGCGGTCGCCAGGTTCGACAGCATGAGGCGCTGGTGGGCCGCACTGCCGCCGAGGCGGGGACCCTTCTTGGGCTTGGGCATGTGGTGCCTTCTTTCTCTCGGGCCGTGTCAGGTACCCGGGTAGACGGCCGGCCCGGATGCGGGCCGGCCGGTTTGTGATGTCAGACCGTGAAGGTCAGAGCTGCTCGTCCTCGATGAACGCATCGTCGTCGTCGTCGCCGTAGGCGGCGAGGGCGGCGTGCGGGTCGAAGCCGGGCGCGCTGTCCTTGAGCGAGAGGCCCATCTCGACGAGCTTGGCCTTCACCTCGTCGATGGACTTCGCGCCGAAGTTGCGGATGTCGAGCAGGTCCTGCTCCGAGCGCGAGATGAGCTCACCCACGGTGTGGATGCCCTCGCGCTTGAGGCAGTTGTAGCTGCGGACCGTGAGCTGCAGGTCCTCGACCGGGAGGGCCAGGTCGGCGGCGAGCTGCTCGTCGACGGGCGACGGGCCGATGTCGATGCCCTCGGCCTCGACGTTGAGCTCACGAGCCAGGCCGAAGAGCTCGACGAGCGTCTTGCCGGCCGAGGCGATCGCGTCGCGGGGACGGATCGACTGCTTGGTCTCGACGTCGATGACGAGCTTGTCGAAGTCGGTGCGCTGCTCGACTCGGGTGGCCTCGACCTTGTAGGTCACCTTCATGACGGGGCTGTAGATCGAGTCGACCGGCATGCGGCCGATCTCGTTGTCCGCGCCCTTGTTCTGGACGGCCGAGACGTAGCCGCGGCCTCGCTCGACGACGAGCTCCATCTCCAGCTTGCCCTTGTCGGACAGCGTGGCGATCTTGATCTCGGGGTTGTGGACCTCCACACCGGCAGGCGGCGTGATGTCGGCGGCGGTGACGTCACCGGCACCGGACTTGCGGAGGTACATCACGACGGGCTCGTCGTGCTCCGAGGAGACGACGATGCCCTTGAGGTTGAGGATGATCTCGGTCATGTCCTCGGTGACGCCCTCGATGGTCGAGAACTCGTGGAGGACGGAGTCGACCTTGATGCTGGTGACGGACGCACCCGGGATCGAGCTGAGGAGCGTACGACGCAGCGAGTTGCCGAGCGTGTAGCCGAAGCCAGGCTCGAGGGGCTCGATGACGAACCGCGAGCGGAACTCGTCGACGGACTCTTCCGTGAGGGTCGGGCGCTGAGCGATGAGCACGGAGTTTTTCCTTTCCGGATCCACCCGCTATATGACGGATCCGAACATGAGGTTGGCGGAAGAAACGAGCTGGGAAGAGGGGCGTCGGCGGCCGCCCGCGAGGGCGGCCACCGACGGTGGATCACTTCTTGGAGTAGAACTCGACGATGAGCTGCTCCTGGACGGGCACGTCGATCTGTGCCCGGACCGGGACCTGGTGGACCAGGACGCGCATCCGCGTCGGGATGACCTCCATCCACGCAGGGGTGACGCGCTCGCCGTGGGTCTCACGAGCCACGATGAGCGGCGTGAGCTCGAGCGACTTCTCGCGTACGTCGACGATGTCGTGGTCGGTGACCTGGAAGGACGGGATGTCGACCTTCTTGCCGTTGACCAGGAAGTGGCCGTGCACGACGAGCTGGCGGGCCTGGCGGCGCGTACGGGCGAAACCGGCGCGGTAGACCACGTTGTCGAGGCGGCACTCGAGGAGCTGCAGCAGGTTGTCGCCGGTCTTGCCCTGGCGACGGCTGGCTTCCTTGTAGTAGCGGACGAACTGCTTCTCCATCACGCCGTAGGTGAAACGAGCCTTCTGCTTCTCACGGAGCTGCAGCAGGTACTCGGACTCCTTGATGCGACCGCGGCCGTGCTGGCCGGGGGCGTAGGGACGCTTCTCGAAGGCAGCGTCGCCGCCGACGAGGTCGACACCGAGACGGCGCGACTTGCGGGTCATGGGACCGGTGTAGCGGGCCATGTTTCAGTCTCTCTTTCTCAGTCTCGGGTCAGACGCGGCGGCGCTTGGGCGGCCGGCATCCGTTGTGGGGGGTGGGCGTGACGTCCTGGATGGTGCCGACCTCGAGGCCGATGGCACCCAGCGAACGGATGGCGGTCTCACGACCCGAGCCCGGACCCTTGACGAAGACGTCGATCTTCTTCATGCCGTGGTCCATGGCGCGACGGCCAGCGGCCTCTGCAGCCATCTGCGCGGCGAAGGGGGTGGACTTGCGCGAGCCCTTGAAGCCGACGGTGCCGGCAGAGGCCCACGAGATCACCGCACCGGTCGGGTCGGTGATCGTGACGATGGTGTTGTTGAACGTGCTCTTGATGTGGGCTTCGCCCTGAGCGATGTTCTTCTTCTCCTTGCGGCGGACCTTGGTCGCGCGGCTCTTGGGAGGCATTCACTAACTCCTGAGGTCTGGTCTGAAAGCTTCGGTGATGACGAGGATCAGCGCAGAGCGCCGATCACTTCGCCTTCTTCTTGCCGGCGACGGTGCGCTTCGGGCCCTTGCGGGTGCGCGCGTTGGTCTTGGTGCGCTGGCCGCGGACCGGAAGGCCCATGCGGTGGCGGCGACCCTGGTAGCTGCCGATCTCGATCTTGCGGCGGATGTCCGCCTGGACCTCACGTCGGAGGTCACCCTCGATCTTGAAGTTGGCTTCGATCTCGTCGCGAAGCTTGACCAGCTCCTCGTCACCGAGCGTGTGGACCCGAGCGTTCGGGTCGACACCGGTGGCAGCCAGGAGCTGCTGGGAGCGGGTACGGCCGATGCCGTAGATGTAGGTGAGTGCGATCTCGATGCGCTTGTCGCGCGGGAGGTCGACACCAACGAGGCGTGCCATGTGGCGTTTCCTTGTCTGTTCTCGCAGTGGTTTCTGGTCGTGTCGCGTCCCATCCCGCCTCGGGTGGGCTCCGGCCATTGCT
>CAVQDC010000004.1:0-12886 GCA_963711175.1 uncultured Actinomycetota bacterium
CTGATGCGTGCCATCCTGAGTGAGATCTAGGCTTCAGGCCCTCTGATCCACCGCTCCTTCGAGACGGCTCCGCAGGTCCACCTGCGGGGCCGTCACGGATTTCGGGTGGTGCCGCGCCGGGCGCTGCGCCTCCCAGAGGATCCGCCACACCACGTGCGCGCCCAGCAGGCGCACCGGTGACACCGCGGAGACGCGGCGTGGCGAGGGAAGGGTCGGGCAGGCCGCACTGGCCAGCGTCGATGGAATGGACATGACTACTAACACCCCGTTTTCGTGAACACACACATCGCCGGAAGGATCTTCTCCGTGGTCCCCGTGACCCCGTCGGCCTGCTCGTCCAGCGATGCGAGCGAACCTTCACCGTACGTCTGCACCATCAGTCGCGCCGAACCGACCCGGGTCACCTGGAAGACCGAGCTCCCCAGGCCCTCGTCGTACGTCAGTCCGACGGTCACCGTGTCGTAGCCGGTGTCGCGGTCCAGGACCGTCCACACCTGGTGGTCGTCGGTGTGGCACCTCTGTGCCGCGCTTCGGATGGCCGCCATCGCGTTGGCGGCGACCTCCGCGTCTGCGTGGACGATGAGCTCGCGCCCGTCGAAGTACTCCGGACCGAGGGCGCCGGTGACGAGCCGTCGGCTGCCGCCGGCGGTCTCGCTGATCGGCCACATCTCCTGGCCGCACATCTCGACGACGCCCATCCCTTCACCGTCCGGCGAGGGCGGGGACACCTTCGTCTCCCCGTCGTCCTCCGGCAGCCCGACGTCGAGTGGGAAGTCGTCGGGGACCGGCGTGACCCCAGGTGCATCCTCGGTCGGTGCCGACTCCGGACTGGCCTCGTTGCTCGGGCTGGTGCTCTCGCCGAACATCGCCAGTGCGGCCACCGTCTGCCGCAGGTCGCCCACGGTCTCCTCGACTCCGGCCTCGACCTCGTCCCTCGACCAGTCGCCATAGGTCGAGGTGACGAGCACCGCGGCGCCGACGGGCACGACGTGGATCACCGTCGCTCCGCTGCCGGGCTCGCCGTCGACGGAGTAGGTCTGCAGCAGCGTGGCGGCGGGCTCCGCACCGAAGGTCGACCCGCGCACCTCCGTGATCGTCTGGAGATCGCCGGCGCGAGCGGAGTCGTTGCACGATGTCGAGAGGTCGGAGAAGGCCCGGGCGAGCTGGGCGGCGCCCTCGGCGCTGCCGAGGAGCACCAGCTCCCGGGTGTCCGCGGACTCCCCGCCGCTGTTGTCGGCCACCATGCGGTCGCGCAGGCTGAGGCCCCGCAAGGGCGCGGTGTTGCAGAACGCCAGTCCGCGGAGCCCTGTGCCCGAGCGCAGCGCCGGGATGGTGTCCCGCGGTCCGCCCATGCCTGCCGCGAGCGGGAAGTCGTCCGGGATCGCGGTGGCCGGGTCCACCACGCCCTGGGTGTCCACCTGCTCCGACGTACGGTCACCGGCCGTCGAGCCGTCCGGCGACGAGGCGTCGTCCGACGGCTGGCTGCCGCACGCGGCGAGCGCCAGCGTGCAGGCCAGGGCTGCGGTGAGCAGCCGGACGAAGGACCTCATGCCTCCTGAGACTCGGTGGAGGGCGAAAAGGTTGCGTCAGCCCGGTCGCTGGGTTCCTTCGAGCCGCTCGAGCACCCGCCGGGAGAGGGCGACGAAGTCGTCGCGCGACATGGTCATGTTGCGGACCGGGGTGAATCCGAGCTGGGAGACCGACGTGCCGTCTCGCAGGATCGCCATCAGGAACGGGAAGGACTGGTTGTCGTTGAGCTCGATCGAGAGCGCCCACACGCTCAGGTCGCTCGCCTTCGACGTCGACGAGGCGAGCTGGGTGACGCTGGTGCCGAGGTTGGCACTGCCGCACTTCTTGATCTTGTCGCGCACGACGCCGACGAAGTCGCGGGCCTTGCTCTCCGTCATCTCGCCGACGGTCTGGGTCAGGCCGAGCTGCCGGGCGTTGCCCGTCTCGGGGAACAGGAACGTCCGCGTCCTGGCACGGCTGATGCCCGCGCCTGTGAACGTCGTGTTGTCGCAGCGCGTGGCGGCGAAGTTGATCTTCGCCTTCTCGGGCTCGGTGCCCACCCACGGGCCTCGGACCGCGGCCACGGGCGGGAGGTCGACGACGGACAGCAATCCGGCCGGCGTACCGGTGTCGAGGGGGGCGGTGTCACGGGACCGGGCCCGGCCCGCGCACTCTGCGGCGCCGTCCGTGCCGCAGAGCCCGTTCACGGCGGCGGCCAGCCCCGTGATCATCGCCTTGTCACTGGCCGCGCGCCCGGTGCTGCGGATGACGTTGGTGACCACGAGGCTGCCGGTGCGGGCGATGCCGACGGTGATGGTGGCCGGCTGCTTGCCCCACGATCGGAGCCGGAAGGCGCTGGCCTGGTCGCCGACGCGCTTGACCGTCCGGGTGTCGAGGAGCTGGGTGCGCGGGTCGGTGCACCCGGCGTACCAGAGCGAGGCGGCCTGGAAGCTCTGTGTCGCCTGGCGGGAGTTCCGCGACATCTCGACGAGCTGTACGGCGGTCGACGCGACGCGGGTCTCGCCGCCCTTGCGGGTGCGCTTCCCCTGCCGGTCGCCCTTGCCGACCGTGGCGCGCACCGGGCGGGTCGCGGAACCCTCCCAGGTGCGAGCCAGCGCGGTGATGCCGTCGGGGTCGGAGAAGCGCTCGCGCTGGCAGGGAGCCAGCAGCCCGTTGCCCGAGAGGTTGTCGGTGGTGGCGGTCTCGACCCAGTCGAGGTCGGACCCGAACCGCGCCATCTGGACGGGGGAGAGCAGCGCCGCCTCGTCGATGATCTGCTCGCCGGTGGCGGTCGGGTCGGGCGTGTGGACGGTGATGCCCGCGTTGGCCTTCTCCTCGAGGAGGCTGGTCGGCTTGGCGTCGGCGCCGGTGGCGACGAGCGAGCCCGACACCACGAGAGCAGCGGCGGCCACGCCCGCACCGATCACGGTGTGCGTACGTCGACGGGCGGCCCCGGCGCGCCGGATCACGGTCGCGCGGGGCCAGCGGATCTCCTCCAGCGGCGCGGCGAGGTCCTGCAGGAGGCGGCGTACGTCCGTCGTCGGGACGTCGCGGCCCAGCGAGAACTGGGACGTGGCGATCTGCAGCTCGCGCTCGGCGTCGGACCGCGGCAGGCCGACCATGCGGCCGATCTCCGTGAGGGACAAGGAGGACAGGCCGTTGAGCACCAGCAGCTCGCGCTGGCGCGGGGTCAGCTTCGACAACGCGTCGAGGGTGGTGCGCGCCTCGGGGTCCAGCGACTTGTCCCGGTGCCAGATGCGGGCGGTGTGCCGACGTCGCGCACGCCGGAAGGCGATGGGTCGGATGTAGCCGTCGCGGTCGTCGAGGCCGCCGACCTTGCGCCACTGGTGCCAGGTGACGACGTACGCGTCCCGCACGGCGGCCCGGGAGGCCGGCGCGTCGCCGGTCAGGGCGTACGCCTCGTGCAGGAGGCGCTGGCGTGTCTCGACGTAGTAGGCGTCGAAGGTCTCGGGGCTCCTCATGACCCGCTCCACGGTACGGGGTCGCCACCCGTGGCGCACATCGTTCGCGGGCGGCGTGGCTTGCGCCGTGCGCGCCGTGCACCGGGTGATGATGGATCGGCCATGACGTCGCTGCTCACCCGTCCCGACACGACCCGGTCCGATGCTGCCCGCGATCGGCCGCTCGTCCTGATCGCGACGCTCGGCGGGGTCTCCGCGGCCCTCGCGCCACTGGTCGTGCTCCTGGCCGTCGGCGTGATCGGCTGGTTCGTCACCGACGCCGGCGTGCACGGCGCCCCTCGCGACGGCATGCGGATGGGTGCGCTGGCGTGGCTGGCCGGGCACGGATCCGGCTTCACGGTCATGGGTGCTCGCGTCACGATCGTGCCGCTCGGTGTCACGGCGATGACCGTGTGGTCCATGTGGCGGCTCGGGCACCGCGTCGGTGACGCCGTCTCCGGGCACGGTCCCGACGCCGACCGGATCTCCGACGGCGAGCGCGACCTGACGGTGCCGATCGCGATCTCGACGTTCTTCGCCGGCTACGCGGTCGTGGCGGTCGTCGTCGCCACGCTCGCCGCCGGCACGACCGCAGACCCGTCGGTGCCCCGCGTGCTGGCGTGGACGATCGCGATGACCGCGCTCGTCGCAGCGCCCGCGATCGCGGTCGGTTCGGGCCGCGCCGCCATCTGGGCCGCGTTCATGCCCGCGACCCTGCGTGCCGGCGCCGCCGTCGCGGGAGCCGTGCTCGGCACGCTGCTCGTCGTGTCGATGCTCTCCTTCCTGGTGGCCCTCGCGATGTCGTTCGGCGACGCCGCGACGATGACCTCGACCCTGCACCCGAGCCCGGCCGAGGCCGGCCTCTACGCCGTCGTCAACGCCGCCTTCGCCCCCAACGCTGCGCTCTTCGCAGGCTCGTTCCTCCTCGGGCCCGGGTTCGCCGTCGGTGGCGCCACGCTCGTGTCGCCCGGAGCGGTCGTGCTCGGCCCGCTGCCGGTCGTCCCGCTCGTCGCCGCCCTCCCCGCCGTCGGCACCCCGGCCGGCTGGGTCGGCGGCCTGATGGCGCTGCCGCCCCTCCTCGCAGCGGTCGCCGCCTTCCGTACGCTCCGCTCCCGCACGCTGACCTGGGACCAGGTCGCCCTGGCCGGGTGCGGCGGCGGTCTCGTCGCGGGCGTCGGCTTCGCCGTCCTGGCCTCGCTGTCGGGCGGCGCTGCCGGACCGGGGCGGATGCGGTTCATCGGTCCGTTCACCCGGGACGTCCTCGTCCACGCCGTGACGGCGTGCGGCATCGGCGCGCTCGTCGGTGCCTGCCTCGTGGCCCTGCTCGCGTGGCGCTCCGCCCTCGCCTGGGCCGACGACGACGCATCAGCCTCCGAGCCAGCCTCCGAGTCCGTCGAGTCGGTCACGTCCACCGAGGACTGACGTGGGAGCTGGTCACAGCCACGGCCACGCGCCGTCGCTCGGTCCTGCGCCGCGCCCGTTGCGGGTGCTCATCGCGCTCCTCGTCGGGCCGCTGGTGCTCGCGACCGTCGTCGGCCTCGTGCTGCTCTGGCCCGACGGCGACCTGCAGGTCACCGGACCGGGGGTCGACGTCGAGCGGGCGACGGCCGAGGTGCAGTCGATCGGCACCTGCCAGCAGGACGTCGACAGCTGCCGGCTCGCTCGGGTGGACCTGCTCAGCGGACCCGGTGCGCCGGGGTCGGCGGAGGCATTCATGCCCTATGGGCCGGGTGCTCCGGAGATCGTGGCCGGCGACCGCATCGTGGTGTCCTACGCGGCGCAGGCGCCCGAGGGGGAGCAGTACGCGTTCCAGGACTTCGACCGCGGGCGACCCCTTCTCCTGCTGACGGTCCTCTTCGCCATCGGCGTCCTCGCACTGTCGCGCTGGCGCGGCATCGGGGCCCTCGCGAGCCTGGCGTACTCGCTCGTGCTCATCGCGATGTTCACGCTGCCCGCGATCATGGAGGGCTCGTCCCCGCTCGCCGTGGCCGTGGTGACCGCCGCGGCGATCATGCTGGTCACGCTCTACCTCTCGCACGGCTTCGACGTGCGCTCGACCGTGGCGATGACGGGCACGCTGGCCTCGCTCGTGGTGATCGGCCTCCTCGGCTGGCTCTTCACCCGGATCGGCCACTTCACCGGTCAGGTGGACGAGGGCAGCCAGTACATCTCCGGCATCGCCGCCCAGGTCGACCTCCGCGGGCTGCTGCTCGCGGGGCTGGTGATCGGCGCGCTCGGCGTGCTCGACGACGTCACGGTCACCCAGACCTGGGCGGTGTGGGAGCTCGCCGACCTCGACCCGGACGCGAGCGCCAGGTCGCTGTTCGTCCGGGCGATGCGGATCGGTCGCTCGCACGCCGCGTCCACGGTGAACACGCTCGTCCTGGCCTACGTCGGCGCGACGTTGCCGCTGATGCTGGTCTTCTCGGCGCTCGAGCTGCCCTTCGGGATCGCGGTCAGCCAGGAGGTCGTGGCGCAGGAGGTCGTCCGCGGGCTCGTCGGCGGCCTCGGCATCCTGGCCGCGGTCCCGGTCACCACCGCCATCGCGGCGCTGATCGCCGGCCGACTGGTCCGCGAGCGGACGGCGGCACCAGCGACCTCCCACCGCGCGTGAGGCGCGCCTAGACTCCCGTCCCGTGAACCAGCCCGCCCGCCTCGTCGTCCTCGTCTCGGGATCCGGCACCAACCTGCAGGCCCTGCTCGACGCCTGTGCCGACCCGTCGTACGGCGCCCGCATCGTGGCCGTCGGCGCCGACCGGGACGGGATCGAGGGACTCGCGCGAGCCGACCGGGCCGGGATCCCGACCTTCACGCGGTCGGTGTCCGACTTCGAGACCCGCGACGGCTGGGACGCCGCGTTGACGACCGTCGTCGGGCGGTTCGAGCCCGACGTCGTGGTCTCGGCGGGCTTCATGAAGCTGCTCTCGACCGACTTCCTCGACCGCTTCCTGACCCTCAACACCCACCCGGCGCTCTGCCCGGCCTTCCCGGGCATGCACGGCCCGCGTGACGCCCTCGAGCACGGCGTCAAGGTCACCGGGGCCACGCTCTTCGTGGTCGACGCCGGCGTCGACACCGGCCCGATCGTCGCGCAGGTGCCCGTCGAGGTGGCCGAGGACGACGACGTCGAGTCGCTCCACGAGCGGATCAAGACGGCCGAGCGGGCGATGCTCGTCGACGCCGTCGGCCGCATCGCGCGGGAGGGCATCACGGTCGACGGCCGCCGGGTTCGCATCGGCGCCGCATCCCGGTAGATTGCGGCCACACGACTGGCGCAGGTGGGCCACCACCAGGGAGTGACGCTGGGAGCATCGAACGCCTGGGTGCCCCGACTCGAAACTGAACCGAGGAGTCCCGTGTCCCCGTCCGCTGCTGAGCACCGCATCCCGATCCGCCGAGCCCTGGTGTCCGTCTATGACAAGGCCGGTCTCGACGACCTGGTCCGCGGGCTCCACGACGCCGGTGTGGAGCTCGTCTCCACCGGCGGGTCCGCCGCCCGCATCGAGTCCCTGGGGCTCCCCGTCACCAAGGTCGAGGACCTGACCGGCTTCCCCGAGTGCCTCGACGGCCGGGTCAAGACGCTGCACCCGCGGGTGCACGCCGGGATCCTCGCCGACCGCCGCCTCGACTCCCACGTCGCGCAGCTGAAGGACCTCGGGGTCGAGCCGTTCGACCTGGTCGTGAGCAACCTCTATCCCTTCACGCAGACCGTCGCGTCGGGCGCGAGCCCCGACGAGTGCGTCGAGCAGATCGACATCGGCGGGCCGTCGATGGTGCGTGCGGCCGCCAAGAACCACCCCAGCGTCGCCATCGTGACCTCGCCCGCGGCGTACGACGACGTGCTCGCCGCCGTGGCCGCCGGCGGCTTCACGCTCGCCGAGCGGCAACGCCTCGCGGCGGAGGCGTTCGTGCACACGGCGACGTACGACGTCCACGTCGCCTCGTGGATGGGCAACGTGCTCACCGACAGCTCCGAGGGCTCGGGCTTCCCCGCCTGGATGGGCGCGACGTGGGACAAGCAGGCGGTGCTGCGCTACGGCGAGAACCCGCACCAGGGCGCCGCTCTCTACAGCAACGGCTTCCTGCCGGGCGGGCCCGGGCTCGCCCAGGCGACCCAGCACCACGGCAAGGAGATGTCCTACAACAACTACGTCGACGCCGATGCGGCCCGGCGGGCGGCGTACGACTTCGACGAGCCGGCCGTGGCGATCATCAAGCACGCCAACCCGTGCGGCATCGCCATCTGCTCGGACGACGTGCCTGATCCCATTTCTGTCGCCCACCGCAAGGCCCACGAGTGTGACCCGGTCAGCGCGTTCGGCGGGGTCATCGCGACCAACGTCCCGGTCTCGGTCGCGATGGCCGAGCAGGTGGCCGAGATCTTCACCGAGGTGATCGTCGCGCCGGGCTACGAGGACGGCGCGATCGAGGCGCTGCAGGCCAAGAAGAACATCCGCATCCTCGAGTGCCCGCCGCTGTCGCACGGCGGCGCCGAGACGCGCGCGATCTCCGGCGGACTGCTCCTGCAGCACCGTGACGCGCTGTCCGCCGAGGGGGACGACCCCTCGACCTGGACCCTCGCGACCGGATCGGCCGCCTCGCCCGAGGTGCTCGCCGACCTCGCCTTCGCGTGGCGCGCCTGTCGCGCGGTCAAGTCCAACGCGATCCTGCTCGCTGCCGACGGCGCCTCCGTCGGCGTCGGCATGGGCCAGGTCAACCGCGTCGACTCCTGCCGGCTCGCGGTCGAGCGCGCGGGGGAGCGGGCCGCGTCGTCGGTCGCCGCGTCCGACGCGTTCTTCCCCTTCGCCGACGGGGCCCAGATCCTCATCGACGCCGGCGTGCGCGCCATCGTCCAGCCCGGCGGATCCGTACGCGACCCCGAGGTCGTCGCCGCCTGCGAGGCCGCCGGCGTCACGATGTACTTCACCGGCGCCCGGCACTTTTTTCACTAGGAGGAGCGAAGCGACTCCGCGAGTGAAAAGGTCGAGTGCGCCCGCGACCGACGAAGGAGGTCGCGACGGCGTGCATCGAGACCCCGACGACCTACCGACACAGCCTCTTCTCCTCTCCCTAGGATGACCGACGTGACCGCACAGACCCTCGACGGCCTCGCCACCCTGACGACCATCAAGACCGAGCTCGCGCAGCGCGTGGCCGTGCTCAAGGAGCAGGGCGTCGTGCCCGGCCTCGGGACCGTCCTGGTCGGCGACGACCCCGGCTCGCACTGGTACGTCGGCGCGAAGCACAAGGACTGCGCGGAGATCGGCATCACCTCGATCCGACGCGATCTCCCGGCGACGGCCTCGCAGTCCGAGGTCGAGGCGGTGATCGACGAGCTCAACGCCGACGACGGGTGCACCGGGTTCCTCGTGCAGCAGCCGACCGGGCTCGACGAGTTCGCCCTGCTGTCGCGCGTCGACCCGGACAAGGACGTCGACGGCCTGCACCCGATGAACCTCGGCAAGCTCGTGCTCGGCGAGTCCGGCCCGCTGCCCTGCACCCCGGTCGGCGCGATCGAGCTGCTGCGCCGCCACGACGTGGAGATCGCGGGGGCGGAGGTCGTGGTCGTCGGCCGCGGGCTGACGGTCGGTCGCCCGCTGGGACTGCTGCTGACCCGGCGTTCGGAGAATGCCACGGTCACCCTCTGCCACACCGGCACCCGGGACCTGGCCGCGCACGTGCGCAACGCCGACATCGTGGTGGCCGCGGCCGGCGTGCCCGGCATCATCACCGGCGACATCGTCAAGCCCGGAGCAGCCGTCCTCGACGTCGGCGTCTCGCGCGTCGACGGCAAGGTCACCGGCGACGTCGACCCGAGCGTCTGGGACGTCGCCGGCTGGGTCTCGCCCAACCCCAAGGGTGTCGGACCGATGACCCGCGCGATGCTGCTCACCAACATCGTCGAGATCGCCGAGAAGTCCGTCCGGTCGTGACGACCGAGCCCGAGCCCGGCGCACCGGAGGGCGCTCCCGCCGAGGATGAGCGGCGCTATCCCTCGACCATCGGCGGGATGTTCTACCTGCTGGTGCTCATCGCCGTCGGCGTCGCGATCGCTGTGGCGGCGCTCGACGAGTGGCGTACGGGCATCCGGGTGATGGGCGGCGCGCTCGTGTTCGGTGCCCTCGTCCGGCTGGTCCTCCGGGCCCGCGACGCCGGCATGCTCGCCGTACGCCACAAGGTGCTCGACGCGGTCATCCTGCTCCTGCTCGGCGGGTTGCTGATCTTCCTGGCGGGCTCGATCCCGGACCAGCCCGCCGGCTTCTGACCTGTCCGCAACGCACGAGCGGTGCGTGAGGGGCATTCCGGGACCCCGGAAGCCTCCTCACGCACCGCTCGGTGCGTGTCAGCAGTCGATCAGATGAGGCCGAGCTCCGTGACGGCGTTGCGCTCGTCGGCGAGCTCGGCGGTCGAGGCGTCGATCCGGGCGCGCGAGAAGTCGTCGATCTCGAGGCCCTCGACGATCGACCAGTCGCCGTTGGACGTGGTCACCGGGAACGAGGAGATGAGGCCCTCGGGGACGCCGTACTCGCCCTGGGACGCCACAGCCATCGAGACCCAGTCGTCCGACGCGGAGCCGAACAGCCAGTCGCGGGCCGCGTCGATCGTGGCGGACGCGGCCGAGGCGGCCGAGGACGAGCCGCGGGCCTCGATGATGGCGGCGCCACGCTTGGCGACGGTCGGGATGAAGTCGTTCTCCAGCCAGGCCTGGTCGCCGACGAGCTCGGCGGCGTTCTGGCCCTTGACCTGGGCGTGGAACAGGTCGGGGTACTGCGTCGCCGAGTGGTTGCCCCAGATGGTCATGTGGGTGATGTCGGTGACGGGCGCGCCGGTCTTGGCCGCGAGCTGCGAGATCGCGCGGTTGTGGTCGAGTCGGGTCAGCGCGGAGAACCGCTCGCGCGGGATGTCGGGCGCGTTGGTCATCGCGATGAGGGCGTTGGTGTTGGCCGGGTTGCCGGTGACACCGATGCGTACGTCGTCGGCCGCGACCGCGTTGAGGGCCTTGCCCTGTGCGGTGAAGATCGCGCCGTTGGCGGACAGCAGGTCGCCGCGCTCCATGCCGGGGCCGCGGGGACGCGCGCCGACGAGCAGGGCGAGGTTGACGCCGTCGAAGATCTTCTCGGCGTCCGAGCCGATCTGGACGCCGGCGAGGTTCGGGAACGCGCAGTCGTCGAGCTCCATGACGACGCCCTCGAGGGTCTTGAGCGCGGGCTCGATCTCGAGCAGGCGCAGCTCGATGGGGCGGTCCGCCGCCAGTGCGCCGCTCGCGAGGCGGAAGAGCAGGCTGTAGCCGATCTGGCCGGCGGCGCCGGTGACTGCCACCTTCAACGGCGCAGTGTTGAGGGGTTCGGAGGTCACGGTGTACTCCTCGTGAGGGTGGTCTGGCGTTGGTCAAGGTTGTCCCGCTGACGCTAGCAGCGCCGGATTCCTGGACGGTGGCTGGCATGCTGGCGCCCATGCCCGCGCTCGTACGTCGCCTCGCGGCGGTCGTTCCGTTGCTGGCCCTGGCCGGGTGCGCCGGCCTCGGCCAGCCGGCGGCGTACGACCAGCCAGGGATCAACGGGCTCGTCATCCCGACACCGTCGCCGGCCCCCGACGACTTCGTCGACGTCGTCGACAATCCGTGGCTGGCGCTCGAGCGCGGGACCACCACGCACTACGAGGTCACCGCCGCTGCGGGCACCTACGAGGTCGAGGTGCTCGCGGACACGACCGAGATCGCGGGTCTTGCGGCGACCGGCGTGCGGACGGTCACCGACATCGACGGCGCGGCCACGGACGAGACGCGCTACTACGCGCAGGACGTCGACGGCAACGTGTGGCTGGTCGGCGTCGACGCGGCGGCTCCGGTCGGGGGCACGTCGTGGCGCGCCGGCGAGGACGGTGCCGAGGCCGGGCTCGCGATGCCCGCCCTGCCGCGGCTCGGTGACGGCTGGGTGACCTGCGGAGTGCCGTCCGTGCCCGAGGCGAGCAGGAAGGTCGAGGACCTGTCGAGCGAGATGGTGCAGATGCTCGACGAGGCCGACACCACGACCCGCAGCACGTACGAGAAGGGTGTCGGCCTCGTCGGGGTCGAGGACCTCGACGCCGGCTGGACCGCCGAGCAGGCCTCGGACGAATAGGGAGCTAGTCGGGGCGCCGCACCTGCGTACGACCGTCGTCGTCGCCGTCGGGGTTGCCCCAGTGGCCGGGAGCTCCGGGTCCGGGCTGGCCGGGCTGCTGCTGCGGCGGCTGCGGGGCACCCCACTGGCCGGGCTGGCTCGGCGGCTGCTGCTGCGGCTGCTCGGTCGGGGCTGGCTGGCCCCACTGGCCGGGCGCCGGCTGCGCCTGCGGTGTCGAGTACGGGTCGGGCTGCGGCTGCTGCGGTCCGCCCCACTGCTGCTGCTGCTGGGGCGGTGCTCCCCAGGCGGCACCGGGCTGGCCCCAGCCGCCCTGCTGCTGGCCCTGGTTCCACTGGGCCTCGTAGCTGCCGGGGACGATACTGGTCCTTGCGGCCACCGCCGAAGCTGAGACCGGACCCGGCCACGGCCTCGGCGCCGTGGCCGAAGAGGAGGGGGTAGGTCAGACCGGCGATCGCTGCTCCGACGAGCGGCGCGACCACGAAGAGCCAGAGCTGGACGATCGCATCGGTGCCGGCGAACACGCCGACGCCGATCGAGCGGGCCGGGTTGACCGAGGTGCCGGTCGCACTCATCGAGGCGAAGTGGATCATCGCGAGTGCCAGGCCGATGGCCAGTGGGCCCATCGCGACGTTGACCTCGTTGCGCTCGTCGGTGACCGCGAGGATCACCCAGAGGAAGACGGCGGTCATCACGATCTCGAGCAGCAGGGCCGCCCACCAGGCGAAGCCGGTGCCCTGGTCGCCGAAGAAGTTCTGCGCCATGTTGCCCTCGGCGCTGAAGCCCTCGAAGCCGTGGTTGAGGCCGAAGAGCATCGCGCCGGCGAGGAGCCCGCCGAGGAGCTGGGCGGCGAAGTAGATGCCGACCTGGTTCCACGGGAGGCGCCCGCCGAGCACGGCACCGAGCGTGACGGCGGGGTTGAAGTGGCCGCCCGAGATGCGGCCGACGGCGTACGCCATCACGACGACCGTGAGGCCGAACGTGAGGCCGGTCGCGACATAGTCGCCACCGCTGCGCATGGCTGCACCGCAGCCGAAGAAGACAAGCACGAAGGTGCCCAGGGTCTCGGCCGTGAACTTCTGGCCGGTGGACGGTGTGTCGATGGTGTCGCTCATCTCGAGCAGTCCTCCCAGTCGTGGTGGCCGTACCCCGCGTAGGCCACGGGCACTCTAGCCGCGCTCGCACGCGGGTGCGAGGGTAGTCGGGTCGCCTCTCTTCCCTGCGTCAGGTATCTTGATGTCAAGAGTTATTGCCGGACCAAGACTTTCTGCACACACTGCGATCCACAGGAGATGTCCG
>CAVQDC010000005.1:0-32217 GCA_963711175.1 uncultured Actinomycetota bacterium
CCACTCCTCTGACGACGGGGCGCCCCGGGACGATGACACGGGACGCCTCATTGTGCACCCCGCCGTTAATGTCCCCCTATGGATCTCTCCGGACTGCGCGAGGAGTACGGCCGCGGCGGGCTCGACCTGCCCGACCTGGCCGACGACCCGATCGAGATGTTCGAGCGGTGGCTGCAGCAGGCCGTCGACGCCGGCGTCCACGAGCCCAACGCGATGGTGATCGCGACCGCGACGCCCGACGGTCGCCCGTCGAGCCGGATGGTCCTGCTCAAGGGCGTTGACCCGGACGGCTTCGTGTTCTTCACCAACCAGGCATCACGCAAGGGCGACGAGCTCGCCGCGAACCCTCACTGCGCCCTGCTCTTCCCGTGGCACCCCCTCGAGCGCCAGGTACGCATCGAGGGCGCCGCCGCCCCGCTCGGCGCCGCCGAGGTCGAGGCCTACTTCCACTCCCGGCCCCACGGCGCCCAGCTCGGCGCCTGGGCGTCGGCCCAGTCGCGCCCCGTCGCCTCGCGCGCCGAGCTCGAGCAGTCGTACGCCGCCGCCGAGGAGCGCTTCGGCGCCGAGGACTCGGGTGGCGAGGTGCCGGTCCCTCCGAGCTGGGGTGGCTACCGGGTCACGCCGGAGGCCGTCGAGTTCTGGCAGGGCCGGCGCAGCCGGATGCACGACCGGATGGTCTACCGGCGCTCCGGCTCGGGCTGGGCCGTCGAGCGCCTCGCACCGTAGGCGACACCACGAAGGCAGTTCAGCCGGGGATCACCCTCGCTGAGCGTGGCTGCGGCGTGCGGTGGCTCGAACTGCCTGCGTGGTGCTCGATCCTGGCAGGGCTGCCGTGGGTCAGGGCACCCGTTCCCAGGCAGAGCCGGTGAACAGGGCGCGTCGAACCCCGCATGCGTCCTCGACGAGGCTGAACGCCAGCAGGTCATCGGTGAGCGACCACCTGTAGGTGCCGACGTACCCGTTGTCGGCCTGGCACCCGGGCTCCACCAGAGCGTCGGTGCGGAGGAGGTCGTCCTCGACCCGCCACGCGGCGCCGGTCGTGGCCCCGGTGTACGTCGGCGGGGGCCGCAGCTCGAGCGCACCGTCCGCCTCGAACGAGATGACCCACCGGCCGGTCAGGCCTTCGCGGCGCGCGGTCGGCGAGTCCGGCACGTCCACCACGTAGGTGCCGAGGAGGACCTGCTCGGACGGCTGGGTCGCCACCACGTCCGGTGTGTCCGGGCGCCCCTGCTGGAGCGCGGCACCGACGCCGACGGCAGCCACGATCGCAGCGGCGACGAGCGCGGCTACGGCCACGCGGGTGGTGCGCGTACGCCGGGTGGCCCGCTGCTCGACGCGACGGAGAGCGGCCAGGGTGTCGAGCCCGTGGTCGGGGTCCGCCGGGTGCAGCCCGTTGCGCAGGCGCTGGTCAATCGACATCGCTCTGCACCTCCGTCTGCAGCAGGGCTCCGAGGCGCTTGCGCGCCTTGTGCAGGTGCACCCAGCCGGTCGCGGCAGTGCAGCCCAGGATGTCGGCGATCTGGTCCATCGGCCGGTCCTCGTAGTAGAAGAGCACCACCACGGATCGCTGCTGCGGCGAGAGGGTCCGGATTGCCGCAACCAGCTCCCCATCCACCTCGACCGGCCTGTCGACCGCAGGGGCGTGAGGCGTCTCGTGATCGCGGCGGGTCAGCACGAGGCGCCTCTGGTCCCGCCGCGCTTCCTTGACCGCAAGGCGGATGGCGACCCGGCGCAGCCAGGCGGACGGCGACTCGTACTGGCCGACCTTCGACCAGTGCCGCAGGAGCTGGACGAAGGCGTCCTGCGCGATCTCCTCGGCCCGCGCGTGGTCGTGCAGCACGAGGTAGGTGGTGCGCACGACGGAGGGGTAGTCGTTGACGAACAACCACCTGAACTCCTCGTCCGCGTCCACGCCCGTCGCCCCTTCCCACTCACTCGGTACGCCGGTGCGAGTCGGCGGCGAAGTAGGCCCACAAGTAGGCCATCTGCGGAATCCCGTTGTACAGGGGCGAGGTGGTCGCGAGAGGCGTGAAGCGGACCCGGTCGGCGGCGATCCGCCAGCGAAGGGTGTCGGTGCTGCCGGACGCCTCGTCCATGATCTCGACCCGGTTGCCGGTGATCTCCATCGCCGCCTCCCAGCCCACCTGCCACACGTCGCCGGAGCCGAGGTAGGCCTGCGTGAACCGGCCGTCCTCGAACGTCGTGCGGACCCGGAGGCCGGCAGGATCGATGTTCTCGGACGTGAAGAACGTCTGCGCCAGGTCCCCGAAGCCGCCGGTGGCCAGTCCCTGCCGGATCTCGTCGCGGGTGAGGGACGCCTCCCACGTGCCCTCGAGGTCACCGCGCGCGTCGGCGGCAGAGCTCGACGGTGGCGGCGTGGGCGTCGTGGAGTCGGGTGCGGCTTCCATCGACGCCAGGTCGATCACCCAGTCCGTCGTCTGGTCCGCGAGGCAGTCCTGCTCGAAGGCGGTCAGGTCGAGGTCTTCGAGCCAGCTGCCGCGGATCGAGACCAGGCAGTCCGACCCCATCACGTTGTGCCCACCGGCCGGATCCACGACGATCGTCGCTGACGGCATGTCGGCCAGCGCGTCGCGCACGAGGGCCTCGGTCGTGTACGGCGCGAAGGTACCGACCAGTGCGAGGACCGGGACGTCGGCCTGCACGGGACCGTCGACCTCGCGCGAGGTCTCGCCGCCCGAGGTGGCGGGCCACGCGTCGCACACGTCGAGGGAGGGGTTGTCGCCGTACGCCGCGGCGTACCCCGGCTCGTCCTCGGCCACCGCGCGGACCGCGTCGACCCGGTCGTGCAGGGGGTCGATGTCGTGGCAGAGCACGGAGTAGGCGGTGCCGACGCTGACGCGGTGCTGGGGCAGGCACTTCGGCTGGTAGCCCAGGCAGTAGGTGGGCGAGCCGGCGACGGTCGTGGCCAGGGTCGTTGCCAGACCCTCCAACCGGCCCGTCACGGCGCCGTCGAGGACGGCGGGGACGGCTGCCGGACGCATGAAGGACCCGCTGCTCCCGCCGTCGGACACCATGCCGCGCAGCAGCCTCAGGAGCAGGGCGTCGTCGAGCAGCACCTGCGCGGGCTCCTGCCCGGCGGCCTCCATGGACAGGGTCACCGGCTGGTCCGCGACCTCGGCCAGTGCGCGGTCCAGCAGGGTGCCGGCGTCGGGGAAGGCCGCGGCGCACGAGTCGTCCGCGGCGCAGGCGTCCAGCACGTCGGTCAGGCTGGCCCGGGTGGCGTCGACCGCAACGGCGCGCGGATCCGTGCCGGGGACCTCGGGGGAGTCGAGGAGGACCGATCGCAGGTGGTCGGGGGCCTGCCGCAGCATCTCGAACGCGATCCGCGAGGCCGTGCCGTAGGTGACGACGTTCCACTCATCGATCGACAGGGCGGCCCGGAGGTCCTCCGCGTCGGCGGCCATCGCGGACAGGTGGTAGGCAGCGACGTCGACTCCGTCGGCCGCCAACCGGTCGTGGCACGACGCGACCGCGTCGAGGAAGGCGGTCCGGGTCTCGGGATCGTCGGTGGCCGTAGCCAGTGCGGTCTCGCGCAGCGCGTCGACCTCGGGACAGGCCAGGCTCGGTTCCGAGTGGCCGACACCGCGGGTGTCCATGATGATCACCTCGCGACCGACCCGCTGCGCGAGCGGAGCCACGCCGCCGTAGTTGGGCAGGCTGGCCAGGTCGGTGCCGGCCACGAACATCGGGTCCTCGTGCAGCACCTCGGGCGGCTCGATCCGCGCCACGAAGAGGCGTACGTCCCGGCCGGGCGCGGCCCGGTCCTCCGGCACCTTCAGGAAGCCGCAGGTGACCTCGCCCACGACCACGGACGCCACGTCGGCGGGGCACTCGGCCTCCTCGAAGTCGGCGGCTGTGGCCGAGGTCGCCACCTGCTCGGACGTGGTGTCGCCGGCGGGATCGTCGGCGGTGCAGGCACCGAGACCGACCACGAGGGTCATGCTCAGGGCGACCGCTGCCGTCCTCATGACGCGTCCTCGGCGAAGGGGCTGGTCGTGTAGAGGCCGCGCTGGAAGACCTCTGCCGGCACGCCTTCGTACGGCGGCTCGGTCGTCGAGACCAGGTCGAGCGTGAGCGTGCCGCCGGAGACCTTCCAGCGGAAGGTGTTCTCCCCGCCGGAGTTGGGCAGCACCGTGACCTGCCTGCCATCGATCTCGAACCTTCCGCGATCTGTCGCTGCGATCGACGCGCCGTCGACGCTGCTCGACAGCGTCCAGAACCCCCCGCCGACCTCGAGGGTCAGGACGACCGCCTCGCCGAAGTCGGAGAGGAAGGCGTGAGCATGCTTGCCGAGTCCGTGCGCGGTCAGGGCGCGGCGGAAGTCGGTGGGTACCAGGGTTGAGGTGCTCCAGGTGCCGTCGATCGGCGTGGCCTCGGCGGCGGTCTCGGTCTCGGCCTCGGCCGACGCCTCGACCTCGCTGGAGGTCGGGGTCGAGCTGGAGGGCGGGGATGCCGCGTCGTCGGTCGAGCCGGTGCCGGTCGACCCGCAGCCGGCGGCGAGGGTGAGCGCCGCCAGCACGGCGGCAACCTGCGTGCAGCGGCGTGGCGAGAGGTGGCGCTTGACCATGGTGATCGTCCTCGGCTGTCGGGTGGGTCCCTGTCGACTCATACAGGACCGGCGCCACCGTGCACCTTTACTCCGCGACGACGCGAGGAAGTGCCATCTCGGAAAAGCGTTTGTGAGTGAGTGCTCACTCACTTACACTCGGCGACGTGACCCCTCGTGCCCGCCCGATGACACCCGACGACCGCCGCGAGGCACTCGTCGAGGCGACCATCCCGCTGCTCCACGAGCACGGGCGCACCGTCACGACCAAGCAGATCGCCGACGCGGCCGGGGTCGCCGAGGGCACGATCTTCCGGGTCTTCGACTCCAAGGACGACCTCGTCACCGCGGCCGTCGAGAAGGCGCTCGACATGGAGCCCTTCTTCGCCGACCTCGAGGCGATCGACCTCGACCAGGACCTGCGGTCGCGCCTGACCGACCTGTGCGACACCCTCCAGGAGCGGTTCCGCGGGATCTTCCTGCTGATGAGCGCGATGGGCATGGTGGGTCCGCCCAAGGCCCACCGGCACATGGAGGACGGTCGTCGTCGCGCGGAGAAGATCATGGTCGCGGTGGTCGAGGCAGACGCCGACCAGCTGACCTGCACCCCGGTCCAGCTCGTCCACATGCTCCGGATGCTGACGTTCTCCGGGACCCACCCCCACATCAGCGACGGGCACCTCCTCACGCCCGAACAGATCGTCGGCACGCTGCTCGACGGCGTGCTCAAGCCCCAGCAGAAGAAGGACTCCTGAATGCTCCTCCGCCTCGTCCGCACCTACCTCAGGCCGTACGCCGCCCCGCTGGCCGTCGTCGTCGCGCTCCAGTTCGTCGGCACCATGGCCGCGCTCTACCTGCCGAGCCTCAACGCCGACATCATCGACAAGGGCGTCGTCACCGGCGACACCGGCTACATCGTCCGCCACGGCGGGCTGATGCTCGTCGTCTCGCTGGTGCAGATCATCTGCTCGGTGATCGCCGTGTGGTTCTCGGCCCGCAACGCGATGGGCTTCGGCCGTGACCTGCGCGCCGCGATCTTCCACCGCGTCGGCACCTTCTCCGCCCGCGAGGTCCAGCAGTTCGGTGCGCCCTCGCTCATCACGCGCGAGACCAACGACGTGCAGCAGGTGCAGATGCTCGTGCTGATGGCCGGCACGCTGCTGGTCGCCGCCCCCATCATGATGGTCGGCGGCATCATCATGGCCGCCCGCGAGGACGTCGGGCTGTCCTGGCTCGTGCTCGCCGTGGTGCCGGTGCTCGGTGTCTCGATCGGTCTCATCGTGCGCCAGATGGTGCCGAACTTCCGGCTCATGCAGACGCGCATCGACGAGGTCAACCGGCTGCTGCGCGAGCAGATCACCGGCGTACGCGTGGTGCGGGCCTTCGTCCGCGAGGAGCACGAGACCACCCGCTTCGGTGACGCCAACGCACAGCTGACCGAGGTCGCCGTCCGTGCCGGGCGCTGGCAGTCGGCGATGTTCCCGATCGTCATGATCGTGGCCAACGTCGCCACCGTCGGCGTGCTGTGGTTCGGCGGTCACCGCGTCGAGAACGGGCACATGGAGGTCGGTGCCCTGACTGCCTACATCTCCTACCTGATGCAGATCGTGATGTCGGTGATGATGGCGATGTTCATGCTGATGATGGTCCCGCGCGCGTCCGTGTGCGCCGACCGGATCACCGAGGTGCTCGACACCGATTCGTCCGTCGTGCCGCCGAGCAACCCGGTCACCGAGCTGCCGGCGCACGTCGGCCTCGAGCTCGACGCCGTCACCTTCGCCTACCCGGGCGCCGACGAGCCCGTGCTGCGCGAGGTCACCCTGACCGCGCGGCCGGGGGAGACCCTCGCGGTGGTCGGATCGACCGGCGCCGGCAAGTCCACACTCGTCAACCTGGTGCCCCGCCTGTTCGACGTCACGGGCGGTGCCGTCCGGATCGGCGGCGTCGACGTGCGCGAGATCGACCCGGAGACGCTGTGGTCGCGGCTGGGGCTGGTGCCGCAGAAGGCGTTCCTCTTCCGCGGGACCGTGGCCGACAACCTGCGCTACGGCAAGCCCGACGCCACCGAGGACGAGATGTGGGCGGCGCTGGAGATCGCGCAGGCCAGGGACTTCGTCGAGGCGATGCCCGAGGGCCTCGACGCCGAGATCACCCAGGGCGGCTCGAGCCTCAGCGGCGGGCAGCGGCAGCGGATGGCGATCGCCCGCGCAGTGATCCGCAAGCCCGACGTCTACCTGTTCGACGACTCGTTCTCCGCGCTCGACCTCACCACCGACGCGCGCCTGCGTGCCGCGCTCAGACCGGTGACCCGAGACGCCACGGTGGTGATCGTGGCGCAGCGCGTCGCGACCATCCGCCACGCCGACCGGATCGTGGTGATGGAGGACGGCGCCGTCGTCGGCACCGGCACCCACGACGAGCTGCTCGCGACGTGCGAGACCTACCAGGAGATCGTCCAGTCCCAGCTGACCGCCGAGGAGGTGGCATGAGCACCCCACGACGTCTTCCCTCGCTGGCTCCGACACCCGGGACCCGACCACCGACGCCCGGCCAAGCCCGGCACCCTCAAGGAGACCGAACGCATCCAGTCCGGCCCCGGCCCCGGCCGCGGCCCGATGGGCGGCGGGATGATCGGCCAGAAGGCCGACACGTTCTGGCCCTCCCTCAAGCGGCTCTTCGCCCGGCTCCGCCCCGAGCGCACCAAGACGTACGCCGTCGTGGTCCTGACGCTGGTCAGCGTGGTCGCCACGGCGATCGGGCCCAAGATCCTCGGCCGCGCGACCGACCTCATCTTCGCCGGCCTCATCGGCCGGGACGTGTTCGCCACCGGCGCGACGCAGGAGCAGGCGATCGAGGCGCTGCGCGCACAGGGCGAGACCAGACGCGCCGACATGCTCGAGTCGATGAGGCTCACCGACGGCGTCGACTTCTCGGCCGTCGCCGACGTGCTGCTGCTCGTGCTCGCGGTCTACGTCGCTGCCTCGCTGCTCGCGTGGCTCGGTGGCTACCTCCTCAACGACGTCGTCCAGGGCACCGTGCTGCGGATGCGCTCGGAGGTCGAGGACAAGGTCCACCGGTTGCCGCTGGGCTACTTCGACAAGCAGCCGCGCGGCGAGCTGCTGAGCCGCGTCACCAACGACATCGACAACGTCAGCCAGACGCTCCAGCAGACGATGAGCCAGCTGCTCACCTCGCTGCTGACGGTCGTCGCGGTGCTGACGATGATGTTCTACATCTCGCCGCTCCTCGCGATGGTCGCGCTGGTCTCGGTGCCGATCTCGATGTTCGTCACGGGCGCGGTGATGAAGCGCTCGCAGGGGATGTTCGTCCAGCAGTGGCGCCGCACCGGCACGCTCAACGCCCACATCGAGGAGACCTTCTCGGGTCACTCGATCGTCAAGGTCTTCGGGCGCCAGGCCGAGGCCGAGCGGGTGTTCGCCGAGCAGAACGACGAGCTCTACGAGGCGTCGTACGGCGCCCAGTTCGTCAGCGGGCTGATCATGCCGATCATGATGTTCGTCGGGAACCTCAACTACGTCATCATCGCCGTCCTCGGCGGGCTCCGGGTCGCCAGCGGCACGATGTCGCTCGGTGACGTGCAGGCCTTCATCCAGTACTCCCGCCAGTTCACCCAGCCGCTGACCCAGGTCGCCTCGATGATCAACCTGCTCCAGTCGGGCGTCGCGTCGGCGGAGCGGGTCTTCGAGCTGCTCGACGCCCCCGAGGAGTCGGCCGAGGAGACCGGTCGCCCGGCGTCCGCGGAGGACGCGCACGGCGAGGTGCGGTTCGAGGACGTGTCGTTCTCCTACGACCCCGAGCGGCCCCTCATCTCTGGCCTGACCCTGACCGCCGAGCCCGGCAGCACCGTCGCCATCGTCGGCCCGACCGGCGCCGGCAAGACCACGATGGTCAACCTGGTGATGCGCTTCTACGACCCGCAGTCGGGCCGGATCCTCATCGACGGAGTCGACATCGCCTCGATCCCCCGCGGCGTGCTGCGCAGCCGGATCGGCATGGTGCTCCAGGACACGTGGCTCTTCGCCGGGACGATCCGCGACAACATCGCGTACGGCCGACCGGGCGCGACGGAGGAGCAGATCCTCGAGGCCGCGCGGGCGACCTTCGTCGACCGCTTCGTGCACTCGCTGCCCGACGGCTACGACACGGTCATCGACGAGGACGGCTCGAACCTGTCGGCCGGCGAACGCCAGCTCGTGACGATCGCCCGAGCGTTCCTGTCCGACCCGGCGCTGCTGATCCTGGACGAGGCGACCTCCTCGGTCGACACCCGCACCGAGCTGCTCCTGCAGCAGGCGATGGCGGCCCTGCGCTCGGACCGGACGTCCTTCGTGATCGCGCACCGGCTCTCCACCATCCGCGACGCGGACCTGATCCTGGTGATGGAGGACGGCTCGATCGTGGAGCAGGGCTCGCACGAGCAGCTGCTCGAGGTCGACGGGGCCTACGCCCGGCTCTACCGCTCGCAGTTCGAGTCGCCGGTGGAGGAAGTGGTCGGGTGAAGGTCTGGTTAACCCGTTGTCGTGCCTTCCGTGGCGACGTACGTTTGTCGTACACAGAAGGGAGGTGATCCGAAGAATGAGTTCTTTTCGGATGAGTGAGGTGGCTGCTCGCTAGCAGCCCCGGCAACGCCGACAGCTGCCGGCGAAACCACAGCAGTCACCCGACCCGCAGGCTCCCGGTGTCATCCCCCGGGGCTCTTCTTCGAGGAGCAGCAGGCCTGCGGGTCGCTGCTTGTCCGGGGCTTGTCCGGGGCCGTACGGCGTGTGGCACAGGTCTCGTGGGCGCCAGCTTGGTGTGGTGCGGTCGCAGGCATATAGTTGTGGACAGCAACTATTGCGATCAGCAACCAGAATCGAAGGCACGCAGTGACCCAGGCTCCCACCATCACCGCTGAGCAGAGCGGCGAGATGACTCACCGCCAGGTGCTCGAGGCCCTGAGCGGCCTCCTCCTCGCGATGTTCGTCGCGATGCTCTCCAGCACGATCGTCAGCAACGCGCTGCCGACCATCGTCGACGACCTCGAGGGCAGCCAGACCGGCTACACCTGGATCGTCGTCGCGACGATGCTCGCGATGACCGCGACGACTCCCATCTGGGGCAAGTTCGCCGACCTCTTCGACAAGAAGATGCTCGTGCAGACGGCCCTCGTGATCTTCTCGATCGGCTCGCTGATCGCCGGCTTCGCGCCGTCGATGGAGGTGCTGATCGGCGCCCGCGTGGTCCAGGGCCTCGGCGTCGGTGGCCTGACGGCGCTCGTCCAGGTCGTCATCGCCACGATGGTCTCGCCGCGTGAGCGCGGCCGCTACAGCGGCTACATCGGCGCCACGTTCGCCCTGGCGACGGTCAGTGGACCGCTCGTCGGTGGCGTCCTGGTGGACACCGTCGGCTGGCGCTGGTGCTTCTTCGCCGGGCTCCCGGTCGCCGCCCTCGCCTTCGTCGTCCTGCAGAAGACCCTGCGCCTGCCCGTGGTGAAGCGCGACGTCTCGATCGACTACCTCGGCGCCTTCCTGCTGGTCGGCGGCGTCTCGATCCTGCTCGTCTGGGTCTCCCTCGGCGGCAAGAACTTCGACTGGATCTCGTGGACGAGCGGCCTGCTGGTCGCTGGCGCCGTCGCCGTGGTCGCGGCCGCGATCCACGTCGAGGCCAACGTCGCGAAGGACCCGGTCATCCCGCTCCACCTCTTCCGCGACCGCACCCTCACGCTGGCCACCGTCGCCTCCGTGCTGATCGGTGTCGCGATGTTCGGCTCGACCGTCTACCTGAGCCTCTACTTCCAGCTCGCCAAGGACATGAGCCCGACCGAGGCCGGTCTGATGTCGATCTGCATGGTCGGCGGGCTCCTCGTCTCGAGCATCGTCAGCGGCCGGATCATCTCGGCCACCGGCGTCTGGAAGCGCTGGCTCGTCGGCGGCATGGTCGCCGTCATCGCCGGCCTCGCCCTGCTCTCCACCATCGACGCGGGCACGCCTCTGTGGCACACCGGCATCTTCATGGCCGTCCTCGGCCTCGGCCTCGGCGCCACGATGCAGAACCTGGTGCTGGCGGTGCAGAACACGATCGCGCTCGCCGACATGGGTTCCGGGTCGTCCGTCGTGGCGTTCTTCCGCTCGCTCGGCGGCTCGGTCGGCATCGCCGCCCTGGGCGCGGTCCTGGCCCACCAGGTGGCGGACTCGGTGAAGAGCGGGGTGGCCGAGCTGGCCAGCACGAACCCCGAGATGGCCGCCGGGATGAGTCACAGCACGGGCGGCGTCCCCGACGTCTCCAGCCTGCCCGCGCCCCTGCAGATGATCGTCGAGAGCGCGTACGGCGACGCGACCGGCCACATCTTCCTCGTCGCCCTGCCGTTCGCGGTCGCGGCGCTCGCCGCGGTGCTCTTCATCAAGGAGGTCCCTCTCCGGACCTCGGTGAAGCGCGAGGATGAGCTCATGGCAGAGGTTCCGCAGGCATGACCAGCACGACGAGCCAGACCGGCGCCGGCACCCACACCCGTCACGACGACCTGCGTCGGATCGAGACCGAGGTCGGCTCGCTGATCCGTCGGGTGAAGCGGGTGATGGCGCAGCGGGCGCTGGAGGTCCACCCGGAGCTCCACCCGATGACCTACTTCATCCTGACGCACCTCGCGACGTCCGGACCCATGCGCGGCGCGGACCTGTCCGACGCCTTCGGCATGGACAAGGGTGGTGTCAGCCGTCAGGTGCAGGCCCTGGTCGACCTCGGCCTGGTCGAGCGCCAGCCCGACCCCGAGGACCGGCGCGCGATCCTGCTGGACGCCACCGCCGAGGGCCGGTCACGGCTCGCGATGGTCAACCAGCACCGCAGCGACCGGTTCGACGAGCGTCTCGCCGGCTGGAGCGATGCCGAGCTGGCCGGGTTCGCCGCCCAGCTGGCGGCGTACAACACCGCCCTCTCCGACGACTGACCGCCTCTCGCCGGGGTAGTCCGCATCAAAATACGTGTGCTCCCCGGGTCCTGAGGAGACTTTTGATGCGGACTACACGCGGAGGCGTCAGCGGAGCCAGGTGCGTCAGCGCAGCCAGGCCGCCGTGTCGGCGGGCAGCTTGCCGTCCTCGACCGGAGCGCTGGCGATCACCAGCTCACCCTCGGGCAGCTCGACCGGGGCGTCGCCGCAGTTGAGTACGACGGTCAGCGGGCCGCGGCGGAAGGTGAGGACGTCCGTGCCGCCGTCGACGATCTCCACCGATTCGCCGGCGGTCCAGGCGAACTCGCGGCGCGCCGCGAGGGCAGCCTTGTAGAACGCGAGGGTCGAGGTCGGGTCAGTCTCCTGCGCCCCGACCGTGAGCGGCGCCCAGTCGGCGGGCTGCGGGATCCAGGGCTGCTCCGCGCCGGGCCCGAAGGCGTACGGCGCCTCGGTGCCGCCCCACGGGATCGGCACCCGGCAGCCGTCGCGGCCGACCTCGCCGGTGCGGAGGTACGACGGGTCCTGGCGGTCCTCGGGGGCGACGTCGACCTGCTCCAGGCCGAGCTCCTCGCCCTGGTAGAGGTAGCTCGATCCGGGCAGCGCGAGCATCGTCAGCGTCGCCGCACGGGCACGGGCCAGGCCCTGCGCGCCACCGCCGTAGCGGGTCACGTGGCGTACGACGTCGTGGTTGCTGAGCACCCACGTCGGGGAGGCGTCGACCGACGCGACCGAGGCGAGCGTGTCGGTGATGACCTCGGCGAAGGTCCCGGCCGACCACTCGGCGAGCAGCCAGGCGAAGTTGAAGGTCTGGTCGAGCTCGTCGGACCGGATGAACGCCGCCATCGACTCCACGGTCGAGGTCCACGCCTCGGCGACAGCCATCCGGTCCGGGCCGGCCTCGTCGAGGATCTTGTGCCACGAGCGATAGACGTCGTGCACCTCGGGCTGGTCCCACATCGGCTCGTCGCGGACGTCGCGCTCGACCATCTCCTTGTCGGCGCGGCCGTGGGAGGAGCCGGGCGCCTCGTCCTCCGTCACGACCTGGTCGCGCAGCGAGGCCTCCTTGAAGAGGCCGTGCGCCACGTCGACGCGGAAGCCGTCGACGCCGCGGTCGAGCCAGAAGCGCAGCACGCCCTCGAACATCTCGGGGACCTCGGGGTTGCGCCAGTCGAAGTCGGGCTGGGTGGAGTCGAAGAGGTGGAGGTACCACTGGCCGTCGTCGACCTGGGTCCACGCGGGACCACCGAAGACGGACTCCCAGTTGTTGGGCGGGTTGCCGTCCTCACTGTCGCGGAACAGGTAGCGGGCGCGCTCGGGGCTACCGGGCTCGGCAGCCAGCGCGGCCTTGAACCACTCGTGCTCGTCGGAGGAGTGGTTGGGGACCAGGTCGACGACGACCTTGAGGTCGAGCTCGTGGGCCCGCGCGATGAGGTCGTCGGCGTCGGAGAGCTGGCCGAACAGCGGGTCGACGTCGCGGTAGTCGGCGACGTCGTAGCCGTGGTCGTGCTGGGGCGAGGTGTAGAACGGCGTGATCCAGAGTGCGTCGACGCCCAGCTCGGCGAGGTGCGGCAGGCGCGCGGTGATGCCCGGCAGGTCGCCGATGCCGTCGCCGTCGCTGTCGGCGAAGCTGCGGACGTAGATCTGGTAGACGACGGCGTTGCGCCACCAGTGGACGTTTGGATCGTTCACATCAGCCATGCCGACATCCTCTCAACAGCGGGGGAGGGGTGGTCAAACCGTCTGATGGGCCGGCAGGTCAGCGGCTGGGAGCCCGACCGCCGAACAGCTCGGCGTCCACGGCGATCCAGGTGTGCTCCGCCGTCGCGACCACGCGCCCGTCCGCGTCGTACAACGTCGAGGCGGTGAACGTCTTGCGGCCGTCCTGGCCGCGACCCTCACCCACGACGACGTGTGGCTCGCCGATCACGGGGAGGTCGTCGACGCGAGCCGTCATCCGGCCGAGCACCATCAGCCGCTCGGTGAGGTCGCCCGCCCAGCCGCCGATGCAGTCGAGCGCGGCCCACGTCGTGGCGACCGACGCACGGGGGGTGTCGTCGGCGTAGGTGTGCCAGTCCTCGTGGAGGCTCGGGTGCGGCGTCCAGGAGGCCGCGACGAGAGCGCCGGCGGGACCGTCGCCGGTCTGGCCGGGGAAGATCCGCAGCCCGTCGCCCTCGGCGCGCGACGTACCGCAGGCGAAGCACGAGTCGAACGGGTGGAAGTCGTGCCCGGAGTACGACGACTCGGCCGCGGCGGCGACGTCGAGGGGGACCGGATCCACCTCGACCAGCTCGCGGTCGACGCGATGGGCGGTCGCGATGACCGCCCCGCCGAACGAGGCGGTCAGGAGCCCGTGCCCCTCGTCGACCTGCATCGGGGTGTCGAGGGGCGGCGGCTGCCGCAGCGAGACCTCGATGGCCGGCCAGCTGTCGCAGTGGTCATCGGGGGAGTCGGCGTCGTCGAGGGCGGCCAGCGCCCCCGCCGTCCAGCCGCCGTTGCCGGAGTCGGGCGGGCCGCAGAAACGCTGCGGCACGAGGAGTTCGCTCACCAGCCTCACTGTGCCACGGGTGGGCGGAGCGCGGCACCCGCCCGATGGGACACAATGGCCCGCGTGAGTGACCTGATCGACACCACCGAGATGTACCTCCGCACGATCTACGAGCTCGTCGAGGAGGACATCGTCCCGCTGCGCGCCCGCATCGCCGAGCGGCTGCACCAGTCGGGACCGACGGTGTCGCAGACGGTGGCACGGATGGAGCGCGACGGGCTGCTGACGGTGGAGGGCGACCGCCACCTCGAGCTCACCGACGAGGGCCAGCTGCTCGCCACGCGGGTGATGCGCAAGCACCGCCTCGCCGAGCGGCTGCTCACCGACGTGATCGGCCTCGACTGGGAGCTCGTGCACGCCGAGGCCTGCCGGTGGGAGCACGTCATGTCCGAGACGGTCGAGCGCCGTCTCCTCGAGCTGCTCGACCACCCCACCGAGTCGCCCTACGGCAACCCGATCCCCGGGCTCGACGAGCTCGGCGACGCCAACGGCGAGGACTTCATGACCGACGTCGAGCCGCTCTCGGCCGCCGCGGGGCCCGCGGACCAGCTGGTCCACGTGAAGCGGATCTCCGAGGAGATGCAGAAGGACGAGGAGCTGATGGGCCTGCTCCGCCGCGTCGGCGCGCTCCCCGGCAAGACCGTCACCATCGCCCGTACGGACGAGGGCATCCTGATCGGCTCCGGCGGCGAGACCGCCGAGCTCGTGGTCGAGGCGGCCGAGCACATCTTCGTCCGCCGCTGAGGGGGCCTTGTAGGAGTCACCGCTTCAGCGGTGACTCCTGCGCGGGTGGGCCAAGACTTCGGCCTATCCGCGACAGAGTCACCGCTTGAGCGGTGACTTCTGCAGCAAGGCGCCGAGGAACTCGCTACACCCCACCTCGAGCTTGTACGTCGCCAACGCATCGCCGCGGGTCACACCACGGTTCACGATGACGATCGGCGTACCGCCGGCAGCCGCCCGCTTCACGAACCGCAGGCCGCTCATGACCGTCAGCGACGAACCCGCCACGAGCATCGCGCCGCCTGTGCCGAGCGCCTCGACGGCGGCGTAGCAGCGGGCCACCCGGTCGGCGGGGACGTTCTCGCCGAAGAACACGACGTCGGGCTTGAGCGGACCGCCGCACTCGCAGGTCGGCACGACGAAGTCCTCGGTCTCGTCGAGCTCGACGTCGCCATCCGGGTTCGACAGCACGGAGGCGTGCCGCGAGAGCCAGTCGGGGTTGAGCTCGTCGAGCACCCGCTCCAGCTCGGCGCGCGACGAGGTCGAGCGGCACGACAGGCAGATCACGTCGGCGACCCGGCCGTGCAGGGCGACGAGTCGCCGGGAGCCGGCGGCCTCGTGGAGGCCGTCGACGTTCTGCGTGATCAGGAGCAGCGGGTCGAGCGCGGCCAGCGCCCGGTGGCCGTCGTTGGGGACGGCGTGGCCCATCCGCTGCCAGCCGACGTGGCTGCGCGCCCAGTAGTGCCGCTGTGCCTCGGGCGTCGCCACGAACTCCTGGTAGGTCATCGGCGCCCGCACCGGGGCGCCCGGGCCGCGGTAGTCCGGGATGCCGGAGTCGGTCGAGAGCCCGGCGCCGGTCAGCACGACCAGCGGCCGGGTGGCGAGCAGCTCGTGGGCGGCCGCCACCGCCGCCGGATCGTCCTCGGCCGACGTCCGGAGGTCCTGCGCAGGCGCGTCGTCGTACGCCGACCGGCTCAGCGTCACGCGCCGTACCGGACCCGGGCGCGGGCGCGTGCCTTCTCGGCCTCGACCTCGCGGTTCTTCGGGGGAGCGGTCGTCACCAGGTCGTCGAGGAGGTGCTCGGTGAGGTGGGCGATCTCCTTCACCGCGGCGTAGAACGCTGCCTCGTTGGCCTGCGACGGCTTGGTCGTCCCGGCGACCTTGCGGACGTACTGCAGCGCGGCGGCCGTCACCTCGTCACGCGAGGCGGGCGGCTCGAAGTTGTTGAGGGGGCGGATGTTGCGGCACATGCCTCCGAGGGTACGCAAGCAACCTGTCTCCCGTCGTCCGCAGCGGCTCGCTCCGCTCACCGCGGGGACGCCGGGTCAGGACACGGTGAAGAACGTGACGTCCTCGCCGGTCACGAGAGCCACCTTGCCCGAGGCGAGGGGCACGAGGCGTACGCCGGCGACGTCGGTGCCGTGCTCCACCTCGACCATCCGGTTGGTCATCGAGCCGTCGTCGAGGGACAGCACGGAGACCCAGCCGGTGGTGCCGCTCCAGCCCTGGGAGACGACCGTCAGCGCGACCCGCTGATCGGGCAGCCAGGTGAACTGTCGCGGGTCGTTGGCGGCGCCGGCGAAGGTGTCCCGGTCGTAGCGCACCACGTCGATCTGCCGCGGGTTCGTCAGGTCGGTGACGTCGAAGAGGGCCGCCTGCGCGCCGCGGGTCATCCCCTGCAAGGACGCGTCCTGGCCCATCCCGATGAGCCGGTGCTCGCCGAGCGGGTGGAGGTACTCCGAGAAGCCGGGGATCTTGAGCTCGCCCAGCAGCCGCGGGTCGGCCGGGTCGCTGAGGTCGATCGCGTAGAGCGGGTCGGTCTGGCGGAAGGTCACCACGATCGCGAGGTCGTCGAACCACCGCACCGACTTGATCTGCTCGTCCACGCCGAGGTCGTCGACGCGGCCGTCCTCCACCAGCGACGAGCCGTCCTCGCGCAGGGTGATGAGCGAGTTGAAGTTGCCCGTCTCGCTGCTCGGCCCGACCGCGACGCGGAGCGATCCGCCGACGGCGTCCATCGACCAGCGGTCAGCGATCGTGCCCTCGATCTCGCCGGAGGCGACGTACGTCGTGTCGGCGCCGTCGAGGGCGAACGCATAGAGCGGCGTCGTGCCGGTGGGGCCGCCGAGGCCGGGCAGGCTCTGGCGGCAGTCCATGCAGTCGCTCCACACGCCCCACTGCGGCCCGCCGGCCGCGAGGTAGAAGCGGTCGGTCGAGAAGTACGCCGTGTCGGAGTCGGTCGCCACTGACGTCGTGGTGCGGTCGGTCGGCGAGGCAGGGTCGAAGGCGACGACGGTGGTCGTGCCGAGCGACACCTGGTCGTCGTCGGGGACGGCCACGTCCGCGCAGTCGACCAGCGGCTCGCCGTCGACCGTCGGGAGCCAGTCGGACAGCGTGGTGTCACGGACCAGCGACCGGTTGCGCAGCTTGGATCGGATCTGGCCGAAGGTCCCGTCGGGATAGGAGAAGTCGAGCTGTGGCAGCCCGTTCTGCAGCACCACGCGTACGACGTCGCCGTGCAGCCGGACCGCGGACGCGCGCCCCTGCACGGTGGTGGCGTCGACGATGCTCGGCGAGGTCGGGTCGGACAGGTCGACCGTGGTGATCGTTGTCGAGAGGCCGTCCTGCGAGGAGCCGAGCACGACCGCCCGCCCGCCCACCAGGAGAAGCTCGCCACCCGGGTCGCCGACCCAGTCGTTGCCGCGTGCGTCGTCGATGCGCGTCGTCGAGAGGAGGAACGGCTCGTCGCCGGAGACGTCGTACGCGAGCAGCTCGCCGTCGCGCATCCGTACGAGGAGGGGGCCGGCGACCTTCACGACGTCGGACTCGTCGACGCCCAGCTCCTGCACGTTGGTGCCCGACTCGTTGCTCGTGGAGCGCGAGGTCCTGACGGTCGAGCTGGCCATGTCGCGCGACGCGGTCGGGGAGCTCGACTCGGCCATGCCGCCGGCATCGAACGTCACCATGCCCGAGCCCCAGCCGTAGGGGCCCACCTGCTCGAGGCCACGCTGGACGTAGGAGTCCAGCAGGTCGTCGCAGCTGGCCGTGACGGTGAGGTCGGCATTGGCCAGGGCGATCGGAGGTGCGGTCGGCGGCAGCAGCCGCGGCCCACTCTCGTTGCCCAGTGCGTAGCCCACGCCGACGGCCGCGGCGAGGGTGGTCGCAGCCGCGACGGTGGTGGTGATCCGACGAAGGCTCATGCACGTACTCGCTTCGCTCCGTGCGCGCATGAGGCACTGGTGGCGCTGTGTTCGATGACTCGCTCGCTTCGCTCGCTCATGGCGGTGGGACGGCCCGGTGGTGGCCCCGGTTCCGCGTGGCACGATGGCGCGATGAGCGGACCTGACACCGGGCGTGACCTCGACATCGTGCTGTTCGGCGCCACCGGGTTCACCGGTGGCCTGACCGCCGACTACCTCGCTGCCCACGCGCCGGCCGGTCTGCGCTGGGCGATCGCCGGTCGCAACGCCGACAAGCTCGAGGACGTACGCCGTCGGCTGGACGGCCTGGGCGCTGGTGACGTCGAGGTGCTGGTCGCCGACGCGACCGATCCCGCGGCCCTCTCCGACGTCGCGCGCCGCGCCCGCGTCGTGATCACCACCATCGGCCCCTACCTCGAGCACGGTGGTCCGCTCGTGGCCGCCTGTGCCGAGGCCGGCACCGACTACGTCGACCTGACCGGCGAGCCCGAGTTCGTCGACCAGACCTATCTCGCCCACCACCAGACCGCCGTCCGCACGGGCGCCCGCCTGGTCCACGCGTGCGGGTTCGACTCGATCCCGCACGACCTCGGCGCGTACTTCACCGTCCAGCAGCTGCCGTCCGACCAGCCGATCACCTTGCGCGGCGTCGTGCGGTCGGCCGGCACGTTCTCCGGCGGCACCTTCCACTCCGCGCTCAACCAGTTCGCCCGCGCCAAGGACATGCGTACGACGTACGCCGCCCGCCGTCGCGCGGAGGGCAAGCCCGCCGACGGCCGGTCGTCGCGCTCGGTCGGCGGCAAGCCGCACCGCGACCCTGTGCTGGGCTACTGGCTGCTCCCGCTCCCGACGATCGACCCGATCATCGTCGCGCGCAGCGGCGCCGCACTGCCGGCGTACGGGCCGAAGTTCCGCTACTCCCACTGGGCCGGCACGAAGACGCTCCGCTACGCCGCCGGCGGTGCGGCCGCGGTCGGTGCGCTGACCGTCGCGGCCCAGGTCGCTCCGCTGCGCAACTTCCTCAAGGGCAAGGTGCCGCAGGGGTCCGGTCCCGACGAGGCCAAGCGCGAGAAGTCGTGGTTCACCGTCGACTTCGTGGGCGAGGGCGGTGGGCAGACCGTCCGCACCCGCGTCTCCGGCGGCGATCCGGGCTACACCGAGACCGCGAAGATGCTGTCGGAGGCGGCGCTCTGCCTCGCCTTCGACGACAACCCCGAGACCGCCGGTCAGGTCACTCCGGTGCAGGCGATGGGCGACGCGCTGCTCGTCCGGCTCCAGGGTGGGGGCATCCGCTTCGAGACGGTCGCCTAAGCGGGATCACCCAGCGTCGTCAGGTCCAGCAACCTGACGTTGGCGGGGTCGCGGTTGGCGGCGATCGACCAGATCGTCGTGTCGTGGTCCGCGCCCGGGAGGCGTACGACGGCCTCCCCGGCGACGTGGAAGTGGCCGTGCGCCACGAGCGTCGGGCGTACGCCGAGGACCGCGCGGGTCACCTGCGCCATGCCGGCGTCCGCCTCGGCGAGGATCGTGTCGGGCCAGCCCATCGGGTTGCCGCGGACGATGTCTGCCACCGGCGCGGTGCACCACGGCGGCGCGGGACTGTCGTGCAGGAGCATCACGTCGGCCGGCCCACCGGCGAGCGCGAGGTCGACGTGGGCGTCGGTGATCACCTCGGTCGGCCACCAGCTGACGCCCTCGGTGAGCAGCAGGCGGTTCACCGACGGAGCGCCGCCCAGCGCGACGAACGTCCGTCCGTCCAGCTCGAACCGGTGACCGCGCGGCAGCAGCGTGACGTGGTCGCTGACGTCGAGCGGCAGCAGCCGGCCGTCCTCGTCCTGGTGGGCGGGGTCGGCCCACAGCACGTCGAGGCGGGCCCAGTGCTCGTGGTTGCCGGTGATGCAGAGCAGCCGCAGCCCGACCTCGGCGCACACGGACTCGATGGCCGCGAGATAGCCGTCGGGGTCCTCGCCCATCCCGAACCGCAGGTCGCCGAGCTGGATGGCCACGTCGACGTCACTGCCCAGCGCGCGCAGCACCTGGACCGCCCACTCGCGGTCGCCCTCGAGGTCGCCGACAAGACCGATGATCACGCGGCGACCCTTTCACGGCCCGGGCTTCGGGCGCCGGGGCACACTGGCGAGGTGATCGCCCTCGACCTCGCCCGCCGACTGCACGACGCGGGCGTCGTCTGGACGCCGCGCAACGGCGACCAGTTCTGGGTGCCGGACCGCGAGCTCGACGAGACGGTCTTCACCGTCAGCGACATGGTGGTCGAGGTGCGCGACCAGGCCGGCGGTCGCGTCCTCGCGTTCAACGGCACGACCGAGTGGGCGCTGGACGCCGTCGAGGAGCACGAGGCCGTGTGGCTGCCCCGGCTCGACCAGATCCTCGACCTCCTCGGCAAACGCTTCGTCAGCCTCACTGCGCGGTCAGGTGGGCACGTCGTACGCGTCCGGAGCGGGCAGGTCGAGCAGGAGCACGTCGACGTCGGCGCTGCCGACGCCGCGGCGCGCGCCCTGCTCGACGTGATGGAGCCGGGCGAGTAGGCCTGCAGCTGACGAGGGCGCTCCACCCCTGCGGGTGACCCGGGACCGATTCATCTGCCCATGGACTACTGCGCCCACAGCAATCTGTTCATGATGTGACTTCGAACACCCTGCACCCGGCTCCATCGGGTTCCGGGCTGCCCGACAGGCGTACCTACATTCCGCACGTCGGGCCAACACGAGGAGTAGTTGCTGATGAAGCGCTCACGACCCACCAAGCGGCAAGGGGCAATCGCCCTGGCCTGCACCGGAGGCCTGCTGACAGCTGTCGGCATCGCCGGTATGGGACCACTCGCCGCGACAGCGTCCAGCCACCGGGAGGCACCACTCATCTCGGGGACGCCGCAGTACGACGGGACGGACCTCTACGCGTTCCGCAGCCCGGAGAAGGAAGACACCGTCACGCTGGTCGCCAACTGGCTGCCCTTCGAGGAGCCGGGCGGCGGTCCGAACTTCTACAGCTTCGCGACGGACGCCCGCTATGACATCAAGATCGACAACAACGCGGATGCCAAGCCCGACGTGACGTTCCGGTGGACGTTCAAGGACCACTACGTCAGCGGGGACACGTTCCTGGCCGCCACTGGCCCGGTCACGTCCCTGAAGGACAAGAACCTGAACTACTACCAGACCTACAAGTTGCAGCGGTTCTACAAGAACAAGAAGAAGACGCTGATCAAGAGCCGTCGCGTGGCGCCGTCCGACATCGGTTCCGCCTCGATGCCGGCCTACAACAAGCTGCGCAGCCAGGCCGTCACCAGGGTCGGCAAGAACATGAAGTCCTTCGCCGGTCAGGCCGAGGACCCGTTCTTCCTCGACCTGCGCGTGTTCGACCTGCTCTACGGCGGCAACCTCTCCGAGGCCGGCGACGACACTCTCGCTGGCTTCAACGTGCAGTCGGTCGCTATCCAGGTTCCCCAGAAGTGGGTCGCCAAGCGCCACGACGCGAAGGAGAACCCGATCGTCGGCATCTGGACGACGACGTCGAAGAAGAACGCCACCGGCAAGCGCTACAGCCAGGTCTCGCGCCTGGGCAACCCGCTGGTCAACGAGGTCGTCATCCCGCTGAAGCTCAAGGACGCGTTCAACGGTCTCAAGCCCACAGGTGACGCTGCGGCGCTCCCGTACGTGACCAACCCCGAGCTGCCCAAGCTCATCGAGTCCGTCTACGGCATCAAGGCTCCCGCGACCCCGCGCAACGACCTCGTGTCGGTGTTCCTCACGGGCGTCAAGGGCCTCAACATGCCCGAGGGCAAGATCACGCCCAGCGAGCAGCTGCGCCTCAACATGTCCACCCCCGTGACCGCCACGCCCAACCGGCTCGGTGTGATCGGTGGAGACACCCAGGGCTTCCCCAACGGTCGCCGTCTTGGTGACGATGTCATCGACATCGCGCTCCAGGTGGTCGAGGGAGAGCTCGTCGGTTCGCCGAACGACCTCGGAGACGGCGTCAACACCAACGACGTCGCGTTCGACAACACGTTCCCCTACCTGGCCCTCCCGGCCAGCGGCAGCAACGCCGACCCGCACCCGTCCACGGGTGCCTCGGCCAAGCAGAGCAGCACGCTCCAGCGACTCGTCCCGGGTCGTTCGAGCTCGATGGCTTTCGTCGGTGTGGGGCTCCTCGCCCTGATCGGCGGCATCGGTGGCGCCACGCGCCGCCGCAAGGCCTGACCTGCGACACCCGGCCCGGCTGCGCGGCGTTCATGTCGCGCAGTCGGGCCTCACCATGTGCAGGACGGAACGACGTCGTACCCAGGTGTCGCGACGAAGCACGTGCTGTTCGTTCTGGGTGCCCCAGGCAAGAGTCGAACTTGCGACCTTTCGCTTAGGAGGCGGCTGCTCTATCCACTGAGCTACTGGGGCGGTGCCGTGTCACCGGGAGGGTGCGCGCGGCGGGCAGCATCCTGCCACGACGACGTACGCCGACGCGCACCCGCGGGCGTTCCAGGGGCAAATCGCGGCTGCGGCTGGAAGGCGAAATCTTGCAGCCGTGAAGTAGGTTCAGTCCCCGTCAGCCCGTACACCCCTGTCGAAGGTGAGCCCCGTGTCGGATGAGTCGCGTCCGGAGCCTGCCGGGGAGCCGGAGCCTTCCGGCGGGACGCCCAAGCGCAAGGGGAAGGTGGCTCGCAAGCACACCGTCGGCCGGGTCGTCGTGATCAGTGCCGTCGTGCTCGCGCTGGTCACCGGGCTGAGCGTCGTCTACTTCGTCCGCCACCTCAACGGCAACATCGACGGGGTCTCGGTGGGTGATGCCCTCGACGACGCCGACCGCGTCGAAGAGGTCTACAAGGGCAACGGCGAGCCGCTGGACATCCTCGTGATGGGCTCGGACTCGCGCGACTGCGAGGGCTGCGACATCGACGAGGAGGGCGGTGGCGGATCCGACACCACCATCCTCGTGCACCTGTCCGCGGACCGCAGCCGGGCGTACGCCGTCTCGATCCCGCGTGACTCGGTGGTCGACCGACCCGAGAGCCGGCTGCACCAGCGGCGGCACCGACGTGCTGTGGAACGCCGCCTACGACAGCGGCGGTCCGGTCTGCACGCTCTCCCAGCTCGAGCAGATGACCGGCATCCACGTCGAGCACTTCGTGGTCGTCGACTTCGGCAGCTTCGGCAAGATGGTCGACGCGGTGGACGGGGTCCAGGTGTGCGTGCCGGAGGACATCGTCGACAAGAAGCACCAGATCTTCGTGCCGAAGGGCAACCCGGCCACGCTGACCGGCGACGAGGCGCTCGACTACGTCCGGGCGCGCTACGTCGGCGAGAAGATCCAGCAGAACGACATCTCCCGGATCCGCCGCCAGCAGGAGTTCATCGGCGCCCTGGTGCGCCAGGTGAAGTCGGCCGGCACGCTGACGCGCGTCGACAAGGTCGTGAAGTTCCTCGACGCCGCGACCAGCGCGCTGACGACCGACGACGAGTTCGACGACGTCACCAAGATCGGCCGGGTCGCGATGCAGCTGCAGAGCATCGGCCTCGACAAGGTGAAGTTCGTGACGCTGCCGACCGACTACTTCCCGGTCGACGACCCCGAGTTCAGCGGCAAGGTGTTCTGGACCGAGCAGGCCGACGAGATCTGGAAGCTCCTCACCCTCGACAAGGAGCTGCCGACGAAGCTCATCGGCGGTACGTCGGTCAGCGCCGAGGGCCCGCCCGGGACGTCGGAGTCGCCGACCGCCGGCGAGAGCGAGTCGCCGTCGGGCAGTGAGTCGCCCAGCGAGACCCCCACGAGACCCCGAGCGAGACACCGTCCGAGACCGCTTCGCCGACCGAGACCCCCAGCGAGCCCGAGCCCAGCACTCCGCCGGAGGAGCAGATCTTCGGAGTCTGTTCGTGAGCACCCGGACGCTCCGGACGCTCCGGACGCCGACCGCAGGAGCCGGAGTGGCAGCGCCGCCGCCGACTGGCCGCGGCCTTCGGCGACGACGTACCGGAGCAGACCAGCGACGACACCGACGCCCGCGAGGACCGCTCGGGCAAGGGCGACGACTGGTACCGCAACGAGGTCCCGCCGCACCACGGCTGATCCCTCCCCGGGATAGTCCGCATCAGGTTTCTGCTCCGGATCGCAGTCCGACAAGAATTCTGATGCGGACTACCGGGCAGGCGGACGACTACGAACGGCCCGCCCCCTAGGGCGGGCCGTTCGACGTGTCAGGTCAGACGGCGGTGCTGCCGCCGCGCGCGGCGAGCAGGTCGCGGATCTCCTCGAGGAGGGCGACGTCGGCCGGGGTGCCGGGCTCCTCCGACGGGAAGAACCGCTCCTTGGCCTTCGTGTAGGGCACGACGATGAAGAAGTAGACGACTGCGGCCATGATCAGGAACGAGATCACGGCGTTGAGGAACGCGCCGAAGCTGCCGGCCTCGGTGGAGAAGATCTTCGAGTCGGTCGGGGGCAGCAGCGAGGTCAGCCACTCGGTGAAGGTCGTGACGACCGAGGCGAACGCGAGCGCCATGATCAGGCCGGTGGCGATCTCGATCAGGTTGCCCTTGAGGATGAAAGCCTTGAAGCCACCCATGGTGTGCCTCCCTCTGTGAGGCCCCCGAGAGGGCCGCGGATGAGTGAATGCAGAGCACGCTAGCGGTTCCAGGCCACGGTCAGGAACTGTGCCAGGGCGGCGCTCGCCACGGCGCTCGCCTGGTCCGATGACGCGGCGATGACGACGAGGGCACCGCCCGTGCCACCGGCCGGACCGTCCGGCACACCGGTCGGCGTCGCCAGGACGGTGACGTCGCTCGCCACGACGCGCGTCTCCCCGGTCCCGGGATCGGTCGCCAGGAGGTCGATGCGGTCCCCGGCGTGGAGGAGGGCAGCCATCCCCGCGTCGGGCAACCGGACGGGCAGCACCGTCTCCCCGGGTCCCGCGGCGGCGAGCGCGGGACCGACGAGGCGTACGTCCGTCAGCACCTCGCCGCGCCCCACCGGGCCTGCCAGCACCCGGCCCGCCGCGGCGTCCGCAGTGTCGGGTGGCGCGAGGTCGGCCGGGTACGCGCGGACCACCAGGTCGTCGTCACCCAGCACCACTCCCGACGGGAGGTCGTGGGCGGCGACCAGCACCTCGACGGTCTCGGGTGGTGGGGGAGAGACCGTGCGTACGGCAGCCAGGACGGCGCCGGCGGCGAGCAGCGCTGCGATCACCCGACGACGGCGGCGCAGCTGCTGGCGTACGGCGCGGAGCCGGCGCCGCGCCGGTGGGAGTCCCGGGAACATCCCCCGACGCTAGGGCGATCGGGCCCGGTGGTGCTGGGCCTCTCCACAGGGGGTCTCGATACGCCCGCTCGTTCCTCGCGGGCTACTCGACCACCGGAGTGGTCAGTCGGAGGACGAGGACGAAGAGGAGGACGTCGAGGACGACGAGGACGAGCTCGACGAGGAGCTGGAGGACTCCGACGACGTCGACTTCGATGCGGAGGCCGCTGCCGGGGTCGACGAGGGGGTGGAGGCGGGAGCGGACGGCGAGGAGTCCTTGCGGCTGTCGGTGCGGTAGAAGCCCGAGCCCTTGAAGACCACGCCCACGGCGTTGAAGAGCTTGCGCAGCCGGCCCTCGCACACGGGGCAGACGGTCAGGGCGTCCTCGCTGAAGCTCTGGAACTGCTCGAACGAGTGGCCGCACTCCGTGCAGGCGTACTGATAGGTGGGCATCGTGGGATCCTCGGTGGGCGACAAGGTGGTGCAGTGACGACGTTGGGCCGGGCCTGCGCGACGCGCTGGCACTCAAGCCCTTCGACTGCCAATGGTACGGCACAATGGTCCACGCGATGAGCGACCAGTCACCGAGCACCTCCCCCAGCACTTCCCCTGACACTGCGGCCGGCCCCGCCGGCCCCCCGCGCACGAGCTGGTGGCAGACGTTCCGCAGGATGCCGCGCGCGGTGCGCTGGACGGCATGGATCGCGGTGGGCGTGGTGCTCGTGCTGGTGGTGCTGGCGGCTGCCGTCGTGGGTGTCGTACGTCGGCCCCTGCCGCAGACCGATGGCGAGGTGGCGGTGCCGGGGCTGACCGCGTCGGTCGAGGTGCTGCGCGACGACTACGACATCCCGCAGCTGTACGCCGACACCGACGCCGACCTGTTCCGCGCGCAGGGCTTCGTCCACGCGCAGGAGCGATTCTTCGAGATGGACTTCCGGCGCCACGTGACGGCCGGTCGGCTCTCGGAGATCTTCGGCGAGGACACCCTCGAGACCGACCAGTTCATCCGCACCATGGACTGGCGCGGCGTCGCGGAGCAGGAGTGGGCGCTGCTCCAGCCCGCCACCCGCGATGCGCTGACGGCGTACGCCGAGGGGGTCAACGCCTACCTCGCCGAGCGCAAGCCGTCCGAGCTGGCCGCGGAGTACGCCGTGCTCGGGCTCAGCGGGCTGGACTACACGCCGGAGGAGTGGGAGCCGGTCGACTCGCTGGCCTGGCTCAAGGCGATGGCGTGGGACCTGCGCGGCAACATGGACGCCGAGGTCGACCGGGTGCAGCTGTCGGTCGACCACACGGCCGACGAGATAGCCCAGCTCTGGCCGGGCTACGACTACGACCAGCACCCGCCGATCGTGTCCGGAGGCGGGGTCGTGGACGGTGTCTTCGAGCAGAACGCCACCTCCAACGGCACCCGCAACCCGACCCGGCCGGCGTACCCGCCGGAGGTCGTCGCGGCGCTCGAGCGCGTGGAGGACACGGTCGCGGCGATGCCCGACCTGATCGGGTCGGGGCGCGGCATCGGCAGCAACTCGTGGGTGGTCGACGGTGAGCACAGCGCCACCGGGATGCCGCTCCTGGCCAACGACCCGCACCTCGGCATCAGCCAGCCCGGCATCTGGATGCAGATGGGGCTGCACTGCCGCGAGCTCTCCGCCGAGTGCACCCTCGACACCTCGGGATTCACCTTCTCCGGCGTGCCCGGCGTGATCATCGGCCACAACTCCGACATCGCGTGGGGCTTCACCAACCTCGGGCCCGACGTCACCGACCTGTTCCTCGAGCAGACCGAGGGCGACGACCGCTACGTCCGCGACGGCGAGAGCCAGCCGATGCAGATCCGCACCGAGACGATCAAGGTGCGCGGCGAGGACGACGTCGAGCTCCGGGTGCGCGAGACCGTCCACGGGCCCCTGATCAGCGACGTGTCGTCGGAGTTCGCGACCGTCGGTGCCAACGCACCGACCGACGAGCCGGGGGAGCGCGGCAGCGGGTACGCCGTCGCGCTGGCGTGGACCGCCCTGGATCCGGCGCCCACGGCCGACGCGATCCTCGAGCTCAACCGCGCGTCCGACTGGGACGAGTTCCGCGCGGCCGCCGCGGACTTCTCGGTCCCGGCGCAGAACCTCGTGTACGCCGACCGCGAGGGCCACATCGGCTACCAGTCACCCGGCCGGATCCCGATCCGTCGCTCCGGCAACGACGGCACGATGCCCGTCGAGGGCTGGATCAGCGCGAACGACTGGACGGGCGACTACATCCCGTTCGACGGGCTGCCCAGCGTCCTCGACCCCGAGGAGGGTTTCATCGTCACGGCCAACCAGGCGGTGACCGACCAGGACTACCCCTACCTGCTGACCGAGGACTGGGACTACGGCTACCGCTCGACGCGCATCCGCGAGCTGCTCACCGCCGAGGGCGAGCTGTCGGTCCAGGAGATGGCGGGCCTGCAGCTCGACTCGGCGAACCCGATGGCCGGGATGCTCGTGCCCTACCTCCTCGACATCGAGGACCTGCCCTCGCGCTACTACCGCAACGCCCAGAACCTGCTCCGCGGCTGGGACCTCTCCTCGCCCGCCGACAGCGCGCCCGCGGCGTACTTCAACGTGATCTGGCGCAACCTGCTCGAGCTGACCTTCCACGACGACCTCGACGAGCGCGCGTGGCCCGACGGCGGCGACCGGTGGTTCCGCGTCGTCGGCGCGATGCTGCCCGAGCCCGCCGGGCCTTGGTGGGACGACCTCGACACCGAGGACGTCGTCGAGACGCGCGACGACATCCTGCGCGAGGCGATGATCGCCGCTCGCGACGAGCTCACCCGGCGCCAGGCCCGCGACCCGCGGCTCTGGACGTGGGGCCACCTGCACCGGATGAACCTCCACAACGCGACGCTCGGCGAGTCCGGCATTGCGCCGATCGAGCGGCTCTTCAACCGCGACGGCTGGCGGGTCGGTGGCGGGTCGTCGATCGTCGACGCCACGTCGTGGAACGCCGTCGACGGCTACGAGGTCACCGCCGCGCCGTCGATGCGGATGGTGGTCTCGCTCGCCGACTGGGACGACTCGCGATGGATCAACCTCACTGGCGTCTCGGGCCACCCCGCCTCGGCGCACTACTCCGACCAGACCGAGCTCTACGTCGACGGCGAGACCCTGCCCTGGGCGTACACCCGCGCCGCGGTCGAGGCGGCGACCGACGACCGGCTGGTGCTGACGCCGGGGGAGTAGCTCGTTGTCGGTTTCCCCGGGTACCCGGGGAAACTGGAGGTTCCAGTGCGAAGTTTCGGGGGTGAGGCGTCAGTCTCCCCGGGTACCCGGGGATCGCAACAGCGACGTCACTCCACTCCCGGTCAGCGCGAACCCGACGGGCAGGTCGTGGGGGTCGGTCGGCACCGCCAGCCCCAGCTCGTCGTCGTAGAGCACCACCGCGACCGGCGTCCCGGCCGGCACCCGCGTCAGCGCCCGGTCGTAGCAGCCGCCGCCCTGACCGAGCCGCTCGCCGGACGGTGACACGGCGAGGCCCGGGACGAGCACCACGTCGGCGCGACCGACGGCGTCGACGCCCAGCCGCGGTCCGGTCGGCTCGAGCAGCCCGCGCACCGCGGGGGCGAGGTCGTCGCGACCGGAGTAGAGCGTCCAGTCGAGGTCGAGGTCGGGCAGCACCACCGGCACGATCACCCGCTTGCCGGCAGCGAGGAGCGCATCGAGCAGGAGACCGGTCCCCGGCTCGCTGCCGACCGAGACGTACGCCGCCACGGTGGCGGCGTCGCGGACCGGCGCCCAGGCCAGGGCGACACGCGAGACGGACGCCGCGGAGTCGGCTGCGGCGGCCAGCGGGCGGCGCCGGCGGGCGGCCCGCACCTGGTCGCGGAGCGCGGTCTTGGCGACCGACCTGTCTGCCGAGTGTTGTGGGTCCACGCCAGCAGCCTACGATCGATGTATGGCAAGCAAGGGCAACGCCCGAGGTCTCGAGATCGCGCGCGAGAAGATGCGACAGGCGGGCGTCGACGAGGTCGCGATCGACACGTTCGCGCACTACTACCGGCTCCTCGAGCACGGCGAGACCGGCATGATCGCCGAGGACACGATCGAGCCCCTCGACATGGAGGCGCTGGCCGACATCGAGGTGGCTGACGACGTCGCGAGCGCGGCCATCGCCAAGACGGTGATCATCAAGCTCAACGGCGGCCTCGGCACGTCGATGGGCATGGACCGCGCGAAGTCGTTGCTGTGCGTGCGCCGCGGACTGAGCTTCCTCGACATCATCGCCCGCCAGGTGCTGCACCTCCGCACGCAGTACGACGCCCCGCTGCCGCTGCTGTTCATGAACTCGTTCCGCACCTCGGCCGACACGATGGAGGCCCTGGCCCGCTACGAGGACCTGCCGGTCGACGGCCTGCCCCTGGAGTTCCTGCAGAACAAGGAGCCCAAGCTCCTCGCCGCGGACCTCATGCCCGCGTCGTACCCCAAGGCGCCCGACCTCGAGTGGTGCCCGCCCGGGCACGGCGACATCTACACCGCGCTGCGCGGCACCGGGCTGCTCGCGCGGCTGCAGGACGCCGGCTACCGCTACGTCTTCGTCTCCAACTCCGACAACCTCGGCGCCGTGCCCGACGCTCGCGTCGCGGGCTGGTTCGCCCAGAGCGGCGCGCCCTTCGCGATCGAGGCGGTGCGGCGTACGCCGTCGGACCGCAAGGGCGGCCACTTCGCCCGCCGCAAGAGCGACGACCGCATCGTGCTGCGCGAGTCCGCGCAGACGCTCGACGCCGACCAGGAAGCGCTGGCCGACCTCGACCGCCACAAGTTCTGCTCGACCAACAACCTGTGGTTCGACATCGAGGCGATGGTCGACACGCTCGACGCGCGCGGCGGCATCCTCGGCCTGCCCCTGATCCGCAACGTCAAGCACCTCGACCCCGCCGACCGGTCGACGCCCGAGGTGATCCAGGTGGAGACCGCGATGGGCGCCGCGATCGAGGTGTTCGAGGGGGCCCGGACCATCGAGGTGGGCCGCGACCGCTTCGTCCCGGTGAAGACGACCGACGACCTCCTCGTGCTGCGCTCCGACGTGTACGACCTCGGCAAGGACTTCGTGCTCGACCAGGCCGGCGACGACGTGCCGTACGTCTCGCTCGACGGCGACTTCTACAAGCTGGTCGGCGACTTCGACAAGCGCTTCCCCGACGGCGCTCCGTCCCTGCGCGAGGCGGACTCGTTCACCGTCGAGGGCGACTGGACCTTCGGCCGCGGCGTCCGCGTCGTGGGCGACGTGGCCCTCGCCTCGTCCGCCGCCCAGCGGGTCGAGGGCGGCACCGTCCTCGACGAGCAGGAGAAGCATGGCTGAGCAGGCTGGCCTCCTTCCCGTTGATGAGTACGTCGAGCGCATCCTCGCCACGGTCTCGCCGCTGCCTGCCTTCCCGCAGCCGTTGATGGAGGCGCTGGGCCTCGCGCTGGCCGAGGACGTCGTGGCGCCGATCTCGCTGCCGAGCTTCGACAACTCCGCCATGGACGGCTACGCGGTCGTCGCCGAGGACGTCGCCTCTGCCACCGAGGACGCGCCGGTGATGCTGCCCGTCGTCGGTGAGATCGGCGCCGGCCAGTCGTCGATCCTCGCGCTGTCCCCGGGCACCGCGGTGAAGATCATGACCGGCGCACCGGTGCCGGCCGGTGCGACCACGATCGTGCCCTACGAGTGGACCGACCGTGGTGTCGCGCAGGTGCGCATCGACCGGGCCGCCCGCCCCGGCCAGCACATCCGTCCGATCGGCGACGACATCGGCGAGGGCGACATGCTGCTCGAGGAGGGCACCGTCCTGGGCGCCCGCCACCTCGGCATGCTCGCCGCGGTCGGCCGCGCCACCGTGCGTACGCGTCCGCGTCCGCGCGTCGTGGTCATCTCGACGGGCTCCGAGCTGCGCGACCCCGGTACTCCGCTGGGCCACGACTCGATCTACGACGGCAACTCCTACCTCCTCGCCGCAGCCGCCCGCGCGGCCGGCGCGATCGCGTACCGCGTCGGCATCGTCCCCGACGAGTCGCACGCCTTCACCGAGGCGCTGGGCGACCAGCTGGTCCGCGCCGACCTCGTCGTCACCAGCGGGGGAGTCAGCGAGGGCGACTTCGACGTCGTCAAGGAGTCGCTGTCGCACCACGGCACCATGTGGTTCGGCGGCGTCGGCATGCAGCCGGGCAAGCCGCAGGGATTCGGCACGGTCGGCGAGGACGACACCCCGGTCTTCACGCTGCCCGGCAACCCCGTCTCCTCCTACGTCTCCTTCGAGATGTTCGTGCTGCCCGCGATCCGTCGGATGATGGGCAAGCTGCCCTACGTCCGGCCCACCTCCCGCGCCCGCCTCACCCACGGCCTCTCCTCGCCCGCGGGCAAGGTCCAGCTGGTGCGCGGCCTCCACGACACCGACCGCGGTGGCAGCTTCGTCTCGCCGGTCGGCGGCCACGGCTCCCACCTCATCGGTGACCTGGCCGCCGCCAACTGCCTGATCGAGGTGCCCGCCGACGTCACCTCCATCTCCGCCGGGGAGATGGTCGCGGTCCGCAAGCTCGACGAGGAGTTCTGATGGCCGTTCCCGGAGGACCCGACCGGCTCACCCACGTCGACGAGACCGGCGCCGCCCGGATGGTCGACGTGGGCGCCAAGCCCGTCACCACGCGCACGGCGTCCGCGACCGGCCGCGTCCTGGTCAGCCCGGCCGTCATCGACCTCCTGCGCGGAGAGGGCGTGCCGAAGGGCGACGCGCTCGCGGTAGCCCGCATCGCCGGGATCATGGGCGCCAAGCAGACTCCGGCGCTGATCCCGCTGTGCCACCCGCTGTCGATCTCCGGGGTCACGGTCGACCTCGCCGTCACCGACGAGTCCGTCGACATCACCGCGACCGTCCGCACGACCGACCGCACGGGCGTCGAGATGGAGGCGCTGACCGCCGTCTCGGTGGCCGCGCTCACCGTCGTCGACATGGTCAAGGCCGTCGACAAGGCGGCCGTGA
>CAVQDC010000006.1:0-5786 GCA_963711175.1 uncultured Actinomycetota bacterium
GGCCGCCTGATCCGTCCGTCGGCCGTGTACGCCGGGCCGAGCACCCGCCCGGCCACGGAGGTCGAGGGCTGGAACGAGGCCTGGAACTAGCCTCCGGGCTGGGTCTGGTCGATCGCGCAGGCCGGGGTCCCGCCGGGCAGGCGGGACCGGTTCGCCGCGACCCAGGAGTAGGCGCGGCGCGCCACCGGGTCGATGGGCCGGCTCGTCATGACCCGACTGACGACGCGCCACGGCAGCGGGCCGGTGGCGAGGATCGCCGCGAAGGCGCGGTGGCCGTAGTCGACGCGACCGTCCGGGTGGACGTACGGCATCTCGACGACTGCCCGCTCCGGGTCGACGCCGAGGGCGTCGAGGTCGACGGTCTGGATCGTCGCGCTGTCGATGTCCACGCCGAGCCGCGGCACCAGGGCGGCGGTGCGCATGCAGAAGCCGCAATCGCCGTCGTTGAGCATGAGGCCGCGCTCCATGCTCACAGCCTACGGAACGACAGGCTGCGGCTGGGCGAGGTACCACGAGGTGAGGCCCTTCGCGCCCTGGCGGGTCAGCGAGATGTGCAGGTGGTCGCGGTGGCGCAGGGTGGGCGAGCAGGTCCGGCGGTTGCGGCAGCTCGAGCTGAGGTAGCGCTTGGCCACGTACGCGTCGTACGACGCGTACATGTGGTCGTCCCAGATGACGTACATGACGCCCATCCGGCGAGCCAGCGCGCTCGGCTCACCGGTGTCGTCGGGCGCGAAGAGCTCGTCCAGCAGCGCCGCTGCCAGCGCCTGGTCGGTCTCGCTGGTGGCGTCGAGGACCCAGTCGAAGGCGCGCGACTCCTTGTGCTCGCTGGTGCTCGAGCCGGCGCACGACCGGGTGATCGCGCCGTAGCCGCCGCCGCGCGCGACGAGCCAGTCGGCGAGCATCAGCACGCCCGGCTTGGGCTTCCGCCTGCAGGTGGTCTGCGGCTGGTAGTCGGCGTACGGCTCGAGCGGCACCAGGTACGGCGCGGAGCTGGTGACGGTGCCGCGGGCGGACGCGGCGGACGCGCCCGACTCGTCGGCGGTCGCGGTCGGGCTCGCGCCGAGCAGCAGGGTCGACGACAGAGCAAGGGTCACCACGGCCCTTGCCCCTACCCACGACGATCGGCGCACGCGGCGACCGTAGGTGCCCGCGCGAAGGTCCGTCCGGGGTTCTGGCGAAGTACAGACCTGTAGTTCGTCTGCCCCCGGCCTGGACGTGTCAGAGCAGTCGGTCGATCCGACGGCCGAAGGTGCGGCTCAGGTCGGAGTCCTTGTAGTGGCCGAAGCCTGGGACCGGCTCGTAGCCGGACGACAGGTAGAGCGCGATGGCCTCGGGCTGCTCGATTCCGGTCTCCAGCACGAGGGCCTCGAACCCGGCCTCCGCCGCGGTCGACTCGAGGTGCGCCAGCATGCGCCGGGCGAGGCCGCGACGCTGCACGGCCGGGACGACGTACATCCGCTTGACCTCGGCCGTCGCGGCCGTGCCCAGCGCGACGACGGTGCTGCGCCGCCACGCGCCCGTCGCCACCGGCACGCCATCGAGGTAGCCGACGAAGAACTGGCCGCGTGGGTCCTCGAAGTCGCGCGGGTCGATCGGCGACTCGTCACGGCCGCCGTAGCGGGCGACGTACTCGTCCTGGACCGCCTCGACCAGCAGCATCGCGTCAGGGTGGGTGATCGACACGCGCTCGATGCGGAAGGTGACCTCAGGCAAGCGACGTCCCGCAGCTGTCGCAGAACTTCGCGGTGTCGTCGTTGCGGGTGCCGCACTGGCGGCAGTAGGGCCCTGAGGTGGCGTAGGCCAGCGAGTCCTTGACCACCGGCATCGTCTCGCCTGCGACGTACGACGTGCCGGCGCGCAGCCACCCCACCTGGGCGGCGGCGAGGCCGAAGACGATGGCGAAGCCTCCGGCACCGGCCTTGAGGAGGGACCCGGGCCCGCCGTCGATGGCCATCGACTGCGCCTCGGCGACGAAGCCGGAGATCCCGCTCACGAGGAGGACCGCTCCGACGGCCAGGAGCACCACAGCGAGGACACGGGCGGCGTTGCGCACCGTGGACTGGTGCTGCAGCCCGGGTGTTCCCTCGTCGTTCATCATCGATCCCCCATCGTGAGACGTGTGTCGGCGGGTGACAGACTAGGACCCGCTGACAGCGTCGTCAGGACCGCCGTTCCCGTTCCACGTGAGGTTCCTCCATGACTGACGCCATCAAGATCCCCGCCGAGCTCCTGCCGGCCGACGGCCGCTTCGGTGCCGGCCCGTCGAAGATCCAGACCAGCCACCTCGACGCCCTCGCGGCCACCGGCGACACGCTGATGGGCACGTCCCACCGGCAGGCGCCCGTCAAGAAGACGGTGGGCCGGGTGCGTGAGGGCCTGGCAACCCTCTTCGACCTGCCCGAGGGTTACGAGGTGGTGCTCGGCAACGGCGGCGCCACCGCGTTCTGGGACATCGCCTGCTTCGGCCTGGTCCGCGAGAAGAGCCAGCACCTGGCCTTCGGCGAGTTCTCCTCGAAGTTCGCCACGTCGGCGAAGAAGGCGCCCTGGCTGGCCGAGCCGTCCGTGATCAGCAGCGAGCCCGGCTCGCGCCCCGAGGCGGTCGCCGAGGAGGGCGTCGACGCCTACGCGTGGGCGCACAACGAGACGTCCACCGCGGTGATGGCACCCGTACGCCGCCCCGCCGGCGTGGCCGACGACGCGATCGTGCTCGTCGACGCCACGTCCGGCGCCGGCGGCCTGCCGGTCGACCTCACCGAGGTCGACACCTACTACTTCGCGCCGCAGAAGTGCTTCGCCTCGGACGGCGGCCTCTGGGTCGCCCTCATGTCGCCGCGGGCCCTCGCCCGAGCCGAGGAGATCGCCGGCAGCGACCGCTACATCCCGCCGTTCTTCGACCTGCCGACCGCGATCGACAACTCCTCGAAGAACCAGACCTACAACACCCCGTCGGTCGCGACGCTGTTCCTGATGGCCGAGCAGCTCGACTGGATGAACGCGCAGGGCGGGCTGAAGGGCATGGTCGAGCGGACGACCGCGTCGTCGGACGCGTTGTACGGCTGGGCCGAGCGGACGGCGTACACGACGCCGTACGTCTCCGACCCGGCCGACCGCTCGCTGGTGATCGGCACGATCGACTTCGACGACTCGATCGACGCGGCGCAGATCGCGGCCGTGCTGCGGGCCAACGGCGTGGTGGACACCGAGCCCTACCGCAAGCTCGGCCGCAACCAGCTGCGCGTCGCGATGTACCCCGCGATCGACCCGGCGGACGTCGAGAAGCTCACCGGCGCGATCGACCACGTCGTCGAGCGGCTGTGAGCTGCTCCACCCGGCTCACGCGGCGAGGAGCTTGAGCACCGCCCGTTCGAGGGCGGCCTGCCGGGCGTCCGCGGTGTCGTACTTCCCGCGCACCGTGATCGTGCGTCCCCGCTCGTAGGCCTCGACGACCCGGGGATCGACGTACGCCGTCCGCGCCAGCGTGGGGGTGTTGCCGAGGAAGTCCGACACCTCCGTCATGGCGGCGGAGACGGCTCGCTTGCGCGACGTCTTGGTGTCCCCCGCCTCCTCGGTCTCCGCGAGCGCGGCCGCAGCGATGACCGTGGCGTGCCAGGTGCGGAAGTCCTTCGCGGTGGCATCGATGCCGAAGCAGCTGCGGATGTAGTCGTTGACGTCGCTCGCGCCGAGGTCGCGCCAGCTGCGGCCGTCCTTCCACGCGAGCAGCTCGTCGCCCCCGCCACGCCGGCGGCGCATGACGTCGAGCGCCTCGATCGCCGCCTTGTCGTCGATGTCGATGGTGTGCTCGATCCCGGACTTGCCGACGAAGTGGAACCGCATCACCGTGCCGTGCTTGGAGACGTGGTCCTTGCGCAACGTCGTGAGGCCGAACGAGCCGTTGGTGTCGGTGTAGACGTCGTTGCCGATGCGGAAGTAGCCGAGGTCGAGGAGTCGTACGGCGACCGCGCACGAGCGCTCGAGCGACATGGTCTCCGCACCGATGTCGGCCAGCACCCGCTCGCGCGCCTTGGACAACGCCTTGCCGAAGCCGAGGATCCGGTCGAACTTCGCAGCGTCCCGGCTGGTGCGCCACTGGGGGTGGTAGAGGTACTGACGCCGGCCGGCGTCATCGGTGCCGACGGCCTGCAGGTGTCCGTTGGCGTACGGCGTGATCCACACGTCCGCCCATGCCGGCGGGATGACGAGGTCCTTGCACCGCTGGACCTGGTCGGCGTCGAGACGGTTGCCGTCCTGGTCGAAGTAGGTGAAGCCCTTGCCCGATCGTCGTCGGGTCCAGCCCGGCTGGTCGGGGAACGTACGCCGCAGTCGGGGCATGCTGGCGAACCTACTGCGCCGCGGGGTGCCGGCTGGTCACCCGCAGGGAGGTCAGCCTGTCTGGATGATCCGCCGCGCCAGCTCTGCCTGGCTCGCGGTGAGCCGGTGCTCCGGCACGCGCACGGGGTCACCGCCGTCGACGGTGAACGTGTAGACGTACATGTCGGGCATGGGACGCTCGGACTCTCCGAGCGGCGCCGCCAGGGCCGCGTCGGCCACGAGGCCGCGCAGGTCGTCGTCGAGATCGACCTCGGCCGCCTCCGTCCGGCCGATGAAGCCCCCGCTGCGCTCCACCCGGATGCGCCCGCCGGTCCCCGGCACCGGTGTCTCCGCAGGCACCGACGACGTGGACGGTTGCACGCCCACCTGTGACCACGCCTCACGAACGGCGTCAGCGTGTGGGCCGGCAGCTGCCACGGTCGCTGCGGCGAAGGTCGCGAAGTCGGCATCCTCCGGCACGTCGCCCCCGACGAGCGCGTCGTACCAGACCCGCCCGGCGCCCTCGATCGACGTGCCTCCGATCGCGACGGCTGCGAGCTGGAAGGCCTTGTTGGGGATGCCGGAGTTGAGGTGCACGCCGCCGTTGTCGTCGGTCGTGTCGATGTAGTCGTCCATGTGTCCGACCTGCGGGTCGGCGCCCAGCTGGGGGTCGTCGTAGGCCGTGCCGGGTGCCGCCATGTCGCGCAGGGCACGGGCCCGGACCGACGCCGTGAAGATCCCCTGACCGATCAGCCAGTCGCCGCCGGCGGCGTCCTGCCCGAGGACCCGCTGCTTGAGGCAGGAGGCGAAGACGTCGGCGACCGACTCGTTGAGGGCGCCGGACTGCCCCTGGTAGACGAGCCCGGCGGTGTGCTCGACGACGGCGTGGGAGAACTCGTGGGCCAGCACGTCGACCGGCTTGGTGAAGCGCTCGAAGACCTTGCCGTCACCGTCACCGAAGACCAGCTGCGAGCCGTCCCAGAAGGCGTTGTTGTAGCGCGAGCCGTAGTGGACGGTCAGGGTCACGGGCGCACCCGCGTCGTCGAAGGAGTCGCGCGAGAGCGCTTCGGCGAACATCGCGAGCGTTGCCGAGATCCCGGTGGCAGCTTCGTCGACCGCGACATCGCCGGTCTCCGCGTCCGCGGCAGTGCGGACGGCCTCTCCGGGCAGCGAGGTGGTCGAGCCTGCGTCGTGGACGGTCCAGGCCGGTCCACCGGGGGCGATGGTGCGGCGCGCGGACCTCGCCCCCACACCCCGCCGGGTGCGCAGCGCCTCGTCGAGCGCTGCCCGCTCGGCGCCGTCGACGCGCTCGGCGAGCCAGGGCGGGATGAAGGTGCATGGAGCGGGGGCAGGAGGAGCGTGGGTGTCCCGAGAAGTCATGACACAGGTCTACCTCGGCGCTCCGACAGCCGGAAGTGCCACGGGAGCGGCGTCCGCGAAGTCTCGATCCGGGCCTCGGCCCACTAGACTCGATGCGC
>CAVQDC010000007.1:0-10987 GCA_963711175.1 uncultured Actinomycetota bacterium
CGGAACGACGTCGTACCCAGGTGTCGCGACGAAGCACGTGCTGATCGTTCTGGGTGCCCCAGGCAAGAGTCGAACTTGCGACCTTTCGCTTAGGAGGCGGCTGCTCTATCCACTGAGCTACTGGGGCGTGTGCCGTGTCACCGGAGATTGCCCTCGGAGGTGGTTGCGGCGGGCAGCATCCTGCCACGGAGGCGTACGACGGGCCGCACCAGCGTGCGTACACAGGGGCAGATCGCGGCGTCGCTGGAAGGCGAAATCTTGCAGCGGTGAAGTAGGTTCAGTCCCCGTCAGCCCGTCCACCCCTGTCGAAGGTGAGCCCCGTGTCGGATGAGTCACGCCCGGAGCCTTCCGAGGGGACGCCCTCGGAGCCTTCCGACGGGACGCCCAAGCGCAAGGGCAAGGTGACCCGCAAGCACACGGTGGGCCGGGTCATCCTGATCAGCGCCGTCGTGCTCGCGCTGATCACCGGACTGAGCGTCATCTACTTGGTGCGGCACCTGAACGGCAACATCGAGGGCGTCTCGATCGGCGACGTGCTCGACGAGGCCGACCGCCCCGAGGAGCTCTACACGGGCAACGGCGATCCGCTCGACATCCTCGTGATGGGTTCGGACTCGCGCGACTGCGAGGGGTGCAACATCGATCAGGAAGGTGGCGGCGGGTCCGACACGACCATCCTCGTGCACCTGTCCGCGGACCGCAGCAGGGCGTACGCCATCTCGATCCCGCGGGACTCGGTCGTGGACCGGCCTGAGAAGGGCTGCACCAGCGGCGGCACCGACGTCCTCTGGAATGCCGCCTATGACAGCGGCGGTCCGCTCTGCACCCTGGCCCAGCTCGAGGCGACCACCGGCATCAGGGTCGAGCACTTCGTCGTCATCGACTTCGGCAGCTTCGGCAAGATGGTGGACGCCGTCGGAGGGGTGGACGTCTGCGTGCCGGAGGACATCGTCGACAAGAAGCACGCCATCTTCGTGCCCAAGGGCAACCCGTCGAACCTCACCGGCGACGAGGCCCTCGACTACGTCCGGGCGCGCTACGTCGGGGAGCAGATCCAGCAGAACGACATCTCCCGGATCCGTCGCCAGCAGGAGTTCATCGGCGCCCTCGTGCGCCAGGTGAAGTCCGCCGGCACCCTGACCCGCCCTGACAAGGTCGTCAGGTTCCTCAACGCCGCGACCAGCGCGCTGACGACCGACGACGACTTCGACGACGTCACCAAGATCGCCCGGGTCGCCCTGCAGCTGCAGAACATCGGCCTCGACAAGGTCAAGTTCGTCACGCTGCCGACGGACTACTACCCGGTCGACGACCCGAACTTCAGCGGCAAGGTGTTCTGGACCGACCAGGCCGACGAGATCTGGAAGCTCGTCAACCTCGACAAGGAGCTGCCAGCCAAGCTGATCGGGGACACCTCAGTCAGCGCCGCGCCACCCCCCGGCTCGTCCGAGACGCCGACCGCCGGTGGGAGCGAGACGCCGTCGGAGACGCCCAGTGAGACGCCGAGCGAGACGCCGTCCGAGACCGCCTCCCCGAGCGAGACCCCCACGACTCCGGAGACCACGGAGAAGGCGGACCCGATCTACGGGGTCTGTTCCTGATGGTCACGCCCGGAACGGACGCGCCGCAGGAGCCGGAGTGGAAGCGTCGCCGGCGCCTCGCTGCGGCCTTCGGTGACGGCGTACCGGAGCAGACCAGCGACGACACCGACGCCCGCGAGGACCGGACCGGCAAGGGCGACGACTGGTACCGCGACCAGGTCCCGCCGCACCACGGCTGACCGGCGTCCGTCCCCGTGGTCGAGCGGCCCTGGGTCCGCTCAACGCACGGCATGCCGTGCGTCCAGCGTCCACGAGGGGGTCATAGTCCGTCGGCCGAACCCACAAAGACGCACGAACGGCCCGCCCCGGAGGGCGAGCCGTTCGGTGTCGTACGTGGTGGGGCAGGTCAGACGGCGCCGCCGCGCGTCTTGAGCAGGTCGCGGATCTCCTCGAGGAGGGCGATGTCGGCGGGGGTGCCCTCGGGTGCGGCGGGGAAGAACTTCTCCTTCGCCTTGGTGTAGGGCATGACGATGAAGAAGTAGACGACGGCGCCCATGATCAGGAACGCGACGACGGCGTTGAGGAAGGCGCCGAAGTACGTCGTGGTGCTGAACACGGCGTCCGCGCTGTCGGGCAGCAGACTGGTCAGCCACGCAGTGAACGTGGTGACGACCGCAGCGAACGCGACGGCCATGATCAGACCTGTGGCGATCTCGATCAGGTTGCCCTTGAGGATGAAGTTCTTGAAACCCGTCATGGTGTGCCTCCTAGTGGCCCGAGACGGGCCGCAGTCAAGCGATTGCCCTCACGCTAGCGCCCCCAGGCCACCGTCAGGTACTGCGACAGGGCCGCACTGGCGATGGCGGTCGCCTCACTGGCCGTTGCGCTGAACACCACGAGCGCACCGCCGGCCCCGCCCGCCGGTCCGTCGGGGATGCCGGTGGGGGTCGCGAGCACGGTCACGTCGCGGGCCACGACGGTCGTCACCCCGGTGCCGGGGTCGGTCGCCACGAGGTCGATCAGGTCGCCCGCGCGCAGCAGCGTGGCCATCCCGGCGTCGGGCAGCCGGACGGGCAGCACCGTGTCGCCGGCTGCCGCAGCGGCAAGGGCCGGCCCCACCACGCGTACGTCGGTGAGCACCTCGCCGCGACCCATCGGGGCGGCGAGGACGCGCCCGGTTGCCGCGGCTGACGCGTCGAGCGGAGCGAGCTCGGCCGGGTAGGTCCGCGCCACCAGGTCGTCGTCGGCCAGGAGGGTCCCGGAGGGGAGGTCGCGCGCGGCCACGAGCACGTCGACGGTGTCGGGTGGGGGAGGCGCGATCGCCCGCACCCCGGCCACGACGGCACTGGCGGCCAGGGCCGCAGCGATCAACCGACGACGGCGCCGGAACTGGTGGCGTACGGCGCGGAGCCGGCGCCTCGCCGGCGGGAGTCCCGGGAACATCCCCCGACGCTAGGCCGGGCGGGCGGAGTGCCGCTCGGGCTCTCCACAGGGGTCTCGATACGCCCGCTCGTTCCTCGCGGACTGCTCGACCACCGAGGCGTCAGTCGGAGGAGGACGAAGAAGACGAGGACGACGACGACGAGGAGGACGTCGACGAGGCGGCCGGGGTCGAGGTCGTGGACGTCGTGGAGGACGACGAGTCCGACGAGCCGGCGGCGGCAGGAGCCGGCGCGGTGGTCGACGGCGAGGACGACTTCGCGTCCGACCGGCTGTCGTTGCGGTAGAAGCCCGAGCCCTTGAAGACCACGCCCACGGCGTTGAAGAGCTTGCGGAGCTTGCCCTCGCACACGGGGCAGACGGTCAGCGAGTCCTCGCTGAAGCTCTGGAACTGCTCGAACGAGTGGCCGCACTCCGTGCAGGCGTACTGATAGGTCGGCATCGTGGGGAGTCCTCGGGTCGTGCTGTGACGGATGTGGGGCCGGGCCGGCGCGACGCGCTGGCACTCGGGCCTTTCGACTGCCAATGGTACGGCACAATGGTGGGCGCGATGAGCGACCAGTCACCCACCACCTCCTCCCACGCCGCCCCTGACACCGCCGCCGAACCTGCCGAGACCCCTCGGGCGAGCCGGTGGCAGGCCTTCCGGCGGCTGCCGCGCGGGGTGCGGTGGACCGCCTGGACCGCAGTGGGCGTGGTGCTGGTGCTGCTCGTGCTCGCGGCTGCGGTCGTGGGAGTCGTACGCCGACCGCTGCCGCAGACCACGGGTGAGGTGACGGTGCCGGGGCTCACCTCGTCCGTCGAGGTGCTGCGCGACGACTACGACATCCCGCAGATCTACGCCGACAACGACGCCGACCTGATGCGCGCGCAGGGCTACGTGCACGCCCAGGAGCGCTTCTTCGAGATGGACTTCCGGCGGCACGTGACGGCCGGGCGGCTCTCGGAGATCTTCGGCGAGGACACCCTCGAGACCGACAAGTTCATCCGCACGATGGACTGGCGAGGCGTGGCCGAGCAGGAGTGGGCGCTGCTCCAGCCCGCGACCCGCGACGCGCTGACGGCGTACGCCGAGGGGGTCAACGCCTACCTCGCCGAGCGCACGCCGTCGGAGCTCGCGGCCGAGTACGCCGTGCTCGGCCTCGGCGGGCTGGACTACACGCCCGAGGAGTGGGAGCCGGTCGACTCGCTGGCCTGGCTCAAGGCGATGGCGTGGGACCTGCGCGGCAACATGGACGCCGAGGTCGACCGGGTGCAGCTGTCCGTCGACCACACCCCGGACGAGATCGCGTCGCTGTGGCCGGACTACCCCTACGACACGCACCCGCCGATCGTCTCCGGCGGAGGTGTCGTCGACGGCGTCTTCGAGCAGAACGCGACCGGCAACGGCACCCGCAACCCGCGCCGTCCGGCGTACCCGCCCGGCGTCGTCAAGGCGCTCGAGCGCGTGCAGGACACCGTCGCCGCGATGCCGGACATGATCGGGAGCGGCCGCGGCATCGGCAGCAACTCGTGGGTCGTCGACGGCGAGCACAGCGCGACCGGGATGCCGCTGCTGGCCAACGACCCGCACCTGGGCGTCAGCCAGCCCGGCATCTGGATGCAGATGGGCCTGCACTGTCGCGAGCAGACGCCCGACTGCACCCTCGACGTGTCGGGCTTCACCTTCTCCGGCGTGCCCGGCGTGGTCATCGGCCACAACACGGACATCGCGTGGGGCTTCACCAACCTCGGCCCCGACGTCACCGACCTGTTCCTCGAGCAGACCGAGGGCGACGACCGCTACATCCGCGACGGCGAGAGCCAGGCGATGCAGGTCCGCACCGAGACGATCAAGGTGCGCGGCGAGGACGACGTCGAGCTCCGGGTGCGCGAGACCGTCCACGGCCCGCTGATCAGCGACGTGTCGTCGGAGTTCTCGACGGTCGGGGCCAACGCGCCGACCGACGAGCCCGGCGACCGCGGCAACGGGTACGCCGTCGCGCTGGCCTGGACCGCCCTCGACCCGGCGCCCACTGCCGACGCGATCCTCGAGCTCAACCGCGCGTCCGACTGGGACGAGTTCCGTGCGGCCGCCGCCGACTTCTCGGTCCCCGCGCAGAACCTCGTGTACGCCGACCGCGAGGGCCACATCGGCTACCAGTCACCCGGCCGGATCCCGATCCGGCGCTCGGGCAACGACGGCACGATGCCGGTCGAGGGCTGGATCAGCGCCAACGACTGGACGGGCGACTACATCCCCTTCGACGGCCTGCCCAGCGTGCTGGACCCGGACGAGGGCTTCATCGCCACCGCCAACCAGGCGGTCATCGCCCAGTTCTACCCCTACCTGCTGACGAAGGACTGGGACTACGGCTATCGCTCGACGCGGATCCGCGACGTGCTCACGGCCGAGGGCGAGCTGTCGGTGGCCGAGATGTCCCGGCTGCAGCTCGACTCGACCAACCCGATGGCCGAGACGCTCGTGCCCTACCTCCTCGACATCGAGGACCTGCCCTCGCGCTACTACACGAACGCCCAGAACCTGTTCCGCGGCTGGGACTTCACCTCGCCCGCCGACAGCGCGCCGGCGGCGTACTTCAACGTCGTGTGGCGCAACCTGCTCGAGCTGGCCTTCCACGACGACCTCGACGAGCGGTCGTGGCCCGACGGCGGCGACCGCTGGTTCCAGGTCGTCGGGACGATGCTCACCGATCCCGCGGGGCCGTGGTGGGACGACACCGCCACCGAGGGCGTCGTCGAGACCCGCGACGACATCCTGCGCCAGGCGATGATCCAGGCGCGTGACGAGCTCACCCGACGCCAGGCGCGCGATCCGCGCCGCTGGACGTGGGGCCACATCCACCGGATGAACCTCCACAACGCGACCCTCGGCGAGTCCGGGATCGGTCCGGTCGAGCGGCTCTTCAACCGCGACGGCTGGGAGGTCGGCGGCGGGTCGTCGATCGTCGACGCCACCTCGTGGAACGCCGTCGACGGCTACGACGTCACTGCCGCGCCGTCCATGCGGATGGTCGTCTCGCTCGCCGACTTCGACGACTCCCGCTGGATCAACCTCACCGGCGTCTCCGGCCACCCCGCCTCGTCGCACTACTCCGACCAGACCGAGCTCTACGTCGACGGCAAGACCCTGCCCTGGGCGTACACCCGCGGAGCCGTCGAGGCGGCGACCGACGACCGGCTGGTGCTGGAGCCGGCCCCGTAGCGATCACCGGGTACCCGGTGCATGCAGCAGAGGCCTCACCCCAGCGGCCGTCAGCGCGAACCCCACGCGTACGTCGTGGGGGTCGGTCGGCACGGCGAGCCCGACCTCGTCGTCGTGGAGCACGACCGCGACCGGGGTCCCGGGCGTGACGCGCTGCAGCGCGCGGTCGTAGCAGCCGCCGCCCTGCCCGAGCCGTTCGCCGGACGTCGAGACCGCGAGGCCGGGGACGAGGACCACGTCGGCGCCACCGATCGCGTCGAGGCCGAGCCGCGGACCGGTCGGCTGGAGGAGGCCGCGCACGGCGGGGGCGAGGTCGTCGCGACCGGTGTAGAGCGTCCAGTCCAGATCGAGGTCGGGCAGCACCACCGGCACGAGCACGCGCTTGCCCGCGGACACCAGCGCGTCGAGCAACAACCCCGTCCCGGGCTCGCTGCCGACGGAGACGTAGGCCGCCACCGTGGCCGCGTCGCGCACCGGCGGCCAGGCCCGCGCGACCTCGCTCACGGCCGCCGCGAAGGCCGCACCCGCCTCGAGCGGACGCAGCCGCCGCGCGGCCCGTACCTGGTCGCGCAACGCGCCCTTGGCGACCGCACTGTCCGCCGAGTGTCCTGCTTCCACACCAGCAGCCTACGATCGATACATGGCAAGCAAGGGCAATGCCCGAGGTCTCGAGCTCGCACGCGAGAAGATGCGGCAGGCGGGCGTCGACGAGGTCGCGATCGACACCTTCGCGCACTACTACCGCCTCCTCGAGCACGGTGAGACGGGCATGATCGCCGAGGACACGATCGAGCCCCTCGACATGGAGGCGCTCGCCGACGTCCAGGTGCCCGACGACGTCGCGGCCGAGGCCATCGGCAGGACCGCGGTCATCAAGCTCAACGGCGGGCTCGGCACCTCGATGGGCATGGAGCGGGCGAAGTCACTGCTCTGCGTGCGCCGCGGGCTCAACTTCCTCGACATCATCGCGCGGCAGGTCCTGCACCTGCGCAAGCAGTACGACGTCACCCTGCCGCTGCTGTTCATGAACTCGTTCCGCACCTCGGCCGACACGATGGAGGCCCTCGCCCGCTACGAGGACCTGCCCGTCGACGGCCTGCCGCTGGAGTTCCTCCAGAACAAGGAGCCCAAGCTCCTCGCCGCGGACCTCATGCCCGCGGCCTACCCCAAGGCCCCCGACCTCGAGTGGTGCCCGCCCGGGCACGGCGACATCTACACCGCCCTGCGCGGCACCGGCCTGCTGGCGCAGCTCAAGGACGCCGGCTACCGCTACGTCTTCGTCTCCAACTCCGACAACCTCGGCGCCGTGCCGGACGCGCGCGTCGCGGGCTGGTTCGCCCAGAGCGGCGCCCCGTTCGCGATCGAGGCGGTGCGACGTACGCCCTCGGACCGCAAGGGCGGCCACTTCGCCCGCCGCAAGAGCGACCACCGCATCGTGCTGCGTGAGTCCGCGCAGACGCTCGACGCCGACCGGGGTGCGCTGGCCGACCTCGACCGCCACAAGTTCTGCTCGACCAACAACCTCTGGTTCGACATCGAGGCGATGGTCGACACCCTGGACGCGCGCGGCGGGATCCTCGGCCTCCCGCTGATCCGCAACGTCAAGCACCTCGACCCGGCTGACCCGTCGACGCCCGAGGTCGTCCAGGTGGAGACCGCGATGGGCGCCGCGATCGAGGTGTTCGAGGGAGCCCTCACGATCGAGGTCAGCCGCGAGCGGTTCGTCCCGGTGAAGACCACCGACGACCTGCTCGTGCTGCGCTCGGACGTGTACGACCTCGGCAAGGACTTCGTGCTCGACCAGGCCGGCGACGAGGTGCCCTACGTCTCCCTCGACGGCGACTTCTACAAGCTGGTCGGCGACTTCGACAAGCGCTTCCCCGACGGCGCACCCTCGCTGCGCGAGGCCGACTCGTTCACGGTCGAGGGCGACTGGACCTTCGGCCGCGGCGTACGCGTGGTGGGCGACGTCGCCCTGGCGTCGAGCGCCGCCCAACGAGTCGAGGGCGGCACGGTCCTCGAGGACCAGGAGAAGCATGACTGACCCGACCCCGGTCCTCCTCCCGGTGGCGGACTACGTCGAGCGCATCCTGGCCACGATCTCGCCGTTGGCCGCGTTCCCGCAGCCGCTGATGGAGGCCCTCGGGCTCGCGCTGGCCGAGGACGTCGTCGCGCCGATCTCGCTGCCGAGCTTCGACAACTCCGCGATGGACGGCTACGCCGTGGTCGCCGAGGACGTCGCGGACGCCACCGAGGAGGCGCCCATCGTGCTGCCCGTGGTCGGTGAGATCGGGGCCGGACAGTCGTCCATCCTCGCGCTGTCGCCCGGCACCGCGGTCAAGATCATGACCGGCGCCCCGGTGCCGGCCGGTGCGACCACGGTCGTGCCCTACGAGTGGACCGACCGCGGCGTCGCGCAGGTCCGCATCTCCCGTCCCGCGTCCGTCGGCCAGCACATCCGGCCGACCGGCGACGACATCTCCGAGGGCGACATGCTGCTCGAGGAGGGCACCGTCCTGGGCGCACGCCACCTCGGGATGCTCGCCGCCGTCGGCCGCGCGACCGTACGCACGCGTCCGCGGCCGCGCGTCGTCGTCATCTCCACCGGGTCCGAGCTGCGCGACCCCGGCACGCCGCTGGGCCACGACTCGATCTATGACGGCAACTCCTACCTCCTCGCCGCCGCCGCCCGCTCGGCCGGCGCGATCGCCTACCGGGTCGGCATCGTCCCCGACGAGTCGCACGCCTTCACCGAGGCGCTGAGCGACCAGCTCGTGCGCGCCGACATCGTGGTGACGAGCGGCGGAGTGAGCGAGGGCGACTTCGACGTGGTGAAGGAGTCGCTGTCGCAGCACGGCACGATGTGGTTCGGCGGCGTCGGGATGCAGCCCGGCAAGCCGCAGGGCTTCGGCACCGTCGGCGAGGACGCCACCCCGGTCTTCACCCTGCCCGGCAACCCGGTCTCGTCCTATGTCTCCTTCGAGATGTTCGTCCTGCCCGCGATCCGCCGGATGATGGGCAAGCTGCCCTACGTCCGGCCCGCCGGCCGCGCCCGCCTCACGCACGGCCTCTCCTCGCCCGCAGGGCAAGGTCCAGCTCGTGCGCGGCCACTTCGAGACCGATCGTGGCGGCACCTTCGTCTCGCCCGTCGGTGGCCACGGTTCCCACCTGATCGGCGACCTGGCGGCCTCCAACTGCCTGATCGAGGTGCCCGCCGACGTCACCGCAGTCGCGGCCGGTGAGATGGTCGCGATCCGCAAGCTCGACGAGGAGTTCTGATGGCGACCCCCGGCGGCCCCGATCGGCTGACCCACGTCGACGACACCGGCGCTGCCCGGATGGTCGACGTCGGCGACAAGGCCGTGACGGCGCGTACGGCGTCCGCCACCGGCCGCGTCCTGGTGAGCCGCGCCGTCGTCGACCTGCTCCGCGGCGAGGGCGTGCCCAAGGGCGACGCGCTCGCGGTGGCGCGGATCGCCGGGATCATGGGCGCCAAGCAGACACCCGCGCTGATCCCGCTCTGCCACCCGCTCGCGATCTCCGGCGTCACGGTCGACCTCGCCGTCACCGACGAGTCCGTCGACATCACCGCCACGGTCCGCACGACCGACCGCACCGGCGTCGAGATGGAGGCGCTGACTGCCGTCTCGGTGGCCGCGCTGACGGTGGTCGACATGGTCAAGGCCGTCGACAAGGCCGCGGTGATCACCGACATCCAGGTCGAGGCCAAGAGCGGCGGACGGTCGGGGGACTGGGCGCGATGAGCCTCCGCGCCGCCGTGGTGGTGGCGTCCAACCGCGCCGCGTCCGGCGTGTACGCCGACGAGACCGGGCCGCTGATCGTCGAGTGGCTGCGTGGCCAGGGCTTCGACTGCGAGGAGCCGGCGGTCGTCCCCGACGGCGACCCGGTGCGCGAGGCCATCGCTGCCGCAGTGGCCGACGGTGCACGCGTCGTGCTCACCACCGGCGGCACCGGGCTGACGCCGACCGACCGGACACCCGAGGCCACGGCGCCGCTGCTCGACCGCGAGGTGCCCGGCATCGCCGAGGCGATCCGCGCGGCCGGCGTCGCCAAGGGCGTGCCCACCGCGATGATCTCGCGCGGGCTGGCCGGCATCGCCGGCGACTGCCTCGTGATCAACCTCCCCGGGTCGCGCGGTGGCGTGAAGGACGGGCTGGGTGTCCTCGAGCCGGTGCTGACGCACGCCGTGGAACAGGTCGTCGGGAGCGACCACTGAACGCCCTCGCGACGGCTCCCGGCTGGCCCGCCCGCCTGGAGTCGCAGGGCGTGGTGGTCCGGTCGCTCAAGAAGTCGGACGCCGACGAGTGGCAGGCGGTGCGCGCCCGCAACCACGACTGGCTGCGCCCGTGGGACGCGACCGTGCCGCCCGGGGCCCACCCGCGCCCGTCGTCGTACAAGATGGTCGTGCGGTCGCTGCTGCACCAGGCCAAGCAGGGCCTGTGCCTCCCGTTCGTGGTCGAGGTCGAGGGGCGGTTCGTCGGGCAGGTGACGGTCAGCAACGTCTCGCGCGGCTCGGCCCAGTGGGCGTCGATCGGCTACTGGCTGTCCGCGGACGTCGCCGGCCGCGGGGTCGCGCCGCGGGCCGTGGCGATGGTGATCGACCACTGCTTCGGCCGGTGGGGCTGCACCGCATCGAGATCTGCGTCCGGCCCGAGAACACCAACTCGCTGCGCGTCGTGGAGAAGCTCGGCCTCGAGCAGGTCGGTTTCGCCCCGCGATTCCTGCACATCGACGGAGCCTGGCGCGACCACCGGGTCTTCGCGGTGACGGTCGAGGAGGC
>CAVQDC010000008.1:0-3559 GCA_963711175.1 uncultured Actinomycetota bacterium
CGGGGGTGGTGAGGTCGGCCTGGACCTCGATGTGATCAATGCGCTGGCCAGCGAGGTCGCCGACGTCGCCACGTCGGGCGTCCAGATCGCGATCGTCGTCGGTGGGGGCAACTTCTTCCGCGGCGCCGAGCTCCAGCAGCGCGGCATGGACCGGGCGCGCGCCGACTACATGGGCATGCTCGGCACCGTCATGAACTGCCTGGCCCTCCAGGACCTGATCGAGAAGCACGGCGTCGAGACGCGCGTGCAGACCGCGATCACGATGGGACAGGTCGCCGAGCCCTACATCCCGCGCCGCGCGATCCGCCACATGGAGAAGGGCCGCGTCGTCATCTTCGGCGCCGGCGCGGGCATGCCCTACTTCTCCACCGACACGGTCGCCGCGCAGCGCGCGCTGGAGACCCACTGCGAGGTCATCCTGATGGGCAAGCAGGGCGTCGACGGGGTCTACGACTCCGACCCCAAGAAGAACCCCGCGGCCGTCAAGTTCGACCGGCTCAGCTACGACGAGTACCTCGCGCGCGACCTCAAGGTGGCCGACGCCACGGGCATCGCGATGGCCCGGGACAACAAGATGGACATGGTCTTCTTCAACCTCTCCACTCCGGGCACGATCGGGGCCGCGGTGCGGGGTGAGAAGATTGGCACGCTGGTGAGCAGCTCGGCCTGACGGGTCGACCTGACGACCCGACCCACTGCCAGCACCCGGACGTACGACGAGAGAGAGCGCCGCTGTGATCAACGACGTCATGAACGATGCCGACGCCAAGATGGCCAAGTCCGTCGAGGCCACCCGTGAGGAGTTCGCCGCGATCCGCGCGGGTCGCGCGAACCCGGCGATGTTCGCCAAGATCACGGCCGACTACTACGGCACCCAGACGCCGTTGCAGCAGCTGGCGAGCTTCTCGGCGCAGGATGCTCGCACGATCCTGATCCAGCCCTTCGACGTTGGTGCGATGGGCGCGATCGAGCGGGCGATCCGCGACTCCGACCTCGGCGTCAACCCGGCCAACGACGGCAGGGTGCTGCGCTGCGTGTTCCCCGAGCTGACCGAGGAGCGGCGCAAGGAGTACATCAAGCTCGCCAAGGCCAAGGCCGAGGACGGCCGGGTCTCGGTGCGCAATGTGCGCCGGACTGCCAAGCAGGCGCTGGAGAAGCTCGAGAAGGACGGCGAGGTCGGCAAGGACGACGTCACCGGTGCCGAGAAGCGTCTCGACGCGGTGACCAAGACCCACACCGACAAGATCGACGACCTGCTCAAGCACAAGGAATCCGAGCTGCTCGAGGTCTGAGACCGCACCCATGACGACCTCTGACAGTCCGGCGACGCCTGCGTCCGAACCCGAGGCTCCCCAGAAGGACCACGGCCGTGCCGGCCGCGACCTGCCCGCAGCCGTCGGCTCGGCCCTCGCGCTCGTCGGGGCGATCCTGCTGTCGCTCCTCCTCTGGAAGACGGCGTTCATGGGGATCGTCGCGATCGCGGTGGTCGTGGCCGTGTGGGAGCTGCACAAGGGGCTCGCCGCCAAGGACATCGACATCCCCGAGCAGCCCCTGATGGCCGGCGGCGTGGTGATGGTCGTCGTGGCGTACGTCTGGGGCGCCCCCGCGCTCGTCACCGCCACGGCCGTCACCGCCCTGGTGATCATGCTGTGGCTGCTGCGACGCGGCGTGGAGGGCTACGTCAAGAACGCCACCGCCTCGGTCTTCACGCTCGTCTACGTCCCGTTCCTGGCCTCCTTCGTCGCGCTGCTGCTCGGCGAGGGCGGCACCAACCCGGCCCTCGGCCTCGACGTCGACGACCCCGGCGTACGCGGCGTCATCACGTTCATCGCGATCGTGGTCGCCTCCGACACCGGCGGCTACGTCGCGGGCGTGCTGTTCGGCAAGCACCCGATGGCCCCGGTGATCTCGCCCAAGAAGTCGTGGGAGGGCTTCGCGGGCTCCCTCGTCGCGACCACCGCGGTCGGCGTCTGGCTGGTGACCTCGTTCCTCGGCGGTGACTGGTGGGTCGGCGTGATCCTCGGCGTCATCGCCGCGGTGATGGCGACCCTCGGCGACCTCTGCGAGTCGGTCATCAAGCGCGACCTCGGGATCAAGGACATGAGCCAGGTCATCCCCGGCCACGGCGGCCTGATGGACCGGCTCGACTCGCTGCTCGCCACGATCGCCCCGATCTGGCTGGTGCTCTACTACCTCGTCTACTGAGGCGCGCGTGCTGCACCTCGTCCGGCACGGCCGGCCCCTGATCGTCCCCGGTGTGCCCGCCTCCGGCTGGGACCTCGACCCCGCGGCGTACGACGACGTCTGGGCGCTGCGGGCCTCGGGTCGGTTGCCCACCCGCGCAGCATGGCTCACCTCACCGGAGCCGAAGGCGATCCAGACGGCCCAGCTGCTGACCGACTCCGAGGTCGGAGTGGTGGAGGACCTGCGCGAGCACGAGCGGTCGGGGGAGTGGGTCGACGACTTCCCGGCGGCGGTCCGCGCTGCCTTTGCTCGCCCGGACGAGTCGGCCGTCGCCGGCTGGGAGCCGCTCGACGTGTGCCGCCTGCGCGTGGCCGCCGCTGTACACCGCATCGTGGAGGTCCACGGGTCCGACGACGTCGTCCTGGTCGGTCACGGCACCGCGTGGACCCTGGTCGTCGCGGAGCGCACGGGCAGCCCGCCCGACCTCGATCGGTGGGAGTCGCTCGCGATGCCGGACCTGATCAGCGTGTCCGTCTGATCTCCATCCCGCCGCGAGCCCAGCGCAGACGAGCGCGATCAACGGCCTACGCTGGAGAGGTGGAGACGCACGAGGTGTACGCAGCAGAAGCGCCCCCGCAGGAGCGCCAGCGCTTCGCGTGGTGGCACGCCAGCCACCCGACCTTCGCCGGGATCACCGGCTTCTTCGCGGGCATGCTCTTCGTCACCGCGCTCCCGGGCGCGTTCGTCGGGCTGCTGCGGCTGCTGTTCGCCCGCGAGACCGCCGAGCAGCTCTTCCCGCTCGTCCTGCTCGCGCTGGCGCTGCCGATCTTCATGCTCGTCAAGCGCAAGACCCGTCGCTTCGGGCAGTTCATGTTCGTCGGGATGATCGTCACCGCGCTGGTCGTCGCCGGCGTCGCGTCCCTGGTGCTCTACTTCATGGTCGACGCCTGAGGCTGGCTCTGACGTCTGGTGAGGGTCGCTGACTCGCCCGACGGCCCACCGGGGTGGGAGACTCGGAGCGATGTCCGAGACTGTTGAGCCCATCAAGACCCTGCCCCTCGTGTTCGACGAGCCGCGCGGGCGCAAGAAGCCGCCGCGCCACCTCGCCGACCTCGACGAGGCCGGCCGCAAGGCGCTCCTCGAGGAGATGGGTCTGCCGGGCTTCCGGGCCAGGCAGCTCTCCACGCACTACTTCGGCCGGCTGGTCGACGATCCGGCGGAGATGACCGACCTGCCCGCCGGCCAGCGCGACGAGCTCGTCGCGGCCCTGCTGCCCGACCTGATGACGCCGCTGCGCACGCTCGAGGCCGACAAGGGCACCACCCGCAAGACGCTCTGGAAGCTCTTCGACGGCGCCCTCGTCGAGTCGGTCCTC
>CAVQDC010000009.1:0-75739 GCA_963711175.1 uncultured Actinomycetota bacterium
CTCGTTCCTGGCCTCGCACGTCGCACTGTCCGGCGACGTGACCTACGCCGACCTCGAGGCCGCGCCCGTCGTGGTGCTGCTGGGCCTCGAGCCCGAGGACGAGGCGGCGACGATCTTCCTGCGGCTGCGCAAGGCGGCCAAGCAGGGTCGTACGCAGGTCGTGTCCGTCGCGCCCTACAGCTCGCGCGGCCTCAGCAAGATGAACGGCCGCCTCGTGCCCGCCGCACCCGGCGCCGAGACCGAGGTCATCGCGTCCCTCGCGGACGCCGAGCACGGCGTCTCCAAGGACGCGGTGATCCTCGTCGGCGAGCGCCTCGCCGCGACCCACGGTGCCCTCACGGCCGCTGCCGACCTGGCCGCCCGCACCGGCGCCCGTCTGGCGTGGGTCCCGCGCCGGGCCGGCGACCGCGGTGCGGTCGAGGCCGGTGCCCTGCCCACCCTGCTGCCCGGTGGCCGCCCGCTCGGCGAGGCCTCGGCCCGCGTCGACGTGGCTGCTGCCTGGGGCGTGGACTCGCTGTCCGCCAAGGTGGGTCGCGACGGCAACGCCATCATCGCGGCGCTCGCCAAGGGCGACCTCGGCGGCCTGCGTCGTCGGCGGCGTCGACCCCGACGACACGAGCGACCCCGCGGCGTTCCGCGCAGCGCTCGACGCAGCCGGGTTCGTGGTGAGCCTCGAGCTCCGCGCCACCGACGTGACGGCCGTGGCCGACGTCGTGCTGCCGGTGGCCCCGACGACCGACAAGGCCGGCACCTTCGTCACGTGGGACGGCCGACCGCGTGAGTTCAGTGCCGTCTTCACCAACCCGGCATCGCTGCCCGATCTCCGGGTGCTCTCGGGCATCGCCGACGAGCTCGGGCGCCCGCTGGGGTTCCGCACCGTCTCCGAGGTCCGCGCCGAGATGCAGTCGCTCGGTCCGTGGGACGGCGCGCGTCCGGCGCACGACGCCGGCAAGGCGCCCCGCCCGGCCAAGGCCGGCAAGGCCGGCTCGTTCGCCCTCGCCTCGTGGAAGCAGCTGATCGACCTGGGCTCGATGCAGGACGGCGAGGCGCACCTGCGCGCGACCGCCCGCACCCCGGTCGTGCGCCTCAACCGTGCGTCGTACGAGTCCGTGTTCGGGCTGCTGGAGGGGGAGCCCGGTCGTGACCAGCTCGCCACCGTCACCGGTGACCGCGGCAGCATCACGCTGCCAGTCGTGGTCGCCGACCTGCCCGACGGCGTGGTCTGGGTCCCGGCCCGGTCCTTCGGTCGCGGCGTCCTCGCCGAGCTCGCCTCGCCGGGCAGCACGGTCACCGTGAAGGGAGCGAAGGCGTGAACAACCTCCTGCCGCTGGCAACCGACCTGCCCGACGCGAGCCTGGCCCAGTTCGGTCAGGACCCGTGGTGGGTCGTCCTGCTCAAGGCCGTCCTGATCTTCGTGGTCCTGGTGGTCCTGACGCTCTTCAACATCTGGTTCGAGCGTCGCGTCGTGGCCCGCATGCAGCACCGCATCGGCCCCAACGTGCACGGACCCTTCGGCCTCCTGCAGTCGCTCGCCGACGGCGTGAAGCTCGCGCTCAAGGAGGACATCATCCCCACGGCGGCCGACAAGGTCGTCTTCCTCCTGGCCCCTGTCATCGCCGTGGTGCCGGCGTTCGTGACCTGGGCGGTCATCCCGCTCGGTCCCGAGGTCAACTTCTTCGGTCACCGGACCCCGCTGCAGCTGACCGACATGCCGGTGGCCGTCCTCTTCATGATGGCCATCGCCTCGATCGGTATCTACGGCATCGTGCTGGGCGGCTGGTCCTCCGGCTCGACGTACTCCCTGCTCGGCGGCCTCCGCTCGAGCGCGCAGATGATCTCCTACGAGGTCGCGATGGGCCTCGCCCTCGTCGCGGTCTTCCTCTACGCCGGTTCGATGTCCACCTCGGAGATCGTGGCTGCGCAGGACCGCCTGTGGTTCGGCCTGATCCTCGCGCCGTCGTTCGTCATCTACGTGATCTCGATGGTCGGCGAGACCAACCGCGCGCCGTTCGACCTCCCCGAGGCCGAGGGCGAGCTGGTCGGGGGCTTCCACACCGAGTACTCCAGCCTCAAGTTCGCGCTGTTCTTCCTGGCCGAGTACATCAACCTCGCCACCGTCTCGGCGATCGCCACCACGCTGTTCCTCGGCGGCTGGGCGGCTCCGTGGGGTGTCGAGAACGTGTGGGAGGGCGCCAACAGCGGCTACTGGCCCCTGCTCTGGTTCTTCGGCAAGGTCTTCATCTTCGTCTTCCTGTTCGTCTGGCTGCGTGGCTCGCTGCCCCGCCTGCGCTACGACCAGTTCATGGCGCTGGGCTGGAAGGTCCTGATCCCGGTCTCGCTGGCCTGGACCGTCGCGGTCGCGACCATCCGCGTCATCTCGCTCGAGGCCGACAACGGCATCAACCGGACCTACCTGGTCGCCGCGATCGCGGTGCTGCTCGTCCTGACCGTCGGGCTGATGTTCGTCGGTGACGGCAAGGGCGCCGACAGCGACGAGGTCGAGGCCACCGACGAGCCCCACGACGCGTTCGTCGGCGGGTTCCCCGTCCCGCCGATGCCGGCCGGAGGCGCCGTTCGCGGTGCCGCCGCGCCGATGACGTTCACCTCGGGCCGCACCACCGTCACCGCTTCAGCGGAGGAGAACCATGAGTGAGTCGAGCTCCGAGAAGGAGTCGAAGGGCATCAAGGAGAGCCTCTGGGACCCGGTCGCCGGGTTCGGGGTCACCTTCCGGACGATGTTCAAGAAGGTGGTCACCGAGCAGTACCCCTTCGAGAAGCTCCCCACCGCGCCGCGCTTCCACGGTCGCCACCAGCTCAACCGCTGGCCCGACGGCCTCGAGAAGTGCATCGGCTGCGAGCTGTGCGCGTGGGCCTGCCCGGCCGACGCGATCTACGTCGAGGGAGCCTCCAACACCGACGACGAGCGCTTCAGCCCCGGTGAGCGCTACGGCCGCGTCTACCAGATCAACTACCTGCGCTGCATCCTGTGCGGCCTGTGCATCGAGGCGTGCCCGACCCGTGCGCTGACGATGACCAACGAGTACGAGCTGGCCGACAACAACCGCGCCGACCTGATCTACGAGAAGTCCGACCTGCTGGCCCCGCTGCTGCCCGGCATGGAGCAGCCGCCGCACCCGATGCGCCTCGGCGACGACGAGGGTGACTACTACCGGGGGACGACACGATGAGCCACCCCACGGAGTTCTCGTTCTCCCCCGCTTCGCTCCTCCGGCCGACAACTCCGAGGGGACCCCGACCATGACGTTCTGGATCCTCGCCCCGATCATGGTGCTGTCCGCGCTCGGCATCCTGTTCGTCCGCAAGGCCGTCCACGCCGCGCTGCTGCTGGCCGTGGTCATGATCAGCATCGCGTTCCTCTACGCCGTGATGGACGCACCGTTCCTCTTCGCGGTGCAGATCATCGTCTACACCGGCGCCATCCTCATGCTGTTCCTGTTCGTGATGATGCTGATCGGAGTCGATGCGTCCGACTCGACCGTGGAGACCATCCGCGGCCAGCGGGTGATGGCGACCGTGCTCGGCCTGGTCTTCGGCACGGTCCTCGTCGTCGGCATCAGCCAGGTCACCTTCGGCACCGTCGTGGGCCTCGACGAGGCCAACGCCGGCGGCAACGTGCCGGCGATCGCCAACATCCTCTTCTCGCGCTACGTCTTCGCCTTCGAGGCCACCAGCGCGCTGCTGATCACCGCAGTCCTCGGCGCGATGGTGCTCGCGCACCGCGAGCGGCTCACGCCGAAGCCCACGCAGGCCAGCCTGGCCGCCCAGCGCATCCGCGACTTCGGCGACCACGGCAAGCACCCCGGCCCGCTGCCCTCGCCCGGCGTCTACGCCCGCCACAACGCGGTCGACACCCCGGCCCTGCTGCCCGACGGCACGGCCGCCGAGTCCTCGGTCTCCCGCGTGCTCGCGGCCCGTGGCACGGTCCGCTCCGCACCGGCGCTTGCCGAGGACATCGACGACCTCACCCGCCAGATCGGTGATCCCACCCGCATGCCCGAGACCTCCGGCAAGGCCGGCGCCCCGGCCCACACCGAGGAGGACGTGAAGTGACCCAGTACGTCATCGCCACCCCAGCGAATTCTTCGCTCCTCCGCTTCGCTCCTCCGCGAACAATTCGCCGGGGACCCCGACGCCTGATGAGGTCGAGCCTTGACTGAGTACGTTGTCTTGTCCGCGATCCTCTTCACGATCGGCGTCGTGGGTGTCCTCACGCGGCGCAACGCGCTCGTGGTGTTCATGTGCGTCGAGCTCATGCTCAACGCCTGCAACCTCGCGTTCGTCGCCTTCGCCCGCCAGCACGGCAACCTCGACGGCCAGATCACTGCCTTCTTCGTGATGGTGGTGGCGGCAGCCGAGGTCGTCATCGGGCTCGCGATCATCATGACCATCTTCCGCACCCGACGCTCGGCCTCGGTCGACGACGCCAGCCTGCTGAAGTACTGAGGGAGCACCCGTGAACCTGTTGTCCCACTCAGTCCTTCTCGCAGGCCTCCCGATGTCCGAGGGAGGTGCTGCCCACGCCCCTGTGGTCTCGCCCGACACCGGCGCCGGTGGCGTGTTCGACCTGCTCTGGCTGGTCATCGCACTGCCGCTGCTCGGCGCGTTCCTGCTGCTGGGCGTGGCCCCGTTCCTCCAGGGCTCCCTCAAGGCCGCCGCGGACAAGCACGGCCACCTCGTCGGCACGGCGATGTCCGCCCTCTCGTTCCTGCTCAGCCTGGTGCTGTTCTTGTCGTTGCTCGGCCGGGGTGAGGGGGAGCGCCAGCTCGGCCAGCACCTCTGGACCTGGTTCGAGACCGGCTCGCTCAACGTGGGCATGGACCTGCTCTACGACCAGCTCGCCGCGTTGTTCCTGCTGCTGATCACCGGCGTCGGATCCCTGATCCACGTCTACGCGATCGGCTACATGGAGCACGACGTACGCCGTCGCCGGTTCTTCGGCTACCTCAACCTCTTCGTCGCGGCGATGCTCACGCTGATCCTCTCGGCGAACTTCGTGGGCCTGTTCCTGGGCTGGGAGGGCGTCGGCCTGGCGTCGTACCTGCTCATCGGGTTCTGGCAGCACAAGCCGTCCGCCGCCGCGGCCGCCAAGAAGGCGTTCGTCATCAACCGCGTCGGCGACATCGGGCTCTCGCTCGCCATCGCGCTGATGTTCGCGACGTTCGGCACGACCGACTTCGGCGGTGTCAGCGAGCACGCCTCCGACGCGTCGCAGGACGCCCTGACCGCGCTCGGCCTGCTGCTCCTGCTGGGTGCGTGCGGCAAGTCCGCGCAGGTCCCGCTGCAGTCGTGGCTGCTCGACGCGATGGAGGGCCCGACCCCGGTCTCGGCCCTGATCCACGCGGCGACGATGGTCACCGCCGGCGTCTACCTCGTGGTCCGCTCCAACTTCATCTTCGAGCTCGCCCCGATCGCGCAGACCGCGGTCGTCGTGGTCGCCACCGTCACGCTCCTGTGGGGTGCAGTCCTCGGCTGCGCCAAGGACGACATCAAGAAGGTGCTCGCCGGCTCGACGATGAGCCAGATCGGCTACATGATGCTCGCGGCCGGCCTCGGCCCGGCGGGCTACCCGTTCGCGATCTTCCACCTGCTGACGCACGGCTTCTTCAAGGCCAACATGTTCCTCGGTGCCGGCTCCGTGATGCACGGGATGGACGACGACGTGAACATGCGCCACTACGGCGGGCTCAACAAGGCGATGCCGGTCACCTTCCTGACCTTCGCGATGGGCTACCTCGCGATCATCGGGTTCCCCGGGTTCTCCGGCTTCTGGTCCAAGGACCGCATCATCGAGACCGCGCTCGCCGACAACCTGCTGGTCGGCCTGCTGGCCATGCTGGGCGCCGGCATCACCGCGTTCTACATGACCCGCCTGATGCTGATGACGTTCTTCACCGCCGGTGCTGATGGAAAGGGGCGGTGGGAGAAGGACGTGCACCCGCACGAGTCACCCAAGGTGATGACCATTCCGCTGATGGTGCTCGCCGCGCTGTCCGTGCTCGGTGGCGTCCTGCTGCTCGGTGACTGGATCGTGAACTGGCTCGAGCCGGTCACCGGTCAGGCCGAGCACCACGAGCCGCCGCTGCCCGCCCTCGTGATCACGCTGCTGATCGTCGCGGTCGTGGCCGTCGGCATCGCCGCCGCGTGGTTCTTCGTCGGCAAGCGCGACGTCCCGCGCGAGGCTCCGCACGACGTGTCCTTCGCCACCCGCGCGGCCCGCGCCGACCTCTACGGTGACGCCATCAACGACGCGGTCGTCGTACGCCCCGGCACCTCGCTGGTCGGTGGCCTCACCACGTTCGACCGCGTCGGCGTCGACGGTGTCGTCGAGGGTGGCTCGGCCGCCGTCGGCGGACTCTCCACCACGATGCGTCGCCTCCAGAACGGCTTCGTACGCTCCTATGCCCTGTCCGTCCTCGCCGGTGCGCTGCTCGTGGTCCTGGCCCTCCTGGCGGTGAACCTCGCATGATGCTGACTGTCCTGATCCTCCTGCCGCTCGTCGGCGCGCTCGTGACGGCGTTCGCGCCGGCCGCGCTCGCCCGCACGATCGGCCTCGGCTTCGCCGCCGCCACGTTGCTCGCGGGCATCGTCGCCGCGACCCAGTACGAGGTCGACGGCGGCATGCAGCTCACCGAGACCCACGTCTGGATCGAGTCGCTCGGCGTGCACTACGCGCTCGGCGTCGACGGGCTGGGCATCTTGATGGTGCTGCTGACCGTCGTGCTCGTGCCGATCGTCCTGCTCGCCGGATGGCACGAGGCCGACGCCGAGGGCAACAGCGGCGCCAAGGCGTTCTTCGCCTGGACGCTCGCGCTCGAGGCGATGTCGCTCGCCGTGTTCACCGCGACCGACGTGCTCCTCTTCTACGTCGTCTTCGAGGCCACGCTCATCCCGGCCTACTTCCTCATCGGTGGCTTCGGTCGCGCCGGCCGCGGCCGCGCCGCGACGAAGTTCCTGATCTACCAGCTCGCCGGCGGACTCGTCATGCTCGCCTCGGTGATCGGCTTCTACGTCGTGTCGGCCAACGCCGGCAGGCCGAGCTTCCTGATCAGCGACCTGGCCGCGATCGACATCGACCCGATCACCCAGCGCTGGCTGTTCGTGGGCTTCTTCGTCGCCTTCGCGATCAAGGCGCCGATGTTCCCGGTCCACACCTGGCTGGCCGACACCACCGAGAAGGCGACCACCGGCACGTCCGTGCTGCTCGTCTGCATCCTCGACAAGATCGGCACCTTCGGCATGCTGCGGTTCTGCCTCGGCCTGCTTCCCGACGCCTCCGAGTGGGCGACGCCGGTCGTCGTCGTGCTCGCCCTGGTCTCGATCATCTACGGCGCGCTCGTCGCGATCGGGCAGGACGACATCCTGCGCCTGATCGGCCTCACGTCCCTCTCCCACTTCGGCTTCATCGTGCTGGGCATCTTCGTGTTCAGCTCGACCGGCGGCGCCGGCGCGATCCTCTACATGGTCAACCACGGCATCGCGACCGCCCTGATGTTCCTGGTGGCCGGCTTCCTGATCCGTCGCACGGGCACGGCGTCCATCCGCGAGATGGGCGGCGGCGTCGAGAAGACCGCGCCGATCCTCGCCGGGTTCTTCCTCGTGGCTGGACTGGCGGCCTGCGGCCTGCCCGGACTGTCGCCGTTCGTGTCCGAGCTGATGGTCATCATCGCCGCCTTCGACCACCACTGGCTGGTCGGCTCGGTCGCGGTGCTCGCCATCGTCCTGGCCGCCTTCTACGCGCTCTGGATGTACCAGCGCGCGATGACCGGTCCCGGTCGCGAGGGCCTGGCCCCCGTGGCCGACCTCGACACGCGTGAGGTCGGCGTCCTCGCCCCGCTCCTCCTCGCGCTCGTGCTCTTCGGGTTCTTCCCGATGCCCCTGCTCGACGTGATCAACCCCTACATCGTCGACTCCTACTCGAGTGCCGGCCTCGGCCAGGAGGATGGTCACCAGTGATCGAGTTCGCCAAGCCCAGCGTCCAGTACTTCGAGCTCTGGCCGCTCCTGGCCGTCTTCGGTGCCGCCTGCCTCGGTGTCCTCGTGGAGGCATTCGCCCCCCGCGCGCTGCGCTACGTCAGCCAGGTCGTGCTGGCTCTCGTCGGCCTGGCCGTCGCCCTGGTGGGCGTCGTGCTGGTCGCGCAGGACGTGAAGACGTACGACGACGGCGCCGCCCGCGGCATCCTCGCGGTCGGCGGCACTGTGGCCGTCGACGGTCCGAGCCTCTTCATCTGGGGCCTCGTGCTGGCCCTTGCGATCGGCGGCATCCTGCTCTTCGCCGAGCGGCACCTCGATGGCGGCGCCTCGGCCTTCGCCGGGCAGGCGTCCGCGGTGCCCGGCACCGACGCGGAGACCGCGGCGCTCGCAGCACAACGCGAGCACACCGAGGTCTACCCGCTCATGATGTTCGCGGTCTTCGGGATGATGCTCTTCCCGGCGGCCAACGACCTCCTGACGATGTTCGTCGGCCTCGAGGTCCTCTCCCTCCCGCTCTACCTGCTGAGCGGCCTGGCCCGTCGCCGCCGGCTGCTGAGCCAGGAGGCAGCGCTCAAGTACTTCCTGCTCGGCGCCTTCTCGTCCGGTTTCTTCCTCTACGGAGCCGCGCTGCTCTACGGCTACGCCGGCTCGATGGACTTCGCCGCGATCAACGAGGCCGTCCGCAACGACGTCGGCAGCAACGCGCTGCTGCTCATCGGCACCGGCCTGCTCTCGGTCGGCCTGCTCTTCAAGGTCGGCGCCGTCCCGTTCCAGGCATGGACCCCGGACGTCTACCAGGGCGCCCCGACGCCGGTCACGGCCTTCATGGCGGCCGGCACCAAGGTCGCCGCCTTCGGCGCGATCATGCGGCTTTTCTACGTCGCGCTCGGTGCGGACCGCTGGTCCTGGCAGCCGATGCTGTGGATCATCGCCATCCTGTCGATGTTCGTCGGCGCCGCGCTGGCCATCACGCAGAGCGACATCAAGCGGCTGCTCGCCTACTCCTCGGTCGCCCACACCGGCTTCATCCTCACCGGTGTGCTCGGCCTCCAGGCCTCCGACCAGCTCGCCGTCGGTGAGATCACCTCGCTCCAGGCCGTGCTGTTCTACCTGACGACCTACGGCTTCGCGACGCTCGGCGCCTTCGCCGTCGTCAGCCTGGTCCGCGACGCCGGTGGGGAGACGACCGCGATCGAGCGGTGGGCCGGGCTCGGCAAGGAGTCGCCCGTGGTGGCGGCGGTCTTCGCGTTCTTCCTGCTGGCGATGGCCGGCATCCCGCTCACGTCCGGCTTCGTCGGCAAGCTCGCCGTCTTCTCGGTGGCACTGGCCGCTGGTGCGTGGCCCGTCGTGGTCGCGGCCGTGATCGCGAGCATCATCGCCGCGTACCTCTACATCAAGGTCATCAAGGTCATGTACTTCGACGAGCCCGTCGGCGACGGCCCCAGCGTGGCGTACCCGTCCGTGCTGACAGCCACCACGATCGCCGTAGGTGCCGCCGTGACCCTGGTGCTCGGCGTCGTGCCGGGCCCGGTGCTCGACCTGGCGGGCGTTGCAGGAGAATTCATCAGGTGAGCGAATCGCCCCTCGCCCTGCCCGTCGTCGACGCCGAGCTCGCGCAGCGGCTCGTCGGGCGCCTGGCGCGCATCGAGGAGCTGCTCGCCGAGCACTGCCAGGGACGTACGCCCTACGTCACCGAGGCTGCGACCCACCTGATGATGGCCGGCGGCAAGCGGTTCCGGCCGCTGCTCGTCCTGCTGACCGCCGAGGCCGGGCCCCGCCCCGAGGCCGAGGAGGTGCACACCGCAGCCTGCGTCGTCGAGCTGACCCACGTCGCCTCGCTCTACCACGACGACGTGATGGACGAGGCCGCCCTGCGCCGCGGTGCCGACACGGCCAACGCGCGCTGGGACAACCACGTCGCGATCCTCACCGGCGACTTCCTCTTCGGGAAGTCGTCCGAGCTCACCGCCGACCTCGGCGCCGACGCCGTGCGCATCCAGGCGCAGACGTTCACCCGCCTCGTCGAGGGCCAGATCCTGGAGACCGTGAAGCCCGGTCCGGGTGAGGACCCGCTGGCCCACTACCTCGAGGTCGTCGCCGGGAAGACCGGCTCGCTGATCGCGACCTCGGCGCGCTACGGCGCGATGTTCTCCGGCGCCTCGCCAGAGGTCGTCGAGGCGCTGCGGTCCTACGGCGAGATCGTCGGCTCCGCCTTCCAGCTCTCCGACGACATCCTCGACATCGCCTCCGAGTCCGACACCTCGGGCAAGACGCCCGGCACGGACCTGCGCGAAGGCGTGCCGACCCTCCCGGTCCTGATGGCCCAGGCCTCGACCGACCCGGCCGACGCCCGCCTCCTCGGCCTCCTCGGCCGCCCGCTCACCGACGACGCCGAGCACGCCGAGGCCCTCGACCTGCTGCGCAAGCACCCCGCGATGGACGAGGCCAAGGCCTACGTCCTCGGCCAGGCGACGGAGGCCAAGCAGCGGCTCGAGGTCCTCGACCCCGGCCCCGTGCGTACCGCCCTGGAGTCCTTCGCCGACGTGGTGGCCACCCGCTCGTCCTGAGCCGCCAGCGAGCGGTGGTGGAGCCACATTCCGTTCGCCCCAGAATGCGGGTGGATCACCGCTCGTCCCGCGCAGCGGTGCGTGAGGCATGTTCCGGACCCGCAGAACCGGCGTCACGCACCGCTCCACGCGGAAACGCCGACGTAGCGGTGCGTGAGACACCTTCCGAGCACTCAGAACCTGCACCACACACCGGCCGAGCGGTGCGGAGGAGGTCAGGCGGCGGTCGTCGCGTGCGCGACCAGCCGGAGCTGGCGGTGCCGGTGACGGAGGGCCTCGACCGTGAAGATCACCAGCGCCACCCAGACCAGGCCGAAACCGATCCAGCGGCTCGCGGGCATGGCTTCGTCGAACACGAAGATCCCGAGGGCGAACTGGATCGTGGGCGCGAGGTACTGCAGGAGGCCGAGCGAGACCATCGAGACGCGGATCGCGGCAGCGCCGAAGAGCATGAGCGGCACGGCGGTGATGATGCCGGTGGTGGTGAAGAGCAGCGCGTGGCCGACGCCGTGCGAGCCGAAGTTGGAGCCACCGGTCGACACCAGCCACACGACGTACGCCAGTGCGAACGGCGTCAGCACGACGGTCTCCACGGTGATGCTCTCGACCGCGCCGACGCCGGCCTGCTTCTTGAGCAGGCCGTAGGTGCCGAACGAGAAGGCGAGCAGCAGGGCGATCCACGGCGGGCGGCCGTAGTCGATCGCGAGCACCACGACCGCGACGAACGCGATCCCCATCGCGATCCACTGCAGGCGACGCAGCCGCTCGCCGAGGACGGCGACACCCATCAGGACCGTGACGAGGGGGTTGATGAAGTAGCCCAGGGACGTCTCCACGACGCGACCGTTGTTGACGCCCCAGATGTAGCCGCCCCAGTTCAGGGTGATGACCACGGCCGCGAGGCAGATCAACCGCAGCCTGTGCCGGTCGTGCAGGAGCGCCTTGAGGTAGGGGATCCGACGCCAGATGACGAGGACCGCGACCATGGTGATGCTCGACCACACGATGCGGTGGGCCAGGATCTCGACGGCGCCACCCGGCTCGAGCAGGGTCCAGTAGAGCGGGAACGTGCCCCACATGACGTAGGCCAGGCCGCCCAGGAGCAGTCCGCGGCGGCTATCTGGCACTCGCGGAGTCTAGGGGCGCCACGTCGCCTACGATGGGGCGGTCTCGGGGTTGGGACCCCGCGTCGCCAGTCATCGTCTTTTCTCGAGGGGGAACTCACCATGCGGAATCTCCGCGCCGTCCTGGCAGCGCTCGTCGCTGCACTGCTCGTCGGAGGTGCGCTCAGTGCGAGCGCCTTCGCCGGATCCGCGCCCAAGCGCATCATCGACGAGCAGCGCCCGGGTGACCACCAGGTCTCCTACAACGCCTTCAAGCTCAAGGGCACCGTGATGGAGCCGCAGCTCGACGGCACCCTGCTGCCCTATGCGAACCAGCGGGTCAAGATCATGAAGAAGGCGTGCAGCGCCTGCAAGTGGAAGACCGTCAAGAAGATCAAGACCAACGACACCGGCATCTTCAAGACCAGGATCTTCGCGCCCGAGAAGGGCCGCTGGAAGTGGCGCTCGAAGGTCGACCACTCCAACGGTTTCGGCAACACCAAGGGCAAGGTCTGGACCCTCTACTTCGACTGACGACCCAGCCGTTGCACGAGGACGATCAGAGGATCGTCCAGGTGTCGCCACCGCCGATCAGGGCCGCCAAGCGAGCGGACTGGTCGGCGGTGGCGTCTGTCGAGGCGCTGGCGCTCGCGACCTGCTCGCGCGCGGCGTCGTCGTACGTCACGCGCTCGACCTGGCGGAAGATGCCGATCGGCGAGGTGTTGAGGTAGCCCGAGTCGGTCAGCCGCGAGATGGCGAAGGCCATCGTCGGGTCCGGGCTGTGCGCGTCGTGCACCACGATGTCGGCTGCGTCGACGTCAGCGGTCGCAACGACCTTCACGCCACCGGTCTGCTGGTCACGGACCAGGCACTTGGCGCCACGGCCGTCGTCGAGGGTGGCCCCGAAGGTGACGGGCTCGCCGTGCACCAGCGGGATGATCGCGTCGGCCTTGGTGTCGGGGTTCTTGATGGCGTCGAACGCGCCGTCGTTGAAGATCGGGCAGTTCTGGTAGATCTCGACGAGCGACGTGCCACGGTGGGCGGCGGCGGCGGCGAGCACTGCCGTGAGGTGCTTGCGGTCGGAGTCGATCGTGCGCGCCACGAAGGTCGCCTCGGCGCCGAGCGCGAGCGACACCGGGTTGAACGGGTGGTCGAGCGAGCCCATCGGGGTCGACTTGGTGACCTTGCCGGTCTCCGAGGTGGGGGAGTACTGGCCCTTGGTCAGGCCGTAGATCCGGTTGTTGAACAGCAGGATCGTCATGTTCACGTTGCGGCGCAGCGCGTGGATCAGGTGGTTGCCGCCGATCGACAGCGCATCGCCGTCACCGGTGACGACCCAGACGTTGAGGTCCGCGCGCGCGGTGGCGATGCCGGTCGCGATCGACGGCGCGCGGCCGTGGATCGAGTGCATGCCGTAGGTGTCGAGGTAGTAGGGGAAGCGCGACGAGCAGCCGATGCCCGAGACGAAGACGATGTTCTCGCGGCGCAGGCCGAGATCGGGCAGGAAGGACTGGACGGCCTTGAGCACGGCGTAGTCGCCGCAGCCCGGGCACCAGCGGACCTCCTGGTCGGAGGTGAACTCCTTGCCGGTCTGCGGCGGTGCGTCCTCGGGGTGGGTCGGGACCGACTCCGTGCCGGAGCGCAGGCCGGGAAGGCCCAGATCTGCCGAGGTGGACGTTGTCATCAGACGTGCTCCTTCTGCGTGGGCTCGCCCCAGACGCCCAGGTCGATGTCGATCCCCTCGGCCTGGCCGACCAGCTCGCCGATGGCGTGGGCGAGCTCGGTGGCCTTGAGGGGCAGTCCGCGTACGTGGTTGTAGCCGACGGCGTCGACGAGGTACTTCCCGCGCAGCAGCAGCGAGAGCTGGCCGAGGTTCATCTCGGGCACCAGCACCTTGTCGTAGCCCTTGAGGACCTCGCCGAGGTTGCTCGGGAACGGGTTGAGGTGGCGCAGGTGGGCCTGGGCCACGTGGTAGCCGGCCTTGCGCACGCGGCGTACGCCGGCGCCGATCGGGCCGTAGGTCGATCCCCACCCGATGACGAGCACCTTGGCCTCGCCGGACGGGTCGTCGACCTCGACGGGCGGGATCGTGTCGGCGATCCGGTCCACCTTGGCCTGGCGGGTCCGGACCATGAAGTCGTGGTTGGCCGGGTCGTAGGAGATGTTGCCGTGCCCGTCGCCCTTCTCGAGGCCGCCGATGCGGTGCTCGAGCCCCGGCGTGCCGGGGATCGCCCACGGTCGCGCGAGGGTGGCCTCGTCGCGGAGGTAGGGCCAGAACTCAGAGGTGACCGTGTCGTCGTCGTTCGTGACCGTGTAGTTCTTCTCGGTCGCGAAGGCGGGGTCGATCACTGGCAGCTCGTCGACCGAGGGCACCCGCCACGGCTCGGAGCCGTTCGCGAGATATCCGTCGGACAGCAGGATCACCGGCGTGCGGTAGGTGATCGCGATCCGGATGGCCTCGACCGCGGCCGCGAAGCAGTCGCCGGGGGACTGGGGCGCCACGACCGGGACGGGCGCCTCGCCGTTGCGGCCGAACATCGCCTGCAGCAGGTCGGACTGCTCGGTCTTGGTGGGCAGGCCCGTCGAGGGGCCACCGCGCTGGACGTCGACGACGACGAGGGGCAGCTCGGTCATCACCGCGAGGCCCATGGCCTCGGACTTGAGCGACACGCCCGGACCGGAGGTGGTGGTGACGCCGAGGTGGCCGGCGTACGACGCACCGATGGCCGCACCGATGCCGGCGATCTCGTCCTCGGCCTGGAAGGTCGTCACGCCGAAGGACTTGTGCTTCGACAGCTCGTGGAGGATGTCGGAGGCCGGGGTGATCGGGTAGGCGCCGAGGAACAGCGGGAGGCCGGCCTGCACGCCGCCGGCCACGAGCCCGTAGGCCAGGGCGAGGTTGCCGGTGATGTTGCGATAGGTGCCGGGGGGCATCACGGCCGGCTTGATCTCGTACTGCACGGCGAACGCCTCGGTGGTCTCACCGAAGTTCCAGCCGGCCTTGAACGCGGTCACGTTGGCGTCGCGGATGTCGGGCACCTTGGCGAACCGCTTGGCGAGGAACGAGGTCGTCGTCTCGGTCGGCCGGCCGTACATCCACGACAGCAGGCCGAGGGCGAACATGTTCTTCGCGCGTGAGGCGTCCTTGCGGGAGAGCCCGAACTCCTTGACCGCCTCGACCGTCATCCCGGTGAGGTCCACCGTGTGCACGGCATAGTCGGCGAGGCTGTCGCCGTCGAGCGGGTTGTCCTTGTAGCCGGCCTTGGTCAGGTTGCGCGCGGTGAAGTCGTGGGTGTCGACGATGATGGTCGCGCCCCGGTGGAGGTCGCCGATGTTGGCACGCAGTGCCGCGGGGTTCATCGCGACCAGCACGTCCGGGGCGTCGCCCGCGGTGAGGATGTCGTGGTCGGCGAAGTGGACCTGGAACGACGAGACGCCCGGCAGCGTGCCCTGCGGAGCCCGGATCTCGGCGGGGAAGTTGGGCAGGGTCACCAGGTCGTTGCCGAAGGCCGCGGTCTCCTGGGTGAAGCGGTCGCCCGTCAGCTGCATCCCGTCGCCCGAGTCGCCGGCGAACCGGATGATGACGCGGTCGAGCTGCTTGACCTGCTTGGCGGATCCACTCACCTGTATGCCCCTGCTTCCCTACGTGTCCGGCGGAGTTCTCCCGGCCTCCCACAGTAGCCGCGGCGGGTCCGCCGAGCGGCCTCTCCCCACGTGATGGACGCCTCTTCCACGCGGGTGGGAGGGGTACGTGATCCACGACACGCGTCCGAATTCTGCTCAATGTCACTGGCATCCATAAAGTCATGTATCTTTCTCGACATTGCACACCGATCACGAAAGTCGAGACCCCCCATGCAGATCCGTTCACGTGCCGCTCTCGCGGCAGCTCTCCTCGGCCCCCTGGCCCTGTCCGCCTGCTCGGGTGACGCGGACGCCGGCTCGGGCGGCGACGGCGGCACCAACCTCGCGGTCGTCGGCTTCTCCGTCATGGAGACCCCCAACGACGCGGCGTTCAAGGCCTTCGAGGGCACCGATGCCGGCAAGGACGTCACCTTCGACGGCCCCGCGTACGGCGCGTCCGGCGACATGAGCCGCGGCGTCGTCGACGGCCAGGACGCCGACCTCGTCCACTTCTCCCTCGAGCCCGACATGACCCGCCTCGTCGACGCGGGCATCGTGGCCGACGACTGGAAGGACGGCGACACCCAGGGGATCTGCACGAACTCGGTCGTCGTCATGGTGGTGCCCAAGGGCAACCCCAAGAAGATCGACAGCTGGGACGACCTGGTGAAGGACGACATCTCCATCGTCACCCCGAACCCGGCCTCCTCCGGCTCGGCCAAGTGGAACCTGCTCGCTGCCTACGGCTCCGTGATCTCGGACGGCGGCAGCGAGGACGACGCCGCTGAGTACATGAGCACCTTCTTCGAGCACGTCTCCGCGCTGCCCGACTCGGGCCGCGACGCGACGACCGCCTTCACCCAGGGCCAGGGCGACGTCCTGCTGTCGTACGAGAACGAGGCCATCCTCGCGCGCCAGAACGGTGAGGACTTCGACTACGTCGTCCCCGACACCACCCTGCTGATCGAGAACCCCTGCGCGGTCACCGTGGACGCACCGGACCAGGCTGCCGACTTCCTCGACTTCCAGCGTTCGGAGGAGGGCCAGGCGGTCTACGCCGGCTTCGGCTTCCGTCCTCTCGTCGACGTGGGTGACGTCGAGGTCGAGGGTGCCCTCGACCCGGCCGACGCCTTCCCCGAGCCTGCGACCGAGCTCACCATCGACGGTGACTTCAACGGCTGGGGCGAGGCCAACGACACGTTCTTCGGTGACGGAGTGGACGACAACCCGCTCGGCATCATCACCGAGATCCAGTCCAACTCCGGGGTCGGTAGCTGACCTTGTCCACTGCGACTCTCACGACCGGCCGACCGGCGCGCCAGCGCCGGTCGGTCCGGCCGCGCGCTCTGAACACGAGCGCCACCCTGGGTCTCGGGGTGGGGCTGCTCTGGTTCAGCCTGCTCGTCCTGATTCCTCTGTCGGCCGTGGTCGTCGAGGCATCGGGCGGCGGCTGGAGCACCTACAAGGCGGCGCTCACCAACGGCCAGACGGTCAACGCCCTGCAGCTGACCGTCGGTGTCGCGATGCTGACCACCCTGATCAACATGGTGATGGGCACGGTCATCGCCTGGGTGCTCGTCCGTGACCGGTTCTGGGGCAAACGCGCGCTGGACCTCGTCATCGACATCCCCTTCGCGATGCCGACGATCGTGGCCGGCCTCGTGCTGCTTGCCCTGTACGGCAGCCAGGGCCCGCTCGGGGTGGAGTTCGAGAACACCCGCAAGGCCGTCTTCCTGGCCATCGCGTTCGTCACGCTGCCCTTCATCGTGCGCACGGTCCAGCCGGTGCTGGAGGAGATGGAGACCGAGGTCGAGGACGCAGCGGCCTCGCTGGGCGCCAGCCGCGTGACCATCCTGCGCCGCATCGTGCTGCCCACCCTGATCCCGGCGATCTTCGCCGGTGCCGCGCTCTCCTTCGCGCGTGGGATCAGCGAGTACGGCTCGCTGGTCCTGCTCTCGGGCAACCTCCCCAACCGCACCGAGGTGACGTCCTACCGCATGGCCTCGCTCCTCGAGGGCGGCAACCGGCCCGCTGCCGCAGCGCTGGCCACGATCATGCTCCTGGTCGCCCTGCTGGCGATCGTGGTGCTGGACCTCACGCAGCGAAGGCTGGCCCGTCGTGGCTAGCGCGAGCGCGGCGGTGGGCAACCGCTCCGTGGCCACCACGTGGCTCCTGCGCGTGATCGTCGTGGCGTACCTCTTCCTGCTGGTCGCCTGGCCGACCGGGCTGATCGCGCAGAACACCTTCGCCAACGGCCTCGACGGCATGAAGTCGGCGCTGTCGGACCCCGACGTCACCCACGCCCTGTGGCTGACGGTCCGGGTCGCGGTCATCGCCGTGGCCATCAACCTCCTCTTCGGCGTCGGGATGTCCTTGCTGCTCGTCCGCTACGACTTCCCGGGCAAGCGGGTGCTGTCGGCGCTGATCGACCTGCCGCTGTCCGTCTCGCCGGTCGTGGTCGGCCTCGCCCTGGTGCTGGTCTACAACCCGAGGTACGGCTGGTTCGGCGAGAGCCTGAACGACCGTGGCATCGACATCGTGTTCGCCACCCCCGGCATCATCATGGCGACCTGCTTCGTCTCGCTCCCCCTGATCATCCGCGAGGTCGTCCCCGTCCTCGAGGAGCAGGGCGACGACCAGGAGCAGGCCGCGCGGAGCCTGGGCGCCAACGGCGCGCAGACGTTCTGGCGGGTCACCCTGCCCGGCATTCGCTGGGCGATCGTCTACGGCGTGGTGCTGAGCCTGGCCCGCTCGCTGGGCGAGTTCGGCGCGGTGAAGATCGTCGCCGGACGCAGCATCGGCAACATGGAGACCGCCACCCTCCTCGTGCAGCGCGAGTACCAGAACTTCCACGAGGACGTGGCCTACTCGGTCTCGCTCCTCCTCGTCGTGACATCGGTCCTGTGCCTGATCGTCGTCGCCGTCCTGCGCCCCAGCGAGGGGCCGCAACCTGAGTCCATCAAGGAGAAGAAGTGAGTATCGAGGTCCGCAACCTGAACAAGCGGTTCGGAGACTTCGTCGCTCTCGACGACGTGACGGTCTCCCTGCCCTCCGGCCAGCTGACCGCCCTGCTCGGTCCGTCGGGCGGCGGCAAGTCCACCCTGCTGCGCATCATCGCCGGGCTCGACTCCGCCGACTCCGGCACGGTCTCGATCGAAGGCACGGAGGCGACCCACCTGCCGCCGCAGAAGCGCAACGTCGGCTTCGTGTTCCAGCACTACGCGGTGTTCAAGCACATGACGGTGGCCAAGAACGTGGCGTTCGGGCTCGAGATCCGCAAGCGGCCCAAGGATGAGATCGCCCACCGGGTCGACGAGCTGCTGCGCCTGGTGCACCTCTCGCAGTTCTCCCACCGGATGCCCTCGCAGCTCTCCGGCGGCCAGCGGCAGCGCATGGCGCTCGCCCGCGCGCTGGCAGTCGAACCGACCGTGCTGCTGCTCGACGAGCCGTTCGGTGCCCTGGACGCCAAGGTGCGCAAGGAGCTGCGCGACTGGCTGCGTCGTCTTCACGACGAGGTGCCCGTCACGACGGTGTTCGTCACCCACGACCAGGAGGAGGCCATGGAGGTCGCCGACGAGATCGTGGTCATCAACGAGGGCCGCGTCGAGCAGGTCGGCACCCCCGACCAGCTCTACGACGAGCCCGCGAACGACTTCGTGATGTCGTTCCTCGGCGAGGTCACGCATCTCGGCGGCGTGTCGCTGCGCCCGCACGACATCGAGCTGGAGACCTCGCCGCGACTGGCGGGCGGGGTCGAGGGGACGGTGTCGCGGATGGTGCGGCTCGGCTTCGAGGTGCGGCTCACCGTCCTCACCGTGGACGGCGACGAGGTGACGGTCGTGCTGTCGCGCACCCACGCACGTTCGTTCGGCCTCCGGGAGGGAAGCACCGTCTGGCTCACCCCCGCGGACGGCGCGATCGTGATCCCCCGGATGGCGGCCGTGAGCTGAGCGGCGCGGGGCGCTCCGGGGCTGGTCGGAGCCGGTAGCGTCTTTTCGTGAGCATCACCACGACGACCGACGACCTCTGGGCCGCGGTCGAGACCTTCGACGCCGAGACGGCGGAGATCGTCCTGGCCCGGCTCTTCTGGGACGTGCCCCTGTCGGGCGCTGTCACGGGCGTCGTCCTGCCCTTCCTCCGCGAGGTCGGTGAGCGCTGGGAAGCGGGCACGCTGTCGGTCGCCCACGAGCACTTCGTCAGCGACATGCTGCGGCGCAGCCTCTCGGCGTTCTCGTCGGTGCCTCCCCAGCAGGTCCTGCAGGACGCCTCGGCGCCGTCGCCGGTGGTGCTGCTCGCCTGCCCGGCGGGGGAGCGGCACGACCTGGTGCTGCTCTGCGTCGCGCTGATGCTGCGCGAGCGAGGCATGCGCGCGCGCTTCCTCGGTGCTGACACGCCGATCCCGGCCGTGGTGACCGCGGCCCGTGCCGCCGGTGCGGACGCCGTCGTCCTGGCCGCCACCCGGTCCACGGCGTTCACCGCGCACGGCTCGTCCTTGCGCAGGCTGGCGGCGAGCCACGGCCTCTACCTGGCAGGTCGCGGCGCCGACCAGGAGACCGTGGCCGAGGTCGGCGCCACCGCGCTCCCCGAGGACCCCGTGCGTGCCGTCGTCTTCCTCGTCGGCGCACTCAACGAGCTCAGCGGTCGATGGTGAACCGGTCGGCGCCCGGTCAGCTCAGGGGAGCCTGACCAGCAGCCGACCGACGACCCGGCGGCCGGCCGTCCCACCGTCCGTGGCCCGGGGTGGTCAGGTGGGCTGATCCTCCAGCCCCGGCTGCCCCACAGGGATCGTCACCCGGAGCACTGCTCCACCGAGCTGGCTCTCCCCGATCTGCAGCGTCCCGCCCAGGTCTTCCGCGACCCGGCCCAGAAGGCGCAGGCCGTCGTGCCCCTGCCCGGCGGCCGTCGCTGAGACGCCGCGGCCGTCGTCGGCCACGGCGACCTCGACGACGTCACCCACCCGCCGCACCTCCACCACCGCGGCGTCGGCCTCCGCATGCTTGTCGACGTTGCGCAGCCCCTCGCGAACCACGCGGTAGACCAGACCGCTCACCGCCTCGCCCAGGTCCAGTCCCGGCTCGATGTGCAAGGACACCGTCAGGCCAGCGTCTGTGGCCCTGCTCGCCAACGACTCGAGGGCCGCGGCGAGCCCCGCAGTGTCGAAGTTGTCCGGGGACAGGTCCACCACCGTGGACCGCAGTGCCTTCAGGCTCCTCTGGAGCATGCTGTTCATCTGCCGTCCTGTCGCGCGAGCAGCGTCTGCCGACGCCTCGTCGGGCAGGTGGTCGATGACAGCGGGGAGCGCGTAGCCGATCGCCGACAGGTCCTGGACCACGCCGTCGTGCAGGTCCTGCGCGAGGTGGCGGCGCTCCGCGTGCCAGGACTGCAACGAGCTCTTGAGGACCAGGGAGCGCCGCGAGTTCACGCGGTCGACGCGGCGGGCCAGCGAGATGGCCAGCGGCAGGGTGGCCACCTGCAGGAGCAGCAGGACCCCCAAGGTCATCGGCAGCAGGTCGCGGAACAGGGCGCGGTAGTCCTCGTCGATCCGCTCGGCCGGGATGTAGGCCTCGAACAGGAACGGGACGTCATTCGTGTCCCGGGTGCCGACGTACACCTCGAGCAGATCGTCCTCGCCGGCCTCCCGCCCCGGGTGGCTGGTCCGGTGCCCCGGCTGCTCGAGCATGGAGCCTCCAGCGACCAGCAGCTCGTCGAGCTCCTCGGGCAGTGGGTATCGCAGGCCGACCGTCCGGTCGTCCTGGGCCCAGAGGATGCGTCCCTCCGCGTCCCACAGGAGGATGTGACGGATCGATGCGTAGCGCATGTGTCGCTCCATGGATGTCCCGAGGGCCAGCATGGCGTCGGGATCACCTGCGCGGACTGCGGAGTCGACGAGCTGGGCCGCCACATCAGCGACGCCTTCACCGCGGAACCGTGCGTCGCGGACCGCCTCGTCCCTGGCGATGTGCCTGCTGAGCAGTGCGGTGCACACACCCAGGACCACGAGAGTCGCCAGGCTGAGCGCCGCGAACTGGATGACCGCCCTTCCTACGACTGACCGGTGGGTGAACGTCCACCGCCCCTCGCGGACCCCCCGCACGTTCACTCGTCCAGGACGAGGCCACGTCGGCGGGCTATGGCCACAGCTTCCAGCTGCGAATGGGCGTCGAGCTTCCAGAGCAGAGTCTTGACGTAGCCCCGGCAGGTGTGGGTCGAGATCCCGAGCTCCCGGGCGATCGCGTCGCTGCGCATGCCCAGCATGAGCATCGCGAGGACGTCGCGCTCCCGGGGACTCAGGGGAGTGTCCCCGGCGGCGGCGTGGTCCGTGTCCGATGCCTCGGACGGGGGCAGCGATGCAGGATCCACGACCCCGCCCCCCGCCGCGGACCTCAGAGCGTCCATCAGGTCGGGAAGAGAACCGTTCTTGGGCAGCACCGAGCTGGCGCGAGCCGTTACTGCCCTCTCCAGTGGCAGTGAGTCCGCGTGTGCGGTCAGGAGGACCACGTGGATGTGCGGGAACCGTGACGTGATGACGGCGGTCGCGGTCAGTCCGTCGCGCTGGTCGTGGCTGAACTCGAAGTCGATGATCACCAGGTCGGGTTGACGCGTGGCCACGAGGCGCAGTCCGCCGACGAGGTCGTAGGCGACCCCGACACACTGCAGTCCCGGAGCCGCGTCGATCGCGAACTTGAGGAGATCGGCGAACGTCCGGTGGTCGTCGATGACGATCACCGACAACTGCGTCTCGTCGGAAAGTTGGTGGTGGTCGGTCCTTGGCCTGGGAATTCGGGCAGTACCGGACGACGTGTTTTCGAGCATGGCCCCCCGCCAAACATTGCCCGAGCAAAAGTTGTAGTCCTGCGCAGGATCGTAACTCCTGTGGACGGATTCCGCGCTCCGGACTAGTCGCCCCCGTGGAGCCCGGTCTCAGCGGTAGTTGGTGAACTGCACCGCGAACTCGTAGTCCTGCGACTTCACCAGCTGCTGCACGGCCTGCAGGTCGTCGCGCTTCTTCGACGTGACGCGGAGCTCGTCACCCTGCACCTGCGCCTTCACTCCCTTGGGGCCTTCGTCGCGGATCAGCTTGGAGATCTTCTTCGCGTCCTCGGAGGTGATGCCCTCCTTGAGCGCGATGTCGATCTTGGAGACCTGGCCGGACTGGCGCGGCTCGGACGCGTCGAGGATCTTGAGGCTCTGGTTGCGCTTGATCAGCTTGTCCTGGAAGACGCTGAGCACGGCACTGGCGCGGTCGTCGGCGGAGGCGGTGATCTCGATGGCCTGCTCGCCCTTCCACTCGATGCTCGCGCCGGTCCCCTTGAAGTCGAAACGGTTGGCGATCTCGCGGGCCGCCTGGCTCAGCGCGTTGTCGACCTCCTGGCGGTCCAGCTTGCTCACGATGTCGAAGCTCGAGTCAGCCATCGGTGTGCCTCCTTCATGGGGTTGCCGGGTGCCCCCGGCAATTCGTAGCGGTGTCCGTGCCTTGCTATTGTTCCGCACGCCCCGGCAGGTTGCCCGAGCGGCCAAAGGGAGCTGACTGTAAATCAGCCGGCAACGCCTACAGAGGTTCGAATCCTCTACCTGCCACTGGACGGATCAACGGGTCCAGTCGCCAGGCCCCCGCACTCTGTGCGGGGGCCTCGTGCGTTCGCGGGGCGCACCGGCATGATGGGGGCATGACGGACGCACAGCCGCGGGTCCTCGTCGTCGGCGAGGCCCTCGTCGACGTCGTGCCCGACCAGGACGGTCAGCCGCAGGACTTCCCGGGCGGGAGCCCGGCCAACGTCGCGATCACCCTCGGCCGGCTCGGTCGTGACGTACGCCTGGTGACGCTGCTCGGCGATGACGACCGCGGTGCGCTGGTGCGCTCGTGGCTCGAGGCGAGTGGTGTCACGGTCCTCGCCGGCCCGACGGCGAGCGGACGTACGTCCAGCGCTGTGGTGACGCTCGACGAGACCGGCGCCGCGACGTACGACTTCGACCTCGACTGGCACCTCGACGAGATCCCCGACGACGGCTCCGACGTGCTCCACGCCGGCTCGATCGCCACGGTGCTCGAGCCCGGCGCGGACACAGTCCTCGAGGCGTTCCGCGCCTACCGCGGACGGGCCCTGATCTCGCTCGACCCCAACGCCCGTCCCACCATCACCCCCGACCGGGCCGGGCCCGCCGCCCGCGTCGAGGAGCTCGTGGCGCTCTCGGACCTGGTCAAGGTCAGCGACGAGGACCTCCACTGGCTCCACCCCGACCACGACCCGGTGGTGACCGCCACCCGCTGGGCCGGCGCCGGTCCCGGTCTCGTCGTCATCACGCGCGGCGGCGACGGCGCCACCGCCGTACGCCCCGACGGCACCACGCTCGAGGTGCCGGGCGTCCCCGTCGTCGTGGCCGACACGGTCGGAGCCGGCGACACCTTCAGCGGTGTCCTCATCGACGCCCTGCTCGGGCTCGGGGTGCGCGGTGCCGACGACCTGCGCGCCCTGTCGGACCGTGACGTGCTCGGCGTCGTGACCACAGCCGCGATCGGCGCTGCCATCAACGTGTCGCGCCCCGGCGCGAACCCGCCGTCCAGGGCGGAGCTCGACAGCGCCCTCGGGACGGGCGAGGAGTGACCGAGCAGGTCCACGACATCGGGAAGAGGCGGGCCTGGGTCATCTGGGCGGTCGCCCTCGCGGTCTACGTCCTGGCGGTCTTCCACCGCAGCTCGCTCGGTGTCGCGGGGCTCATCGCTGCCGAGCGCTTCGACATCAGCGCGACCAGGCTGGCGACGTTCACGGTGCTCCAGCTCGTCGTGTACGCCGCCATGCAGGTGCCCGTCGGCGTGCTGCTCGACCGCTTCGGCTCGCGCGCGATGCTGATCTGGGGGCTGGTGCTGATGACCGTCGGTCAGCTCGCCTTCGCGTTCGCGGAGTCGTTCGCGGCAGCGGTCGCCGCCCGCGCGGTGCTGGGCGCCGGCGACGCGATGGTCTTCGTCAGCGTGATCCGGCTCGTCACGCTCTGGTTCCTGGTCCGGCAGGCGCCGATGGTCACCCAGCTGACCGGACTGACCGGCCAGCTGGGCGCGATCGCGGCCGCCGGCCCGCTGGCGTACCTCCTCCACGCCTTCGGCTGGACCCGCGCCTTCGCGCTGACCTCCAGCATCGGGATCGTGCTGCTCGTGGCAGTGCTGGTGCTGGTGAAGGACTCGCCCTACCGCCGCAGCGACGTCGTGGCCATCAAGCTGCGCGCGCTCGCACAGTCGGTGCGCACGGTCTGGGGCAACCCCGGCACCCGGTTGGGCATGTGGTCCCACTTCACCTCGCAGTTCTCCGTGACCGTCTTCGCGCTGCTGTGGGGCTACCCGTTCCTCGTGCAGGGGCTCGGCTGGTCGGCGAGCGGCGCGAGCACGCTGCTGATGGCGATGACGGCGTGGGCCGTGGTGAGCGGGTTGGTCCTGGCCCGCCTCGTGGCCCGACTGCCCTACTACCGCTCCTTCATCGTGCTGAGCGTCGTCGCCGCCATGGTCGTGCCGTGGACGGCGGTGCTGCTCTGGCCGGGGGCGGCGCCCGGGTGGCTGGTGGTCGTGATGGCCTTCGCCACCGCCAGCGGCGGTCCTGCGTCCATGGTCGGCTTCGACCTGGCCCGCTCCTTCACTCCGGCCCAGGCCATCGGCCGCGCCAACGGGCTGGTCAACGTCGGCGGCTTCACCGCCTCGCTGCTGACCATGGCGCTGATCGGGGTCGTGCTCGACCTGTCCTCCTCCGGCAGCGGGATGGGGTCCTACACCCTCGACGACTTCAAGATCGCGCTGGCGGTGCAGTACCCGTTCTGGGCGCTCGGCGTCGTGCAGGTCCTCCGCTACCGCCGGCGCGGGCTCGCCCACCTCGCGCGCGTCCACCCCGGCTCGGTCGAGCAGATGCGGGCCGGGCAGCCGTTCGTGCACCCCGGGATCGGGACCGAGGGCGTCTAACCGACCTTGCGGTACTTGCGGTGCATGGTCTGCCGCGTGACGCCGAGGATCGTGCCGATCTCGGCCCAGCTGAGGCCGGAGTGTCGCGCCCGGCGTACGGCGACCTCCTCGCGGCGGGCGAGCGCGCGCTTGTCCTCGCGCACCGCGGCGAGCTCCCAGAGCACGCCACCGTCGTCGTCGGTGCCCACGGAGGTCTTCACAGACGTCAGCATATGCTGACACGTCAAGAGCCCGTCGGCGCCCCGACCCGGCACGGTCAGCCGATCTCGCCGTCCCCGTCGGGGTCGAGGTCGCCGGTGGGGTCCTCCGCGGCGGGATCTTCGAGGAAGTCGCCGCCGACCGGGTGGCCCTGCCACGACACCATGCGCCACCCGTCCTCGACGTCGCCCTCCAGGACGATGAGGGCGGTGTTGTGCAGGGGCTGGGTCGCGGGCGGGGCGTCGGGATGGGGCGCCATGCGTGTCGAGACCCAGGTGCGGAGGGCGGCGCCGTGGCTGACGATCAGGGCCGCGTCGTGGCCGGCGTCGACGATCGCGCGTACGGCCGTGTCGAAGCGGGCCAGGAACTCCTCGCCGGTCTCGCCGCCGGGCATCCGGTGCGTGAGGTCCCCCTCGAGCCAGGTCGCCACGGCGCCGATGTAGCCGGCCACCGCGTCGTGGTCTGCGCGCATCTCGAAGTCGCCGGCCTGGATCTCCTCGAGCCCGTCGAGCTGCGTCAGCGTGAGACCGCGGTCCTCGGCGGTGGGTGCGGCGGTCTGGTGCGTACGCACGCGGCTGGAGACGTAGATCGCGTCGAGGGGTTCGTCCGCGATCGCCCTGGCGGCCGCCACCGCCTGGGCGCGGCCGAGGTCGGTGAGGTCGAGGCCGGGGTGGGCGGTGTCGAGCTCGCCGGACACGTTGGCGTGGGTCTGGCCGTGCCGCATCAGCAGGAGTCGCAAGGCGGGATCCTCTAGCTGTTGAAGGGGGACGTCTTGGACGAGGCGAGCTCGAAGGCCTCCTCCAGGCTGACGCTCTCGAGCGCCTCCTCGATGTCCGAGCCGACGTGGGTGACCTCGGTGCCGCGCTCGAGCGGGACGAGCGTGTGCACGAGCCGGTCGTCGTAGGTGTGGACCATCGTGAAGGACTGGGCTGCGTCGACGCCGGAGACGAAGCGGTCGACCGGGGCCGGGTCGCTGGTGTAGCAGCTCGCGGACGCCACCGACACCGGTACGCCGGCGAAGGTCGACCACGTCGAGAGGTGCAGATGTCCGGCGAGGATGCCGCGCACGTCGGTCCCGGCGATGACGTCGGCGAGGGACTGCTGGTCGTGCAGCTCGATCAGCTCGGCCGCGCGCAGCATCGGCAGGGGCAGTGGCGGGTGGTGCATCGCCAGCAGGGTGCCGTGCTCGGCCGGGGTGGCCAGCACGTCGGCGAGCCAGGCCAGCTGCTCGGGCCGGAGCGCGCCGTGGTGATAGCCCGGCACGCTGGTGTCGAGGGCGACGATGCGCAGGCCGTCGACCTCGTGCACCCGGTCCTGGAAGCCGGCGTCGTCGGTGTCGTACAGCGCGCGGGCGAACGGCTCGCGCTCGTCGTGGTTGCCCATCGTCCAGACCACGATCGCGCCCATCTCCGCAGCGGCCGGCTCGACGATCGAGCGCAGCGTCTCGTACGCATCGGGTGCGGCCTGGTCGGCGAGGTCGCCGGTGAAGACGAGCGCCTGCGGTGCCGGTCGTACGGCAGCGAGTCGCTCGATCGCGCGGCGCAGGTTCGCGACGTTGTCCACGACGCCGTGGTGCAGGCCGCCACCAGCGATCAGGTGCGGGTCGGACAGGTGTGCGATGGCGTGCCGCGGGGCGGCGTACTGGCCGAGCTGTTTCACGAGCGACAGCCTAGGACCCGCGCGTCAGCGGGCAGGAAGGATCCGCCCGGTCACCTCGCCGAGGGAGATCCGACCGCCGCCGGTGCCCGGAGCGGAGTAGCGCAGCACGACCTCGTCGCCGTCCTCGAGGAACGTCCGCTCGCGCCCGCCAGCGGTGAACGGTTCCTTGCCGCCCCAGCTGAGCTCCAGCAGCGAGCCGCGTTGCTCGGGGTCGGGTCCGGAGACGGTGCCGGATCCCCAGAGGTCACCGGTGCGGACGCTCGCGCCGTTGACGGTGGTGTGGGCGAGCATCTGGGCGGGCGACCAGTACATGGTGCGGTAGGGCGGGCGCGCGACGACCTCGCTGTCGAGCACCACCTCGACCTCGATGTCGAGGCCGGCGGGGCCGTCGACGCGCAGGTAGTCGAGCACCTCCGGGTCGGTCTGGCCGGGCAGGTCGGTCCATGCGGCGTCGAGCGCGGCGAGCGGCGTCACCCACGCGCTGATCGAGGTCGCGAAGGACTTGCCGAGGAACGGCCCGAGGGGGACGTACTCCCAGGCCTGGATGTCACGCGCCGACCAGTCGTTGAGGCCGACGACGCCGAAGGTGTGCCGGGCGAAGTCGGCGGTGCTGACGCGCTCGCCCATCGCCGACGGGACGCCGACGACGAACCCGAGCTCGGCCTCGATGTCCAGCCGCGCCGACGGTCCGTAGGTCGGCAGGTCGTCCGTCGGAGCCTTGCGCTGACCGCACGGGCGTACGACGTCGGTGCCGGAGACGACGACCGTGCCGGACCGGCCGTGGTAGCCGACGGGGAGGTTCTTCCAGTTGGGGAGGAGCGGCTCCTGGTCGGGCCGGAACATCCTGCCCACGTTGGAGGCGTGGTGCTCGGAGGCGTAGAAGTCGACGTAGTCGCCGACCTCGATCGGCAGGTGCAGCCGCACCTCGGCGAGCGGGTGCACGTGCGGCGCGGTGCGCTCCTGGTGGACGTCGTGGCCGAGCACCTCCACGATCCACTCGCGTGCGATCGCCCACTGCTCGGGTCCCATCGCCATGAAGGCGTTGAGGCTCCGTGTGCGCCAGGCCGCGGCGAGCTCGGAGGCCGGATCGCCGATCTCGGCGACCGGGGCCAGGTCGAGGACGGAGTCGCCGATCCGTACGCCGACGCGCGGTGGCTCGCCGCCGAGCGAGAAGACGCCGTAGGGGAGGTTGTCGAGGCCGAAGAGGGTGTCGTCGGCGACGTCGACCCAGGTGTTCGCAGTCATGGCTTCTCCGTGGCGTCGGGGACGAGTCCGAGGGCGGTCAGGTCGTCGAGGGGCTCGAGCACCGAGCAGGAGCCGAACGAGGTGAACCACCGGCGGGCGGAGGACACGTCGATCCTGGCCAGGGCAGCACCGTCGCGCTGCTCGAGCACGTCCGTCGCGTCGGCGACGGACCCACCGTCCCAGAGGCACTGGGTCGCGGCGAGGACGTTGAGGAAGCCGTGCGCGCCGCCGCCCTGCGGGTCGTGGCGTACGGCGCGGTGCAGGCCGGCGGTCGCCTTGAACGGCGTCTCGCGGTCGAGCGCGGCGTCGATCCACGTCGCGACCGTGCCGGAGTCGGGGACGAGGTCGTGGTCGAGGTTGCCGAGGCGCAGCTTGAGCCGGTGGTCGCACGCGGCGACCTCGTCGGCGGCAGCGAGCCAGGCAGCCGTCGCGGGTCCGGGGACCTCGACGAACACCGGGACGTCGAGATCGGCTGCCCGCACGGCGGTGTCGATCCGGCGGACGTTGCCGACCGGGTCGTCGGCGTCGCGGACAGCGACCTCGAGGCCGGCGAGGTGGAGGCCGTTGCGGGTCGCCAGCGAGGCGACGCCCGCGACCGCGCCGGCCCCAGTGGTCAGCACGACCGAGACCGGCAGGTCGGCCGGGACCGAGCCGAGGTCGGTGTCCTTGACCACGAACGAGCCGACGAGGTCGGCGTACCACTCGCTGCCGCGGTCGGCGTACGCCGCCAACGCATCGGCGAGGTCGGCGTTGCCCGGCGGGAAGATCGCCGCGTCGTCGACGAGGGCACGCCACTGCTCCGGCCACTGGCCGGACGGGACAGGTGCTGGACGGGGTGTCACGCGGCTACTCTAGCCACCAGATAACGGACATCAGCGTCCGATGATCGGACGAATGGAGCGGACGATGGCCCACTACCGAGCAGTCGGGCGGCTGCCCCGCCAGCGCCACACCCAGCTGCGCGACGAGGACGGTCACCTGTTCCGCGAGGAGCTGATGGGGGAGGAGGGCTTCTCGTCCGACTCCTCGCTGCTCTACCGCCGCGGCGTGCCGAGCGCGATCACCGACAGCACCGTCTGGGAGCTGGCCGACCAGTCACGGACGCCCAACCACCCGCTCAAGCCGCGGCACCTCAAGCTCCATGACCTCGACTTCCCTGATTCTGGGGGAGGGACCTGCCCGGTCGAGGGCCGTCGGCTCGTGCTCGGCAACAACGACGTCAGGATCGCCTACGTCCTCACCGGGACCGACGCGTCTCCGGTCTACCGCAACGCGATCGGTGACGAGTGCGTCTACGTCGAGTCGGGCACCGGCACGGTCGAGACGGTCTTCGGCACCGTCGCGTACCGGTCGGGTGACTACGTCATCGTCCCGCGCGCGACCGACCACCGCTGGGTGCCCGCGGAGCCGTCGCGGCTCTACGCCATCGAGGCGAACAGCCACATCCACCCGCCCAAGCGCTACCTCTCGCGTTTCGGCCAGCTCCTCGAGCACGCGCCCTACTGCGAGCGCGACCTGCATGGTCCCGAGGGCCTCGACGAGCTGGTGGCAGGTTGCCGCGACGTCACCGACGTCGAGGTGCTCGTCAAGCACCGCGCTGCGGGTCACGTCGTCGGCACCCGGATGACGTACGCCACCCACCCGTTCGACGTGGTGGGCTGGGACGGCTGCCTCTACCCCTACACGTTCAACATCGAGGACTACATGCCGATCACCGGCAAGGTCCACCAGCCGCCGCCGGTGCACCAGGTCTTCGAGGGCTGGAACTTCGTGGTCTGCAACTTCCTGCCCCGCAAGGTCGACTACCACGAGCTCGCGATCCCGGTGCCCTACTACCACTCCAACGTCGACTCCGACGAGGTCATGTTCTACGTCGGCGGCGACTACGAGGCACGCAAGGGATCGGGCATCAACGTCGGCTCGATCAGCCTGCACCCCGGCGGCCACGCCCACGGCCCGCAGCCCAGCGCCATCGAGGCGTCGCTCGGTGCGGAGTTCTTCGACGAGTCCGCGATCATGGTCGACACGTTCGCGTCGCTCGACCTGGGCGAGGGCGGCCTGGCGGTCGAGGACCCGGCGTACGCCTGGACCTGGGCAGGTCGCGGACCAGACACCGACGGCGACGGCGGCCCCGCGGTCTTCAGCAACTCCTAGTCCGGCCCACGTCCCGCTCGAGCGGCGACCGGCGAGGGCGGCGGCTGTAGGTTCGAGCGCATGGAGCTCGGGATGCACCTCGTCACCTACGACTTCGACGGAGGCCCCGCGGCCATCGCGCCGATGCTGGCGGCGACCGGCAGGGCGGTCGACGAGGCCGGCATCGACGTCCTCTCCGTCATGGACCACTACTGGCAGATGGAGATGGTCGGCGGGCCCGACCTCAACATGCTGGAGGGTTACACGACCCTCGGCTTCCTGGCGGCCCACACGACGTCGGCCGAGCTGCAGCTGCTGGTGACCGGGACGACCTACCGCCACCCCGGTCTGCTGGCGAAGATCATCACCACCCTCGACGTGCTGTCCGGGGGCCGTGCTGTCCTCGGGATCGGCGCTGCGTGGTACGAGGAGGAGGCCGTCGGGCTCGGCGTGCCGTTCCCCTCGATGAAGGAGCGGTTCGAGCGGCTCGAGGAGACCCTCCAGATCGTGCGCCAGATGTGGAGCGAGGACGAGGGTCCCTACGCCGGCACGCACTACCAGCTCGCCCGCACCCTGAATCGTCCGCAACCGGTGCGCACGCCGCCGATCATGATCGGCGGGACGGGGGAGAAGAAGACGCTCCGGTTCGTGGCGAAGTACGGCGACGCCTGCAACCTCTTCGGTGACCCCGAGGACACGTCAGGCACCGTGCACAAGCTGGCCGTCCTGCGCGAGCACTGCGACAACGAGGGCACCTCCTACGACCAGCTCCGCAAGACGATCACGTGCATGGCGCCCGCCGACCCTGCGGCTGACGGAGGTCGGTTCGTCGAGCAGATGAGGGCCTTCGCCGACATCGGCGTCGACGCCGTCCACGTGACGCCGCCGAGCAACGATCCGGCGGCGTTCGCCCGAGCGCTCGGCAAGCACGTCGTGCCCGGCCTCTCCTCGCTCTAGCCGGAACGATCGGCTCGGCTGACCTCCGGTCGGGCGGCGGCCGGTAGCAGCACGCTGACCCGCAGGCCGCCACCGTCGCGGGGCGACAGGGTGAGGGTGCCGTCGTGCGCCGCGGCGATGCTGCGGACGATGGCCAGGCCGAGCCCGACGCCGGCGTGGTCGCTGCGGATGCGGCCGGTGCCCCGCTGGAACGGCTCGGTGAGGGTCGCGACCAGCTCGCGGGTCAGGGGCTCGCCGGTGTTGTCGACGGCGAGCTCCACGCCGGTCGGGTGGGCGCGGGTGGTGACCCAGACCGCGCCCCCCGCGGGCAGGTTGTGGACGATCGCGTTGTGGACGAGGTTGGTCGTCAGCTGCAGCAGCAGCGCGTGCGAGCCGATCGCCTCGGCGACGTCGCCCGCGACCTCGATGGAGGTGCCCCGCGCCTCGGCGAGAGGGAGGAGCGTCTCCGCCGCCTCCTCGGCCGCCAGCGAGAGGTCGACCGGCTCGGGGGTGAAGGCGCGACGGTCGCTGCGGCTGAGCACGAGGAGCGCCTCGGTCAGGTCGATCGCACGGGTGTTGACGGCGTGGAGCTGGTCGACGAGGCCGTCGCTCCCGCGAGCGGGATCCTGGCGCGCGACGTCGAGCAGGGCCTGGGTGATCGCCAGCGGCGTGCGGAGCTCGTGCGAGGCGTTGGCGGCGAACCGCTGCTGCTCGGCGTCGTGCGCCTCCAGCCGCGCCAGCATCGTGTCGAAGTCGTCGGCCAGTGCCCTGAACTCGTCGGACCGGCCCTCCATCCGGATCCGGTGCGACAGTGACCCGTCCGCGGCCAGGTGGGTGGCGTGGGTCAATCGGGTGAGTGGCGCGAGCATCCGGCCGGCGAGCAGCCACCCGCCCACGAGGCCGACGACCAGCAGCACGGCGAGCGCCTGCAGGGCGCGGGGGAGGAAGGCGCGCTCGAGGTCGCCGCGGTTGGGCGAGTACGGACCGAGGGTGTTGACCCCGTCGGGCACGTAGCGGAGCAGGAAGACGTACACGACGACGAGCAGGAGCACGCTCGCTGCCATCAGGAACCCGGCATAGCTGAGGGCGAGCTTGAGGCGGACGCTCGGTCCGGGCCTGCGTGCCGTCGTGGGGCTCACTGCGCGGGCCCGGTGTCGATGCGGTAGCCCACGCCGGCCACCGTCGCGATGATCCACGGCTGCCCCAGTCGCTTGCGCAGCGCCGACACGGTGATGCGCACGGCGTTGGTGAAGGGGTCGGCGTTCTCGTCCCAGGCCCGCTCGAGGAGGTCCTCGGCGCTGACGACGCCACCCTCTGCGCCGACGAGGACCTCGAGCACGGCGAACTGCTTGCGGGTCAGCGCGACGTAGCGGCCGTCGCGGTAGACCTCGCGGCGGAACGGATCCACCCGCAGCCCGGCGATCTCGCGGACCGGCGGTCGGCTGTGCCCGCGCCGCCGGTCGAGGGCCCGCAGCCGGAGGACCAGCTCCTGCATCTCGAACGGCTTCGTCAGGTAGTCGTCGGCGCCGAGCTCGAAGCCGGACGTCTTGTCGTCGAGCCGGTCGGCTGCGGTGAGCATCAGGATCGGCATCCCACTGCCGGAGGCGACGACCCGGCGGGCGATCTCGTCGCCCGACGGGCCGGGGATGTCGCGGTCCAGCACCGCGATGTCGTACGCGTTGACGGCGAGCAGCTCGAGGGCGGCGTCCCCGTCGCCTGCGATGTCCGCGGCGATCGCCTCGAGGCGAAGGCCGTCGCGGACGGCACCCGCGAGGAGGGGCTCGTCCTCGACGATCAGCACGCGCATGGGCCGACGCTAGCGACAGGGCCATATCGCGGGCGTATGCAGATCGACATACGGCCCGGCAACGCTCGGATCCCTTCACTCGACCCATGTCCTCCACCTCGTCCTCGTTCCTCGCCGGTCTCGTCGTCCTCGGCGGCACGGTGCTCGCCGTCGCGATGCCTCCACTGGGCATCGGCGGCCCCGACTCGTACGACGTGCGCGCGGCCGACGGCGGTGCGGCGACGGGCCAGGACGTACGCCGCCTCGACCCCGACCTCCGCGATGCCGTGCGCGCGGCCACCGACGAGGCCGCTGCGGACGGCGTCGTGCTCCACGTCAACAGCGGCTGGCGCTCTGCCGGGCACCAGGCGCGACTCTTCCGCGAGGCCGTGCTCCAGTACGGCTCGGAGGCCGAGGCGTCCCGCTGGGTGGCGACGCCCGAGACGTCGGTGCACGTCTCGGGGGATGCGGTCGACATCGGCCCGACACCCGCAGCGGCGTGGCTCGCCGACCACGGATCGGCGTACGGACTGTGCCGGGTCTATGCCAACGAGCCCTGGCACTTCGAGCTCGTCCCGGACGCATCCGACGACGGGTGCCCGCCGACCTACGCCGACCCGACGCAGGACCCACGGATGCAGTGAGCGCCGGACGCGGGTGGTCTGATGGCAGGCGTGACGACGGGGGAGCGGACGGAGCCGAAGGTGGCCACACCGCGCTCCGCGGCCCTGATCCCGCTCGTGCTGGCGATGCTGTCGATGATCGGGCCGTTCAGCATCGACACCCCGTTCCCCGCGTTCTCACAGATGGGCGAGGCGCTCGACGTCTCGTCGGGCGAGCTCCAGCTCGTCGTGACCGCCTACATGCTCGCGTTCGCGTCGATGAGCCTGTTCCACGGACCGCTGTCCGACGCCATCGGCCGCAAGCCGGTGATCGTCGGTTCGCTGGCCGTGTACGCCGTCGCGTCGGTCGCGTGCGCCTTCGCGCCGTCACTGGAGTGGCTGCTCGTGGGCAGGGTGGCCCAGGGGCTGGCCGCCGGGGGTTCGACGATCGTCAGCCGGACCGTGATCCGCGACCTCTTCGACGGTCCTCAGGCCCAGCGGATGATGAGCCAGGTCGCGGTGATCTTCGGCATGGCGCCTGCGATCGCGCCGATCGTGGGCGGCCTGCTGATCCAGGTCGGTCCGTGGCAGACGGTGTTCTGGTTCATGGCCGCGCTGGCCCTGGTCCTCGTCCTCGTCTCGGTGGCGCTGCTCCCCGAGAGCCACCCGCCCGAGCGCCGCGTGCCGCTGCGCGTCGGCGAGATCTTCCGCGGCCTCAGCGAGGTCCTCCGGGTGCCGGCATTCCACCGGATGACGTGGGCGGCGACCCTCGTCTTCGGTGCGCAGTTCCTCTACATCGGCGGTGCCTCGATCTTCGTGGTCGACCTGCTCGGCGAGGGCGAGCTCGACTTCTGGAAGCTGTTCGTCCCGATGATCGGCGGCATGGTCATCGGGTCGTTGACGAGTGGCCGGTTCGGCCGGACCGTCACCAGCTCGCAGCTGGTGACCCTCGGCTACGCCGTGAGCACGGTCGGGGCCGTGATCGGGGTCGTGGTCGCGGTGACCCCGGCCGGCGAGATCCTGCCCTGGGCCGTGGTCGGCATCTCGTTCGTGGCCTTCGGCAACGGGCTGGCCTTCCCCAACATCCAGCTGCTGATGCTCGACCTCGTGCCGGCACGACGCGGTGCGGTGATGTCGGCGTCGTCGTTCGTCACGCTCGTCTTCAACGCGGTCAGCGCAGCGGTCGTGGCCCCCTACGCCGGCCGCTCGGTGCTCGGCTTCGCGATCGCGGCAGCAGTGAGCGTCCTCCTCGGGTGGGCCTTCTGGCAGTGGCACCGGGTGGTCGGTCGGCGGTAGGCCGCCGGACCGGTCGGGTCAGGAGGTCCAGGCGCGCCAGAGGGCGGCGTACTCGCCGTCGAGGTCGATCAGCTCGTCGTGGCTGCCGAGCTCGACGATCCGGCCGTCGATGACGACGGCGATCCGGTCGGCGTCGTGCGCGGTGTGCAGCCGGTGGGCGATCGCGACGACCGTACGTCCCTCGAGCAGGTTGTTCATCGAGCCCTCGAGCGTGCGCGCGGTGCGCGGGTCGATGAGCGACGTGGCCTCGTCGAGCACGAGCGTGTGCGGGTCGGCGATGATCAGCCGGGCCAGCGCGACCTGCTGCGCCTGCGCGGGCGTGAGGGCGAAGCGGCCCGAGCCGATGACGGTGTCGAGGCCCTGCGGCAGGCGCTCCACCCACAGCAGCGAGCCGACCGCGCTGAGCGCCTCGCGCACGGCGTCGTCGTCGGAGTCCTCGCGGGCCAGGATGATGTTGTCGCGCACCGAGCCGATGAAGACGTGGTGCTCCTGGGTGACCAGTGCGACCTCGCTGCGCAGCACCTCGAGCGGGAGGTCGACCAGCTCGACGCCGCCGATGGTGGCGGAGCCGGTGCGTGGCCGGTTGATGCCCGAGAGCAGGCGGCCCAGCGTCGACTTGCCCGACCCGCTCGGGCCGACGATGGCCAGCCGCTCGCCGATGCCGATCTGGAGGTCGATGCCGTGGAGCACGTCGTGGCCCTCGCGGTAGGCGAACCGGAGGTCCTCGCCCTGCAGGTCGACGCCGTCGGGCAGGTCGTCACCGGCGACTCGGTCGGGCTTCACCTCGGCGATGCCGAGCAGCCGGCTCGTGGACGCGGCCCCGACCTGGAGCCGGTCGACCTCGCCGATCAACCGGTCGAGCGGGTCGCCGAGCGCCTCGACGTAGAGGACGGCGGCGGTGATCTGGCCCAGGTCGGCCCAGCCGCGCGAGTAGGCGTAGGCCCCGACGAGGAGGGTGATCACCCGCGGTGTCTGGAAGGCGAAGTTGAGCGCCATGAAGAGGATGTTGCGCAGCGTCATGCCGTAGCGCTCGGCCTGCGCCGACACCTCGATGTCGCCGTCGCCGGCCCTGACGCGCGCCCCGGACAGGCCCAGCGCCTCGACGGTGCGGGCGCCCTCGACGGTCTCGGTCAGGGTCGTGTTGATCCGGGAGTACGTCGCACCCTCGGTGATGTAGCCCTTGGGCGCACGCCGCAGGTAGCTGCGTACGGCGTACGACGAGGTGGCGAAGGTGAGCAGCGCCGGCACGGCGAGGACCACCGAGTTGAGCAGCATGGCGCCGATCGACAGGAGCACGGTCAGCAGGGAGATGATCGCCATCGGCAGGCCGTACTGCACCGAGCGGCTCATCGTGCCGACGTCGCGGGTCACGCGGGTCACGAGGTCGCCGGTGCTGGCGCTCTCGACGGCGCCCAGCGGGAGCCGGAGGATCGTGCGGACGATGTACTCGCGCGCGGTCGACAGCAGGTCCTGGCCGAACAGGGTCGACGTGCGCTGCGCGACGAACGTCAGCGCCGCCTGCAGCAGCACGACGCCGATGATCACGAGCGCGAGGTCGCCGAGCGAACGGCCGCCACCGTCGACCGTGGTGTTGACCAGCTCACCGAGCAGCCGGGGGACCACCAGTCCGGCGGCGGCGGCGAGCGCGTTGAGCACGACGAGCGCGGCGAACATGCCCCGTCGGCTGGTCAGCAGGTCGCGGAAGAAGGTGAGGACGGCACGGTTGCCCGACACCGGCCAGCCCCGCTCGGGGTTGCGCGAGGCGTCGTAGACGCCCTCGGCACGCTGCCGGCGCAGGTCGTGCCGCGCCCAGAGCGCGGTGTTGCGCTCCCGCACCGTCGCGTCGGTGGGTGGCACCAGCTCGGGCGGGATCACGGGCGGGTCGAGGCTGCGGTCGCGCCAGGTGTCCGGCGACGTGGCCAGCAGGTCGGTCATCGGGTCACCCCCTCGACGTCGTCGTCGAGGGACCGCGCCACGACGCTGCGGTAGGCGGCGTTGTCGCGGAGCAGGTCGGCGTGCTCGCCGTCGGCGACGACCAGGCCCTCCTCGAGGAGCACGACGCGGTCGGCGTGGTGCAGCCAGAGCGGCGAGACGGTGCACACCACGGTCGTCCGGCCGCGACGCAGGTCGCTGACCCGCTCGGCGATCCGGGCCTCGGTGTGCGCGTCGACGGCCGAGGTCGGCTCGACCAGGACCAGGATCGGTGCGTCGACGGCCAGCGCTCGGGCGAGCACGACGCGCTGCCGCTGCCCGCCGGACAGGCCGCGTCCCCGCTCGTCGAGCTGACCCTGCCATCCCTCGGGCAGGGCGTCGTAGACGTCCTCGGCGTTGGCCACCCGGAGTGCGGCCTCGGCCTGCTCGCGCGTCAGCCGTCCGTGCGGGTCGATGGCGTCCTGAAGGGTGCCGGCGAACAGCCCGCTGCCGGTGTCGCTGACCAGCACCTGGCGGCGTACGTCGACGAGACGGGCCGCGGACAGGTCGACACCGCCGAGCCGCACGCCCCACTGGCGCGTCGCTGCCTCCTCGTCACGGGCCGCGATCCGAGCGCGTCGGGCCTCCCGGTCGGCGCGGGCGCGTCGCGCGGTCCGGCCCTTGAGCCCGGCGCCGTCCTCCTCGCCCACGGGATGGGTGTCCGGTGGCAGGTAGCGGCCCAACCGGTCGGCGAGGGCCGAGCTCTGCTCGGGCACGGCGCTGACCACGACCGTCAGGCGACCGGGGTGGGCGGTGAAGCCGCTGAGGTCGTCGACGATCTCGGCGGCACCGTCCAGCGAGCGCGGCTCGTCGGGCTCGCGCCACGGCGGACGCTGCTCGAAGATCGCGATGGCCTTGCGGGCGCTGACGAGCGCGCGCGTCGACTTCTGGGCGAGCTCGAAGAACGTGCGGATCGGACCGACCATGAACAGGCCGTAGCCCAGGAAGCTCACCAGCTGCCCGACGGTCAGGTCGCCGGCCTGGACCTGCCGGGTGCCGAGCCAGACCAGGCTGACCAGGAAGACGCCGGAGAAGAGCACGCCGACCGCCTCGACCGCCGCCTGCCAGATCCCGGAGGACACCCCGGCCTTCCTGGCGGACTGCGACTGCTGGGCGTAGTTGCGGCCGAAGGTCTCCTCACCGCCGATGCCGCGCAGGATGCGCAGCCCGGCGACGATGTCGGTGGCCATCGAGGTCAGCTCGGAGTTGCGGCTGCGCTCGACCTCCTGGCGGCGGTGCAGCGGACGCAGGAGGGGCAGCGCGGCACCCAGCAGGACCGGTGCGGCGGCCAGCACCAGCAGGCCGAGCTGCCACGACATCGAGAGCACGATGGCCGCGACGGTCAGGTACGACACGAGCTGGGCCACCGAGCGGGCCAGGATCTCGGTCAGGGCGCCGAACTCGTCGGAGTCGCTCGACGCGACGCTCAGCACCTCGCCGGTCGGCGAACGACGCGGCAGGACGTGCCCCATCTGGGCGATCTTGCGGGTGACCAGCTGGGTCGTGCCGTAGAGGCTGATCAGCCAGCTGCGCACGACCAGGGTGTGGAAGACGACACCGAAGATGCCGCCGACGACCACCACCGCGAGCATCACGCCGGCCCACCGGAGCAGGTCGGCCGTCGACCCGCCGAGGATGCCGTCGTCGACCGCGCGGCCGAAGATGTAGGGACCGAAGGTCATGGGCAGCAGCCACAGCAGGCAGGCGAGCGTCGACCACACGATGACCGGCCACTGCTGCCGCAGCATCCACCCCAGGAACGCCGCAGGCGACCGGGTGTCGGGATCCGGCGTGGGTGCGTCGTCGGTTCCGGTGAAGAACGTCGCGATCCGGGGTGGGAAGTCCTGCATGACCCCTCGACCCTAGGCGCCGACACCTGCTCGGCACGAAGCATTAAGCATGACCCCTCCGGACGGTGCGGTCCGCCCAGGCGCGAGGCAAGATGTCGGTGTGACGCTCCTCTCCCAGCTGCGAGACGTGCCCGCTCGACTGCGCAACCAGTCGCGTCAGGTGCCCACCCACGACATCGACGAGGACGAGGTCGAGGTCGACTCGTCATCGCACGCGGCCGCGGGCGCGACGGCCGTCGCCGTCGCGATGCGGCGAGCGGTGGGCCAGATGGGCGTACGCCGCACCGCGTCGACGCTCACCCGGCTCAACCAGGTCGACGGCTTCGACTGCCAGGGCTGCGCCTGGCCCGACCCGGCGCCCGGTCACCGGCACGCGGCCGAGTTCTGCGAGAACGGCGCCAAGGCCGTCGCCGAGGAGGCGACCCGCCAGCTGCTCGACCGCGCGTTCTTCGAGACGCACTCCGTGGAGGACCTCGCCGGTCGTACGGAGTACTGGCTGGGGAAGCAGGGTCGGATCACCGAGCCGATGGTCCTGCGACCGGGTGCCACCCACTACACCCCGATCTCGTGGGACGACGCCTTCGCCACCATGGCCGGGCACCTGCAGCGTCTCGACCACCCCGACCAGGCGACCTTCTACACCTCTGGGAAGACCTCCAACGAGGCTGCGTTCGCCTACCAGCTCTTTGCGCGGTCGCTCGGGACCAACAACCTCCCCGACTGCTCGAACATGTGCCACGAGTCCTCGGGGTCGGCGCTGTCGGAGACCATCGGCATCGGCAAGGGCTCGGTCAGCCTCGAGGACATCCACCAGGCCAAGCTCCTGATCGTCGTCGGACAGAACCCGGGCACCAACCACCCGCGCATGCTGTCGGCGCTGGAGGAGGCGAAGTCCCGCGGGGCGAAGATCATCTCGGTCAACCCGCTCCAGGAGGCCGGGCTGGTCCGCTTCAAGAACCCGCAGAACGCCAAGGGGCTGACGGTGGGCACCGGGATGGCCGACCTGCACCTGCCGATCCGGCTCAACGGCGACCTGGCCTTCTTCCAGGCGGTCGGCGCGCTCCTGATCGAGTGGGACGCGCTCGACCACGACTTCCTCGAGGAGTACGCCACTGGTTTCGAGGCGTACGCCGCCCACGTGGCCGACCTCGACTGGGACAAGGTGGAGGCCTCCACGGGACTCACCCGCGACCAGATCACCGAGGCCGCGCGGATGGTCGCGGAGTCGCCGGCCACCATCACCTGCTGGGCGATGGGCATCACCCAGCACCACAACGCCGTCGGCACGATCAAGGAGATCGTCAACGTCGCCCTGCTGCAGGGCAACATCGGCAAGCCCGGCGCGGGCGTGTGCCCGGTGCGCGGCCACTCCAACGTCCAGGGCGACCGCACGATGGGCATCTGGGAGCGCGTGCCCGACCACTTCCTCGACGCGATCCGCGACGAGTTCGGCTTCGAGCCGCCGCGCGAGCACGGCCTCGACACCGTCGGCTCCATCCAGGCGCTGCGCGACGGCAAGATCCGCGTCTTCATGGGGATGGGCGGCAACTTCGTCGGCGCCGCGCCCGACACCGAGGTCACCGAGGCGGCGATGCGCAACGCCGCGCTGACCGTCCACGTGTCCACCAAGCTCAACCGCTCGCACGTGGTCCACGGGGGCGAGGCGCTGATCCTGCCCGCCCTCGGCCGCAGCGAGAAGGACCTCACCGGTGGCCGCGTGCAGCGGGTGACCGTCGAGGACTCGATGTCCGCGGTCCACGCCTCCAAGGGCCCCCTCGACCCGCCCTCGGAGCACCTGCGCTCCGAGGTCGACATCATCTGCTCGCTCGCCCTGGCCACCCTCGGCGAGGACTCGCCCGTCCCGTGGGCAGCCTTCCGCAGTGACTACACCGAGATCCGCCGCCGGATCGCCCGCGTCGTCCCCGGTTGCGCGGCCTACGACGAGAAGGTCGACGAGCCCGGCGGGTTCGTCCTGCCGCACCCTCCCCGCGACAACCGCATCTTCGAGACCGACAGCGGCAAGGCGGTCATCACCTCGACCCCGCTGGAGGTGCTCGAGGTACCGAGGGGGCGCTTCCTCCTGCAGTCGATGCGCTCGCACGACCAGTTCAACACCACGATCTACGGCCTCGACGACCGCTACCGCGGCGTGAAGGGCGGTCGGCGGGTCGTGTTCGTCAACCCCGACGACCTGCGCGACCTCGGCTACGCCGAGGGCGACGTGATCGACCTGGTCAGCGAGTGGAAGGACGGGGTCGAGCGGATGGCCAGCTCGTTCCGGATCGTCCCCTACGACCAGCCCCGCGGGTGCGTGGCGGCCTACTACCCCGAGGCCAACCCCCTCGTGCCGCTGGACTCCACTGCGGAGAAGAGCAACCAGCCGGTCTACAAGTCCGTCGTGGTCCGGCTCGACCGACCCGGGCAGGCCGGGCAGGGCGGGGGCTCCTCCGGCGGCTCGGCCCACCAGGGCACCGGCTCGAGCCGCGAGGACGACCCCCACCACCTGAGCTGACGAGGCCCGCCGGTTCACCTCTGCGGGTACGGTGGCGCACGATGACCACGCACATCGACGTGCTCACGCCGCGCGAGGTCCCGCTGGGCGGTCCGCGGGCCATGCGCGTACGACGCACGCTCCCGCAGCGCCACCGGTCGCTGATCGGCGCCTGGTGCTTCGTCGACCACTACGGGCCCGACGAGGTCGACGAGACCGGCGGCATGGTCCTGCCCGCGCACCCGCACACTGGCCTGCAGACGGCGAGCTGGCTCTTCGACGGGGAGCTCGAGCACCGCGACTCGGTCGGCAGCCTGGCGACCGTCCGGCCCGGCGAGCTCAACCTGATGACCGCCGGACGCGGCATCAGCCACACCGAGGTCTCCACTCCCGGCACGACGGTGCTGCACGGGGCCCAGCTCTGGATCGCCCTGCCCGACGCCAGCCGCGACTGCGATCCCGGTTTCGAGCACTTCGCTCCCGACCCCGTGCGCGGACCGGGCTGGGAGGCGCGCGTCTTCATCGGCTCAGCGTTCGGCGCCACGTCGCCGGTGACCACCCACACTCCGCTCCTGGGTGCCGAGGTGATGATCGCGACCGGGCACAGCGTCGAGATCGAGGTCGACGAGTCGTTCGAGCACGGCGTCCTGCTCGACGTCGGCCTCGTCGAGGTCGACGGCCAGGAGCTGAAGCCAAGCGAGCTCGCCCACCTCGCCCCCGGACGTACGTCGCTCACGGTGACCGTCCACGAGGAGGCCCGTCTGCTGCTGCTCGGCGGCCCGCCCTTCGGCGAGGCGATCGTCATGTGGTGGAACTTCATCGGCCGTGACCACGACGAGATCGAGGACTACCGGCGCGAGTGGCAGGACCAGATCACCGCCGACGGTGCCGTCGTCGAGACCGGCACCGCCGTCGGCGACGGGCGGTTCGGCAGGGTCGACCTCGGCCTCCCGCCCATCCCGGCGCCCGAGCTGCCCCACGTCAGGCTCAAGCAGCGCCACTGACGGTGGCGTGCGCGAGAATGCCGCCATGAGCGCGGGGGTGGGGCCAGTCGTGGGCGACGACGGGATCGCCCGCTGCCCCTGGGGCGGCGGCGACCCGGTCAACCTGGCCTACCACGACACCGAGTGGGGCCTGCGCGTCGCCGGCGAGGCTGCCCACCTCGAGCGGCTCACCCTCGAGGCGTTCCAGTCCGGCCTGTCGTGGCTCACGATCCTCAACAAGCGTCCGCACTTCCGCACCGCGTTCGCCGGCTTCGACGCCGACGTCGTCGCCGCGTTCGACGAGGGCGACGTCGAACGGCTGATGGCCGACGCCGGCATCGTGCGCAACCGCCGCAAGGTCGACGCGGCCATCTCCAACGCGCGCGCCACGGTTGCCCTGCGCGACGAGGGCGGGCTGGAGGCGTTCATCTGGTCCTTCCGCCCGGAGCCGGGTCCGGCCCCGCGCACGACGGCCGACGTGCCGACCACGTCGCCCGAGTCCCTGGCGCTCTCCAAGGCGCTCAAGAAGATCGGGTTCGCCCACGTCGGACCCACCACGATGTACGCCCTCATGGAGGCCATCGGTCTCGTCGACGACCACCTCGACGGATGCCATCGCCGCGGCTGTGCGGGCTGAGGGCGACCCCTTGGCCCCCGTCTCGACACGTCCCGGCACACGCGCGGCACTCGTCCCTCGTGCCGCGACCCCTGGTCTCGATACGTCCCGTCGCGACCTCGCAGGCTCGGTCGCGGGGCCACTCGACCTCCCGCCACACGCGCGGCACTCGTCCCTCGTGCCGCACTAGTGTCGTGACATGACCCGCGTGCACGCGTTCTCCGACGACGCCCTGACCGACCTCGACGCCACCGGCATCGTCGAGGCCCTCCGTGCCGGGACCGTCTCGATCCCCGAGGTCGTCGACGCGGCGATCGCCCGCACCGAGCAGGTCGACGCGGCGCTCGGGGCGGTGGCCCATGCGGCGTACGACCGGGCCCGGACCGAGGCGCAGCACCCCCGCGGTGGCTGGTTCGCGGGCGTCCCGACCTTCGTCAAGGACAACGTCGACGTGGCCGGCATGCCGACCCAGCACGGCGCCGACGCGTTCCGGGCGGAGCCGGCCGAGGCAGACGGCGACTTCGCCCGCATGTACCTCGCGACCGGCCTGATCCCGCTCGGCAAGACCCAGCTCTCGGAGTTCGGCTTCTCGGGTGCGGCCGACCACGTACGCCTCGGGCCGGTGCGCAGCCCGTGGCACACCGACCACTACGCGGGGGCCTCGTCGGCGGGGTCGGCCGCCCTGGTGGCCGCTGGTGCCGTGCCGATCGCGCACGCCAACGACGGCGGCGGCTCGATCCGCATCCCGGCCTCGGTCAACGGCCTCGTCGGCCTCAAGCCCACGCGCGGCCGGCTGGCGCAGGACCGGATGATGCGCGAGATGCCGGTGCGCATCGTCTCCGACGGAGTGCTCACCCGCAGCGTGCGCGACACGGCCGCGTTCTACCGCGAGGCCGAGAAGATCTGGCGCAACCCGAGTCTCGCCCCGATCGGCGACATCACCCGGCCGGGCAAGGCGCGACTGCGGATCGCCGTGGTGACCCAGGGCATCGGCCGCGACTCCAGCCCGGAGGTGCGCGAGCTGACGCTGCGGACCGCCGCTCTCCTGGAGGACCTCGGCCACCACGTCGAGGAGATCGACAACCCGGTGCCCGACAGCTTCCCCGAGCACTTCGTGCGGTTCTGGTCGCTGCTCGCCTTCGCGATCGCGAAGCGGGGCCGCAAGGACTTCGGCGAGACCTTCGACCCGACCAGGCTCGACAACCTCACCCTCGGTCTCGCGAGGCACGCCGCGCGCAACCTGCACAAGCAGCCGATGTCGATCGCCGTGCTGCGCCACTCCCAGCGCGCCGCGGCCCGCCTGCGCGCGACGTACGACATCACCCTCACGCCGACGCTGGCGACCGAGACGCCCCGGGTCGGGCACCTGCGCCCGGACCGCGACTACGAGGAGATCATGGACCGGCTGATGGAGTGGGTGGCCTTCACCCCGCTGCAGAACGCGACCGGCGAACCGGCGGTCTCGCTGCCCCTGGCGACCACCGCTGCGGGCCTGCCGCAGGGCATGATGCTGGGTGCTGGAGCCGGCCGCGAGGCACGTCTCCTGGGGCTGTCCTACGAGCTGGAACAGGCCGTCGGTTGGCCCCGGATCCAGGCGTCGGAAGCCGCCTCCTGAGCCGATTTCTCATCGCGGCACGAGCGTGTGTATCGTTCTCCGTCGTTGCCCCTTTAGCTCAGTCGGCAGAGCGTCTCCATGGTAAGGAGAAGGTCTACGGTTCGATTCCGTAAAGGGGCTCTGGATCGGATTTCCCCCCGGGGACGTCCGGCCTCCGCGGCGGGGTAGCTCAGGTGGTTAGAGCACACGGCTCATAATCGTGGTGTCGCGGGTTCGAGTCCCGCCCCCGCTACACCGACAGTCTCAGCAAGCCTCACCCCGCACCACCCAGCAACGAGAAGGTTCTCCCATGGCCAGCAAGTCGTCTGACGTTCGCCCCAAGATCACGCTCGCGTGCACCGAGTGCAAGGAGCGCAACTACATCACCAAGAAGAACCGTCGCAACGACCCCGACCGCATCGAGCTGAAGAAGTTCTGCCCGCGCTGCCGCAACCACACGGCGCACCGCGAGACGCGCTGACGCTCTGCTCCGTCACACCCGACCCGTCCGAGGCTCTCGGACGGGTTGTCGTGTTCTAGGGTCGTGACATGCCTGTCGACCCCTCCCTGGTGGGGCGTGCGTTTCCCGCTCCAGCACCCCTGACCGTCACGACCGACCGGGTCGCGGCCTTCGCCGCTGCCGTCGGCCATCCGGGGGACGCCGTGCCACCGACCTTCCCGATCGTCCTGGCCTTCGATGCCATGCAGGCCTTCCTCGACGCCGAGCAGATCGACCTCCACCGGATCGTCCACGGCGAGCAGCGCTTCGCCTACGTCCGGCCACTGGTCGCGGGTGACGAGCTGAGCGCCACGCTCACGGTGACCGGGCTGCGCCAGATCGGCGGCGCCGACATCATCGCCACCACCAGCGAGATCACCGACGTCGCTCGGCGCGGTCGTCTGCACCGGCAAGGCCACGCTCGTCCACTCGGGCGGTGCGGCATGAACGCCGGCGACACGCTCGAGCCCAAGACGTTCACCATCACCCGGGCCGACCTCGTCGCCTACGCCGAGGCCAGTGGGGACCAGAACCCGATCCACCAGGACGAGGAGGTCGCACGCAGCGTGGGCCTGCCCGGCGTGATCGCCCACGGGATGTACACCCTCGCCCTCGTCGGCCGTGCGGTCGCGGAGTGGACCGACGGTGCCGAGGTCGTCGACCTCGGGGCGAAGTTCACCAGCCCCGTCGTCGTACCTGCAGAGGGTGGGGCAGACGTGGTCGTCGCCGGCACCGTGAAGTCGGTCGCCGACGGCCTGGCCACCCTCGCGCTCGAGGTCACCTGCGAGGGCCAGAAGGTGCTGGGCATGCCCAGGGCCGTCGTGAAGCACGCCGACAGTGCCTGACCCGGTTCCTGTGCTCCGGGACCACACGACGCTGCGCCTCGGCGGTCCCGGCCGTGACTGGGCGCGCGCCACCACCGAGGCTGAGCTGATCACTGCCGTCTCCTCCGCGGACGCCGCCGGCACCCCCGTGCTGGTGCTCGGCGGTGGCTCCAACCTGGTCGTCGCCGACGAGGGCTTCGACGGCCTGGTGGTCGAGGTCGCGACCTCCGGCGTGGTCACCGACCTCGACGACTCCGGAGACCCGACCTGCTCCGGCGCGACCGTGACGGTCGCCGCCGGTGAGAGCTGGGACGACCTCGTGGCCGAGGCGGTCGAGCGCGGCTGGGTCGGCGTCGAGGCGCTGTCCGGCATCCCGGGCTCGGTCGGAGCGACCCCGATCCAGAACGTCGGCGCCTACGGCCAGGAGGTCTCCCAGACCATCGCGCGGGTGCGAGTCTGGGACCGCACGCTCAACGGCGTACGCACCTTCGCCGCCGCCGAGTGCCGGTTCGGCTACCGCTCCAGCCGGTTCAAGGCCGACCCGGGGCGCCACGTCGTCCTGGACGTCACCTTCCAGCTCCGCCAGGGGGCGCTGGGTGCGCCGGTCCGCTACGCCGAGCTCGCCCGCACCCTGGGTGTCGAGGAGGGGCAGCGCGCCTCGCTCGCCGACGTCCGTGCGGCCGTCCTCGGGCTGCGGCGCGGCAAGGGGATGGTCCTCGACGCCGCGGACCACGACACGTGGAGCGCAGGCTCGTTCTTCACCAACCCGTTCCTCACGCCCGAGCAGGCGGCCGCGCTGCCCGCGGACGCGCCGCGCTGGGAGCAGCCCGACGGCACCGTGAAGTCCAGCGCCGGCTGGCTGATCGAGCGGGCTGGCTTCGCCAAGGGCTGGACGAGCCCGGCCGCGGGGGAGCGGGTGTCGCTGTCGACCAAGCACACCCTGGCGCTGACCAACCGCGGGGGCGCGACCACCGAGGAGCTGCTCATCCTGGCGCGCGAGGTCCGCGACGGCGTACGCGCGCAGTTCGGGGTCACCCTCGTCAACGAGCCCGTGACGGTCGGCTGCTCCCTCTGACGTCCGGTATCTAGGGACGTTTTGGTAGGCGATCCGGGCGTTCGACCTACCAAAACGTCCCTAGGTACGCGGGGTGGGTGGTCAGGCGAGCCAGGCGGCGATGTCGCGGCGGGCCGCGTCGACCACGTCGGAGGGAGCCCGGGAGGCCGTGAAGGACATCTCCGCCAGCCGGGCGAGCGTCGCGTCGTCGAGGTCGTGGGCGGCGCGCATCGTGGCGTACTGGCCGGCCAGCTGCGAGCCGAACAGCAGCGGGTCGTCGGCACCGAGCGCGACCGTGGCTCCGGCCGCCAGCAGCTGGGGGAGCGGGACCGAGGTGAGGTCGGAGTAGACGCCGAGCGAGACGTTGGAGACCGGGCACACCTCGAGCGCGACGCCCGCCTGCACGATCCGGTCCAGCAGCTCCGGGTCCTCCGCGCTGCGTACGCCGTGCCCGAGCCGCTGCGCGCCGAGGCTGTCCAGGCACTGCCGGACGTGGTCGGCGCCGCGGAGCTCGCCACCGTGGGGCACGAGCAGCAGCCCGGCGCGATCGGCGATCCGGAAGGCGCCCGCGAAGTCCTCGGTGCTGCCGCGCCGCTCGTCGTTGGAGAGCCCGAAGCCGATCACGCCGCGGCCGGCGTACTGGCCCGCGAGGCGCGCGAGCGTGCGCGCGTCGAGGGGGTGGCGGGTGCGGTTGGCCGCGATGACCACTGCGATCCCGAGCCCGGTGCGCTCGGAGGCGTCGCGCACGCAGTCGAGCACGAGGTCGGTGAACTCGGTGATGCCGCCGAACCGCGCCGCGTAGCCGCTCGGGTCGACCTGGATCTCCAGCCAGCGCCCGCCGTCGCGCACGTCGTCCTCGGCGGCCTCGAGCACCAGCCGGCGTACGTCCTCGGGCGTACGCAGCACCGAGCGCGCCACGTCGTAGAGGCGCTGGAACCGGAACCAGCCCTTCTCGTCGGCCGCGCTGAGCTGCGGCGGCCAGTCCTCGACCAGTGAGTCGGGGAGCGCGATCCCGTCGCGCTCGGCGAGCTCGAGGAGCGTCGCGTGACGCATCGATCCGGTGAAGTGGAGGTGCAGGTGTGCTTTCGGCAGGGCCGATACGTCACGGTGCCGCTCCACGCCCCCACCCTGACACGCCTCGGTTCGACGGCGCTGGTCCCCTCCCCGTATGCTTCCCGATTGGTGGTTTCGCCAGATGCTTCGGCATGCCCCCGAGCGGGGTCGGGACCATCGGAGGGCACTAGCTCAACTGGTAGAGCATCGGTCTCCAAAACCGAAGGTTGGGGGTTCAAGTCCCTCGTGCCCTGCGAGAAGGACTGCACAGCGACAACGAGAAGGTGGGAAACGTGGCCGACGGCAACGCGGTTCAGGACCGGCGCGACTCGCGCGGTGACGACCGTGGGCGCACCAGCCCCGCCACGTTCTTGCGCCAGGTGGTGGCCGAGCTCCGCAAGGTGGTGTGGCCCACCCAGCAGCAGCTGATCACCTACTTCTTCGTCGTGCTGGTCTTCGTCGTCGCCGTGATGGCCATCGTGACGGTCCTGGACCTGGCCTTCGGAAAGTTGATCTTCGTGGTCTTCACGGGTGGCAGCTCCACCCAGTGACCACCGCTCGAGCAGCGGGTCCCGCCGCTCGAGTTCCTGCCGGGTCAGCCCGGCACCGGTCCCGCTGACCGGCCCCAGCAACGAAACGTACGGAGTGAGACGTGTCTGAGAACACTGACGTGGACCAGGTCGACGACCAGGTCGACGGTCCGGTCGAGACCGACGACGAGGCGACCACCGAGGACGCCGTCGGCGAGCCCGCGAACGACGACGCAGCAGAGGACACCACCGACGTGCCCGAGGGCGCGGCGGCGGACGAGGACGGCGTCTCCGAGGACGGCGCGGCCGACGAGGACGGCGAGTCCGCCGAGGACGGCGAGTCCGCCGAGGAGACCCCCGACGAGAACGACCCGCTCGAGGCGTTCCGCCGCGAGCTGTGGGCGAAGCCGGGCGACTGGTTCGTCGTGCACACCTACTCGGGCATGGAGAAGCGGGTCAAGCACAACCTCGAGAACCGCATCATCTCCCTCAACATGGAGGACTACATCCACGAGATCGTGGTCCCCACCGAGGAGGTCGCGGAGATCAAGAACGGCCAGCGCAAGATGGTCACCCGCACCGTGCTCCCGGGCTACGTCCTGGTCCGGATGGACCTCACCGACGAGTCCTGGTCGGCCGTACGCCACACGCCGTCCGTCACCGGCTTCGTCGGCCACAGCCACCAGCCCGTCCCGCTCAGCATGAGCGAGGTCGAGGACATGCTGTCCCCCGCCGTCGTCCACGCCGCCGAGGCCGAGGCCGCCGCGTCGGGCGAGAAGGGTGCGAGCACCACGCCGCGCAAGGCGGTCGAGGTCGCGGACTTCGACGTCTCCGACTCCGTCATGGTGGTCGACGGCCCCTTCGCCACGCTCCACGCGACCATCACCGAGATCAACGCCGAGTCCCAGCGCGTCAAGGCGCTCGTGGAGATCTTCGGCCGCGAGACCCCGGTCGAGCTCAGCTTCAGCCAGATCCAGAAGGTCTGACGCCAGCGCCCGACGATTGGCGTCGGCCCGCTCGTCGGGCTGACAATGCACGTAGCACCACGAAGTAGCGACAACCCGTGGCAGAGGGCATCCGTCCTCGTCGTGACCACAAGAGAGAGAAAGAAGAAGGCTATGCCTCCCAAGAAGAAGATCGCAGCGCTGGTGAAGGTGCAGCTGCAGGCTGGCTCGGCCACTCCGGCTCCGCCGGTCGGTACGGCGCTCGGCCCGCACGGCGTCAACATCATGGACTTCTGCAAGGCCTACAACGCCCAGACCGAGTCCATGCGCGGCAACGTCATCCCCGTCGAGATCACCATCTACGAGGACCGCACGTTCGACTTCATCACCAAGACCCCGCCGGCCGCCGAGCTCATCAAGAAGGCTGCCGGTCTCTCCAAGGGCTCGGGCGTCCCGCACAAGGAGAAGGTCGGCAAGCTGACCAAGGACCAGGTGCGCGAGATCGCGACCACCAAGCTGCCCGACCTCAACGCCAACGACCTCGATGCGGCCATGAAGATCGTCGAGGGCACTGCGCGCTCGATGGGCGTCACGACCGACTGAGAAGTTTCCCCTTTCAAGACATGTGGGAGAGCCGCGCTGGCTCGCTGACCACATCCTTCGCACCACAGAAACGAGAAGACAATGCAGCGCAGCAAGACCTACCGCGCAGCGGCAGAGCTGTTCGACCTGGACGAGCTCTACGCCCCGCTGGCCGCCATCAAGATCGCCAAGGGTGGCTCCAAGAAGAAGTTCGACGAGACCGTCGACGTCGTCATGCGCCTGGGTGTCGACCCGCGCAAGGCCGACCAGATGGTCCGCGGCACCGTCAACCTCCCGCACGGCACCGGCAAGACCGCCCGCGTCCTCGTGTTCGCGAACGGCGACAAGGCCGACGCTGCACGTGAGGCCGGCGCCGAGTTCGTCGGTGGCGACGAGCTGATCGAGAAGGTCGCCGGCGGCTGGCTCGACTTCGACGCCGTCGTCGCGACGCCCGACATGATGGGCAAGGTCGGTCGCCTCGGCCGCGTCCTCGGCCCGCGCTCGCTCATGCCGAACCCGAAGACGGGCACGGTGACCCCCGACGTCGCCAAGGCCGTCACGGACATCAAGGGCGGCAAGATCGAGTTCCGCGTCGACCGCCACTCGAACCTGCACTTCATCATCGGCAAGGCGTCCTTCTCCGAGGTCCAGCTCGCGGAGAACTACGCGGCCGCCCTCGACGAGGTGCTGCGTCTCAAGCCGGCCAGCTCCAAGGGCCGCTACATCAAGAAGATCACCTTCTCGACGACGATGGGCCCCGGTGTCCAGGTGGACCCCAACCGCGTGAAGAACGTCGCCCTCGAGGACGACGCCGCTGCCGCTCAGGCCTGATCCTCGGCTCAGCCGCATCGGCCCGGTCGCCCCCACGGGGGCGGCCGGGCCGATTGTCGTCCGAGCCCCGTTTCGCTGTGGAACCATCGGGTACAACCGGTGCAGGCGCACACTCGTACGCCCGCTTCCCGCGGCACGCCCCGCACCACCCTCATGCACCCAGGAGCTCCCATGCGCGTCACGTCACTCTCCCGCCGCCTCGGCACCGCAGCCCTGGTGCTGACGATCGGTGCGGGCGCCTCCGCGTGCGGCGGTGACGACTCGGGCTCCGACACCTCGAGCGCCAGTAGCGACGAGTCGAGCGACACCGCCACGGACGACTCCACCGACGCTGCCGCGGAGGAGTCCGAGGCGCCGGCGGACGCATCCGTGGCCGAGCTGTCCGCCGACGACTTCTACCCCTCGGTGATGGCCGCGCTCCAGGACGCCGGCAGCTTCAGCTTCACCACGACGTCAGACTCCGCCGGCCAGGCCCAGGAGATGGCCGGCCAGGCCCGCTTCGGTGCCGACGGCATCGAGATGAAGGCCTCCGGCACGGGCGCCCAGGCGATGGAGATGATCCTCCTCGACCAGGCGATGTACATGAAGTCAGACGCCTTCGGCACCGGCGACAAGTGGCTCAAGATCGACCTCAGCGACCCGAACTCGCTCTTCGGGATGATCGGCAAGGCGACCGACCCCGAGGTCATGTTCAAGGCGATGGAGTCGCCGAAGAAGCTCGAGCTGATCGGCAGCGAGGAGGTCGACGGTGTGGAGACCAACCACTACCGGATCACCATGGACCCGACGTCCTACCTCAAGGCGATGGAGTTCCCGGCCGCGATGGCCGACATGCTTCCCAAGGAGCTGGTGACCGAGATGTGGGTCGACGCCGACAACCTGCCGCGCAAGTTCGCCCAGACCGTCGAGGTGAAGGCGCCCAACGGCGGCCCCACGACGAAGGGCAACACCGAGGGCACGTACTCCGACTTCGGCACCGACGTCGAGATCGAGGCGCCGCCGGCCAGCCAGGTCACCGAGCAGCCGGGCATGTGACCCAGGCTGGGCTGACGCCAGACTGACGGGTGAAGCGCTGCGCGCTACTCGCGGAAGACCCGCTCGTCGATCAGCTGCTCCTTGACCTCGGAGCCCTCGGACTCGTAGCGGCCCTGGTCGAACCGGGTCTTGAACTGCATCGTCACGCCGTCGCGACCGAACCGGTTCTTCTCCACCGTCAGGACGGCGTACTCGCGGAACCGCTCCGCGTTGCCCAGGTCGTAGGTCAGGTGGTGCCGCGCGACGATGTCGAACTTGTTGTTGAGCACCAGCACCACGTCGGCCTCGTAGGCCAGCGCGCTCGAGCCGCGGAGGTCGTTGGCACGCATCCGGCGTCCGGAGCGCAGCGCCTCCTTGTCGGCCGCGGCGATCGCCAGCACGGGTGCGCTGATGTCGATCGCGATGTCCTTGAGCCCCTCGACGATCTCGGTCGACCGGGCCTCGTCGTCGTCGTGGGACGACTTCACCTTCTGCAGGTAGTCCACGATCACCAGCGGGGTCGTGCCCGCCAGCTCCCGGACGGCGTCGATGGCGGCCTGGATCGCGGCCAGGTCCGTACGCGTGCCGGTGGAGCGGTGCACGAAGAGCATCTCGGAGTAGTGCGACACCTTGGCCAGCGCCTCGACGCCCGACGGGACCGACTCGAGGCGGTGGTCGAGCGAGCTGACCCAGAGGTCGTCGAAGATCGAGCGGATGCTCGTCATCCGCACCATGTCGGAGTCGTCGAGCTCGCCGGCCTCCATGGCGATGAGCTTCTGCGTCATGTCCTCGGCGTCGTGCTCGTAGGAGAAGTAGAGGACCGGGCGACCCGTGGCGGCGTTGTTGCGCGCGACCTGCAGCGCGAACGTCGACTTGCCGAGTCCCTGGGGGCCGGCGAGCAGGATCAGCGACCCGGCACGCATGCCGCCGCCGATCAGCGGGTCGAGCCCGCCGAAACCGGTCTTCCACACCCGGCCCGCGGCGTTGCGGCCGGTGAGCATGCGTTCGTCGCTGCGGGCGAGTGACGCCCCGACGGTCGTGAGCTGTTGGTCCACGCCGACCATCGAACCAGTGTTGGGACTCCCGCGGGGGGTGATTGGGGCGTTTGCCGCCCGCGTCCCGCGATTTGTCTGGTCCGGGAACGGGCGCGTACTGTTCCATCTCGAAACCCAAGACCGCAGGTTGTCACGAGCTCCACGCGAGTGACTGAAGGTTCGCAGCAGCGAACGGCCGGCGCAGGTGAAGAGCAGCGGTTCACGCCGCACCACGCCCTGAGCCTGTGCTCGGGGCGTTCGTCGTCTGTGGGCCGGACGCCGGTGGTCGACACCGGAAGGAGACCCATGGCGCGGCCAGACAAGACTGCCGCCGTTGCGGAGATCGTTGATTCCTTCAACGATTCCGCCGGCGCTGTGCTGACCGAGTACCGCGGTCTCACCGTGAAGCAGCTGCAGGACCTGCGGCGCTCCCTCGGCGAGAACGCCAGCTACGCCGTGGTCAAGAACACGCTCGCCAAGATCGCCGCCACTGAGGTCGGCATCGAAGGCTTCGACGACCTGCTGACCGGCCCCACCGCCATCGCCTTCATCAATGGAGACGTGGTCGAGGCCGCCAAGGGTCTGCGTGACTTTGCCAAGGCACACCCCGCTCTTGTCATCAAGGGCGGCGTACTGGACGGCAAGCCCCTCGACGCCGCCGAGATCGCCAAGCTGGCCGATCTCGAGTCGCGTGAGGTCCTCCTGGGCAAGCTCGCGGGCGGCATGCTCGCTTCGCTCTCCCAGGCCGTCTACCTGCTCAACGCGCCTCTCGCCCAGGCCGCCCGTCTCGCGGGTGCGCTCCAGGCCAAGGCCGAGCAGGACCCCTCGATCCTCGCAGGTGGTGCCGGTGCTCCGGCTGCTGTCGCTGCCGAGGACGCCCCGGCGGAGGAGGTCTCCGTCGAGGAGGCCGCCGAGCCCGAGGCGACCGACGAGGCTGCCGACACGGCTGCCGAGTCCACCGACGCCTGACCGGGCCGACGTACACCACCTACTGCACACATCGGGCGAGAGTGTCGCTTCGCGCCACACTGCCGCCCATCTACGGAAGGAAACGCCACCATGGCGAAGCTCAGCACCGACGAGCTCCTTGACGCCTTCAAGGAGATGACCCTGATCGAGCTCTCTGAGTTCGTGAAGCAGTTCGAGGACACCTTCGGCGTGACCGCCGCTGCCCCCGCCGCCGTGGCCGCTGCCCCGGCCGCCGGTGGCGCTGCCGCCGAGGCCGCCGAGGAGAAGACCGACTTCGAGGTCGTCCTCGAGGCCGCCGGCGAGAAGAAGATCAACGTCATCAAGGAGGTGCGCGCCCTGACCTCCCTCGGTCTGAAGGAGGCCAAGGACCTCGTCGAGGCCGCCCCCAAGACGATCCTCGAGAGCGTCGACAAGGCTGCCGCGGACAAGGCCAAGGAGGCCCTCGAGGCCGCCGGCGCCACCGTCACGGTCAAGTGACGTCTCGCTAGCCCTCTGCGAGGGGCGGCCACCGACAGGTGGCCGCCCCTCGTGGCATTTCAGGAGAGCAGTCCTGGTGGCACTTCTGGGCCTGTCGCCCGGGGGGCGCACGCACTAGACTCAGGTCATTCGATGCGCATCACGAAATGAGTTGCTCTATGCGCAACAAGCGACACGCCGCCACCATGGTCCGCCTGCTGGAGAACGCCCGCTACGAGGTGCTCCCCACTGCCTCCACCGAGGACAAGGTGCTCGAGCACCTGCCCCGCGATCGCACCGTGACGGTGACGGCCTCGCCCTCCAAGGGGCTCGAGACCACGTTCGACCTCACGGAGCGGCTGGCCGGGCACGGCTACCACGTGGTGCCGCACATCGCGGCCCGGATGGTGACCGGTCCGGCGGAGCTGGGCGAGATCGTCGAGCGACTCGTCGGCAAGGGCATCACGAGCGTCTTCGTGCCGGGCGGCGACGCCGAGCCCGCCGGTGACTACCCCGACGCGCTGGCCCTGCTCGAGGACCTCAAGGAGCTGGGTTCGCCGTTCGCGCACGTGGGGATCACGGGCTACCCGGAGTCGCACCCCACCATCCACGACGACCTCACGGTGCAGTCCATGTGGGACAAGCGCCGCTACGCCACGCACATCGTCAGCAACCTGACGTTCGACCCCGCCGGCGTACGCGACTGGATGGGTCGGCTGCGCCGTCGCGGCGTGACGATGCCTGTCCTGCTGGGCATGCCCGGTCCGGTCGAGCGCACCAAGCTGCTCGGGATGGCGACCAGGATCGGCGTGGGCGAGTCCACGAAGTTCCTGGCCAAGAACAAGGGCCTCTTCGCCCGGCTCGCCGCTCCCGGCGGGTTCACCGGTGAGAGCTTCCTCGAGAAGTGCGCTCCCGCCCTGGGCGAGGAGGGTGCGCTCGTCGACGGCCTCCACGTCTTCACGTTCAACCAGATCGGTGAGACCGAGGCCTGGCGCACCGACCTGCTCGATCGCCTGCGCGGGTAGCCAGGGACGATCTCGTAGGTGATCCGGGTTCCGGACCTACCAGATCGTCCCTAGGTAGCAGGCTGGAGGAGGTCGGCGAGCGCGCGCTCGAGCCCGTGGTCGCCCGTCTCGACGACGGTGAGGGGCAGCCCGATGCGGGCCGCGGCCTCCTCGGCGAGCCCACGCAGCTCGTGGTCGGGCTGCTGGGCGAGCCACACGACGCGGGTGTAGTTGCCGAAGTAGGTGTCGCGGAGCTCGGGGTAGCGGTCCAGTCCCATCTCCTGGACCACCGTCCTGGCGAACGAGCGCACGAGGAAGTCGGTGAGGAGGTAGGTCCCCGGCTGCTCGTCGAAGAAGCGCTCCAGGCGCGACGGACCGGCGTACAGGTCGTAGCAGTGCAGCCCGGGCAGCCGCTCGACTCCGAGCTCACGGCAGACGTCGTCGAGGGCGCCGTAGGTGCCGCAGTCGGCGTAGCCGATGACGATGCGGTCGTACGTCGTCGCCAGGGTTGCGGCCAGGGCGCGCACCTCGCCGGCGATGCGCTGCGGGTGGTTGTGCAGGAGCGGCGGGAGCGGGTGGACGTCGACGGGCCAGTCGTTGCGGCCCACGACGGCGGCCGCGGGCTGCGCGATCGCGCCGCACGCGATCAGCGCGACCCGACCGCCGTCAGGTGCGGAACGAGAGCTGCTCGACGAAGGCGTCGTTGAAGTCGGGGCGGTCCGAGAGCTCGACATAGGTCACCTCCTCGAGCAGCGCCAGCGCGCCGGCCCGCTCGCGCACGGACAGGAGCGCCATCTTGGCGCCCTCCCCGGCGACGTTGCCGGCCGCGACGATGCGCAGCACCGGCAGCTGGGGTACCAGCCCGATCCGGACGGCCGACGCGGGGGAGAGGTAGCTGCCGAACGAGCCGGCGAGCAGGACCTGCTGCACGTCGCCGTGCTCGAGACCGAGCTCCTCGAGCAGCAGCGACCAGCCGGTGGAGATGGCAGCCTTCGCGAACTGGAGCTCACGGACGTCGCGCTGCGACAGGTAGACGCACTCGACGGGCTCGGTGTCGGGCGTGGGTCGGTGCAGCAGGAAGATCCGCTCCTCGCCGATCCTCGACAGCCGTTCGGCGAGCGCGGGCGCGATCTCCTTGGCGTCCTCGTCGGGCACCAGACGACCGGTGGCGTCGAGCAGTCCGACGCGTACGAGCTCGGCGACCGCGTCGACCAGGCCCGAGCCGCACAGGCCCTTGGGCTCGACGTCGCCGATCACACCGAGGGTGACGGCCTCGTCGGCATCGGCGGCGTGGGCGTCGAGCTTGATCACCTCGATCGCCCCGTCGGAGGCGCGCATGCCGCACCGGATGGCACCACCCTCGAAGGCAGGACCGGCGGGCGCGGCGGTCGACAGGATCTTCTCGCCGTCGCTGAGCACGATCTCGCAGTTGGTGCCGACGTCGATGAAGAGGCGGGTGCGCTTGTCGCGGTCCATCCCGGTGGCGAGCATCCCGGCGACGATGTCGCCGCCGACGTAGGCGCCGAGGGCGGGGAAGAAGAACGCGCGAGCGCGCGGGTGCAGGCCCAGCCCGATGTCGGAGGCGAGGACCGACGGCGGCTGCGCCGACGACATCACGAACGGCGCGACGCCGAGGGGCTCGGGGTCGATGCCGAGGACGAGCGCGGTCATCGTCGCGTTCCCGGCCACCGCGACCTCGTAGACGTGCAACGGGTCGACGCCCGCCTCGCGGCACACCTCGGCGGCGAGGGACGCCAGCGTGCTGCCCGCCGCCTGCTGCAGTCGGCCGAGGGCCTCGGGGTCCATCATCGTGGCGCTGATCCGGCTGATCACGTCGCCGCCGAACGGCTGCTGCGCGTTGAGCATCGAGGCGACGGCCACCGGGGTGCCGGTGCCGACGTCGAGCAGGGTGCCGACCACCGTCGTCGTGCCGAGGTCGAACGCGATGGCGTAGCGCTCAGCCGTGGTGTCCCCGGGCTCGACGTCGATGAGGTCCTCGTCGACGACGACTGCCGTGACCTTGAAGTCGGCCTGCCGCAGCACCGCGGAGAGGCGGCGGAGGACGTGCAGGTCGGCCGTCAGCTCGAGGTCGTCGATCGCGTCGGTGAGGCGGACGAGGTCGGTGCGCTGGTCCGAGAGGGTCGCCTCGTCGAGCTCGACGTAGCGCTTCTGCAGCGCCGGGCGCAGGATCACCTGGCGCCCGATCCCCACCGTGGCCGCCTTGGGGCGCGTCGTCAGGGGCGGCACCTCGACGGCGAGGTCGCGGGTGGCGTGGACCAGGCAGCCCAGCCGCCAGCCCTCGGAGAGCTGGGTCGCGGTGAACGTCCGCTCGTCGTGGCGCGTGACGGGCACGTCCGTGTCGGACGTGATCTGGATCCGGCACTTGTGGCAGGTGCCGTGCCCTCCGCAGGTGGAGTCGATCGCGATCCCGTTCCAGGACGCGGCGTCGAAGACCGTCACGCCCGGCGGGACGCGTACGCCTCGCTGGGTCGGCGGCTGCGCCGTCCCTCCCTCGGCCAGGCTGTGGACGGTGAAGGTGAGGTCGACCCGGCCGGTGCCGTCGTGGGTCGCGGGACCGGCGCCCGGCCTCTCGATCAGACCTTCACGGGCCACGTCCGCGAGCGAGAAGTCCGGTCCCTCGGGCGGCCGGCTCATGGCGGGGTCCTGTCGGGCGCGATCACGCCTGGGCCGCTGCTGCAGCCAGCTTGGCGCGATGGGCGCCGATCCAGGCCATGCCCCAGTCGTCGTGGCCGAGGAACACGTCGGCTGCCCTGATCGCCTCGACGATCTGGGGCGTACGGGCGTCCGTGATGGCGCTGGTGAGCCCGGAGGTCATCGCCATCGGCAGCCACGCGGCGTTGAGGGCGTGGCGTCCTGGCATCCCGAAGGAGACGTTGGAGGCACCGCAGGTCATGTTCACGCCGAAGTCGTCCCGGATGCGGCGCATCACCTCGAACGTCACCAAGGTGGTGCCGGTGTCGGCGCCGATGGGCATGGCCAGCGGGTCGATGACGATGTCGGCCTGCGCGATTCCGTACTCCTCGGTGGCGACCCGGATGATCTTGCCGGTGAGCTCGACGCGCTTGTCGGCCTCCATCGGGATCTCGTCGTGGTCGTTGGGGAGCGCGATGATCGCGGCGTCGTACTTCTTGACGAGCGGGAGGATCGCCGCCATGCGGTCGTCCTCGGCGGTGATCGAGTTGACCAGGGCGCGGCCCTGGTAGACCGAGAGGCCGGCCTCGAGCGCCTCGACCACGGAGGAGTCGATGCAGATCGGGAGGTCGGTGAGCTCCTGGGCCATCTGGATCGCCTTGGCCAGCAGCTCGGGCTCGTCGGTGAGCGGGACGCCCATGTTGATGTCGAGCACGTTGGCGCCGCCCTCCACCTGCGCCTTCACGTCGCGCTCGATGGCTGAGAAGTCGCCGGCGCGCAGCTGCTCCTGGAAGATCCGGCGTCCCGTGGGGTTGATCCGCTCGCCGATGATGCAGAACGGCTGGTCGTGGCCGAGCCGGACCTCCTTCGTCGCCGAGCGGAGGACCGTGTGGAGGGGCTTGGTCATGCGTTCACCCTGGCGCGCTTCTCGCCGAGCAGCTTCTTGGCGCGCTTGACCGTCTGCGAGGCGTCGGCCGCATAGCCGTCCGCGCCCACGGCGTCGGCGTACTCCTGGGTGACGGGCGCGCCGCCGACCATGACGATGACGTCGTTGCGCATCCCGGCCTTCTCGAGCGCGTTCATGTTGGCCTTGAACATCGGCATCGTGGTGGTGAGGAAGGCCGAGAAGCCGACGATGTCGGGCTGGTGCAGGTCGATCGCCTCGATGAACTTCTCCGGGGCCACCTGGACGCCGAGGTCGATCACCTCGAAACCCGCGCCCTCGAGCATGATGTTGACGAGGTTCTTGCCGATGTCGTGGACGTCGCCCTTGACCGTGCCCATGAGGAACTTGCCGATGGTCTGCACGCCGGTCTCGGCGAGCAGGGGCCGCAGTCGCTCCATCGCACCTGCCATGGCACGTCCGGCGATCAGCATCTCGGGGACGAAGAAGTCACCGCGCTCGAAGCGTGCGCCGACCTCCTCGAGGGAGGGGATCAGGGCGTCGAAGAGCAGCGTCTGCGGCTCCATGTCGAGGCCGAGCCCCTCGTTGGTCAGCTCGAGCACGCGCGGGGCGTTGCCCACCAGCGTCTCGTCGTAGAGGTGCTGAAGGATCTCCTCGGGGGTCATGCGACCACCTCCTGGGTGCGTACGGCTCGGTGAGTGGAGCGGGGTGGAGCGGGGCCGCGCAGCAGGGATGACAGCGCGGTGGACTGGTCGAGCAGGTGGTGGCCGAGCTCGTCGAGCCGGGCCCCCAGCCGCGGGGTGGGGCCCGAGATCCCGAGCGAGGCGACGACGTCGTCATGGACGCCGAACACGGGTACGGCGATGCCGGTGAGGCCGATCTCGAGCTCGTCGTTGGTCAGCGCCCAGCCGCGCTCACGCGAGCGCAGGCCGTCGCGACGCAGGTCGGCGGGATCGGAGAGCGTGGCCGGCGTGGGTCGCTCCAGCTCGCCGGCGGGAAGGGCGAGGGCGTCCCAGGCGAGGAAGACCTTGCCCAGTGCCGAGCAGTGCACCGGGACGTCGATCTCGGTCCAGTCCCGGGTGCCGAGGAGGTAGGTCGAGTCGACCTGCGCCACCTGGACGACGCGGTCACCTCGCGTCACGCTGAGGTGCACCGTCTCGCCGGTGTCGGCGCCGATGCGCTCCATCACCGGCCGGGCGAGCCGGACCAGCTCCTCCCACGGGTCGTGCCGGGCCGCGTAGAGCCAGAACAAGCGGCCAGCGACGTAGGACCCGGTGGCGTCTCGCTCGAGCAGGCCGGAGCGCTCCAGGGCGGTGAGCATCCGCGACGTCGTCGACTTGGCCAGGCCGCTCGCGTCCTGCAGGTCGGCGAACGACATCGGCTGGTCGGCGTGGACCACCGTGGCGACCAGGTCGGTGGCGCGGTCCAGCGAGCGCGTGCCGGTGGCGGCGTCGCTCACGGCAGCTCCTTCGCTTGAGCCAGAGGGGTTCCCACAGGTTCCATGATGTGGAACCGTGTTCCACATCATGAGGCTAGAAGCCGTCGTGACCCGAGGTCAAGGCCCCGGACACGCTGGTGAGGCTCACCGCCACTCCCAGGAGGACCCGTGTTCCGCAACACGATGCCGCGCTACGAGGTGCTGTCCGAGGACGCCATGGCCACCCTGGACAAGGGGTGGCGACGGCTGATGACCGAGATCGGCGTCGAGTTCATGGACGATCGCGCTCTCGAGCTGTTCCGCAAGGCGGGTCAGCGGGTCGAGGGCAACACCGTCTTCCTCGACCCCGACTTCGTGCTCGAGCAGGTGGCGAAGGCCCCGCGCGAGTTCGACGTCCAGGCGCGCAACCCCGCGAACAACATCCACATCGGTGGCGACGCGATGGCCTTCGGTGCGGTCTACGGTCCGCCGTTCGTGCGGCAGGGCGACGTACGCCGCGACGCGACGATGGACGACTTCCGCAACTTCTCCAAGCTCGCGCAGTCGTTCGCGGTGCTCGACTCGGCCGGCGGCGTGATCTGCGAGCCCAACGACACCCCGCTCGACAGCCGCCACCTCGACATGACCTACGCCCTGCAGACGCTGACCGACAAGGTCTACATGGGCAACGTGGTCTCCGGCGTCAACGCCGCGGACACCATCGCGATGACGTCGATCCTGTTCGGCTCGCGCGAGGCGATCGAGGAGACCCCGGCGACGATCTCGCTCATCAACTGCAACTCGCCGCTGCGCTGGGACGACCGGATGCTGGAGGCGCAGTTCGAGTACTCCGCCGCGGGCCAGCCCGTCGTGCTCACGCCGTTCATCTTGATGGGCGCGATGTCGCCGGTGACCATTCCGGCGGCCCTCGTCCAGCAGATCGTGGAGGCGCTGTCCGGGATCGCGCTGTCGCAGCTGATCCGTCCCGGCACCCCGGTGATCTTCGGGTCGTTCCTGTCCAACATCGACATGCAGTCGGGGTCGCCGACGTTCGGCACGCCCGAGTCCGGCATCGGCCTGCTCTGCACCGGCCAGATCGCGCGACACTTCGGGCTGCCCTTCCGCACCGGCGGCGGCCTCACCTCCTCGCAGGTCGCGGACGCGCAGGCGGGCTACGAGGCGCTGATGACGTTGATGCCGACCTTCCTGGCCGGCGCCAACTGGGTGATGCACTCCGCCGGCTGGCTCGAGGGCGGCCTGGTCGCCGGCTACGAGAAGTTCATCGTCGACATCGAGCTCCTGCAGATGTTGCGCCACGAGTTCACGCCGATGGAGATCGACGAGGCGTCGATGGCCTTCGGTGCGCACGAGGAGGTCGGGCACGGCGGGCACTTCCTGGGTGCGATGCACACGATGGAGCGCTTCCGCACGTGCTTCTACCGCCCGCTGCTGTCGTCCTCGGAGAACTACGAGCGGTGGATGCGCAACGGCGGCAACGACGCCAACGACCGCGCGACCGTGGCGTACCAGAAGACCTTGTCGGAGTACGAGCAGCCCGCGATGGACGACGCCGTCCGCGACGAGCTGCAGGACTACGTCATCCGCCGGCGCGCGGAGCTCGGCGACTGACCCACTTCTGTGGGGCTGTGCGTGAAGGGGATTTCGCGCCACCGTGACCCTCCTCAGCCACCGCTCGCGGGCGCGTCGTCGTACGCAGGGCGGGGGAGCGGTGCGTCAGGGGGATTCGGCGCGCTCGGAATCCCCCTCAGCCACCGCCCAGCGGATGGGCGACTGACCGTCAGCTCAGGCCGAGGATCGTGCCGTCGTCGGCCAGGTCGATGCGGGCCGCTGACGGTTCGCGGGGGAGGCCCGGCATCGTCATCATGTCGCCGCAGACCACGACGACGAACCCGGCGCCGGCCGAGAGGCGCACCTCCCGGACGTGCAGCTCGTGGCCCGACGGCGCCCCCAGCGACGTGGGGTCGGTCGAGAACGAGTACTGGGTCTTGGCGACGCAGACCGGGAGGCCGGAGTAGCCGTCCCGCTCGATGCGCAGCAGGCGGCGGCGGGCCTTCGCGTCCCACGTCACGAGGCCTGCGCCGTAGAGCCGGGTGGCGATCGCCTCGACCTTCGCGGTCAGTGAGTGGTCGTCGTCGTAGGTGAAGGAGAACTCGTACGGGGAGGGCTGCGCCAGCGAGGCCAACACTCCCTCGGCGAGGTCCTTCGCGCCGTTGCCGCCGTCGGCGAAGTGGGTGGCCGGGAAGGCATCCACGCCGGCGTCCGCCACGAGCTCGACCACGCGCGCCACCTCCGCCTCGGTGTCGGTCGGGAAGCGGTTGACCGCGACCACGCACGGGATGCCGTAGACGTCGCGGATGTTGTCGAGGTGCCGGCGCAGGTTCACCATGCCGGCCTCGACCGCCGCGACGTCCTCGGTGCCGAGATCGGCCAGTGCCACGCCACCGTGGTACTTCAGGGCACGGACGGTGGCGACCACGACGGCGACGTCGGGCCGCAGGCCGGACTTGCGGCACTTGATGTCGACGAACTTCTCGGCGCCCAGGTCGGCGCCGAAGCCGGCTTCGGTGACGACGATGTCGGCGAGCCGGAGCCCGGCGCGGGTGGCCATCACCGAGCTGCAGCCGTGGGCGATGTTGGCGAACGGACCGCCGTGCACGAAGGCCGGCGCACCCTCGAGGGTCTGCACGAGGTTGGGGGCGAGCGCGTCGCGCAGCAGGGCGGCCATCGCACCGTGCGCGTTGAGGTCACGCGCGGTGACCGGCTGGGTCGACCGGTCGTAGGCGACGACGATGTCGCCGATGCGGCTCTTGAGGTCGGACCACGACTCGGTCAGGCAGAAGATCGCCATCAGCTCGGAGGCCACCACGATGTCGAAGCCGTCGGAGCGCGGGAACCCGTTGGCGTGCCCGCCGAGGGCGACAGTGACCTCGCGCAGGGCCCGGTCGTTCATGTCGATCACGCGCTTCCACGTCACGCTGCGGACGTCGATGTCGAGCTCGTTGCCGTGGTGGACGTGGTTGTCGATCAGCGCGGCGAGCAGGTTGTTGGCCGCCGCGATCGCGGCGAAGTCGCCGGTGAAGTGCAGGTTGATGTCGGTCATCGGCACGACCTGGCTCCAGCCGCCACCGGCCGCACCGCCCTTCATGCCGAAGACCGGGCCCATCGAGGGCTCGCGCAGGCAGGCGACCGTACGGTGGCCCAGGCCGTGGAGCGCATCGGTCAGGCCGACCGTGGTCGTGGTCTTGCCCTCACCGGGCGGCGTCGGGGACAGCGCCGTCACCAGCACCAGCTTGCCGAGCGGCCGGTCCGTCAGGGAGTTCAGGTAGCCGATGTCGACCTTCGCCTTGTAGTGGCCGTAGGGCACCAGGTGCTCCTCGGCGATGCCGAGCGTCTCCTGCGCGATCTCCCGGATCGGGCGCAGGACTGCGGCGTTGGCGATCTCGATGTCGGACTGCATTCCTGCTCCCTCGGATGGGTGTGGCTCGGATGGGTGTGGCTCGGATGGGTGTGGCTGCGGCGGGGCGGCCTCAGCGGAAGACGACGGTGCGGTCCCCGTTGAGCAGGACGCGCGACTGTGCGTGCCACCGCACTGCTCGCGAGAGCACCTGCGCCTCCACGTCGCGGCCTGCCGAGACGAGCTGGTCCTGGTCGTAGCCGTGGTCCACGCGCAGGACGTCCTGCTCGATGATCGGTCCCTCGTCGAGGTCGCCGGTCACGTAGTGCGCGGTCGCACCCACGAGCTTCACCCCACGGTCGAAGGCCTGGTGGTAGGGCCGGGCACCCTTGAAGCTCGGGAGGAACGAGTGGTGGATGTTGATCGCGCGGCCGGACAGCTGGCGGCACAGGTCGTCGGACAGCACCTGCATGTAGCGCGCAAGGACGACCAGGTGGGCGCCGGTCTCGTCGACGAGCTCCATGAGCCGCTTCTCGGCGTCGGCCTTGGTGTCGGGCGTGACCGGGACGTGGTGGAACTCGAGGCCGTACGACCGGACGAGCGGGCCGGCGTCGGGGTGGTTGGACACGACGGCCGGGATCTCGATCTGGAGTGCGCCGGTGCTGGCCCGGAACAACAGGTCGTTGAGGCAGTGCAGGTGCTTGGAGACCATGATGAGCGTGCGGTAGGGCGCGGCGGCGGCCCACAGCTCGTACGCCATGTCGAACCGCTCGGCGACGGCCGCGAAGTCGGCGCGCAGCCCCTCGGCGCCCGTCGCGGTATCGACGACGAAGCCGATGCGCATGAAGAACCGGTCGGTGAGCCGGTCGCCGAACTGCTGGCTCTCCATGATGTTCGCGCCCTGCTCGACCAGGAAGCCCGACACGGCGTGGACGATGCCGGGGCGGTCGGGGCACGAGAGGATGAGGACGTACTCGGCAGCGCGCTCGACGACGTGGGGGACGGGGGTCATGCTGCTCCTGGGTCGGGTGAGTTGTTGCGCTCGACGGAACGCAGTCTGCGATACGCAACAGCAACTGCGCTAGTGTCCCCCCATGGCGAACGCGGCCGGTGTGCAGGAGACGGGCGAGACCGCGCCCATGAGCTCGGCCGTCACCGGCGCCGGCGTGCAGTCCGTCGACCGGGCCCTGGGCATCCTCGAGGTGCTCGCCCGCACCGGTGAGTCCGGGGTGACCGAGATCGCCGGCGAGCTGGGCGTGCACAAGAGCACTGCCTTCCGCCTGGTCGCCACCCTGGAGGCGCACCGCCTGGTCGAGCAGACCTCCGACCGCGGTCGCTACCGCCTCGGGATGGGGATCCTGCGCCTGGCCGGAGCCACCACGGCGCGCCTGGACCTGGTCCAGGAGGCGCGTCCCCTCGCACGCCAGCTCGCGGCCGACACCGGTGAGACCGTCAACATCGCTGTGCTCGCCGAGAGCTCGGCGCTCTACCTCGACCAGGTCGCCGGGTCCTCGGCGCTCCAGCCGCACAACTGGGTCGGCCAGCACATCCCGCTGCATGCCACCAGCAACGGCAAGGTCCTGCTGAGTGGTCTGGACGAGTCGACCCTCGACGCGACGCTCGGCAAGCTGGCGACGTACACGCCCCACACCATCACCGGGCGCGCGAAGTTCCGCGAGGAGCTGACGCGGGTGCGCGACCAGGGCTACGCCGTCGCCATCGACGAGCTGGAGATCGGACTGACCGCGGTTGCCGCTCCGATCCGCAACGCGCACGGCGACGTGGTCGCCTCGATGAGCGTCTCGGGACCGTCGTTCCGGCTGCCCGAGGAGCGAGTCGTCGAGGTCGTACGCATGGTGATCGCGGCCGCTGCGGAGGTCTCGCACCGCCTCGGCTGGGGTCACCGATAGGTCACGCTGTCGGGGCCACCCTTGACGGGAGGGGGTCCCCGGACCATCCTTCGGGGTGTCTGGCTGGTTGCGCTCGGAGCATCTGGTTGCGACATGCGCAACAACAACTGCGAGGGCAGGAGACGCGTGCCGGATCTCTACGTCGACGGAACGTGGGTCAGCGCGCGCTCGGGTGAGCGCCGCGAGATCCGCTGCCCCGCCGACGGGACCCTCGTCGGCGAGGTCGACGAGGCAGGCGAGGCGGACACCGAGGCGGCCGTCGCAGCCGCCCACCGCGCGTTCCACGACGGCCCGTGGCCGACCACGTCCAGCCGAGAGCGCGGTGACCTGCTGCTCCGGCTCGCGGACCTGCTCGAGCGCGACACCGACGCGATCGCCCGGATGGAGTCGCTCGACACCGGCAAGCGCCTCGTCGAGGGGGAGTACGACGTCGCTGACGTGGCGTCGGTCTTCCGGCACTACGGCCGGATCGCGGCGGAGGAGTCGGGCCGGATGGTCGACACGGGCAACGCCGACGTGGTCAGCCGGATCGTCCACGAGCCGATCGGCGTCTGCGGCCTGATCACGCCGTGGAACTACCCGCTTCTCCAGGTGTCGTGGAAGGTCGCGCCGTGCCTGGCCGCGGGCAACACCTTCGTCCTCAAGCCGAGCGAGCTGACGCCGCACTCCGCGATCCACCTGATGCGCCTGCTCGAGGAGGCGGGGCTGCCGGCCGGCGTCGGCAACCTGGTGCTCGGGTGGCGGCGCCACCGCAGGCGCACCGCTGTCCACGGACGCGCGCGTCGACATGGTCTCCTTCACCGGCGGTCTCGAGACCGGCCGGCGGATCGCGGCGGCTGCCGCCGCGACGGTCAAGAAGGTCGCCCTCGAGCTCGGTGGCAAGAACCCCAACATCGTCTTCGCCGACGCCGACCGCGAGGTCGCCCTCGACTACGCACTGACCGCCGTCTTCCTGCACTCGGGCCAGGTCTGCTCGGCCGGAGCCCGGCTCCTCGTCGAGGAGTCGATCCACGACGAGTTCGTCGATGCCCTGGTCGCCCGTGCGGGACGGATCCGCCTCGGGGGTCCCTTCGACGAGGACGCCGAGACCGGCCCGCTGACCAGCGCCGCGCACCGCGACAAGGTCGAGGCGTACGTCGCGCGAGGGCTGGCGGAGGGCGCCGTCCTGCGCTGCGGCGGGGAGCGCCCGGACGACCCGGCCCTGGCCGACGGGTTCTACTACCTGCCGACCGTCCTCGACGGGTGCACGACCTCGATGTCGGTGACGCAGGACGAGTCGTTCGGTCCGGTGCTGACCGTCGAGACGTTCCGCGACGAGGACGAGGCAGTGACGATCGCCAACGACAGCATCTACGGGCTCGCCGGTGCCGTGTGGACCCAGGACGCCGGTCGCGCGCAGCGCGTCGCGGGCCGTCTCCGGATGGGCACGGTGTGGATCAACGACTACCACCCCTACGTCCCCCAGGCCGAGTGGGGCGGTTACAAGCAGTCGGGCACCGGGCGCGAGCTCGGACTCGCGGGTCTCGAGGAGTACCGCGAGACCAAGCACGTCTGGCACAACATCAGGCCCGCCACCCAGCACTGGTTCTCCCCGAGGACCGAGGAGTAGGCGATGGGCGCGGACCGGTACGACATCGTCATCGTGGGGGGAGGCTCGGCCGGTTGCGCGCTCGCGAACCGGCTCTCGGCCGATCCGTCCGTGTCGGTGCTGGTGCTCGAGGCAGGTCGGACCGACCGCTTCGACCCGCTGATCCACGCACCGGCCGCGCTGCCGTTCCCGATCGGCAACTCGCTCTACGACTGGAAGTACGAGACCGAGCCCGAGCCGGCGATGAACGGTCGTCGCGTCTACCACGCACGCGGCAAGGTGCTGGGCGGATCGTCCTCGATCAACGGGATGATCTTCCAGCGCGGCAACCCGATGGACTACGAGCGCTGGGCCGCCGACCCGGGCATGGAGGCGTGGGACTACGCCCACTGCCTGCCCTACTTCAAGCGGATGGAGTCCCTGATCCTGCCCGACGGGCAGGTCGGTGCCGACGCCTGGCGCGGAGGCGCGGGCCCCCTGGTGCTCGAGCGCAGTCCGGCCACCAACCCGCTCTTCAGCGCGTTCTTCGAGTCCGCCCAGCAGGCCGGCTACCCCCTCACCGACGACGTCAACGGCTACCGGCAGGAGGGCTTCGGGCGCTTCGACCGCAACATCGTCAAGGGCGTACGCATGTCTGCCGCGCGGGCCTACCTGCATCCGGTGATGGGTCGCAGGAACCTCACCGTCGAGACCTTCGCGTACGCCACCAAGGTCCGGTTCGACGGCACCCGCGCGGTCGGCGTGGACTACCTCCGCGCCGGACGCAGGCACGAGTCCGTCGAGGCGGGCGAGGTCGTCCTGTGCGGTGGCGCCATCAACACCCCGCAGCTGCTGCAGCTCTCGGGCATCGGCAACCCCGAGCACCTGAGGCCGCTGGGTGTGGAGATGGTCCACGACCTGCCGGGCGTCGGTGAGAACCTGCAGGACCACCTCGAGGTCTACATCCAGTACGCCTCGAAGCAGCCGGTCTCGATCGTCGAGGGGCTCAAGTGGCGCAACCGACCGCTGGTCGGCCTGGAATGGCTGTTCAAGCGCACCGGCACCGCGGCGTCCAACCACTTCGAGGGCGGCGGCTTCGCCCGCTCCAACGAGGACGTCGACTGGCCCAACCTGATGTTCCACTTCCTGCCGATCGCGATCCGCTACGACGGCTCGCCCGCCCCCGGACAGGACAAGTACGCCCACGGCTACCAGGTCCACATCGGCCCGATGTACGCCGACACGCGCGGCTGGGTGCGGATCTCGTCCGCGGACCCGAAGCAGAAGCCGAAGATGCTGTTCAACTACCTCTCCACCCCCACCGACCGCAAGGAGTGGGTCGAGGTGGTGCGGGTCGCGCGCGACATCCTCAACCAGCCGGCGTTCGCCCCGTTCAACGGCGGCGAGCTCTCGCCCGGGCCCTCGGTCGAGACCGACGAGGAGATCCTCGACTGGGTGCGCAAGGACGCCGAGACCGCGCTGCACCCGTCCTGCACCGCGAAGATGGGCACCGACGCGATGTCGGTCACCGATCCCGGCAGCATGCGCGTGCACGGCACCGAGGGGCTGCGCGTCGTCGACGCCTCGGTCTTCCCCTACGTCACCAACGGCAACATCTACGCCCCCGTGATGATGGTCGCCGAGAAGGCCGCCGACCTGATCGCGGGCCACACGCCGCTCGCTGCGGCCGACGTGCCGTACTACCGCCACCGCGACGACCTGCCGCTCTACCCGCCGGGCGATCCTCGCAACGGTGCCACCCGTCCCACCCACCCCGTGGAGGTACAGCCATGACGGCAGCCCTGACAGTCGACGGTCTCTGGAAGATCTTCGGCCCGCGCTCGGACAAGATCATCGGCACGCCCGACGCGGAGCTCTCGCGCCCGGACCTCAAGGCGAAGACGGGCAACGTCGTCGGCGTGAAGGACGTCTCCTTCGAGGTCGCGCCGGGTGAGGTGTTCGTGGTGATGGGCCTGTCGGGGTCCGGCAAGTCCACCTTGGTCCGGCTGCTCACGCGGCTGATCGAGCCGACCGCCGGCAGCATCACCCTCAACGGGGTCGACATCACCTCGGCCTCCGAGAGCCAGCTGCGCGACGTACGCCGCAAGCAGGTCTCGATGGTCTTCCAGCACTTCGGCCTCCTGCCGCACCGCCAGGTGATCGACAACGTCGCCTACGGCCTCGAGGTGCGCGGCGTCGGCAAGAAGGAGCGGCGGGCCAAGGCGTCCGAGATCGTCGACCTGGTGGGCCTGACGGGCTACGAGAAGTCCTACCCCGACCAGCTCTCCGGCGGCATGCAGCAGCGCGTCGGCCTGGCGCGGGCGTTGGCCGGGGACCCCGAGATGCTGCTCTTCGACGAGCCGTTCTCCGCCCTCGACCCGTTGATCCGCCGTGACATGCAGAACGAGGTCATCCGGCTCCACAGCGAGCTCGGCAAGACCATGGTGTTCATCACCCACGACCTCGCCGAGGCCCTCAAGCTGGGCGACCGGATCATGATCCTGCGCGACGGCGAGATCGTGCAGATCGGCACGCCCGACGAGGTCGTCGCCCAGCCCGCCGACGACTACGTCAAGGACTTCGTCTCCGAGGTGCCCAAGGCCCACGTGCTCACGCTGAAGTGGGTGATGCGCGACCCCCGCCCGGGCGAGGCGATGGACGGTCCGGCACTGCCCGTGACGACCATCGTCCGGCAGGCCGCCCGTGCCGCGATCGCCTCGGACGCCCCGATCAGGGTGATGGACGGCGACACGCTGCTCGGGGTCGTCGACGAGGAGGACATCATGCGCGTCGTGGTGGCCGAGGAGGAAGTGGGATGACCGCCACGATCGCTCCCCCCACGCCCAAGCCGGTCGAGCCCGGTGCGGCACCGCCGGTCGCCGAGGACGCGGGCATCAGTCGCTGGATCCCGGCGCTGGGTGTCGTCCTGATCTGGATCGCGGTCTACTCCTTCACCAAGGGCGACAACACGCTCGCCCTGCCGGGTCGTGAGCACACCGACCTCCACCAGTCGTTCACCGACTTCAACAACCGGCTGCTCGCGAGCCGGGACACCAACCCGGTCATGCAGTTCACCAACGGTGTCTCCGACGTCCTGCGCACCGTGTTCGACTGGTTGCAGCGGATGCTCGTGCGACCCAACCTCCCGCGACCGGTGCCCGAGATCGGGTGGCTGGGCATCGTCGCCGTCGCCACCTGGGTCGGCTTCGCGATCGCGAGCTGGCGGATCGCGCTGCTGGTGCTCGTCTCGTTCCTCTCCTTCGGCGTCTTCGGCTTCTGGCAGGACTCGCTCGACCTGCTGGTCGTCACCGGCATGGCCGTCGGGATCTCGCTCCTCGTGGGACTGCCGCTCGCAGTCCTCGCGGGCACCAGCGTGCGGGCCAACAAGGCGATCACGGTCGTGCTGGACGTCATGCAGACGATGCCGACGTTCGTCTATCTCGTCCCGATCGTCCTCTTCTTCGGCATCGGGGTCGGTGGGGCCGTGGTGTCCACCCTGATCTACGCCGTCCCGCCGCTGGTCCGCATCGGCAGCTTCGGGATCCGCGAGGTGTCCGCCACCACGATCGAGGCCACCGACTCGGCCGGCCAGACCTACTGGCAGCGTCTGTTCAAGGTCCAGCTCCCGATGGCCCGACGCACCATCATCGTGGGGCTCAACCAGACCACCCTGGCCGCGCTCTCGATGGCCACCATCGCGGCGTACATCAACGGCCCCGGCCTCGGGAAGCCCGTCCTGCGCGCACTGTTCGCCAACAACTTCGGTGCTGCCTTCGTGCCCGGCGTGCTCATCGTGGTGATGGCCGTGATGCTCGACCGGACGACCACCGCGGCCAGCGAGCGGTCCGAGAAGGTGGCCCGCGGCGGTGGCGGCAACGCCCGGGTGCGCCGCATCATCCTGGCCGTCTCTGGTGTGGCCGCCCTGGTGGCGGTCTACCTGTCCCGCCGCGACCTGAGCCTGGCCGAGTTCCCTGAGTACTCCGTCGGCACCACGGTGTCCGACAGGGCCGACGAGCTCATGCGAGGGTTCGTCGACCTCGTGGGCGGTGTCTCCGAGGCGTTCAAGGACGCGATCTCCAACTGGTTCCTCAACCCCCTGCAGTCCCTGCTCTCGGAGTCTCCGTGGTGGCTGGCCGGCCTCGCGATCCTGGCGCTGGCCGTGGTGTTCGGCGGGCTTCGCGCGATGGTCACGACCGTGATCTGCCTGGCCGGGATCTGGTACCTCGACCTGTGGCACGACGCGATGCTGACCCTCACCATGGTCCTGGTCGGCACTGTGCTGGTGATGGCGCTGGCCCTCGTGTTCGGAGTCTGGATGGCGCGCAACCGCTGGGTCGACCTCGGGATCCGGCCGATCCTGGACGCCGGTCAGACGATCCCGCCCTTCGTCTACCTGATCCCGGTGCTGGCGCTCTTCGGGTCGAGCCGGTTCACCGCGATCGTCGCCGGCGTCGTGTACGCCGCCCCTGCCGCGATCAAGCTCGTCGCCGACGGGGTCAAGGGGGTGTCGCCGACCACCATCGAAGCCAGCCGCTCGACCGGCCAGACCACGTGGCAGGAGATCACCAAGGTCCAGCTGCCCATGGCCAAGGGCTCACTGGTGCTGGCGACCAACCAGGGCCTGCTCTACGTGCTGTCGATGGTCGTCATCGGCGGCCTCGTCGGCGCCCAGGCGCTCGGGTACGACGTCGCGCTCGGCATCTCGCGCAGCGAGGAGTGGGGCAAGGGCGCCGCGGGCGGTCTGACCATCGTCCTGCTCGGCGTGATGCTCGACCGGATCACGCGTGCGGCAGCCGACCGACGACGTGACGACGGTCCCGGGGTGCGTCGGGCGTTCAACGTGCGGCTGCCCATCGGCCCGCCGCGCTGACCGCGCACCACCCGAGCTTGGGACCACAGAAGTTTCGAGAACAACCACGGAGATGAGGAGAAGCACCATGAGAATTGCCAAGAGCCAGGGGGCTCGGCTGGGCGCAGTCGCCGCCCTCGCCACGTTGGCGCTCACCGCGTGCGGCGGTGGGGGGTCCATCGACGAGGCGACCGAGGCCAACGAGTCGCAGGCCGCGGAGTCGGGCGGCGAGTGCGGCGACCTCAACATGGCCGTCAACCCGTGGGTCGGCTTCCAAGCCAGCGCCTACGTCGTCGGCACGGTCGCCCAGGACCAGCTCGGCTGCACCGTGAGCTACAAGGAGCTCAAGGAGGACGTCTCCTGGCAGGGCTTCGGCACCGGCGAGGTCGACGTGGTCATCGAGGACTGGGGTCACCCCGACCTCGAGAAGAAGTTCTTCGCCGACTCAGGCGACGGGAGTGCCGAGGACTTCGGTCCGCAGGGCAACGTGGGCATCATCGGCTGGTTCGTCCCGCCGTGGCTCGCCGAGGAGCACCCCGACATCCTCGACTACAAGAACCTCAACAAGTACGCCGACGAGTTCGCGACCTCCGAGTCGGGCGGCCAGGGCCAGTTCCTCGGGGCCGACCCGTCGTACGTCCAGTTCGACGAGGCCATCGTGAGCAACCTCGACCTCGACTTCAAGGTCGTCTTCTCCGGCAGCGAGGCCGCCTCCATCGAGGCGTTCCGCAAGGCGGAGAAGAACAAGGAGTGGGTCATCGGCTACTGGTACGAGCCGCAGTACTTCAACGCCGAGGTGGCGATGCAGCGGGTGGCGCTGCCGCCCTACGAGGACGGCTGCCAGGACGACCCGCAGACAGTGGCCTGCGACTACCCCGAGACGGAGCTCAAGAAGGTCGTCGCCACGGACTGGGCCGACTCCGACTCCACGGCCGTGGGCCTGGTCCAGAACTTCCAGTGGACCAACGAGGACCAGAACGTCGTGGCCGGCTACATCGCCGCCGACGGCATGACGCCCGAGGACGCCGCCGCGAAGTGGATCGAGGAGAACCCGGACAAGGTCGACGCCTGGTTGCAGTGAGGCACCACTGATCCGATCGATCGTGCTGGCCCCCGAGTGAACCTTGACACCCACTCGGGGGCCATAGCACTGTGTGTTGCAAGTCACGCTCTATGTTGCGTCAGACGCAACGTCATCGGGAGGCGTCATGTCGATCAAGGAACCCGTGGGCGAGGCAGTCGCCCCGCCGTCCGAGAGCACCGAGGGCCACCTCCCCCTCGACAAGGTGACCTTCGGCGTCGCTGCCGGTGTCGCGGTGGTGTTCCTCCTGTGGGGCGCCGTCGACTCCGAGGGGATGAGCACCCGCACGGGCGACGTGCTCGCGTGGCTCGAGAAGAGCTTCGGCTGGCTCTTCATCCTCGTGAGCGCGATGTTCCTGCTGTTCTCGGCCTACCTGGCACTCTCCCGCTACGGCAACGTCAAGCTCGGTCCCGACGACTCGCAACCCGAGTTCTCGACGTTCTCGTGGGTGTCGATGATGTTCGCGACCGGCATGGGCATCGGCCTGATGTTCTGGGGCGTCGCCGAGCCGCTGACCTACCTCACGGCCGAGAGCGCGGACAGCATCCCGCCCGGGCGGGGCGATCCGAACACGCCGGACAGTGCCCGGGTCGCCATGGAGTACGCGTTCTTCCACTGGGGTCTCCACCCCTGGTCGATGTATGCCGTGATCGGGCTCGCCATCGGCTACTTCGCCTATCGCAAGGGAGCCGGCAACCTGGTCTCCGGTGCCTTCGGCCCCCTGCTCGGCCGGCACGCCAGGGGAGGCCCCGGCAAGGCCATCGACGTGATCGCCATCTTCGCCACGCTCTTCGGGTCCGCCACGTCCCTCGGTCTCGGCGCCCTCCAGATCACCGGTGGCCTCGACGACGTCTTCGGCAGCGGCCAGTCCAAGTGGCTGACCGTCGTGGTCATCGTCGTCCTGACCACGTGCTTCGTGCTCTCGGCGGTCACGGGCATCGAGAAGGGCGTCCAGTTCCTCTCCAACGCCAACGCGATCGCCGCGGTGCTCCTGGTGTTCTTCCTCTTCGTGGTCGGCCCGACGGTCTTCATCCTCAGCACCTTCACCGAGTCGTTGGGTGGCTACCTCACGCACCTGCCCACGATGGCGTTCCGCACAGGTGCCTTCGGAGGCACCGAGTTCCTGAGCACCTGGACGATCTTCTACTGGGCGTGGTGGATCTCGTGGACGCCCTTCGTCGGCATGTTCATCGCGCGCATCTCCAAGGGCCGCACCATCCGCCAGTTCGTGGTCTACGTGATCCTGGTGCCCAGCGTCGTGTCGTTCGTCTGGTTCTCGATCCTCGCGGGCGCAGCCTTCGACCTGCAGCTCTCCGGCGTCAAGGACCTCGGCGCCGTGCTCGCGGAGGAGGGCGGCACGGAGAGCGCACTGTTCACCACGCTCCGGGAGTACCCGCTCGCCAGCGTGACCGTGGTGCTCGCGGTCTTCCTCGTGGCGATCTTCTTCATCACCGGCGCCGACTCGGCCTCGATCGTGATGGGCATGTTGAGCCAGCACGGCAAGGAGGAGCCGATGCGCTGGCTCATCATCTTCTGGGGTGTCGCCCAGGGTGCAGTGGCCGCCGTGCTGCTGTTCTCCGGTGGTCTGCAGGCACTCCAGACGTTGGTGATCATCGTGGCCGGTCCGTTCATGCTCGTCATCTGCGCGATGTGCGTCTCGCTGATGAAGGCGCTGCGCGAGGAGCCCTACGAGTCGACGCTCCCGCCGCGTGTGCGCCGGGCCGTGCTGCATGCGCAGAAGTACGACTCGATGGAGCACCACACGGTGGCGCTCGCCGGATACGGCGCAGACCCGGAGGAGGTCACGGCGTCCTCCGAGGAGGACACCCAGCCGCTCCTGAACCCCCCGCCGTCGCCCCCGCGCACCTTGCCGTGCGCGGGGGCGACGGCGTACATTTCATCCGACGCACATGGCGCAACTAGTTGCACCATACGCAACTCGTAGATCCCACCGTTCGGCCCAGGAGGCACCCCATGGCAGAGGTCCCCGCGACCGCCGACGTCGTCGTCATCGGAGCCGGCATCGTCGGCAACAGCCTCGTCCACCACCTCACCCGGCTCGGGTGGAAGAACGTGGTGCAGATCGACAAGGGGGCGCTGCCCAACCCGGGCGGCTCGACCGGCCATGCGTCGAACTTCATCTTCACCGTCGACCACTCCCGCGAGATCACCGACATCACGCTCGACTCGGTCGCCCAGTACAAGGAGATGGGCGTCTTCACCGAGTCGGGTGGCTTCGAGATCGCCCGCACCGAGGAGCGGATGGAGGAGCTGCGGCGCCGCATGTCGAGCGCCCGCGCCTGGGGCATCGAGGCCGAGCTCGTCTCGCCCGCCTTCGTGAAGGAGAAGGTCCCCTTCATCGAGGAGGACCAGTTCATCGGCGCCTTCTGGACGCCGGGCGTCGGCGTCGTCGACTCGCTGCGCGCCGGCACGATCATGCGCGAGCGGGCGCTCGCGACGGGGGAGCTCACCGTGGTCCCCACGGTCGAGGTCATCGGCCTCGACACCGAGGACGGACCGCACGGCACGCGTCGCATCACCCGCGTGCGTACGACGGGTGGAGAC
>CAVQDC010000010.1:0-14648 GCA_963711175.1 uncultured Actinomycetota bacterium
CATGGAGCACCCCATCGGCATCGACTTCGGCGGCACCGGCATCAAGGGCGCACCCGTGGACCTCGATCGCGGCGACTTCGCGCAGGACCGGGTGCGGATCGACACCCCCAAGCCGGCGGATCCGCAGTCCGTCGCGAAGGTGTTCCAGCAGATCGTCGACAGCTTCCCGTCCTCGAGCACCCCGGTCGGCGTGACCGTGCCGGGCATCGTGCGCCGTGGCGTCGTGCTCTCGGCCGCCAACATCGACAAGTCGTGGGTCCGCGAGGACGCCGATGCGATCTTCACCGAGGCGCTCGGGCGTGAGGTCCACGTCGTCAACGACGCCGACGCGGCCGGTCTCGCGGAGGCCGAGTACGGCGCGGCCAAGGGCCGCAAGGGCCTGGTCATGGTCATCACCCTCGGCACCGGCATCGGCTCGGCGATGATCTGGGACGGCCAGCTGGTGCCCAACTCGGAGATGGGCCACCTCGAGATCGACGGTGCCGTCGCCGAGACCCGCGCCGCGACCAGCGCCCGCGAGCGCGAGGGCCTGAGCTGGGAGGCGTGGTCCGAACGACTCACCACCTACTTCCGCCACCTCGAGCGGCTCTTCACCCCCGACCTCTTCGTCGTCGGCGGCGGGGTCAGCAAGTCGTGGGACAAGTTCGGCCACCGCATCGACATCGAGACCGAGCTCGTCCCGGCCAAGCTGGAGAACCGCGCCGGAATCGTCGGCGCCGCCCTCGTCGCCCACCAGAAGGCCGGCCAGGACGACTGAGGCCTCGGCCTCTAGGCCTCCAGGACCTGCTCGAAGGCCGCGATCGCGCCGCGGAGGTAGCGCTCGATCGTCACCCGCTCGTCCTCGGTGAAGTCCCGGTCCAGCCGGTCGAGCGCGACGAACATCGGCAACAGGTGGCCCACCACCTCGCCGCGGCCGGAGTCGGTGAGCACCAGCTCCGTACGTCGTCGATCGACAGCGTGCGGGCGACGCTCGACATGACCGTGGGACACCAGCCGGTCGACGATCCCGGTCGCGGCGGCGGTCGAGACCTCCAGCCTGCGGGCGACCTCGGCCGGGCCGATCTGCTCACGGCTGAGGTGCTCGAGCGTCACCAGCTCGGTGTCAGTGATGCCGGCGCGACGCGCGACGACGTGGTTCACCCGGGCGCCGGTCGTCAGCAGCTCACGCAGCGCGACGAGAGTGCCGGTCGCGTCCCACGCGGGTCCCGGGCCTGACGTCTCGTCTGCCATGTGCACCTCACTGATGTCGTGCTCGGACTTGCCGACCTCCCACGATATCGCTAACTTGGTTAGCAATCTCCTGACTGAGCGACCTCGATCCTAGGAACTCACGTGCCCGACCACCAGTCTCCCGCCCTTGCCCGCTTCGTCGCCGGACGGCGTACGGCGTGGCTGGTCGCCCTCGTGCCGCTGCTCATCGCGATCGCGGTCCTCGTGCTCGTGCCCGAAGGGCAGCGCGACGCGAGCCCGACCGACACCCTGCCCGCCGGCGCCGACAGCACCCTCGCTGTCGAGCTGGCCGACCGGCTCCCGGAGGACGACGGCCAGGTGGCGATCGTGCTGTGGACCGCCGACTCGGGAGAGCTCGACCAGTCGGCACAGGACGGCATCACGCAGCAGGCCGTCGAGCTGCTGAAGCAGAGCGCGGGCGGCGGCAGTGCGCCGGCAGGTGCCTCCTCCGGTGGGTCGCCGGTGGTCGTCGCGAAGGACGGCACCGCGGCCTTCGTCGCCGTACCGGTCACCTCGTCGTCCGACACCGACAACATCGACAAGATCGTGGAGCTGCGCACACAGCTGAGCGCCGACGCCCCGGACGGTGTCACCGCGCAGGTCACCGGGCCTGCGGCCATCCAGGCCGACATCGGCCAGGTCTTCGACGGCGCCGACTTCCGGCTGCTGCTCTCGACCGCCGGCGTGGTGGCGCTGCTGCTGATCCTCACCTACCGCAGCCCCGTGCTGTGGCTGGTCCCGCTCACCGTCGTGGGTGTCGCCGACCGGCTCGCGGCGGTGGTGTCCACCAACGTGCTGGAGGTCGCCGGCCTGGCGTGGGACGAGTCGACGGTCGGGATCCTCAGTGTGCTCGTCTTCGGCGCCGGCACCGACTACGCCCTGCTCCTGATCTCGCGCTACCGCGACGAGCTCAAGACCACCGACTCGCGCCACGAGGCGATGGCGCACGCCCTGGCCCGCACCACCGAGGCCGTCCTCTCGAGCGCGACCACGGTGGTGCTCGGCCTCCTCACGCTGCTGCTCTCGGCGATCCCGACGACACGCGGCCTCGGCGTCGCGTGTGCCGTCGGCGTGGTGGTCGCCGCGACCTTCGCCCTCGTGGTCCTGCCGGCCGCGCTGGTGCTCTTCGGCCGCTGGATCTTCTGGCCGCGCGTGCCGCACGTCGGCGACACGGTGCTCGTCGACTCGAACTCGCTGTGGCACCGCGTCGGCGACGCCGTCGCGAGGCGTCCCCGCACCTTCGTCGTCGGCACCGTCGCCGCCCTCGCCGTCCTGGCGAGCGGCACGTTCGGCATCACCACCGGGCTGGATCCCTCGGACCAGTTCCTGCAGAAGCCCGAGGCCATCTCGGCGGCCGAGCGCCTCGGCCAGTCCTTCCCCGCCGGCACGAGCGACCCCCTCCAGGTCGTCACCCGCGACGCCCCCGAGACCGTCCTGGCCGCCGTCGAGAAGGTGGACGGCGTCGACTCGGCACGGGTCACTGCGACCGGCGACGGCATCGCCCGCATCGACGCGGTGCCGGACGCCACGCCCGGCAGCGACGCGGCGCAGGCCGTCGTGGTCGACGTACGCGCTGCGGTCGCCGACTTCGACGACACCTACGTCGGCGGCGGCGACGCCGAGTCCCTCGACGCCGGCGACTACGCCGCGAGCGACCGGCTGGTCATCCTGCCGCTGATCCTGTTGCTGGTGCTGGGCGCGCTGCTCCTGCTGCTGCGGTCGATCGTCGCCCCGCTGCTGCTCGTCGCGACCGTCGTGGCGACGTACGCCGCCAGCATGGGCGCGTCGTGGGTGCTGTTCAGGACGGTCTTCGGCTTCGAGGCGATGGACACCGGGGTGCCGCTGCTGGCGTTCCTCTTCCTCGTCGCATTGGGCGTCGACTACAACATCTTCCTGGTCACGCGGGCCCGCGAGGAGGCGCGCGAGCACGGCACGCGCACCGGCATGCTCCGGGCGCTGACCGCGACCGGCGGCGTGATCACCAGCGCGGGCATCCTGCTGGCGGCGGTCTTCGCCGTGCTGGGCGTGCTGCCGCTGGTGGTGCTGGCCCAGCTCGGCGCGATCATCTTCGTCGGCGTGCTGCTCGACACGCTCGTCGTACGCACGGTGCTGGTGCCGGCCCTCGCGCTGACCCTCGGCGACCGGTTCTGGTGGCCCCGCACGGTGACGGGCCACGGCCCCTCGTCGGAGTCACCGCTGAAGCGGTGACTCCCGCGCGACTCGGCCGTTGCAACGGCCCAACCGCGCAGGACTTCGCCCAGAAGCACCCCGGACGAGCCGAGCTCAGCCCTCGCGGCCGGCGATCGGCCCACTGATGGCAGCCGCCACGCGCTTGGTCACGTCGGGGTGGAAGACGCTCGGGATGATGAAGGCCGGGTGCAGCTCCTCGGCGCTCACCGTGTCGGCGATCGCCTTGGCCGCGCGGAGCAGCATGTCGATGGTGATGTCCTCGGCGCCGGCGTCGAGCAGGCCGCGGAAGACGCCGGGGAACGCCAGCACGTTGTTGATCTGGTTGGGGTAGTCGGAGCGGCCCGAGGCCACGACCGCGGCGTACTTGCCGGCCTCGGCCGGGTCGACCTCCGGGTCGGGGTTGGCGAGCGCGAAGACCACCGGCTTGGGCGCCATCGTCGGGATCCACTCGGGGTCGAGGATGTTGGGCGCGGACACCCCGACGAAGACGTCGGCGTCGACCAGGACCTCCTGGAGCGAGCCGGTCGCGCGGCGCGGGTTGGTAGCCGCGGCCAGCTCCTGGTGCGCGGCCGACAGCGAGTCGTCGTCCGCGGACAGCGCGCCCTCGCGGTCGACGACCACGACATCGCGCGCACCGGCAGCGAGCAGCAGCGTGACGATCGCCGTACCTGCCGCTCCGGCGCCCGAGACCACGATCCGTACGTCGGCGAGCTCCTTGGTCACGCAGCGCAGCGCGTTGGTGAGCGCGGCCAGCACGACGATGGCGGTGCCGTGCTGGTCGTCGTGGAAGACGGGGATGTCGAGGGACTCGCGCAGCCGCCGCTCGATCTCGAAGCAGCGCGGAGCGGCGATGTCCTCGAGGTTGATGCCGCCGAAGCCCGGCGCGATCATCTCGACGGCCTTGACGATCTCGTCGGTGTCCTGGGTGGCCAGGCAGATGGGCCAGGCGTCGATGTCGGCGAACCGCTTGAACAGCGCGGCCTTGCCCTCCATCACGGGCATCGCGGCGCCGGGGCCGATGTTGCCCAGGCCCAGCACGGCCGAGCCGTCGGTGACGACGGCGACCGAGTTGCCCTTGATGGTGAGCTTGCGGACGTCCTCGGGGTTGTTGTAGATCGCCATCGACACGCGGCCGACGCCGGGGGTGTACGCCATCGACAGGTCGTCGCGGGTGCGCAGCGGCACCTTGCTCTGGACCGAGATCTTGCCGCCGAGGTGGAGCAGGAAGGTGCGGTCGCTGACCTTGTGCACCGTCACGCCCTCGACCGCGGCGACCGCGGCGACGAGCTCCTCGGAGTGGTCCGCGTCGGAGGCCGAGCACGTCACGTCGACCACGAGCCGGTCGTGGCGCGACTCCGTCACGTCGATCGCGGTCACCACACCGCCCGACGCGGCGATCTGGGTCGCGACGGCGCCGACGACACCGTGGTCGGGCGCGGTGTACAGCCGCATGGTGATCGAGTACGACGACGCTGTGGCTGCCATGAGCGCACCCTCCCCCTCTCCCGGGGTTACGCACAAGTCACCTCCGCCTAGGCTCGGGTTGTGGACATAGTGTTCGTCGACTCACCCGACCACCACCGCTACGAGCTGCGCTCCGGCGACGAGCTGATCGGCGTCGTGGCCTACCTCCTCGCTGACGGCGTGATCACGCTGGTGCACACCGAGGTCGACCCGGCCCACGGCGGCCAGGGCCATGCGGCCACCCTCGCCCGCGGCGCGCTCGACGACGCCCGGTCGCGCGGGCTGAAGGTCGTGCCGTCGTGCCCCTACGTGGCGTCGTACATCGAGAAGCACCCGGAGTACGCCGACCTCGTGGCCTGACGCGTCAGCGCACGACGCTGTCGGTGATCGTCCGGCTGGCGCCGAGGAAGAAGATCCCGGGCAGCGTCTCGAAACCGTCGCTGGGGTTGTCCTCCAGCCGCGACCCGTCGATGGCGAGCGTGCCGGTGCGGTCGTTGGAGACGAAGAAGATCGCGCCGCCGCCCTCGCGGGCATGGTTGCCCGTGATCGTCGAGTCCTTCACGACCAGGTGGATCGCGTTTCCATCGAGGTAGATCGCGCCGCCCGAACCGCCACCCGGCGAGCCCGGGCGCTGCGGGTTGGCGCCGCGGCCGATCGCGTCGTTGTCGGTGAAGGTCGACGACGAGATCCGCCACGAGACGCCGATGCTGCTCAGTGCCGCGCCGTTGCTGCACCGCCCGCCGGTGAACGTCGAGCCGCGTACGACGACGGGCCGGTCGCGATGCTGGTCGAGCACGCGTACGGCACCACCGCCGACGTCGGGGCCGGTCCGGTCGCACCGGTTGTCGACGAAGGTGGAGTCGAGGATCGTCAGCCGACCGCCGCGGGCGAAGATCGCGCCGCCACCACCGCCGTCGACGGTCTCGCCGGTGGCGTTGCCGTCCGCGAAGCGCATCCGCTTCACCACCAGCAGCGGCTCGGCCTGGTCGTTGCAGTGCGACGTCGTCCACACCTGAGCCCGGTCGCAGGTGTTCAGGTAGAGGATGCGGCGCCGGCCCTGGCCGCTCAGGGTCACCCGCCCACCGCCGTCGAGGACGACCGACGCGGAGGTGTTGACGACCTTGGCGGTCCGCTTCATCGCGATCGTGACGGGCTGCGGGCCGCAGTCGAACGTGATGAGGCCGCCCTTCGCCACCGCCCGTACGACCGCGCGCGAGGTGCACGAGGCCGGGGTGCCGGTGCCGACGACGGTCCCAGCGATGTCGGTGGTCGAGGTGTGAGCCTCGAGACCACTCGCCACGGCAGGAGCCGCCGGCGTCATCACCACGGCGGCGAGCGCCGCTGCGATGACGCCGGCTCGACTCACTGTGCCTGCCCTCTCACAGGGCCTTCTCGATGTCCTTGCTGAGCTTCTCGGGCTCGGTGGTCGGCGCGTAGCGGTCGATGACCACGCCGTCGCGGCCGACGAGGAACTTGGTGAAGTTCCACTTGATCTTGCTGCCGAGCATGCCGCCCTTGGAGTCCTTCAGCCAGTCGAAGAGCGGGTGGGCGCCGTCGCCGTTGACCTCGACCTTGCTGAACAGCGGGAACGTCACGCCGAAGTTGCGCTCGCAGAAGTCGGAGATCTCCGCCTCGTTGCCGGGCTCCTGGTTGCCGAACTGGTCGCACGGGAAGCCGAGGACGACGAGGCCCTGGTCCTCGTACGTGTCCTGGAGCTGCTGCAGGCCCTTGTACTGGCCGGTGAAACCGCACTGCGAAGCCGTGTTGACCACGAGCACGACCTTGCCGTCGTACTGCGAGAGGTCGGTGTCCGTGCCGTCGATCGCCGGCGCCGAGAAGTCGGAGAGAGTTGTCATGCTCCCGAGTCTGCCACCCAGCCCTCACCGAACCCTCCCCCGAACGCCCACTCCGCCACGGGCCTGCGCACCCGGTCGCGGTGGTCGCGGGCAGCCGTCCGCTCGTCGACGTCGGCAGGGTCACCCGGCGCGCCGACCGCGATGCCGGTCAGGAGCTGGTGGGTGGGAGGTACGCCGAGCGCGGCGGCGAGCGCGTCGTGGTCGAACCCGGCGAACTGGTGCGCGTGCAGCCCCATCGCCCGTGCCTGGAGCGTGAGGTGGGCGGCGGCCTGGCCGACGTCGTGGAGCGCGTAGTCGCTGTACGCCGGTGCGTCCGGCTCGTCGCCGGTGCGCACGTGGGCGGCGGTGAGGAACACGACCGAGGCCCGCGGGACCCAGCCGGAGTTGCCACGGCTGAGGTGGGTCACGAGCCGGTCGTGGTTCGCCGTGCCCGGGACACAGACGAAGAACAACCACGGCTGGCTGTTGCCCGCGCTCGGTGCCCACTGCGCCGCGTGCAGCAGCGTCTCGATCTGGCCGTCGCTCAACCGGTGCGAGTCGTCGTACACGCTCGCGCTCCAGCGCGACCGCATCGGCTCGGCGAGGCCCTCGGCGGTGGGCTGCGGGGCTTGCTCGTGCGCGGGGTCGGTCACCTCGTGAGCATGCCAGCAGGTCAGTCGTCGAGTGCGTCGAGGTCATCCCGGGTACGTACCCAGGGCGGCGGTCCGAGGCCCGTGCCGCCGGGAAGGATCACCGAGACGACCGCGATGGCTCCGGCGTCGTCCTCGAAGAGGTCGATCGTCAGCTGGCACTCGATCTCAGGTGCGTCGTCACGGCCCGCGCCGCCGGCCACGAGCACGACTCGGGTGTGGGCCGCCGCGACACCGGACGGGATCGGAGTGGGCATGCCGCACGTGGTGGGAGGTGGTGGTCCACGCGTGATCGAGACGACCGGCTGACCGAGGTCGTTGGCCACAGGTCGCACCGCGTAGGCCACCACGGGGTCCCGCACGCGCGAGCGCCAGGCCGGCGAGGCGGCCGGCTGGGTCCCGTCGGCCGTCCCGGCCGCCGTGCCGTCGACGTAGAGCCGCACCTCCGGCGCGAGGTGCGGGTGGGCCGAGCCGGAGACCAGGAACCGCAGGAACGCCCACGCCTCGACGCGTCCGGCGGTGTCGGCAGGACAGCTCCACGTCGGGGTCGCCGTCGCGATGACGGTCACGACCTGATCCGGCCGGACCGTGTCGCCGGAAGGCGGCACGGACCCCAGCACCTGGCCGGCCGGGTCGCACTGCGGCACCGGGTCGACCCGCGTCGCGATGCCGGCGACCTTCAGCGCGCTGACGGCCTCGGTGGAGGTGAGGCCCACGAGCGAAGGCACCGTCGCGGCCCTCCGCTCGACCTCCTCGCGGTCGGGCGTGCCGATCAGGGTCGTGATCGCGAAGGCCGCCACGACGACGGCGACCAGGGCGGCGACGGCGAGGGTGGGACCGCGAGACCGCCCGCCGAGCACCTCCTCGCGAAGTGCGGGGACGACCACCTCGTCGGGGTCCGTGGACCGGCGGATGCGACGTCGCTGGTCCTCGATCACGCGGTCGACGACGCCCGCAGCACGGTCCGTGGGCACGCCGAGCTCGATCGCGATCTCGACGAGGCGTCGGTGGCGCGCAGCGCGGTAGTCCTCGACGTCCATCAGCCGTCCCCGCGGTCGAGGGCGTCGAGCTCGGACAGCGCGTCCTGCCAGCGCTTCCGACGCTCGTCGTCCGACTGCTCCCACCACGTCGGTCCCCGCTCGCCGAGGCCGATCTTGGCGAGCTGGGTGCGGTGCCTGGTGGCGGCGAGCTCGTCGTCCGACCCTGCGGTGCGTACGCCTGACCGGCCACGGCCGAGGTGGGACTTCAGGCGCGCGAGCTCAGGACCAGGGATCAAGGGGTCGGTACGCCGCCAGCGTCGGCCGTCGACGACGAGCCACTTCTCGTCCTCGGTGGGCGACATCTTCCGAGGATGACAGAATTTTCTTCGGTCGCCGATGTCGTATCCGGTCGAGCTCGTTCGTGGAGTGGGTGAGAAGTCCTCCACCCACGACCGAAGGAACCGAGATGACCACCACGCTCGACGCTCCCGGCGCCACCCGCCGCGAATGGATCGGCCTGGCCGTGCTGACGCTGCCGACGCTCCTGATCTCGATCGACGTGAGCGTGCTCTATGTCGCGCTGCCGTCGCTGAGCCGCGACCTGCACGCCAGCGCCACCCAGCAGCTGTGGATCCTCGACATCTACTCGTTCATGCTCGCCGGGCTGTTGGTCACGATGGGCGGCCTCGCCGACCGGATCGGCAGCCGGAGGCTCCTGCTGGTCGGCGGCACCGCGTTCGGCGCCGTCTCGGTGCTCGCGGCGTTCTCGCAGAGCGCGGAGATGCTGATCCTGTCCCGCGCACTGCTCGGCGTGGCCGGGGCCACGATCATGCCGTCGACGATGTCCACGATCCGCCACATGTTCGCGCGGCCCGAGCAGATGGGGCAGGCGATCAGCATCTGGCTGGCGTGCTTCATGGGCGGGATGACGGTCGGACCGATCCTCGGGGGCGCGCTCCTCGAGCGCTACTGGTGGGGTGCGGCCTTCCTGATGGGCGTGCCGGTGATGGCGCTCCTCGTGGTGCTCGCGCCCACGCTGCTGCCCGACATCCGACCGGCCGCCGGAGGGCACGCCCTTCCTGACGCAGCCTCCGTGCTGCTGTCGATGGTCACGCTGCTGCCCGGCGTCTACGGCCTCAAGGAGATCGCCCGTGGCGAGCACCTCGCCACCGCCGCGCTCGGCATCCTCGTCGCAGCGGTCGCCGGCACGGTCTTCGTACGCCGCCAGCGTCGGCTCGCCGACCCGCTCGTCGACCTGCAGCTCTTCGCCGACCGCCGCTTCACCGTCGGTCTGGCCACGTTCCTGGTCACCGGCGTGGTGATGGCGGGCGTCTCCTTCGCGGCGGCCCTCTACCTCCAGGGCGTGCTCGGACTGTCGCCCTCCACGGTCGGCGCGTGGATGGTCCCGCAGAGCCTCGTGATGCTGGTCGGCACGCTGCTGGCACCGCGCCTCGACCGCCGCTACGACACGGTGACGCTCGTGGTCGTCGGCCTCGCCGTCGCCGGTGCCGGACTGATGCTGCTCGGCCTGCTCGACCGCGACGCCCTCGGCCTCCACCTGACCGCGATGATCGTCGCCGCCGCTGGCGTGAGCGTCCCGATGTCGCTGGTGATGAACATCGTGATGGGCGCCGCCCCGCCGGAGCGCGCCGGCTCGGCCGGTTCGCTGATGGAGATGTGCGGCGAGCTGGGCATCGCCCTCGGCGTCGCCACCTTGGGCACGCTGGTCGCCGCGCTCTACCGCTTCGAGCTCCCGGGTCGCCTGCCCGCCGGCATCTCGGCCGAGAGCGCCGCGACGGTGAGCGAGGGTGTCACTGCTGCTCCCGCGGCCGGTGCCGGTACCCCTGACCTCGCCGGGCAGATCGTCACGGCGGCCCAGACCGCGTTCACCGATGCGTACAACGTGGTCGGCGTCATCGGCGGGGTGGCGCTGCTGGTCATGGCCGTCGTCGCCCGCCGCGTGCTCGCCGAGCGCGAGACGCCCGAGGTCGTCGAGGACGAGCCCTTCCTCGAGACCACCACAGCCTGATCGAATCGACAGCACACCACGAAGGAGACAGAGATGACGCAGTACCTGTTGACCGTGCACGGACCGAAGGTTCCGGAGGACGAGTTCGGCGGCTACGGCTCGAAGAAGGCGATGGAGAAGGCCCTGGCCGACACCGGGGCCTTCAACGAGCAGCTCCGCGAGGACGGCTACTGGGTCTTCGCCGGTGGCCTCCAGTCCGCCACGACCGCCCAGGTCGTCGACGGCCGGTCCGGATCCCCGGTCGTGACCGACGGTCCCTACCTCGAGTCGAAGGAGCTGATCGGCGGCTTCTGGATCATCGAGGCGCCCGACACCGACACGGCGCTCCGACTCGCCGCCGAGGGCTCGCAGGCCTGCGGTGGCAAGGTCGAGGTGCGGCCCTTCGACGGGCTCGGCTGAGGCGTACGTAGCGAGGACCGGCCGAGAAATACACGAAGGCCCCGGGTGACCGGGGCCTTCGTCGTGGGTGCGCGAGGGGGGATTTGAACCCCCACGCCCTTTCGGACACTGCGACCTGAACGCAGCGCGTCTGCCGTTCCGCCACTCGCGCTTGAAGCGGGCTCAGGCTACCCCAAGCCGAGGAGGCCCTCCCAATCGGCCGAGCGCCACTGGGACACCCTCGTGGTCGCCATGACACCGGCATGCCGGGCGTCGAGCGGCCACAGGTCCGCTCGAGTCACGCCGCGCACGCGGAGGGCCACCCCAACGGCGGGGCGGCACCGTCGCGTGGCGGCAACTGGCCGGTACGCTCGTCGGCACCGGCCGGGCGGTGTGTGAGGCCTGCCCACCGCGACCCCCGACGAAATAGCGACCAGAGCGCGATGAGAGGAGGACCGGCGTGAACGCCCTGCAACGCTTCGAGCAGCGCCTCGAGTCCGTGATCTCCGGTGTCTTCGCCCGTGCCTTCCGCAGCGCCGTGCAGCCGGTCGAGATCGCCGCCGCGCTCCAGCGCGAGTGCGACAACAACGCCCAGGTGATGAGCCGCCAGCGCCGGCTCGTGCCCAACGACTTCCACGTCGAGCTGTCCTCGACCGACCTCGAGCGGATGCTCGGCCTCGGTCGAGCGCTCGAGCAGGACCTCGTCGACCAGCTGCAGGACCACGCCGACGCGCAGGGCTACGTCTTCACCGGTCCGGTCTCCGTGGCCTTCGAGTCCGCCGACGACCTCACCACCGGTCGCTTCCGGATCCGCAGCAAGGCGCAGGCCAGCGTGACCGACAACGACCAGCGCAGCCGGTCCCGCGCCTCGCACGCCACGCTCGAGGTCAACGGCACGCGCCACCCGCTGCGGTCGCCGGGCCTCGTCGTCGGTCGCGGCACCGAGGCCGACCTACGGATCAACGACCCGGGCGTGAGCCGCCGCCACCTCGAGCTCGAGGTCACCATCGACGGCGTCGAGGCCGTCGACCTGGGCTCGACCAACGGGATCCTGGTGGACGGGACCAAGGTCGGCCGGGCCCGCCTGCACGACGGCTCCACGATCAAGATCGGGCACACCGAGATGACCGTCCGCATCGAGGGCGGCCGCGACGAGGCCGGGGGCTGGAATGTCGAGCTGACTCTCTTCCTGATCCGCGCTGCCTTCCTCGCGATCCTCTGGATCTTCGTGCTCTCCGCGATCTCGGTGATCCGCTCCGACATGTTCGGTGCCCGCGTGCCCGAGACCGCCCGCGGCGCCGCACCGGCACCCGAACGCCGCAAGAGCGCGAAGGCCAACAAGAAGCCGCGCCGTGGCGCGCCGACCCACCTGCTCGTGGTCGAGGGTGAGAACCCCGGCACCCGCGCCGAGCTGGCGGACGCTCCACTCCTCATCGGTCGCGGCAGCGACGCGGCGATCAAGCTCGACGACGACTACGTCTCCACCCGCCACGCCCGCATCGCAGCCAGCGGCGACGAGTGGTTCGTGGAGGACCTCGGCTCCACCAACGGCACCTACGTCGGGCCGGTCCGCATCACGCAGCCCACCACCATCGGCCTCGGGGTCCAGGTCCGCGTCGGCAAGACCATCCTGGAGCTGCGGAAGTGATGTTCCTCCACTACTCCGCGATCTCCGACGTCGGACGCGTACGCCGGGAGAACCAGGACAGCGGGTACGCCGGTCCGTGGCTGCTCACCGTCTGCGACGGCGTCGGCGGCGCGGTCCGCGGCGACCTCGCCTCGAGCACCGCCGTGCAGGCGCTGCGCAAGCTCGACCAGCAGCCCGACGAGGACATCCTCGGCCAGGTCGCCGGCGGCGTGCACCGCGCCGACGACCGGATCGCCGAGCTCGTCGAGGAGGACCCCGCCCTCAACGGCACGTCCACGACGGCCACGGTCGTGCTCTTCGACGGTGACCGGTTCGGCGTCGGCCACATCGGGGACAGCCGCGCCTATCTCTACCGTCGCGGCGAGCTGCGCCAGCTCACCCACGACCACACCTTCGTGCAGTCCCTCATCGACGAGGGCCGCATCACCGAGGAGCAGTCGCGGACGCACCCGCACCGCAACCTCATCCTCAAGGCCCTCGACGGCATCCGCCACGAGGAGCCCGACCTCTTCGAGTTCCCGGCCATGGCCGGTGACCGTGTCTTCCTCTGCAGCGACGGCGCCTGCGGCACGCTGTCCGACGAGCGGATGGCCGACATCCTCGGCACCGGGAACCCCGACTTCGCCGCCATCGAGCTGGTCCGCGCCAGCCTGGAGGCCGGTAGCACCGACAACGTGACCTGCATCGTGGCCGACGTCGCCGAGGAGGCACCGGGCGAGGACCTGCAGCCCCTGCTCGTCGGCGCCGCCGCCGACCTGCCCCGCCGGATGCCGCTCGCCGGCGCCGTCGGCGGCCTCTTCCGCGGCCACCGCTCCGGCGACACCGGAGAGATCCCGCCGGTGCCCAGTGACGTACCCGCGGGAGCGTTCGCCGGCGACCCGCTCGACCCCGAGGCGGCGCGCTACGCACCACGGGCACCGGGTCGCTTCGGCTGGCTGCGACGGCTGCTGGTCGCACTCGTGCTGCTCGGCCTCGCCTGGATCGTGGTCGCGGCCGGCTGGTCGTGGAGCCAGCAGCAGTTCTACGTGAGCGACCAGGACGGCAAGGTGGTGATCTTCCGCGGCATCGACGCCGACCTGCCCGGCGTCTCCCTCTCCCACGCCTACGAGACGACCGACGTCGACCTCGACCTGCTCAGCGACATCGACGCCGAGACCGTGCGCGAGGGCATCGACGCCGACGACCTCGACGACGCCCTGATGACCGTGGACAACTACGCCGCCATCCAGAACGTCGAGTCAACTGACGGGCGGGCGACGATGAGTCAGACCGGATCCCCATGGTCTTCGCCCACCGGCGGCGCCGCGGGGCGGAGCTGTTCCTGCTCGTGCTCGCGCTGGCCGTCGGCATGGGCGCCTACGCCGCGGTCGGCCTCGGCGTCGAGGGCGCCCTCCCGGCCGACATGGTCGGCTACGCCTCCTGGCTCACCGCGCCGTGTCGGGGCCCACCTGGCGGTCCGCGTCTTCGCGCCGTACGCCGACCCGGTGCTGCTGCCGCTCGTGGCCGCGCTCAACGGCTCGGCCTCGCGGTCATCTACCGCCTCGACCTGGCCTATGAGGCACTGGGCGAGGACCAGCACAACTTCTCCCGCAAGCAGCCTATCTGGATCACGTCGGCGTAGTCCTCTTCATCGCCGTGCTGGTGCTGCTGCGCGACCAGCGCCCCGCACGGCCTCACCTACACGCCGGCCTCGTGCCGTCGGGCTGCTCCTCCTGCCGTTCGTCCCGGGCCCGGGCGGAACATCAACTGCGCCCGCATCTGGATCGCGTCGCCGGCTTCTGGTTCCAGCCCGGCGAGGTCGCCAAGACGCCCCGGTGGTGGCGTTCCGAGGTCCACCCCGCGCTCCACCGGACGCCCTGGCGCTGGCCGGGCGCCGGGCGGGCTTCGATCAACCTGCCCCGCGGCCGCGACCTCGGTCCGATCCGGCGATGTTCGGGGTGTCGATTATGGACCCTGGTCCCGGACAACGATCTCGGCCCCATCCGCTCTTCTTCGGGCCTGTTCCTGGCCATGCCTCTACGTCGCCACCGAGCGTCCGGGCTGGCTGGTCGTCGGCGGCTCTCATGTTCGGCGCCGGTGCGCTGGCGGTGTACAGTTTGTTGGGGATGCGGAGAACCGCTTCAACTTTTCTGGCTGAATCCCCTCGATTATGAGATCGACGCCTCACCGGGCTGCCACGAGTTCGTCGAGGGGCGCTGCTCGGGCAGGGCTGGGGCGGCCTGATCGGCCGCGGCCTGGGCAACG
>CAVQDC010000011.1:0-291928 GCA_963711175.1 uncultured Actinomycetota bacterium
CGGGCGCTGCCAACCCTAGTTGTTACTCACGGGTCGCCTCCGGCGGCCGATTCCGTCTCACCACGTGACAACCGATGCTCGCGGTGCTCCGTGTTCACCGGTGCAAGACTTCGAGCGGGGGAAAGGACCGACGATGAGCACCGACATCGACTGGCAGCACGAGCTCGACAGCTCGTTCGGCACCGGGCACGACGAACCCGTGGGGCACTACGTCGCGGCGGGGCACCGGGTCGTACGCCGGCGACGGCGGATCGCCGCGATCGCCGTCGCGGCCACGGTCGTGATCTGCGGCGGCGCGGTCTGGGCCGCGAGTCCGGGTCCGACGCCACGAGGCGATGCCCCGGTCGCGACCCACGACTCGTCGCCCACGACGGCCACCGAGACGGCGGACGGCACGAACAAGCGCGACGAGGGCCGTCGTGACGTCGCTCCGTCCATGAGCGTCGAGGAGGAGTTCCTGGGCAACCCGGCCCTCCTGGAGGACGGGAAGCTGAAGCTGTCACCGCTGGCGGGCCAGGTGCTCCAGCGGGTGCCCAACCCCATGGGCTACACGCCTGACCAGGGACGTTCCACCGCCATCCGGGTGATGTACCAGGGGCGGGAGAAGTACTCGCTCATCGCCTCCTTCGGCCCGGGCGACTGGTCGACCAACACCAACGACGCCACGGGCGACTTCGCAGGCTGGGTGGCCGCCAACGTGCGCAACCAACAGACCCTCGACGCCGCCAACGGGGTGACGCCCTCGGCCGGCGAGGCGAGCGACCAGCCGTGGCTGGTGCTCGACGCGGACGGCGCGATCACGACAGCTCGCTCGGGCGTCGTCATCGTCGAGCAACGGACGCGCGTCGACCTGGGTGAGAGCTTCTCCGCCGGCGCGACCAGCGCCGGCGTCGTACGACTGCTCGTCGACGACCGCTCCGAGTACGCGGCCTACCGGGTGATCGACGGCTCGCTCGACGTCATCCCGGCCCCCGGCCGCTTCGACTCGATGACCGCCTTCATCACCTGGGCCCGCGGGCAGTACGCGTCGGGCGAGGGCATGCGATGAGGAGCAGCGACCGCGACGCCGCCTTCAGCGAGTTCGTCGCCGCACGCCAGACGCACCTGCGCCGCATCGCGTACGCACTGTGCGGCGACTGGCACCGCGCCGACGACCTGCTGCAGACCTCCCTGACCAAGCTCTACGTCGCCTGGCCACGGATCCGGCACGAGGGCGGCGAGGAGGCCTACTGCCGCCAGATCATGGTGCGCGCCAACATCGACGAGTCCAGACGCCCGTGGCGCCGCGAACGTCCCAGCGACCGACTGCCCGAGAGCGCGGCGGTCGAGCCGGGGGCACCGCTCGAGGAGCGCTCGGCGCTCTTCGACGCACTCCAGGCATTGCCCGAGCAGCAGCGCAAGGTCGTCGTGCTCCGCCACTGGCTGGGGCTCTCGGTGCGCGAGACGGCCGAGGAGCTCGGCCTCAACGAGGGCACGGTCAAGAGCCACAGCAGCCGCGGCCTGGCCGCGCTGCAGCAGGTGCTCGCTCCGCAACACCACGGCTGACTCGGTTGTGCACAGTTGGGGGAGGGTCACTGCACCCGCACGGGTATGGCGCGACCGCCTCGAGCGACCTAGGTTGACGTCCGACGGCAGTACGCCTGCCAAGGGGGGCGTGGCGGCCCGGGACGTGTGGGGACACCCCGGGCCGCTACGTACCGGTCGCCGGGCCGGACCAGATCGTCAACCCCGCCAGGCGCCCTCGCCGCCGAGGTCGGCGTACGCACGCACCCAGCTGTGCATCGCGATCGCGGCAGCCGCGCCGGCGTTGATCGACCGGGTCGAGCCGAACTGCGCGATCGAGAAGGTGCCGTCGCACACCTCGCGGGCCGACTCGGACAGTCCCGGCCCCTCCTGGCCGAAGAGGAAGCAGACCCGCTCGGGCAGCTCCATCGTCTCGAGGTGCAGCGATCCCGGCAGGTTGTCGATGCCGAGGAGCCGCACCGAGGGCTCGAGCGCATGGAGGTACGCCGCCAGGCTCGCGGGGTCGGGATGGTGCCGCACGTGCTGGTAGCGGTCGGTCACCATCGCGCCGCGCCGGTTCCAGCGCCGGTTGCCGACGATGTGGACCTCGGCGGCGAGGAACGCGTTGGCGGTGCGCACGACCGTGCCGATGTTGAAGTCGTGCTGCCAGTTCTCGATCGCGACGTGGAAGCCGTGCCGACGAGTGTCGAGGTCGGCGACGATCGACTCAAGGGTCCAGTAGCGGTAGCGGTCGACGACGTTGCGGCGGTCGCCGTCGCGCAGCAGGTCGTGGTCCCACTCCTCGCCCTCTGGCCACGGGCCCTCCCACGGACCCAGCCCGACCTCGGGCGGTCCGTGCGGCATCGGGTCGTACGGCGCCCGCTGGTCCTCGTGCATGCCAGCACCCTAGGGAATGCTGGCTAGGGTGACGCGCGTGAGCGTTCCCGATCTGTCCGGCCTCGTGACACCCCTCCTGCTGGGCATCGACTGGATGGACCCGAACTACCTGCTCGACCGGTTCGGCACCGAGCTGTTCTGGATCAGCCTGGTGATCGTCTTCATCGAGTGCGGCTTGTTCTTCCCGATCCTCCCCGGCGACACGCTCCTCTTCGCGCTCGGTCTCTTCATCGTGACCGGCCAGCTCGACCTGTTCCCCGGTCCGCCGTTCGTCGAGCTGCTGATCGCGATGACGGCGCTGTCGGTCGCGGCCTTTCTCGGCAACGTCGTCGGCTACGAGATCGGCCGCAAGCTCGGGCCACCGCTCTACGAGCGCGACGGCCGGATCATCAAGCGCACCTACTTCGACCAGACGACTGCCTTCTTCGACCGGCACGGCAACAAGGCCCTCGTGATCGGGCGCTTCGTACCCTTCGTGCGGACCTACATCACCGTCGTGGCCGGCGTGACCCGGATGGAACGCGCCCGCTTCTTCCTCTGGAGCCTCGTCGGCGCGGTCCTGTGGGTGCTGTCGATCTCGCTGCTCGGATACTTCCTCGGCGACGCCTTCCCGACGCTCGGCGAGAGCATCGACAAGCTCGTCATCGTCATCGTCGCCTTCTCCCTCATCCCGATCGTCGTCGAGTGGTGGCGGCACCGCCGTCAGGTCGACTGACTCGACCTTGACCTCGACCGCCTGCCGCGGCCTATCCGCGTACGGCATCGAGCTGGGCGCGCGTCAGCACGGAGCGGACCTCGAGGCCGACGTCGTCGAGCGGGTTCTCCCCCGCCGGGGACCGGTCGATCGCGCACACGACGACCTCCACGACCGCGCCGAGCTCGCGCAGGGCGTTCGTCGCGTCACGGACGGCGCCGCCGGTGGTGATCACGTCCTCGACGATCGTGACCCGGCGCCCGGAGACGTCCGGGCCCTCGGCCAGCTTGGCGGTGCCGTACTCCTTGGCCTTCTTGCGGACGAAGAGCGCCGGCAGCCCGGTGCGCGAGCTGACCATCGTCGCGATCGGGATGCCGCCGAGCTCGAGGCCGCCGAGCAGCTCGGTGCCCTTCGGCAGCAGGTCGACCATCTGCGCGGCCACCCGGTCCAGCAGGGCCGGCTGCGCCTCGAAGAGGTACTTGTCGAAGTAGGTGTCGGCGACCTGGCCCGAGCGGAGCGTGAACTCGCCGGTGAGGCGGCTGATGGCGTCGATGTCAGCGGCGAGGCCAGCATCAGGGTGAGCGTCCGTGGTCATGCCGCGATCCTGCCAAACCCCGGCGCGAGCAGGTGGACCGGACCGGGGTGCGATCCACCGTCGCTATGTTCGAGGCCATGAGCTCCTCCCCTCTGTCGCACCGCCTCGCCCACATCCCGCCGACCGTGTTCAGCGAGATGTCGGCCCTGGCGCTGCGGACCGGCGCGCTCAACCTCGGGCAGGGCTTCCCCGACGTCGACGGCCCGGCCTCGGTGATCGCGGCTGCCGAGGCGGCGCTCGAGTCGGGTGCCAACCAGTACGCCCCGGGCATCGGCATCCCGTCGCTGCGGGCCGCCATCTCCCGGCACCAGCAGCGCCACTACGGTCTGGCGGTCGACCCCGACCGCGAGGTCGTCGTGACCACCGGCTGCACCGAGGCCATCGCCGCTGCCCTCCTCGGACTCGTCGACCCCGGCGACGAGGTCGTCGTGCTGGAGCCGTACTACGACTCGTACGTCGCGATGCTCGACATGTGCGGCGCCGTCCGCCGTCCGGTCACGCTGCGTGCGCCCGACTTCCGGCCCGACCCCGACGAGCTGCGCGCCGCCGTCACCGACCGGACGAAGCTGATCCTGATCAACACACCGCACAACCCGACCGGCACCGTGCTGACCCGCGACGAGCTGCAGGTGGTGGCCGACCTGGCCATCGAGCACGACGTGATCGTGGTGACCGACGAGGTCTACGAGCACCTGGTCTTCGACGACGCCCGCTCGAGCGAGGGGCACGTCCCGATCGCGACGCTGCCGGGCATGTGGGAGCGGACCCTGACGCTGTCCAGCGCCGGCAAGTCGTACTCGTTCACGGGCTGGAAGGTCGGCTGGGCCACCGGACCGGCGCCGCTGGTGCAGGCCGTGCTCGCCGCGAAGCAGTGGCTCACCTTCACCTCCGGATCGCCGCTGCAGCCGGCCGTCGCGCACGCCCTCGACCACGAGCCCGACTGGCCCCAGGCGCTCGCGCGCGACCTCCAGTCACGTCGCGACCTGCTCTGCGACGGGCTCGCCTCGGCCGGGCTCGAGCCGCGCGTCCCGGAAGGCACGTACTTCGCGACCACCGACATCTCGCACCTCGGCTGGGCGGACGGGCGCGAGCTGTGCCTCGCGCTGCCCGAGCGCGCGGGCGTCGTGGCCATCCCCACGCAGGGGTTCTACGACGACGGTGAGGCCGGCCGTCAGCTGGTGCGCTGGGCGTTCTGCAAGCAGCCCGACGTCATCGCCGAGGGTGTACGCCGGCTGGCGGCAGCCGACCTCTCCCGGTAGTCAGCGACCCGGATAGTCCTTCGGCGGGTGCTCGCCCTCGCTCGGGGGCTGGCCATAGGGGTTCTCGCTCGGCGGCGGGTACTGCGGACCGGAGTCCTGCTGGCCCTGCTGCTGGCCCTGCTCCTGGCCGTAGGGGTTGCCGTAGGGCGACGGCTGCTGCGGGGGCGGCTGGCTGCCGGACGGGTCGGGCTGCTGGTCGCCGTACTGGCTGCTGTACGGACCGGTGCTGCCGTACGGACCCGTCGGCGGGGCGCCGTAGCCGCCATAGCCGCCAGCGGGGTGGGCGGACAGCCGCTTGAACCAGTCGCCGGCACCGCCGGTGAAGAGCAGCACGATCGCCGCGACGGCCGCGACCAGCCAGACGAGTGAGATGCCGCTCGTGATGCTCAGCAGCGAGAACAGGGCCGTCACCGAGCAGGAGATGACGAGCAGGATGCGCGCGACGTTGGAGCGACGCAGCACCATCACGGCGAGCACGATCGCGATGATCGACCACAGGACCAGGCCGAGCATGACCGCGACCAGCACGCCGACAGCCGTGTCCGCGTCGATGTTGGCATCACGGAAGTCCTGGACCTTCTCCATCTCGGTGATCACCTGGTCGCGGGCCACGATGAGACCCAGCGTCGCGAGGCCGAAGACGAAGGCGACGATCGCGGAGAACACGATCGTGATCCAGGCCGCCGCCGTGACGGTGCCGGGGCGACGGTCGCCGCTCGGCTGCTGGGCATACGGCTGCTGGCCATAGGGCTGCTGGCCGTAGGGCTGTTGCCCATAGGGACTCCCCGTCGGCGGCTGGCCGTAGGGGTCGGGCTGTCCGGACGGCTGGCCGTACGGAGTGTGCGTGGGACCGGGATCCTGATCGCTCATGCCTGTATCTCATCACGCCGCGCACCCGCCGCGCGTCAGTCCGGAGTCGGTCGTCAGCGCGACTCGACGGCGAACCAGCGACGGACCTCGACGCGGCGCAGGCAGACGACCGTCGCCACGGCGGCCATCGCGGGGAAGACCACGAGCGGGGTGTCGAGGACGAACGCCATGCAGCCGACCGCACTGAATCCGGCGATGATCATCAGCCCGCGCCGGGCCCAGTCGCGGCGGGCCATCGCGAAGCCGGCCATCACGAGTGCGGCAGCACACCAGACGATGAACGCACCGGCGAACGCCAGGACGGTGCTGCGCACCTGCTCGAACGTCAGCCCCTCGTCGAACATGTCGGGCTGCTGCTCGAGCACGCTCCGCAGGAACTCCGGCGAGAGCCCCGCGATCGCCACCCACAGCAGCGACAGCGTGAGCAGGCCGCCGGCCATCACGACCGTGATCACGAACGCGGCGACCATCGCGGTCGGACGGGTGTGCAAGGACTGCTGGTGCTGCCAGGCCTGGTGGGCGTACGGCGAGGGCGGGGCTCCGGGCGGGAGGTCGCTGTTGGTGGGCTGCCGCGGCGCTGCGGAGGGCGGCGTACGACGGGGCGCGGCGGAGCGGGCGGTGCGCTCCGGTGGCGGAGAAGGCGGCGTCCACCGCCCGGTCGCGAACCATTCGCGCCCCGGGGCCAGCCACAGCATCGCCGTGCCGGCCGCGACGAACGACCCGGCGAGCCCGCCGACAGACATGCCGGCGACGAAGACCGGGACCGCGAAGATCGTCAGGCCGAGCCGGGCGGAGCGGTCGGGCTTGCGGACGTACCACCCGAGGATCGCGGTGGCGCACGCAGCGACCGCGGCGACCATGCTGGCGATGCGCAGGAGGTCGGAGGCGCTCTGGACGTCGAGGCCCAGCGAGGAGAACGGGGGCTCGGCCAGGAGGTCGCGGATGGACTGCTGGGTCTCGAGCGAACCGAGCGTCGCGACCCGCTCCCACGTGGTGAGCAGCACCACGACCGAGGCGAACATGACGATGCCCGACGCCAGGGTGACCTGGGGCGGACGCTGCTCGGTGGGCTGGCTCACCCGACCATTGTCGCCGGTGCACCCCAACCCGGCCTATCCATGGGCGAAACGGCTGGCCATCCCTGACCTGACGAGCCGTCTCTCCCATGGATACCTCAGGGTCGTTCTCGGGGACCGACCGGGCACTCTCCCCGATGTGCGCGTCCGCCCGCGCCGCGAGGGTTGAGGCCATGATCAGTGTCGAGTCCCTCACCAAGCAGTACGGCCCCTTCACGGCCGTCGACCACGTGTCCTTCACGGCCGCCACAGGCCGGGTCACCGGCTTCCTCGGCCCCAACGGCGCCGGCAAGTCCACCACCATGCGCGTCATGGTCGGCCTCACCCGTCCCAGCTCCGGTCGCGTCACCGTCTCCGGCCGCGACTACCGCGAGCTCGCCAACCCGGGCCTCGAGGTCGGCGTCCTCCTGGACGCCTCCGCGCAGCACGCCGGGCGCACCGGTCGCGAGATCCTCACCATCGCCCAGCAGACGATGGGCCTGCCGAGGACGAAGGTCGACGAGACCCTCACCCGGGTCGGCCTGACCGAGGACGAGGCCGGGCGTCGGGTCCGCGACTACTCCCTCGGCATGCGCCAGCGCCTCGGGATCGCCACCGCCCTCATCGGCGACCCGGAGGTCCTCATCCTCGACGAGCCGGCCAACGGCCTCGACCCGGCCGGCATCCGCTGGATGCGCGACCTGCTCCGCGGCTTCGCGAACGACGGTGGCACCGTGCTCCTGTCCTCGCACCTGCTCCACGAGATCGAGGTCATCGCCGACGACATCGTCGTCATCGGCCAGGGCCGGATCGTGGCCCAGGGCAGCAAGACCGAGCTGCTGGCCGCCGCCGGCACACTCGTCCGTACCGCCGACCCCTCCCAGCACGACGTGCTCGCCCGTGCCCTGCACGAAGCAGCCGTCGTCACCTCCCCCATCGACGGCGGCCTCCGCGTCGACGCCGACCCCGAGCTCGTGGGCGAGACCGCCCACCGCGCAGGCGTCGTCCTGCGTGAGCTCCGCCCCGCCGACGGCGCGGGTCTCGAGGAGATGTTCCTCGAGCTCACCGCCGACACCGCCCGTGAAGGAGCAGCAGCATGAGCACCGCGACCCAGACCCCCACCCTCTCCCGTACGACCCCGGCCGCACCCGCGGCCACCCGGGCCGTACGCCCCATCCCGACGAGCCGGCTGGTCAAGGTCGAGCTCCGCAAGATGTTCGACACCCGCGCCGGCTTCTGGCTGATGGCGAGCGTCGGCATCATCTCCGTGCTCGCCACGGCCGCGGTGATCATCTGGGCCCCGGACGAGGCGATCACCCAGGACACCTTCTCCAGTGCGATCGGCATGCCGCTGTCGGTGGTCCTGCCGATCATCGCGATCCTGTCCGTCACCGGTGAGTACAGCCAGCGCACCGGACTGACCACCTTCACCCTCGTGCCCTGGCGCGGCCGGGTGATGTCCGCCAAGGTCATCGCCACCCTGCTCGTCGGTGTCGCGGCGATGTTCCTCGCCCTCGCCGTCGGCGCGGTGGGCAACCTGCTCGGCTCGGCGATCACCGGGCTCGATGCGACGTGGGACATCTCGCTGGCGCAGTTCGGCTACATCGTCCTGGCCAACGTGCTCGGGATGATGATGGGCTTCATGCTGGGCGTGCTGTTCCGCAGCTCGGCCGGGGCGATCGTGGGCTACTTCGTCTACTCCCTCGTCCTGCCGGTCGCCTTCGGCACGCTCGCCGCCTTCCAGGGGTGGTTCGCCGACCTGCAGCCCTGGGTGGACGTGCAGTACGCCATCACCCGCCTGTTCGACAACACGATGAACGCCGAGAACTGGCAGCAGCTCGGCGTCACCACGCTCGTCTGGCTCTGGATCCCGCTGGCCCTCGGGCTCCGCGCGGTCCTGCGTGCCGAGGTGAAGTAGTCCCCTTCGCTTCCCTCGTGCGACTCAGCGGCCACCGGTCGGGGGACCGGTGGCTGCTGACGTCTGTCTGGAGGTGCACGCTCTCTGACAGGCTGGCGGCATGCACCCCGACGCCTGGCTCGTCGTCATCGACCCGCAGCGGATCTTCGCCGACAGCGCGAGCCAGTGGGGCTCGCCCATGTTCCCCGCCATCGTCGATCCCGTACGCCGGCTCGCGGCCGCGTCGGGCGATCGTGTGGTCGTCACGCGCTGGGTGCCTGCGCCACAGCCGAGGGGCAGCTGGGCGGCGTACATGCAGGCGTGGCCCTTCGCTGACGTGCCGGACGGCGACCCGCTCCTCGAGCTCGTCCCGGAGATGGCCGACCTCGGGAGCCGCGAGGTGTCGCTGCCGACCTTCGGCAAGTGGGGCTACGCGCTCCAGGCCGTGACCGGCCCCCTGCCGCACCTCGTGCTGACGGGCGTCTCCACCGACTGCTGCGTGGTCTCGACCGCGCTCGCCGCAGCCGATGCCGGCGCGACGATCACCGTCGTGACCGACGCGTGCGCGGGATCGACGCCGGAGAACCACCAGGCCGCGATGGACGTGATGGCGCTCTACCCGCCGCAGATCACGCTGGCGACGACCGCCGAGGTCCTTGAGCCGTGAGTCGGGTGATCCACACCGGCCAGGCGTTGGTGGACGTGGTCGTCGAGGTCCCCGACCTGCCGGCCCGCGGGCAGAACGTGATGGCGACCTCGGCCACGGACTACGCCGGTGGGGCGGTCACGGTGCTGGTCGCCGCGGCCCGCTTCGGCGCGGAGTGCGTCCATGCCGGAGCCCACGGGACGGGGCCGCACGGCGACCTGATCAGAGCCGCGCTGGACGCGGAAGGGATCGCCGCGTCTGCTGCACCCGTCGCAGACCTCGACACCGGGATCTGCGTGGTGATGGTCGAGCCGAGCGCGGAGCGCACGTTCGTCACCACCTTGGGCGCCGAGCGCCACATCTCGGTCGAGTCCCTCGCGACCGCCGACCCACAGCCCGGCGACCTGGTGTGCGTGACCGGCTTCTCGCTGGCCCTCGCGAGCACGGGCGAGCCACTCCTCGCGTGGCTGCCCCAGCTCGATCCCGACGTGGTCGTCGTGCTCGATCCCGGCGCAGCGTTCGCGACCCTCAGCGAGCACGTGCGGGCCGCGATGCTGCAGCTCACCGACGTCTGGTCGAGCAACGCCGAGGAGGCCGAGGGGCTGCTCCGTGCCAACGGCCAGGAGCCGCCGGGCGACCTCGCCGAGCTCACCACCGCGATCGCTCCCCTGCTGCGCGGCGACGCCGTCGCCATCGTGCGCGACGGGCCGGAGGGCTGCGCGGTGCACGTCGGCGAGGAGACGACGTACGTTGCCGGGTTCCCGCAGACACCCGTCGACACCAACGGCGCGGGCGACACCCACACCGGCGCGCTGCTGGCCGAGGTGGCCGCAGGTACGCCATGGGTCGAGGGCTGTCGGCGCGCCAATGCCGCTGCTGCCATCAAGGTGACCCGGCGCGGCCCGGAGTCCGCGCCGACCGCTGCGGAGGTCGACGCCTTCCTGGCTACGCAGTGAGGGACCTCAGCGCACGAGGCAGGGACGCTTCGGGTCGAAGGCCCAGCCCTCGACGAGGTACTGCATCGCGGTCGCGTCGTCGCGCGCGCCGAGGCCGTGCTCGAGGTAGAGCTCGTGCGCCTCGGCCAGCCGGTCGCGGTCGAGCGTCACGCCGAGACCGGGGGTGTCGGGGACCTCGATCGCGCCGCCCACGATCTCCAACGGAGAGGTCGTCAGGCCCTGGCCGTCCTGCCAGATCCAGTGCGTGTCGAGGGCGGTGATCTCACCGGGCGCGGCGGCGCCGACCTGGGTGAACATGGCCAGCGAGATGTCGAAGTGGTTGTTGGAGTGCGAGCCCCACGTCAGGCCGAAGTCGTGGCACAGCTGGGCGACCCGGACCGAGCCGGCCATCGTCCAGAAGTGCGGGTCGGCGAGCGGGATGTCGACGGCATTCGTCCGCACCGCGTCCGCCATCTGGCGCCAGTCGGTGGCGACCATGTTGGTGGCCGTCCGCAGGCCGGTGCGGCGCTTGAAGTCCGCCATCACCTCGCGCCCGGAGAAGCCGCCCTCCGCGCCGCACGGGTCCTCGGCGTACGCCAGCACGTCGTCCTTGCCCTGCAGGAGACGGACCGCGTCGTCGAGCAGCCAGCCGCCGTTGGGGTCGAGGGTGATCCGTGCGTCGGGGAAGCGCTGGTGGAGCGCGGTGACGGCGGCGACCTCCTCCTCACCGGGCAGCACGCCACCCTTGAGCTTGAAGTCGGTGAAGCCGTATCGGGCCTGCGCGGCCTCGGCGAGGCGTACGACGGCAGCGGGGGTCATCGCCTCCTCGCGCCGGACCTTCTCCCAGTCATCGGCTCCCCCCGAAGACGAGTGCTCGCGGACGTAGGGCAGGTCCGTGCGGTCGGCGTCGCCGACGTAGAAGAGGTAGCCGAGCATCGGCACGCTGCTGCGCTGCTGGCCCTCGCCGAGCAGCTCGGCGACGGGCACGCCGAGCGCCTGGCCGGACAGGTCGAGCAGCGCCGACTCCAGCGCAGTGACCGCGTGGATGGTCGTGCGGAGGTCGAAGGTCTGCAGTCCGCGCCCACCCGAGTCGCGGTCGGCGAAGCGGGCGGCCACGACACGCAGCAACGAGCGGAACGCAGCGACCGGGTGGCCGACGAGGACCGCAGCTGCGTCCTCGATGGTCGCCCTGATGGCCTCGCCGCCCGGCACCTCACCGAGCCCCGTGCGACCCTCGGAGTCGGTGACGATGGCGATGTTGCGGGTGAAGAACGGGCCGTGCGCGCCGCTCAGGTTGAGCAGCATCGAGTCGTGGCCGGCGACCGGCACGACCTCGACGGCGGCGATGGTGGTGCTCATTCGAGTGTCCCGTCCACGCGACGCAGCAGACCCCACGGGTTGTCGTCGCGGACGGCCTCGGGCAGCAGCCCGGCCGGGACGTCCTGGTAGGCGACCGGGCGCTGGAACCGCTCGATGGCAAGGCTGCCGACGCTGGTGCTGCGCGAGTCGGACGTCGCGGGGAACGGACCGCCGTGCACCATCGCGTGCCCGACCTCGACACCGGTCGGCCAGCCGTTGAAGAGGATCCGGCCGGCCCTGGTCTCGAGCACCGGGAGCAGCGCGCGCGCCGCGTCGGTGTCGGCGTCGCTCGCGTGGATCGTCGCGGTGAGCTGGCCCTCGAGGCCCTCGAGCCGCGGCAGCAGGTCGGCCACGTCGACGTACCTCACGACCACGCCTGACGCGCCGAACACCTCGTCGGTGACCGGGTGCTCCAGCGCGGCGGCCTCGACGACCTGGGGCGCGGGGGCGAGGTCACCGGAGGCAGAGCCCCGTGCCACGACGCGTACGCCGGTGAGGTCGCGCAGTGCGGCGGTGCCGGAGCGGTAGGCGTCGGCGATGCCGGCGGTGAGCATCGTCTGGCCGGTCGCTCCGGCGACCGCCTCGCCGGCCGCGCGGAGGAACGCATCGCCCTGCTCGCCGGCGGGGAGGAAGAGGAGGCCGGGGTTGGTGCAGAACTGGCCGGAGCCGAGCGTGAGGCTCCCGACGTACGCCTGGGCGAAGGCCGCGGTGTCGGCATCGGCGAGCGCGCCGGGGAGGACGACGACGGGGTTGATCGACGACATCTCGGCATAGACCGGGATCGGCACCTCTCGTTCGGCCGCAGCGCGCACGATCGCGAGGCCGCCACCGCGGGAGCCGGTGAAGCCGACCGCGGTGATGCGCGGGTCGGCGACGAGCTCCTGGCCGGTCTCGATGCCGCCGAGGACGAAGGAGAAGGTCCCGGCGGGCAGGCCGGACGTCTCGACGGCGCGGGTGATCGCGCGGGCGACGAGGGTGCCGGTGACGGGGTGGGCCGGGTGGCCCTTCACGACGACCGGGCAGCCCGCCGCCAACGCCGACGCGGTGTCGCCGCCGGCGTCGAGAAGGCGAGCGGGAAGTTGCTGGCGCCGAAGACCGCGACCGGGCCGAGCGGCACCATCCGCTGGCGGATGTCGGCGCGCGGCAGGGGCGTACGGTCCGGCATCGCGGGGTCGATCCGTACGCCGAGGTGGTCGCCCTGTCGGACGACGCCGGCGAACAACCGCAGCTGGCCGGTCGTACGACCGACCTCGCCGGTGATCCGGCCCCCGGGCAGCCCGCTCTCGCGTACGGCCTCGACGATGATCGCGTCCTGGTCGGCCTCGATCTCGACGGCGACCGCCTCGAGGAAGGCACCGCGCGCCTCGGGGGTGGTGGCGCGGTAGGCACCGAACGCCTCGGCTGCGGCCGCGGTGGCGGCGGCGACGTCGGGCTGCTCGGAGTCGACGCCAGCGATGATCGAGGTGGCGAGGTCAGTCATGGTGTCCTTCGGATCGGGTGCGTGGGGTCAGGCCTGCGAGCCTGCCACCTTGTCCACGAGGGTCTGCAGCTCGTCACGCTCGGCCTGCGTCAGGTCCGACAGCGGCGGGCGGACGGGCCCGGCCGGACGTCCGACCGCGTCGAGACCGGCCTTGACGATCGACACCGCGTAGCCGGACTCGCGGTCGCGGATCTTGGTGTAGGGGATGACGAAGTCGTTGAGCATCGCGTAGACGGCTCCCTGGTCCTGGCGGCGCACGGCGTCGTAGAAGTCGAGCGCGAACTGCGGGACGAAGTTGAAGATCGCCGAGCTGTACGTCGTCACGCCGAGCTGCAGCAGCGGCAGCGCGAAGACCTCCGCGGTGGGCAGGCCACCGACGTAGACGAGGCGGTCGCCGAGCTGGGCGTACGTCCGGGTCATCTGCTCGATCGAGCCGACGCCGTCCTTGAAGCCGACCAGGTTGTCGTTGCGGGCGCAGGCCTGCTCGAGGGCATCCGGCCCGAGCACCGCGTTGGCGCGCGAGTAGTAGATGACGCCGAGGTTGGTCGCCGCGCAGATGGCACTGATGTGCTCGACCAGCCCGCGCTGACCGGCCTCGGTGAGGTACGGCGGCATCAGCAGGATGCCGTCGGCACCGGCCTTCTCGGCCGCCTGGACCTGCGCGACGGCGTTGACCGTCGAACCCGTCGCGGGCGCCAGGACCGGCACCTTGCCGCCCGCGCCGGCGATGGCCGCGCGGACGACGCGGTCGGTCTCGTCACCACTGAGCGAGAAGCCCTCCCCCGTGCCGCCGGCGGCGAACAGACCGGCGACGGGATAGCCGCTGAGCCACTCGAGGTGCTCGCGGTAGGCGGCCTCGTCGAGCTGCAGGTCGGCGTCGAAGTGGGTGACCGGGAACGACAGCAGTCCGCTGCCCAGGGTCTCGACGAGCTCGGTGGGGCTGTACTTCGTCACGCTGCGTCCTTCGGTCGGCACTCGGCTGGTGTGGCGGTGCTCACCAACCTAGGAAGACGCGACGATGCCTGTCCAAGCCCGATTTTGGATGCCGTGATGCGCGCGGAGCATGGTGTCCACCGATAGGTTCGCTCCGTGAGTGCTGACGTCCTGCTGGTCGGCTGCGGCGACCTGGGCGCGGCGGTCGGCCTCCGCCTCTCCTCGCAAGGACACGACGTGCTGGCGCTGCGGCGCAACGCCTCGCTGGTGCCGTCCCCGCTCGTCGGGCGGAGCGTCGACCTGACCCGCGAGTCACCCGACCTCGCCGGCGTACGTCCACGGTTCGTCGTCGTCGCGCTCACCGCCAGGCCCCGGACGGAGGAGGCCTACCGGGCGACGTACGTCGACGGGATGGCGCGGGCACTCGATGCGCTCGAGGTGGCGCCCGAGCGGGCGGTGCTGGTCTCCTCGACCGCGGTGCACGCCAGCCGTGACCGACCGGACCTCGAGGACGAAGCGACGCCGGCCGCACCGTCGGACGGACCCGGCCGTCAGCTGGTGGCGGCAGAGGCGGCGTTCCACGACCGCATCCCGCACGGCACCGTGCTCCGCCTCTCCGGCTTGTACGGCGGCAGCAGCACGCGGCTGCTCGACCAGGTCCGCGACGGGCGGATCGACGACCCCCACCGCTGGACCAACCGGATCCACCGCGAGGACGCGGCGGCAGCGGTCGTACACCTCCTGACGATGGACGCGACGCCCGGCGGCCTCTACCTCGGCACCGACGACGAGCCGGCGCAGCTCGGCGACGTGGGCGCATACCTCGCCGAGCGGCTCGGCGCCCCCGCTCCCCCGCCCGCCGACCCGCGGCAGGGCCACGGCAAGCGGCTCTCCAACGCGCGCCTCCGCTCGACCGGCTGGACGCCGACCCGACCGACCTACCGCGAGGGCTACGCCGACGTCACCGGCGTCAGCCGGTGACCATCAACCGCTCGAGGGCAGCAACCCCCGGCGCCGTGGAGGCCGCCAGCCGCTCACGGACGGCATCGAGCGCCGGAGAGCCGGGGTGGTCGGCGGGGATCCGCGCCGGGTTGACGGCGACCGTGTGGGCCCAGGCCGCGATGTCGGGCTCGGCGCCGAAGGCCATCGCGGCGCGGGTGCCGCGGACGTTCATCTCGGCCCACTGGGCGAGCGAGTTGCCGAAGCGCGAGGGCGGGCAGAGGCGGTTCTTCTCGTCGTCGTCGCGACGGGTCGCCTCGACGTAGCCGGTGAGGGCAGCGGCGAAGCAGGGGAAGCCCGCGCGCACCGGCTGGATCGTGATCGCGGAGGCGTCCCAGATCGGGACGAGCGGCGGGTTCTTCAGCCCGTCGGCAGCGCAGTGCACGACGACCGCGTCGTCGGCCACCCGCACGGTCGTGCCGTCCGAGAACGACAGCAGCCCGCGCGAGACCGCGCGCAGGTGCCCGTGGCGTACGACGTCCTCGATCGACCGCAGCAGCTCGAGCTCCCACTCGCCGAGGGTCGGGGCCTTCGCCATCGTCGGCGTGACGGACGGGTCGATCCGCATCATCACGCCGGCCTCCTCGAGCCGGAGGAAGACCTCGTCCAGCGACGAGGACGCCGCGGCGGCCTCGAACATCGTCGCCGGCACGCCGAGGAACACCGCAGGGTCCGGCTGGATCAGCGCGCGGTTGAGCATCCACGGGTCGCGGGGGCGCACCCAGCAGATCGCGCCGGGGTCGACGCCCTGTCCGAGCAGCCACACGCACGCGTCGGTGGCGGTCTTGCCCGACCCGACGACGACGTACTGGCTCGGCGCCTCCTCCAGCCGGACGACGTCGTTGACCGTCACCACCCGGGCGTCGTCGGCGACCGCGAACGGTGCGGACGTCTCTGCGGGGATGCTGGGCGCGAGGTAGTGGGAGTTGACGATCCGACACGACTCGGGCACCTCCCAGCGCTGCCCGGAGATGCGCGAGACGACCGTACGGTCGCCGACGTGGTCGCTGCCGGTGAGCACCTCGACCCGGCCGGTCTGGCGCATCCGCTCGACCTGCTGGGCGTAGTAGTCGACGATCTCGGGCTGCGAGGCGCGCACGTGCAGCCCGGCCTCCGGCCCGCGCTCCTGCATCCGCCCACCCGCCAGCACCGACGACTGGACGCCGTAGAACGTCGAGGACTGGTGGAGCCGTACGAAGGGATAGTCCTCGAGCCAGTGACCGCCGGCCGCATGGCGCCGGTCCACGAGGGCGACGCGCGCGTCGCAGTGGTCGATGAGGGCGTCGGTGAACCCCATCCCCATCGCGCCGGCGCCGACCACGAGGTAGTCCACGTCGAGGGTGCGAGTCATGGGCACACGGTCGCACCACCGCGGGCGGCGCGTCCATGATGTCCCCGTGTCCTTGACGATCTCGTGCGCCGACTTCGCCGACCCGCGGCTCGCCGGCGTTCCTCCAGGCACACCTCGACGACCTGGAGCCGACGGCGCCGCCCGAGAGCCGGCACGCCCTCGACCTCACCGACCTGCAGGGGCCCGGCGTACGACTCTGGGTGGGCGAGTCGGGAGGACGGATCGTCGGCACGGCGGCACTGGCGCCGGTCGAGGCGAGGCACGAGGAGCTCAAGAGCATGCGCACCGACCCGCTGGAGCGGGGTCGCGGGATCGCGAGCCGGCTGCTGGACCACGCCCTCGCCGACGCGAGGTCGCGCGGCGTCGGGCGGGTGTCGCTCGAGACCGGCAGCATGGACTTCTTCGTGCCGGCGCGGACCTTCTACGCCAGGGCCGGCTTCGTGCCGTGCCCGCCCTTCGGGTCGTACGTCGACGACCCCCACAGCACCTTCATGACGAGGGCGACGGGCTGACCTCTGCGTCCCACGCGGGGAGCGTCACCGAGACCGTCGTCCCCTGGCCCAGCGTGGACGTCACGTCGACGTGGCCGGAGTGGCGCCGCACGATGCGGTCGACGATCGCGAGTCCCATGCCGGTCCCGGGCCGGGCCAGCGCGTGCGGGTTGGTGGAGCGGAAGAACTCGCGGAACAGCTGGCTCTGGTCCTGCTCGGAGATGCCGATGCCCGCGTCCACGAACGACACCTGCACGTGCCCGTCGACCTGCGCCAGCCGTACGTCGATGGCCGTGCCCTCGGCGGAGTACTTGATGGCGTTGCTGGCGAGGTTGGCGAGCGCCCGGTGCAGCTCCTCGGCGCTGCCGGCGACCAGGACGGGCTGCTCGGGTGCGTTGATCCGGCAGTCCTGCGACTTCGCTGCGGCGGAGTGGTGGCACTCCTCGGCGACGTCGAGGAGCACCTGGCGCAGGTCGACCCGGTCGGGCACGAACGCGCGCGCCGGGTCGGCGACCTGCGCCATGGTGAGGAGGTCCTCGATGACCGACCGCATCCGCTCGGCTCCGCGGCTCGCGGCCGCGACCGACCGCTTGTCGTCGGGCAGCGAAGCTCTCGACGTCGAGCAGCTCGAGGTTCGCGGTCATCGAGAACAGCGGAGTGCGCAGCTCGTGGCCGAGCGTGTTGACCATCTCCATGCGATAGCCGTCGATGCGACGCAGGTGGTCGGCGACCGCTCGCTCGCGCGTGAGCTGGCGGGCGTTGGCGACGGCGCGGCCGAGGTCGCGCCCGATCTCGAGGGCCACCTCCCGCTCGAGCGCGGTCCACTCGGGCGTGTCGCTGATCCTCGTGAGCACGAGGAAGCCGAGGCACTCGGGGCCTACGCCGAGCGGGACGAACAGCACCGAGCCGATGCCGATGCGGTCGAGGAAGGCGAGCAGCCGCTCGGCGTCCGCCGACGGGCAGGCCGGGCTGGTCGGCGTCGGGCGTGCGAGAAGGTGGCGACGTACTGGTCGGCCCAGTAGCGGTGGGCCGAGCCGGATGACCACGTCGTCGATCTCGGCGAACGGCGGAGGCACGCCGCTGCCCACGGCGTACGACGTCGTGCTGTGGTCGCCGTCGTCGTGGAACGCCGTGAGCCACATGCCGACGGCGTCGAAGCACGAGGTGACGGCCGAGCGGCACGCCTCCAGCACCAGCTCGAGGGAGGGCTCCCCGAGCGCGCGGCGCACGATCGTGCGGGCTTCGTCGGCCATCCGGACCCGCTCGGTGAGGTCCTCGCGCTCGAGCGCGAGCAGCACGAGCGTGCGCGCCACACCGGCGTACTGGGTCGAGCACGGCGAGCTGCTCGGGTCCGGGCTTGCGCCCGTTGAGCGGGCTGTCGACCGAGATCAGGCCACGCAGGACGCCGTCGTCGTCATGGAGCGGCGCGAACAGCATGTCGAGCGGGTGCCAGGCGTCCTCGACGTCGAGCGGGACGGTGTCGGGGATGTGGCTGTAGGGGAGGACCTCCGCGCTGACCCGCTCGTGCGGGACGAACCGCCACACGCCCCAGTCGTCGGCGCGCGACATCTCCTCCTCCATCGCGGACAGCGGCACGCGCGTCCCGGCGAAGCCGTCCGGGACACCCGCCGCGACGAGGATCAGGTAGTCGTGGCTGCGCCGCAGCGTGATGGCCGACTGCTCGAACCCGGCCAGCGTCGCCACGCTCTCGACCAGCACCTGCAGGTGCTGACGCGTCTGGTCGTCGACCAGCGGAGCGACCTCCGCCGCCGCGTTCCTGCATCTCGCCTGCCACCACTTCCCTGCGCCCCCCTGCCGTCGCTCCGAGCGAACCGAGACCACCTTCACAGATGAGGGGCCGCGGCGGTGGCGATTCGGCGGAAGCGCCCGGACGCTGTGAGATCCCGGCGCCACGTTATCTCAGCCTTGACTTATATTAGTCACACATGAAACTGTCGACGCATGTTCGACGTAGCGAAGCACCTGGGCGCGATCACCCGCGCCGTCGAGGACAGCACCCACGAGGGCACACCCGTGAAGGTCGTCGTGGCCACCCGCACCTATCCCACCGAGATCGACGACCTCTGGCAGGCCGTCACCGATCCCGAGCGGATCGCTCGCTGGTTCGCCCCGGTCTCCGGCGACCTCCGTCTCGGCGGGCGCTTCCAGGTCGAGGGCAACGCCGGAGGCGAGGTGCGCGCCTGCGAGGCCCCGCGCCACCTGGCGATCACCTGGGAGTTCGGCGGCGACGTGTCGTGGGTCGACCTCGTGCTCGAGGAGGCGGCCGACGGAGCCGCGCTGACCCTTCGCCACGCGGCCGACGTGGCCGACAGCGAGCACTGGTCGACGTACGGACCGGGCGCCGTGGGCGTCGGCTGGGAGCTCGGCCTGATGGGCCTCTCGGAGTACGTCGCAGCGGGTGAGGGCGTCTCCCACGACGAGTTCGAGGCATGGGGTGCCTCGCCCGACGGACAGGCGCTGATGACCGGTGCCGCGAGCGGGTGGGGCGAGGCCGACGCCCTCGTCTCGGGCGACCCGGAGGCCTCGCGAGCAGCCGCCGCACGGACGGCCGCGTTCTACACCGGCGCGCCGCCCCCGGCCTGAGCCGTGCACGCCTTCGACGTCCTCGGCGATCCCGTACGACGCCGCATCCTCGAGCTGCTCACCGGCGGCGAGACCAGCGCGGGTGACGTGGCCGCGACCGTGGGCGCCGAGTTCGGGATCAGTCAGCCGGCGGTCAGCCAGCACCTCAAGGTGCTGCGCGACAACGGCTTCGCGACCGTCCGCGCCGAGGGCGCGCGTCGGCTCTACGCCGTCGACCCGACCGGGATGCAGGCAGGCGGACGCCTGGGTCGAGCAGTTCCGGGCCTTCTGGGACCACAAGCTCGACGCCCTCGGCACCGAGATCGCTCGCGGCACGAAGGCCCGCCGCACCTAGGGGGTGCCTGACCGGGCACGTCGCGCCCGGTCACCCTCCATCGGTCGGGACCGGGGTCACCAGCTCGCCGCGCTCGAGGAAGGCGTCGATGTTGTCGAGCACGACCCGACCCATCGCCTCCCGGGTCTGCGTGGTCGCGCTGCCCACGTGCGGCAGCAGCACGACGTCGTCGCGACCGAGCAGCGCCTGCGGGACGTGCGGCTCGTCCGCGAAGACGTCGAGCCCGGCTCCGGCGATGCGTCCCGCCTCCAGTGCGGCGACCAGCGCGTCCTCGTCCACGACCGAGCCACGCGCTGCGTTGACCAGGTAGCCGTCGGGGCCGAGCGCGTCGAGGACCTCGGCGTCGACGAGCTTGTCCGTGCCGGCACCGCCGGGCGTCAGCACCAGCAGTACGTCGCTCGCGCGGGCGAGCTCGACGGGCGTCGCGTGGTAGGTCCAGGCCACGTCCTTGGGGCTGCGCGAGTGGTAGTGGATCTCGGCACCGAAGACCTCCAACCGCTGCGCCGCAGCCGTGCCGATGCGGCCGAGACCGAGCACGCCGACGACCGCACCGCGGACGTCGCGGGTCAGCGGCATCGTCTCGCCGCGACCCCAGGCGCCGCTGCGCACGAACCGGTCCGCTGCGGTGATGCCACGCAGCACGTCGACGACCAGGAAGGCCGCGAGGTCGGCCACCGCGTCCGTCAGCACGTCCGGGGTGTTGGACACGACGATGCCGCGACGGTTCGCCTCGGCCACGTCGACGTTGTCGTAGCCGACGCCGAAGTTCGTGATCGCCCGGAGGTCGGGCAGGGCGTCCATCTCGGCCGCTCCCACGCGCGCACCCCCACCCACGACGGCCACCACGACACCGCGCGGATCGGCGACGTCGGCGAGCTCGGGCGCGGCGTACCGCTCCACGAGCCACTCGCGCACGAAGGGCATCAGCCCGCCGAGCTGGACGACACGGACCGGGTGCTGGGTGTCGGAGGTCACCACGCCATCCTTGCCGGGCCGCGGTGGTGGAGTCCAAGACAACCTCGCTGTCGCGCGATACCCAGGACGGGGAGGACGCATGGACCTGCTGATCGGCTTCTCGACGATCCTCGTCGTCATCGCCGCCGGCGCGGCGCTGGCGCACGTCGGCGTCCTCGACCGCCGCTCGCAGCGCACCCTCGGCGAGATCGCGTTCTTCGTCGCCTCGCCCGCGCTGATGGTGGTCACCATCAGCAAGGTCCACCTCGAGGCAGCGGCGGCCAACCTGGTCGCGTCGTCCGTGTCGCTCTCCGTCTGCTTCGTGGCGTACGTCGTGCATCGCGCGGCTGCGCTGGGGCCTGTCGACGGGACCGCTGCTGATCGGCGCGCTCACGTCGTCCTACGTCAACGCCGGCAACCTCGGCATCGCCATGGCGGCCTACGTCGTCGGCGACATCACGGTGGTCGTGCCGACGCTGCTGGTGCAGATGCTGCGTCGTGCAGCCGGTGGCGCTGATCGTGCTCGACCGGATCACCGGCCGCGGCGAGGGCATCGGCCAGGCGCTGCGCCGCCTCGTGACCAACCCGCTCACCATCGCCGCGCGTCGTCGGTCTGGTCCTCGCCCTCACCGGCTGGCGAGCTGCCCGAAGCCGGTCGCCGACCCGCTCGGAGCTGATGGCCGGCGCGGCGATCCCGCTGATGCTGATGTCGTACGGCGCCGCGCTGCGGCTGAGCCCGCCGCTCGGGCGGGCCGGCCACAACGGCGAGGTCGCTGGTCGCCAGCGTGCTCAAGCTGGTCGTCATGCCGCTGGTCGCCTGGGCGCGTCGGCCTGGCGCTCGGCCTCGACGACCGGGTCCTGCTCGGCGTCGTGATCACGGCCGCGCTGCCGACCGCGCAGAACATCTTCCTGCACGCCACCCGCTACCGCGTCGGGCGAGGATGTCGCCCGCGAGACCATCCTCGTCACCACCCTGGCCTCGCTGCGTGGCGCTGCTCATCGCCGTCATGCTGGGCTGACACCTTCGAAGGAGCACCCGTTGACCGACCTGCTCGACCACCTCCGTACGGCCGTCGGGGCCGACCACGTCCTCACCGACGTCGGTGACGTGGCGGCGTACGTCGTCGACTGGACCGGCGTCCACGAAGGCCGGGCGCTCGCCGTGGTCCGGCCCGGGTCCACGGACGAGGTGTCGGCCGTGGTCGGTGCCTGCCACGAGGCCGGCGTCGCGATCGTGCCGCAGGGCGGCAACACCGGCCTGGTCGGCGGCGGCGTCCCCGATGCCTCCGGCGAGCAGGTCGTGCTGTCGCTCGGCCGGATGCGCACGGTCCGCGAGGTCGACCCGGTCGCCGGCACGATCACCGTCGACGCCGGCGTCGTGCTCGCCGACGTGCAGGCTGCTGCCGGCTCAGGCAGGTCGGCTCTTCCCGATGTCGCTGGGCTCCGAGGGCAGCTGCACGATCGGCGGCAACCTCGCCACGAACGCCGGTGGCACCGCAGTCCTGCGCTACGGGATGACCCGCGAGCTCGTGCTCGGTCTCGAGGTCGTGCTGCCCGACGGCCGGGTCTGGGACGGACTGCGCGGCCTGCGCAAGGACAACACCGGCTACGACCTGACCCAGCTCTTCGTCGGCTCCGAAGGCACGCTCGGCGTGATCACCGGTGCGATCCTGCGACTGTTCCCGGCCACCCCGCGGCACGCGACAGCCTGGGTCGCGGTGCCGTCGGTCGAGGCGGCGGTCTCGCTGCTCGGCGTCGCACAGCAGCACGCGGGCGCGCACCTGTCCACGTTCGAGATCGCCAACCGGCAGGCGCTCGACCTCGTGCTCGCGCACCTGCCCGGCGCGAGCGACCCGCTGGCCGAGCCGAGCGACTGGTACGTCCTGGTCGAGCTCGCCGGCGCCGACAACGACCGCGGCCTGGACGACGCCCTCGAGGCGATCCTCGCGGACGCGGTCGAGGCGGACCTCGCGAGCGATGCCGCGATCGCCGGCAGCCCGGCGCAGCGCTCGTCGCTCTGGGCCCTGCGCGAGGGCATCTCGGAGGCGCAGAAGGTCGAGGGGGCGACCCTCAAGCACGACGTCACGCTGCCCATCGCGCGCCTCGCCGAGTGGGCTGCCGCGATGGGTCCGAGCCTCGCCGAGATCCTGCCCGGGCGTGCGGCCGGTGACCTACGGCCACGTCGGCGACGGCAACCTGCACTACAACCTGAGCGCTCCTGTGTCTGCCGGCGGCGACGACGACCTCCGCGCCGCGGCGAGCGACCTGTCGACGGCGATCTACGACTCCGTGGCCGAGGGCCACGGCTCCATCAGCGCCGAGCACGGCCTCGGTCGGACGAAGGCGGCCGCCGGGGCGTCGTACAAGTCGGACGTCGAGGTCGACCTGATGCGCGCGGTCAAGCGGGCCCTCGATCCCGACGGGCTGATGAACCCGGGCGTGCTGCTTCCGCCCGCCTAGGGTGGCGAGCATGAAGGCCCAGACTCTCGGACGCGTCCTGCTCGGCTCGGCGATGGTCGGCGCCGGGGTGCTGCACCTGACCACCCAGCGCCAGGAGTTCCAGGCGCAGGTGCCCGACTGGTTCCCGCTCGACGAGGACCTCACCGTCATCGGCTCCGGCATCGTGGAGATCGCGCTGGGCGGCGCGTTCGTCGCCTTCCCGAAGCACCGTCGCACCGTCGGCGCCCTGCTCGCGGCGTTCTTCGTCGCGATCTTCCCCGGCAACATCGCGCAATACGTCGAGGGCACCGACGCGTTCGGGCTCGACACCGACCGGGCGCGCCTCATCCGGCTGTTCTTCCAGCCCGTGCTGGTGCTGGTCGCGCTCTGGGGCGGTGGCCTGCTCGGGCGGCGCGCAGAGAGGCAGCAGGCCGAGGAGCTCGCGACCGAAGAGGTCGACACGCACGAGTAGCGCTAGAGCGTCGGCAGCCAGTCGACCCGGCCGGCCAGCGCGGCGTACCCGACGAAGGCGCCGACGTCGAGCAGCGTGTGCGCGACGACGAACGGCATCAGCCGCCCCCACCGGCGGAACAGAAAGCCGAACAGCAGGCCCATCGCGAGGTTGCCGACGAAGCCGCCGAGCCCCTGGTAGAGGTGATAGCTGCCGCGCAGCAGCGCCGCCAGGCCGATCGCGGCGGAGTCGCCCAAGCCGATCTGCCGCAGCCGCACCTGCACGAAGCCGAGCACCACGAACTCCTCGAGCACCGCGTTCTCGGCGGCCGCCAGCACGAGCACCGGCACCTGCCACCACTCCCCCGGCAACGACTGCGCGACGACCGTCAGGTTGGTGCCGAGGGCGTACGTCGCGAGGTAGAACACGACGCCCACGGAGCCGACGCCGAGCGCGAGGAGCGCGCCGCGGCCGAGGTCACCGACGCCGACCCACCCGCCGTCGCGCGCCCACACGTCGCGGAGCCGGGAGCCCGATCGGACCAGGAGGTACGCCGCCAGCGCGACGGGCACGAGCGCGAACCCGATCCTCAGCAGCTGGTAGGTCAGGTCGAGCCACGGCCGGTCGGGGGCGAGCGAGTTGTTGAGGTTCGCGCCCTGTGCGGACAGCGGACCGGGCGCGGTCAGCGCCGAGACGAGGCTGACGACGGAGTAGACCGCCGAGCGGCCGAGGGACACCAGCAGGACGATCGCCAGCTCGGTCCAGAGCAGCGCCTTCGCCAGCTCAGGCACGCCACCGGGGACCGGGGTGTCGCTGAGTCGCCACCACGGACGGGCGTCGACGGTCGGCGTGCTCACGGAGGACAGCATCCCCCAGCCGACTGAGTGCCGGCTGAGGGGCGCCTGATGTTCGTCAGTAGGTGTCCGCCAACGTCGTCGCCATCGACTCCCACTGGGCGTACGCGTCGGGGCAGCAGGACCGCTGCACCTTGTCGGCGGCGAGGGTCTTGCTCATCGACTCCCAGCCGGAGATGTCGAACAGCCCCGGGTTGGAGGTGTACGCCGAGATGCCGAGGAAGCCCTGGGTCGCGTACATCGGGTTCACGCAGGCCGTGCCGCCGGAGCACCAGCCCTGGCTGGGGCGCTGCTGGAACAGGCCGAGCGAGTCGCGGTCACCGAACTGGATGTTGCAGAGCTTCGACTCCTGCATCGCCGTCATCAGCGCGATGATCTGCGCGTTGCGGCTGCCGCCGGCCGTACGGGTCGCGGCGAGGATCCGCTGCACGTTGTCGACCTGCGCCGGGATGAGCGTCGACGAGCTCGCCCCGCCCGTGGCGTAGCAGAGCGTCTGGTCGTACGTCTGGCTCCAGCCGAGCAGCTCCTGCCAGGTGGCGAGGTCGACGGTGCCGGTCTGGGACAGGCCGCGGTTGGCCTGGAAGCTGACGACCGAGGCGCGGGTGCCCGCCCCGAAGACCCCGTCCACGATGAGGTTCGCGCCGTACTTGTTGAGCTGCGTCTGCGCCGCCTTGACCGCGTTGGTGTCCGTCGAGCCCTGGGCGACCGCGATCACGAGCCGGGGCCAGGTCCCGCTGCCGGCAACGCCGTCGACGGGCGAGATGCCCTGTGCCGACTGGAAGGACTTGAGGTTGGTGGTCGTGCCGCTGCCGAAGACACCGTCCGCGGTCGTCGGGTATCCACGCGCGGTCAGGAGGTACTGCAGCGCCATCGCATTGTTGTTGCGCGCCTGTCCGGCCTTGGTGATCGGCCACGCGCTGGCGGCCTGCGCCGGAGCGGCGGCGGCCATCACGGCGAGGGCACTCACCAGGAGGGCGACGAGCGTCGCGGCGAGGGTGGGGCGAGCGGCGCGAGCGCGCGCAGGCAGGGGCGTACGAGTCATGGGGGTGCTCCCGAGAGAAGTGCCCGGGGGATCCGAGAGACCCGGGCGCGTGGGATCGACCCTGCAACGGTCGGACACGATCGGTCAAGGCCAAGGTCGAGGGCGCGGCAGCACTCGCCACGGGGCCGCGCACTCGACGCGACGGGCCATCCGTACGACGATCAGTGGATGACCACGATCTACGAGGCAGCCGGCGGCATCGAGGTCTTCGAGCGGCTGGCCGAGGCGACCCACCAGCGGTGCCTGGCCGACGAGCTGCTCAACCACCCGTTCTCGCACGCCGACAACCAGCCCGACCACACCGAACGGCTCGCGGCGTACTGGGCGGAGGCGCTCGGCGGACCGTCGACGTACACCGCCGAGATGGGCAGCGAGTCGCACGTGCAGCGGCTGCACGCCGCCGAGGGCGCGTACATGGAGGAGGCGAGCCCACGATTCGTGGCGTGCGTCGTCGACTCCTTCGACGAGGCAGGCGTGCCTGACGACCCTCGTCTCCGGAAGGCGATCACCGACTACGTGACCTGGGCCGCGATGGGTCCGTTCCAGGCCTGGCCGAGCTCGGCCGACGACGTGCCCGACGACCTCACGATGTCCCGCTGGGACTGGGACGGCCCGGTCTCGACCGCCATGTAACGCCCGGTTAGTGCTTGTACCCACCCCCGTAGGGGATAGGTAGGACAAGGCACAACCCGGCGTTACATGGGCCGCGGAGAAAAGCGCAGCTAGGCGAGGACCAGCCCGTCGTCGCCCACGTCGACCGTGACCGCGCCACCGTCGACCACGTCGCCGCCGATCAGCTTCCGCGCGAGCGGATCGCCGATCGCGGACTGGATCAGCCGGCGCAGCGGACGGGCGCCGTACGCCGGGTCGTAGCCGGTCTCCGCGAGCCAGGCGCGCGCGGCATCGGTCACCGAGATGGTGATCCGTCGGACCGCGAGCCGCTGCTCGAGCAGCGCGAGCTGCAGGCCGACGATGTGGGCCAGGTCGTCCTTGGAAAGCGCGTCGAACAGGACGACCTCGTCGAGCCGGTTGAGGAACTCGGGCTTGAAGTGCGACCGCACCACGCTCATCACCGACTGCTCCTTGGTGTCCGGCATGAGGCTCGGGTCCACCAGGAAGTTCGAGCCGAGGTTGGAGGTGAGGATCAGCAGCGTGTTGCGGAAGTCGACCGTGCGGCCCTGGCCGTCGGTGAGCCGGCCGTCGTCGAGCACCTGCAGCAGGATGTCGAAGACCTCCGGGTGCGCCTTCTCGACCTCGTCGAGCAGCACGACGCTGTAGGGCCGACGGCGTACGGCCTCGGTGAGCTGGCCGCCCTCGTCGTAGCCGACGTAGCCGGGAGGTGCGCCGACCAGCCGCGAGACCGAGTGCTTCTCGCTGTACTCGCTCATGTCGATGCGGACGATCGCCCGCTCGTCGTCGAAGAGGAAGTCGGCCAGCGCCTTGGCGAGCTCGGTCTTGCCGGTCCCGGTCGGGCCGAGGAACAGGAACGACCCGGTCGGCCGGTTCGGGTCGGCGATGCCGGCGCGCGAGCGGCGTACGGCGTCACTGACCGCGGTCACGGCGGCGCGCTGCCCGATGAGGCGCTCGCCGATGACGGACTCCATCTCGAGGAGCTTGGCCGTCTCGCCCTGCAGCATCTTGCCGGTGGGGATGCCGGTCCACGCCTCCACGACGTCAGCGATCTGCTCGGCACCGACCTCCTCGCCCACGAGCGGCTCGAGGTCACCGAGCGAGTCGGCCTCGGCCTTCTCGACCTCGGCGATCTGCTTCTCGAGCTCGGGGATCTTGCCGTACTGGATCTCGCTGGCACCGGCGAGGTCGCCCTCGCGCAGCCGCTTGTCGGCCTCGATCTTCAGCTGGTCGAGCTGACGGCGCAGCTCACCCTCGCCCTGCAGCTGGTCCTTCTCGCGCTCCCAGCGGGCCTCGAGCCCGCGCAGCTCCTCCTCGCGGTCCGCGAGGTCCTTGCGCAGCGTCGCGAGCCGGTCGACCGACGCGGCGTCGGTCTCCTTGGCCAGCGCGAACTCCTCCATCTTGAGCCGCTCGACCTGACGGCGCAGGACATCGATCTCCTCCGGCGAGGACTCGTGCTCCATCCGCAGCCGCGACGACGCCTCGTCGATCAGGTCGATCGCCTTGTCCGGCAGCTGGCGTCCGGTGATGTAGCGGTCGGACAGCGTGGCGGCCGCGACGAGCGCGGCGTCGGTGATGCGTACGCCGTGGTGCGCCTCGTACTTCTCCTGGATGCCGCGCAGGATCTGGATCGTGTCCTCGACGGTCGGCTCGCCGACGAAGATCTGCTGGAAGCGGCGCTCCAGCGCGGGATCCTTCTCGATCCGCTCGCGGTACTCGTCCAGCGTCGTCGCACCGATCATGTGCAGCTCGCCGCGGGCGAGCATCGGCTTGAGCATGTTGCCCGCATCCATCGCCGAGTCGCCGCCAGCGCCTGCACCGACGACCGTGTGCAGCTCGTCGATGAACGTGATGACCTGCCCGCCGGCGTCCTTGATCTCCTCGAGCACGGCCTTGAGCCGCTCCTCGAACTCACCGCGGTACTTCGCACCGGCCACCATGGCGGCCAGGTCGAGCGACAGCACTCGGCGACCCTTGAGCGAGTCGGGCACGTCGCCCGCGACGACGCGCTGGGCAAGGCCCTCGACGACGGCGGTCTTGCCGACCCCGGGCTCGCCGATGAGGACCGGGTTGTTCTTCGTACGCCGCGAGAGCACCTGCACGACGCGACGGATCTCCGCATCGCGCCCGATCACCGGGTCGAGCCGGCCGTCCTCGGCCGCCTGCGTGAGGTCGACCGAGTACTTCTCCAGCGACTCGTACGACGCCTCCGCCGCCTCGCTGGTCACGCGCCGGTTGCCGCGCACGGCCGTGATGGCCTCCCGCAGCCCGGCAGCGGTGAGGCCGACGTCGGTCAACACCCTCTGTGCCGACGACTCGACGGTGGCCAGCGCGACGAGGAGGTGGTCGGTCGCGACGTAGTCGTCCTTCATCGAGCCGGCCAGGTCGAGCGCCGAGGCGAGGACGCGCGTCAGGGCCGGCGAGGCGCTCGGCTGCTGGACCGTCGAGCCGGTCGCGCTGGGCAGCGCCTTCTGCACGGCCGCGGCCTTGGCGAGCAGGTCGCCTGCCTCGACTCCCGCCTTCGTCACCATCCCGCGGGTGGTGCCGCCCTCCTGCTGGAGCAGGGCGACGAGCAGGTGGACCGGTTCCGTGTGGGTGTTGCCACCGGTGGTGGCGGCGAGCTGGGCGGCCTCGATCACCTCGCGACTGCGGGTGGTGAACTTCTCGGCACCGAACTGACTCAACTCTGCTCCTCCGTGGATCGTGACGGGACCACTGTGGTCCCACTCGGCACAACGCGCCACAAGTTGAGTCGATTCCCCTCAACTCTGGAGAACTTTGCCGACGGCCGAAAGACTTTACTTGTCACTTGTTTGATTCCCGGGACAAGGGGGGACAGTTGGGCTATGAACCTGTTCCCGATGCCGAAGTACCTCGCCGACAACCGGCTTGTGGCGGTCACGTTCATCGCGCTGGCCTACACCAACGCCTACGCGATCATGGCCAACTGGTACCACTGAGCCACCCGGCTGCATGACACGATCCCCCGGTGGCGACACCGGGGTTGAGGTCTGACTGCACCAGCTGTTTCGGCCTGTGCTGCGTGCTCCTCCCCTTCTCCGCCTCCTCGGGCTTCGGCGTCGACAAGCCGGGCGGACGCCCCTGCCTCAACCTGCTCCAGGACGACCGCTGCGGGATCCACATCACGCTGCGGGAGGACGGGTGGCCCGGGTGCACCGTCTTCGAGTGCTTCGGCGCGGGCCAGCAGGTGTCGCAGGTGACGTACGCCGGTGTCTCCTGGCGCGACAGCGACAACCTCGGCGAGATGGGCGCTGTCCTGACCGTGATGCGCCAGCTCCACGAGATGCTCGTGCACCTCCTCGAGGTCGAGCGCCGCGCCCCCGCTCAAGACGCCGCCGCACTGCGCCTGGAGATCGAGGAGCTGACCGGCGCAGATCCCGAGACGCTCCTGACCCGTGACGTCGACACGATCCACCAGCGCGTCGGCCGGCTGCTCGCGGACGCCAGCACCCGCGTACGCCGTCGCTGGCCCGACGCGGCCGACCGGTCGCACCGGGACCTGGCAGGTCAGCGCCTGGCGGGCGACCACCGCGGATGGACCTTCCGGGGTGCCGTGCTCATCCGCGCGGACCTCCGTGCGGCGCTGCTCCACGAGGCCGACCTGCTCGGCGCCGACCTGCGGGACGCGGACGTTCGCGGCGTTGATCTGTCCTCGACGCTGTTCCTCACCCAACCCCAGGCCAACGCGGCGATCGGCGATGCGACCACCGCGCTGCCGACCGAGCTGGCCCGCCCCGGCCACTGGGCCTGATCCGGTCCGCATACTCACGCGCGGCACCCCCCGAAGCCCCACACTCGCCCCATGCCCTCCAGCCCGGACACCAGCACGTGGCAGCGCCCCGGCCTTCGCGCGGCCCTCCTCTACGCCGTCGCCGCCAGCATCCTCGGCTCCGTCGTCTCGGCGGTCAGCCGCCTCGAGCTCACTCGTCGTGCCGTCCGCGACGCCGAGCTCCCGGACGGGCCCGTGATCGTCGTCGCCAACCACACGAGCTTCGCCGACGGCATCCTGCTGGCCCTCGTGGGCCGGCGCCTCGGCCGGTCGCTGCGGCTGATGGCGACGGGCGGTGTGTTCCGCTCCGGCCTCGTCGGCCCCGTCGCACGGCGACTCGGGTTCATCCCGGTGCAACGCGGCACGTCGTCCGCCGCCGGGTCGCTCGACGCCGCAGCCACGGCGCTCGGGGCCGGCGAGGCCGTCGGCCTGTTCCCCGAGGGCCGGATCACCCGCGACCCGCAGCACTGGCCCGAGCGCTCGAAGACGGGCGCCGTACGCCTCGCGCTGCGCACCGGCGCGCCGATCGTGCCGGTCGCGCTCGTCGGCGCGCAACAGGTGGTCGGCACGACCGGGATCGTCGCCCGGCTGCTGCGCAACACGGTCCTGCGCCCCCGCGTGGCGGTCGCCGTCGGTGAGCCCATCGACGTACGAGCGCTGGCAGGCGTCCGCGGGGACGAGCCGGTCGACGACGCGACCGTGCGCCGGGTGGCGGACGAGGTGATGGCCGCTCTGGTGGCGCAGGTGGCCGAGCTCCGTGCGGAGCCCGCGCCGCACCCGACCGGCGTGCCGGAGGAGGCGCTCAGCGCCTGACGTCCTGGATCCGCCGGTCGACGCCGTCGCGAGCGCCATCAGGCGGATGTGAAGGCAACTCCGGGGTCCCCGGCGGATCGGGAGCGCAGCGAGGGATCTGTTGGGGTGGTGGCTTGGCGGAGGGCCGAAGGCGGGCCGCCAGGCCCGTCGAGTGCTCGACAACGCCGCCAGCGCGCCGCATGGTGGCGCGCAGCAGGCGAGAGACCGGCGGATCCAGGCTAGGCGTAGCGGTGGCTCTTGGCCGCGTGGCCCTTCTCGCGGGTGCAGGTGCGACCGCTCATGTTGCGGTGACCGCACAGCTCCTCGTCGGTCGCGGCGACCGCCTCGGCCACGGGGTCCCCCGCCGTCTTGGCAGGAGTCGCCGGCGCCACGGGGGCCTTGGGCCGGGCCGGCGCGGCGGTGGCGCGCTTCTGGGACTCGGCGTACTTGGCCTCGCGCATCGCGCGGAGGTTGTCCATCTTGCTCATCAGCAGCTCACGATCGTCGACCCGGTCACACGCATGAACCTACGCGGTCGCACCGACAGCGCCGCTCCCGCCACCCTCATCGCGACCAGTCGATCGCGTCGTGCTCCGCCTGCAGCCGCCCGCCGCGCACGGGGTCGTGCTGCGCGACCCACGCGATGCGTCCCCGCAGGTGCTCCTCCCATGCCGTCACGTCGCCGCGGTTCTGCGTGCTGGGGCCGTGCACCCGGCAGTTGTGCAGGATCGCGCGCAGCGCGTCGACCTGCTCGCGGGCGACCCGCGGCCGCTCGTTGACGACCAGGCCCGCCAGCCGCTGCCGCCCCCCTCGCGGCATCACGTGGGTCTTGCGCGCGTTGAGCCGGAACCCTTCGTCCTGCACGATCACCTCGACGGCGTCGAGCAGGCGGGACGTGCCGCGGCCCCAGCCCGCCTCCCCGGAGAACGCGAGGTCGTCGGCGTACCTCGTGTAGCGCCCGCCCCACGAGCGGGCGAGCGCGCCGAGCCGGACGTCGAGGTGGTAGGCCGCGAGGTTCGCCATCGCCGGCGACGTCGGCGCGCCCTGCGGGAGGTGGGGCGCGGCGAGGCGCCGACCCAGGCGCCAGTGCGCGTCGAGCAGGCCGTCATCGGCCGGTCGCGGGACGGCACGCCAGGCCGAGCGCGGCAGCACGGTCGTGACCAGCCCGGCCAGGCAGTGGGCGACGGGCTCGGGATAACCGGCGGTGCGCCAGATGCCGTAGACCCGCGACACGGTGACGCTGGCGAAGAACGCCTCCAGGTCGAGGCGCAGCACGACGTCACGGCTCGCGTGCGGGGCGGCGTACGCACGCACCGAACCGCCGGGCCGGAAGCCGCGCGCCGCCTCGTGCGGCGGGACGAGCGACGCGACCTCGTGGAGGAGACGGCGCTGGATCCGTTTGAGGCGCGGCTTGGGCGCCTCGAGGACCCGGATCGCGCCGCTCGGCGCGACCCGGTGGCTGACCCGGTAGTGCTGGAGCGGGACGTCCGCAGCGGTGCGGGCCAGGTGGCGTGGGTCGGCGAACCAGTCGAGCTCGGAGGCGTCGAGACCGAGGAACGACGCGACGGCGCCGAGGTCGTCGAGCACCGGCAGGCGCCAGCGGTTGGCCAGCATCCGGGTCGCGACGACGGGATGGACCAGCGGACCGACGTGCAGCGCCTTCTCCGCGGCCGGCAGTGCGGCGAGGTTGGCGGCGAGCTCGCGGGGACGGTCCTCCGGGGGGCGGGGATAGAGGACGAGCACCTGCCGCGCCAGCGGCGAGAGCCACTTCGGCCGGCGCCCCAGCACGGTCCGGCCGCTCTCGACGAGGCCCGCCTGCGTCCACTCCCCGGCGAGGAAGCCTGCCGCCAGGGCGCGGGCCAGGTCGGTCCTCATGGCGCCGTGGGACCGGGGTGCGGCAGCGCAGCTCGACCTGTCCCGTCGTGCGCGCGATCACCTGCAGCGGAGCGCAGCGAGTCGCGCGCGGTGCAGTGCCCGAACGTTCCGGTGGTCCCCGGGGTAGCCCCGGGGAAGCAAACCGGTGACGCGCACCGGTCCGCCGTCTCGAGAAGGCGCTGCCGCACGTCGGCACCCTAGCCGCCGGCGCCGACGCCGGTCGTACGTCCGGGCTCCGTCGTCAGGTGCCGCGGCGCCACACGACCATGGACTGGCCGACTGCCTGGTGCAGCACCGGCAGCTTGTTGGCGGGAGCGGCGGCCTGGGCGGCGGCAACCCGCGCGGCGAGCCCACGACGTACGGCGTCGAGCTCGGCGAGAAGCTCCTCGTTGCGGGCGCGCAGCGCGTCGACCTGCAGCTCGAGCGCCATGATCCGGCGGACGCCCTCGATGCCGATGCCGGCACTCGTCAGGTCGGCGATCTGGCGCAGCAGCTCGAGGTCGCGGTGCGAGTAGCGCCGCCCCCCGCCGCCCGTGCGGCCCGGCGCGATCAGCCCCATCCGCTCGTAGGCCCGGAGGGTCTGCGGGTGCAGCCCGGTGAGCTCCGCGGCGACGCTGATGACGTAGACCGCGGCGTCGGGGTTGGGTGCCCCGAACGGCGACGTCACTCGAACAGCCCCGCGCGGATCGGCGTGCCAGCCATGGCCGCGCGGTAGGACTCCAGGGCCTCGCGCGCGGTCTGGTCGAGCGATGCCGGGACCTGGACCTGCACGGTCGCGAGCAGGTCACCCTTGGTGCCGTCGCGCTTGGTCGCGCCCTTGCCGCGCACCCGGAAGGTGCGGCCGTTGGGCGTGCCGGGCGGGAGCTTGAGGGTCACCGGCGGGCCACCGAGGGTCGGGATCCTCACCTCGCTGCCGAGCGCCGCCTCGTCGAACGCGACGGGGACGTCGAGGGTGAGGTTGTCGCCCGTACGCCCGAACACGCGGTGCGGGGACACCTTCACCGTGACGAAGAGGTCGCCGGGCGGACCGCCCTGCTCGCCGGCGCCGCCCTTGCCCTTGAGCCGGATCTTCGCGCCGTCCTTGACCCCTGCCGGGACCCGCGCCTGGATGGCGCGGGCAGACGTGCCGCGACCGCTCCCGTGGCAGGTGGGGCACGCCTCGTCGTACACGAGCTGGCGACCGCCGCAGGCGGGGCAGGTCTCGTTGATCGAGAACGCACCGCCGGTGCCGGACACGACGAAGCCCGCGCCCTCGCACTGGGGACAGATGTGCGGACGCGTCCCGGGCTTGCCGCCCGTGCCCTTGCACGTCTCGCAGGCCGCGTCGGAGGTGAGCCGCAGCGACACGGTCACGCCGTCGAGCGCGTCGGTGAACCCGATCGTGGCCGTGCTCTCGACGTCGGCCCCGCGACGCGGGCGCGGCTGCTGGGTGCGCTGGCGCTGCCCGCCGCCGAAGATGTCGCCGAACATGTCGCCGAGCCCACCCCCGCCACCCCGCTCGCGGAGCAGGTCGTCGAGGTTGAACCCACCACCACCGCCGCCGCCGAAGCCGCCCCCGCCGCCACCCATGCCGGGACCGAAGCCCCCACGCGCCTGCAGCGAGCGGAACTCGTCGTACTTCGCGCGCTTGGCCTCGTCGCCCACGACGTCGTAGGCCTCGGCGACCGCCTTGAACTTCTCGTGCTTCGTGGCGTCGCCGGGGTTGGAGTCGGGGTGGTTGGCGCGGGCGAGCTTGCGGTAGGCCGTCTTGACCTCGGACGCGCTCGCGTCCTGGGCGATGCCGAGGACCTGGTAGAAGTCCTTGGTCGCCCAGTCGTTGCGCACTGTGTCACTCATGGCGGGCTTCGGTGTCAGCCATCGAGTCAGGCCTCCACTGGGTCGACCACCAGGACCTGCGCGGCACGCACCACCCGGTCGCCGATCTTGTAGCCGGCCTTGGCGACGTGCTTGACGGTGGTGACGGTGACCTCCGCGTCGGCGCCGAGGTGGCTCAGGGCCTCGTGGAGGTTGGGGTCGAACGCGTCACCGGGCGTGCCGAAGCGACTGAGGCCGAGGTTGGCCACGATCCCCTCGAGCTGGTCGGCGACCGCCTTGAAGCCGCCTTCGTCCACCTCACCGTGCTCGCGGGCACGGTCGATCGTGTCGAGCACCTCGATGATCGGGGCGAGCACACGGTAGGTCGCGTTCTCGGCGATCAGCTGGCGGTCGCGGTCGACGCGCTTGCGGTAGTTGGCGTACTCGGCCTGCAGGCGCTGCAGGTCGGCCGTGCGCTCGGCGAGCTGGACGTCGGCGGACGCGGGGACGTCGACGCCAGGACCGGCGCCGGGGTCGGCGCCGGGGTCGGCGAAGTCCTCGGGCTCGAGCGGACCGCCCTCCTCCAACCAGTTGTCGACGCCGCTGGTCTCGTCGCCCGCGTCCTGGCCGGGCTGGGCCGTGGGTGAGTCGGTCTGCGACTCGGAGTGGCCGGCCGAGGCCGAGGCGCCCTCCTGGGGCACCTCGACCTCGGTCTCGTTGGCCATCTCGCCGGCCGCGTCACCGAACGATGAGCTGCCGGACTCGGTCACTTGGACTCACCCTCCGAGGTCGGCTCGTCGCCCGGCTGGGCCGACTCGTCCGACTCGGCGGCCGGCTCGTCGACGATCTCGGCGTCGACGACGTCGTCGTCGGCCTCGCCCGTCGCACCGGTGGCGCCACCTGCAGCGGCCTGGTCGGCCTCGGCTGCGGCGTACATCGCGGCGCCCATCTTCTGGCTGGACTCACCGAGCTTGCTGACGCCCGCGGTGATCTCCTCCGACGACGCGTCCTCCTTGGCGAGGATCTCCTTGAGCGCGTCGACGTCGGCCTGGACCTCGGTCTTCACGTCGTCGGGGAGCTTGTCGGCGTTGTCGGTGAGGAACTTCTCCGTCGTGTAGACGAGCTGGTCGCCCTGGTTGCGGGCCTCGACCGACTCGCGACGCTTGGCGTCCTCCTCGGCGTACTGCTCGGCCTCCTTGACCATGCGGTCGATCTCGTCCTTGCCGAGCGCCGAGCCACCGGAGATGGTCATCGACTGCTCGCGACCGGACGCCTGGTCCTTCGCCGAGACGTGCACGATGCCGTTGGCGTCGATGTCGAAGGTGACCTCGATCTTGGGTACGCCGCGGGGCGCGGGCGGCAGGCCGGTCAGCTCGAAGTTGCCGAGCGGCTGGTTCTGCGACCACATCTGGCGCTCGCCCTGGGCGACCTTGATCTCGACCGACGGCTGGTTGTCGTCAGCCGTGGTGAAGATCTCGGACCGCTTGGTCGGGATCGTGGTGTTGCGCTCGATGAGCGTGGTCATCACGCCGCCCTTGGTCTCGATGCCGAGGGAGAGCGGGGTGACGTCGAGGAGCAGCACGTCCTTGACCTCGCCCTTGAGGACGCCGGCCTGGAGTGCGGCGCCGACAGCGACGACCTCGTCGGGGTTGACGCCCTTGTTGGGCTCCTTGCCGCCGAGCAGCTCCTTGACGACCTCGCTGACGGCGGGCATCCGGGTGGAGCCGCCGACCAGGACCACGTGGTCGATCTTGTCGACGGCGACGCCGCCGTCCTTGAGCACCGACTGGAACGGCGCCTTGGTGCGATCGAGCAGGTCGGCCGTCAGCTTCTGGAACTCGCTGCGGGTCAGCTTCTCCTCGAAGTGGAGCGGACCGCCCTCGCCGTGGGTGATGTACGGCAGGTGGATCGTGGTCTCGGAGCTCGAGGACAGCTCGATCTTCGCCTTCTCGGCGGCCTCCTGGAGGCGCTGCTTGGCGATCTTGTCGGCACCGAGGTCGACGCCGTTGTTGTCCTTGAACTTCTTGATCATCCAGTCGACGACGCGGTTGTCCCAGTCGTCGCCACCGAGGTTGTTGTCACCGGAGGTCGCCTTGACCTCGACGACGCCCTCACCGATCTCGAGCAGGGACACGTCGAACGTGCCGCCGCCGAGGTCGAACACGAGGATCGTCTGGTCGTCGCCCTTGTCGAGCCCGTAGGCCAGCGCGGCCGCGGTGGGCTCGTTGACGATGCGGCTGACGTTGAGGCCCGCGATCTCGCCGGCCTCCTTGGTCGCCTGGCGCTGCGCGTCGGAGAAGTACGCCGGGACGGTGATGACCGCGTCGGTCACCGTCTCGCCGAGGTAGGCCTCGGCGTCGCGCTTGAGCTTCTGCAGCACGAACGCGCTGATCTGCTGGGGGGTGAAGGTCTTGTCGTCGATGTCGACCTTCCAGTCCTCGCCCATGTGGCGCTTGACGGACCGGATCGTGCGGTCGACGTTGGTGACCGCCTGTCGCTTGGCGACCTCGCCGACGAGGACCTCGCCGGACTTGGTGAAGGCGACGACGGACGGGGTGGTCCGGGCGCCCTCGGCGTTGGCGATGACGGTGGGTTCTCCACCTTCGAGGACGGCGACGACGGAGTTCGTCGTGCCGAGGTCGATGCCGACGGCTCGAGCCATGGTTGTTACCTCCTGCATAGGGGTCTGCACTGGATGCTGCGCGTGACTGCCATCCTGCCGTCGTACGACCGGGGAGGCAAAATACTTGAGTCGATGTCCCTCAACTCTGTTCATGGTGTTCAACGCATGACCGCCACGGATGTTCCCGGATCGACAAACAATTTCCCGACTCGAGCGGACCTATGGACGCTCGAGGCACGCGGTGGACGCTCGAGGCACGCGGTGGACGCTCGAGGCACGCGGTGGACACTGAACGCACGCGGTGGACGCTGGACGCACGCCGTGCCGTGCGTCGAGCGGACGATGGTCCGCTCGAGCACCCCGGTGCCGGGGGTGGGGGCGTACTCGCGCCGAGTCGGTCAGCGGGTCCAGATGTACGGCGTCGTCGTGGTGACGGCGCGCAGGCCTGAGCGCTCGAGGATCGGGCGCGACATGTCGGTGCAGTCGGAGTGGATGAAGCGGATGCCGCGCTCCATCGCCGACGCCGCCCGTGCGGAGACCAGGGCTCGGTAGATGCCGCGGCCGCGGTATTCCGGGAGCGTCGAGCCGCCCCAGACCCCCGCGAACTCGGTGCCGTCGACCGGGGTGAGGCGGCCACCGGAGACGATCCGGCCGTCGACCTCGGCGATCCAGAACTCGGAGCCGCCCGACTCGAGCTCGGCCAGCGACGAGGCCACCGAAGGCCCGCGCCCGGTGCCGAAGATCGACTCCTGCGCCTCGAGCATCCGGGCCACGTCGGCCTCGGCGTCCGGCCCGGGCAGGATCCGGCGTACGACGACCGGCCCGGCCGCGGTGTCCGCGACCGGCACGTCGAGCGCGAGCGACGCCGCCTCGCCGATCATCACCGTCTCCAGCGGGTCGGCGACGAAACCATGGGCGACGAGCCGTTCGCCGAGGTCGGCGGGCAGGTCGTGCCCGCGCGACTTCCACTCGAAGGACGCCACGTCCGTGTCGTCGCGGTAGTGCGCGACGGTGCGGGCGATCAGCGCGTCGAGGTCGTCACCCTCGACGCCGCCGAGGTCGCGGTAGGACACGAAACCACCGTGATCGAAGACGGCCCAGAGCAACGGCCCCTCCGGCACCACGTCGCGCGCACGGGCCATCTCGGCGTCCGTGCGCAGCTGGTCGTCGTACGCCATCAACAGCTCGTCGGGGGTCACGGCCGCCACCCTAGGCCGGTGCGGGCCGTCGGCGCCGCCGGTTATCCGCGAGGCCTTGTCCCTGACATTCCCCCTACTTTTGACCGATCGACTGCGAGATCGGCCGACCTGGCCGCACACTTTCCCCGTGCTCCATCGGGGGAACCTGCGCCGGCTGACCGGCGCCTCAGTCGTCGTGCTGCTGCTCGCTGCCCTGATGGCGTTCTGGGCCGCCGATCGAGCCGGCGCGGGCGCGGCCCGCTGCCACCAGCACCGGGTCGACTCCCGCGAGCGCAGCGCCATCGTGACCGGCGACGGCTCGCCCGTCCTGGTCATCGGCGACTCGTGGTCGGTAGGGCTCGGTCAGGACGACCTGGGCACCTCGTGGGCCTCCCGCCTGCCGGGCGAGGTGCACGTCGCCGGCTTCTCCGGGTCCGGGTTCAGCGCACGCGCGAGCGGGTGCGGTCGCGCCTCCTTCGCCGACCGTGCTCCGACCGCGCTCGGCACGCACCCGGCGCTCGTGGTCGTCGAGGGCGGCCTCAACGACGTCGACCAGCCGGCGGCCGCGATCGACCGAGGCTTCCGTGACCTGATGGCCGACCTGGCCGGTCACGACGTCGTCGTGGTCGGTCCCGCCGACGCGCCCTCGCGCTCACGTGCCGTGCCCCGGGTCGATGCCCTCCTCGCGGAGCTGGCCGAGGAGTACGGCGTGCCCTACGTCCGCACGAGCGACCTCGACCTCCCCTACCTGGACGACCGGCTGCACCTCACCGCCGAGGGACATCGCGAGTTCGGCGATGCCGTCGCGGAGCGCATCACGGGGCTGACTCCGGCTCGCCCCACCGTGCTCCGCCGCTGATCCCGCGTACATCCGCTGAGGGGCCGCGGGAATCCGCGGCGTGCCGATTATCGGACAGTTATGTCGGTGATCGACCGAACGGTGCAGGTTCTCGCGTTGCACAAACCTGCAGTTCTGCCTCCATTGACGCCTTCCCCGCTGATTGCGAACTTGTGCAGTGGTCCGCACCACCAATCCATCCTCGAGCTCTCGGGCCCGAACTCATGATTGGACAACTTTCAGTGAAGACAACTCGCCTGGCCGCCCTGGCCGGTATCGCAGCGACAGCCGTCGCTGCGTCGTTCCTGGCACCGACCGCCACCCCGGCCGACGCCGCACCCTCCGCGGGCAACCCCCGTGCGGAGGCCCAGCAGGCAGCCGCTGCCTGGGTGAAGGGGCACGGGAGCTCGCTCGAGCGCGCCTCGTCGGACGCCTTCGTCCGCACCGACACCTACGACGGTGACAACGACATCTACTCGATGGCCTACGAGCGGACCCACGAGGGTCTCCGCGTCGTCGGTGGCGACTTCGTCGTCCTCGCCAACGCGGACGGCCAGGTCGTGGGGACGTCGGTCGCCCAGGAGGCGCCCGTCGAGATCGCCAGCACAACGGCGAAGATCCCGGCCGCCCGCGCGACGGCCGCCGCCAGGACGCTGGCGGACAAGGGAGCGGAGACCACCACGCCCGAGCTGGTCATCTGGCACCGCGAGGCCGGCACCAAGCTGGCGTACGAGGTCGAGGTCCGTGGCACCCACGCCGGCGAGGCCTCGTGGCAGCGCGCCTGGATCGACGCCAACACCGGCGACGTGCTCGAGTCGCGTGAGCAGATCGCCCACGGCACCGGCACCGGCAACTGGGAGGGTTCGGTCACCATCCCGACCTCCGGCTCCGGCACCTCGTACTCGATGACGAACTCCAACGCGACCACGCTGAAGTGCCAGGACGCCGCGACCAACGTGACGTTCAGCGGCACGGACAACGCGTGGGGCAACGGCGTGGGCACCAACCGGGAGACCGGCTGCGTGGACGCCTTCTACGCCGCCGAGCAGGAGCGGCTGATGCTCTCCAGCTGGCTCGGTCGCAACGGCATGAACGGCTCGGGCGGCTGGGTGCCGATCCGCGTCGGCCTCAACGACGTCAACGCCTACTACGACGGCACGCAGGTGCAGATCGGGCACCGCCAGGGCACCAACGACTGGATCGGCGCCATCGACGTGGTCGCGCACGAGTTCGGCCACGGCGTCGACGACAAGACCCCCGGTGGCATCTCGAGCAACGGCACCCAGGAGTTCGTCGCCGACACCTTCGGCACCGCGACCGAGTTCTACGCCAACAACCCGGCCGACCCGGGCGACTACACGATCGGCGAGGAGATCAACCTCGTCGGGTCGGGCCCGATCCGCGACATGTCCAACCCGGGCAACGTCGGTGACCCGTCCTGCTACTCCAGCTCGATCCCGACCGCCGAGGTCCACGCCGCGGCCGGCCCCGGCGACCACTGGTGGTACCTGCTCGCCAACGGCGGCGCCTCGAAGTGCAACGGCCAGACCGTGAGCGGCGTCGGCGTCCAGACGGCGATGAAGATCATGTACAACGCGATGCTGATGAAGACCAGCTCCGCCTCGTACCTGAAGTACCGGACGTGGACCCTCACCGCGGCGAAGAACCTCGACTCCACGTGTGCCCTCTTCAACTCCACCAAGGCCGCCTGGAACGCGGTCAACGTGCCTGCCCAGGCTGCCGACCCGACGTGTGGCGGCACCACCACGCCGCCCACGACGACGCCTCCGCCCACCGGTGGCAACATCCTCGGCAACCCGGGCTTCGAGTCCGGCGCGACCGTGTGGACCGGCACTGCCGGCCCGATCACCAACAACACCGGTCGCGCGGCCCGCACGGGTTCGTGGAAGCTCTGGCTCGGTGGCAACGGCACGGCCGGCACCGAGACGGTCAACCAGTCGGTGACCATCCCGGCCAGCGCGACGGCAGCAACGCTGTCGTACTGGATCCGCACCGACACCGCGGAGAGCGGCTCGACGGCGTACGACACCATGCGCGTGCAGGTCGTGGACGGCGCCACGGCGACCACGCTCCGCACGTTCACCAACGTCGGCACCAACGCGACCTACACCCAGTTCTCGCACGCCCTCACGGCGTACAAGGGCAAGACGGTCACGATCCGCTTCACGATGACCGAGGACTCGTCGCTCCAGACGAGCTTCGTGGTCGACGACACCGCGCTCAACGTCTCCTGACGCACTGACGCACTGACGCACCCCGGACGGGGCGGGGCAGCACTGCTGCCCCGCCCCGTTGGTCGCTCCCGGGGGGGCGGCCACCACCCCGTCGGGGGTCGTGGCGGAATAGTCCGGCTCCGATCCGCGTAGGAACCCACATGACTGTTCCCGACATCCAGCTCCGCGACGGCACGTCCATCCCCCAGCTCGGCTTCGGCGTCTTCCAGGTCCCTCCGGAGGAGACCGCCGCCACCGTGGCCCTGGCGCTCGAGGCCGGCTACCGGCACATCGACACCGCGCAGATGTACGGCAACGAGGCCGGCGTCGGCCAGGCGATCAAGGACTCGACGCTGGACCGCGACGAGCTCTACATCACGACCAAGCTCAACAACGGCTTCCACCGACCCGACGACGCCCGTCGCGAGATCGACGCGTCCCTCGAGCGGCTCGGCCTGGAGCAGACCGACCTCTTCCTCATCCACTGGCCGCTCCCGACGCAGTACGACGGCGACTTCGTCTCGACCTGGCGGGCGCTCATCGAGGCGCAGGAGGCCGGGAAGACCCGCTCCATCGGTGTCTCGAACTTCCAGCCCGCCCACCTCGACCGCATCGTCGAGGAGACCGGCGTCGTGCCGGTGGTCAACCAGGTCGAGGTCCACCCGTTCTTCGCCAACGAGGACGTGCGCGCTGCCAACGGACGCCACGGGGTGCTGACCGAGGCGTGGTCGCCCATCGCCAAGGGGACGGTCAACGACGACGACACCATCGGCGAGATCGCCTCCCTCGTGGGCCGTACGCCGGCCCAGGTGACGCTGCGCTGGCACGTGCAGCGCGGCGACATCATCTTCCCCAAGTCGATGAAGGCCGAGCGGATGCGGGAGAACTTCGAGATCTTCGACTTCGAGCTCGAGCCCGCGCACGTGCGTGCGCTCGACGGGCTGGACCGGGGCGAGGCGGGACGCACGGGCCCCAACCCGGACACGTTCGACTACATCCCGTGACCCAGCCTGCCCGAACTGGCCGGTCCTGCTGCTCGGCTCACTCCGCGAGCCAGGCAGCCCAGCTGTCGAAGGAGTAGGGCCGGCCCAGGAAGTCGGCGACCAGGTCGGCGGCGTCCTTGCGGCCACCTTGGGCCAGCACCTGGTCGCGGTAGGCCGTGGCGACGTCGGCGGCGAACATGTCGTCGACGTCGAAGGCGGAGAACAGGTCCTTGGCGATGACCAGCGACCACATGTAGGTGTAGTAGCCCGACGAGTAGCCGTCGAGGTGGCCGAACGAGCAGTGCATGTGCGCACCCTCGAGCGGTGGGAACACCGAGTAGCGGCGCTGGAGCTCGTCGCCGTAGGCGGTCAGGTCGTCGTGCTGACCGGCGTGGAAGAAGTAGGACCGGGCGGCGTAGGACATCTGCTGGACGGCGTAGACGCCCTTGCCGAAGTGGTCCGCCCGTGCGCATCGCGGCCACCAGGTCGGCCGGGATCTGCTCGCCGGCGGCGTTGCGGGCGAACGTCGCGAGCACGTCGGCGTCCCACGCCCACTCCTCGAGCATCTGGCTCGGCGCCTCGACGAAGTCCCACTCGGTGGCGACACCGGAGAAGCGCAGCCAGTCGCCCTGGCCGCCGAGCACGTGGTGGACGAGGTGGCCGAACTCGTGGAAGAGCGTGACGACCTCGTCGTGCTCCATCAGCCCGCGCGCGAAGTTGCACACCAGCACGCCCTCGGGCAGCTGCGCTCCGGCGACGCCCTTGACCATGTCGAACTGGGCGGCGTGCTTGAACTTGCCGTCGCGGGGGTGGAGGTCGAGGTGGATGCGACCGATCCGCACGCCCCCGAGACCGACGTCATAGCTCGCGACCTCGTCGTGCCACGTGCCCGCCTCCTCGCGCGGGATCGGCGTCCACTCGAGACCGAAGAGTCGTCCGGTGACGTCGAGGAGTCCCTGGCGGACCTGCTCGAAGGGGAAGTAGGTCCGCACGACCTGGCCGTCGACGTCGTACTGCTCGCGGCGGACCAGCTCGGAGTAGTAGCGGGAGTCGTAGGTCGCGACCTCGCCGGCGCCCGGCTCGTCGGAGCGCTTGCGCTCGAGGAGCACCGCGACCTCCTGGCCTGCGCGCTCCGTGGCTGCGTCACTGATCCGCTCGATGAAGTCGGCGACGGCCTGGCCGGTGCCGATCATCTTGACCTCGGTGTCGAAGTCGGGCCAGGAGTCGTAGCCGAGGAGGCCGGCGGTCTCGCGGCGTACGGCGAGCAGGTCCTGGAGGACCTGGTCGTTGGCGGGCCACGCGACGGTGTTCGCGGCGAGGGAGAGGTCGCGACGAGCGTCGGCGTCGGACCCGAAGGTCGTGAAGGGGACCAGGTCGGGGTAGTCGGTCGTGAGGGTGACCAGGCCGTCGTCCTCGACCGGGTGGGCGGCGCGATAGTCGTCGGGCAGCCCGTCCAGCCGCTCGGGCGCGATCCGGATCGACCGGACGTCCTCGCGGATGTTGCGGCCGAAGTCCTGCGACAGCTTCACACCGTGCTCGCTCAGCTCACGCAGCCGGTCGCGCGTCGCGTCGTCGCGGTCGACGCCGGCGCGGCGGAAGTCGCGCAGCGTGTGCTCGAGGACCCGGCGCGCGTCGGCGTCCAGGCCGTCTGCGGCGAGCCCGTCGAAGACCGCGAACAGGTCCCGGTCCTGGCCGAGCTCGGTGACGTACTTCTGCACCTGCTGGCTCAGCTCGTCGGCGCGGGTGCGCACCTCCTCGTCGGGGTGCACCTCGGACCACAGCGCGACCGACTCGGCGTTGGCGATCGCGGTCTCGGCGCGGTTCCACGCGGCCAGCACCCCGCGTGAATCGCTCGAGCCGGCCTTGACCAGCTCGACCTGGCGTGCGGCCTCCGCGAGCTCCCCCTCGCACCGCTCGCCGACCCACGTGAGCCAGTCGCCGCCTCCCGGCAGGCCGAGCGGCTCGCTCGCGTCGTGGGCGGACAAGGGCTGCGCGTCGATGTCGTGGGCCACGGGAGAAGACCCTACGACCGCGGTGTGGCAACCTCCACCGGGTTGCGGGTCCACCCCGGGCCGCGCGCCCCGTAGCGTGTCGGGGTGAGCACCTCGGGGGACGGCGAGTTCCGGTTCAGGGACATCTGGCTGGTGGCGTACGGTCCCTCGATCGTGTCCGCGATCGGGCACGGCGCGATGATGCCCGTGCTCGCGCTGCGGGCTCGCGACCTCGGCGCCGACGTCAGCACGGCCGCCGCGATCGTGGCCCTGACCGGCGTCGGGATGCTGATGGCGAGCCTGCCCGCGGGCGCCCTCGTGGCGCGGATCGGCGAGCGACGCGCGCTGGTGGCGGCCGGCTTCGCCGACGCCGGAGCGATGGCGCTCGCCGCCCTGACGGACTCCGTCATCGGCCTGGCGGCCGGGGTGCTGCTGAGCGGCGCGTGCTGGACGATGTTCCTCATCGCGCGCCAGGGCTTCATGATCGATGTCGTCCCGGTGACCCACCGCGCGCGGGCGATGTCGCTGCTCGGAGGCTCGTACCGGGTCGGCGTCCTCGTCGGACCGCTGATCGGTGCAGGACTGATCCACCTGACCGACCTGACGAGCGTCTTCTGGCTGGGTGCCGCGATGTCGGTCTGCGCAGCCCTGCTCGCCGCGACCATGCCCGACCTCGGTGGGGAGAAGCGTGCCGCGGCGAAGGAGGCCGGCCACGTCAGCGTCTGGACCGTCATCGCCGGACACCGCAGGCTGCTCGCGACACTCGGCAGCGCGGTCGTCATCCTCGGCATGAGCCGCTCGCTGAGGCTGAGCCTGCTCCCGCTGTGGGCCGACCACATCGGCCTCTCCGCCTCGACGACCTCACTGATCTTCGCCGGTGCCGCGGCGATCGACGTCGCGCTGATGTGGCCCGGCGGTTGGCTGATGGACACCCGCGGCCGGATGGTCGTCGCGGTGCCGGTCGTGCTGTCGATGGCGATCGCGTGCCTGCTCCTGCCGCTGGCCGGGTCGGCCGTCTCGGTGGCGCTGGTGATGGCGCTCATCGCGGCCGGCAACGGCCTCGGCTCAGGGATCGTGATGACCCTCGGAGCCGACGCTGCCCCGGTCGACGGCCGCTCGCAGTTCCTCGGCGCGTGGCGCCTGTGCGGCGACATCGGCAACTCCGGCGGCCCGCTGGTGATCAGCGCGATCGCCGCGTTCGCGCCGCTGGCGACGGCGTGCCTGGTCGTGGGCGCGCTCGGTCTGGCCGGGGCCGGCTGGGTGGGCTACTGGACCGGCCGCGTCGACCACGACCGGCGTACGGCCCTCGAGGTCCGTACGGCCGAGGAGCAGCGGCTCTGAGCCGGTTCTCAGCCGACGGTCACCATGACGTCGTTCGACATCGCCTGCGAGTCGGTGTCGATCACCCGGAACGTGTTGGGCCCGACCTGACCAGTCCGGACGATCGTCGCGAACGTGCCGCCCGTGACCGGCGTCGTCACCGGGAAGTCGGACCACGTGTCACCCTCGAGGCGCTGCACCTGGAGGATCGCGCCCTCGCCGGCCTGGTAGGTGCCGGTGAGGTCGATCTGCTGCATCGGGCTGACCGACTGCTGCACGACCTGCAGCGAGATCGGCGTCGCGGGCGCCTCCGACGACGGCTCCTCGCCCGGGCTCGGCTCGACCGAGTCCTCGGGCGCCGGGATCTCGCTGCTGGTCTCGGTGGGCCGCGGCAGGGTGAAGGTGGACGGGGTGGCGCTCTCGTCGCTCGCGGTCGCGGTGCCGCCGACGCCGGTCACCTTCACGCCGACGATCACGGCGAGTCCGCCGAGGAGGCCGATGGCGACCGCGACCGCGACAAGCGCGATCAGCCCCGTGAGCACGGGGCGGTCCTTCTCGGAGTCCATGGAGACCTTTCGACCGGGGGCGGGCGCCACCATCGTCCCCGATCGCTGGTGGCGAAGCCAACCGTGGACACCCTGTCGCCGCCCGGGCTCGCCACCCGGCAGGCAGGATGGGGCCATGCAGTCACCGTTGCGACACGGCCGCGCAGCCATCGGCACCACGCTCGCCGGAGGTGCCCTCGCCGCCCTCTCCCAGGCACCCGAGCGTGCCTCACGCCTGCTCCGGCACCGCTACCCGACGGTCGCGGTCACCGGGATGACCGGCGTGGGCAAGACCCGGCTGGCCGACCGGCTGTCGCGGCGGGCGAGCACGCAGTCGGCGGAACAGGGAGGCCAGGACGTCGGCTCGGCGGTCATGGAGCGGCGTACGCGCCGGGACGCGCGGATGCGCGGCTACCGGTTCCGCGTCGTGCCCGGCGAGAACGCCGCCACCCGCCTCGGCGCACTCGACGAGGTGTTCCACGACGAGCCGGTCGACGGCGTCCTGCACGTCGTCGCCAACGGCTACGCCACCCCGCGGCGTACGGGCGGGACGAGCGGCGCCGCGATCGCCACCCGCGAGGAGCAGCTGGCAGCCGAGCTCGAGGACTGGTCGATCACCGCGCACCGCATCGCCAGCATGGCCGTACGCCGGGAGCGCCCGACGTGGCTGGTGATCGCGGTGACCAAGGCCGACCTGTTCGCCGACGACGTCGACGCTGCCGTTGACTACTACTCCCCCGGCAGCGGCTCGCCCTTCGGCGACAAGCTCGACGAGCTGCGCGCGCTCGCCGGCGGCGCCAAGCTGTCCATCGACGTGCTGCCGGTGTGCGCCCAGGGCGGGGGCCGGAAGTCGGCGCTGCCCGACAAGGTGGCCACCGAGATGCTGGGGCGGCTCGAGCTCAGGTTGGCCCAGCTCAGCGGGCACGTCTGACCCTCGTCCCGCGGCCCGGCAACGTTTCGGTCCAGACCTGCGCGGCGACGTCGTTCACAACTTCACGACTTCGGGTTTCACTCACGTTCATCGGGGCAGAAGATCGCCATGAGGCCGATCGCCATCAACCAGCGGGCGCTGCGCGGCGCCAAGGCAGAGCTGGACTCCGCCCGTGAGGACGTCCGGGCCGCGCTGGGCGACATCGACCACCCCGCCGACGACTTCCCGTGGCGCGACCTGATGGTCGAGGGCGTCCGAAGCCTCGTCGAGGACACCGAGCAGGTCGCCGTGCGCTGCCGCAACATCGCGCAGGCGATCGACGACTCGATCGTCGACTTCGACGAGCTCGACTCGATGGTCGAGCAGGCCGCTCACGTCGCCCTCCAGCTCGACCAGGTGAAGCCGTCATGACCAAGGTGCTCGTCGACCGCATCGAGACCCAGCAGGACGAGCTGAAGTTCGGCGACCCGATCGGCTGCAGCTACCACTGGACCGACCCGGCGGAGGTCGACCGCTACGGCGACTCCGTGCGCCACCTGGCCAACAAGGCCGAGCTGGCCGTCGACGCGTTCGAGCGCACCGCGGGGCTCTCCGAGGAGGTGTTCGCCGGCGAGGCCGCGGACACCCTGCGCGAACGGGCCGGGCGGCGCCACGAGGAGTCGGTGCTGGTCCGCGACAACCTGCGCGGCCTCGGGCGGGCGATCAACGCCTACTCCGACGTGCTCGCGCGCCACCGCGATGGTCTCGAGCAGCTGCGTGCCCATGCCGTCTCGAAGGGCCTCGAGGTCCGCGACAACCGGATCTGGCCCCCGGTCGAGACGATCGCCGGCGACGCTCCCGAGAAGGAGATGGACGCCTGGGAGCGTGACTGGCGGACCTACCAGGAGTGCTTCGACACGAAGATCGAGCTGCGCGACGCCCGTCGGGCGAGCACGCGCGACCTGGTCAAGGCGCTGGCCGACTACGCGGACGTGCACCCGGACAAGGACAAGGCGAAGCTCGTCGCGGCCCACGCCCACCAGGTGAAGTTCGGTGACCTGCGGCGCGAGGCGGCGGAGGAGGCGATGGACGCGGTCCACGCGAACGACGCCGCCGACGCGGCCCGTCGCACGCTGGACGGTCTCAAGCGGCGCGAGCAGGGTGCTCTCGACGACCTCGAGAAGATGGTCCTCGCCGAGAAGTCGCCCGACGAGATCCAGGCCCAGTCCGCCAAGGTCCAGGCGCTGCACCACGAGCTCGTCGAAGCCCGCGCCGAGGCCCGGGACGCCGAGTCGGTCGCCGACCGTGAGCAGACCCAAGCCAATCGCGCCGCCCGCAACCTCGAGGCGGCCGAGGAGGGCCGGCCCCGGCTGGTCGCCGAGCAGACCTCGTGGCAGCCGGCCACCCATCTCAAGGACCGACTGGGCTAGAGCGGATCCGCCCCGTCGACCTCGAAGCGAGGCACGACGTTGTCCCGCGATGCGCCGCACGTCAACCGCTGCGCGGGCTCCAGGGTCCGGCGCACCCGCACGGTGACCGTCCGACCCCCGGCCTCGAGCGTGACGGACATCAGGTCGCCGTCCCTGCGCGCCGAGGTCGGTCGTACGTCGTCGAGGCCGGCGAGACCCAGCCGGCGGCGTACGTCGATCTCCGCCGCCTGCACCGGCATGGCTAGGTCGGACCGACCGCGGAGGTGGTCGAGATCGAGCCTGCCGCCGACGAGCGCGTCGGCCACGTCGAGCGCCGACGTCGGATCGAGGTGGCCGTAGTAGAGGCCGCGGGGCAGGACGAGCAGGTTGCCCGCGAACCGGTCGCCGCCGATGTGCGAGCACTCCCACACGGCGTCGGCATGCCGGCTCGCGGCCAGCGCCGCGGCGACAGGACGCCCACGCTCGGCGCAGCAGACGTCGTGCCGGCCGTGCGTGCACACCGCGATGACGGGGTCAGCGTGGGGATCGAGCCCGGCCGAGCGACCTGCGCCCAGTGCGGCGAGGTCGACGTCGCGCACGCCCTCGGCCGTGTCGAGCCACGCGGTCTCGAGGAACGACGCGGCCCCGGCGGCACGGGCAGCGAACACGCGGACCCCGCCCGCGTCGTCGCGACGGCCGTGGCGGCGGATGAGCAGCACCCGCACGCCGTGGCGCCGACCCTGGTCGGCGAGGTGGGCGCCCAGCCCGTCGGGGAGGCGGGCGTCGCGGAGGGCGTCGGCACCCCACGGTCCAGCGTGCTCGAGGAGCAGGAAGCTGCGGACCGTCGACGCGGTGCCGGCGAGGTCGTCGCCCCGCTCCTGGCTGGCGGCGGCACACCGGAACGTCGTCACCGGACCACCTCGAGCAGGCCCTCCCGCACCAGCCGTCGGCACAGGACGAGCGCGCTCTCGGGGTCCAGAGGCAGGTCGCCGGGAGTCACCCGGTCCCGGGTCGCGACCACGTCGATCGCCTCGCCCAGCCGGGCCGGCACCCGCAACACCCGGTCACCGAGGAGGAGTCGCAGGGTCTCGCCGTCGACGACGACCTCGCACGGGTGGCCGGTGCGACGCCGCAGCGCGGTGTCGGCCGCCAGCCCGCGGGCGAGCGCCTCGCGATCGAGCAGCGCACCGGCCATCCGGGGCGGTCGGACGCTGAGGAACCGCTCGGCCTGCGCCCTGGCCGAGGCCGGTGCGTCGAGCCGGCGTACGTCGTCGGCGACGGCACCCAGGCGCTCGGCGAGCTCCTCGGCCAACCGTTCGGGGTCGTCGAGGTAGCCAGCGGGCAGGTGCTCGTCGGGCACCCCGTCGAGGATCTCGGTCACCAGCTGGGAGACGAGGTCGCGCCAGGTGAGCTGGTTGATCCCGATGGTGAGGTGCAATGACACTGCCTCCTGCGCCCGGGCTGCGTGAGGCGTGCCGGTGGGGAGGTAGGCGACGACGCCGGGCTCGAGGAGGAGCTCGCCGGGACCTCCGTCGCCATGGATCTCCCAGAGCTTGGTGCCGTGGGTCTGCATGACGAACACGTCGTGCGAGTCCGAGTGCACGGCGAAGCCCTGGGCGCCGGGCGGCGTGAGGTAGGCGTTGGCCTGACAGGGGTGGCCCAGCTCGAGCTCGAGCTCGGCGACGAGGTCGGCGACCGGCGTCCAGTAGCGCTGGAGGCCCTGCAGCACGATCGTGGCGCCCTCGTCGTGCAGTCGCATCAGCCTGTCGGGGTCGACCAGGCCGGTCAGCGGCTTGCCGGCCAGGCTGCCGCCGCGGGTGAAGCGCGACTCGGCGAGGACGTCACCGTTGTGCGCCACGCGCACCGCGGGCGTACGAATCGCGGTCTCCGTCAGCAGGTGGTCGACGTCCGCTAGCGAGAGCACCGCCTCTCCGAGACCAGGTTCGGCGCGGTGCACGTGCACCGACGACGCCCAGACCTTGTCGATGAAGGTCTGGGCGTCACCGGTCAGCCGGTCGAGTGCGCTCAGAGCTCAGCCGTCCGTGCCGTCGGCGTCGGCTGAGCCGCCGTCGGTGCCGTCGGCGTCGGTGGAGTCACCGTCCGTGGAGTCGGTCGAGTCGCCGTCGGTCGAGTCACCGTCCGTGCCGTCGGCGTCGGTGCCGGGTCCGGCCGCGACACCCGAGGGGTCGACGCCCTCGGTGCTCATCTCGTCATCGCCCAGCGGGTTGTCAGGAGTCGTCGTCATGGTTCCTCCTCGTGAGGCCGAGGCGGACTGTCCGCCGCGGGTGTGTCTCGAGTGTCGTACCGCCGTCTTCGACCGTCCCACACCCCAGAGGCGGGGTCACCGGGTCGTGACGACCCCGACCCCGTCCGCGGACACCTCGATGTCCACCGGTCGACCGTGGGTGCCGAGGCCGGAGACGCGGGTCGCGCCGAACTCCCACGGCCGTACGGGCTCGACCGACACCCGGTCCCGGTCGGGCCGGAGGCCGAGGACCGAGCTGACCAGCGAGACCGCGGACGCCGCGGACCAGGCCTGCGGCCGGCACGCCGCCGGATAGGGCAGCGGCACCGGCTGGGCCGATCGGGCGTCGCCCGCGAAGAGCTCCGGAGGGCGTCCGCCGAACGCGGTGAGCGCGGCGAGGAGCGCGTCGGCCACCTGAGCCGTCTCGGCGCGCTGCTCGGCGGCGAGACCGGCCAGGCAGATCGCGGTGTCGTGGGGCCAGACCGACCCGACGTGGTAGCCCGTCGGCGAGTAGCCGGCGGCCTGGGTCGACAGGGTGCGGATGCCGAAGCCGGACAACATGTCCGACCCGACGAGCCGGCGCGCGACCACGTCGACCCCGTCCGGGTCGAGGATGCCCGTGCCGAGCAGGTGACCGATGTTGCTGGTCAGGGAGACGACCGGTCGCTTGTCGCGGTCGAGGGCGATCGCGGGGAAGGGGCCCAGGGCGTCCTCGACCCAGAAGCGCTGGGCGAACTCCTCGCGCAGCCGCTGCGCCCACGTGCGCCACCGGTCGGCGCCCGGCCGACCGAAGGCGTCGAGCATGTCGGCACCGCGCACGGCGGCGGCGTACGCGTAGCCCTGGACCTCCGCGAGCGCGAGGGGTGAGCTGGCGCGCGAGCCGTCGCTGCGGCGGACGGCGTCGCCGGAGTCCTTCCAGCCCTGGTTGGACAGGCCGTGGCCGGACCGGTCGACGTACTCCAGGAGCCCGTCGCCGTCGGCGTCACCGTGCTCGACCTGCCAGGCCAGCGCACGCTCGAGGGCGGGCAGCAACCGCTCGACCTCGTCCTCCGGGGCGCCCCAGCGCCAGGCGTCACACAGGGTCAGCCCCCAGAGCGGCGTCGCGTCGATCGTGCCGTAGTAGACCGGCGGCAGGTGGCGGTCGGCGCCGTCGTCCTCACCCAGGCTGAAGCCCGACGATCGGACCTCGTGGAGGATCTTGCCGGGCTCCTCGGCCGTGGCGTCGTCGGTGCGGGTGCCCTGCCGGTGGGCGAGCAGCCGCAGCGTCGACATGGCGAGATCAGTGGTCACCGGCAGCAGCATCCGGGCGGTCCACAGGCTGTCGCGACCGAAGAGCGTGAGGAACCAGGGAGCGCCGGCACCGATGAACTCCTCCTCGACGCCGTCAGCGCCCGGCGCGGCGAGCCGCAGGAGCCGCAGGTCGTCGAGGCTGCGTTCCAGCACAGGTGCCAGTCGACGGTCGGCACTGTCGACCTCGACGGTCGGCCAGCCCGCCTCGCGGCTGGGCGCGCCCACGGCGGCGCTGGGGTCGTCGAGGGTCAGCAGGAGCTCGTGGGTGACGGACTGGCCGGGAGGTACGACGACGTCCCACGACGCTCGGGCGTGGTCGCCGTCGGCGGACGTGTGGGCGCCCGGCAGCCGCAGCACGGCGCGCAGGGAGTCGCCCCGCCAGGTGAGCACGTGCCCGCCCACGCCGTCGGGCGCCACAGGCTGCCTGCCCGTACCGCCCTTGACGCCGTCGAGGGGTGCGAGGTCGGCCGCCACCTGCAGACCGATCGTGCAGGTCACCGGGTCCGCGGCGGTGCTCGAGATCGTGTAGCGCTCGCGGACCAGCCCGGGCTCGACGTCGCGGCGCCGCTCGACACGCACGGTGGGGTCCGGCCCGGGGTCACCGAGGTGGCGGGGCACGGAGACGTACGTCGTGGAGTCGCCCCGGACGCCGTGCGCGGCCACGGGCGTCGGTTCGCGACCGTCGACATCGAGGCGGAGCAGGCTGAGCACGCGCCGCTCGCCGTGGTGCACGCCTGCGAGGCCGGTGCGGCCGTCGGCAGCGGGAGCGGGTCCGCCGATCTGCCCGTCGGGCGCCGACCACACCTGCGTCGGGGCGGCGAGCGTCAGGGACAGGTCGTGCAGCCAGGGCTGCTGCGGCGTGTCACCGGAGTCCGTGTCGTGCTCCATCGAGAGTGCCCTTCGGGTCGCGGATCTGGTCGTGGGATCTGTCGCGGGGAAATGCAGGGGGTGACACCCAGTGTGACGTGGGTTACGGTTTGAGCGCTCAAACATTTGAGCGCTCAAATAACCCTAGTCGGCCGCAACCCAACCCGCTACCCACCCGGTCCGGGGGTTGGGAAGCACTCGGAGACAGCGCGAAGGAGGACCGAGATGACACCCCACGACCCGGCCACGCTCGACTCCGTCGCCGCCCGCGCCGGGGTCTCGCGCCAGACGGTCTCCAACGTGCTGCGCCACCCGACCCGCGTCGCCGAGGGCACCCGCGAGCGGGTCCTGTCCGCGATCCGCGAGAGCGGCTACCGGCCATCACTGCCTGCCCGGCAGCTCGCCACCCGACGCGCCCACGCCATCGCCGTACGCGCCGAACGGCAGCAGGACGGCATCTCCGGACTGGTCCTCGACGCGTTCTACCACGGGCTCGCCGAGGCCGGTCAGGACAACGGCCTGCGCGTCCTGCTCTACGCCCAGCCGGCCGACGAGGCGGCCGAGGTCGCCGTCATCGACGACCTGGTGCAGACCGGTGCCGCAGACGCCGTGGTGCTCACCGCGACCAGTGCCGACGACCGGCGCCCGGCCCACCTCACCGAGGGCGGCACGACCTTCTGCGCCTTCGGCCGGCCCTGGGGCCACGACGACGAACCGCACGACTGGGTCGACGTCGACGGCGCGATCGGCACGACCCTGGCCGTACGCCACCTGGTCGGGCTCGGCCGGCGGCGCATCGCCTACCTCGGCTGGCCCGGCGACGGGTCCGAGCCCAGCACCGGCAGCGACCGCCGGCGAGGCTGGCTCGAGGCCATCGGAGAAGCCGGGCTCGGCGTCCCCGTCGAGACGCGCAGCCTCAACGACGCGGCCGCGGCCCAGGCAGCGGTGGCCGATCTCCTGTCCGGCCCCCACGCCCCCGACGCCCTCGTGTGCGCGAGCGACACCCTCGCGCTCGGCGCACACCGCGCCGCCCTCGCCGCCGCCGGCGGAGGCGACGTCGTGACCGTGGTCGGCTTCGACGCCACCCCCGTCGCCGCCGCCCTCGGCCTGGTCAGCGTCGCGCAGCCGATCGACCAGGTGGCGCACCTCTGCATCGACCTGCTCACCAGCAGGTTCGAGACCCCCGAACGGCCGGCGCGGGGACTGCTCGTCCCGCCCGTGCTCCACCTGCCCGCCTGACCCCGCTCGATCCACCGCTCGATCCCCCGCAGATTCCCCGATGAAGGAGCTCCACATGTCCCAGTCGCCCACCCCCCGCCGACGCCGTACCTCCCTCGTCGCGCTGGCTCTCGGTTCGTCGATCGCCCTCGCCGCGTGCGGAGGAGGCGGCGGCTTCGAGGAGGACAGCTCCGACGCGCCGGCCTCGTCCGGTGACGGCCCCGCCAAGCTCCAGGTGCTCATCGGCTCCAGCGGCGACGCCGAGACCAAGGCCGTCGAGGACGCCGCCAAGGCCTGGGCCGACGAGAGCGGCAACGAGGTGGAGGTCGTCGTGGCCAACGACCTGGCCCAGCAGCTCTCGCAGGGCTTCGCCGGAGGCAACCCGCCCGACCTCTTCTACGTCGACGCCGGCGTCTTCGGCGACTACGCCGAGGCCGGCAACCTCTACCCCTACCTCGACCAGATGGCCGACGCCAGCGACTTCTACCCCAACCTGGTCGACTCCTTCACCCTCGACGACCAGGCCTACTGCGCCCCCAAGGACTTCTCGACCCTCGCGCTCGAGATCAACACCGAGTCGTGGAAGAAGGCCGGGCTGACCGACGCCGACATCCCCACGACCTGGGACGACCTCCAGGCCGTGGCCAAGAAGCTGACCACCCCCGACCAGGCCGGCCTCGTGCTCGGCCTGGGCCGGGACCGGGTCGGAGCGTTCCTCGTGCAGAACGGCGGCTTCTGGGTCGACGGCGAGACCGGCGAGGCCACCGCGACCGAGCCGACCAACGCCGAGGCGCTGGAGTACGTCCAAGGCATGCTGGACGGCGGCGAGGCCGTGCTGGCCCCCGACGTCGACGCCGGCTGGGGTGGCGAGGCGTTCGGCACCGAGAAGGCCGCGATGACCATCGAGGGCAACTGGATCCGCGGCGCGATGGAGAACGACTACCCCGACGTCGACTACACCGTGGCCGAGCTGCCCGAAGGCCCGGCCGGCAAGGGCACGCTGCTCTTCACCCAGTGCTGGGGCATCGCCGCCGACTCGCCCAACCAGGAGGCCGCGGTCTCCTTCGTCGAGGCGATGACCACGCCGGAGCAGCAGCTCACCAACGCCGACGCCTTCGGCGTGATGCCGAGCCGCGAGTCGGCGCAGGCCGACTACGTCGACCAGTTCCCGGAGGACGCGCCGTTCATCTCCGGTGGTGACTACGGCCAGGGCCCGGTCAACCTGCCCGGTCTCGGCCCGGTCGTCGCCGACCTGGACTCCCAGCTCGAGCAGCTCAAGAGCGCCGACATCAACAAGATCCTCGAGTCGTTCCAGAAGAACGCCGAGGCGGAGCTGCAGTGACCAAGGCCCGCAGCATCCGCCGGGGCCAGGCCCTCGCGGGGTGGACGTTCGTCTCCCCCACGCTGGTCGTCCTCGGGCTCTTCCTCGCTGTGCCGGTCCTGATGGCGCTGTGGGTGTCGTTCACCGACTGGAACGGCCGCGGCAGCCCGTTCGCGTCCGGCATCGGGTTCGTCGGCGCCGACAACTACCGCGAGCTGGTCGGCGAGGAGGGCGGGCTCACGAGGTCGGACTTCATGACCTCGCTGCGCAACAACTTCTTCTACGTGCTCCTCGTCGTGCCGTTGCAGACCGCGTTCGCGCTGTTCCTCGCCCTGGTCCTCAACCAGCGGATGCTCCGGGCGGTCGGCTTCTTCCGCACCGCCTTCTACTTCCCGTCCGTGGTCAGCTCGGTCGCGATCAGCCTGGTCTTCCTGTTCCTCTTCTCGGGCGGTGGCGTCATCAACTCGATGCTCGACGCGATCGGCGTCGACGGGCCGACCTGGTTCAACGACTCACGCGGGCTGCTGCACCTCGTCGGCGACGGCCTGGGGCTGTGGAGCTCCTCCGACCCGCCGGGCGCGCTGGCGGGTCACGGGGTGCTCGGACTGTCGTGGTGGGACTGGCTCGCCGGCCCCAGCGTCGCGCTGTCGGTGATCATCATGCTGGTCATCTGGACGACCGCGGGCACCTTCATGCTGATGTTCCTGGCGGCGCTGCAGGACCTGCCGCTGGAGGTCGAGGAGGCAGCCCGGATCGACGGCGCCGGGCGCTGGGGCGTGTTCCGCAACGTCACGCTCCCCCACCTCAAGCCGACGATGCTGCTGGTGACCACGCTCGGCCTGATCGGCACGTGGCAGGTCTTCGACCAGGTGTACGTCATGACGAAGGGCGGTCCGGGCAAGACGACCCTCACCCCGGCGTACCTCTCGTACTCCTACGCGTTCGACAACCAGAAGTGGGGCGTGGCAGCGGCGATGGCCTTCGTGCTGTTCCTCATCATCTTCGCGATGACGAGCCTGCAGCGGTGGCTCTTCCGAGACAAGGACGCGATCGCGACGAAGCGCGCCGAGAAGCGTACGAAGCGTGACCATGCACGAGCCACCGCGGGAGGCGCCGCATGAACACCCCACAGCGTTCTTCTCCTCCGCTCCGCTCCCCCGGACAACGCCGCGGGGACCCCGTCCTGAGCGCCAAGCCGATGGTCCGCGACCGGACGGCGCTGTGGCTGTTCCTCGGCTATGCCGTCCTGATCTTCTTCTCCTTCGTCTACCTCTACCCGTTCCTGGTCCAGCTCACGACGTCGTTCAAGACCAACACCGACGCCGTCGCCAACCCCCTGTCCCTGGTGCCGAACCCGTTCTCGACGGGTGCCTACAGCCAGCTGAGGGAGAAGGACTTCCCCCTCTGGTTCGCCAACTCGGTGATCGTGACCCTTCTGGTCACCGCTGGCCGGGTGTTCCTCTGCTCGCTCGCCGGCTACGCCCTGGCGCGGATCAAGTTCCGCGGTCGCGGCGCGGTGTTCACCGCGATCCTGGCCGTGATGGCCGTGCCCGGCGTCATCCTGCTGATCCCGAAGTTCCTGGTGCTCAACTACCTCGGGATCTACGACACCTATCCGGCGCTGGTCCTGCCGCTGCTGGTCGACGCCGCCGGCGTCTTCATCATGAAGCAGTTCTTCGAGACGATCCCGGAGTCGGTCGAGGAGGCGGCGCGCATCGACGGCGCCGGCACCTTCCGGATCTTCTGGTCGGTGGTGCTCCCGATGTCGCGGCCGGCGCTGATCACCCTGACGATCCTGTCCTTCCAGGGGTCGTGGAACGAGCTCGCGCACTTCATCGTGGCCAGCCAGGACCCGGACCTCTACACGTTGACCAAGGGTGTCGCCACCCTCACCAGCGGTCAGCTCGGGTCGGGCAAGCAGTACCCGATCACCATGGCCGCGGCGCTGCTGATGACCATCCCGGTCGCCCTCGTCTTCTTCGTGTTCCAGAAGTACCTCGTCCGTGGGGGTACGTCGGGGGCGGAGAAGGGCTAGCGCCACCACAGACCTGGCGTCGGGCGGGGTCCGCCTCCTAGCACCCGCCCGGCGCCGGCACACGACGCGGAGCGTCGTACGGAAGGGGCACGCGCCTCCTCTGCAACCGATGTCCTGAGACTCGACAGGGCACGCGCCTGCTCTCTCCGGATGACGTCCCGGGTCTCAGACCGGTCGTACCTCGAAGCGCGTCGTTCCCTTGACCTTGTCGTCGCCGCACGACTGGCGCCGCGTCGGACCAGGCACGGCCACGATCTCGTCGCGCTCGTCGCCGCCCGCGAGGACGTGCAGCTCGCGGACCTGCTCGACACCGGGGCGCCCGGCCCGACCGCGTACCCAGTCGACGGGCACCTCGCCTCGCCCGACGGCCTCGCACGCAGCGAGCGCCGTGGCGGTGTCGAGGCGACCGAGGGTGAGGCCGCTCGGCAGCGCGAGCAGGGTCCCGGAGAACCGGTGGCCGCCGAGGTGGGTGGTCTCCCACGTGCCCTCGGGCCACTCCTGGCTCAGCAGGCCGGCGATCGGGCGGCCGAGCTCGGCGCAGCAGCGGTCGCGCTTGCCGTTGGTGCAGACCAGCCAGAGCGGCCCGTCGTACGCCGACATGCTCGCGAGATCGAGGTCGATCAGGTCCTCCGGACGGTCGAGCACCGTGCCCCGGACGTCGTAGCCATCGGCGGTGGCACTGGCCAGGAACACGCGCGTGCCGGGGCCGGAGCTGCCGTCGTACCTCCGGAGCAGGAAGACCTTGAGGTCGAGGCTGCCGAGGTGCTCGCGCACGACGTCGGGGAGCCGGTTGTCGGTGACGGCCTCACGGCCCCACGGGCCGGGACACTCGACCAGCAGGATCTCGGTGTCGGTCGGCGCGGTGCCGATGATCGGCTCGGCGTCCTCGACGCTCGCGACGGAGCAGCGGAAGTCAGGCACCGCACCAGTCTTGCCGACGGGTGTCAGGGAGTGCCGAGCAGGATGTTGACGTCGGTGATCCGGCCGCCCGCCTCCGCCCACACCTGGACCGCGGCGACCTCCGAGCAGGCCCTCGGGCTCCGGGTCACCAGGGTCCACGACCACGGCAGCCGGCGGAGCAGGTCGGCCGGCAGCGCCTGACCGCGCTGGGGACAGAAGTAGGGCGGGACGCTGGTCTCCCGCATCGGGGCCTCGGCGAGCGCCTCGAGGATGCGCACGTCGCTGCGCTCCGCGTACGCGATCGGCAGGGTCCAGCTGGCCGGGTCTGCCGCCTCGGTGGCCGACAACGCGCGGGCGGGGATGTTGGCCACCAAGAGGCGCACGCGGTCGGCAAAGGCCGGCGGCGGCCCGTCGCCGAGCGTCCAGGCGCGCAGGGCGCGTACGGCCGCAGCCCCCGGCGGGACGATGCAGGTCGCCGTCGCCGGCGTCTGCGACACCACGACATGGAGCGTCGCGCCGCGCTCGACCGTCGTGCCCGGCACCGGGCGCTGAGCGAGGACGACTCCGGGCGCGCACCGCGCGCGCCGGCGTACGTCGAGCTCCAGCCCCTGTCCGCGCAACGCCCGGCGGACGTCGCGCAGGCGGGACCCGACGAGGACGCCGACCTGGTGCGGGCGTCCCGGGTGGTCGTCGACGACATCGGCTTCGGCGGTGGGTTCCGCCGAGGCGGTGGGCTCGCTCGGCTCGGCCGGCGGCGCGCCGGTGCACCCGGCGAGCACGAGCACCAGGACGGCCAGCAACAGCTTCACGGCAGTGGGACGCGCGTGCGCGCCGATCCGTTGCCCGTCAGATCAGGCCGCGGCGACGCGCGACGGCAGCGGCCTCCGTGCGGGACGCGGCGTCGAGCTTGGCGAGGATGTTGGAGACGTGGACCGATGCCGTCTTCGTGCTGATGAACAGCTGCTTGCCGATCTCGCCGTTGCTGCGGCCCTCGGCGACGAGGGCGAGGACCTCGGCCTCACGCGGGGTCAGGGTCACCCCACCGACTGCCGTCGCCGGCGCGGGCGTCGATCCCTGCGCGGTGAGCTCCGCGAGGAGCGGCTTGGCACCCATCGCGTGCGCGGCAGCACGCGCCAGGTCAGCGACCTCGCGCGCCCCGGCGGCGTCACCGGAGGCACGCAGCACGCCGGCCAGGCGTACGCGGGTCTGCGCGATCTCGGGCACGCTGCCGTAGGCCATCGCGGTCTCCTCCGCCGCGCGCCACGCGTCGACGAGCTCGTCGCTGGACGGCGGGTCGACCTGGGCGAGCCACCGCCAGCGCAGGTGCTCGGCGGTGCGGCGGGCGGCCCACATGACGTACTCGGGACCGCGGCTCGCCTCGTAGCGGGCGTAGAAGTCGATCACCCGGCCGCCGTCGCCGACGAGCCGGTCGACGGTCGCGGCGGCGGCGTCGCGCTCCTCGGCGGACTGGTGCGCGGCGGCACCCGCATAGGCACCGACGACGATGGTCGACAGGCGGAGCCGGGCCTGGAACCAGTCGTGCCAGAGGGGTACGACGGTGGCGACGACGTCGTCGTAGACCGCGAGCGCGGTCCGCGCATCGGCGGCCGCGGCCGCCCGCATCAGCTCAGCGCTGCCGGCGGCGATGGCGGTGAGCCCGTCGCTGCCCCAGTGCTCGCGCAGCCGCTCGAGCCCCAGGCTGTGGGTGTCGCCGCGGATGCCGATGATGATCAGCATCTGGTGGGCGAAGTAGAGCCACTCGTAGACCATCGGCGGGTCCTGGCCGGTCACGTCGAGGAGCTGCCACGCCTCGTCGAGCCGGCCCTGGTGGGTCAGCGCGACGGCGTGGAACAGCCGGGACTCGGCGGGGTAGGGCGACCAGGCGAGGCCGCCGATCTCACTGCGCTCGATGACCTCGCGGTAGACCTCGTTGGCCGCGTCGATGTCCCCGCGGTCGTGGTGGAGCCGGCCGAGGAAGTAGAGCGCGCGGAGCTCGGGCTCGATCAGGCCGGCGGTCCGGGCGCGCTCGGCCGCTGCCCGCCAGCCGGCGCCCGCGTCCTCGCCGGCGTCGGGGTCGAGACCGGCGAGCGTGGTGTGGAGCTCGACGGCGAGGCTGGTGAGGTCGTTGCGCTCAGCCAGGTCGAGGGCCTCGAGCGCGATCGCGCGGGCCTCCTCGGCGCGCCAGTTGCCGAGCGACTCGGCGTGGACGAAGAGGGCGCGGGCCAGCAGCTTGGGTGGCCCGTCGCGCAGGAGGTCGACCGCCTCGGCGGCCGCCGCGCGGGGCGAGTCGGTCGTGTCGGTGAGCATCAGCGCGGACGCCAGCGCCGTCAGGAGCTGGCCGCGGTCGAGCTCTGCACCGGTGAGGGGAAGCGTGGCCAGGCGGGCGCGCAGCACCTTGACCGCCTTGGGCACCCGGCCGGCCGCGACGAGCGCCTCCGCGCAGCGGCGGGCCAGCGCGTGCGGGTCGATGTCGGTCACCGGCGTGCGGGAGGTGTCGATCAGCTCGAGCGCGTCGAGGAAGTGGGTCGCGGCCTCCGACGGACCGCCGACGGCCAACGCCTCCTCGCCCGCCTCGATCGAGGCACGGATGGCGACGGGGCGGTCGTCGGCACGACGGGCGTGCTGGGCCAGCTCGGCCGCGGTGCCGACCGCCCGACCCTCGCCCAGTGCCGACACGAAGTCGGCGTGGAGCCGCACCCGCTCGCCGGGCAGCAGGTCGTCATAGACCGCTTCGCCGAGGAGCGCGTGCCGGAAGGCGTACGTGCCACCGCGCGAGACGACCAGCACGTGCGCCTCGACGGCGTCGCGCAGTGCCGCCTCGAGCTCGGCGGCTCCGAGGTCGGACACCGCCGCCAGCAGTGCGTGGCTCACCTGGCGTCCCGCGACCGAGACCAGCCGGGTGACCCGCCGGGTCGTCTCGTCGAGGCGGTCGAGGTGGACCAGGAGCACGTCGGCGAGCTCGCCGGGGACCTGTCCGGACCACGCGGCGCCGACCAGCTCCTCGATGAAGAACGGGTTGCCCTCGGCGCGGTCGACGATGGAGACGTACTCCGCCTCGGACATCGTCGCCGGGTGCAGCGCGCGGACGAGGAGGCGTACGTCGTCGTCGGCCAGCGGCTCGACCTGGAGGCGGTCGACGCCGCGCAGGCGCATCCACTCGGCCACCTGGCGGCGCAACGGGTGGCGGCGGTGGAGGTCGTCGGAGCGGTAGGACACGACGAGGGAGACGCCGGGGACGGGACGGGAGAACAGGAAGCTGAGCATGTCGCGGGTGGACTCGTCGGCCCAGTGGGCGTCCTCGACCACGACGAGGACGGGCGCGTGCTCGGCGACGGCGGCGAGGAGGTCGCCGAACGCGTCGTAGACGTTGCCGCGGTCGAGGGCCTGGTCGCCCGACGCGGTCTCGCTGCTGCGGATCCGGCGGCCCGGCTGGAGCCGGGCGAGGGTGGGGTGCTGCTCGAGCACGCGCGCGGCGACGTCGGGCAGGTCGGCCATCACGCGGCCGAGGATCTCGGAGAAGGGGAGGTAGGGCAGCGAGCTGTCGGCGAGGTCGAGGCAGTGCCCGGCGACGACCTGCCACTCGGCCTCGATCGCGGCGTCGCGCAACGCCATGAGGACGCGGGTCTTGCCGACCCCCGCGTCACCGGCGACCAGCATCGCGCGGACCGTCGGCTCACTCGCCCGTCCTCCCTCGGACGCACGAATGCCGAGCTGGGAGCTCAGCTGCTCCAGCTCGGCATCGCGTCCGATGAGATCGGTGGTCCTCAGCGCCGGCACGGACGACATTCTGTCGTGCCGCTCCGACACCTCGGTGCCGATCGCGCTGCGCGTCACTTCTTCGTGGCGTCGCTGCGACGGATCCAACTGCGGCGGACTCCGTAGTCCTGGGCGACCTTCTCCTGGCGGTAACGGATCTCGGCACCCAGGAAGCTGTCGGTGGTGAACATGTGCTTCTCCTCTTCTCGGCCGGTCCGGTGGTGGACCGTGAGTAGAGATTCCGTCGCTGAGGTAGGCCCGGACATCGGGAAGGTGCCCTATCTCCGCGTGGCCAGCTACCTCAGATGGGCGCCCGGGCGGCGTACGCGGGGCGTCTGAGGTAGTTGTCCGCCGGGGTAGTCCGCATCAAACGTCTGGTCCCGTGGCCTCCTGGACCAGAATTTTGATGCGGACTATCCGGGGGTGGTGGTGCCGACGACCGGGCGGCCGTGCTGCCAGACCCCGGCCACGAGCGGGACGCCCGGGCGATAGGCGAGATGGACGTACGACGGCGCGTCGAGGAGGACGAGGTCGGCCGCCTTGCCGGGTGCGAGCACGCCGACGTCGTCGCGGTCGAGGGCCGCGGCACCCATCGCGGTGGCGGCGTGCAGCGCCTCGGCGGGGCTCATCCGCATCTCGCGGACGGCGAGCGCGATGCACAGCGCCATCGAGGAGGTGAAGCACGAGCCGGGGTTGCAGTCGCTGGCCAGCGCGATGCGTACGCCGGCATCGAGGAGCCGGCGGGCGTCGGGGTAGGGCTGGCGGGTGGAGAACTCGACCCCCGGCAGGAGCGTCGCGACGGTGCCGCTCGACGCCAGCGCGGCGACGTCGCCCTCTGACAGGTAGGTGCAGTGGTCGACCGCGACCAGGCCGAGCTCGCAGGCCAGCTGCACCCCTCCGCCGTAGGTCAGCTGGTTGGCGTGGAGCCGGCCGCGCAGGCCGCTGTCGGACCCCGCCGCGAGGATGGCGCGTGCCTGGTCGACGTCGAAGGCGCCGTCCTCGCAGAACACGTCGATCCACCGGGCGTGCGGCGCGGCGGCCGCCAGCATCGGACCGGTGACGAGGTCGACGTAGTCCTCGGGCGTGGTCTCGGACGGGCACGACGTGGGCACCGAGGAACGTCGTCTCGTCGGTGAACTGGCGGGCCACCGCGAGACTGCGCGCCTCGTCGTGGACCGACAACCCGTAGCCGCTCTTGATCTCCAGCGAGGTGGTGCCCTGGGCCCGCATCTCGGCGACGAGCCGGGCGACGTGCGACGTGAGCTGTTCGTCGGTGGCGGCACGGGTCCTTGCGACCGTGGTGCGGATGCCGCCTGCCGTGTAGGGCTGGCCGGTCATCCGCGCCTCGAACTCCGCCGAGCGGTCGCCGGCGAAGACGAGGTGGCTGTGGCTGTCGACGAAGCCCGGGATCACGGCACGGCCACCGGCGTCGACCTGGACGTCCGCGGCCGGAGCCTCGGCGGCAGGACCGACCCAGGCGACGCGGCTGCCCTCGAGGACGACCGCGGCGTCGGTGAGCATCCCGAGCAGACCGCCCTGCTCAGCACGCGCGGGGTCGTTGGTGACGAGCTCGCCGATGCCGGTGATGACGGTGGTGTTCATGATTGGTCCTCCCAGATGCGACCGATGACCTCGTCGAGCTCGCGCCCGATCGCCGCGCGGTCGCCGTCCTCGACGACCCAGCGGCCGTCCGCCATGACCCGGCGCACGTCCTCGGCGGCGGCGGCGAACACGACGGTGTTCTCGTCGCGACCGGTGCCGGCGGTGCGGGCAGACGCCGGGTCGAGGACGACGAGGTCGGCGCGTTGCCCGACGGCGATCGTCCCGGCGTCGTCCCACCCGAGCGAGGCGTGGCCGTCCGTCGTGGCCGCCGTCAGCAGCTCGGCCGCGGTCCAGTGGCCGCGCTGTTGGGTGGAGAGGCGCTCGTCGAGCTCGACCGCGCGCATCTCCTCGAAGGGGTCGATGACGGCGTGGCTGTCGCTGCCGAGGGTGAGTCGCGCGCCGGCGTCGTGGAGCCGCCGGGACGGGCCGATGCCGTCGCCGAGGTCGCGTTCGGTGGTCGGGCAGAAGGCGGCGTACGCACCCGCGGAACCGATCAGGGCGATGTCGTCGTCGGCGAGGTGGGTGGCGTGGACGAGCGACGTCGTCGGACCGAGGAGCCCGTGGTCGGCGAGCAGCCTCGTCGGCGTGACGCCGTACGCCGCGAGGCAGCCGTCGTTCTCGGCGACCTGCTCGGAGAGGTGCACGTGGAAGGGCCGGTCGCCGATGCCGGCTGCCACCGCGTCGAGGTCATCCGCAGGGACGGCGCGGACCGAGTGCACGGCCGTGCCCACGCGTGCATGGGCGTCGACCTCCAGCGCACCCCCGCGGTCGGCCCACGCCTCGACCGACCCGTCGCTGTAGCGGACCTGCGCTCCCTCGGGCGCCGCACCGAAGCCGGAGGAGAGGTAGAGCGTGTCGAGCAGCGTGATCCGGATCCCGGCCTCTCGCGCCGCCTCGACCAGCGCGAGCCCCATCTCGTTGGGCTCGGCGTAGGGCGTCCCGTCGGGCTGTCGGTGGAGGTAGTGGAACTCCCCGACGCAGGTGATCCCTGAGGCTGCCATCTCCCGGTACGTCGCCCGCGCGAGGGCGAGGTAGGTGTCGGGGTCCAGCCGCGCGGCGACGTCGTACATCTGGTCGCGCCAGGTCCAGAACGTGCCGCGCTCGCGCTGGGTGCGGCCGCGCAGTGCGCGGTGGAACGCGTGGCTGTGGGTGTTGGCGAGGCCGGGGACGACGAGCCCGCGGACCGGGACCGCGCGCGGCGGGTCCGCGTCAGTGGTCACCGACGTGAAGCGACCGTCCTCGACCTCGACGAGCACGTCGTCGGCGAAACTCTCGCCCAGCCAGGCGCGCTCGAGGAGGTACGCCGTCATGCGGGGTCCCTGCGGCGTTGACGGGAGGAGCGAAGCGGGGGACGAGAACGTCGTGGGGTGCTCATGCGCCGGCCAGCTCGGCGAGCACGTCGGCCAGCGCATCGACGCCGGCGAGGCAGTCGGCCGTCTCGGCGTGCTCGTCGGGCGAGTGCGAGATGCCGGTGGGGTTGCGGACGAAGACCATCGCCGTGGGGATGCCTGCGTCGGACAGGATCCCGGCATCGTGGCCGGCCTGGGTCGGGATGACCGGCCAGTCGCCGAGCGCGGCGAGACGAGCGGCGAGGTCGGCGTCGAAGGCGACCGAGCGCGACACCGACTCCGGCGTCACGACCAGCGAGGTGCCGTCACGTCCGGCGCGGTCGCCGGCCTGGCGGGAGATCTCGCCGACCATCTCCGCGAGCGCGTCGTCGGAGGACGCGCGGGCGTCGAGCCACGCGGTCACCAGCGACGGCACGGCGTTGGTGCCGTTGGGCTCGATCGCGAGCCGGCCGAACGTCGCGCGCTGACCGGCGAGCCTGGCCTGCTTGTTGGCGGCGAGCGCGGTCATCGCGTAGGTCAGCATCGGGTCGTGCCGGTCCTCCATGCGCGTGGTGCCGGCGTGGTTGGCCTGCCCCGCGAAGTCGAAGCGCCACCGGCCGTGCGGCCAGATCTCGCTGGCCAGTCCCACCGCGACCTCGCGGTCGACGAGGTCGCGACCCTGCTCGACGTGCAGCTCGACGAAGGTCCCGACGCGGTCGAGGGAGAGCAGCCCCTGCGACGGGTCGAGGCCGGCGTCGGCGACCGCGTCGCCGAGGAACACGCCGTCGCGGTCCGTGAGCTCCTTCGCCTCGTCCCACGTGGTCGCTCCGGTCACCAACCTCGAGCCGAGACACGCGCGGCCGAACCGCGACCCCTCCTCCTCGACGAAGACGCCGATGCCGATCGGGCGGGCGGGCGCGAAGCCGCGATCGCGCAAGGTGTCGATCGCCGCCAGGGCCGACACGACGCCCAGCGGGCCGTCGTACGCACCACCGTCGAGCACCGAGTCGAGGTGCGAGCCGGTGAGCACGCCCTGCCCGGATGCCGAGCCGGGAGACCACCACGCGACCTGGTTGCCGATCCCGTCCGTCTCGACGACGAGCCCGCGCGCGACGCACTCCTCGGCGAACCACGACCGCAGCTCACCCTCCGCGGACGCCCAGGGTTGCCGGAAGTAGCCACCGGAGGCGGTGGACCGGCCGACGGGTGCGAGGTCGCGCCACATCTCCTCGAAGTGTCGACTGCTGGGTGGCATTCCTGCAGTCCACCGGCAACGGCCACGCCGGTCAACGCACGGACCCGGCAAGTCGTCTCGGATCTGAGATGTGGTTGCGAGGCTCGGCCAGAGAGGGTTCGGGCTCCCGATCAGTGAGAGCCTGCCTCCATGGAGTTCCGTGACGTCGTACGCCGCCGCCGGATGATCCGCCGCTACGGGCCGGAGCCGGTCGACCCGGCCGTGGTCGACCGGATGCTGGAGCACGCCCAACGCGCGCCCAACGCCGGCTTCACCCAGGGGTGGGCGTTCCTGGTGCTCGACACACCCGAGGACCTCGACCTCTTCTGGCGCTCGACCGGCGCAGACCCCGGCACGCACAACGCCTGGCTCGACGGGATGCGTACGGCCCCGGTCGTGATCGTCCCGCTCGCCTGCAAGGCCGCCTACCTCGACCGCTACGCCGAGGCCGACAAGGGCTGGACCGACCGTCGTGACGACCGGTGGCCGGTGCCGTACTGGTACGTCGACACCGGCATGGCCGCGCTGCTGATCCTCCAGACGGCGGTCGACGAAGGCCTCGGTGCGTGCTTCTTCGGCATCCCGGGCGAGCACACCGACTCCTTCCGCGAGGCATTCGGCATCCCGGACGACCACACCCCGGTCGGCGCGATCACCGTCGGGCACCGGGTCCCCGACGCCGGCGCGAAGGGATCGCCCGCCCGCCGCGACCGGCGCGAGAATGTGGTCCACCGGGGACGGTGGGGCACTACGGTCAGCGCATGACCGCTCTGCCCGTCGAGGCGCGTGTGGTGACGGCCCTCCAGGCCCTCGTCCGCATCCCGACCGTCTCCGACCGCGACCCGAGCCGCGTGGACGCCGAGGTCTTCGATCGACTCCTCGCCGAGCTGGCGGTCCAGTTCCCGCGGCTGCACGCGCAGCTGTCGCTCAGCATCGTCGGCACCCACGGACTGCTGTTCCACTGGGTCGGCGCGAGCCCCGAACGACCGGTCGTGCTGATGGCGCACCTCGACGTCGTACCCGTCGATGCCGACGCGCCGTGGCAGCACGACCCGTTCGGCGGCGAGATCCACGAAAGTCCCACTGGACCGGCGATCTGGGGTCGCGGCACCCTCGACGACAAGGGATGCGTCGCCGGGATCTGCGAGGCCGTCGAGACCCTGCTCGAGGCCGGACGCACGCCGGCACAGGACGTCTGGCTGTCCTTCGGATGCGACGAGGAGGTCAGCGGCACGGCAGCGACGGAGGCGGTCGAGGTGCTCCGCGAGCGCGGTGTCACCCCGTGGCTCGTGATCGACGAGGGCGGCGCGATCGCGAGCGGCGCTTTCCCGGGCGTGAAGGCGCCGTTGGGCGTCATCGGGGTGACGGAGAAGGGCACCACCTCGCTCGAGCTCGTCGCCGAGGGACGCGGCGGACACGCGTCGACGCCCGCGAGGAACGGCCCGACCGCACGCATCGCGCGTGCCATCCTCCGGGTCGAGAAGGCGCCGTTCCCCGCCTCCGCCCCGGCCCCGACGCTCGAGCTGATGCGCCGGCTCGCACCGCACCTGCCGATGCCGTTGCGGCCCGTCCTCAAGCCACTGCTCGGCCGGGCCGACCGGCTCGCCCCCGTCGTCACCCGCGCCCTCCTGGCTGCCGGACCGGAAGCCGCGGCCATGACGCGTACGACGGTCGCGACCACCACGCTGAGCGGATCGCCGGCCCTCAACGTGATCGCCTCGACCGCCAAGGCCGGGCTCAACATCCGGGTGATGGTCGGTGACACGGTCGCCGGCGTCGTCGAGCACGTGCGCAGGGCCGTCGCGGACGACTCGATCCGGATCGACGTGATCGAGTCCGGCGAGCCTTCGCCGATCTCACCGATGGACGAGGCGTTCGAGCTGATCGAGGAGTGCATCGGCGAGGTCTTCCCCGAGGCGGTCACCACGCCCTACGTGATGATGGCGGCCACCGACTCGCGCCACTTCACCGCGATCAGCGAGCACGTCTACCGCTTCGCTCCCTTCCGGATGACCAAGGCCCAGCGCCAGGCGATCCACTCCTACGACGAGCACATCGGCGTCGCCGACCTCGTCGACGGAGCCCGTTGGTACCAGCTGCTGATCGAGAGGCTCCCTTCATGACGACGTCCACCTCGCCCGCATCCGGGGGATCGACCGCCCAGACCGCCGTGAAGGGCCTCGCCGCGATCGTCGGCTTCCTGGTCCTCGTCGAGTTCGCGAGCGGCATCCTGCAGGGCTACTACACGCCCATCTACCCGCAGATCGCCGACCACCTCTCGATCGCGGAAGGGGACATCAACTGGTTCGAGGCCGCGCAGCTGATCGTCAGTGCCCTCTGCATCCCGCTCCTGGCGCGGCTCGGCGACCTCGTCGGTCACAAGAAGGTGCTCCTCGTCTCGACCGCGGTCACCGCCCTCGGGTCCTGGTGGCTGGCCTTTGCGCCCGGCTTCACCACCTTCCTCATCGGCTGGGCGATCCAGGGCGCGTACGTCGTCTGGCTCCCCTTGGAGATCGCGATCATCCACCGACGTACGCGCGACTCGGGCCGCCAGGAGCTGCTGACCCGCCGCGGTGCAGCGATCCTGGTCGGATCGCTCGAGCTGGCGGTCATCATCGGCGCCCTGACCAGCGGCCTGCTCGTCGACTCGATGGACATGAACATCCTGCTCGCGATGCCGGCCGTCGTCGTCACGGCCGTCTTCTTCGTGATCCTCGTCGGCATCGAGCAGGCGCCCGGCGACGACACCGGCGGCAGCATCGACTGGGCCGGCCTCGGGCTCGTCACGCTCGCCCTCGGCGTGCTCATGGGCGGCCTCGTGCTCCTGCGGCTCGACGGCGCGGCATCCTTCTGGGGATGGCTGACCATCGCCTTGTCCGTCGCCGCCTTCGTCGTGTTCTGGCGCTTCGAGGAGCGCCACCCCGAGCCGATCGTCGACGTGAAGCTGCTCGCCAGCCCGGCGCAGTGGCCGGTGCAGCTGACCGCGTTCCTGTTCGGCATCCCGGTCCTCGGCGGGCAGATCCCGCTGTCGACCTACGCGCAGGCCGATCCTGCCGTGCGCGGCTACGGCCTCGGCGCGGACTCCGCCTTCATCTCCACCCTGATCGGCCTGTACGTCATCACGCTGGCGATCGGCGCCTTCACCCTGCCGTTGACCACGCGCCTCCTCGGCGGCGTACGCCGTGCGCTGGTCGTGGCCTGCGCGCTGGTCGGCATCGGCTACCTGCTGTGGCTGCCCTTCCACGACCACACCTGGCAGGCCCTCATCAACATGGGCATCGCCGGTCTCGGCTCGGGTGCCCTCGTCGCGGCGCTGCCAGCAGCCGCCGCTGCCGCCGCACCGCCCGAGCGCACCGGCATCGCGACCGGCATGACCAACGGCACCAAGACGGTCGGCGGCGCCATCGCCTCGGCGATCTTCGCGATCGCGTTGACGGCGACCGGTTCGCTCGACGCGACGGCCGAGAAGGTCGCGCCGCTGAGCGGCTACCTCACCGTCTGGGCGGTCTGCGCGGGTGCGTCGTTCCTCGCCGCGCTCGCCCTGATGGCCGCGCCCAGGCATGCCTTCAGCGACGCGCCGCGGGAGACCGTCGCCCGCTGATCGTCGCCTCTCCAGCGATCCCCGGATGACTGGGGATCGCTGAACTTGTCGGCCTTTGCACGGCCTGACGAGTTCAGCGAGAGCCTGACACGTCGAGCGCGGTCCCCGTCAGCGCCCGACATACGGCCCGTTGGTCGTGGCGACGACGCTGTCGTCGGCCGGCATCAGGAACCAGAGCACCGGGTAGACGAGCAGCTGGCTGCCGGGGACCACGATCATGGTGACGGCGAACAGCAGGCGCGTCATCCACGGCGTGAGGCCGAGGCGGCGGCCGACTCCTGCGCAGACACCCCCGAGGATGCCGCGGTCGGAGGAGCGTACGAGTCCCTGACGGGCGAGCGAAGCACGAATCTTGTCCATGTCCCCAGCCTGACCCGTCCATGCGCTCCGCGCCATCCGGATCACCCCTTGCCGGACCCCGAACCCGGGCTCGCTGGGGTCCGGGGATGAGTCCATCTAGGGTGGAGGGACCGGAGGTGATCGCGATGTCCGACCTCGAACCGTCTCCCGACGAGAACGGTGCCGACCCTGCCCGCCGCCTGCCCGAGCGTGACGACCGCACCGGCCGGTCCGCCGCGGCCGCCCGGATGGCCCAGCAGTCGAGCTGGGTCGACCAGCAGATCCGGGTCGCCATGGAGCGCGGCGACTTCGACGACCTGCCCGGCTATGGCAAGCCGATCGAGGACCTCGGGGTCGAGCACGACCCGGACTGGTGGATCAAGAAGCTCGTCGAGCGCGAGAACATCGCGATCCTCCCGCCGGCCCTCGCGCTCCGCAAGGAGGACGCCGAGCTCGACGCGCGGCTCGACCGGATCAACGTCGAGGCGGAGGTACGCCGCGAGGTCGAGGAGTTCAACGGGCGCGTCCGCAAGGCGATCTACACCCCGCCGACCGGCCCGTCGGGACCGCCGGTGATCACCCGGCAGCGCGACGTCGAGGACGAGGTCGTCGCATGGAGCGAGCGGCGTACGGCCCGGATCGAGGCCCAGCGGGCGGCTCGCGCTGCCTCCGAAGCAGCTGCCCCCACGCGCCGCCGCTGGTGGCAGCGCCGCTGACCAGCGGTCTCACCCGGACACGCGGCGAGAGATCCGTCATATCGACGAGCGCCCGCCCGACGGTAGTTTGCGGCCATGACGCGTTCCGCCAAGGACTTCTTCGCCCCGCTGGCCGTCGGGGCGCCAGCACCACTGCGTGAGATCCCGGCCCGGCCGAGCCGGGCGATCCACTTCTTCGACCCGGGCAACGCGAAGATGGCGGCGAAGGTGCCCGACATGGTCGGCACCGTCGACGTGCTGCTCGGCAACCTCGAGGACGCCGTCAAGGCGGAGAACAAGGAGAAGTCGCGCCAGGGCCTCGTCGACATCGCGAAGGCGACGGATTTCGGGCCGACCCAGCTGTGGACCCGCGTCAACTCGCTCGACAGCCCATGGGGCCTCGACGACCTCGTCACCCTCGTGACCGAGATCGGCGACAAGCTCGACGTGATCATGGTGCCGAAGGTGCAGGGCGCGGAGGACATCCACTACGTCGACCGGCTGCTCGCCCAGCTCGAGGCCAAGGCCGGCCTCGAGCGCCCGATCCTCGTGCACGCGATCCTCGAGACCGCCCGCGGCGTGGCCAACATCGAGGAGATCTGCGCGGCCAGCCCGCGCATGCAGGGCCTCTCCCTGGGCCCGGCAGACCTCGCCGCCGACCGTCGGATGAAGACGACCCGTGTCGGCGGTGGCCACCCCGGCTACCTCGTTCGCCAGGACCCGCCGCGCGTCGACGGCCAGCCCCAGTACGACGCCGAACGGACGACGTACCAGCAGGACCTGTGGCACTACACGATCGCCCGGATGGTCGACGCGTGCGCGATGCACGGCATCTACCCCTACTACGGGCCGTTCGGGGACATCTTGGACACCGTGGCGTGCGAGGACCAGTTCCGCAATGCGTTCCTCCTCGGCTGCGTCGGCGCATGGAGCCTGCACCCCGTACAGATCAAGATCGCCCACCAAGTCTTCTCGCCCAGCGTGGAGGACGTCGCACATGCCCGGCGCGTCATCGCCGCGATGGGCGACGGCACCGGCGCGGTGATGATCGACGGCAAGATGGAGGACGACGCCTCGGTGAAGCAGTGCCAGGTGATGGTGGCCCTCGCCGACGAGCTCGCCGCGATCGACCCCGAGCTCAAGAAGCAGTACGACGCCATCGAGCTGGAGGCCTGAGATGACCGACTTCACTCCTCTGCGCTCCGTGCTCTACATGCCGAGCTCCAACGAGCGGGCGCTCGAGAAGGCCAAGGGCCTGGCCTGCGACGCGCTGATCCTCGACCTCGAGGACGCCGTCGCCCCCGACGCCAAGCCGGCGGCGCGCGAGGCCGCAGCAGCGGCGGCAGCCAGCGGTGACTACGGGCGGCGTACGGTCACCATCCGCGTCAACGGGATCGGCACCGAGTGGCACGAGGCCGACCTCGCGGCGGCCAGCCAGGCCGGTCCTGCAGCGATCGTCGTCCCGAAGGTCGACAGCGCGGAGCAGGTCGCCCGGCTCGTCGACATGATGGAGAGGGCCGGTGCGCCCGACCACACGCGGCTCTGGGCGATGGTCGAGACGCCCGTCGCGATCCTCGACGCACTCGCCATCGCACGCGCGTCCCAACGGCTCGGCGCCCTCGTCCTCGGCACCAACGACCTCGTCAAGGAGCTGTACGCCGAGCACGTGCCGGGTCGCGCGCCGATCCTGCCCAGCCTCCACACCGCGCTGCTGGCCGGACGGGCAGCCGGGATCGCGGTGATCGACGGTGTCTACAACGACGTCAAGGACACCGACGGATTCCTCGCCGAGTGCGAGCAGGGCCGCCAGATGGGCTTCGACGGCAAGACCCTCATCCACCCCGGGCAGGTCGACGGCGCCAACACCGCCTTCGCCCCGAGCGAGCAGGCCGTCGACGAGGCTCGCGGCCTGATCGCGGCGTTCGAGGACGGGAAGGGCGCCGGAGTCGTGACCTACCACGGCAAGATGGTGGAGAACCTCCACGTCGAGTCGGCCCGCCGCACGCTCTCGATCCACGAGGCGATCACGGCTCTCGCCGCCGACTGAGCCGTCCACCCGAAGGGATGCGTCCGACTTTCCATTTTACCGTTGCACCCGGCAGAGTGGTGCGGCCGCCCACCGTGGGCGCCTACAAGGAGGCAAAACACATGGTTGTCCTCGGACTGATCCTGCTCATCTTGGGGCTTCTGCTCCCGCAGAGCATCCTCGTCACGATCGGCATCATCTTGATCGTCGTCGGCCTCGTGCTGAACTTCGTCCCGATCGGCGGCTCGAGCCGCCGCGTCTTCTAGCGGCACACCACCACGTTCCTCGGGCCCCGGACACCGCTTGGTGTCCGGGGCCCGAGCATGTTCGAGGTCAGGCGCTCTCGTCGCCGCGGCGGAAGCGGTCGTTGAGCCAGGTGCTCGCGGTGCCCATCCAGCCGGCGAGGTCGTGGACGAGCCGGCCCAGCGTGTCCTGGGTCCGCTCGAAGGTGACGGCGTAGCTGGCCGCAGCCTCCTGGGCGGCCTCGCTGACCGAGGCGTCGTCGTCGCCCTCGCGCCGTGCATAGGTGCCGGCGAGGATGGTCGTGTACGCGCCCGAGTCGGTCCAGCGACGCAGCTCGGTCGCGCGGACCACAGCGAACGGGTGGGTCTGCTGCTGCAGGAGCGAGAGCTTGATGAGGGACTCGCGCACGTCGCCGCCCTCGTCGTACTCAGCGCCCTGCGCGAGGAACGAGGTCACGTCGAGCTCCTCGAGCGTGCCACCGCTGGCGAGCTTCATGTGGGTCCGCAGGGCAGCGGTCGGGTCCTGGCTGGCGAGAAGTCCGGCGCGGTCGGCCGACAGCTCGGCCTTGCGCGACCACTCCAGCAGGCCGACGGTCACCATCCGGATGCCGATGGCACCACCGGGTACGGCGTTGAGCAGGCCGCCGAGCCCGAGCAGGCGCAGCAGCAGGGTGCGGTAGACCGCGTGCCCGCTCACGGCGTGCCCGAGCTCGTGGCCGATGACGAAGCGCAGCTCGTCGTCGTCGAGGTGGTGCACCAGGCCGGACGACAGGATGATGATCGGGCGCTCCATCCCGACCGTCTGGGCGCCCAGCGTCGGGTCGGCCTGGACGTACATCTCGGGCAGCACCGACACGTCCAGGCTCTGGCCGACCTCGGCCAGCAGCCGGTGCAGTCGCGCGAACTGGCGCTCGTCGACCCGCACCGCGGAGCCGAGCAGCGTCAGCCGCCACGCCCGCTCGCGGAACACCCCCGACATGGTCTTGAGCAGCACGTCGAAGCCCTTGAGCTTGCGCAGTGCGACCAGCGCGCCCTTGTCGGCGGGGTGCTCCCACGCCCGCGAGCTGATGTCCGTCAGTACGACGCGCGCACGCGCCGGCTTCTTGTCCCCCGTAGCCATGGAGGGATCCTGTCCTACGCGCGCCGGAAAGTCAGCGGTTTCGGGAGTGTCGAAGACGCTCGCCGTCACGTCCGGGCCTCGGCTGATCGGATCAGCCGACGGCGCGGGCGGCGGCCTCGATCTCCGCCCGGCGGGCGGTCCAGAAGGCCGCGTCGTGCCCGGCTGCCGCCATCGACTCCGCGTCGGTGCCGACGGCTCCGTCGATCTCCTCGCGCAGGATGTCGGCGTGGCCCGCGTGCCGGCTCGTCTCGGCGAGGAGGTGGACCAGGACGTTGAACAGCGGGACCTCGGCGTCACCCCACCACGCCACCCGACCGGTCGAGGCGAGGTCGAGGGCGGCGATCGTCGCGTCGCTGTGGGACCACACCCGCCGGTAGCGGTCGACCACGTCGCTGCGGGACTCGTCCTCAGTGGCCCACATGTCGCTCAGCCGATCGGCCTCGATGTCCCAGGGAGGCAACGGTTCGGGGTAGGGGCGGTCGAAGACCTCACCGAGGTAGCGCGCCTCCCAGGTCGCGAGGTGCTTGACCAGGCCGAGCAGGTTGGTGCCGGTGACGGTGAGCGGTCGACGGGCGTCGTACTCCGACAACCCCTCGAGCTTGGCGAGCACCGCCTTGCGCTCGTGCTTGAGGTAGTTGTGGAGGTTGGCCTTGGCGGCGTCGGCATCCATGAGCAGCACCCTGCCACCTGCGGAGGCCGCAGCCGGAGGCTCAGCCCCGGGTTGGAGTGCCTCGATGAGCGAGCAAATCGGGCACTATGACACCGTCGTGGTCGCTGGACGCACGGCATGGCGGCAGTCGAGCGTCCATAGGTCCGCTCGAGTGGAGAAGTGGACGTCCCCTGTCACGGGACTCAGTCCCGCATGGGCACGCGTACGCCGCGCTCCTCGGCGACCTCGACCGCGCGGTCGTAGCCCGCGTCGACGTGGCGGATGACGCCCATGCCCGGGTCGTTGGTCAGCACGCGCTCGATCTTCTCCGCCGCGAGGTCGGTGCCGTCGGCGACCGTGACCTGCCCCGCGTGCAGCGACCGGCCGATGCCGACGCCGCCACCGTGGTGGAAGGACACCCACGTGGCACCGGAGGCGGTGTTGACGAGCGCGTTGAGGATCGCCCAGTCGGCGATGGCGTCGGAGCCGTCGAGCATCGCCTCGGTCTCGCGGTAGGGCGAGGCGACCGAGCCGCAGTCGAGGTGGTCGCGGCCGATGACGACCGGCGCCTTGAGCTCGCCGCTGGCCACCATCTCGTTGAACTTCGCGCCGGCCTTGGCGCGGTCGCCGTAGCCGAGCCAGCAGATCCGCGCCGGCAGGCCCTGGAACTGCACCCGCTCGGCGGCCATGTCGAGCCAGTGGTGCAGGCGGGCGTACTCCGGCTTCTCGTCGGCCGGGAAGAGCTCCTTGATCGCGCGGTCGGTCGCGTAGATGTCCTCCGGGTCGCCGGAGAGCGCTGCCCAGCGGAACGGGCCCTTGCCCTCGCAGAAGAGCGGACGGATGTAGGCCGGGACGAATCCGGGGAACTCGAACGCCCGGTCGTAGCCGCCCTGACGGGCCTCGTCACGGATCGAGTTGCCGTAGTCGAAGACCTCGGCACCCGCGTCCTGGAACTCCACCATGGCCCGGACGTGGCGGGCCATCGACTCCTGGCTGCGCTTGGTGAAGCCGCGCGGGTCCTCGGTGCGCTCGCGCTCCCAGTCGTCGTACGACGTGCCGGCGGGCAGGTAGAACAGCGGGTCGTGCGCCGACGTCTGGTCGGTGACGATGTCGATCAGCGGGCCGTCACCCTCGGCGCGATCGAGGTGCCGCTCGAGCAGCTCGGGCAGCAGGTCGGCGGCGTTGCCGAGCACACCGATCGACAGGCCGCGGCGCTCGTCGCGTGCCTCGAGGGCGAGCTCGGATCGCGTGGTCGAGGTCGCGCGCCTGCACGTCGAGGTAGCGCGTCTCGAGGCGCCGGTCGATGCGGTGCTGGTCGCACTCGATGCAGATCACGACGCCGTCGTTCATCGTCACGGCGAGCGGCTGCGCGCCGCCCATGCCGCCCAGTCCTGCGGTGACGGTGATCGTCCCGGCGAGGCGTGCCGCCGAACTTCTTGTCGGCGATCGCGGCGAAGGTCTCGAACGTGCCCTGGAGGATGCCCTGCGTGCCGATGTAGATCCACGAGCCGGCCGTCATCTGGCCGTACATCGTCAGGCCGAGGTCCTCGAGCCGGCGGAACTCCTCCCAGTTGGCCCAGTCGCCGACGAGGTTGGAGTTGGCGATCAGCACGCGCGGCGCCCACGTGTGGGTGCGCATGATCCCGACCGGCTTTCCCGACTGGACGAGCAGCGTCTCGTCGTCCTCGAGGTCGCGCAACGACCGCACCAGCGCGTCGTACGCCTCCCAGTTGCGCGCCGCCTTGCCGGTGCCGCCGTAGACGACGAGGTCCTCGGGACGCTCGGCGTTGTCGGGGTCGAGGTTGTTCATCAGCATCCGCAGCGGGGCCTCGGTCTGCCACGACTTCGCGGTCAGCTCGGTGCCGTGCGCGGCGTGGATGGGCAGCCGCGGGTTGGGCGAGGTGGTCACTTCAGGTCTCCGATCACGGATGCGGCGGCGGCAAGGACCGCGCCGGACTGGACGAGACCGACGGCGGCCTCGATCTCGGGCGAGAGGTGGCGGTCGGGGCCGGGGCCCTCGATGCCGGACTCGCGGAGCAGGGCGACGACCGCGGCCGTGGCGGGCGACGGCGTCAGGGGGGCGCGGAGGTCGAGGGCACGAGCGGCGGTGAGCACCTCGACGGCGACCACCCGCGACAGCCCGTCGACCGACGTGCGCAGCTTGCGGGCGGCGTTCCACCCCATCGACACGTGGTCCTCCTGCATCGCACTCGACGGGATCGAGTCGACGGAGGCCGGGACGGCGAGCCGCTTGAGCTCGGACACGATCGCGGCCTGCGTGTACTGCGCGATCATGTGGCCGCTGTCGACGCCGGGGTCGTCGGCGAGGAACGGCGGCAGGCCGTGGCTGCGAGCCTTGTCGAGGAAGCGGTCGGTCCGGCGCTCGCTGATCGAGGCCACGTCGGCGGCGACGATCGCGAGGAAGTCGAGGACGTAGGCGATCGGGGCTCCGTGGAAGTTGCCGTTGGACTCGACGGTGTCACCGATCACGACCGGGTTGTCGATCGCGCTGGCCAGCTCGCGGCCGGCGACGGTCGCGGCGTGCTCGACGGTGTCGCGGGCGGCGCCGTGCACCTGCGGCGAGCACCGCAGCGAGTACGCGTCCTGGACGCGGTTGCAGTCGCCGGTGCGGTGCGAGGCGACGACGGCGGAGTCGGCCATCAGCGTGGTGAGGTTCGCCGCGGACAGGGCCTGGCCGGGGTGCGGCCGGATGGCCTGCAGCTCGGGCGCGAAGACCCGGTCGGTGCCGAGCTGGCCCTCGACGCTCATCGCGGCGGCGATGTCGGCGGTGCGCAGCAGCATCCGCAGGTCGGTGATCGCCATGACCAGCATGCCGAGCATGCCGTCGGTGCCGTTGATGAGGGCCAGGCCCTCCTTGGCGACGAGCTCGACGGGCTCGAGGCCGACTGCGGCGAGCGCGTCGGCGGCCGGCATCAGCTCGCCCGAGGCGTCGCGCACGTCGCCCTCGCCCATCAGCGCGAGCGCGCAGTGCGACAGCGGCGCGAGGTCGCCCGAGCAGCCGAGCGAGCCGTACTCCCGCACCACCGGGGTGATCCCGTGGGACAGCAGGCCGGCCATCAGCAGCGCGGTCTCGCGGCGGACGCCGGTGTGACCCGTCGCCAGCGTCGAGAGCCGCAGCAGCATCAGCGCGCGGACCACCTCGCGCTCGACCTCGGGGCCCGAGCCAGCGGCGTGCGAGCGGACGAGGGAGCGCTGGAGCTGGGCGCGCATCTCGGTCGGGATGTGGCGGGTGGCGAGGGCACCGAAGCCGGTGCTGACGCCGTACGTCGGAGTGTCCGCGGCGGCGAGCGTCTCGATCACCTCGCGCGCCCGGTCGATCGCGGCGAGCGCTTCCTCGGTCAACGTGACCGCTGCACCCTCGCGGGCGACGTGGACGAGGTCCTCGAAGGACACGGGGCCAACCCCGACATGGATCGTCTGCATGGATGTCATCCAACTCCGGCCCTCGAGCCGGCACCAGCCTCCACAACGCCACTGCTGTCTCGGATCCCAGACCGAGCAGGATCACACCGCCGGCCTCAGGGGTCGTGACAAATGGGAGGCGCTCGAGGGGCGCTTCCGGGGACAATGGGGCAGGAGGAGCCGTCATGCCCGATCTCGTGCTGACCGAACGCGAACAGGCCTCCGTCCGCGCCCTCATGGCTCTCGAGCCCAGCCCCGGCGCCCTCCCGTCGTCGCACGTCCTGACGCTGATCTCGCGGCTGATCCCGAGCGACACGATCGACGTTCACATCGCCGACTCGACCGGGTGCATCGTCGAGCTCATCTCCCTCCCGCACGTCCCACTGGGTTCCTTCGATCCCCAGGTGTGCGAGGGCCCGCTCCCGCTGGGCATCGTGCACCAGAGTCGAGACCCAGACCATCGCGAGATCCTGCGCGCGGTCGGCGTGAGCGACGGCGTGGTGATCGGCTTCCGCAGCGGCCGCGACCACGTCTCGCAGCTCGGTCTGGACCGGTACGCCGGGATGTTCTGCGAGCGCGACCTGGCGATGCTCCACCTGATCGCGCCGGCGCTCCAGCGGCTGCTCCGCAGTGCTCAGACCACGACCCTCCCCGCCTCACTGACACTGACCGAGCGTCGGGTGCTCCAGCTCCTGTCGACCGGCATGTCCAACGCCGACCTCGCCTACGAGCTGTCGGTCGCGCCGGCCACCATCCGCAAGCACCTCGAGCACGTCTACCGCAAGCTGGGCGTGACGAGCAGGACGGCCGCGGTCCACGTGTTCCAGCGCGAGCCTTCGGCCACCCACGAGCTGGTGGGCTGAGTCCTCGACATACGCCGGAAGGCGAATGGTCGTCGCCCCGCACCGCGCGGAGACTCGCCACGAGGGACATCCCTCCTCGTGAAAGGCCTCTGCCCATGACTCTGCACCGCATCCACCTCACCCTCGCCTCGGCCGCCCTGCTGGTCGGATCGACGCTCCTCGCCCCCGCCGCCACCTCTGGGATGCCGGCGAGCGAGCGCCCGCACCGCGCGCGGCACGCCGGATCGACCGAGAGTGCTCAGGTCGTCCTCGACTGGGAGCGCGTCTCGTTCGCCACGGTCTATCCCGCGACCCCGATACCGAACGGCGTCCCGGTCCTCGGCTTCACCTCCCTCGCCATGCACCGGGCAGCCACCTCCTCGGCCGAGCGATCGGACAGCTCCGAGACGGCCGCCGTCGCGACCGCTGCCCACGACGTCCTCCTGCACTACTACCCGGGTGCGGCCGCAGCGCTCGACGCCCAGCTCGTCACCAGCCTCGCCGGCGTGACCGACGGGCGCGCAGAGGACCGCGGGGTGGCGCTCGGCGAGCGCGCCGCCGCCAGGATGGTCGCGAGCCGGGCCGGCGACGGCTTCGGCGACGCCTCGATCCACTACACGCTGCCGCCGGGCATCGGGACCTGGCAGCCGACCCCACCGGCCACCGACATGCTCGGTGCCTGGATCGGCTCGCTCGAGCCCCTGGTCGTGCACAAGCTCGCCCCGGTCGACGGCCCCGACGCGCTGACCAGTGCGGACTACACCACCGACTACAACGAGGTGAAGCTCCTCGGGTCGATCACCTCCACCACCCGGAGCCAGGCCCAGTCCGACACCGCTCTCTTCTTCAACAGCAACTCGGCCACGACCGTCGGGGACGCGCTCGTGCGTTACCTCGAGTCCCACCCCGCGAGCATCACGGACACGACGTGGATCTTCGCCGCGATGCACGGCGCGATGACCGACTCCGTGATCAGGTGCTGGCAGCTCAAGCGTGACGTGGGGTTCTGGCGGCCCTTCCAGGCCGTGGCGGCCGCGGCCGACGACGGCAACCCCGACACGCAGCCGGAGGCCGGGTGGGAGCCGTTCCTGCCCAAGCCGAACTACTCCGACTACGTCAGCGGACACGCGTGCCTCACCGGACCGGCGGTCGAAGTGGTCCGGGAGACCCTGGGCGAGACGACACCGCTCGAGCTCCGCTCGGTCAACATGCCCAACGCCCCACGCACGTACGCGTCCCTCACGGCACTCGAGTACGACGCCCTCAACGCCCGCATCTGGGGCGGCTTCCACTTCCGCGACGCCGTCACGGACGGCTACGCCATCGGCCACTGGACCGCCCGCAAGGTGATGGAGCGACTCCACTGAGCCCACGACCCGCACGGGGTCTGCCCCGAGCCAGCCACCCGTGCGGGTCTGGACAGGACCACCAGTCCTGCAAGACTGGTGGTCCTGTCGATCGAAAGAGGAACTAACTCGTGACCACCGTCATCGTCATCGTCGTCATCGTCATCGTCGTGGCCGCGGTCGCGGCCTTCCTGATCAACAAGCGGGACAAGGACGTCAAGATCGCCAAGGCCGACGAGCTGCGCTCGCAGGCCGCCGCCCAGGCCCAGAGCACCATCGCCCCCGCGCAGCAGAGCGCGGCCGAGGCTGAGGCGAAGGCCGAGGAGGCGCGGCAGCAGGCGGAGCGGGCCCAGGCCGAGGCACGCGAGGCCCAGGTCGCGGCGCAGCAGGTGGAGGCGGAGCACGAGTCCCAGGTGCGCGACGCCGACCGCCTCGACCCGCGCGTCGACGACACGTCCGACGAGTACGCACCGCAGGTGCCGGGCGGCGTCGACCAGCAGCCCACCCCGCCGTCCGAGGCCAACCTCGAGCCGGAGGCGGCCCCGCCGGCCGACGACACGACCACCACCGACACCCAGGACGCCGACAGCCCGGAGCTCCCGCGTCGTACGCGTGGTGCCCAGGAGATGCCGGGCAGTCCGATCGAGACCGACGGCGGCGGTGGCTGGTTCACCCGCCAGGACGACCCGGACCGGACCGACAAGGCCTGAGGACGACCGGCACGGTCTCGTGAGCCAGGTTCCCGCGGCCACCCGCGCCCTGCGGGTCCTGCGGTTCCTGGCCACGCAGGCCGACCCGGTCCCTCTCGACCGGGTCATGCGGGCCTGCGACCTGCCCCGGAGCACGGCCTACCACCTGCTCAACACGATGATCGACGAGGGCTTCGTCGTGCACCTGCCCGACGACCACCGCTACGGACTCGGCGTCGCGGCGTTCGAGGTCGGCAGCGGGTTCACCCGCCAGGAGCCGCTCGCCCGGTTGGCCCGTAGGCCGCTCGCCGAGCTGGTCGACCGCACCGGCCACGGGGCGCACCTCGCGGTGCTCCACGGTCGCGACGTCCTCTACGTCATCGAGGAGCGCGCACCGGGCCGGCCGCCCCTGGTCACCGACGTGGGCGTACGCCTGCCGGCCCACCTCACGGCGTCGGGGCGCACGATCCTGGCTGCGCTGCCCGCCAGCCAGGTGCGCGCGCTCTACCCGGACCGGAGCGCCTTCGTGGACCGCCACGGCAAGGGACCGACCTCGCTGAGCGCCCTGCGCACGGTCCTGAGCGAGACCCGCCAGCGCGGCCACGCGACCGAGGACGGCGAGGTGACGCCCGGGCTGGGGAGCGTGGCCGCGGCGGTGCTCGACCACAACGCCCACCCGGTGGCGGGCGTGGCCGTGACGTTCCCCAGCGAGGACGAGGCCGACGTGGCCGCGATCGCCGCGGCCGTCACCGCGACGGCCGCGAGGCTGACCCGGCGGGTCAGGGGCGGGGCAGCAGCAGCGCGTTGACGATGATCCGGGTGCGGTAGACCCCGGTCAGGTCGTTGCGGTCCCCACAGGTGATGAGGACCAGACGGCGTGCGCTGCCGCGGTCGGAGAACAGTGCGGCGACCTCGCTCCGCGACATGTCGGCCACCCGGCGCACGCGCGTCACGGCGAAGCGGTTGCGTCCGACGACGACGAGGTCGCCCACCCGCAACCGGCCGAGGTGGTCGAAGACGCCGGGTCCCCGGGACCAGGTGTGGCCGGCCAGCACGGCGTTGCCCTCCTGTCCCGGGAGGACGCCGTCACGCCAGCGGTAGACGTCGCGGACGCTCGTGCCGATCGCGAGCCGTCCGGCCCTGGTCACGCCGACGGGGATGATCCCGGCCTCGACCCCGATCGCAGGGATGGAGACCCGACCCGTGGGTGCCGCGGACGCGCGTGCCTCCGCCGCCGGACGTGCGTCGGCAGGGGCTGCGACCAGCACAGCGGTGATCGCCATGAGCACCACCAGGCACCTGCGCATGGCCACAGCCTAGGTCGCTGGAGACGGTTGCGACGTGACTCCCCATGGGTGCGGCTCGTTGCACCTGCGACGCCGCCGCCGACCACCGAGGACCGCCGTGACCCAGACGCCCCGCCCCGTGCAGCGCACGCTCCTCTCCTTGCTGGCAGGTGGCGCGCTGGTCGTGGGCGGCGTCCTGTCTGCCGCCCCCAGCGGCCCCGGTGCGGCAAGTCTCTCCTCGACGTACGACGCGCAGGCGCGGCAGCGGGCCGCGGTCCTCGCGGAGCAGAAGCCGCACACGCACCCGGGTCAGGGCGGGGCGGTCGCGGCGATCAGCGCCTCCCTGGACGGCGGCCACGGCCACGTGCACAACGACCCGACCACCAAGAACGCCATCAGCCGCAGCGGGGAGGCCGCCCAGGCGCCCGACCCGACGACACCGGCCCAGCGCGAGGCGAGCCGCGCCCGGGTCGCCGCGCAGCGCACCCAGCAGGAGCCGCGGCTCGTCGGCGTACCGCTGCGGACCCCGCGCCTCCGCGTGCCCGAGAGCGTGTACGCCATGGCAGGCGGTTGCTACCGACTCGGAGGGCAGTCGCTCACGTTCCAGGCGACCGGCCTCGGCACCTACCTCCTCTACGCGCCCGACCGCACCTTCCTCGCCGCGGCCGCCTCGGGCACCGCGGCCTGGGCGGCGGCTCCCTCCCCCGACTCGGACTGGACGGTCCGCCGGGCCGGCAAGGGACGCTTCACCTTCACCCTCGCCGACGGCCGCGCCCTGCGGCGTACCAGCGGCGGCTTCGCCACGGGCGCGGCCGAGTCCTTCGCACTGCGGCGCACCGACGGCTGCACGACCTTTCCCGAGGTCGAGACCGACGTCAGCGGACGACCCTTCGGCGGGGTCACGACGTTCCAGGAGGTCCGCGGCTACGTCGACCCGCACGTGCACGGCCAGACCCACGAGTTCCTCGGCGGCCGCGTGATCTGCAGCCCCCCGTTCCACAAGTACGGCGCCGCCGCCGCCCTCGTCGACTGCCCCGACCACCAGGCCGCCGACGGTCGCGGAGCGCTCCTCGAGGACGTCCTGTCCGGCAAGACCCCGGGCACCGGCCACGACCCGGTCGGCTGGCCGACCTTCTCGTACTGGCCCAACCCGCACTCGCTGACGCACCAGCAGGTCTACTACAAGTGGCTCGAGCGCTCGTGGCGCGCGGGGCTGCGGATCCACACCAGCCTGCTGACCGAGAACCACATCCTCTGCACGGTCTACCCGCTGAAGAAGAACTCGTGCGACGACCGCGACGCCGTACGACTCCAGGCCAAGGACATGCGGGCGATGCAGGACTACATCGACGCTCAGTACGGCGGACCGGGCCGCGGCTGGTACCGGATCGTCACCGACCCGTTCGAGGCGCGGAAGGTGATCAACCAGGGCAAGCTCGCCGTGGTCATGGGCATGGAGACCTCCGTGCCGCTGGGCTGCAACGTCCAGCTGGGCAGGCCGACCTGCACCGAGGAGCAGATGCTCACGGAGCTCGCCGAGATGAAGAAGCTCGGCGTCAGCCAGATGGAGCTCACCAACAAGTTCGACAACGCCTTCACCGGCGTCGCCGGCGACGCCGGCACGATCGGGCCGCTGACCAACAGCGCGAACTTCCTGAGCACCGGGTCGTTCCTCCGGATGCAGACCTGCCCGACCAGCTACGCACCCGGCACCGAGGACCGCCTCCAGTCACCCAACCTCGGCGACCTCGGCGGGGGCCCGAGGTCGACGCCTCCCCTCGCGGCAGCACAGCAGGACGCGATCTTCGGTGCGATCTGGAAGCTCTTCGGCGACGTCGGCGTCCAGCCGGCCCCGATCTACCCGGCCGGTCCGCACTGCAACCAGCTCGGCCTCAGCCCGCTCGGCCAACGCCTGCTGTCGGCGATGATCGACAGCAAGATCCTGTTCGACCCCGACCACATGAGCGTCGCGGGCCGCAACGCCGCACTCGACTACATGGAGCAGCAGCAGGCCGCCGGCCGACCCGTCGGCGTCGTGTCGTCACACTCGTGGTCGACGCCGGACGCCTACCCGCGGATCTACCGCCTCGGCGGTTTCGTCGCCCCCTATGCAGGCGACTCGACGGGCTTCGTGGAGAAGTGGCGCCAGCACCTCGGCTGGACCGACAAGCGCTTCTACTTCGGCTTCGGCTGGGGCTCGGACATGAACGGCTTCGGCGCCCAGGGCGACCCGCGCGGGGCCGGCGCGCCGGCTCCGGTGACGTACCCCTTCACCGGGCTCGACGGCGTGAGGATCGACCGGCAGCGCAGCGGCGAGCGGGTCTTCGACATCAACACCGACGGCGTCGCCCACTACGGCATGTACGCCGACTGGGTCGAGGACGTCGAGCACGTGGCGGGCGCGGACGGAGCTGCCCTCGGCGCCGACCTGAGCCGGGGCGCCGAGGCCTACCTCCAGACCTGGGAACGTTCGTGGGGCATTGCTCCCGACTCGTGCCGCAACCCCGGACTGCGGATGTCGGTGCGCGCCTTCACGCGCGCCGCCCGCACCGGCCTGCGTACGCGTGCGCTGATGCAGCGCATCGGCCAGCCCTGGCAGCGACTGGGCCGCGAGTTCACCTACTGCGCCACGTTGCCCGGCAAGAAGCGGGTCCTGATGACCGTCGAGCTGTCGCGGAGCGGCAGGGTGACCGGCGTACGCCGCGGGTGAGGTCTCAGCCGTGGGTGGCGCGGGGCTGCGTGGGCACCGGGTCGGAGCGCACGCCTTCTGTGTCCGTCAGCTCCGACGCAGGAATCGTGGCCTGGTAGACGCCCGGCTCGACCTCGATCGCGCCCAGCTCCTCAGCGTCGGCCACCGAGTCGGGCGTGAGGACGACCAGCACCTCGTCGCCCGCCTGCTGCAGCACCCGGACACGCCGGTCGCGCCATCGGGCGACGAGGGCGATGTCGAAGACCTCGCACTCGGTGATCGGCACGACGCGCGCATGGATCATCGGCCGGGTCGGGGCAAAACCTTGCGGGACCTGCTCGTCGCCGACCCACACCAGCTCCACCGACTGCTGGTCCGCGGTGTAGGAGCACGGCAGGTCGAGCGAGCCGACCTTTGCGCGCGGTCCTACGAGATGGAGTGGCGGGAAATAGCCCTTCGCACCCTGCCAACCGCGCGCGGCACCGTGGTAGCGGGACAGCTCCTGCTCGGTGCCGTCGAGGGCGACGCGGATGAAGCGGGCGCTGACCGGCATCCGCGTCATCGTGAGGATCCAGACCGGAGCGGCGTTGCGGAGGAAGCCGGTCGGGTACGTCGGCCACGGCACGTCGGCGTGGCCGGGCGCGTTCGTCGGGATCCGGAGGTCCATCAGCGGGTTGGTGCTGAAGCGGATGACGTCGACGTGGTCGGGCGCCTCGCCGAAGGGTCCGTCCTCACCGTCGAGGCCCAGCGCCTTGACCCGCTCGACGGGGGTGAGGCCGATCAGGTCGTCGGGTCGGTAGACAGCACCGGTCAGCTCGTCGTACCCGAGCTCGACGACACGGTGGGAGACCTCGGGGACCAGGAGCTTCTCCAGGACGGTCATGACTCGCGCCTCCTCGGGTGGATGGACGACACCTTCTCAGTCACGTCGGTCAGCTCGGACAGGGGGGCGAGGCCGCCCCAGCCGTCGCGGACGTCGCCGCCCAGCCCTTCCCGCTCTGCGAGGTCGCGGTCCCACGTGTAGAAGCGGGCGTCGTCGCCCTGCACTCCACCGATCGCGATGTCGGCCCCCTTCCACCGGGCGTGGACCTTCACCGACAGCAGGTCGTCGAGGTCGTCCATCTCGTAGCGCACCCGACCGCTGTCGCCGTCCACCAACACGTAGTCCTTCGCGGCTGCGGCGACCCGTTTCTCGGTCCCGTCGATCACCGCGTAGCGCCCCGGCTCCCTGGTCACACCGGTCATCGTGGCACTGCCACCCAGCCGTTCGGGCCGAGCTCGGCCACGAGGTGCTGGTTGCCGAACTTGTCCATGTTCCAGATCTGGTCGCCGATGTTGAGGTCCGACGGTGAGACGTTGCGGAACTCGGGGACGCCTCCGGAGGTGTAGCCGTTGCCCGTGAACGGGTTGTTCGGGTTGGCGGCGTCAGCGTCCCAGGCTCCGTCCCCACCGAGGCTCGAGTGGCGAGGGACGTTGAAGTCGTCGGCGCTCTCCGCGGTGTAGCGCAGCACGTGGACGCTGTCCTGGTCCGGGCTGAACGGCGTGTTCTCGTAGCCGAGGCCGAGGCTGTCGTACATGTCCCGCGGGGTGCGCAGGTTCTCGACGTCCTCGGCGCGCGAGGTGAAGCCGAAGGACTCGTCGGGCTTGAAGTGCGGGTTGTCCGACGAGCCCCTCATGTAGTCGTCGAACACGTTGGGCTGGAGGACGCGCTGCATGGGCGTCCCGGGCTCGATCCTGATCGCGTTGCGCGCCTCGGTCAGGCGCTCGATCTCGCCGGGCGTGAGGTCCGCGATGGGCTTGTCGACCAGGTTGCGCAGGTCGTCGGGCAGGTTGTCGAGGCGCCGGAGGTCCCCGAGCTCGTCGAGCTTGTTGAGGTCCGAGAGGTGGTCGAGCTTGCTCAGGTCGGACAGGTTGTCCAGCTTGTTGAGGTCACCGAGCGCGTCGATCGCGTCGATGCCGCCCTTCGCGCCGCGGGTGGCGAGCGCTCCGGTGCCGGCCGTGGCGATCGCGATCACCGCGTCGGGCACGAGGTGGCCGAGCGCGCGAGCCGGGTCGTCGGCCCAGGTGTCCCAGTCGAGCAGGCTCTTGCCGAGCTCCTTGCCGAAGCCGATCGGGTCGGTGGTCAGGCCGGTGTAGATGCCCTTCGCCATGTCCCAGGCGTTCTCGGCGGAGAGCTCGTACTTCTTCATCAGCTCCTCGGGAGTGAGGTCGCCGGTGGCCAGCTTGTAGGCGTCCATCACCATGTTGACCGGGCTGAACGGCACCATCGTGAGCAGGTCCCAGACGGCTTCGCCGGCCCCCTCGAGGATGCCGCCGACGAACTTGAGTCCGGACTCGAGCCAGTTGGGCTCCTCCGGCGCGTCGGCGCACCCGGCCTTCACCTGGCCGGCGCAGGTGTGGGCCGCCGCATCGAGGTCCGCGCGGGCGGAGGCCAGCTCCTGCAGCGCCTCCTGCTGGATCGGGTCGCCCCAGTCGTTGAACGGCTCGGCCTGGTCGGTGCCGCCGGTGCTCCAGTAGGACCGCATCCGGCCCATGTAGGAGTCGTACTGGGTGCGCGCGCTCTGCGACTCCTGCTGACCCCGCTCGTACTCCTTGCGGGCCCACTCGGCGCGCGACTGTGCGTCCTCCAGCTCACCGGCGTACGTCGTCAGGCCGGCGGCGGCCTTCTTGAACCCGTTGCCGGACTTGATCCAGCGATCCGGCTCGAGGTCGTGCGCCTCGCGGAACTCGTCGGCTGCGCGCCCGGTCCAGCCGGACACGTCGATCTTGGACAGGGCGTCGCCGGTGTCGTAGAACGACTGGCCCTTCTGCTCCATGACCAGGGCCTTCGAGCGGATGTTGCCCGGGTTGCCCTCGATCTCGAAGTCCGGCATCTCACATCACCTTGATCGCGGCGATCGTGCCCTTGAGCGCCGAGAGGGACTCGTAGCCGGCCTTGTCGGTCTCGAAGTAGTTCATCGCGATCTTGCCGAGCCGCCCGGCCATCTCCTCGACGTCCTGGCAGAGGTTGTTGACGCCCTCCTCCCAGCGGCCCTTGAACTCGTCGAGCGCGTCCCAGACCACGTCGTTCCCGACGTCGCCCTTGGACGGCACCAGGTCCTCGACGTCCTTGTCCTTGAACAGCTGGAGGGTGTCGTTGAGCCCCTGGGCGGCCTTGCCCATGCTCTCGAGGTCCACTTCGTAGTCGTACGACGGCATGGGCTCTCGATTCCCCGCGGCGGGCTGCCTCAAACCGAACCAAGTCGGGCAGTGTGGGCGGTGTGAACCGCTCTCCGTGGGGGTAGGGGGTCCAGGCACCACCCAGCGCACACCACCCAGCACAGACCGGAGAGGGGGCGGCCGTGGCCGTCGGACTTGTCTATTCCGAGATGCAGGCAGCCGCCCAGGCCGTCGCCGAGGCGGTCGAGCCGCTGCAGCAGACGCTGAGCGACCTCGGCTCGACCATCGAGACCGAGTCGGGCGCCGGCTTCAAGGGCCAGGCGGCCGCCGGTTTCGGCGAGGCGATCAACGCGTGGTTCGAGGTGGCGATCTCGCTCGGCCCGATCCTCGACGGCTACAGCCAGAACCTGATGTACGTGGCCCAGGAGCACCAGACCAACGACGTCGCGCAGGCGGCGCGCGCCGGCCAGCTCGCCGACCGCCTCGGCGGAGGCCCCCGATGAGCGAGCGCGGCCTGGTCGTGCACCAGGACTCCCTGTCGACGATCGAGACGGCCCTGGGCGACGCCACGACGGCCATCACCACCCAGATCAACGAGCTCCTCGACCAGGTCGAGACGCTGACGCCCGGCTGGGACGAGACCAGCGAGTCGCACCTCGCGCACGCCGAGCACCAGCAGAAGCTGCGTGACGGTGTGGCCAAGCTGACCGAGGCGCTCGACCAGGTGAAGGCCAAGGTCGCGACCTATCGCGACGACGCCCGCGAGATCGAGGTCGAGAACGTCGCGATCGTGAACTGATCGCACCACCCTCCCGGGTGAAGTTACCTGCGGGTAGGATTCTTCTCACTCGTGGGAGCCCTGCCGTCGGTACGACGAGCGGTCATATGCTCCGGCTCAGTACGCCCGATCCGAGGAGCAGCCCGTCATGCAGATGTTCGCGATCGTCGTCTCGCTCGCACTGACCGTCGCCGCGGTGGCGCTCCTGGTCCCCGCCGTACGACGCATGCTGGGCGTGATCCGCAGCGGTCAGCCCGACGCCAGCCGCCGCGAGAATCCCTCCGGTCGTGCGGTCACGATGCTCAAGGAGACGTTCCTCCACACGCGGATGCTCCAGTGGCACTGGGTCGGCATCATGCACTGGTTCGTCTACGCGGCGTTCCTGTTCCTCAGCACCGCGGTGCTGGCGGCGTACTTCCAGCTGTTGTCACCGTCGTTCGCCTGGCCCCTCATCGGCCACTGGTACCCCTACGAGTGGTTCAGCGAGCTCATCGGCCTGCTGAGCACGGTCGGCATCGTCTACCTGATCATCTACCGCCAGCAGCACCACCCGCGCTCCGAGGGACGCAAGAGCCGGTTCTTCGGATCGACCTTCTGGCAGGCGTACTTCGTCGAGGCGCTCGCCCTGCTCGAGGGTGGCGCGATCCTGTTCGTGCGCGCCGCGGAGTGGAGGCTCGACGAGGACGCGGGTCGCAGCCACTACCCGATCGCGTCGTGGATCGGTGACGCGTTCTACTCCAACGACCCCTCGACGCTCGAGAACGTCATCTACGCCATCGCCGCCTTCAAGATCGCGCTGGCGATGATCTGGCTGATGGTGATCGCCCGCAACATCACCATGGGCATCGCCTGGCACCGCTTCACGGCCTGGTTCAACATCTACTTCAAGCGCGAGGCCAGCGGGCGCACCGCACTCGGCGCCATGAAGCCGCTGACGTCGGCCGGCAAGCCGATCACCCTCGACGACATCGACGACCTCGACGAGGACTCGGTCCTCGGCGTCGGCAAGGCCGAGGACTTCTCCTGGAAGGGCATCCTCGACTTCTCCACGTGCACCGAGTGCGGCCGCTGCCAGTCGCAGTGCCCGGCCTGGAACACCGAGAAGCCGCTGTCGCCCAAGCTGCTGATCACCGCGCTGCGCGACCACACGTACGCCAAGCACGACGGCGACGAGGCGCACACCGAGCGCGCCCTGGTCGGCACCGGCTCCAAGGGCGAGAGCGCCGGGTCCGGCACGGACGTCCTCGACTACTTCTACAACCCGGCCGACGGCGACTTCGTCATCGACGCGGACGTGCTCTGGAGCTGTACGTCGTGCGGCGCCTGCGTCCAGCAGTGTCCCGTCGACATCGAGCACGTCGACCACATCATGGACATGCGTCGCTACCAGCTGCTGGTGGAGTCGAACTTCCCGGCCGAGCTCAACCAGCTCTTCAAGGGCCTGGAGAACAAGGGCAACCCGTGGAACATGTCGAGCACCGCTCGCATGGACTGGGCCAAGGGCCTCGACTTCGACGTGCCCGTCGTCGGGGAGGACCTGGAGTCCCTCGAGTCGGTCGACTGGCTGTTCTGGGTCGGCTGCGCGGGAGCGTACGAGGACCGCGCGAAGAAGACCACGCGCGCGGTCGCCGAGCTGCTCGACATGGCCGGCATCTCCTTCGGCGTGCTCGGCAACGGCGAGACCTGCACCGGCGACCCGGCGCGTCGCGCCGGCAACGAGTTCGTCTTCCAGGGCCTCGCGCAGCAGAACGTCGAGACGTTCAAGGAGTACAAGGTCAAGAAGGTCGTCTCGACCTGCGCCCACTGCTTCAACACGCTGAAGAACGAGTACAAGGACTTCGGCATCGAGCTCGAGGTCGTGCACCACACGCAGCTGCTCAACCGCCTCGTGCGCGAGGGCAGGCTGACCCCGGTCAAGGACGGCGCGGGCGCCGCGAAGCGCTCGATCACCTACCACGACCCGTGCTACCTCGGGCGCCACAACGAGGTGTACTCGCCGCCGCGCGAGCTGCTCCAGGTGCTGCCCGGCGCCGAGGTCATCGAGATGGAGCGCAACTCCGAGCGCTCGTTCTGCTGCGGCGCCGGTGGCGCGCGCATGTGGATGGAGGAGAACCTCGGCGAGCGGATCAACATGAACCGCACCCGCGAGGCCGTCGGCACCGGCGCCGACCAGATCGCGGTCGGCTGCCCGTTCTGCCGCGTGATGCTGTCCGACGGGCTCACCTCCCAGCAGGCCTCGGGCGAGGCCCGCGAGGAGGTCGAGGTCCTCGACGTCGCGCAGATGCTGCTCGCCTCGGTCAAGGGCGAGCAGGCGACCAAGGCCGCACCGTCCTCGGCTCCGGCCGCTGCTCCAGCCCCGGCCGCCGCTGCCGCTTCCGCTTCCGACACCGACGTCGCGACCAAGGACGAGCCCGAGGCCGGTGACGTCACCATCACCGACGACACGGTCACCGAGACCGCCGACGCCGGCCCGGCCGCGAAGGCGTCCGGCGGTACGTCGCTCTTCGACACGCCGGCTCCCGAGCCTGAGTCGTCCACCACTCCCGAGCCGCAGGCCGAGGCCTCGGGTGGGTCGCTCTTCGACACCCCCGCGCCAGAGCCCGAGGGGTCGGCCGAGGCGTCCTCCGAGCCTGAGCCTGAGGCGGAGCCCCAGCCCGAGGCCGAGAAGCCGGTCGCGTCCGCCGACCTCGGCGGCGGAGGTTCGCTGTTCGACCTCGAGGCCCCGACGGAATCCGAGCCCGAGGCATCTGCCGCACCCGAGGCGACGTCCGAACCCGAGCCGAGGGCGGAGCCTGAGGCCAAGGCAGAGCCGGAGCCGCAGCCCACGAAGGCATCTGAGGCGGAGTCGTCGAAGCCCGCCACGGCGAGCACCGGCGGGTCCCTCTTCGACATCGCCGCGCCCGCTACGACCGAGCCCGAGAAGCCTGCGACCACGGCCGACGCCGAGCCCGAGGCGAAGGCGGAGCAGGCGAGTGAGGAAGCGGCTGCCGCGCCGACCGCATCGTCGGACGTACCAGACGACGAGCCGGCCGACGAGTCCGAGCTGACCGCGACCGGCACGACCTCGACGCCCACGACGGACGCCGACCTGTCGAGCCTCGGCTCGCTGTTCGACCTCGAGGCGCCTGCCCCGGAGTCCGCGCCCGTGGCTGCGCCGGAAGCAGAGCCGGCAACGAGTGACGAAGCGGCTGCCCCGGCGACCGCATCGTCGGACGTCCCCGACGACGAGGCCCAACGTCGTGCCCGAGGCCGCCACCAGCGGTGAGCCGGACACCGAATCGACCCCCGACACGGTGTCTGACGCACCACCCGCCAGCGGTACGACCTCGACGCCCACGCGGACCTCGACATCTCGGGTCTCGGATCCCTGTTCGACGTCGAGGCGCCGGCCCAGGAGTCCGCCCCTGCGGCGGCCGCTCCGACGGAGCCCGAGTCCGCGCCCGAGGCAGCGGTCGAGCCCGAGGCGGACCCCGAGGCGGCGGTCGACCCCGAGCCTGAGCGGAACCCGAGCCGGAGCCGGAGCTGAGAGGCGGGCCAAGCCGGAGCCGGAGGCGCCCGCCGTGCCGAGCGCTCCGCCGAGCGGTGCCGACCTGAGCAGGGCCGCGCTGTTCGCCGAGCCCGAGGACGCCGCGGCCCCTGAGGAGCCGGCCGAGCCGGAGACCGAGGCAGCCGCCGACGCCGAGGACGAGGCCGAGGACCCGGACACGATCCTCGACGCGGACGACACCGGCGACGAGGCCGAGCCGACCCCGGCCGAGGACGCGGAAGCATCAGAAGAAGACAACGCTGACACGACCGACGAGCCCGAGGAGAAGCCGGCTGAAAAGCCGGCCGCGTCCTCGGACGAGCCCGGCCACTCGCCGCGTACGGACGTCGACATCAGCGACTCGGGTTCTCTCTTCGATCTCTGACCCACCCGAGGTAGTCCGCATCAAACTTCTCCTCCATGAGCACTGAGGACCAGCAATTTGATGCGGACTACCCGGGCTGACACGCAGATGACGTCACCTCGGCGCCACTATGACGCCAAATGATGTCACCAAGGTGTTGACATGACGTCACAGTGATGTCAGAGTGATGCACATGGACATCACCCCCTACGTCGACAGCCTCCGCCGGGACCTGGTCGCCGCGGCCGAGGCCGGCAGCGACGAGCTGAAGCAGGCGGCCGAGCGGCTGGCGTACGCGCTGGACCCGAGCGCCCGTCTGGCGCTGATGGAGGCCATCTCCCACGCCGCGGCCGAGATCACCGCCGAGCTCCCCGAGGGCAGCGTGGACGTGCGACTGGTCGGCCGCGAGCTGGACTTCGTCGTCGAGATCGCGCCGCCGGCCGAGATGCCGGCACCGCCCCCGCCGCCGGCGCCGCCCGCTCCCCCCGAGGAGGAGGACGGCGACCTGGCCCGCGTGACCCTCCGCATCCCGGAGGCCGTCAAGGCCCGGGCCGAGGAGAAGGCCGCGGCCGCCGGGCAGAGCCTCAACACCTGGCTCGTCGCCATCGTGCGCAGCGCCACCAACGAGCACTCGATCAACGTCGACATCGACCTGAGCAGCGTCCCCTTCGTGGGCTACGACCCGTTCGCCGCCAACCGCAGGCAGGGACAGGGCAACAGCAGGCGGATGTCCGGCTGGGCCTGACGCCCCGACCCGGCCGGCGCTGATCCGGCCCACCACCCACCGCACCACCGCGGACCGGCACCGGCCGGCCCGTCGGACGAACACACCCTCAACCAGACCGGAGAGCCCCATGAGCAACCACCTGGACCTCACCTTCGACACCCCCGAGCCGATCGAGCTCTACGTCGAGAACGGCCGCGGCACGGTCGACGTGACCGCCACCGACACCATCGAGACGACTGTCCGCATCACCGGCGAGCGCGCCGAGGAGTTCGACGTCCGCGACCTGGCCGACGGAAGTGGGGACCGTAGGATCGCGATCATCGCCCCCAAGGGATCTGGCGGGTTCTTCGGCAAGGACCCTCGCGCCGAGATCGTCGTCGAGGTCCCGGCCGCCAGTGCACTGACGGCCAAGGTCGGCAGCAGCGACGTGGCCGCCCATGGCCGCTTCGCCGACACCTCGGTCGACTCCGGTTCGGGCGACGTCTCCCTCGACGTGGTCCACGGCGACACCGTCGTGAAGTCCGGTTCGGGCGACCTGGTCGCCGAGCACCTGACGGGCGACGCCCGGGTGAAGTGCGGCTCCGGCGACGTACGCGTCACCCGCGCCGACTCCGGGCTCGTCATCACCAGCGGGAGCGGCGACGTACGCGTCGACACCGCGAGCGGCGAGGTCGCCATCAAGACCGGCTCGGGCGACGCCCAGGTCGGAGCGGTCACCGGCGACGTCGTCTTCACGACCGGCTCCGGCGACCTCATGGTCGGCCGTGCCTCCGCGGGCCGGGTCACCGCCAAGACCGCGAGCGGCGACATCCGCATCGGCGTCGCGGCCGGTACGCCGGTGTGGACCGACGTCCGCACCGCCAGCGGCCGCCTCTCCTCGACGCTCCCGCAGACCGGGGAGCCCGCCGAGGGCGAGCCCTTCCTCGAGGTGCGCGCCACCACCGCCTCGGGCGACGTCACCCTCCACCAGAGCTGAATCCCCAGACCTCACGAAAGGAGCACGACCATGTACGACTCGTTCACCGACATCGAGCTGATCGCCCGTCACCGCATCGCCGAGCGCGTGCGCTACTCGCCTCGCGCGCCCAAGCGCCGCTGACCTCTCGACCACGCGCTGGCCTCACGCCCGGACCGCCGTCCGGGCGTCGAGCCATTTCGGCCGGTCAGGACCTCATCGCCACGCCGCGGCGCCAGTAGCCCATGAAGGCCACCTGCCGGCGGTCGAAGTGCAGCTCGTCGACCAGGTGCCGGCGGAGGCCGGTCACCACCTTTGACTCCCCCGCGATCCAGGCGTACGTGCCACCCGCCGCGATGCCGGGGACCTCCTCGCCCGAGGAGGAGTAGTACGGCGTCTCCCACAGGTCGGGGTCGACCTCGTCGGCCGCCACCTCGACCGCGGCGCCCGCCCTGCTGATCGAGAGTGGACCCAGGCGGGTCACGACCGCGTCGCGAAGGCCCTCGCCGAGCGGCTCACCCTCGCGGGCCAGCCACACGACGTCGACGCCTGCTGGACTCCGTACGTCCTGCACGTCGGCCGCCACCGGCACCTCGAGGAACGCGGTCCCACGGGCGTCGTCGGGGAGCTGCTCGAGCACCGTGCAGATCGCCGGCACCGCGGTCTCGTCGCCCACGAGGAGCAGGTCCGCGCCCGGGTGCGGGGGTGAACTCGATCCCGCCGTAGGGGAAGCCGCGCCGCGGCGCGAGCACCACGAGGCGATCACCTACGGCGGCACGCGAGGCCCAGGTCGAGCCCGGGCCGACGAGGTCACCCTCGAGGTGGAGCACCATGTCGACGACGAAGGTCGTCTGGTCACCGGAGCCACGGACGTCGCGGATCGTGTACGTCCGCATGTGGCCGCGCTCGGACGCGGGACGATCCAGCCAGGTCGCCAGCCACGTCTCGTCGGCCCCCGTCGTCGACGTGATCGCGCCGGTCGTGGGGTCGGGGAAGATGAGCTTGATCCGCTGGTCCCAGCGATCCCCGTCCACGCCGAAGTCAGCCAGGTCGGGTCCGCCGAGCTCGACGCGGACGAAGGTCGGGCTCAGGCGTACGACCGAGACGACCTCGACCTCGGCGAGCAGCAGGGGCAGGACGGCGCGGGTCCGGGAGGTGGCAGTCATCGGTTCTCCGGGTTGGGGGAGGAATCACGGGCAGGGACGTGGCGGCCGATCGGCACCACGAGCGGGGTGTGCGAGACGGGGTCGTCGATGACCCGGTTGTCGAGGCCGAACACGGTGCGCACGACGTCCTCGGTCACCACCTCGCGCGGCGTGCCCTCGGCGACGACGCGGCCCGTGTGCAGCGCGACGAGGTGGTCCGCGTAGCGCGCCGACAGGTTGAGGTCGTGCAGCACCATCACGATCGTGGTGCCGCGACGCTGGTTGAGCTCGGCGAGCAGGTCGAGCATCTCGACCTGGTGGGCGACGTCGAGGTAGGTCGTCGGCTCGTCGAGGAGCAGCAGGTCGGTGCCCTGGGCGAGCGCCATCGCGATCCACACCCGCTGGCGCTGCCCGCCCGACAGCTCGTCGACCACGCGGTCGGCCAGCTCGAGCGTGTCGGTGAGGACGAGCGCCTCGGCGACCGCCTGGTCGTCCTCCTGGAGCGTTCGCCTGAGAAAACCGAAGGCTCCGTGGTGCGGGTGGCGGCCGCGGGCGACCAGGTCGACGACCGTCACGCCCTCCGGCGCCACGGGGTTCTGCGGGAGGAGGCCCAGCGTGCGGGCCACCTGCTTGGTCGGGAGCCGGTGGATCGCCTAGCCGTCGAGCAGCACCGAGCCGGAGCGCGGACGCAGCAGCCGCGCCAGCCCCCGCAGCAGGGTGGACTTCCCGCAGGCGTTGGCTCCGACGATGACGGTGACCTTGCCGTGCGGCACCCGCAGGTCCAGCTCGCGTACGACGTCGGTGTCGGCGTAGCCGAGCGTCAGGGCGCTGGCCTCCAGCCGGGTGTTCCCAGGACTGACGGTGGTCGTCTTTCCGGGGTCCCCGCGGCGTTGTTCGGCGGAGCGGAGCGGGGGAGAAGAACGTCGTGGGGTGATCGTCATGCGGTTCTCCTCGAGGTGTGGCCGCGGGTGAGCAGCCAGAGCAGGAACGGTGCGCCGAAGGCACCGGTGACGACGCCGACGGGCAGGTTGAGGTCGGCGAACGCGTAGGCGCCGGCGTGGTCGGCGACCAGCACGATGAGGGCACCGACGAGACCGGCGCCGGCCAACGTCGTACGCCCCTGGTTGAGGGCGCGCGCGATCGGGCCGGACAGGAACGCGACGAACGCGACAGGGCCTGCGGCGGCCACGCCGACGGCGACGAGGAGCACGGCGAGGAACATCAGCACGTCGGTGCGACCGCGACCGACGCCCAGCGCGGCGGCGGTGTCGTCGCCGAGCTCGGTGACGACGAGCGCCCGGGCGGCCCAGGCCGTGGCGGGCAGGAGGACGCACAGCACCAGGGCGAGCAGGCCGATCGTGGCCCAGTCGACGCCACTGAGACTGCCGGTCAGCCACCGCAGCACGAGCTGGACGTCCCACTCGTCGACGCGCGTGAAGACGTACTGGATGACCGACTGCATCGCCGCCGCGAGTCCGATGCCGGCGAGGACGAGCCGGAAGCCGCCGTGGTCGCCGGCGACAGCGCGTACGGCGAGGGCGACGACGACGGCACCTGCGACCGCGGCCATCGAGACCGGCCAGCCGGTCCACCCGGCGAGCGCGATGGCCGACACCGCGGCGGCACTCGCACCGAGGCTGACGCCGACGATGTCCGGGCTGGCCAGGGGGTTGCGGAGAGTGGTCTGGAAGATCGCGCCACCGACGCCGAAGGCCAGTCCGACGAGCACGGCAAGCACCGCGCGCGGCAGCTTGGACTCCATCACGATGTAGGTGGCGCCCGGGATCTGCTCGCCGCCGACGATGCGAACGAAGTCGGGGACGGTGACCGTGTAGTCGCCGAGCAGCACGCGAACGGCGAAGGCGCCGAGCACCGCGACGGACAGAGCCGCGAGGAGCCTGCGGCGGTGCCGGATCGGCGCGCGGCGGGCACGACGGACGACCTCCGTGGGATCGCCGACCGGCACCCGAGCGGCAGTCGGACGAGTCATCAGCTGGCTCACATCGCCCGCCCGGTGCGCCGGACCAGGGCGATGAAGACGGGCACCCCGACGGCGGCGGCCATCACGCCGACCTGGACCTCGGAGGGCGGCAGGACGATGCGGCCGACCGTGTCGGCGACGACGACCAGCGTCGCGCCGGCGAGCATCGAGAACGGCAGGACCCGCGTGTGGTCGGGCCCGACGAGGGCGCGTACGACGTGGGGCACGACGAGACCCACGAAGGCGATCGGCCCGGCCAGCGCGGTCGCGGTGCCGGCGAGCAGAACGATGGCGAGGGCGATCACCAGCCGGTCGCGGGTCGTACGACGACCGAGGCCGCGGGCGAGGTCGTCCCCGAGGGCGAGCGTGTTGAGCAGCCGCGCGCCGGCGAGCGCGAGCAGTGCACCGACGGCGAGGAACGGCAGCCCGACGACGAGCACGTCGAGGCCGCGCCCCCCGATCGTGCCGACCTGCCAGAAGCGGAAGGACTCCATCGTCTTGCGATCGGCCAGGAGCAGCCCGGTGGTCCAGCTCGCGAGCCCGGCGCTGAGGGCAGCGCCGGTGATGGCGAGCTTCATGGGCGTCGCGCCGTCACGGCCGATGGAGGCGATGGTGTGCACGAGCGCGGCGGCGGCGGCCGCGCCCACGAAGGCGAGCGGCAGGAACTGACCCATCGCGTCCAGGTCGAACACCGTCATCCCGACGACCATCGCGAAGGTCGCGCCGGCGTTGACACCGAGGATGCCGGGGTCGGCGAGCGGGTTGCGGGTCAGGCCCTGCATCAGGGCGCCCGCGAGGCCGAGGGCGGCGCCGACGGCGAGGCCGAGGAGCGTGCGCTCGAAGCGCGCCTCGACGATCGCGCGGGCCGGGTGTGCGCCGCCCCAGAGCGCGTCGACGGGCACCATCCGGGCGCCCACGAGCAGGGACAGCAGGCAGGCGCAGGCGAGCGCCGCGACCGCGACCGCGGCGCTCGCCGGCAGGGCGGGACGCGCCGGCCCTCCCCCGTGGGGGCCGGTCACGTCCTCCCTGGTCGAGGCGAGAACGGTCATGTTCATGCGCCCTCGAGTGCCTCGACCACGTGCGGCAGGAAGTCGCTGACGATCACCGGGATCGACAGGGGCGTCGGGTTGGTCGACGCCATCGCGTTGGCCTTGTCGGTCTCGGCGTACCAGTGGCCGTCGGCGATCGCGGGGATCTGGCCGAGCAGCTTGTCGTCCGAGATCGTCTTCACGCTGTCCGGTGAGTCGACCCAGGTGAGGAAGACGTCCGAGTCGAGGTCGGCGGACTTCTCCGCGGAGACCGTGCCGTAGAACTCGCCGGGCTCGACCGCGTCCGCGACCGCCGGGGCGTCCACCATGCCGAAGTCGCGCAGGATCGAGACCCGCGGGTCCTCCGAGGCGTACATGCCGACGGTCGACAGGTCGGTCGCGGCGAGGTAGCCGTAGATCAGCTCGGCGCCCTGCAGCTCCGGGTTGGCCGCCTTGGCCTCCTCGATCGCCGCATCGGTGTCGGCCTCGACCTCGTCAGCCTGGGTCGTACGACCGAGCGCCTCACCGACCATCTCGAGCGAGGTCCTCCAGTCGGTGGTCCACGGCGCCTCGGGGTAGGCCACGACCGGCGCGATCCTGGAGAGCTTGGCGTACTCCGCCTCGGTGATGCCGGAGTTGGTTGCGAGGATCAGGTCGGGAGCGAGCGCGGCGATCTCGTCGATCGGGGCACCGTCCGCGTCGTCGTAGCGGACCGGCGCCTCGGCCCCGGCCTCCTCGACGGCGGCGTCGAACCACGCGGTCGAGCCGGCCTCGTTGCCGCCCCAGGTGATCTTGGTGGCGCCGACCGGCACCACACCCAGCGAGATGGCCTGGTCCTGGTCGGTCCAGCCGAGGGTCGCGACGCGCGTGGGCTCGGACTCGATGGTGGTCTCACCGAGCGCGTGCTCGATGGTGACCGGAAAGGCATCGGCGTCGGCCGTGGTGGTCGCCGTCGGATCGGCGGCCGGATCGGTGCCGCTGGCGGACCCGGTGCTGCAACCGGCGAGGGCGGCGACCAGGAGGGTGGCCGCTGCGAGAGGGGCGGCGAGGATGCGCTTCATCAGAACTCCGTGACAGAAGTGAGGGTGACCTAACTAAGGTCACCCTAACCACGGCGGGGTCGATTAACGCAACACAGGTGTGACTTAATCCGCGATGTGGACTGTCGCCCCCTTGCCACAGCCCGCCGGGATAGTCCGCTGCGAACGGCCGGTGATTCGGCCCTCCAGACCGGTCATGTGCAGCGGACTGTCCCGGTCAGATGGGCGTGCGGTGGAAGCCCTGGAACGAGCGGCTGGGCGTCGGGCCGCGCTGGCCCTGGTAGCGCGAGCCGTACTTCTCCGAGCCGTAGGGGTGCTGGCTCGGCGAGGAGAGCCGGAAGAAGCAGAACTGGCCGATCTTCATGCCGGGGTAGAGCTTGATCGGCAGCGTGGCGACGTTGGCCAGCTCGAGGGTGACGTGACCGGAGAAGCCGGGATCGACGAAGCCGGCGGTCGCGTGGGTGAGCAGGCCGAGGCGGCCCAGCGACGACTTGCCCTCGACGCGTGCGGCGACGTCGTCGGGCAGGCTGACCACCTCGTACGTCGACCCGAGGACGAACTCCCCCGGGTGCAGGATGAACGGCTCGTCGCCCTCCGGCTCGACCTCGCGGGTCAGCTCGGACTGGTCGACGGCCGGGTCGATGTGGGGGTAGCGATGGTTCTCGAACACGCGGAAGAACCGGTCCAGGCGCACGTCGATGCTGGAGGGCTGGAGCATCTGCGGGTCCCACGGGTCCAGCGCGATCCGGCCGGCGTCGATCTCAGCGAGGATGTCGCGATCAGAGAGCAGCACGCGGCCCAACCTAGGGCACGTTTTCGGCCCTGTGGAGCGGGTCGCCACAATGGATCGGTGACCTTCCACCGCTACGTCGCCCTGGGCGACTCGTTCACCGAGGGCGTCGGCGACCCCGACCCCTCGCGCCCCAACGGCCTGCGTGGCTGGGCCGATCGCGTCGCCGAGGTCCTGGCGACGCAGACCGACGACTTCGGCTACGCCAACCTCGCCGTACGCGGCCGCAAGCTCGGCCCGATCGTCGCCGAGCAGCTGGACGCGGCCATCGCGCTGGAGCCCGACCTCATCACCATCCACGGCGGCGGCAACGACGTGCTCCGGCCGCGCGTCGACCTGGACGCCCTCGCAGCGACGTACGACAGTGCGATCTCGCGGCTCAGTGCGACCGGCGCGCGCGTCGTGATGTTCACGATCTTCGACCCGGGTGGTCGCGGGATCTACGGGCCGGTCCGCGGTCGGATGGCGATCTTCAACGAGTGGGTGCGCGAGATCGCCGACCGGCACGACGTGACCGTCGTCGACATGTGGCGGATGCGCGACATCGAGATCGCCGGCGTGATGGACACCGACCGGATGCACCTCAACCACCACGGCCACACGCACATGGCCCGCGCCGTGCTCGACGCGATCGGCGTGGAGCACGCCCTCGAGCCCGTCACCGTCGAGACGCCACCGGTGCTCGCCCGTCGCGAGCAGTGGGCCGCAAACGCCCAGTGGACGCGCGAGTTCCTCGTGCCCTGGGTGCACCGCCGGATCACCGGCCGCTCGTCGGGGGACACCGTCTCCGCCAAGCGTCCCGGCCTGTCCGAGGTGCGCTCCGAGGTGCAGCCCGAGGTCAGGTAGCATTCGGGCGCCGTCGACGTACGGCATGCGGATGTAGCTCAGTTGGTAGAGCGCGACCTTCCCAAGGTCGATGTCGCGAGTTCGAATCTCGTCATCCGCTCCACTTCCCACAGGGGCGCAGAGCGCGACGCTCTGCCCACCGTCGATGTCGCGAGTTCGAATCTCATCATCCGCTCCACTTCCCACAGGGGCGCAGAGCGCGACGCGCAGACGCCCCACTCCCCCGCGGTAGTCCGCATCAAAATTCTGCCTGGTCGACCGTCGCAGGCAGCCGTTTGATACGGACTACCACAGCCGCCGGCAATCCCCGATGACACGCGCGGGGAACTTGCGTCGGGTGGGGCCAGAGAGGACAGTGAGGCGTCCGCGTTACTCGGATCGAAGGCCTTCCCCATGCCCGTGCTTCCCCGTCTGCCCCGTCTGTTCGCTCACCGCATTGCCCATCGCATCGCCACTGAGGACGGATCCCGGCCGCTCTGGCGGCACCCCGCCACGATCGCCGCGGCCGCGCTCGCGCTGACCCTCGGCGCCGTACCGCTGCTGCCGGACGGCGACGACGCCGACCAGGGCTCGATCGAGCCGTCCGCAGAGACGACAGCAGGTCCCGGGGCCGCGGGGCGCGGCCGGGTGACGCCGGAGATGCAGTCCGAGATCGACCGGGTGCTTGCCGAGGGCGCCGGGCTCGAGCGGGCCGAGGGGCGTACGTCGCTGGCGCGGGCGGCTGTCCGGTGCGCGACCTTCGACGGCCAGCGCTACTGCCTCGGGTTCGGCTGGACCAACCAGTCGCGCGAGGAGCTGGCCGCCCGGCTCGAGACGCCACCGACCTTCGGCAAGGCCGCCGAGCGCACCGGCGACCTCGACGCGGACGGCGTACTGGCGCGCACGAGTGCCCGCAGCACGACGGCCCGCACCGATGCCGAGCGCGTCGAGCTCACCATGGCCGCGCAGTCCGTCGGCAAGGTCTGGATGCTGCGCCACGAGATCCAGGGCGTCGAGCTCCCCGCCGACTTCGCTGCGAAGCACCCCGAGGTCAGTACGGACACGACGACCGACGGCGTCGACGCGCGCGGCGGGTTCGGCGGGTCGTACCCGACGAAGGCCAAGATCCTCACCAGCAAGGTCGCCCGGGCCCAGAACCAGACCTACTGGTGCGGCCCCGCGACGATGCAGGCCATCGGCTGGAGCGCGCAGGGCACGCGCAAGACCCAGGGCTACTGGGCACGCCGCCTCGGCACCTCGTCGGCAGGCACCGCGATCACCGACATGGTGCGCGTGGTCAACAACACGACCGACTACGACGAGGCGAACGCCGCCGGCCCCTACGTGGTGCTCGACATCAGCGACTTCACCTTCAAGCAGTGGTACCGGTTGATGATGCGACACGTCCACGACTACCAGTCGCCGGTCGTCCTGCACCCCTTGCTGCTCAAGCAGTACTACCCCTACCTCGACGACGACGCGAGCGGGCACTTCCAGGTCGGCCGCGGCTACGACCAGGACCCCGACGGCAACCGCAAGATCGGCTACTTCGAGCCGTGGGACCAGTCGAAGTTCGACCCCAGCGAGCCGGCGATCGACCGCGTGCAGTGGCGCAACGCCTACAAGGCCTACCGCGCCAACCTCGACCACTTCCAGCACAACATCGGCGTCTGACGTGCGGACCCGTACGGCGATCGCGCTGGGGCTGCTCGTCGCCCTGACGGGTTGCAGCACCGACGCGACCGACCAGGAACCGGCACCGGCACCGGCGGATCCGGGCACGAGCACGGGCACGCCCGCCCCGGCCGCCCCCGAGGGCGGGACGATCGACCAGCCGACCGCCGTCGAGCCGACGACGAACCTGCTCGACTGGAACGACACCGGCCAGGAGCCCGGCACGCACTACGTACGCGGCACCGAGTGGCGCGGCATCGTGTCGAAGGACCGCTCCACTGCCAATGTCACCGGTCCTGGCACCGACATCGGCACAGGCGCCGGGCCGGGCCGGGCCATCTCCGAGCTCCTGTTGACGGAGGACTGGGCTGTCGTGGTCCGGCAGGACAAGGCCGAGACGGATCCCAGCGAGGTGGACGTGATCGACCTCGCCACCGGCGAGCAGACGGCGCTCGCCGGCCCGAAGCCCGCGAGCGGCGGCTCGTGGGCGCTCACCGAAGGCGACCTCTACTACCCGACGTACGGCGACGGCGGCGCGTACTGCCTGGCCACCAGCGCGCTGGCCGACAGCAACGGCGAGGACGGCTGGTGCGCGCCGGAGGGCACCGGATTCTCCGGCCTCACCGCGAGCGAGGACGGCGTCGGGATGATGACCTTCGACGACGCCCGCCCGGTCGCCTGCCGGACCGTGAACCTCCTCGACGGCAGCGGCCTGCCGCAGCCCGTCGAGGGGCCGCAGGACTGCGTGGCCTGGGACGTCGCGGCCACGGCCGACGGCGCCGTGTGGTCGGAGGTGCCGAAACGGCGTCGCCAGGAGGAGGCGCACTTCCACGCCTCCGCCGGCGGCACCTACTTCGACCTCGGACCCGGCACCACCGGGACTGCCCTCCCCTGCGGCGACTCGGTCTTCTTCGTCCGTGACCCGCAGGGCGACGACGACCCTGCCCGGCTCATGCGCTGGACGCCGGCGCACACGCTCGAGGTTGCCTACGAGTCGGCGTCGCTCGGCAACGCCTTCCTCGGCGAGCCGACCTGCGGTGGCGGCGTGCTCACCGTGACGTCGTACGGCGATCAGGGCGACGAGCAGGTGTGGGCACCCGTCGCCTGACGCACGCGGCATAGGGTTCTCGGGTGAGCTTCACCGGATTCCCCGTCGCCGCGCTGGACTTCTACGACGACCTGGAGATGGACAACACCAAGTCGTTCTGGGAGACCAACAAGGCCGTCTACCAGGACGCTGTCGCGGCACCGATGAAGGCGCTGACCGCGGCGCTCGAGCCCGAGTTCGGCACCGCGAAGGTGTTCCGTCCCTATCGCGACGTGCGCTTCGCCAAGGACAAGACGCCCTACAAGACCCACCAGGGCGCGTACGTCGGCGCCGGGCCGTCGACCGGGTGGTACGTCGAGATCTCCGCACGCGGCACTCGCGTCGGCGGCGGGTTCTACGACGCCGACGGCCCCCGCCTGGCGGCGATCCGCGAGGCGATGGCGGACGAGAAAGCCGGCAAGGCTCTCGAGCGACTGCTCAAGCGGCTCGAGAAGGACGGCTTCGAGATCGGCGGCGACCGGCTCAAGACCTCGCCGCGCGGCTACGACGCCGACCACCCGCGGATCGAGCTGCTGCGCTGCAAGCAGCTCATCGCCAACAAGTCCTACGGCTTCGAGTCCGACGCCATCGACGCAGGCCTCGTCGACCGGGTCCGCGCTGACTGGAAGACGCTGCGCCCGCTCGTCAGCTGGCTGCGCGCGGTCGAGGTCGACTGAGGGTCACTCGTACCACGCGTCCGAGGTGGCCAGCGCCTCCATCTCGGCCATCGTCAGCACCGGATCGGGAGCGACCACGACGCCTTCCTTCTCGCCGGTGCTGTTGTACGAGATCACGTCGATCTGCCACCCGTCGTACGTCGCCAGGGTCAGCGACCGCTCCAGGAAGGTGTCCGGCACCCCGGCGCCCCCGCCCGGGCGCACCTCCTCGCGCAGCAGCCGTGATCCGTCGGGCAGGGTCGTGCAGTCGTCCTCGACCTCGGGCTCGCAGATGTGGCTCGGCGCGAGGGGTTGACCTCCGTCCTCGACGACGAGCGGGTTGTTGTACCACCGGATCCCGATCGAGACCTGCGCTCCGTCGACCGTCGCGTAGTAGAGCCGGTGCAGGTCCTCGCTGGACTCGTCCACATGGATCTGCTCCGCATGCGTCGCATGAGTCAGCGACATGATCACGACCACCATGTCCGTGGGGGAGACCAGCGGGCGCAACTGGTCGGCCGACGGGGGGACGTCGACGTTCCCACTCGGCGCCTGCGTGGCGGACGCACCTTCGGTGGCGATCCCCGAATCATGCGCGCCGTCGGCCCCGTCCAGCTGGGGTACGACGGCCGCCAGGCCACCGACGACGCCGATCACGGCGAGCGCAGCGACCGTCGTACCGATCCGGACGCGGCGTTGGCGAGTGCGGCCGCGGGTGATGCCGCCACTGACGAGGCGGTCGACGTCGGGGGCGAGGTCGTCGCTGGCGCGACGGAGCAGCTCGGTGACGCCTGAGTCGTGCTGGGACATGCGGTTCTCCTAGGTTTCCAGCAGGTCGCGGAGAGACGGGCCCAGCACGGCGCGGAGCCGGTCGAGCGCGCGGATGGTCCGGTTGCGTACGGCTCCCGGGCTCACCCCCAGCGCGTCGGCGGTGTCGGCCACGGAGACGTCCTCGAGGAAGCGCAGGACCAGGACCGCTCGGTCCAGGGGCGCCAGCTCGTCGAGCGCCTCCCGCAACGCGATCCCGGTGGCGGCGTCTCCGCCGGGAGCGGTCGTCTCGGGCAGGTGCTCGGTCGGTCTTTCGTGGTTGCTCCGTCGGCGCTGGGCACTGATGTACGTGCGGGCCAGCGTCGTGTGTGCGTAGGCGACGGGGTGCTCGATCGGAGCGCCCAGCCGGCGGTGCCACCGGACGTACACCTTGGCCAGCGTCTCCTGGACGAGGTCCTCGGCCCGGTGGGTGTCACCGCACATCAGCCACGCCGCGCGGTAGAGCTGAGGAGTACGCGCGATGGCGAACTCCTCGAACTCCTCGCTCGTGCGGGGCATGTCTCTCCCTGGGTGTGGTTCGGCGTCATGTGGGAGACGCGCGGGACCGCTGGGACGTCACACGAGCCTAGGCAAAGACTTCGCGAGTTCGACCCGCCGACGACCCACGTTCACACGTACGACGCACGCGTGCGCCACGCTGGCGGCATGGCCAAGAGACTGTTCCTGCTCCACATCGGTCCTGACGCCGTCGACATCTCCGCGATGGACGACGGGCTGGCGCTCGGGAGGATCTCCGTCCCGGACACCGACGCCGAGGTCTTCGAGCACGCCGGCACCGAGATCCGCCGCACGCACAAGGCGGCCGGGCTCAAGCGCAAGCAGGTCGAGGGCGCGTGGGCCGCGGTGTGCCGCAGGGCCTACAAGGCCAGGGCGGACTGCTTCGTGAGCGTGCCGGCGTTCTTCGACGCGACGTCCGAGCAGGCCGCGCTCGCCCTCGACGGCGTCGCCGGGTTCAAGGTCGTGCTCGTCGTGACGAGCGGCTTCTCCGTCCAGCCACCGGCGGCGTGGATGTCGCTGGTCAAGGAGGAGCGGGTCCACGTGCTGCCCGACAACCTCAGCGACGAGCAGCTCGCGGCCCAGGTCGCGCGGATCGCGCTGATCGAGGAGGAGGCGCGGCTCGACAAGCGCCTGGCGAAGATCTCCCGTCGCCGCAAGCAGGTCAACAAGCGGCTGGCCGCCTAGGGGTCAGTGCGGCTGCCAGGCGTCCTCGTCGCGGGTCAGCGCCGCGACTCCCTCGGGCAGCTTGCCGTCGGCGAGGTCCTGGATCGACACCTGCTCGAAGACCATCCGCAGCGAGCTGCGGGCAGCGATCCAGACGTGCTGGAGCACCTGCGCCGAGTCGTCGTACTCGACCGCCTCGGGCCGCAGGCCGTAGACCGACACCAGCGGCCCGTCGACCGCCCGGATCACGTCGGCGACGGTGACCGTCCCCGGCTCGCGCGCGAAGCGCCATCCACCCGACTGGCCACGCTGGGAGACCACGATGTCGGCCCGGCGCAGGTCGGCGAGGATGGCCTGGAGGAAGCCGTGCGGGATGCCCTGGGCCTTGCCGAGCTGCTCGGCGCTGACCGCCGTGCTGTCGGTGCGCACCGCGATCTCGATCAGGGCCCGGAGGGCGTAGTCGGCTTTGGCGGAGACGCGCATGAGTGCAGTTTGTCAGATAAGTCGGCAGAGACACTGGTGCTTGCTCCGCACGTCCCGCCAAGGCACGTACGCCGCCTCCCCGCGTGGTGCGGGAGCGACGACGTACGGACGGGGTTCAGACGGTCGCGAGCTCCGGCTCGTCGCGCACGGCGGCCTTGGAGGCGCGCTCCTGCCTGACCGCCCAGACGATGCCGGCGACCCAGAGGACGAAGACGGTCGCGGCGACGACGGCGATGCCGACACCCGGGACACCGACGGCCTCGAGCAGCGTCTTGGAGTTGGTCAGGATGATCAGGCCACCTGCTGCGGTGCCCAGGACGCGGGCGGCGAGGTGCTTGACCAGCCACGCGGCGACCGGCGCGGCGATCACGCCACCGGCGAGCAGAGCACCGGCGTAGCCCCAGTTGATGCCCTCGGCGCCGAGGCCGATGAGGAAGCCGAGCGAGCCGCCGACGGCGACGACGAACTCGGAGGTGTCGATCGAGCCGACGACCTTGCGGGGCTCGAGGCGACCGCTCGAGAGCAGCGAGGTGGTGCCCACGGGGCCCCAGCCGCCACCACCGACGGCGTCGAGCGTGCCGGCGACGAGACCCATCGGCGCGAGGAACATCGCGGAGGGGTGGCCCTTGAAGGTCGGGCGGGCGCCGCCGAGGCGCAGGAAGCGGTAGACCACGTAGAAGCCGAGGCTCAGCAGGATCACCGCGACGACCGGCTTGGCGATCGCGGCGTCCATGCTGGAGAGCAGGGTCGCGCCGAGGAAGGCACCGACGAATCCCGGCACGGCGAGGATCGAGACGGTGCGCCAGTCGACGTTGCCGAGCTTGTGGTGCGAGGCACCGGAGACCAGCGAGGTGCCGATCTCGGAGAAGTGCACCGCGGCCGAGGCGGCGGCAGGCGCCACGCCTGCGGCGAGCAGCAGGGTCGAGGACGTCACGCCGTAGGCCATGCCCAGGGAGCCGTCGATGAGCTGGGCGATCAGGCCCACGACACCGAGAACGATGAGCTTGCGCATTGCGGGGTCCTTCCGAGGTCTGCAGTGCTCCGAAGTCGAGCGACTGACGTATGTCAGGCAAAAGAGTAGACATACACGAGGTGATAGACAAAACCGACATGCATCTCGGAGCGTCCTGCCACGCTCCGCGGTCCGAGGGTTGTGACCGGCGACATCGGCCGTTCGTGTTGCGCGAGCCCGATCCGCGAGGCATCATTAAGTTACCGGCGAGTAGCAGCCTCGCCCCCACGACCGCACACACCCCTCGCATGGAAACAGGTGGAAGCCGTGAGCCACTACAAGACCAACCTCCGCGACATCGAGTTCAACCTCTTCGAGGTGCTCGGCCGCGACGACGTGCTCGGCACCGGACCCTTCGGCGAGGTCGACGGCGAGACCGCTCGCGAGGTGCTGGCCGAGGTCGACCGTCTCGCCCGCGAGGACCTCGCCGCGTCGTACGTCGACAGCGACCGCAACCCGCCCGTCTTCGACCCGAAGACCCACACGGCCCCGCTGCCCGAGTCGTTCAAGAAGAGCTACAAGGCCTGGGAGGACGCCGAGTTCTGGCGCCTGCAGATCAACGAGGACCTGGGCGGCACCCCTGCCCCGTCGTCCCTGATCTGGGCGATCGGCGAGATGGTGCTCGGCGCCAACGCGCCGATCTGGATGTACGGCGCGGGTCCCGCCTTCGCCGGCGTGGTGCACCGCAACGGCAACGAGCGTGACAAGCGCATCGCCCAGCACATCGTCGACAACGGCTGGAACACCTCCATGGTGCTCACCGAGCCCGACGCCGGCTCCGACGTCGGCGCCGGCCGCACCAAGGCCACCGCCAACGAGGACGGCTCCTGGAACATCGAGGGCGTCAAGCGCTTCATCACCTCGGCCGAGTCCGACCTCTGCGACAACATCATCCACCTCGTGCTGGCCCGCCCGGTCGGCGTCGAGGGTGCCGGCGGCCCCGGCACCAAGGGCCTCTCGCTCTTCATCGTGCCGAAGATCCACTTCGACCACGAGACCGGCGAGCTGACCGGCGAGCGCAACGGCGCCTACGTCACCAACGTCGAGCACAAGATGGGCATCAAGGTCTCCAACACCTGCGAGCTCACCTTCGGCGACTCCGCCATCGGTGGCGGCGAGCCCGCCAAGGGCTGGCTGCTCGGCGAGGTCCACGACGGCATCGCGCAGATGTTCCAGGTCATCGAGAACGCCCGGATGATGGTCGGCACCAAGGCCATCGCCACCCTCTCGGCCGGCTACCTCAACGCGCTCGAGTTCGCCAAGGAGCGCGTCCAGGGCGCCGACCTGACGCAGGCCGCCGACAAGACGGCACCTCGCGTGACGATCACCCACCACCCCGACGTACGCCGCTCGCTGATGACGCAGAAGTCGTTCGCCGAGGCGATGCGCGCGCTCGTGCTCTACACCGCGACCTGGCAGGACCAGGTCATGCTCGCCGAGCACGCCGGCACCGCGGACTCCGAGGAGACCCGCCTCGCCGCCGCGGTCAACGACCTGCTGCTCCCGATCGTGAAGGGCTACGGCTCCGAGCGCTCGTGGGTGCTGCTGGGCACCGAGTCGCTGCAGACGTTCGGCGGCTCGGGCTTCCTGCAGGAGTACCCGATCGAGCAGTACGTCCGCGACGCCAAGATCGACACCCTCTACGAGGGCACGACGGCGATCCAGGGCCAGGACTTCTTCTTCCGCAAGATCGTCAAGGACCAGGGCAAGGCGCTCGGCCACCTGGCGAAGGAGATCGAGGGCTTCATCGCCTCCGAGGCCGGCAACGGTCGGCTCAAGAACGAGCGAGCCCTGCTCGCCACGGCGCTCGAGGACGCCAACGCCATCGTCGGGCACATGATCAACGACCTGATGTCGTCGGCCGACGAGGTGCGCAACATCTACAAGGTCGGGCTCAACACCTCGCGCCTGCTGATGGTGCTCGGCGACGTCGTCTGCGGCTGGCTGCTGCTCCGCCAGGCCGAGGTCGCGCTGAACAAGCTCGCCGGCGAGGTGTCGGCCAAGGACAAGGCGTTCTACGAGGGCAAGGTCGCCGCGGCCCAGTTCTTCGCCCAGACCAACCTGCCGAAGATCAGCGCCGAGCGCGCCATCGCCGAGGGCATCGACCTCGACCTGATGGACCTCGACGAGGCGTCCTTCTGACCCACCCCCCATCGCCCGCGCACCTTGTAGCGCCGGGTTAGTGCTTGTTCTACCTGTCCTCTACGGGCGTGGGTACAAGGACTAACCCGGCGTTGCATGCGTGCGGCCGACCACGTCGGGGCGATGACAGGTGTCACGGCGAGGTCGTGACACTTCCGTCAGGACCGGAGGGGCGTACGCCGACAGGCTGAGTGCCATGAGCACTCCAGCGATCCACGCCACCGGACTCCGCAAGTCCTTCCGCGGCACGGACGGCACTCGCGTCGTGGCGGTCGACGACGTCGACCTGACCATCCAGCCCGGCGAGATCGTCGCCTTCCTCGGCCCCAACGGCGCCGGGAAGACCACGACCGTCGACATGCTGCTCGGGCTGACCGACCCGGACGCCGGCACGGTGGAGGTCTACGGCATGGCGCCGGGCGAGGCGGTCCGCGCCGGCCGGGTGTCGGCGGTCATGCAGACCGGCGGGCTGCTCAACGACTTCACCGTCGCCGAGACGGTGCGGGCGATCGCGGCGCTCCACGGCCGGCCGGACCGGGTCGAGGTGGTGCTCGAGCGCACGCGCCTCACCGGGCTCGCCGGACGGCGGGTCGAGGCGTGCTCGGGCGGTGAGCAGCAGCGGCTGAAGTTCGCCCTCGCGCTGCTGCCCGATCCGGACCTGGTGATCCTCGACGAGCCCACGACCGGGATGGACGTCGGCGCCCGCCAGGATTTCTGGCAGACCATGCGCGCGGACGCGGCGCTGGGCCGCACGATCGTCTTCGCCACCCACTACCTCGCCGAGGCCGACGAGTTCGCCGAGCGGACCGTCCTGATGAACCGCGGCCGCATCGTCCACGACGCCGCGACCACGGACGTACGAGCGGCGTACGGCGGACGCACCCTCACCTTCCGCCCGCCCGCCGAGGTGGTCGGCGCCGACGGCATCGACGGCGCCTGGCTGGCCAGTGTGCGACAGGCGCTGCAGCCTCTCGGTGTCACTGACCTCGAGGTGTCGGCCGCCAGCCTGGAGGCGGCGTTCCTCGCGCTGACCTCGGAGAACGACCACGACCTGATCGGAGCCGCACGATGACCACCACGACCGTTGGCACGAGCACCCGGACCGACGCACGCCCCGCGCCGCGCCCGGCGATGGCGACGTACGCCCGCCTCGACCTGCGCCGCCAGCTGCGCGACCGGATCGGGATGTTCTTCATCGTCGGCCTGCCGACGTTCATGTACCTCGTCTTCGGCCTCGGCTCGGACGAGGAGGTCGGCAGCGGCAACGTCGCGATGTACGTGATGATCTCGATGGCCGCCTACGGTGCCGTCACCGCGACCACCGGCGTCGCCGGCAGCGCGGCGATGGAGCAGGTGATGGGCTGGGGTCGCCAGCTCGGCCTCACCCCGATGCGGCCGATCGCGTTCGTCGCCGCCAAGGCCGGCGTCGCGATGACCGTCGCCGCGATGCCGGTCGCCCTCATCTTCGGGATCGGCGCAGCCACCGGCGCCCGCGGCAGCTGGTCGGACTGGGTGCTCGCCGCCGTGATCGTGTGGCTCGGCTCGGCGCTCTTCGCGATCTACGGTCTCGCGATCTGCCTCGCCTTCCGCGGCACCAACGCCCCCGGCATCGCCTCCGGGCTGATCGTGGTGATGGCCTTCCTGGGCAACGTCTTCACACCGATGAGCGGCTTCATGCTCGACCTCGGCCGGCTCACGCCCCTCTACGGCTACGCCGCGCTGGCCCGCTTCCCGCTCACCGAGGGGTACCTGCCGATCGAGGGTCGCGACCCGCTGTGGCTGCCGGTCGCTAACGTGCTCGCGTGGACCGCGATCTTCTCCCTGCTGGCGATGTGGGGCGTACGCCGCAGCCGGGCGCGCACGTGACCGAGCAGGCACTCCCCGCCAACCCCTGGGTGAAGTGGGGCTGGGCGTTCGCGTCCATCTGGCTGGTCTTCCTGGTCTACCCGGTGATCGCGGTCGTCGACGCCGACGTCCCGGTCGCCGCCAAGACGGCGTGCCTGCTGGCGATCGTCGGGTTCGCGGTCTCCAACGTGCTCGGCTACGCCCGTCGTGGGAGCCCGTGGCTCTTCCTCGGCCTCATGCTCGTCCTCGCCCTGGCGACGCTGCCGGTCATCGGCATCGGCGTCATCTCCTACACGCCCTACCTGGCGATGCTCTCGGCGCTCGAGCTGCCGAGCCCCGGCTGGAAGTGGGCGGTCGGCTTCTGGGCGGCAGTGCCGTTGCTCTCGCTCCTGGGCATCGACGACTTCCCGACCTACCTGTTCCTCATGCTGTGGCCGATCATGCTCGGCGGTGTGATGCTCCGTCTCTTCGGAGAGCGCGAGCAGCTCGCCCACCGGGCGCAGGGTGAGCACGCCCTGGTCGCCGAGCGCGAGCGCGTGGCACGCGACGTGCACGACGTCCTCGGGCACTCGCTGACCGCCCTCTCCGTGAAGGCCGAGCTCGCGGCCCGACTCATCGACATCGATCCCGAGCGGGCCAAGGCCGAGCTGGAGTCGATCCAGGCCACCGCGCGGCAGGCACTGGCCGAGGTACGCGCCACGGTCGGCGGCCTGCGCGCCGGCAACCTCGAGGCCGAGCTCGCCGCGGCCCCGCTGGTCCTGGCCGACGCGGGGATCTCGGCGACCGTCGTCGGCGACGTGGCCGACACCGACCCGCGCCACCGGGCCCTGATGGCGTGGGTGCTGCGCGAGTCGGTCACCAACGTGGTGCGCCACGCGCAGGCGCGGGCCGTCGTCATCGAGCTCGGCCCCGACGGGATCACCGTCACCGACGACGGCGCCGGCTTCACCGGCTCCGAGGGCAACGGGCTGCGCGGCATGCGCGAGCGGGTCGGCGGCGCGGGCGGCACGCTCGACGTCGCGTCCGCCACCCCGGGGACCCGGGTCAGGGTGGCGCTCCCGTGATCCGGCTGCTGCTCGCCGACGACCAGGCGCTCGTACGCGGCGCGCTGGCCGCGCTGCTCGACCTCGAGACCGACCTCGAGGTGGTCGCCCAGGTCGGTCGTGGCGACGAGGTCGTCGACGCCGCTCGCGCCTCCGGCGCCGAGGTCTGCCTGCTCGACATCGAGATGCCCGGCCTGACCGGCATCGACGCCGCGGCGGCGCTGCGACGCGACCTGCCGGGCGTGCGCTCGCTGATCGTGACGACCTTCGGCCGCCCGGGCTACGTACGCCGCGCCATCGAGGCCGGCGCCTCGGGGTTCGTCGTCAAGGACACGCCCGCCCGCCAGCTCGCCGACGCCGTGCGCAGGGTCCACGCCGGCCTCCGGGTGATCGACCCGGACCTCGCCGCAGAGTCGTTGATCGACGGACCGAGCCCGCTCACCGGCCGGGAGCGCGAGCTGCTGACGTACGCCCTCGACGGATCGCCGGTGGCCACGATCGCCGCGCGCGTGCACCTCTCGGAGGGCACGGTGCGCAACCACCTGTCGTCCGCGATCGGCAAGACGGGCGCGACGACGCGCAGCGAAGCGGCCCGCATCGCGCAGGACCGCGGCTGGTTGTGAGCCGGACAGCCGATGGCGAGGAACGAGCCGGTGGCGTTGGGTCCGGCCAGATCGAGTGGGCCCGCGGCTGAGGAACGAAGTCGCCCAGGGTCTGTATCGAGATCAGGCGTCGCGGCTCAGAGGTCGCGGCGCTCCTCCACGTGGGTGGTCCTCGAGCGCTGGTTGTTCATCACGAGCCCGAGCACCAGTGACAGCACACCGGCGATGACGAGGATCCAGCCGACGGTGGTCGGGTCGACGACGTCCTGGAGGGACTGCGGGAACTCCTTGATCGCGAACAGCAGGATCAGACCGATGACGAGCAGCAGGATGCCGATGCCGATTCCCATGACGACTCCTTCTTTCCGTGACGTGTCGGGGCGCGGCCGACTCGGGTCCGACCGTTCACTGGCAGCGTAGGGCTGCCGGGCGGGCAAACGGCGCAACCCGATCCCCCGCAGGGGTGGGGTCACCGTCCGATCCACGTCCCGCGGTGGCCCTACGCTGCGCACATGACCGACACCGAACGTCTCGCCGCTCTCGTCGCCGTGTGGTGGGAGGCGGTCGACTCGTTCACCCGCGTCCTCGAGCACGTGGGCGACGACCAGTGGTCCGTGCCGACCGACCTGCCGGGCTGGGACGTCCACGCCGTCGCGGCACACACCGCGCACCTCGAGTCCCTGCTCGCCGGCCGCCGCCACGAGGAGGTCGACATCGGGGAGGCCCCGCACGCGCACGGGATGATGGGCCAGTTCACCGAGCAGGGCGTCGTGCTCCGCCGTCACGAGTCGCCCGATGCGCTCATCTCCGAGATCCGCGGGTCGACCACGGCGCGCCACACGCAGCTGCTCGCCGCTCCTCCGTCGGACGGGTCGGCGCCGGCTCCGGGCCTGTTCGGCGCCATCGGCTGGACCACCGGTCTGCTGCTGCGCAACCGACCGCTGGACGTCTGGATGCATGAGCAGGACGTGCGCCGGGCGCTCGACATGCCCGGCAACCTCGACTCGGCGCCGGCGCTCCACACGGCGAGCTACTTGATGGAGAGCCTTCCCTTCATCGTCGGCAAGCGGGCACAGGCCCCTGCCGGCAACGTCGTACGTCTCGAGGTCGACGGGCACGATCCTGTGGCCGCCGTCGTCGGCGCGGACGGTCGCGGTCGACCCGCTCTTGCGGAGGACGGCGAGCCCGTGGTCACCCTCGGCATGGACCGCGAGACCTGGATCGTCCTCGCCGGAGGGCGTCGGCCCGCGGAGCCCGGGGTCGTCCGCATCACGGGCGACGCCGAGCTGGGCGAGCGCGTCGTCGCTGCACTGGGCGTGACGCCGTGAGCGAGGCAGCCTGGACGACCGATGACATCGGCGACCTGACCGGACGTACGGCCGTGGTGACGGGCCCGACGCAAGGAGGCCTCGGCTTCTTCACCGCTCTCGAGCTGGCCCGGCACGGCGCCCGTGTGGCGCTGGCCGGACGTACGCCCGAGAAGCTCGATGCCGCCGCCGCCGCGATCAGGGTCGAGGTGCCCGACGCCCGGCTCGACAACCTCGTCGTCGACCTGTCGGACCTCGGCTCCGTACGGGAGGGCGCAGCGTCGGCCGCCGCCCTCGGACCGATCCACCTGCTGGTCAACAACGCCGGCATCATGGCCACCCCGCTGCGCCACACCTCCGACGGGCTCGAGTCGCAGATGGCGACGAACCACTTCGGGCCGTTCCTGCTCACCGGGCTGCTCCTCGACCAGCTGGTGGCGTCGGGCGAGGGGCGCGTGGTCACCCTGTCGTCGCAGGCGCACCGGATGGCGCGATCGGCACCGCTCGGCGACCCGCGGGCCAGGCGGCGCTACAGCCGGTGGACGGCCTACGGGCAGACCAAGCTCGCCAACCTGCTCTTCACCTTCGAGCTCGACCGCCGCCTGCGCCGTGCCGGGCTTCCCGTGCTCGCACTCGCGGCCCACCCCGGACTGGCCGGCACGCACCTCGTCGTCAACGGGCAGTTGCGGGGGATCGAGCAGCGCGGTGCCGCGATCCTCGATGCCGCCGTCAAGGCGGTCTCCCAGTCGGCCGAGGCGGGCGCGTGGCCGAGCCTGATGGCCGCGACCGCGGACCTGCCGGGAGGGACGTACGTCGGACCGGGCGGCCCCGGGCAGGCCGGTGGGCGGCCCCGCATCGTCGGGTCGACGCCGCTCGCCCGCGACGAGATGGCGCAGCGTCGGCTCTGGGAGCTCAGCGAGGAGACCGTCGGCCTGACCTGGCCCTGACGCCGTGGTACCTAGGGACGATGTGGTAGGACATCCGCCCTCAGGACCTTCGAGATCGTCCCTAGATACGCGGGGGGATCAGCTGCGGTCGCGGACCCGGACCAGCCCGGCCAGGGTGCCGAGCCAGGCCGAGCCGTCCGGGCCGAGGGTGATCCGCGACCCGTCGCTGCCGCCCATCAGGCCGGTGGCCGTGCGCACGCTCCACATGCTGCGGCCGGACCGGGCGTCGATCGCGGTGAGGTACCACGCGCTCACCCCGCTGAGGGACGGCCGCTTGGTCCACGCGTAGACCAACCCGTTGGGCCAGCTGGCCGTCGCGCCCGAGCTCGGTGACACCGCCTCGCTCGTCCACCGCACGACGCACCCGCTGTCGACCAGGTCGACCCGCGCGATCCCCGCGTCGCTCGTGAAGCCGAGGAGCGTGCTCCGCGGCGAGGTGTAGCCGTGGTTGTTGGCGACCACGACACCACGACCGAGCGAGGCGAGCGTGCTGTCGGTGGCGCCGTCGTCCTTCTCGAAGACCGACTGTCGGCACAGGCCGGCGCCTGTGTCGCGCGCCAGGAAGACCACCCCCAGCCGACCCTCGGACTCGTCCGTGATGGCGACGACCCCGCCGTCGAGCAGGACCGGAGCCGACCCGCTGGCGCCGGCGTACTCGGTGCGCCACAGGGCCTGCGGCGTGCCGTCGGGCGTCACCGTCACCCGGAGGAGTGCCGCGTCGGTGACGACGTACGCCCCGCCCTCGTCGACCGCGAGGCCGCGGCGGACCGGCTCGGCCAGGTCGAGGACCGCCACGCGTCCCGAGTCCGGTGCGATGGTGCCGACGAGGCCCTTGCGGGAGACCCACCAGACCAGGCCGGACCAGTCGGGGGCGATCGCGACCACGCAGTCGCCGTACGGGATCCACGGCTTGAGGTCCCAGCTCGACGAGGCGGTGAGGCTTTCCTCGTCCTTGCCGGGCTCCGTGGAGATGGCCGAGACCGTACGACCGGCAGCCACGACCGCACGGTCCGCCTCGTCGACGTAGAAGGCGTCGCTGGCGCAGGCCGGGTCGTCGGCCGGCTCTCCGAGGTCGTACGTCGCCGCGGTGTGCATCGTGTCGGGGTCGACCAGGCGAAGGAGGGACCCCGAGCGATCGGTGCACCTCGCGACGAGGTCGCCGGACGTGGTGGGCGCGAGGTCACCGCAGCGCTGCAGACCGAGCCAGGCCGTCTCCACCTCCGGCTGGAGGCCCAGCGGTCCGGCGATCGCGGCGGGCGCACCGGCGAGAAGGTGCGGGTTCTGCGGGATCTCGGTGGCGATCGGCTGCGGCGACGCCGGGCGGCCGACGTAGGCCGGGACGGCCCAGGCACCCGGAGCAGGCGGGATGGGGAGCCAGCCGTCGGGCACGGCGACGACCACCACCAGCAACCCCGCGACGGTCGCCGTCACGATGCCGGCGCTGCGGGCCTCGAACTGCGCACGGTCCTGCACCCACCAGCGCACGCGTGGCACGCACAGCAGTGCGCCGGCGACCACGAGGACGAACGGACCCCAGGCCAGCCAGAGCAGGAGGAGCACACCGACCAGCCAGACCACCGGGTGACTCTAGGCGAGCACCGGCGCCTGTCCGGGGAGGCTCGGCCGATGGCCGGACCAGGTCAGTCCAGAGCGGTGCGTGGCTGCGGTGCGGTGACCGTCAGGTCGGCGTACGCGCCGAAGCCCTCGGCTCCACGCAGGAAGATCCGCGACGGTCGCGGGGCGGGCACACGGGTCGGCGCCGCCTCGTGGATCGGGATCACGTCGCTGACCTCGCGCGGACGCACCAGCGGACCGGTGAACTGCTCGAGTGCCTTGATCCGCCCCGCGACGTCCCAGGTCGGGTCTTCGTTCTTCTGCTTCCGCATGGCGGACTCCTTCATCCCACGCGGCGTCCCCCCACGGAACGCCTGCGCCAAGGCTAGGAGCGCCTCGCGCCGCCGAGCCCTACTAGGCGAACACTTCGGGAAGTCTTCGGAAGACGGTCCAGACAGCTGGACCAGCTTCCGGTGCACTGCGGGTCAGGCCTTGACGATCGCCGCCGGGCCGAGCCCCGACCGCGTCGGCCACCACGTCGCAGGCGCAGGTACGCACGCTGGGCATGCCGAAGCCCGGACACCGTGATCGGTGCCCGGGATCGCCGTCAGCGCCTGGGCGTTGCTGCGCGGACGGGTGACTGGGTTGCGGCGACCTCTCCCCAAAGAGGTCGCCGCAAGCCGGTCAGGCTGCCGGCGGTCGGACCGCCGAGCCGACGTCCACTGCGCCACGAGGGCGCGGGACGAGCTGCGGCGATGCCTCCACACGGATGTCGTACGTCGTCGTCTCGACGGACGCCTGTCGTTCGATCTGCCCCACTGCACCGACCCTGATCATCGGGTGCCTCCTGATTGTCTTGACCTGTGTCATCCGTCTTCTCGATCCCCACGATCGATCAGCTCTTGGTAGAGAGGATGACCCCAGTGTGCTCCTGATACATCCGTACAACTACTGATGATCCCCAAAGATTTGGACGGTCCAGACCAGCGGATTCCGTGGCACAGATTGGCAAATTCCGTGGAAACCTAGGCAGCAGCTCGAGCCTCGCTCTCGAGCTTGCGCCCGAGCAGGCGCCGCGTACGCCGGTCGCCGGTCGCCATCTTGACGAGGATGCCGAGCTGCTGCGGGGCGTTCTTGGCGTTGGTCGTCTTGAGCCAGCCGTTGGGCAGCGACAGCCGGACCACCTTGTGCCACGCGGAGTACACCTGCGGAACCAACGGTCGCGAGCAGTAGGCCAGGTCGTACTTCTCGAAAAGGGCCTGCACCTGGGGGGCCACCTCGGCGTAACGGTTGGACGGGAGGTCCGGGAAGAGGTGGTGCTCGATCTGGTGCGAGAGGTTGCCGGACATCAGGTGGAGGAACTTCGAGCCGGAGATGTTGGCGCTGCCGAGCATCTGGCGGACGTACCACTCACCCTTGCTCTCACCCTCGATCGAGCGCTTCTCGAAGGTCTCGACGCCCTCGGGGAAGTGGCCGCACATGATGATGCTGTGCGACCAGAGGTTGCGCACGACGTTGGCGGTGGCGTTGGCGGCGAGGGTCGGCAGGAACGACCCGGTCGGGATCGACAGTGCCGGGTGGACGACGTAGTCCTTGGTGGCCTGCTTGCGGATCTTGCGCAGCACCTGCTTGGCGTTGGCCTTGAACTCCGCGCTGCGCTTGTCCTTCGGGATGGCCAGGTTGCGGCCGAGCTCGAGGTCGTAGGCGGCGATGCCGTACTCGAAGAGGCAGGCGTTGATGAAGTTCCACAGCGGCTGCGCGAGGTACATCGGCTGCCAGGTCTGGTCCTCGTCGACGCGCATGATGCCGTAGCCGAGGTCGTTGTCCTTGCCGATGACGTTGGTGTAGGTGTGGTGCACCTCGTTGTGGCTGTGCTTCCACTGCGAGGCTGGGGTCGCGGAGTCCCACTCCCACGTGCTCGAGTGGATCTTGGGGTCGCGCATCCAGTCCCACTGGCCGTGGAGGATGTTGTGGCCGATCTCCATGTTGTCGAGGATCTTGGAGATGCTCAGGCCGAGGGTGCCGAGCACCCACGCCGGCGGGAACACGCTGAAGAGCAGCACCGCGCGCGAGCCGAGCTCGATCTTGCGCTGGGTGTCGATGACGCGCCGGATGTACGCCGCGTCGCTGGCGCCGCGGTCGTCGAGGATCTCCTGGCGGATCGCGTCGAGCTCGTGGCCGATCTGCTCGATGTCGGCCTCGGTGAGGTGCTCGATCGGGTTGGTCTGGCCGGGGAGGGCCTGCTTCTTCTGGATGGTGGTCATGTCGATCTCCTGGGGGTTGGGGAGGTCTGTCAGTGGTCGATGTGGCAGGGGCCGGCGGCGGCGTTGATGCAGGTCTGCACCTTGATGTCGCCCGTCTCGCCGGGAACCGCAGTGGTGATGGCGCCGTTGCGCAGGTCGCGCACGCTGCCCTCGCGCAGGGGGATGACGCAGCCCATGCAGATGCCCATCCGGCAGCCGGACGGCATCAGGAGGCCTGCTGCTTCGGCCGCGTCGAGGATCGGCGTGGAGCCGTCGACGTCGAGGGTGGTGCCGGAGGTGAAGCTCACCGTGCCGCCACTGGCGCCGTCCAGGAGGGCGGGCTCGACCCGGGCGGTCCGGAACTGCTCGGTGGTCAGGGTGATGCCGGCAGCCTCGTGGTGCGTGGCGAGGGCGTCGAGCAGGCCGGCCGGCCCGCAGGCGAGCGTCGTGCGCTCGGCGAGGTCGGGCACGAGGTCGGCCAGGTCGTCGACCGACAGCACGCCGTGCTCGTCGTCGTACCTCGCGACGAGCCGGATCGCGCCGGCGGCATCGAGCGCCTCGAGGTCGCGGATGAAGATCGAGTCGGGATGGCTGGGGGCGACGTGCACGACCACGATGTCGTGGACGGCGCTGCGCGCCGGGCGGAGCACGCCGTCGTCGGTGCTGGGGAACAGGTTGCGCAGCATCCCGATGACCGGGGTGATGCCGGAGCCCGCGGTCACCATGAGGAACCTGCCGCCAGCGGGCGGGAGGACGAACTCTCCGGCTGCCTGCTCGAGGTGGACGAGCGTGCCGGGCTGCGCGCGATGGACGAGGTGGTTGCTGACGAGACCGTCGGGCACGGCCTTGACCGTGATGGAGATGCGGCCGTCGCGGCGCGGGCCGTGGGTGAGCGAGTACGCGCGCCACTGGCGTACGCCGTCGACGTCGATGCCGATCCGGAGGTACTGGCCGGGCACGTGGCCGGCCCAGTCCGCGCCGGGGCGGATCACGATCGTCGCTGCGTCGGCGGTCTCGGGGACCACGGACTCGATGCGACCGCGAAGGTCGCCGCCCGAGCGGAGCGGGGCGAAGAGGTCCAGGAAGTCGGCCGGGAGGTAGGGCGTGGTGGCCGCCTCGGCGACGCGGACCAGCTGGTCGCCCAGGCGCCGGCTCCGGCGGGCAGTGCCCGCGGGCGGCTCGAGAGTCGTGGTCATAGGTACCAATGTGCCTGTCGCAGGCTGCTTCTTCCTGCCCTGCGCACGTGAATCGACGCTAGTACTCTTGTTCGCAGCGAACAAAAGCAACCTCAGGAGACCTCATGGCCCCCAGGACTGTGCGCCCCGCCACACAATTCCAGACCGTTGTCGGTCTGGATCCGCTCGTGGCCGACGCCCTGCGCGAGCGCCTGGCCGAGGTCGCGGACAGCGCCGTCCTCCACATCGTCGAGGAGGTCCCCAGCTATGCCGGCGCGTGGAGCGGTCGGATGGGCGAGGTGATCCGCAACGCGGTGCAGCTCGCGCTCGGCGGGTTCCTCACCCTCGCGACCCGGCAGGACGCCGATGCGCCCAAGGCGCCGGCGATCGAGGGCGCCTACCAGCTCGGCCGTGGCGAGGCCCGTGCCGGACGTACGGTCGAGGCGCTCCTCTCGGCCTACCGGATCGGCGCCCGTGCCTCGTGGCGCGAGATGGCCGACGTGGCGGTCGAGGCGGGTGTCGACGCCGGTCAGCTCGCCCGGTTCGCCGAGCTGGTCTTCGCCTACATCGACGAGCTGTCGGGCGCGTCGGTGGCCGGCCACACCGACGAGCTCGAGAGCAGCGGTCGCATCCGGCAGCGCAACCTCGAGCGCCTCGCCCGAGCCCTGTTGAGCGGAGCACCCGCCGACGCCGTCAACGCCGCCGCCGAGCGGGCCGGCTGGGAGCCGCCGGGCGCCCTGACCGCCGTCGTCCTCCAGGAGTCGCAGGTCTCCCACGCCCTGACGGCCCTCGACCCGGCCACCCTGCAGCCCACCGACGACGTCCCCGGCCTTCCCGAGGGACACGCGTCGCTGCTCGTGCCGACCGCGGCGACGGCCACCGCACGCCGTACGTTGCTCCGCGCGCTCCGCGGCACCGACGCCGTCGTCGGACCGAGCACCCCCTGGCTCGACGTGGCGGGTTCGCACCGCCGCGCGCTGCGGTGCACGGTGCTCGACCTGCCCGGGCTGGTGGACTCCGACGACCACCTCGCCGCACTCATCCTCTCCGCCGACGCGGACGCACGTGCCGAGCTGCGCGCGCGGGTGCTCGCCCCGCTCGCCGAGCTCCGCCCCTCGACCGCCGAGAAGCTCACCGACACCCTCCGCAGCTGGCTCCTCCACCACGGCCGCCGCGACGCGGTGGCCGAGGAGCTCTTCGTCCACGCGCAGACCGTGCGCTACCGCGTCGGTCAGCTCCGGGAGGTCTACGGCGACCGGCTCGAGGACCCCGCCTTCGTGCTCGACGCGACGCTGGCCCTGGCCTGAGCCCGGGCGTCCATATTGCTACTCGAGCGGACAAAGGGCCGCTAGACGCACGCCATGGCGTGCGTCTAGCGTCCAGTTCGGTCGACTAGTCCGCGCCAGCGTCCAGTTCGGGCGTCGAGCGTCCACACGTCCGCTCGAGTAGCCCGATGGACGCTCGACCGCACTCACGTCAGGGCCGCTCGTACGCCGGCGCGCCGGCGACCCAGGTCACGACGACGTGGTCGGCGAAGGCCCGCAGCGCGTCGGCGTGCGCGCGGTCGGAGTCGCCGTCGAGGGGATCGGCGTCGAGGAGGACGAGGTCGGCCTGGTGACCGGCGGCGACGGTCCCCCAGCCGTCGGTCGAGGCAGCCAGGGCCTCACGGGCGGTGATCGCCTGCTCGGGGTGCCACGGCTCGCGCCCGTCGGCGGACCGGTGGACCGCCGCGGCGATGGCGAGCCAGGGGTCCAGCGGCGAGACCGGGGCGTCGGAGCCGAGGACCACGTCGACGCCGTCGTCGACCATCCAGCGCAGCGGGAAGCAGCGTTCGGCGCGCCCCGGCCACAGGCGCTCGGTGACGTCGCGGTCGTCGAGGAGGTGGGCGGGCTGCACGCTCGCGCGGACACCGAGGGTGGCGAGCCGGCGTACGTCCTGGCGCGTCGTGAGCTGCACGTGCTCGATGCCGCCGCGAGCGCCGGTCTCCTCGAAGGCGTCGAGGGCCTCCGTGACCGCGCGGTCACCGATCGCGTGCACGGCGACGTCGAGGCCGCCGGCGGCTGCGCGCGCGAGGAGCGAGCGCAGCTCGGCCGGGGTCTGGTTGGGCTGGCCCGACTCGCTGCCCGGCACGGCCTTCTCGGCGTACGGCTCGCAGCACCAGGCCGTACGCGTGTTGAGCGAGCCGTCGCTGATGATCTTGAGCGGGCCCATCGTCAGCCGCGGGTCGGTGCCGAGCGGATCGCCCGAGCGCAGGCCGCGGCCGAGCACGTCGTCGAGCCCGTCGGCGTAGCAGGCGTGGCGGATCCGCAGCAGGTCGGCGCCCGCCGCCCACCGGTCCACCCAGTCGGCGACGCCGCCACTGAACTCCAGGTCGACCAGGCCGACGACGCCCTGCGCGGCAGCCGCCTCCATCGAGCGGCGGTAGGCGTCCGGTCCGGTGCCGTCGGAGCCCATCACGCCGGCCAGCCGGCCGTACGCCTGGAACCACTCGCCCTCGCTCACCATGCTGTCGCGCGTCGAGAGCGCGAGCATGTGGAGGGCGGTCGTGTTGAGCCAGCCGTGGTGGCCGTCGCCCGCGATGAGCACGATCGGCTGGTCGGTGTCGATCGCGTCGAGGTCTGAGACGGCGGGGTTGTCCGGCCACGCCGTCGGCCGGTGGCCCCAGCCGATCACCGGAAGGTCCGGCCACTCCTCGAGCCGCTCGCGCACGGCTGCCACGGCCTCGGCACTGGACCGCACCCCGGCGAGGTCGAGCCGCGCCGACGCGAGCGTCCACTGGCCGAGGTGCACGTGCTGGTCCCAGAGGCCCGGCATCAGCCAACGCCCGGCCGCGTCGTACGTCTCCTCGTCCGTCCGCGCCGGCAGGGACGGACCGACCTCGATGACCCGCCCGTCCTCGATGCGTACGTCGACCGGGCCGGCCGACGCTGCGGTCACGGCCACCAGGCGCACGTCTCGGATGAGCATGGGCCCACGCTAGGACGTAGAGTCGCGGGCATGGATTGGCGGGGGCCTGCGGTGCTTGTCGCGCTCCTGGCGATCGGGGCCGGGAGCGGGTTCGCGTCGTCCGCGGTGACCCGCGACACGACCCTCGGCACCGGCGTCGCTGCGCCCGTGTCGGCGTCGAACCCGGAGTTTCCCGTCGAGGCCGAGATCCCGCCCGCCAAGGATCCGGACGACCCCGCGCTCGAGCCCGGCCTGCAGATGCGGACCGAGACCCGCGGCGCCGGCAAGTTCGAGATCACCTTCCCCGCGCCGCTCGGCTGGACGACCAACACCAACGCCACCAACGAGTGGAAGTGGAAGGAGCCCGGCACGTCCAACAACACCTACGTGATGCGGATCGAGCAGATCAACAGCCAGGACATCACCATCGAGGACGCGATCGACGTCCGCATCGAGCGCCTCCAGCGCGAGCAGCAGGACGTCGACATCCTCGACCGTGGCGCGGACTCGCTCGAGTACACCTACCGCAGCAACGAGGGAAACGCCCGGCACAGCTTCATGCGTTGGCTAGACCTGGACCGGAGCGGGCAGGCCGACGTCGAGATCGTGGTGCACGGCCGCGAGAACGACGTCCCCGGCACGCGCGACCTGATCCGTCGCGTTGCCGACGGCATGCGCGGGGCCAGCGGCGGCGTCGTCGAGACCGGCTGACCCGCAGCCCCGGCTGGACGGTCGTGGCCTAGATTGTCCGCCGTGACCTGGCGGGGGCCGACTGTGCTGGCGCTGCTGCTGGCGCTCGGCGTCGGCGGCGGGTTCGGCGCGTCATGGGCCCTCAGCGGGAGCCCGACGGGATCGGGACCAGCGGCACCGCTGGCCGCATCGCCCAGCCTGCCCGTGGACCCGGTGCCCGAGCTGTTGCCCGATCCCGACTTCGCCCCCCTCGAGCCCGGGATCACGCTCGTCGACCAACGTGTCGGCACGGGTGACTTCGGACTGTCGCTGGACGTCCCGGCCAGCTGGCGCTTCACCACCAACTCCCTCACCGAGTGGCAGTGGCGTCCGCAGGACTTCAAGACGTTCGGCTACTACATGCGCGTCGAGCAGGTGATCAGCAACCGACGCTCGATCGCCTGGACCCTCGACCGACGCATCGACGAGCTCATCGAGGACGAGCAGTCCGTCACGATCCGCAGCCAGAGCAACAGCAGCCTCCACTACACCTACGTCACCAGCAACCACCTGCGACACGGGTTCCTCACGTGGCTCGACCTCACCGGCTCCGACAACGCCCAGGTCGAGATCGCCGTCACGGGCCGTGCCGCGGACGTGCCCGGGATGTCCGAGCTCATCGGCCGCGTCGCGGACTCGGTGACGCTGGGACGCGCCAAGAAGCCGGCCGAGGCCTAGAACCCGTAGGTGGTGACCGACTGCAGCACCCGGTTCGCGGTGCCGCGGTCGTCGCTGGCCACCTGCACCCACAGCAACCGGTTCGAGGTCAGCTGGACGACGCGCTCGGCCACGACGTCGGCGCCCGGGCAGCCGCTGAAGAAGACCGTCATCGACTCGTCGCCGTTGCGCAGGTCCTTGATCAGCTCGCCGCTGTTCTCGCAGGCGAAGTGCTGCGGCACGCGGGAGGGCAGCTTCTCGCCCCGGAGCAGCCCGACGAAGACGCCGGGGGCCGGGTCGTCGGCGGTGTTCCAGCCGGGTCGCGACCCCGTGGCGATGCCGGGCTGCTCGGTCTGCCCCTCGAGGCGAGGGACCCACTGCTCCGGGTCGACCTGGGCGGTCCACGACTCCGGCACCGTGACCTCGATCGTCCCGGTCGCGTCCTCCACCGTGCGCTCCGAGGTCGACGACTGCTCCGTGGCCCAGCCGATGCCGAACCCGCCCGCCAGGGCGACGATCCCGGCCACCAGCCACGGGAGTCGGCGGCGGCGGCGGGTCGTCACCGGGCCCTCGAGGTCGCTGAGCCTGCCGGTGTCCTCGGGCTGCGCGGCGGCCTGGGTGAGCTCGGGGTCCGAGGGGATCCACGCCAGCGGCGCCTCCTCGACCTGGCCACCGAGTGCCGCGACGAGGGCAGCAGTGAAGGACTCCACGTCCTCGAACCGGTCGCCGCGGTCCTTGGAGAGCGCCTTGAGCACGACCGCCTCGGCCTCGGGGTTGCCGATCTCCATCGGCGGCGGCGGGGCCGGATCCTCGGCAGCGGCCAGCGTCTTGTGGTCGTAGGGCTGGCGGCCGGCGAGGAGGTAGTAGCCGAGCGCGGCCAGCGAGTACTGGTCGGCCCGCGCGTCGAGGCCCTCGCCCAGCGCCTGCTCCGGCGCGACGTACGTCGGGGTGCCGCCGACCATGGTGAGGCGCGACGACATGTCCATCGCCTTGCCCAGCCCGAGGTCGCCCAGCATCGCGACGACCTGGTGGCCCCGGGCACTCTCGACGGTGCGGAAGAGCACGTTGGCGGGCTTCACGTCGCGGTGCAGCACGCCGCGGTCGTGCAGGGCGGTGAGGCCGAGGCCGACCTGGGTGAGCACGGTGAGGGCCTGCGACGGCTCGAGGGCGGACAGCTCGAGCCGGTCGGCCAGCGTGCCCTGGTCGGCGTACGCCATCACGAGGAACGGGCGCTCGTCGGCGAGCTCGCCGGCGTCGTACACGGTCACGACGTGGGGCGACTCGACCTTGCGGAGGAAGCGGCCCTCCTCGACGAAGCGCTGCCGGATGTGCAGGTCGCCGGTCCAGTTGTCGGCGAGCACCTTGATCGCCACTGGCGAGTCGAGGTGCTCGTCGTAGGCGAGCCAGACGGTCGCGAATGCTCCCGACCCGATGCGGCGGCGCACCGGATAACGACCGAGACGAGAAGGAGCGGACACCCGGGCATTATCGTGCAGGGGTGAATGAATCGGGGGACCACGGTGCCGGACTGACTCCGGACGACATCGACGAGCTCGCGCGACAGGCGCGCGACGGCGACCGCGACGCGCTCGAGTCCCTGCTCACAGCCGTACGTCCCCGGGTGCTGAACATCTGCCGTGGAGTGCTGCCCTACTCCGGCGACGCGGAGGACGCGTGCCAGGAGGCGATGCTCAACGTCGCGACCAAGATCGGCTCGTGGGGCGCCCGCGGCCGGTTCACCACGTGGCTGCACATCGTCGCGGTCAACAGCGCGCGCACGACGTACCGCCGGCTCAAGAACCTGGCCACGCCGACCGACTTCGAGGACGGCGCCCACGACCGGCCGGACCCGCGCACGACGAGCGTCATCGCCGGCACCCGCCTCGACCTGCTCGAGGCGATGGAGACGATCGAGCGCGACCACCCCCAGTTCGTCGAGCCGCTGCTGCTGCGCGACGTCTACGGGCTGCCCTACGACGAGATCGCCGCGCTGGTGGGCGCGCCGCTCGGCACCGTGAAGGCTCAGATCCACCACGGCCGCAAGCTCGCCCGACCACTGCTGCGCGGCGACCGATGACGTTGCGCCGGCTGTCGGTGCTGGTGGCGAGCACCGCCGTGCTCGCCGGCTGCTCCTCGGGCACCGACGTCTCCGACGAGCTCACCAGCCCCTCGCCGGCACCGTCCTCTGCCGCCACCAGCGGCACCGAGGAGGGCGAGGTGGCCGCGTCGTCGGCGCCGGTGATCACCGCGCCCGTCGAGCAGGCCCTCGACACCGCCGTCTCCGAGCCCGTCGAGGACAGCGTCTACCCGGCCGTCGGCGATCCGAGGATCGACGCCCTGCTCTACGACCTCGACCTGGACTGGGACCCCGAGGCCAAGCGGCTGGACGCCAGCGCGATCGTCACGTTCCGCGCCGCGCGCACCGCTCCGCGCTTCCAGCTCGACCTCGGGCGCGGCCTCACCGTCGGTCGCCTCGAGCTCGACGGCGAGGGCGTCGGCTTCGCGCGTCGCGGCAAGAACCTGGTCATCGAGGCACCGATCGAGACCGACCAGCAGTACGAGCTCACGCTCGACTACGTCGGCACTCCGAAGCCCGCTCCCGCGCCCACGACCCGACGCGACTTCTCGACGACGGGATTCACCATCACCGACACAGGTGAGGTGTGGACGATGCAGGAGCCCTACGGGGCCTACACGTGGTACCCCGTCAACGACCAGCCGTCCGACAAGGCGCTCTACGACATCACCGTCCACGCCCCCTCGCCGTGGACCGGGATCTCCAACGGACACCTCACCGAGCTGACCACCGACGGCGCGACCACGACGAGCTCGTGGCAGCTCACCGAGCCCGCGTCGTCCTACCTCGTCACCCTCGCGATCGGCGACTACGCCCACAGCAGCAACACGTCTGCAGGTGGGCTGCGGGTCGACTACTGGACGCCGCGCGGCATGGTGCGGGGCGTCGACCAGGTGCAGACGGCCGCCGACTCGATCGACTGGATCGAGTCCAAGCTCGGTCCCTATCCGTTCGACTCGCTCGGCCTCGTCGTCACCGCGTCGGAGAGCGCGATGGAGACGCAGACGATGGTCACGCTGGGCAACAACGAGTACGTCCTGTCCCCGCCGGTGATCGCCCACGAGCTCGTGCACCAGTGGTACGGCGACCAGGTCTCGCCGGCCGACTGGCGCGACGTGTGGCTCAGCGAGGGCATGACGATGCTGATGCAGTGGCTCTACGAGGACGAGCACGACATCCAGCCACTGCGGGGCACGATCCAGCGCTCCCGCGCCGCCGACCAGGGCCTGCGCGACGACTACGGTCCCCCCGGGGCGTACGACCCGAAGCAGTTCGGCGGGTCCAACATCTACTACCCGCCGGCGCTGATGTGGAACGAGCTGCGCGTCGAGCTCGGCGACGACGAGTTCTTCCGGATCGCCCGGGGCTGGCTGGGCCAGCACGACGACACGTCGGCCACGCGCGAGCAGGTCTTCGAGCACTGGGAGAACGAGACCGGGCTCGAGCTGTCGACATTCTTCGACAGCTGGATCATGGGTCGGACCACGCCGGCACCCGGGGTGCCGAAGGCCTGACCGCTTCGCGTCTACCCTCGCCGCATGAGCCGCCTCTCCGCGCACGACCTCATCGACCTGGTGCTGGACGACGACTCCTGGACCTCGTGGGACACCGCGCCGTCGCGCGACGGGATCAGTGACGACTACGCCGCCGAGCTGGCCGCCGCGGCCGAGAAGTCGGGCGTCGACGAGTCGGTGCTCACCGGCGAGGCGCGGCTCCACGGGCGGCGGATCGGCGTGCTGGTGGGCGAGTTCGGCTTCCTGGCCGGGTCGATCGGGCGGGCAGCCGCCGACCGGATCGTCGCCGGGATCGAGCGCGCGACCCGCGAAGGACTGCCCCTGGTCGCCGCTCCGATCAGCGGCGGCACCCGGATGCAGGAGGGCACACCGGCGTTCGTCCAGATGGTGCGCATCTCCGCCGCGGTGGCGGCCCACCGCACGGCCGGGCTGCCCTACCTCGTCTACCTCCGCAACCCCACCACCGGCGGCGTGATGGCCTCGTGGGGCTCGCTCGGCCACGTCACCGTCGCCGAGCCCGGCGCCCTCGTCGGCTTCCTCGGCCCGCGGGTCTACGAGGCGTTGTACGGTCGCGCGTTCCCCAGCGACGTACAGACCTCGGAGAACCTCTACGCCCACGGCATCATCGATGCGGTCCTGCCGCCGGACGAGATCGCCGAGATCCTCGACCGCGCCCTGTCGATCCTGATGGCTGCTCGTGAGGGCGTCGCGCCGGTGGCCGACCCCGGTCAGGAGTCCGTGCCCGACGTCGACGCGTGGGACTGCGTCACCCGCTCACGGCGACCGGACCGGCCGGGCGTACGCCGGCTGCTGAAGTACGGCGCCAGCGACGTCGTACCGCTCAACGGCACCGGGCAGGGCGAGAAGGATGCCGGCCTGCTGATCGCGCTGGCCAGGTTCGGCGAGGCGCCGTGCGTGTTCCTCGGGCAGGACCGCCGCGGCCAGACGACCGACCACCCGATGGGGCCCGAGGCGCTGCGCGAGGCGCGGCGCGGGATGCGGCTGGCCTCCGAGCTCGGCCTGCCGCTCGTGACCGTCATCGACACCCAGGGCGCCGCGCTGTCGGCCGATGCCGAGAACGGCGGGCTGGCCGGCGAGATCGCCCGGTCGCTCGCCGACCTGGTGACGCTCGACGCCCCGACGCTGTGCCTGATGCTCGGGGAGGGCAACGGTGGTGGCGCGCTCGCGCTGCTGCCGGCCGACCGGGTGATCGCTGCGCAGCACGCATGGCTCTCGCCGCTGCCCCCCGAGGGTGCGTCGGCCATCGTGCACCGCGACCTCGACCACGCCGCCGAGATGGCGCGGTCCCAGCAGGTGCGGGCGCTCGACCTCTACCGACGCGGCATCGTCGACCGGATCGTCGCCGAGAAGCCCGACGCCGCCGACGAGCCCGAGGACTTCTGCCGCCGGGTCGCCGCGGTGCTCGAGCACGAGCTCAGCGCGCTCCTCGCCGCCGGGCCGGGGTCGCCGGAGAAGCGGGCTCGCCGCTACGTCTGACGCCGCTGTTGCTTCACCATGGCATGTCGATGAACCTGCACTTCCCCCGGTGAATTCACCGTGGGAAGTGCGAGAACGTCGACATCCCCTGGTGAAGCGTCAGGGGTGGGTCAGGCGTTCTTGGGGGTCCCGGACTCCTCGGCGGCGGTGGCCTCCTGGGCCTCGACGACCTCGGCCTCGGTGACGGCCTCGGGGACGTCCGCCGTCTCGGGCTCGTCGCTCGGGTCGGCGTCAGCGTCGGGCGCCTCGGCGGGTACGTCCTCAGCGACCGGCTGCACCGGCTCGGGCAGCGCGACGCCGGGGACCGTGCCGGTCAGGGTCGCGAGCATCTGGCGGACGTTGGAGAGCTGGGCGTTGATGCTGTCGCGGCGCTGTGCGGCCGCGGAGAGCTCACGGTCGGACTCGGCGCGGACGCGGTCGGCGGTCGACCGGGCGTCGGCGACCATCGTGGTCGATCGCTCCTCCGCGTCGGCGAGCATCCGGGCGATCCGGGACTCGGCCTCGGTGCGGCTGCGCTCCAGGGACGCCTCGGCGTCGCGGTTGCGCGCGGTCATCGCGTCGAGCTCGGCCTGGGTGGCGGCCTGCTGGGCCTGGAACTCCGAGGTCGCCTTCTGGCGCCGCTCGGCCAGGGTGGTCTCGAAGTCGGCTCCGGACTGGGCGGCCTTCGCACGGGCATCCTCGTGCAGCGCCTCGGCCTCGGCGCGACGGGCCGACGCATCGCGCTCCGCGGCGTCGCGCTCGGACTCGGCGGCCGTACGCGCGTCGGCGACGAGCCGAGCACACTCGGCCTCGGCGTCGCGACGGGTCTCCTCGGCGTAGCGGTCGGCCTCGGCGCGGACGGCACCTGCTTCGGCCTCGGCCTCCTTGCGCAGCGACTCGACCTCGCCGACGACGCGGTCGCGGACCTCGGCGGCCTCGGTCTCGGCGAGGGACAGGATCTGGCCGACGCGCTCGCCCAGGTGCGCGTACGTCGGCAGCTCGGGCTCCTGTGCCTCACGGGAGACGAGGGCGTCACGCGACGTCGCGGCCTCGCCGCGCGCCTGCTCGGCGGCGGACTCGGCCGCCGCCAGACGGGTCCGCAGCTGGTCGGCCTCGGCGCGGGCCTGGCTGATCGCGCGCTCCACCTCGGTCGGGTCGTAGCCGCGTCGCACGCTGGTGAACATCTCGTCAGGCATCGGGGGTCTCCTGGTCAGGGGTGGGGGGAGAGCTGGGGTCGGGGGTGGGGCGAGGGGTGTCGTCGGTGGTGTCGTCGGTGGCCGCGGTAGCCCTGGCCTGCTCGCGCTCGGGCACGGACAGCGCCTCGATCACACCGGAGAGCTGGCCGAGCTCGGCGGCGATGCCGTCACGACGGGTCTGGAGCTGGGCGATCTCGGCACGCGCGCGTTCGAGTGCCCGCTGGGCGCTCTCACGGAGCTGATCGGCCTCGGCGCGCCCCTCGGCGACGAGCGCGAGTGACTCCTCGCGAGCGCGGCGGCGGTCCTCGGCGGCGGTGGCGCGGCTGCGGGTGACCTCCTGCGCGACGATCGTGCGGAGGCTGGCGGCGCCGGACTCCGCCTCCGAACGCCTGCGCTCGAGCCGCTCGACCGCGCGCTCGGACTCGTCGGTCGCGTCGGCGACGATGCGCGCGGCTTCTGCCTGCGCCTGCTCGAGGGCCGACTTCGCCTCGGCCCTCCGTTCGTCCGCGGCGCGGCCCGCGTCCTGGGCGACCTCCTCGGCACGCTGCTTGGCCTCGGCGAGCTCGAGTGCCACCCGGCCGTTGACGGCGGCGATGACGCCCAGCACGCGCTCGCGCACCAGGCGTACGTGGTCACCGGCCTCGGCGTGGGACGCCTTGCGCGTCGACTCGGCCTCGGCCGCGGCGCCGGAGAGCACCGACCGCACGGTGGCGGTCGCCCACTCGGTCTGCTCGGCCGCGTCGCGGAGCTTCTCGTCGCTCTCGGCCCGGGCCGCGGCGAGGGTCTCCTCGGCCGCGAGCCGCATCCGCTCGGTCTCAGCACCGGTCGTACGCCTCAGGTCCTCGGCGTGCAGGGATGCCTCGTCACGCATGCGCGCCGACTCGACCGAGGCGGTCGCGCGCAGCGACTCGGACTCGACCGTCGCGGACTCGAGGTGTTGCTGGCCCGCCGTACGCGCTTCCTCGACCAGTCGCGCAGCGGTCTCCTGCGCAGCCGTGACGATGGCCTCGGCCTCGGCACGCGCGGCGTCCAGCAGGGTGGACTTCTCCCCCGCTGCGGTGTCGCGCAGCTCCTGGGACTCGGCCCGCAGCGCCACTGCGTCGTCCGCGGCCTGGGCGCGCAGCTTCTCGGCGTCGGTCCGGGCTGCCTCGACCTCGTCGTCGCGCGCGGACTCGGCGGAGCTCATCAGGAGCGATGCCTGCTCGTTGGCGTCGACCACGATGGTGGCCGCCTCCTCGGACGCTCCGGCGAGGACCTGCTCGGCCTGCTTGCGGGCCCGGCCGGCCTCGGCGCGGTCGGCCTCGGCCTCGGCCGCGAGGCGGCGGGCCGCCTCGCGCATGACCGCGAGGTCGGCGGTCAGCCGCTCCGCCTCCGCGCGGGCCTCGCTCTGCAGCTGGTCGGCCACCTGTTGGGCACGCGCCAGCAGGGCGGCCGTCGAGGGCTCACCCGACGAGGCTGTGGCGGCATCGAGCGACATCTGCCCGCTCCCTTCGCGCGCGTTCCGAGGCCGCCAGTGTGACAGCGATCCGCCGTCCCTGACAAAGGGGTCACGGGTTGCGCCCACAGCGAAACACCTTGTCGCCGCCTCGGGACGGCAGGTGGAGTGGTCCCATGAAGCTCCTCGTGCTCGGTGGCACCCGTTTCCTCTCCCGCGAGACGGCCGTCCAGGCACTCGCCCGCGGCTGGGACGTCACCTGCGCGTGCCGCGGCGAGTCCGGCCCCGTCCCCGACGGCGCGACCCACCTCCCGTGGGACCGTGCCGACGATCCGCCCTCCGCGCTCGTCGACGGCGACTGGGACGCCGTCGTCGACGTCACCCGGCTCCCCTCGCACGCCCGACGCGCACTGGCTGCGGTGCCGGGCGCGCACTGGGTCTTCGTCTCGACGGTGAGCGTCTACCCCGACAACTCCTCGACCGCCATGGAGCCGCTCGCCGAGCCGATCACCGAGGACGTCGACCTCGCCGTCGATCCGGAGGCCTACGGCGGCATGAAGGTCGCCTGCGAGCAGGCGGTGCAGGAGCTCGCGACGTCGTACGCCATCACCCGGCCCGGGCTCATCGTCGGGCCGGGCGATCCCACCGGTCGTTTCGCGTACTGGCCGCAGCGGCTGGCTCGCAGCGGCGACGTGCTGGCGCCCGGCAGGCCCGAGGACATCGTGCAGGTGATCGACGTACGCGACCTGGCGGCGTGGCTGCTCGACCTCGCGGAGGCGCGTACGACCGGGGTGTTCGACGCCGTCGGGCGACCGATGCCGTTCGGCGAGATGCTCGCCGGTGTGGCAGCAGGCGTCGGCACCGAGCCCGACCTCACGTGGGTCGACCAGGACTTCCTCGAGGCGAACGAGGTCGCCCCGTGGGCGGGTGACGGCTCGCTGCCGCTGTGGCTGCCGCGACCCGAGTACGACGGGATGCTGGCGCACGACCCCGGACCGGCCGAGGCGGTGGGTCTGCGGCTGCGTACGCCCGCCGAGACCGCACCCGGGTGCCTCGCCTCCCCCGTCACGGCGCTCACGCCCGAGCGCGAGGCCGAGCTCCTCGCTGCCTGGCACGCCCGCTGACCGGGCACCTCGTGCCCGTCCTGAACGCTGACCGGGCACTTCGTGCCGAGATCGTGCTGCGCAACGAAGTGCCCGGTCAGTTGGCGGGACGGGCACGAAGTGCCCGGTCAGCGTGGTTCAGAAGAGGAGCGCGGTCCCGGGGTCCGACAGCATCCCGGCCACGTCGGCGAGGAAGCGCGAGCCCTTCTCGCCGTCGATGTGACGGTGGTCGAAGGACAACGCCAGCGTGGTGACGTCGCGCACGACGATCTCGCCGGTCTCCTCGTCGACCCACGGCCGCTTGTTGATCGCGCCGAAGCAGAGGATCGCGGACTCACCCGGGTTGATGATCGGGGTGCCGGCGTCGACGCCGAAGACGCCGACGTTGGTGATGGTGAACGTCCCGCCGGCCATCTCCGCCGGCTGCGTCTTCCCGTCGCGCGCGGTCGCCGTCAGCTGGCCGAGCGCGGCCGCCAGCTCGGTCATCGACAGGCTGTCGGCGTCCTTGACGTTGGGCACGACCAGGCCACGCGGCGTGGCCGCCGCGATGCCGAGGTTGACGTAGTGCTTGTAGACGACCTCCTGCGCGGCCTCGTCCCAGAACGTGTTGATCTCCGGGGTGCGCTTCATCGCGAGGATGACCGCGCGGGCGAGGACGAGCAGCGGGTTGACCCGGGTGTCGCGGAGCTCCGGGCGCTTCTTGAGCCGGGCGACGAGCTGCATCGTGGCCGTGACGTCGACGGTGATCCACTCGGTGACGTGCGGGCTGGTGAACGCCGACTGGCTCATCGCCGTCGCCATCATCTTGCGCACGCCCTTGATCGGCTCGCGCGTCTCCCGCTCGCCCGGGGCGGCGGTGAAGGCGGCCGGAGCCGCGGGAGCAGTGGCGGCAGGTGCCGATCCGCCGACAGCACCCTGGACGTCGTCACGGGTGATCGAGCCCGACGGCCCGGACCCCGTCACGGTCGTGAGGTCGACGCCGAGGTCCTTGGCGAGCTTGCGCACGGGCGGCTTCGCCAGGGCGCGTACGTCGCTGGGCTCGGCCTGCGCCGACGACGGGACGAGCGCCTCGGCCGGGGCCGCCGCGGGGGCGGGTCGCTGGTCGGTGGCCGGCACCGGCGACTCGTCGGCCGGCATCACCTCGTCGGACTGGGCGCCACCGGGTGCGAAGGCGCCCTGCAGCTGCAGCTGGGCCTGGGCGCCGGCGTCGGTGCTCGGCGAGGCCGAGCCGCGCCGGGCACGACGCATCGGACCGCGCTCGGCCTTGATCCGACCCACGAGCGAGGCGCCCTCCATGGACCCGGACGCGGCCGGGTTGGAGAGGTCGATGTCGGCGGGGTCGACCTGGGCCGCGGCCTCGGCCGCGCCGGCCTTCTCGGCCATGCCCAGGTAGGGATCGGACTCCGTCTGCTCGGCGGGAGCAGCAGGCGCAGCGGCCGGCTCCTCGCCGGGGGTGCCCACCGAGATGATCGGCGTGCCGACGTCGACCATCTCGCCCTCGGCGACGAGCAGGGCCAGGACCGTGCCCTCGTAGGGCGACGGCAGCTCGACGAGCGACTTCGCGGTCTCGATCTCGACGATCACGTCGTTGATCTCGATCGTGTCGCCGACCTTGACCTTCCACGCCACGATCTCGGCCTCGGTGAGGCCCTCACCGACGTCAGGCAGCAAGAACTCGGACATCTTGGTCTCCTCAGAAGGCGAACGTGCGGTCGACGGCGTCGAGGACCTTGTCGAGGTCGGGGAGGTACTCCTCCTCGATCCGCGACGGCGGGTAGGGCATGTCGAAGGCACCGACGCGCAGCACCGGGGCCTCGAGGGAGTAGAAGCACTCCTCGGTGACCCGGGCCGCCACCTCGGCGCCCATGCCGAGGTTGACGTGCGCCTCGTGGGTGATCACGCAGCGACCCGTGCGGCGTACGGACTCGTAGACCGGGGCCATGTCGAGCGGCGAGAGGGTGCGCAGGTCGATGACCTCGAGGTTGCGGCCCTCGGTCGCGGCGGCCTCAGCGGCCTTGAGCGCCGTCTTGACGGTCGGGCCGTAGGCCAGCACCGTCGCGTCGCTGCCGGCGCGTACGACGCGCGAGGTGAAGAGCGGCTCGGGGGTCGCGGACTCGTCGAGCTCGGCCTTGTCGGCGTGGTACTGCCGCTTGGGCTCGAGGAAGATGACCGGGTCGTCGTGGGCGATCGCCTGCTGGATCATCCAGTAGCCGTCGACCGGGTTGGAGCAGGCCACCACCTTGAGGCCGGGGGTGTGCGCGAACTGCGCCTCCGGGCTCTCGGAGTGGTGCTCGACCGCACCGATGCCACCGCCGAAGGGGATGCGGATGACGATCGGCATCTTCACCTTGCCCTGCGAGCGGTAGGTGTACTTCGCGACCTGGCACACGATCTGGTCGTAGGCCGGGTAGACGAAGCCGTCGAACTGGATCTCGATGACGGGGCGGTAGCCGCGCAACGCCATGCCCACCGCGGTGCCGACGATGCCGGACTCCGCGAGCGGGCTGTCGATGACGCGGTCCTCGCCGAAGTCCTTCTGCAGGCCGTCGGTGATGCGGAAGACACCGCCGAGCTTGCCGACGTCCTCACCCATGAGCAGGACCTTGTCGTCGGCCTCCATCGCCTTGCGCAGGCCCATGTTGAGGCCCTTGGCGAGAGTGATCTTCTGGGTGGCGCTCATGCGTGCGACTCCTCAAAGGACTCGAGGTAGGCGGCGAAACCGTCGCGCTGGGCGGCGATCTCCTCGGTCATCTCGGTGAAGACGTAACCGAACTGGTCCATCGGCTGGGGGTCGGGCAGCGCCTTGCACCCCTCGCGGAGGTGGTGGCCCAGCTCCTTGGCCTCGGCGTCCAGGTCGTCGAAGAACTGCTGGTCGACCAGGCCGTTGCGGCGCAGGTAGACCTTGAGCCGCTCGATCGGGTCCTTGAGCTTCCAGTGCTCGAGCTCGTCGTTGAGGCGGTAGCGCGTCGGGTCGTCGGTCGTCGTGTGCGCACCCATGCGATAGGTGTAGGCCTCGACGAACGACGGGCCGTTGCCGTCCCGCGCGCGCTGCAGCGCGGCCTTGGTGACGGCGTACGTCGCCAGCACGTCGTTGCCGTCGACGCGGATGCCCGGGAAGCCGAAGCCCAGCGCCCGCTGGTAGAGCGGGATGCGGGTCTGGCGCTCGATCGGCTCCGAGATGGCCCACTGGTTGTTCTGGCAGAAGAACACGACAGGCGCGTTGTAGGACGCAGCGAAGATGAACGCCTCGTTGACGTCGCCCTGCGAGGAGGCTCCGTCACCGAAGTGGGCGAGCACCGCGGAGTCGCGCTCGGGGTCGCCGGTGCCGACGACGCCGTCGCGCTGCATGCCCATCGCGTAGCCGGTGGCGTGCAGGGTCTGGGCGCCGATGACGATCGTGTAGAGACCGAAGTTGTTCTCGTTGGGGTCCCAGCCGCCCTGGTCGACGCCGCGGAACAGGCCGAGCAACCGGAGCGGGTCGACGCCCTTGCAGTAGGCGACGCCGTGCTCGCGGTAGGTCGGGAAGGCGTAGTCCTGCGGACGCATCGCGCGGCCGGCACCGATCTGGGCGGCCTCCTGGCCGAGCAGCTGGGCCCAGATGCCGAGCTCGCCGTGGCGCTGGAGGGCGGTGGCCTCGACGTCGATGCGTCGCGTCAGCACCATGTCGCGGTAGAGCCCGCGGAGCTCCTCGGCCGAGAAGTCGTAGTCGAAGTCGGGGTGGTGGACGCGCTCGCCCTCAGGCGTCAGCAGCTGGACGAGGTCGGGGCCGCCGTCGGACTGGGAGGGTCCGAAGACCTCCGCCAGGTCGGGACCGAAGTGCACAGGATCGGACAACGCAATTCTCCTCACAACAGCTAGCGGCAGTCACGGGATCGCCGGACGCCGACGGCTTGCAGGGGTGGTCGTCGGCGTGTGTGACCCCGACCACATGGTGGCCACAAGGTATCGGCCGCAGCCTGCCAGCACCAATCTGGCGGGTCGATCCGCACCCCCTCGTACGCCCCGGTAGTCCGCATCAAACGTCTGGTGCCGAGGTGTCCCCGACCAGACGTTTGATGCGGACTACCGAGGTCCGGGCATGGATGAGCCGGCGCCGACGGACTCGTGGGTGACCCGTCGACGCCGGCTCGCCTCCATTGGGGGGTGGAGGCTCGGGCAGCGGTGACCGCTACCCGGACATGAAGATTGATGCGTGGACCGCGAACAGCAGCCCGGCGCCGCGGCAGGACCCGAGGGTCCCGTAGCGACGCCGGGAGGTGGAGAGTGTCGTCCGCGGCCTCACGCGTCTGGTCAGCCCTGCTGACCGGACGAGTGCGGAGCCTGGACGTGTCCGTGGCTGACGCCCGAGGCTGCACCGCCGACAACCCGCCGACGGTGAGGCCGACCGCCAGCAAGGCCAACAAGGCGCGTCGCATGTGAACAGTCCTTCTCGTCGAACGCCGACTCCTTGGGCCTCACGGACGACGAGCGCGATCCGAGCACCAGCTACCGCCGTTCAGCCGGGGCACCCTCGCCGAGAGCACGCGCGATCCAGGTGAGATGACCGACCTCGACTGAGGTCGGACTAGGTCGTCGAGGTGCGCGCAGTTGTTGTCCGGGAGGCGCTGCTCTACCTTGGCCACGTGCTGAGGATCTGCGTGCAGTCGCGTGGCGAGGAGCTGGTACTCGATCCGCGCCGAGAACGGGCTGGAGGTTGCCGACGTGGAATGCCGACACGATGGTGAACCTCAGGTTGTAACACCGGCGGACGAGAACGGTGCCCCTGTCGCATGCCCCGTCCGTGCACGCCGAATCGTAACCGGATGCACCGATGCTGGGGCGCTGCATGTAATGTCGAAGATGCCGGTGACACCTTCAGCGTACACCCGAGCCGGTCCGAGGTGGGCACGCGTGCTCGTTGTTGTCGAGTAGAGCATCTCGTGATCTGGAACACGATGTCCACGTCCGGCGTGTTGTTCACGGTGACCGGGACCTGGAGCGTCTTGGGGTCGACGCCGCAACCCTTCTGCGTTTGCCCCGGTGTTGGCGCAGGCGCCGTCGAAGTCGACCGTCGGCGGCGGCGGCGGCGGCGGCGGGGACGTGGCGAATGCCGGCGCCGGGGCTGCGATCGCGACGACCGGCACGGTCCAGGCGGTGCCGCGGACGACGGTGCGACGAGAAAAATCAGGCATGGTTGATCCCCTTGAAAGTGGTTGACGTGATCGGCGCCCCAAAGCCGACGACCACCGCAAGCCGTCGCCCCCAAGACGTCGGCTGCTCGTTCAGAGGCCAACCCTCCCCCGCGGACACGCCGCAACACAGGGCCTGCACCAAGGTGGCGGCCTATCTGTGTGAGGCCTTGACAGATCCTCGTCGTATCTACGGGATTTACACCGGTCTGGACTGGACATCCCGGGCCGCCGCCTCGGTGCGGTCGTTCCCGATGAGCCCTCGTACGCCTGTGTAGTCCGCGTCACATGGCTGGTCAGCGAGGCATCGCCGACCAGCTCTTTGACGCGGACTACACCGCCGGGGGACATGGATGAGCCGGCGCCGACGGACTCGTGGGTGACCCGTCGACGCCGGCTCGCCTCCCTTGGGGGTGGAGGCTCGGGCGGCGGAGGACCGCTACCCGGACATGGAGATCGTCGGGGTGCGGTGGGGTCCGAAGGGGTCGGCGGACCGGGTCTCCCGGTCGTCATGACCCCTCGCGGGTCGCTGTCCCGAGAGGTGGGGCATCAAGCGGCTCGAGCGTGGTGCGGCGCAGCGGCCGAGTGCGCGGGCACGAGGCCGGCGGATGCTGATGCCTTGGGCTGGACGGCCGACAGGCCGCCCGCGGTCAGGAAGATCGCCAGCAGGACGAGCGCTAGGCGACGCATGGCGTGACCGTGCCGCTGGGCGGCGGGACGTGGACGCGTACGGCCCTGGCTGTGCCGACCGTGGTGATCCTGGTGAGCTCGGTCAAGGTTGTTCCCCCTGGGACGTGGTTGACGTGATCGGCGCCCCCAAGGCCGACGACCACTGCCTGCCGCGTCGCCCCCACGGCGCGCAGCATGATGTTCCGAGCATCAGGATCACCCCGCCGCACGGCTCCCGACAGGGGGTGAGCCAAGGTGGCGGGCTTTCTGCACGGGCCCTTGACCGAGTCTCGATGCATCCAGCCGGATAGAGGCCAGATGGACTAGCTGCGTCGCGGTCACCGCGGACCGGATGCGGGTCCCCGCGAGCCGGTGTCGGCGGGCCTGTGGCCCGCCGACACCGGCTCCCTCCATGGGGGATGGAGGTTCGGGCGGCTAGGAGCTCCGCCCGGTGTCGAAGGCAGCCACCAGGCGATGGCGGCCAGGAGGCCACGCGCCCGGGAGGACCTGGAGGGCCTCACACCGCTGGGGGAAGCGGATCCGGTCGAGCCCGGTGGAACCCACCTTCGACGTGCTGTTCGCCATGGCATGGTGCCCTGTGTTCACTGTGCGCATCCCCCTGGCTGGCGGCCCGTGGAGAGCCGAACCAGGTCGTCCACCCCATGACGGCCTGCTGACCTTCCCACGATCCTCCCGTGTGCGCGCGCGTGACCGGTCTGGGCGAAGTCGAGGACGACCTGTTGCCCACCTTGACCGAAGCTGCAACGGCTCGCCCTTGATGTCGGGTCGTGACGCGGCCACTGGACCAGACCGGCGGCACGAAATGAGACCGGCGCCGACGGACTCGTGGGTACCCGTCGGCGCCGGCGGCCTCCGTGTGGGCGGAGGCGTCGGGGGGCCAGGCGCTGGCCTGGCGTCTGCGTCAGCTCGAGCTGCGGAGACCGGTGTCCGGCAGGACCGACGGTGCCTGGCAGCGCTGGGGCACCTGCGTGCGCCCCAGCTGCGCCGCTCCGGCGCGCAGCGTCACGAGGGCACGGGGGGCACCCCGTCCGACGACCGTCTTCGCGAACTGCGGCCGCACCCAGAATCGGCGCACCTTCGTGCCCACGCGTAGGTGGTAGACCGCGGTGCGGCCCGACCGGTTGTCGAGGTGGGCCCGGACCGTGCCCAGGCAGGTCGTCCGGACGCGGCCGACGGCCTTGCCGAACGACTCCTCGCCGAGGACCTCGGGCTCCTCGCAGACCGTGACGGTCTCGCTGTCGGTGGTGGCGTCCGCAGTCTCGCGGGCGACGTTGGCGTGGTCGGCGCACGGCCCGTCTCCGACGCCGAGCGGCAGCGACGACACCCGCACCAGCACGCGGTGGTCGGCTGCGGCCCACACGTCGTCCCAGTCGAGCGTGCCGAGGATCACCGGGGAGCCGCCGTCCGTCGCGGTGGAGACGGTGGTGAGCTCGTCGGTCTTCTGGTCCACGACGAAGGCGGACTGGGCGACCGCGCTGCTCGAGCCGGCAGCGCGCGCCACCGCCTGCTGGTCGGTGGCGTCCCACGACACGGTCACCGTCGTGCTGGCCGGACCGGTCGAGGCGCCGGGCGCGCAGGTGTACGCGAAGGAGCTGGGGCCGGCGGGGAGCGTCACCTGGAGCCCGGCGGCCGGCGACTCGTCCGTGGCGGCGATCGTGCAGGCACCGGCGCCGGCCAGGTCCGCGGTCAGCGCGACCAGGACGGGCTCGCCCGGGTTGGTGACACCCAGGGAGCCGGCGACCTCGTAGCCGGACGTCGCCGGCGGACCGAGCGCGGTCACGCCCACGGCGTACCTCACGGTTGCCGTGCCGCCGACCGGTGCGTCGGCGCGGTTGCGGTCGACCGCGTTGAAGACCTGCCAGGCGTAGTCGACGTCGTAGGTCGCGCGGACCGTGTTGGTGACGACGGGGGCCCCGGGGTCGGTGCCGTCGGCGGCGAAGGCCGCAGTCGGGACCACGACGGCCGGAAGGACCAGCGCGAGCGCGGCGATCCTCCGCACGCGTCGAGTCAGTGCCCCAGAAGTCGGCGAGCTGGCGAGAGTTGCCACGATGTCCCCATTCGAGCTGCTGCCCGGGTCACCCGGGCGGCCGTGCTCCCCACGAGTCGGCCTTCGAGAGGCAACAGTGAGGCACCGACACGCCCCTCAGGCCCCACTACGACGAACCGCAGGGCTACCTACAGACGACCTTGAGCAAAAGCACCGAACTCGGCGCGAATCGTCCAGTCACCCGCGGCCGTGGGGCGTGTTCCACACCGACTCGTCCGGCCCTTCCGGCACGATCTGCGACGGGTTGAGCTCGGTGTGGACGACGTAGTAGTGCCGCTTGATCTGGTCGAAGTCGACCTCGTCGCCGAAGCCCGGCGTCTGGAACAGGTCACGGGCGTACGCCCACAGGTGCGGCATCTCGCTCAGCTTGTTGCGGTTGCACTTGAAGTGCCCGTGGTAGACCGCGTCGAACCGGACGAGCGTGGTGAAGAGGCGTACGTCCGCCTCGGTCACGCGCTCGCCCATCAGGTAGCGGCGGTCGGCAAGTCGGTCCTCGAGCCAGTCCATCGCGGTCCACAGCCGGGCGTACGCGTCGTCGTAGGCCTCCTGCGAACCGGCGAAGCCGCAGCGGTAGACGCCGTTGTTGACCTCGGTGAAGACCCGCTTCATCACCGACTCCATCTCCTCACGGACGTCGGCCGGCCACAGGTCGGGGGCGTCGGGGCGCTGGTGCTCGCGCCACTCGAAGAAGAGGTCGTGGGTGATCTGCGGGAAGTCGTTGGTGACCACCTCGCCGGAGGCGACGTCCACGATCGCCGGCACCGTGATGCCCCGCGGGTAGTCGGCGTCGCGAGCGAAGTAGGCCTCCTGGAGCCGCTCGATGCCGAGGACGGGGTCGCGGCCGCCCTCGTCGAGGTCGAAGGTCCAGCTGCGGGCGTCGTGCGTCGGGCCGGGCGCGCCCCACGAGATGACGTCCTCGAGGCCGAGCAGGCTGCGGACGATGACGGAGCGGTGCGCCCAAGGGCACGCGCGCGCCGCGACCAGGCGGTAACGACCCGGCTCGACCGCCCGGACCGGGACGTCGCGCGGGCTGTCCTTGGACCCGCTCGGGAAGTCCTCGTCGAGCGGGTCGGCCGAGCCCGCACCGGCCAGGATGCGGTCCGGGAGGTAGGACATGTCCCGCTCGAAGGGCTTGCCCTCGGTCGCGTAGGTCGCCGTGTCGTTCACACTTCAACCATACCCACGCACCACCCACGCAACCGTCGTACGGTCGGGGCGTGAGTGCGACCTTCGCCACCAGCGACCCCCACGGCCACCTGACCGAGCTCACCGCCGCGCTGCAGGTTGCGGGGCTCGTCGACGAGGCGGCGCACTGGTCGGGCGGCGACGCGAGGCTGTGGGTGCTCGGCGACCTCCTCGACCGCGGTCCCGACGGGCTCGGGGTGATCGCGCTCGTACGCCGTCTCGTGGACGAGGCCGACGCCGCGGGCGGGGCGGTGCTCCCGGTGCTCGGCAACCACGAGGTCATCGCGCTCGGGACCCGGCGCTTCGGTGAGTCTCGGGTGGTGCACCGCGGGGTCGTCCGGACCTTCGCCTCGATCTGGGCCCACAACGGTGGGCTCGCTTCCGACCAGGCGGGCATCGACGAGGAGCTGTTCACCTGGCTGGCCGGACTGCCGGCGATCGCGCGCGACAGCGACCACCTGCTCATGCACTCCGACACGACTGCCTACCTGGAGTGCGGTGACTCCATCGAGGCGATCAACGCCGCCGTGCGGGCGACGCTGGCCGACGACGACCCGGTTGCCTGGTTCGACGTGCTCGTGCGCCTGGGCCGGCGTCACGAGTTCGCCGGTCGGGCTGGTCCGGTGGCCGCACGGACACTTCTCGACTCCCTGGGTGGGAGCCGGATCGTCCACGGGCACAGCATCATCGGGGACCTGTTCCAGGTGCCGTGCGACTCCTACGACCAGCCGCGGCTCTACGCCGACGGGCTCGCGCTCGCCATCGACGGCGGGATCTACGAGGGCGGGCCGTGCCTGGTCGCCCGCCTGTCGGACTAGCCCGCGACACACATCGCAAAGAACTGTTTGCAAATAACTCTTTGCAGTTCTACGGTGGGGCCATGGCCTCCTCGATCACGCCCGACATCGCCGGGCTCCGCGCGCTCAGCCACCCGGTCCGGTTGCGGATGCTGACGATCCTCCGCGGCGACGGACCGGCGACCGCCACCACGCTCGCCCAGCGCCTCGACCTCAACACCGGCGCGACGTCGTACCACCTGCGCCAGCTCGCGCAGCACGGCTTCATCGAGGAGGACACCGATCGCGGCAACGCCCGCGACCGCTGGTGGCGCGCCGCGCACGAGAGCACGCGCACCGACTTCCGGGAGGAGGGTGTCGTCGACAGCGACGTCGAGGCCTACCTGTCGACCGTGGCGATGCTGTACGCCGACCGGATGCGCGCGGCCATCTCGGAGATGCAGTTCCTCCCCGAGGCGTGGCGCTCGCCCGGCACGCTGAGCGACTGGGAGGTGCGGGTGACGCCGGCCCAGGCCGACGCCCTGCTGAAGACCCTGGTCGCCGCGATCGAGGACGTCGAGGACTCCGACGCCCCGGACGCCGCGCCGTTCGTGGTCAACGTCAACGCGTTCGTCCGCCCGGGCCAGACGTGGGACGAGCGATGACGACCGCGGCAGCAGCACCCCGTCGTACGCCCCTCGTCGGCGGGCTGACCGCCGAGGGAATCTCCTTCCTCGGCACCCGGATCTCGATGATCGCGATCCCCTGGTTCGTGCTGTCGACGACCGGGTCGGCGACCCAGACCGGCCTGGTGGCCGCCGCCGAGATCACCCCGCTCGTCATCCTCAAGGCGCTGGGAGGCCCGCTGCTCGACCGCGTCGGCCCGCGCCGGGTCACCCTCGTGTGTGACCTCCTGTCCGCGTTCGTCGTCGCGGCGATCCCGCTGCTGCACAGCATGGACGTGCTCGGCTTCCCCACCCTGCTCGTGCTCGTCGCCGTGGCCGGGGCGCTGCGCGGGCCGGGCGACGCGGGCAAGGCCGCGATGAGCCCCGAGATCGCACGGGTGGCCGACTACTCGCTGGAGCGGGTCTCCGGCCTCGCCGCCGCTGTCGAGCGCACCTCGTCGATGGGCGGCGCCGCACTGGCTGGCCTGCTGGTCGCCACCATCGGCTCGGCCAACGCGCTCTACGTCGACGCCGCCTCGTTCCTCGTCTCCTTCGCCGTCTTCGGTCTCGCCACCTCCGGCCTGGGCCGGCCGGTCCCGCTCCACGCCGACGCCGACGCCGACGCGACGTCGTACGTCCAGGAGCTCCGGCAGGGCTGGGACTTCCTGCGCACCGAGCCGGTCCTGATCGCGATCTGCGCGATGGTCGCGGTGACCAACCTCGTCGACATGGCGTACGCCTCCGTGCTCGCGCCTGTCTGGGCCAAGGAGTCGGGCGCCGGGGTCGCGGTGCTCGGGACGCTGTTCGCCGTGATGAGCGGGTCGTCGGTGCTGGGCGCCCTTGCCGCCGCACGGTGGGGCGAGACGCTGCCGCGCTACCGGACGTACGTCATCGCGTTCCTCATCTGCGGGGCGCCGCGCTACGTCGTGATGGCCATCGAGTCGCCGTTGTGGGCGGTCTTCGCGATCACCGCCGTCGCCGGCGTCGCGTCGGGATTCCTCAACCCGATCCTCGGCGCGGTGATCCTGGAGCGGATCCCGGCCCCGCTGCTCGGCCGGGTGTCCTCGCTCAACAGTGCGATCTGCTGGTCGCTGATGCCGCTCGGCGGCGTGCTCGGCGGCCTGGCGGTCGCCGGCCTCGGCCTCTCTCCGGCCATGCTGATCGCGGGCGCGGCGTACTTCGTCACCACGATGGCGCCGACGCGGGTGCCGTCGTTCCGGCGGATGGACCGGGCCCCGGTCGAAGCGCCGGTCGACGCACCCCTGACGCGGCCGAACGGCCCAGACGCGCACGCGCCGGGGCCGTCCGGTCCTGACTGAGGTGCCGGTGGCGTCTGGCGAGGAGGTCTCAGCGCACCTTCTGGCCGGCCGGCACGTGGAGCACGTCGAGCTGGCCCATCTCGACCTGCGGCCCGGCCACCGCCTTGTGGACCTGCGCGGTGAAGAGGTACTGGCCTGCGCCCAGGAACGGCGCCGGGATGATCGCCGAGGTCTCCTCGTCGTTGGTGATGAACTGCGAGCCGCCGGGGGCGAATTGGCGCTCGTCGTAGCGCGCGACCCGGCGCAGCCCACCGGACTTCGGGTCGAGCTGGTAGATCCCGGAGACGTAGTCGTTGCCGCCCGGGTCCTCCTGGATGAGCAGCTGGCCTCGCTCGTTGACGGTCAGGTTGTCCATCATCTTCGGGCCGGCGGAGGCCGGAGTGTTGTCCGCGGGACCCTCGAGCAGCACCTCGATGCTGCCGCCGAGCTCGGGCTTGGTCGCGTCGTCGAAGGTGACCTTCCAGATGCGGCTGTGGCCGGTCATCGAGGCGGTGGTGGCGAAGTAGTAGACGTCGGGGTTGAGCGTGTCCCAAGCGCCGTCCTCGGGGCGGGCGAACGCCGTGCCCGTGGCGGCCATGGTGAAGCGCTTCGGACCGGCCGTGTAGGACGTGCTCGGGTCCTCCGCGGTCATACCGGCGACTGCGATCGCCAGCGACGTGCCATTGGTCAGGCCGGCCTTCTCGACTGGCGTGCCGGTGGCCTGCTTGGTGCCGTGGTAGACGTACACGCCCTGGGTGCCACCGTCGCTCTGGCCGACGGCCACCGTGTCCACACCTGTGGCGGGGTTGGCGGCAATGTCCTCCCAGGCAGCCTTGCCCAGGGCGGTCAGCTCGTAGCTCGTTCCGTTGTCAGCTCCGGTGACGACGTTGCCGAACGCGCGACCGCCCGTGGTCTCCTCGCCGTTGAGGAAGATGCGGTCCCGGGTGCCCAGACCGCTGGCGGCGTCGTAGAACGCGGACACCTCGCCGAGGTCGGCGGAGCACAAGCGGTTGAGGTCGCGCGAGCCGACCCCTCCGGCGAGCACCAGCGACGTGATCTGGTCGCGGCCGGAGATGACCTTCAGGCTGCCCTTGTCGACGACCCAGCGGCTGACGAACGAGCCGGAGGTGTTTCCGTGCGAGCGAGGGCCGCCCTGGCCGGTGGCGAACTCGTGGTTCACCAGCATGGTGAAGGTGCCGTCGCCGTTGTCCCAGGCCCCCATGCCGTCGGGCGTCCCGGCCATGGCGTAGCCGCCGACCGCGTCGCCGGCGGTCAGCAGGCTGGTGAGCGTGACTCCGTTGACGGATCGGACGAGGTAGGGCGCGGTGGAACTGGACGGGCCGGTGGTGTTGCCCGGTGCGGGCGCTGCGATGGCTGGTGCCGCGACGCAGAGAGCGACGAGGGCGGCGGTAGGGGCTGCCAGGTGACGACGGGACATCGATGATCTCCTCGGGATGGGCGACGGGCGGCGCGGCGCGCCAACCATCACTCACCCTCGCGGGAGTCGTCCAACACCCGGTGGCCGCAGGGAACCAGGAGATGAACGCGGCGTGAGCATCGCATCAAGTCGCTGACGGGGCCGTCCTCACGTGCGTGCCGAACCACCGGCGAAGCGAGCTGCCACCTCGACCACCCGGTCGAAGGCCTCGTCCTCGCCGATGCTGACGCGGACGCCGTGGCCGGCGAACGGGCGGACGGAGACGCCGAGCTCGCCGCAGGCGGCTGCGAACTCGAGCGCCCGGTCACCCAGCGGGAACCAGACGAAGTTGCCCTGCGCGTCGGGCAGCTCCCAGCCGACCTCGAGGAGCCGTGCGACCAGGTCGGCGCGTCGGGCGACGAGGTCGTCGACGCGCTCGAACAGCTGGTCGCGAGCGGCGAGCGAGGCGATCGCGGCGGCCTGGGCGACGTGGCTCACCCCGAACGGCAGCGAGACCGCGCGGAGCGCGCCGGCCAGCGGCGCGGGACCGACGGCGTACCCGACCCGGAAGCCGGCGAGCCCGTAGGCCTTGGAGAACGTCCGCGTCAGCACCACGTTGTCGTGCCGGCGGTAGGTCGCGACGCCGTCGATCGCGTCGTCCATCCGGACGAACTCGAGGTAGGCCTCGTCGACGACCACGACCACATGGGTGGGGATCTTCGCGATGAAGGCGTCGAGGTCGGTCTGGGTGACGGCCGGACCGGTCGGGTTGTTGGGCGTGCAGACGATGACGACCTTCGTCCGGTCGGTGACCGCCGCCGCCATCGCGTCGAGGTCGTGGCGTCCGTCGGAGGACAGCGGCACCTGCACGCTCGCCGCACCGCCCGCGGTGACGGCGATGGGGTAGGCCTCGAACGAGCGCCAGGCATAGACGACCTCGTCGCCGGGCTCGCAGAACGCGTTGACCAGCTGGTAGATCAGGCCGACCGACCCGGTCGCCGCCGCGAGGTCCTCGACCGGCACGCCCATCGCCTCGCCGAGGGCGGCGTAGAGCGCGGTGCTGCCCATGTCGGGGTAGCGGTTCATCGCCGCCGCCGCCTCGGTCGCCGCCTCCAGCACGCCCGGGAGCGGCGGGAAGGGGTTCTCGTTGGAGGAGAGCTTGTACGACGTCAGCCCGGGCTGGGCGACGGGCGGCTTGCCGGCGACGTACGCAGGGATGGCGAGCACGTTGGGCCGGGGTTGGGGAGTCGAGGGCATGCCCCGACCCTAGTGAGCCGGTCGCCGGCCTCGCCACGGCCTCACGACCGGGAGCAGCACCACCCCGATGACGAAGCCGACCCCGGCTCCGAGGGCGTTGTCGACCATGTCGGTGACGTCGCAGGCGCGGTCGATGCGGGCCACCTGGAGCTGGAGCAGCTCGACGCCGACGCTGTACGCCGCCAGCACGGCGAGCCCGAGCGGAGCGAGCACCACCCCCGACCACCACCGCCCGACCGCGAGCACCAGGAACAGCCCGGCCGGCACGAAGAGGAGCACGTTGAGGGTGCGCTGGTCGAAGCCGAGCCCCTCGAACGCCGCGCCGTTGGGACCGCCGTAGTCCCACGAGCAGGAGTCGCTCCGGCCGTCGGCGGGCACGATCCCCACGTCCGCGCGGGTCGGCACCAGCGTGGCGATCGCGATGGCGGCCAGTGACCAGAGCAGGCCGGAGATGGCCACGGCAGTGACGGTGCCGAGCCGGCGCCGGGCAGACAGCGCGAGGAGCACCGCGACGGCGGCCGCGGCCAGCGTGCTCATGACCATCACGCCTGTCCCGCCGATGCTCACCACGCGGAGGAGGTTAGCCGGTGGGCCACCCCCGATAGGGTCGTCGAATGAGGTTCGTGACGTGGTTGCTGACGTACGCCGCCGGGCTCGCCGTGGCGGCCTGGCTGCTCGACGGGATCTTCTTCGACGGCCCCGCCAACGGCCAGGCGGAGATCCAGGAGAAGATCGTCCCGCTCTTCGTGGTGGCGCTGATCCTGGGGCTCGTGTCGACCTTCATCGAGCCGGTCATCAAGCTGATCTCGCTGCCGTTCATCATCCTCACGCTCGGCTTCCTGCTGCTCGTCATCAACGCGCTGATGCTGATGCTGACCGCCAAGCTCGCGGACGCCTTCGACCTCGGCTTCCACGTCGACGGGTTCTGGAGCGCGCTCGTCGGCGCCGTGATCGTCACTGTCGTCGGCTGGGGCGTCCGGACGGCGCTGCCGTCGCGGGACTGATGCGGGTGCCCGAAATCTCCCGGCTCCCGGCTCCACGAACACCTGGCAGCTACCGCATCGCGCTGGTCTGCCTGGGCAACATCTGTCGCTCCCCCACGGCGCACGTCGTCCTCGAGCGCCGGCTCGCCGACGCCGGCCTCGCCGACCGGGTCGAGGTCGCCTCGTCCGGCACCGGCGGCTGGCACGTCGGCAACCCGATGGACGACCGCGCGGCCGCGACGCTGGGCGCCGCGGGCTACGACCCGACGCGGCACCGCGCCCGGCAGTACGACGCGACCTGGCCCGAGGCGTACGACCTGGTGCTCGTGATGGACCGGACCAATCTCGCCGACGTCGGCGGTCGCACGGACCGCATCGGGCTGTTCCGCGACTTCGATCCGGTCGATCCTGGGGGCGAGGTACCGGACCCGTACTACGGTGGGGCCGACGGCTTCGAGGAGGTGCTGGCGATGGTCGAGCGCACGAGCGACACGATCGTGTCCGCGCTCCCCGACCTGCTCGCCACCACCGCCGGGGACCACGCCTGATGGCTCGTCAGCCACTGGTCGCCAAGCGCGCCGAGGAGCTGCTCGGGGCGTCGGTCGTCGCGACCTCGCCCGTCGCGGGCGGCGACATCGCCACCGCCACCCGGCTGCGGCTGTCGAGCGGGCAGACGGCGCTGATGAAGACGCTGCCCCACGCTCCCGAGGGCTTCTTCGAGGCCGAGGCGGCCGGCCTGCGCTGGCTGTCCCAGGTCGAGGACGGCATCCCGCTGCCGGACGTGCTGGCCGCCGCGAGCGACTGCGTGATCCTGGCGTGGGTCGAGCAGAGCTCGAAGACGCCGGCCGAGGCGGCCGTGACCTTCGGGCAGCAGCTGGCTCGTACGCACGCCGCCGGCGCCGACGGTTGGGGCCTCGACCACGACGGCTTCATCGGCCGGCTGCCGCTGCCCAACAAGACGGCCGGCTCGTGGCCGGAGTTCTACGCGATCCGCCGGCTGCTGCCCTATCTCAAGCTGGCCCGCGACCGCGGCGCGATCACCGACGGCGACGCCACGGCGGTCGAGGCGGTCGTCGGCCGGCTCACCGATCTGCTCCCCGACGAGGCTCCCTCCCGGCTGCACGGCGACCTCTGGAACGGCAACTGCCTCTGGGGCCAGGACCTCGCGATCCACGTCATCGACCCGGCTGCCTACGGCGGCCACCGCGAGGTCGACCTGGCGATGCTCCACCTCTTCGGCCTCACCCACCTGCCCCGCATGGTGGCGGCCTACGACGAGGTGCACCCGCTCACCGACGGCTGGGAGGACCGGCTCGGCCTGCACCAGCTCTTCCCCCTGCTCGTGCACGCCTGCATGTTCGGCGGCAGCTACGGCGCACGGGCCGGGACGATCGCGGCGCGCTACCTCTGAGTCGGGTGCGCTCGCGGCAGTAGTCGCCACAGGGCTCCGCACCCGACTTTTCAGGATCGCCTCAGGCGTCGGTGGCATCCTTGCCGCGTGACCGACTCCAAGCCCCGCGTGCTCGTCGTCGACGACGACCGGGCCGTGCGCGACTCGCTGCGCCGGTCGCTGGAGTTCAACGGGTACGAGGTCGTGCTCGCCGCGGACGGCGCCGAGGGCCTGGTGGCGGTCGGTGCGCAGCACCCCGACGTCGTGGTGATCGACGTGATGATGCCGCGCCTCGACGGGATCGAGACCACGCGCGCGCTGCGGGCGGCCGGCAACGACGTGCCGATCCTCGTCCTCACCGCGCGCGACGCGGTGGGCGACCGGGTCGAGGGCCTCGACGCCGGCGCCGACGACTACCTCACCAAGCCCTTCGCCCTCGAGGAGCTGCTCGCACGGCTGCGGGCGCTGCTGCGCCGCGTCGTGCCGGATGCCGACGGCGACGGCGAGGTGCTGGCCTTCGCCGACCTCACGATGGACGTGTCGAGCCGCGACGTCGTCCGCGGTGGGCGCCCGATCGAGCTCACCCGCACCGAGTTCACGCTGCTCGAGATGTTCCTGCGCCGGCCGCGCCGGGTGCTCGACCGCTCGTTCATCCTCGAGGAGGTGTGGGGCTACGACTTCCCGACGAGTGCCAACTCGCTCGAGGTCTACGTCGGCTACCTCCGTCGCAAGACCGAGGCGGAGGGTGAGCCGCGACTGATCCAGACGGTGCGTGGCGTGGGTTACGTGCTGAAGGAGACGTGACCAGCCGGATGGCCACCCCGACCGCGGTCGCGCAGAAGCGGTGGCACTACCGCCGCTCGCTGGCGTCGCGCGTCGCGGTCCTCACCACCATCGCGCTCGGGGTGTCGATCGCGATCCTGTCCATGACGGCGTACGTCGTGATGCGCCAGCAGCTGATGAGCTCGCTCGACCAGTCGCTGCTCAACCGCGCCCACCGGGCCACCGCCGACACCACGCTGTCGCGCATCACCGCGAGGGGCGTCCCGCCGTGGGTGCTCGGAGCCGCCGACGTGCGGATCATCGTCGTGACCGCCGACGGCCAGGTCGCAGGCACCGACATTCCGGACTTCACCCTCGGGCAGCCGGAGTACGAGGTCGTCACCGGCCGGCGCTCGTCGTCCGTGCGCACCCTCGTCACCGACGAGGGCGAGCGGTTCCGCGTCGCCACCGTCCAGGCGGGCAGCGAGCAGGGACTGATCCTCGCCCAACCCCTGGCGCCCAACGACCGCACCCTGGAGAAGCTCGGCGGGGTGCTGTTCGCCTTCGGGGCGCTCGGCGTGCTGGCCGCGCTGATGGCCGGTTGGCTCGTGGCCCGCAACGGACTGCGACCCGTGCGCCGCCTGACCCGATCCGTCGAGCGGATCGCCGAGACTGAGGACCTCACGCCGCTGCGGATCGAGGGCGACGACGAGGTCGCGCGGCTCGCCACCGCGTTCAACCAGATGCTGCTGGCGCTCGGTGCCTCGCGCGACCGGCAGCGCCGACTCGTCGCGGACGCGAGCCACGAGCTGCGGACGCCGCTGACGTCGCTGCGCACCAACCTCGACCTGCTCCGCCAGGCCGAGGGCAACACCGCCCTGCCGACCGAGGCGCGGCTCGAGCTGCTCGACGACGTGCGCGGGCAGATCGAGGAGCTGAGCGCCCTGGTCGGTGACCTCGTCGAGCTCGCGCGCGACGAGCCGATGACCCACGTCGTCGCACAGGTCGACCTGGCCGAGGTGGTCGAGCGGGCGGTGACGCGCGTACGCCGCCGCGCGCAGGGGATCGCCTTCGACGTCGCGGTCGACCCGTGGGTCGTGGTCGGCGACTCGAGCAGCCTCGAGCGCGCGGTGACGAACCTGCTCGACAACGCCTCCAAGTGGAGCCCGTCGGGGGGCACCGTCACCGTCCGGCTGACCGACGGCGTGCTGGTCGTCGACGACCAGGGCAGCGGCATCGCCGAGGCCGACCGACCCCACGTCTTCGAGCGGTTCTTCCGCTCCGAGGAGTCGCGCGCGATGCCCGGCTCCGGCCTGGGGCTCGCGATCGTGCGCCAGGTCATCGACCGCCACGGCGGCCAGATCGAGGTGTCCCGGGCGCCCGACGGCGGAGCCCGCTTCACGTTGTGGCTGCCGGGCGTGGAATCCCTTGTCACGCCGGGTTAGTGCTTGTAGGCACCCCCTCCAGGGATAGGTAGAACAAGCACTCACCCGGCGTTACATGGGCGGGTCGAAGACGCGCAGCAGCCGCTCGGCCTTCCACTGCGACTCCGCCCACTCGTCGTCGACGTCGGACTTGACGGTGATGCCACCGCCGGTGCCGAGGCGCCAGGTGCCGCTGCCGTCGGTCATCAGCGAGCGGATGACGACCCCGAGGTCGGCCGGGCCGTCGCCGCTGATCCAGCCGAACGCACCGGCGTACGCGCCTCGCGGCGTCAGCTCGACCTCCTCGATGATCTCCATCGTGCGCAGCTTGGGAGCGCCGGTCATCGATCCCGCCGGGAAGAGCGCGCGCAGCGCTCCCACCGTCGTGACGTCATCGCGGAGGCGGCCGCGCACCGTCGACACCAGCTGGTGGACCGACGCGTAGCTCTCGACCTGCATCAGCGCCGGGACCTCGACGGACCCGACCTCGCACACCAGTGACAGGTCGTTGCGCAGCAGGTCGACGATCATCAGGTTCTCGGCACGCGTCTTGGGGTCGCGCCCCAGCCGTTCGCGCAGGGCCTCGTCGTCGTAGGGCGTCGCTCCGCGCGGCGTGGTGCCCTTGATCGGCTTGGTCTCCAGGTGCCGGTCGGGCGTCACCAGGGCGTACCTCTCCGGTGAGCTCGACAGCAGCCACGCCCGCGCGCCGTCGACGTCGTGCTGGAGGATGCCGCTGTAGGGCGCGGGGTTGAGCTCGCGCAGCCGGACGTACGCCGCCACGGGGTCGAGGTCGGACTCGATCGTCAGGCGATGGGTGAGGTTGACCTCGTAGGAGTTGCCGGCGTGCAGGTGCTCCTGCACGGTCGCGAACCCGTCGGCGTACTGACGTGTCAGGCTCTCGCTGAACGTGCCGGCCCGTGCACGGCCTGACACGTTCAGCGATCCCCGGTCAGCCGGGGATCCAGAAGACGCAGAGACCTCGTGCTCGAACACCCGCACCGAGGCCGGCCGCATCCAGACCGCGTCGGGGAGGGAGGGATCGCCCGGTCCGGGGAGGAGTGCGGGGAGGTCGGGGCGACAGGCGTAGCCGAGGTAGCCGAACCACTGCTCGCCGGCGCGCATCCGTTCCTCGAGCACGGTGAAGATGTCCTCGCCCACCACCGTCGAGGACCCACCCGCGTGCTCGCGCACCTCGCGGCGCGTCGCCGACCACGTCAACGAGACGTCGTCGTCCTCGAGCCAGCCGATGATCGAGCGGCGACCCGACCACTCGCGGGCGCCCCCGCCGTCGAGCCAGAAGCAGCGCGGATGGCGCGCGGCCACGTCGAGGAAGAACGAGACCGGATCCACTGGGCTCATTCGGGCTCCCCGCGGCGTTGTTCGGAGGAGCGCAGCAGGGGAGAAGAACGCCGTGGGATGTTCAGGAAGTTCCTGATCAGCTCGGCACCGTGCGACGACAGGATCGACTCCGGGTGGAACTGGACGCCCTCGAGCGGCAGGGAGGGGTGGCGTACGCCCATCACCACCCCGTCCTCGGACCACGCGGTCGCCAGGAGCGAGGAGCCCAGCGAGATGGCGCCGAGCGAGTGGTAGCGCACCGCCGCGAAGTCCTGCGGCAGCCCGGCGAACACGCCCTGGCCGTCGTGCCGGATCGCGGCGACGTCACCGTGGGCCGGCGCGAGGCGGGAGACGACGCCGCCGTACGTCGTCACCAGGCCCTGCATGCCGAGGCAGACACCGAGCACCGGTCGCGACCCGTCGAGCAGCACCGCGGTGCCGACCGAGAAGTCGGTGGGCACGGCAGGGTGGCCGGGCCCAGGCGACAGCAGCACGTGGGAGTGCCGCAGCACGTCCTCCGGCGTCACCTCGTCGTGCTGGACGACGCGGGGCAGCACACCCGTCACCGACGCGACCAGGTGCACGAGGTTCCACGTGTAGGAGTCGTGGTGGTCGACCACGATCACGTCCGGCTGCACGCACGCGACAGTAGTGCTACTGCCGGACCGTGCGGCAGGAGTCGGACACCGGCTCGTCACCCTTCTCGCGACACGAGTCGAACGCGGCCAGCTTCGCCATCAGCAGGTCGACCTCGGGCTTGCGCTTCGCGCTGGTGAAGGCGTTGCGCTTCTCCCAGCGGCTCCCGCGATAGCTGTAGTACTCGTAGCCCCACGACGTCGCGCCGCGTCGCGGGTCGAGGTCGAGGCGCACCAGCAGCGCCTGCCGGCTGCGGACCGCTGTGTACGACGGGATCCGGTCGAGCTCGGCGCCGCTGAACGCCGCGTCCGGGTCGCCGCCGGTCAGCGTCTGCTGGGTGTGCTCGAGGAAGGCGTACGACTGCCGCACGACGCCGGGCTGCGAGAGCGTCGGCACGAGGGAGAGCCCGCTGCGGAAGGGCACCGGCGGCAGCCCGGCCAGCTCCTCGAAGGTCGGCGCGAGGTCGATGTTCATGGTGACCTCCTTGCGCTTCCCGGGCACGACGCCGGGCCCGGTGACGAGCAGCGGAACGCGCACGTCGGTGTCGTACGCCGTCCCCTTGCCGCGACCGAGACCGTTCTGCCCGAGGTGGAAGCCGTTGTCGGAGGTGAGCACGACGAACGTGTCGGGACCGACCGACCGGAGGATCTTCGTGACCAGCCGGTCGGCGGACTGCGACATCCGCGCCCGGTCGCGCAGGTCGCGGACCGCGGCCGACGCGGACAAGGTCGAGCCGGTGTTCCAGGCCCGGGCCTTCTCGCCCCCGACGGTGCGCGGCCGGTTGTCCTCACGCGTGTCGCCGAACCCGGGCAGGTCCTCGACGGTCAGCTTGCGGCACGCCACCCGCCCGCAGCCCCGCGCACCCTCGCGGTCGCGGAACATCGGCGGGAAGAGCGGGTCGCCCGGGTAGTGGCCCTCGGGCTGCGTGCGGTTGTGGGGCGCGTAGAGCGCGACCTCCAGGAAGTACGGTGCGTCCGCGGCCTCCCCGGTGGTCAGGAAGTCCATCGCCAGGTCGCCGATCACCGTTCCGGCGTACGCCTTGTCCTTCGCGGCGCCACTCGCGCTGGCAGGCGGCGCGTCGTGCTGGGTCAGTCGCATCCGCTGGTCGACCACGGACGTGCTGGCGAAGTCCCAGCCGTCGTAGGCCGAGCCGAAGACGGTGTTGAAGGTCGACCAGCCCGGCACCACCGGCGGCAGCGCCCGGCCGGGCGACCACTCGTACTCGTTGAGGAACTTGCCGACGAAGCCCGTCGTGTAGCCCGCCTGCTGCAGTCGCACGTTGAACGCGCGCTCGGGGTTGCCGTGGGTGTCGTACGCCGGCCACCCACCGAGCATCGACGTGCCCGCATTGCTCGTGTTGGTGCGGACGCCGGTCTGGTGGGGGTACTGGCCGGTGAAGAAGCTCGACCGCGACACGCAGCACAGCGAGTCGGTCACGAAGGAGTGCGGATAGGACGCCCCCGCCTTGCGCATCCGCTGGACCGATCGCATGGTCTGCACGAGGTCCATCGAGAAGTCGTCGAGCATCACCACGACGATGTTGGGCCGGGCGTCCTGTCGCGCCGCCGGAGCCAGGTCGAGCGACGACATCGTGCCGCTCGTCGACCGTGGCGGTCGTACGCCGTCGTCCGTGGTCCGTCCGCTCGCGGTCCCGCAGGCCGCGGCGCCGCCCATCAGCGCGAGCAGGCACAGGCCCGGCACCCATCGATCGCGCGCTCGTCTGAAGTGATGCACGTGTCCCCCGTCGTGTCCCGAGCTGGTCACCAAGGGTGACGCGGTGGACGAGCAATCCGTTGCCTCACACGCCGAAATGAACGTCAGGCGAGGAGGTCGCGCACCGCGGCGTGCAGGAGGTCGTAGCCGTTCTCGGTGAGGATCGACTCGGCGTGGAACTGGATGCCGCGGAAGTGCGGGCCGACGATCGCGTGGATGTCGCCGGTCGCCGCGTCGGCCTCGACGCGCACGCCAGCCGGCAGGACGCCGTCCGACGGCACCCGGCCGACGAAGGTGTTGTAGAAACCGACGCGCTCCGTGCGGCCGTCGAGCCGGACCGGCGACTGCGTGCCCTGGAACACGACGTCCTTGTAGCCGAGCTCGAGCCCGAGCTGCTGGCACAGGGTCTGGTGGCCCAGGCACACCGCGAGGAAGGGTCGGCCGGACGCGAGCAGGTCGTCGACCGCGCGGCGGAACGTCGCGATCTTGGGGTGGTCGCCCTCGCGCGGGTCGCCGGGACCGGGGCCGACGATCACCAGGTCAGCGCCGTCGAAGGCGCCGGTGGCGTAGGCCTCGTGCCGCACCACCCGCGCCGTCATGCCGAACACGCCGAGCACGTGGACGAGCATGTTCACGAAGTCGTCCTCACCGTGCAGGATCACGACCTGCTTGCCCGCCAGCGACGGGTCGGGCTGCTCGCCGGCCTGGTCGGTCAGCCAGAAGCGGGAGAGCCGCTGGTTGCGCGAGCCCAGGGCGAGTACGACGTCCTCGTCCCGCGCGAGATCCGCGATGTCCAGGCCGTCGGAGGTCGCCGCCGGCGCCAGGCCGAACGCACTGAGGATGCCGCCCGCCTTGGCCCGCGTCTCGGCCACCTCGCTGGCCGCGTCGGAGTCGCGGACCAGCGTCGCGCCGGCGGTCACCTTCAGCTCGCCGGAGGTGGAGACGTCGGCGGTCCGGATCAGGATCGGGCTGTCCATCGTGGGTGTTCCGTCGGGCGAGCGACCGAAGAGCGCGAGCGCGGCGCCGTAGTAGCCCCGGCCCTCGGGCTCGTAGTCGGCGATCAGCCGGCAGGCGTTCTCGACCGGCGCGCCCGTCACCGTCGCGGCGTACATCGTGTCGCGGAGGATCTCGCGGTGGTCACGGTGGGAGCGGCCGGCGAGGAGGTACTCGGTGTGGATCAGGTGGGTCATCGGCTTGAGGAACGGCCCGAGCACCTGGCCACCTTCGTGGCAGATGTCGCACATCATCTTGAGCTCCTCGTCGACGACCATGAAGAGCTCGAAGACCTCCTTCTCGTCGGCGAGGAACTCCAGCAGCCCGGTCTTGAGCTCCTCCTCGGCGAGTCCCGCGACGCGGAAGGTGCCGGAGATCGGGTTCATCCGGACGTCACCTGAGCGCACGGACACGTGCCGCTCGGGGCTGGCGCCGATGAGGAACCGCTCGCCGGTGAAGAAGCAGAACGTCCAGTACGCCCCGCGCTCGCGCTCCATCAGCCGACGCAGCACGGTCAGTGCCTTCGTCGCGTCCCAGTCCGCGAGGACGGCGCGGTAGTGACGACCGATCACGAGGTTGGCTCCCTCGCCCTGCCCGATCTCGTCGCGGATGATCGCCTCCACGACCTTCGCGTAGTCCTCGTCGGAGGTCGCGAAGCCGCCGCGGTCGGCCAGCTCGACGGGTAGGTCGGGCAGCGCGGCGATCAGGTCGTCGACCGACACCTCGTGCTCGGCCTCGATGTCGACGACGGTCAGCGGCGCGCCGTCGTCGATGGCCGCGAAGCCGCGCTCGCGCACCTGCCGGAACGGCACGGCGACCAGCCGGTCGGCGCTGCGGCCGGGTTCGGGGGCGCCGGTCTCCAGCGGGATGTCGAGCAGCGACGCCACCTCGTGCGGCGTGCCGCCGACCAGCCCGGCCGTCGGGGCCGCCTTGCGCCGGATGACCGCCCACGCGCCGTACCCCTGGATCTGCTCCAGCAGGTCGGCGACGGTGGGTGTCGAAGTCATGGCCGAAACCCTACGGCCGAGCCTCGGGGCCAGCCCCGGCCGTCTCAGCCGGTCCGCGCGGATGTCCTAGAGTCGCGGGCGACCAGTGCCCACCCCGGCAGGAGGACCGAGTGAGCGACCCGTCCGTGCTCCTCCGGCTCTCGGGGACCGGCCCCGCGGACCACGTCCGCGCGTGGGTCGCGGCCCTCGGCCGCGTGCGGGCCGACCGTCGGATGCTCGATCTTCCCGACATGGAGGCCCGCGAGGAGCTGCGCCGGTGGTGTGCCGACGCCGGTGTCGAGCTGACCGCACGACCCGACGACGGCATCCTCGTGCTCGCCTCCGCGGCCGACCTCCCCACCCCCGGAGCCCTGCGCCGCCTGGTCGCCGCCACCGCCGAGACGGGAGATGCCCGCCAGGCCCGGGTCCTGCCGTGGGGAGCAACCGCGGATTCCCCCGACGCGGAGCCGAGCGTGGTGCCCGTGGTCTGCGTCGCACTCCCGCGGGGTGCCGACCGGAGAGCCGACGCCGCCGACGCACGACGTCTCGACTCAGCGGCCGTCCTCACCGACCGGCGACCTGACCGGCCCTCGACGGTGCCTGCGGCCACGACCTCGCAGCCGTACGGCCACCCGGCCGCCCTGCCCGCCACCAGCCTCCACCTCCTCCTCCGGCAGACGGGGCTCCCGACGCCCGTGCTGCCGGCCGAGCTCGAGGACCGACCGTTCCTGACGGTGCTCACCCGGACGCAGGGCCACCGCATGCTCTGCCTCGAGGAGACGCTGACCTGCCTCGCCGGCCAGACCTCGCGCGACTTCGAGGTCGTGCTCGCATGCCACCGCGTGACGCCCGAGGCGCTCGCCGCCGTACGCGCGCTCGTCGCCGCGACGCCCCCGTGGCTGAGCGAGCGGGTGCGGGTGCTGGAGGTCGAGCGTGCCGGCCGGTCGGCACCCCTCAACGACGCGCTCGACGTGGCGCGCGGGCGCTACGCCGTGATGCTCGACGACGACGACGCGGTGGCACTCGACTGGGTCGAGGCCTTCGCCGCCCTCGAGGCGGAGGCACCGGGCACCGTGCTGCGCTCGGTCGCGCTGGCCCAGGACGTACGCCCGGTGCTGGGGTCCGACCGGGAGGGTGGGCTCGGCCCGGCTCCGGTCGACGTCGGCCCGGCGCACCCGGTGTGGCCGGTGGAGTTCAGCCTCGCCGACCACCTCTGGGACAACGCGTCGCCGCCGATGACCTTCGCGGTGCCGCGTGGGGTCTTCGCCGACCTCGGACACCGCTTCGACGAGACCCTCGACACCACCGAGGACTGGGACTTCCTGCTGCGCGCCGCCATCGTCACCGGCGTCACCAGCACGTCAGCGGTCACCGCGGCCTACCGCGTCTGGACCGAGGACGAGGGATCGCGCCACCTGCACGACGAGTCGCACTGGGCGCGGGGGCGCGAGGCGCTGCTCCGCGGCGTCGACGAGCAGGTGGTCCTGCTGGCACCCGGCGCGGCAGGGGGCATCCGCGACCTGCAGCGCGCGCTGCTCGAGGAACGGGCCGAGAAGTTCCGCTTCGCCGGCCTCAACGAGCAGGCCGCCGCCGACCTGGTCACCGTCAACGAGGCCGTGGTCGCGCTGCGTGCGCGGGTCGCCGAGCTCGAGGAGCGGCTGGCCCGCCAGCGCCGACGACGCCAGGAGCGCGGCGAGACGTTGGGCTAGCGCCCTACGGGTCGCGCAGGCACGCCGACCACCGTCTCGCCCGGCGGCACGTCGCGGACGACCGCGGCACCCGACCCGACGACGGCTCCCGCACCGATGCGTACGCCGGGGTTGATGGCCGCGCCAGCCCCGACGAAGGCCGACTCCTCGACGATGACGTTCCCGGAGATCGCCACCAGTGGCGAGATCACCGCGTGGTCGCCGATGCGTACGTCGTGCCCGATCGTGCAGCCCTGGTTGACGTGCACGTGCCGGCCGATCCGGACGTGGCTCTGGATCGCCGTGTGGGCGCACACGACGGTGCCCGTGCCGAGCTCCACCCGGCGCTGGCCGACCACGGTGGCGGGGTGGACGAGGGTCGGGCTCGGCCGGTCACCGGCACGGCCGGCGAGGAGCCCGCGCGGCCCCGGACTGCCGATGCCCATGACGAAGGCGACGTCGGGATCGAGGTCGTCGAGCAGGGACGTCGGCCCGAGGTGTCGTACGGACCAGGCGGACAGGAGGTCGGCGTCGGGCGAGCCGTCGTCGACCACACCGACGACGTCGAAACGGTGCTGCTCGGCGTTGATCGCGTCGACGACGTCGAGCACCTCGCGGGCGCAGCCGCCACCGCCGACGATCACGAGTCGAGTGAGCATGGGCCTTAGGCTAGGCGCCGGCCAGCCGGCCATCGCCCCCGCCACTGATCGACGGAGTGTCCGCACCCATGCCCCAGCATGCTCTTGCCGGCGCACGGACGGGGCGCCCCGAGCGGATCTGGGCCGCCGTGGTCGGGTGGTACGACGGCCGCGAACGCGCGCACCTCGGCGACGCCCGCGGCTGGTTCTGGACGGCCGTGGTGGCGATGTCGTTCTTCTGGATGTCGAACCCCGTCGCCCTGATCCCCACCTTCTACCTGTCGCTCGCCCTGGCCGTGCTCTGGCTCAAGGTCGCGGTGGTGCTCAACCTGCCGTGGCTGCGGCTGCCGCGGGTGCCGTGGCCCTGGGTGGCGTTCCTCGCGGTCGGCCTGCTCTCGCAGCTGTGGACCATCGACGACTTCCACACCGACGTCTCCAACACCGTCTACATCAAGATCACCGCGGTGGCGATCGCCGCTGCCGTGCACGTGGAGCCGCGCGTGGTCGCCTGGGGCATCGCGGCGGGCGGCTTCGTGGTCGTCGCGTTGTCGGTCCACGCGTTCCACGAGCAGGTGCTGGGGACGTCGTACGCCGCCCTCGAGGGCGTCATCTTCACCGGCGTCGGCACCAACCAGAACATCCTCGCCTACACCATGGCCATCGCCCTCGCGGTGACGCTCGCGATCGGCTGGCCCACGACCACGGTGCCGCGCGTCCTGTGGCTGCTGGCCCTGGCGTCCCACGGCTACGGCATCTACCTGGCCAACTCCGGCACGGGCTACGTCTGCACGCTGATCATCCTCGTCGTCGCCGGGACGGTGGCTGCCTGGCCGCGGCTGCGCAGCGGCCAGCGGCACCTGGTCCTCGCGTGGCTGGGCGCCGCAGGCGTGGCCTTCGTGCTGGTGCTGGTGTTCGTCGTGCTCGTGCTCGGCAAGGAGCTCTCGACGTTCTCCGGGCGGGCGCCGTTCTGGCGCGCCACCATCGAGACCACCCTGGCTCACTCGCCGCTGTGGGGCTCGGGCTGGGGCGCGGTGTGGGAGCACCCGTGGAACGTCGCCCAGCCGCCCAACCCGGTCGCGAGCGAGATCTACGAACGGGCCGGCTTCGCGCTGCCGCACGGCCACAACCTCTTCGTCGACCTGCTGCCGGAGCTCGGCCTGCTGGGGATCGTCCTGTCGTTGGCGATGATCGCGTACGCCGTGCGCCGGGTGCGGCAGTGCGGCGTGCGCGCCGGGGACCCGCTCCCGCTGTCGGGCCGGATGATCCTCCTGGTGCTGGTCGCCCTGCTGACCTTCGGCGTCACCGAGCCCATGCTCACCGTGCCGCTCGGCTGGTGGACCTTCGTCCTGGTCGTGGCGAACTCACGCCAACGCACCTCCCCACGGGTGGACCGCCCCGCCCGCCGCGCCCCGCGGGGCCGGCGCGTGGCACTGTAGTCCTCATGCGGGGGCTACCGACGAACGACGATTCCTTGCGCGCGGACGGCGCCGGGCACCGGTGGGAGGCACCCCTCGAGTGGGTGCAGCTCGCCTGCCTGGCGTGGGTCGTCTGGCTCCCGGTCTCGATGGGGTTCGTGCTCTACCCGGCCCTGCTCCTGGTGTTCCTCACCTCGGCGGCGCTGCTCGTCCTGAGGGGCGCGCGACCCACGCGCGGAGTGCTGCTGGCCTGGGGCGCGTACTTCGCCTGGGCGGTCGTCGTCGCCGTCGTCTCCCGCCTCCAGGGCAACCCCGGCGTCGTCCACCAGGCCGCCCTCTGGCTGGGACTGCCGGTCCTGTGGGGCACGTGGGCCTACAGCCTGCGCGGCACCCAGGTCCGTCGCACCCTCGCCGTGCTGCTGGGCGTCGGCAGCCTCGGCGCGCTCCTCGTCACCTGGCTCGGGGTGAGCCAGGCCTGGGACCTCCCCGGTCTGCCGGGCTTCCTGGTCACGCTCCAGGACACCCGCGTCACGATGGCGCCCAGCGGTGAGATCGAGCTGAACTACCTCGGGCTCTCCAGCCTCGTCGGCACGGGCGCGCTCGCGGTGGCGGCCGCCCTGCTGCCGGGGCGCGAGGCGTGGCTGCCGGCGCGGCCGTACGTCGCCGCAGCCGCCGCGCTGCACCTGGTCGCCGCCGGCGTCGCCGGTCGGCGCGGCCTGCTCCTCGCCCTCCTGGCCGTGCTCGCCGTGGCGGCCGTCGCCGGTCTCGTCATGCACCTGCGGAGCAGCCGTGCCAGCCGTGGTGCGCTCTCCCACGTGGGCGTCGTGCTCGGCACGGGCGTCGCACTCGTGGCGTTCGCCTACACGCCGGTGGGGGCCAACGTGCACTCGTTGCTGGCCCAGGTGTCGAGCATGGCCGGCGTCGCGATCCCGGATGCCCCCGTCGCCGGGACGGACCCCGGTGGCGCGGCGCCGGACGACGGACCGTCCACTCCGGACGCCTTCGACGACCTCCAGGCCGAGTCCGACTCGCTGCGTGGCGAGCAGTTCCACGAGCTGATCAGCGGCTGGCAGGACTCGCCGGTCGTCGGACAGGGCTACGGCGCGACCCTCGACTCCGACTTCGTGCGGAGCGAGACCCGGCCGTGGATGTTCGAGACCGAGCCCCTCCAGGTGCTCATGAGCACCGGACTGCTCGGCATCCTCGTCCTGCTCCTCGCCCTGGCCCTGCTGCTGCGCAGCGCGTTCACCGCGCTGCGCCGTGGCAGCCACCCGCGGGTGGTCATCTCCTCGCTCGCCGTCCTCGGCTCGGTCGTCCTGGCCTGCGCGACCAACCCCTACCTCCAGGCGCCCGGGCACGGCTGGATGCTCTTCCTCGCCGCCGGCGTGTGCCACGCGGCACTCCTCGCGAGTGGGACCGGCGACCCGTCCGGCGCGGAGTCCGCTGCGGTGCACGAGCCTGCGCAGCGCCACTAGACTCCCGCCCATGCGACGAGCACCCGGCCGCGCGTCGCACGGTGTCGTCGCCCTCGCGTCCGTGGGACTCGGGAGCCTCGCCCAGATCGCCGCGCCGATCGGTGCGCTGCTCACGCTGCAGGCACGCGAGTTCGGCGAGTTCTCGCTGCTCTACCTGCTCTTCGCCTGGGCGCTGTCCCTCCAGCTGTCGATCTGCACCGAGCCCTACGCCCGGCACCGGCTCGCGCACGGCCACTCCGACGACCAGCAGCGGATGCTGCGGGCATCCTCGACGGCGATCGGCCTCGTGATGGGGCTTGCCTGCGCGATCGGCGCCGTCCTGCTGTGGGGATCGGCGACCCTGGTCGCGGCGACCGCGCTGGCCGTCTTCGGCACGGTGGTGCGCAACGGCGCCCGCTACCAGTACGTCGTCGAGCGCGGGCTCGCCGCCACCCTGAGAGGCGACCTCGCCTTCGTGATCGCCTTCGCCGTCGCGTTGGTCGTGCTCCTGCGCAGCACCGACCACCTCACCGCGGTGATGGTGGCGTGGGCCGCCGGGGCCGCCGCGACCCTCGTCGTGGCGAACCCACCACGCTGGCCGGGCACGGTCCTGGGCTCCTGGGTCACCGAGCACCGGGCCACGATCGCGCCCCTGCTGCGGGAGTCGCTCGTCCTCGACGCGAGCTCGATCGGCGGGGCGTACGCCGTCGCTCCGCTGCTGAGCATCCACGGCTTCGGCGTCTACCGGGCCGTCTCCAACGTCGCCACGCCCGTACGACTCGCGACCGAGGCGCTCCGACCGCTCGCCGCACGGCCGCTGTCCCCGCGCGGACAGCAGCTGCTCCTGGTCGGGGTCCTGGTCCTCGGTGCGGTCACGGGTGCCGCAGCGGTCGCTGCCGTCGTGGTCGTCGACCACGCAGGGGTCGACCTCGGTGTCGTCAACGACCTGGCGCCGTACGCCGTGCCCACCGGCGTGTTCGTCGGCGCCAGCCTGGTCGGCGCCCTGCTCTACTACCAGGCGCGCGTCCACGCGAGCGCGCGTGACCTGTGGCGAGGGCGGCTGTGGCAGAGCGGCACCGCGCTGCTCGGTCCCTTGGCCGGCGCCGTGCTCGGCGGGCTCACCGGGGCCATCGTCGGCACGGCCGTCGCCACGGCGTTCGGTGCTGCCGTGTGGTGGTGGCTGGCGCGAGGTGCGATCAGGACGACGGGTGCGCACCCGTCACCGAACGTCGCCACTGGTCCGCCCAGCGCGCAAAGCTGAACTCCGCCGTGACGCCGGCGAGCGCGCCCGCCCCGAGCCCGGCTCGCTCGTCCGCGGAGACGTCGACGACCGTGCGCAGCGCGTCGCGCCACTCGTCGTGCGTGGCGGCCGCGAGCCCTGACAGCTGGTCCAGGACCTCGGCGTTGACGCCGACCGGGCTGCCGACGACCGGCAGTCCGGCAGCGGCGTACTGCAACAGCTTGTAGGCGCACTTCCCCCGCGCCCACGGATCGTCGGGCAGTGGCATCAGGCCCACGTCGGCCGAGGCGAGCGATGCCTCCGCCCACCCGGGTGCCCACGCGACCCGGTCCGTCATCGCGTCCAGTGCCCCGAGGGGTGCCGTCCCGGCCGAGACCAGCCGGAGGCGGAGGCCGGAGCGCCGGTGCTCGGCGAGGAGCGGTGCCGCGATCGCGGCGAGGTAGGGCTCGGTCGACGGGCTGCCCAGCCAGACCGCGACGGGCGGGTCGCCCAGGTCGTACGACGCCTTGGTGACGTAGTCGTCCGGCTCCACGCAGCTGGGCACGACGACCACGTTCGTGCTGTGGGCCGACGCGGCGTCGGCGAGGTGGTCGTTGCCGGCCACCACCACGTCGGCGGCAGCCACCGCGCGACGCCAGGCGCGCGCACGGGAGAACAACCGGTTCGCGGCACCCGGCTGCTGCAGCATGAGGGCGTCGTCGAAGTCGTAGACGCCGTGGCCGGCGCGGCGCAGGAGCGCTGACTCGATCCCGCCGTTGGACAACGGTGTCGCGTTGCGCACCAGGAGGAGCGGACCACCGGCCACCTCGGTGCGCAGCCGCCGCAGCCGCGCCTCCGCGGCGAGGACCTCGCGTGGCCGCGACGTGAGCACGCCGAGGCCGGTGGAACCCGTCCCGAGGTAGGTCTCGACGTCGGCGTCGAGGCCGAGGTGCGCGAGCCAGTCGAGGGCTCGTACGCGCGTGCTGGCGCCGGTCGGACCATAGGGTGCGACGACGTGCAGGCGCCCGGTCACCGGTGCCTGCCCGACGCGGCGAGCAGGGCGGCGTAGTGGTCGGAGTAGAGCTGCCACACGTGCTGCTGGTCGAAGTCGCGCTCCACCCGGTCGCGCGCGGCGGTGCCGAGCCGCTGCCGCAGCGCCGGGTCGTCGAGCAGCCGGGCGAGGCTGGTGGCGTACGAGTGTGGCTCGTGGTCGGCGGCGAGCAGGCCCGTCACACCGTCGACGACCGCGTCGACGGTGCCGGTCGCCGGCGTCGCGACGCAGGGAATGCCCGCGGCCGCGGCCTCGAGGACCACGTTGGGGAAGCCCTCGCGGCGCGAGGGGAGGCAGAGGACGTCCAGCAGCCGCAGCTGGGCACTCACGTCGTCGACGTGGCCGGTGCTCTCGACGACCCAGGTCGTGGCGTCGAGGTCGGCGAGGGTGTCCTCGGCGCCCTCGGAGCCACCCACCAGCAGCAGCCGGGCGCGTCGTCCCTCCCGGGACAGCAGCGAGACGGCGCCGACGAGGGTGTCGATGCCCTTGTCGGGATGGATCCGGCCGACGTAGCCGACGACAGGCAGGTCCGGGTCGTCGGGCCAACGGTCCCGGCGAGCGGCCGCGCGCTGCTCGGGATCGACGCGGAAGCGGTCCAGGTCGACGCCGTGGGAGGACCCCGACCCCAGCACGGCGATCCGGTCGGCGCGCACCAGGCCGTCGCTGACGGCGGTGGCGCGCAGGCTCTCGCTGACGGCCACGACGTGGGTGGCGACGCGTGCCGCCAGCCGCTCGAGCAGCACCAGTGCTCGGCGGAGCGGGCCGTGGGTCGTCTCGTAGCGGAGCCCCCACAGCTGGTAGACCCGCACCGGCACGCGGCACAGGGCGCCGGCCAGCCCGACGAGCAGGCCGGCCTTGGGCGTGGCGGCGCTGACGACGTCCGGGCGCACCCGTCGTACCAGCCGGATCGCCCGCCACAGGGCGGGGAGGTCGCGCAGCGGGTCGGGGTCCCGTGACATCGCGAGGTCGTGGACGGTGACACCCGGGACCTCGGCCAGCTCGCTGGACCGCGGCCCGGCCGACGCAGCCACGTGGACGTCCCACCCGGTCGCTGCGAGGTGCCGGGCGACGCCCGCCACGAAGGGGATCGAGACGTCGGCCGTCACGGCCAGCAGGATCCGGGGACCGCGTTCAGCCATCGGTCCGGGACTCTGTGGCCGGCGCCGACCCGGTGAACGGCTCCATCGTCACGGAGGTGCTGCTGCTGACCCCGCTGCGACGCAGCACGGTGGCCACGGTCGCGGCCATCACCTGCAGGTCGAGGCGCAGGCTGCGGCGCTCGACGTAGTCGACGTCCATCGCGAAGCGCTCGGACCACGAGACGAGGTTGCGCCCCCGCACCTGGGCGAGGCCGGTGAGGCCGGGCCGGACCTCGTGCCGCCGGGCCTCCTGCGGGGAGTACAGCGGGAGGTACTGCATGAGGAGCGGACGAGGACCCACGAGGCTCATGTCGCCCTTGACGACGTTCCAGAGGCTGGGCAGCTCGTCGAGACTGGTGGAGCGCAGCAGGCGACCGAAGGGCGTGAGGCGCTCGGCGTCCCGCAGCGGCGAGGTGCCGTCGGGTGCGGACCGCATCGAGCGGAACTTGACCATGGTGAACGGCCGGCCGTCCTTGCCCGGCCGCTCCTGCCGGAACAGGACCGGACGGCCCAGGTCGCGGGCGACCAGGACCGCGACGACCGCCTGGACCGGGGACGACACCACGAGCGCGGTGCCGGCGACGACCACGTCGATGGCCCGCTTGAGCGGGTCGTAGCCGCGACGCCGGGTGGCCGTCATGCGCGACGTCCCTCGAGGAAGCCGCCGATCCGATCAGCGACGCGGGCGAACTGCTCGTCGGTCAGGGCCGACCCGCTGGGCAGCGACAGGCCCGTCTCGAAGAAGCGCTCGGAGCGACCGTTGAGGTAGGACTCGCAGCCCGCGAAGACCGGCTGGAGGTGCATCGGCTTCCAGAGGGGGCGCGCCTCGATGTCGTCGCCCGCGAGGTGCTCGCGCAGCTCGTCGGCGGTCCAGCCCGCCACCTCGGGGTCGACGAGCACCGAGGTGAGCCAGAAGTTGTCGTGGTCCTCACCCGGCCCGGCGTGCCGACCGTCCTCGCCGCCGAAGAGCCGCACACCGGGGTGCGCCTCGAAGAGCTCGAGGTAGCGCAGCCGCCACTCACGGCGCCGCTCCAGCATGGCCGGGAGGCGCTCCAGCTGGGCGCGACCGAGCGCTGCCAGCAGGTTGGACATCCGGTAGTTGTAGCCGATGTCGACGTGCTCGTAGTGGCTCACCGGCTGCCGCGCCTGGGTGGCGAGGTAGCGCGTGCGCGCCGCCATGTCGGGGTCGTCGCACAGGAGCGCACCGCCGCCGGAGGTGGTCATGATCTTGTTGCCGTTGAAGGAGACGATCGAGGCGCGGCCGTCCTGACCCGCCGCCCGGCCGTCGCGCAAGGCGCCGAGCGATTCCGCGGCGTCGACGAGCACGGGTACGTCGCGCGTGGCCGCCACCTCGGCGATCGCGGTGTGGTCGGCGACCTTGCCGATCAGGTCGACCGGCACGATCGCGGCGACGTCCGCCCCGCGGCGTACCTGGTCCTCGAGTGCCTCCGCGAGCAGCTGGGGGTCGATGTTGCCGCTGTCGTCGGAGTCGACGAAGACGGGGGTGGCGCCGGTGTAGGTGACGGCGTTGGCGGTCGCGGCGAACGTCATCGTCGAGGTCAGCACGACCGTCTCCGGACCGGCTCCGAGCTGCAGCAGCCCGAGGTGGAGGGCGGCGCTGCCCGAGCTCAGGGCGACGGCGCAGTCGCGCCCGGTGAAGGCGGCGAGCTCCTCCTCGAAGGCGTCGACCTCCGGGCCGAGGGGGGCGATCCAGCCCGAGCGGACGGCGCGGACCAGTGCCTCCTCCTCGAGCTGCGAGACGTCGGGCGAGGAGAGGTAGATGCGGTCGGTCAACGCTCCCCCACTGCGTGCGCCAGGTCGGTCAGCTCGGCCGGGTCCAGTGCGGGGACCTGCACGCAGCGCACGAGCGGGTGCTCGGTGCTGGTCGCGGACTCGTCGTCGGAGAAGAGCACCTCGTGCAGCTTCTCGCCCGGACGCAGGCCGGTGAACACGATGTCGACCCCGCGCGCGCCGGACAGCGAGATCATCCGCTTCGCGACGTCGAGGATCTTCACCGGCTCGCCCATCTCGAGCACCATCGCGGCACCCGAGACACCCATCGCGCCCGCCTGGATCACCAGCTCGCAGGCCTCGGGGATCGTCATGAAGTAGCGGGTCACGTCCGGGTGGGTCACGGTGACGGGACCACCCTGACTCGATCTGGGCGTTGAACGTGTGGAGCATCGAGCCCCGCGATCCCAGCACGTTGCCGAAGCGCACGCTGAGGAAGTGCCCGTCGCTGCGACCGGCCTGCCAGGCGGTGAGCTGCTCGGCGATCCGCTTGGTCGCGCCGAGGACGCTCGTCGCGTCGGCGGCCTTGTCGGTCGAGATGTTCACGAAGTGCGAGACGTCGTGGCGCGCGGCGAGCCGGAGCAGGTGGAGCGTTCCGAGGACGTTGGTCTTCCACCCCTCGTCGGGGAACCGCTCGAGCATCGGGAGGTGCTTGAGCGCGGCGGCATGGAAGACGATCTCGGGTCGGTGCTCGTCGAACACCTTCGCCAGCGCCTGCTCGTCGCGGATGTCGACCAGCACCGTGTCGGGCTTGTCGAGGAGGCCGTGGCCGTAGATGGAGAGCTGGACGGCGTGCAGGGCCGACTCGTCACGGTCGAGCATCACGAGCGCAGCGGGACCGAAGCGGTGCACCTGCCGCGCGAGCTCGGAGCCGATCGACCCGCCGGCGCCGGTGATCAGCACGCGTCGGCCCGAGATGTAGCCGGCGATGTCGCTGATGCTGGTGGAGACCTGGTGGCGGCCCAGGACGTCGGCGATCTCGACCGGCCGGATGTCGGAGGCGCTGACCCGTCCGTCGATCAGCTCGCTGAGTCGCGGCAGGACCATGAAGGCGAGCCCGGCCTCCTGCACCTTGTCCTGCACGCGACCGATGAGCCGTCCGTTGGCGCTGGGGACCGCGAAGATCACGGCGTCGGCGTTCAGCTCGGCCGCCGCCTCACCCAGCGTCTCCCCGGTCGCGACGACCGGGACGTTGTTGATCCGGAGGTGGCGCTTGCCGGGGTTGTCGTCGACGAAGCCGACCACCTGGTCGCGATGACCGCGCAGCAGGTGGAGGACCTGGCGACCAGCGTCGCCGGCGCCGTAGATGAGGAACCGGCGGCCCTCCTCCTCGGGCGCCGGGGCGCCGTCGCGGTCACGGAGCGAGCGGTAGACGAAGCGGCCCGAGGCCGAGATGAGGACCGCGAGTGCGGGGGTGAGGACGACGACGCTGCGGGGGGTCGGCAGCGCGAGCGTCATCGACAAGATCATGGAGGCCGCGCCGACGACGGCGATGTGGAAGACGAGCCCGAAGACCTCGTCGAACGAGCCGACGAGGTAGCGGCCGCGGTAGAACTTCGTCGCGTAGCCGAGGGCAACGAGCATCGCCGAGGCGATCACCCAGTACCAGACGACCGACTCCCACAGGACCTCGCTCAGGGCGAAGTCGTGACGTACACCGATGACCAGCCCGGCGGCGAGCGCCCAGCCGACGACGTCCCACAGCGCCAGTGCGCCGCGTCTCGCGACAGCGTTCAACATGCTTCCCGTCCCCCTGTCAGACGATCAGGGCCGGTGCGGGATGCGTGACCCGCCTCAGCCGCCCATCATCGTATGCCGGTTCGGCGTCTCGACGGCAAAGCCCGGGCCTGCGGCGCGGCTCAGTCGAGCTGCGTCGCGATCCACTCCTGCAGCCCGGCGACGCCCTCGCGCAGGCTCACCTTCGGCTGCCAGTCGAGGGCGCGGAGGGTGGTCTCGACCGCGCACGAGGCGTGCCGGACGTCGCCGTCGCGGTACTGGCCGGTGACGTGCGGCTCCGGCGCGGAGTGGTAGGCGGCGACCTCGCGGGCGAGGTCGCCGATCGTGGTGCGTACGCCGCTCCCGACGTCGACCGTGCGCAGGTGGTCGGCCGGCCTGGTGGCGATCGCGGCGACCAGGGCGCTCACCACGTCGTCGATGTGGACGAAGTCGCGGGTGATGTCGCCGTCCTCGTAGAGCGGGATCGACTCGCCCTCGCGCGCCAGGCGCGAGAAGAGGGAGACGATGCCGGTGTAGGGGTTGGAGAGCGACTGGCGCGGTCCGTAGACGTTCTGCAGGCGCAGCACGGAGAGCCGGGTGTCGTGCGATCCGGTCCAGGCGGAGAGGATCTGCTCCTGCGCGAGCTTGGTCGCGCCATAGACGTTGATCGGGTTCGGGTGGGTGCCTTCCACCGTGTTGGGGACGTGGGCAGCACCGTCACCGTGGTCCCACTTCCCCGCCTCGAGCTGCGCGTGGGTGCGCAGTCCCGGCTGGAAGGTCGAGCCATCGGCGTTGCGCCACACGCCCTCGCCGTAGACCGCGCGCGAGCTGGACAGCACGAAGTGGCTCGGCACATGTCCGGCGCGGGTGAGGGAGTCGAGCAGCTGGGTGGTGCCGACGACGTTGACCATGCCGTGGCGCGTGCTCTCCGACAGCGACTGCGCCGTGCCCGTCTCGGCGGCAAGGTGCACGACCGTGTCGGGCCGCAGGTCGGCCACGACGGCGTCGAGGTCGTCGGGGTTCGTGACGTCACCCACACGGAGGTCGACCGAGTCCGGGAGGTCGGCCGGTGGCTGCGACCCCGGGTGCACCTGCGGGTGCAGGTTGTCGAGGACGACCCACTGCTCGGCCGCGTCCGCCAGCTGGCGCGCGAGGGTCGTACCGATGAAGCCGGCGCCGCCCGTGACGAGGACGCGGCCGCCTGCCTGCTGCGTGGAGGACATGGACCACACCCTAGGAGTCGGCGGACGAAACCGGGATGTCGCCGGGGTCGCGCGCTGACAGACTCGCGCGCATGAGCCAGGGGTCGCGGTCCCACCTGCGCGGCCTCGTCGAGGTCGGCGCGGCCAGCGTGCTGTGGGGCACCGGCGGGCTGGCGGTGCAGCTGATCCGTGAGCACGAGGCACTGTCGCCCGTGACGATCAGCGCCTGGCGGATGACGATCGCCGCGGCGGTGCTGCTCGTCACCCTCCTCGCGCTGCGTCGTGGCGCCGAGCTCCTCGCGCTGGGTCGCAGCCACCCGCGCCAGCTCCTGGTCGTCGGGGTCGGCACCGCGGCCTACCAGGGGTTCTACTTCGTCTCCGTCACCCAGGTCGGCGTTGCCGTCTCGACGGTGGTGAGCCTCGGGCTCGCTCCGGTCCTCCTGACGGTCCTCGAGTCCGTCCGCGGCCGGCGTACGCCCTCCGCCTCCCGGCTCGGCGTGCTGGCGGCCGCCCTCGTCGGCCTCGTCCTGGTGAGCATCGCCGGGCACGAGTCGTCGACCGGACCCGAGCCGGTGGCAGGCGTGCTGCTCGCGCTCGCGTCCGGGACGACGTACGCCCTCACGACGGTGGCGGGCGGCTCGGTCAGCCGTACGTCGTCACCGCTGGTGCTGACGAGCGGGATGACGCTGGTCGGTGCGGCCGTGCTGCTGCCGTGCCTCGCGCTCGTCGACGGACCGCGGCTGCCGACGGACCCGGCAGCGTTGGCCTGGCTGGCCTACCTCGGGGCGCTGACGATGGCGCTCGCCTACGTCCTGCTCTACTCCGGGCTGCGCGTCGTCGCGCCCAGCACTGCCGTCACTGCCAGCCTCGTCGAGCCGGTCACCGCGGCGGTCGTGGCGGCCGTCGTGCTGGGCGAGGCACTCGGGCCCGTGGCGGTCGTCGGGATCCTGCTCGTGCTCGGCGCGGTCGCCGGTCTGGGGCGGCCGGCAGCGGCGGCGGGACCGGTCCTGCCCCCTCCCTGAGACTCGGGTCAGCCTGCCGCGGTGGGGTACTTCACCTGCACGCTCACCCAGTCGACCAGCATGCTGTAGCGGTCGCCACCGGGCACCGCGTTGCCGGGCTCGACGTCCTTGTTGGAGAGCCTCAGGTGGAAGGGCACCGCGTTGCCGGGCACCCGGCGGACGTCCGGGTCCGAGGTCACCGAGTAGGCCTGGTTGCCCGACCCGTCCTGCGCCTGGAACAGGACCTGGTCGCCGCCGACGGTGAACTCGGCGTGGTACTCCCAGAAGGACTGCCACGGCTTCGCGCCGTCCGGGAACGCCTCGGTGACCGGCCACAGCCGGGCCGGCAGTCCGGCGACGTCGCACTCGTTGACGCCGTTGTCGAGGGTCTCGTCGTAGCAGACGTGCGAGCCGAGCTGGGCTCCCGCCGACTTCAGCGGACCGTAGCTCTCGATGACGTCGATCTCGCGCGGGTCGCCCGCATCGGGGTGCTGGACCCAGAGCGCCGCGTAGTTGCTGCCGGTGTCGGGCATGATCAGGCTCGCCGAGACCCGTACCTGGGTGCCCACGGGCAGGGCCCAGCCGGGGGTCGAGCGGATCTGTCCGACGTGGCCCACCTCGAGCTGACCCAGTCCGTTGAGGGCCGCCGCGTTCCAGCCGGTCATGTGGTGCCACTGGTCGGGCCACATGCCGGCCGGCCCGTCGAAGCCGTCGACGAAGACGGTCTGCCACTCGGGCAGGGGTGCGGGCGCGACGGGGGTGGTCGGTGGAGGCGCGAGGGCCGTGACCGGCACCTCGGTCACCGGCGCGGCTACGGGCACCTCGGAGCGCGAGACCGGCGTGTGCGCCGGCCGGACGAACGGACCCGCGACGACCGTCACGAGCACCGCCGTGGTGCCCACCAGCACAGCCGCGCATCGTGCTGAGCGCCTGCGATCGAGCCTGGACATCGGCCTCCGTCGGGGGTCGTGGTGGTCTTCGCTGCGGAGCCGGCGATGCTACGTGCCGCGACCGACAGCCGCGCGGAAGCGACCTCAGCCGACGGTGGTCAGCAGCTGCGTCGCGCGGGTCAGCACGACGTAGAGGGTGGAGCGGCCGGTGGCCGACTCGTCCTCGATCTCCTGCGGCGAGACCACCACGATGCCGTCGAACTCCAGGCCCTTGGTGTCGAGGCCCGTGAGCACGACGACGCGGTCCTCGCCGCTCGGCGTGACGCTGGAGTCGACCGCGGCGCGGGCGCCGGCCGCGTCATCGGCCAGCTCGGGCCACGACGCCAGCCAGGCGTTGACCTCGGAGCGACGGGCGACCGGCACGACGATGCCGACGGTGCCCTGCACCCGTCCGACCGTCGCGACGACGGCGTCGCGCACGGCGGCCTCGAGGTCGTCGACCGGGCCGATGACCTGCGGCTCCTCGCCCGTGCGGCGTACGGCGTCGGGCAGGTCGGCGTCGAGGCCCACCCGTCCGGCGTAGTCGGCTGCGAAGGCATAGATCTCGGCGGAGTTGCGGTAGTTGGTGGACAGGTGGAACTCGTGCAGCTCCTTGCCGTCGAGCGCCTCGATGCGGGCCCGACCGGCCTCGGGAGCGTCGGGCCACGACGACTGCGCCGGGTCGCCGACGATGGTCCAGCTCGCGGCGCGGCCACGACGACCGACCATCCGCCACTGCATCGGCGTGAGGTCCTGCGCCTCGTCGATGAGCACGTGGGCGTAGCCGTCGTCGTCGATGCGGTGGGTCGGTGCCGACCAGGGCAGACCGCCGGGGGCGTACTCGCGCTCGGAGATCGTGGTGAGCTCCTGCAGGTCGACGCCACCCTCGAGCAGACCGGTCTCGTCGAGGTCGCGCTCGTCGTCGGTGCGCTGCGGCACGTCCCCGAGGGCGTAGCGCAGCTCGTCGAGCAGCGGGACGTCCTCGATCGACAGCACACCGGCGTCCCACGACTTGGCGAGCAGGAGCTGCTCCTCGCGGGTCACGACGCCCTCGCCGACGCGCGAGAGGAACTCGGGGTCGCGCAGCCAACCGAAGACGGTCTGCGCGTCCAGGGGCGGCCACCAGCCCGACGCGAACTCGACGAAGCCGGCGTGGCCGAGCATGTCGTCGTCGAAGGCCTCCCGCCCGCGCTCACGGCCGCGCTCGCCCTGGACCTGGCGCCACATGGCGTCGAGGAGCGTCCGGGCGACGCGGGGCAGCTGGCGGTTGCGGCGGCCCTGCGACATCAGCTGGCGACGCAGCCGCCCGAGCAGGCCCGGGTCGAGCACGATCGTGTCGTCGCGCCAGTAGATGCGGAAGCTGGTGGGGGCGCCGGGCGCGTGCTGGCGCGACGTGCGGCGCATCAGCTCGGCCATCCGGGTGGCGCCCTTGATGTCGGCGACCGCGGGCTCGTCGTGACGGGTCGCGCGGACGCCGCCGACGACCTCGCCCAGGGAGCGCAGTGCCACCGCGGTCTCGCCGAGGCTCGGGAGCACGCGCTCGATGTAGCGCATGAAGACGCCGCTCGGCCCGACGACGAGCACGCCGCCGCCCTCGTAGCGACGACGGTCGGAGTAGAGGAGGAAGGCCGCGCGGTGCAGCGCGACGACGGTCTTGCCGGTGCCCGGTCCGCCCGAGATCGACACCACGCCCTTGCCGGGTGCGCGGATCGCCTGGTCCTGCTCGGCCTGGATGGTCGCGACGATCGAGTGCATCGAGCGGTCGCGGGCACGGGAGAGCTGCGCCATCAGCGCGCCCTCGCCGACGATCGGCAGGTCGGTCTCGGCCTGGTCGTCGAGCAGCTCGTCCTCGACACCGATGACGGTGCGGTGCAGCGAGCGCAGCACCCGGCGGCGTACGACGCCCTGCGGGGTCGCGGCCGTGGCCTGGTAGAACACGGCGGCGGCCGGCGCGCGCCAGTCGATGAGCAGCACGTCGCGCTCGGCGTTGCGGACGCCGATGCGCCCGATGTAGCGCGGGAGGGCATCGATCGACGTGTCGAGGTCGAGCCGGCCGAAGACCAGTCCCTCGTGCGCCGCGTCGAGCTGGGCGATCCGCTTGGCGGCCTGGAAGACCATCGCGTCGCGCTCGACCAGCCCGCCCTCGTGCTCCAGCCGGCCGCGGTTGCGTCCCTCGGTCGCCAGTGCCCGCGCGTTGACCGTCGACGCCTCGAGCTGGACGTAGACCTCGTCGACGTAGCCCTGCTCGGAGGCGATCTCCCGTGCTTCGAGCTCCTCGCTCACGTCCTGCTCCTCATCCCCCGATGAACCCGTGTCCAACCCGCTCGGACAGACCGACAAGCCTAGCGCCGCACACCCGCCACCACTCATTTAGCGTGGAACCCGTGAGACTGCGTGGCCTGAGCCGTCACGCCACCAGCGCCAGGGCCCCGGCCGCGCAGACCAGCGCGCCGACACTGCGAGCCCGGTCCGCGAGGTCGAGGCGGTGCAGCAGGGCCGTTCGGTCGAGGGCCGTGGCGGACGCCAGCCGGCCGTGGGTCGGGGCGGCGACGGTCGCGGTGGTGACGACGGCCAGCAGGCCGCCCGCGACCGCGATCCAGGTGCCCACCTCGCCCGGCAGCTCGACGACCGTCCAGCCGAGCAGCAGCACCAGTGGCGGGTAGATCGCGGCCACGACCGGTGTGATCCGGCGCGAGTGCTGCTCGTGGGTGGTGGTCCATCGGTCGTCGGCGACCTCGCCGAGAGCGGGGTAGACGACCAGGTCGACCGTCAGCTGGAAGCCCAGGTGCGCACCGGCCACCAGGAGCAGCCACGGTGCGGGGTCGGCCAGGCTCACGGCGCGTACGCCGAGGTCGAGTCGAACGCCTCTGCAGCGAGGTCACGCTCCCGGCCGGGTCGTTGCGGGACGTCCATGGCTCTCCTTCGGCGGGGGTGTCACCTGCTTCTCCGACGGGAGGGTCCCGGTGGAGGCAGCCGAGGCACTACTTCTTGCGCGACAAGAAGGCGGTCATCGCCTCGCGGGCCTCTGCGCTGGCGAACAGCCGGGCGCTGGTGGTGGCCATCTCGTCGCCGAGCGCGTCGATGCGGGCGACGAGGTCGTGGTTGAGGATCCGCTTGGACTCGCGCAGGCCCTGAGCGGCACCGGTGGCCAGGCTGGCGCAGGTCGCGGCGACCTCCTCGTCGAGCCGATCGGCGGGCACGGCCTTCGTCACCAGCCCGTACGCCGCCGCCTCGGCACCGCTGAACACCTCGCCGCCGAGGGTGGTGAGGGCTGCTGCACGGGGGTTCATCCGGTGGTGGACGGTGAGGCTGATGATCGCGGCCGCCAACCCGAGCTTGACCTCGGTGAGGGCGAAGGTCGCGTCCTCGGCACTCACGGCGATGTCCGCCGCGGCGATGATGCCGATGCCGCCGGCGCGCACGGCACCGAGGTTCTTGGTCACGACGGGCTTGTCGAGGGTGGTGATGAGGCGCTGCAGGTCGACGATCCGACGGGCGCCGACCTCCATGCCCTCCGTGGTGGCCTCCGACAGGTCGGCACCGGAGCAGAAGACCCTGCCGCTGCTCTCGACCAGCACCACCCGTACGTCGTCGTCGGCGCCTGCTCGCTCGAGGTGCGCGAACAGCTCGGTGACCAGCTGCCGGCTGAGCGCGTTGCGGTTCGCGGGACTGTCGAGCGTGATCGTCGCGACGGCGTCGGCAACGGCGTAGTGGACCAGCTCGGTGGACGCATCGGTCATGGCCACCATCCTGCCGCACCCACCATCCGTAGAGCCTCCCGCTCCGAACACCGTCCATGCAGACCCCCGATGCACCAACGCGTAGACGCACGCTGCTCCACGCGGCGTACGGCGTCCTGGCGACACTCGTCGGCCTCGCGGCCGGCCACCTCGTCGCCGCGCTCACCGTCCCCTCCGCCTCCCCCGTGCTCGCGGTCGGCTCGACGGTCATCGACCTGACGCCGACCCCGCTCAAGGAGTTCGCGATCCGTCAGTTCGGCACCGCCGACAAGGCGGTGCTCGTCGGCTCGGTGGTCATCGTCGTGCTGCTGCTCGCCGCCGTCGCCGGTGTCCTCGCGGACCGCCGCGAGACGGTCGGTCTGCTCATCCTCGTGGGCCTCGCCGGCGTCGCCGGCGTGCTCGCAGTCCTGCGTCCCGGTTCCGGGCCGCTGGACATCGTTCCCGCCCTGGTCACCGCAGTCATCGCTTCCACCTCGTTGTGGTGGCTGCACCGCATCTCTGACCAGGCTCCCGATCGGTCGTCGCGTGGGGTCGACGGTCCGAGCCGGCGCGGGGTCGTGTTGGCAACCGGCGGGCTCGCCGCGGCCGCAGTGGCCATGGGGGCGCTCGGCCGGTGGGTGACGTCGTACCGCCTCGGCGGGACCGACATCGAGCTGCCGGTTGCCACCGACCCCGCGCCTTCCTTCCCCCAGGGACTGGAAGGCAAGTACGACGGGATCAGCCCGCTGCGGACCTCGAACGCGGACTTCTACCGCGTCGACACCCGCCTCACGGTGCCTGCCGTCGACGTCGACACGTGGACGCTCACGATCGACGGCGACGTCGACCAGGAGGTCACGATGACCTTCGCCGAGCTCGCCGCGATGAAGACCGTCGAGCGCGACATCACCCTCACCTGCGTGTCCAACGAGGTGGGCGGTCCCTACATCGGCAGCGCCCGCTGGCTCGGCGTACCGCTCAAGGACGTGCTGGCCAAGGCCGGCATCGACTCCACCAAGGCCGACCAGATCCTCTCGACCGACGTCGACGGCATGACGATCTCGACGCCGCTCGACGTGGCCCTCGACGGCCGCGACGCGCTGATCGCGATCGGCATGAACGGCGAGGCCCTGCCCCGCACCCACGGCTTCCCCGCACGGATGGTCGTCCCCGGCCTCTACGGCTTCGTCAGCGCCACCAAGTGGATCACGAAGATGACCCTCACGACGTACGACGCCGAGCAGGCGTACTGGACCGAGCGCGACTGGGCGATCGATGCCCCGATCAAGATCTCGAGCCGCGTCGACACCCCCAAGCCGCTCTCCGACAGCTTGGCCGGCACGGTCATCGTCGGCGGCGTCGCGTGGGCGCAGGGTGTGGGCATCGACAAGGTCGAGGTCCGCATCGACGGAGAGGCCTGGAAGCCGGCCACGCTCGGCCCGCAGGTGACCGACGACTACTGGCGCCAGTGGTACTTCGAGTGGGACGCCAAGCCCGGCCAGCACTTCCTCGCCTGCCGCGCCACCAACAAGGACGGCGACGTCCAGACCGACGTACGCGCCCGGCCGTTCCCCGAGGGGTCCAGCGGACTCCAGGAGATCTCGGTCAACGTCGGCTGACCCTCGGGCGTTTCCATCGGCTCGTCGAGCGGTGTGTGGCGCAGGTTCCGTGCCTCCGGACCCTGCGCCACTCACCGCTCGACGACATTTCGGGGTCGCTCACCCGCCACCTGGCACATCTCTCCGAGATTTCCCTCGAAATCGGCCCCGCACCACCCATCCGGCACAGGGACAGCTCCGAACACCTCTCGACAGCGGGCCTCCAGGGCCCCCACCGAACCACTTTGAACCAATCGAAAGGCAGTGCCATGAACACCAAGATCCGCACCCGCACCCTGGGCCTCGCCGCCCTCGCTCTGACCGCGTCCATGAGCCTCGCTGCCTGTGGCAGCGACGACGCCTCGACCAGCGCGTCCGACGACACCACCAGCTCGTCGACCCCCTCCGAGACGCCTTCCGAGACGCCCTCCGAGGAGGCCACCCCGGCCGCCGACGGTCCGTTCGGCCCCGCGTGCGCCGACGTTCCCACCACCGGCAAGGGCTCCGTCGAGGGCATGGCCACCGACCCGGTCGCCACCGCCGCCTCGAACAACCCGCTCCTCAAGACGCTGGTCGCCGCAGTGACGCAGGCCGGCCTCGTCGACACCCTCAACTCGGCCGAGGACATCACCGTCTTCGCTCCGACCGAAGAGGCGTTCGCCAAGATCCCGAAGAAGGACCTCAACGCCCTTCTCAAGGACAAGGCCGCGCTGACCGCCGTCCTGACGCACCACGTGGTGCCGGGTCGCCTCAGCCCCGCGGACGTCGCGGGCATGCACGAGACGCTCAACAAGGACATGGTCGACGTGCAGGGCTCGGGTGAGGACTTCACCGCCGACGGCGCGACCGTCGTGTGTGGCAACGTGCAGACCGCCAACGCCACGGTGTACCTCATCGACTCGGTCATGATGCCGAAGTGACCCTCGTCTTCTGACGAGTACGCAAGGATGCTGACGTGGAACACGTGAGGCCCGTACCGGACGGGGCGCCGCAAGGCGTCCCGTCCGGGGGCAACGCAGCCCGCCTGGCCGAGCTCCTCGGGCAGGCGGCGCTGGGAGACCAGACCGCCTTCGCCGCGTTCTACGACGCGACGTCGGCTCGGGCCTACGGGCTGGCGTTGCGCGTCGTGCGCAACCCGGCCCACGCCGAAGAGGTCACCCAGGAGGCCTATCTCGACGCCTGGCGCTCCAGTGCCAGGTACGAGGTCGGTCGCGGCAGCGCGGCGGGCTGGCTCCTCACGATCGTCCACCGCAAGGCCGTCGACCGGGTCCGCTCGGTCGAGGCCGCCACCGCGCGCGACGAGACCTGGAACCGGGAGACCTCACCGGTCGACCACGACCAGACGGCCGAGTCCGCACACGCATCCCTGGACGCCACCCGCGTCCGCAACGCAGTTGCCACCCTGACCGACGTACAGCGACAGGCCGTGGAGCTCACCTACTTCGGTGGCTACACACACACCGAGGTCGCCACCCTGCTCGACGTTCCGTTGGGCACAGCCAAGACACGAATACGCGACGGACTCATCCGTCTGCGAGACCTGATGGGAGTTGCCTCATGAGCGATCTGCACAAGCTCACGGGCGCCTATGCCCTCGATGCCCTCGACGAGCTCGAGCGGGCCCGCTTCGACCAGCACATGGTCGAGTGCGAGGACTGTCGCGCCGAGGTGGCCGAGCTGCGCGAGACCGCGGCCCTGCTGTCCGAGGCCGTCGCGACCACGCCGCCCGCCTCGCTGCGCGAGTCGGTGCTGGCCGGCATCTCCCAGGTCCGCCCCCTTCCTCCCGAGGTCCCGGTCGTCCACTCGTCCTACCCTGCCCACGAGCCGGCAGGGCGGGGGCGGAGCTGGATGCCCTTTCTGGTCGCGGCTGCACTCGCGCTCATCGTCGGACTCGGCGCCGCGGTGATCCAGCCGTGGGCCAACGACGAGGTGCCCCGGCTCACCGCGGCCGAGCAGGTCCTCCAGGCCCCCGACGCCGAGCAGGTCTCCCTCGACCTCGGCGAAGCGGGTCGCGCGACCGTGGTCCGCTCGAAGTCGCAGGACCGTGCCGTCATCACCACCGAGGACATGGCTCCCGCCCCGGCCGGCAAGGCCTACGAGCTCTGGTTCATGTACCCGGACGACGAAGCCACCTCTGCAGGGCTCATGCCGGACGACACCGACCAGACGGTGGTCCTCGACGGCTCGGCCTCCGCGGCTGCCGCCATCGGCATCACGGTCGAGCCCGAGAGCGGCTCCGACCAGCCCACCACCAAGCCGATCGCCCTGTTCGACCTCACCCAGGCGACCTGACCGTGGCCGCCCCACGACGGATCGCCGTCGTCGGCTCCGGCGTGGCCGGACTGACTGCTGCCCACGTCGCCTCCCGCACCGCCCGCGTCACCCTCTTCGAGGCCGACGCGCGGCTGGGTGGGCATGCCGACACCCACCGGGTGCCGACGGCCGACGGCGAGCTCGCGATCGACACCGGCTTCATCGTGCACAACCGCCGTACGTACCCGACGCTCCTGCGCCTCTATGCCGAGCTCGGCATCGCGACGCAGCCCTCCGAGATGTCGCTGTCCGTCAGTGACGCCGGCAGCGGCGTCGAGTACGCCGGTGCGCTCGGCGCTCGCGGACTGTTCGCCCAGCGCTCGTCGCTGCGCTCGCGGTCCCACTGGCGGATGCTCATCGAGATCCCGCGGTTCCACCGACGGGCGCGGGCGCTGCTCGCTTCGGACGACGACTCCGAGGAGACCCTCCGCGAGTTCCTGGACGCCGGCCGCTTCACTCCCGGCTTCGTCCGCCACTTCATGGAGCCGCTGGTCGCGGCCGTGTGGTCGTGCGACCCCGCCACCTCGCTGGACTACCCCGCGCGCTACCTCTTCACCTTCCTCGAGCACCACGGCATGCTCGGCGTCTTCGGCTCGCCCGAGTGGCGCACGGTCACCGGCGGGTCCGGCACCTATGTCGCCGCCGTCGCCGCCCAGCTCGACGACGTACGCCTCGACACCAAGGTGACGTCGATCCGCGAGGTCCCCGACGGGGTCGAGGTCACCGACGGCAGCGGCACCACGGCGACCTTCGACGCCGTCGTGATCGCCACGCACCCGACCCAGGCGCTCGGCATGCTCGAGGCGCCCACCGACCTCCAGCGCGAGCTGCTCTCGGCACTGCCCTACAGCAGCAACCCGGCGCTGCTCCACACCGACGCCTCGCTGCTGCCCGACGCCCAAGACGCCCGGGCGTCCTGGAACTTCTTCCGGCCTGCCGACGAGACCGGCGCCGTCACCGTGACGTACGACCTCACCCGACTGCAGCGGCTCCCGACCGACACCCACTACCTCGTCACGCTCGGCGGCGAGGACCTCGTCGACCCGGCCACGGTGATCGACCGGATGGAGTACGAGCACCCCCTCTACACGCCCGAGTCGGTCGCAGCCTCGCGCCGCCTTCCGGAGATCAACACCGAGCGGATCGCGTTCGCCGGTGCCTACCACGGCTGGGGCTTCCACGAGGACGGTGCGCGGTCCGGCCTCGCCGCCGCGACCCACCTCGACCTGCCCTGGACCCGCACCTCGCCGGTCCTCCCGGAGCCGGGCCGCTTCGCGACGACGATCCGCCACACCCGGCGTACGCCGATCAAGCGGTCCTTCGAGCACTCCTCCACCTTCTGGCTCGTCGACCTCGACGACGTTCCCGACCACGGCCTGCTCGCCCGCTTCGAGGCGCGCGACCACCTCGGCCGGCCCGACCGCACGCTGCGCCACAACGTCGAGGCATTCCTCGGTGACCGGGGCGTCAGCCTCGGCACCGGCGAGCGACCGGGCACGATCCTGATGGCGGCCAACCCGCGCTCGATGGGCCACGCCTTCAACCCGATCAGCGTCTTCTGGTGCTTCGACGACGCAGGCCGCCAGGCCGGCGTCATCGTCGAGGTCCACAACACCTACGGCGATCGCCACGCCTACCTCGTCCACCCCGACGAGCAGGGCCGCGCCACCACGGAGAAGGCGATGTACGTCTCGCCCTTCCACGGCGTGGACGGCACCTACGACGTCGCGGTGCCGATCCCGACCGACCGGCTGCACATAGCCGTCACGCTGCGGGGGCACTCCCCCTCCGTGTCCGACGGCGATTCGTCCCCCTTCAGCGCCAGCCTCACCGGCACGCGCAGCGACATCCCCGTCCGCAAGACCCTCGGCGCCGCGCTGCGCGGCAGCGCGCTGATCCGTGCCCACGGAATCTGGCTGTGGGCGCGCCGGCTGCCGATCCGACCACGACCGACTCACCGACAGGAGGGCGTCCGATGACCCTCGAGAAGAACCAGCCCGACCACACCGACCCGTCAGCCCCGCCCGCGCCGTCGGACCCGTCCGGCAGCCAGGGCGTGCCCGCCCTCGAGCCGCTGCGCGGCGGACCGCGCACCGCGATCTCCGCCGCCGTGGCCAAGCGCCTGTTCCGCGCAGCCGTCTCCCGCCTGGCCGTGACGGTCATCGAGGAGCCGACAGGTCGCCGCCTCGGGCAGGGCGGCCCCACGATGCGGCTGCACCGCCCCGACGAGTTCTACGCACGCCTGGGACGCGACGGCCTCATCGGCTTCGGCGAGTCGTACATGACCGGCGCGTGGGACGCCGAGGACCTCGCCGGCTTCCTCACCGTGCCCGCCGCCCGGATCGCCACCCTGATCCCGGACTCGCTGCAGAAGCTCCGCGCCTTCGTCACCCCGCGCCTGCCCGGCCACCAGCGCAGCACCGAGGCCAACAGCCAGGCCAACATCTCCCACCACTACGACCTGTCCAACGACCTGTTCGCGCTCTTCCTCGACGAGACGCTGAGCTATTCCTCCGCCCTCTTCGACACCTCCTCCACTGCGGCCGGCCGCGGGCCGGGCTCCGTCGGCGATCACCTGGTCGCCACTCCACCAGAGCCCACCGACAGCCCGGACGCGCTCCTCCACAGCTTCGACTTCGCCGAGGCGCAGGGCCGCAAGATCGAGCGCCTCCTCGACGAGGCAGGCGTCACCGACGGCACGCGGGTCCTCGAGATCGGCACCGGCTGGGGCGAGCTCGCGATCCGCGCCGCCCGCCGCGGCGCGACCGTGCACTCGATCACCCTCTCCGTCGAGCAGCTCGAGCTCGCCGAGGAGCGCATCGCCGCCGCCGGGTTCGCCGACAGCATCACGGTCGAGCTGATGGACTACCGCGCGCTCGCCACGACCGGAGCGACGTACGACGCCGTGCTGTCCGTGGAGATGATCGAGGCCGTCGGCCACGAGTTCTGGGGCACCTACTTCCAGACCATCGACCAGGTCCTCGCCCCGGGCGGTCGCGTGTCCATCCAGGCGATCACGATGCCGCACGACCGCATGCTCGCCACCCGCGACGGACAGACCTGGATCAACAAGTACATCTTCCCGGGCGGCTTCCTGCCCAGCGTCGAGGTCATCGACCAGATCACCCGCGACGAGACGACGATCCGGCTCACCGGTCAGCTCGAGATGGGCGACCACTACGCCGAGACCCTGCGCCGCTGGGACCGACGGTTCCTCGCGCAGCACGACGCCGTGCTGGCACTGGGCTTCGACGACGTCTTCATGCGGGTGTGGCACTTCTACCTCGCCTACTCGCAGGCCGGGTTCGCCAGCGGCTACATCAACGTCTCGCAGCTGACCTTCACCCGGGAGGACCAGTGACCCAGACGACGCCGCACCCCACCACCACCGCCACCACCGGGGTCGCCGACCGCCTCGCCGAGGCCGTACGCCCGTTCATCGGCGGTGACCTGCCCGTCCGCCTGCAGGCGTGGGACGGTTCCGTGACCGGCCCGGAGGGCGCGCCGCTCGTCGTGCTGCGCTCCCCCGACGCCCTGCGTCGCCTGCTGTGGCACCCGGGCGAGCTCGGGGCCGCGCAGGCCTACGTCACCGGCGAGCTCGACGTCCCCGAGCAGGACGGGTGGAACCTCGAGTCCGCGCTGACCCACGCCTTCGACATCGGCGCCGAGCGCGGCCTGTCCGGCGTACGCCTCTCGCCCCGCGCGCTGGTCGACGCCGTCCGCACCGCCGCCGGGCTCGGAGCGCTCGGCCGCCCGCCGGCCGCCCCGGCGTCGCAGGCGCGGATCAAGGGACGGCTGCACAGCCTGGCCCGCGACCGGTCGTCGATCAGCCACCACTACGACCTCTCCAACGAGTTCTACTCCCTCATCCTCGAGCCGCAGATGGCCTACAGCTGCGGCTACCACGCGACGCCCGAGACGCCGCTCGTGGAGGCTCAGCGCGCCAAGCTCGACCTGGTCTGCACCAAGCTCGGCCTGGAGCCGGGGATGCGGATGCTGGACGTCGGCTGCGGCTGGGGCTCGCTCTCCCTGCATGCCGCCGAGCACTTCGGTGCGCAGGTCACCGGGGTCACCATCGCGGCCGAGCAGAAGAAGTTCATCGACGCCCGCATCGCCGAGCGCGGCCTCGAGGACCGCGTCGAGATCCGGTTGCAGGACTACCGCGAGGTGCCCGAGCGCGACCACTTCGACGCCGTCGGCTCCCTCGAGATGGGCGAGCACGTCGGCGCGGCCAACTACGCGACGTACGTCGACGTGCTCCGCCGCTCCGTGCGTCCCGGCGGCCGCGTGCTCGTGCAGCAGATGTCGCGCCAGGGCGCGGGTGGCGGCAAGCACCCCGGCGGTGGGCCGTTCATCGAGTCGTTCATCGCCCCCGACATGACGATGCGGCCGGTCGGCGAGACCGTCGGCCTGATCGAGGCCGGCGGGCTGGAGGTCCGCGACGTCCACGCGATGCGCGAGCACTACGTGCTGACGGTCGCCGGCTGGATGCAGCGCTTCGAGGTCAACATCGAACGGCTGACCGAGCTCGTCGGCGAGGAGGTCGTCCGCGTCTGGCGGCTCTACCTGGTGGGCGGCGCACTCGCCTTCCGCGACGGCCGGATGGGTGTCGACCAGATCCTCGCGGTCCGCCCCGGTGCACCCCACACGGTGCCCGCCATCCGCGCATGGTGACCCAGAGCCTCGTCGCACTGCTGACGGCCCTGGTCGTCATGGGCGTGACGGCCGCGATCAGCCGCCGCCTCGACCGCGTCGCCGTGGTCGACGTCGCGTGGGGGTCGTCGTTCGTGGCGATCGCGCTGGTGCTGGCGCTCGTCTGGCCCGACCCACACTCGTGGCTCCTCGCGGCTCTCGTCACGTTCTGGGGCGGGCGCCTCGCCTGGCACATCGCCAAGCGGTCGAAGGGCCACGGCGAGGACCCGCGCTACGAGGCGATGCTCGGTGGTCCGGGCTGGCACGCGGGCGCTGCGAAGGTGCTCCTGCGCGTGTTCCTCACGCAGGCGGTCGTCGCGTGGGTGATCTCGTTCCCGCTCCACGTCGCCGCAGCGTACGACGTCCGCTGGTGGCCGGTCGTCTGGATCGGTGTCGTCGTGTGGGCGCTCGGGATCTTCTTCGAGGTCGTCGGCGATGCACAGCTCTCGGCCTACCGCTCACGTCCCCGCGACCAGCGACCGACCGTGCTCGACACCGGCTTGTGGGCGTGGACCCGCCACCCCAACTACTTCGGTGACGCCTGCGTGTGGTGGGGCCTGTGGCTCGCCGGAGCACTGTCGCTCGGCTGGTTGCCCGGCCTCCTCACGATCTTCGCGCCGGTCGCGATGACCTACTTCATCCGCAACGTCACCGGCGCCAAGCTGCTCGAGAAGACCATGTCGCAGCGGCCCGGCTGGGACGCGTACGCCGCCCGAGTCCCCCTGTTCTTCCCGCGCCCGCCGCGAAGCTGACCGCGCGCCACGTGACGTCGGTCTGGAACGCGGTGCCCGACGTGGGGTAAGAACGGCACGTGCCCGGTCCCGACCCGCTCGACGCTGCCGTCGAGCAGATGCTCGCAGGGGACGAGGGCGCGTTCCGCTTGGTCTACCGGGCGGTCCAGCCGCCTCTGCTGCGCTACCTGACGGTGCTGGTCGGCCGGGGGGACGCCGAGGACGTGGCCAGCGAGGCCTGGGCCCAGGCGTTCCGCGACCTGGGCCACTTCACCGGGGACGCCGACGGCTTCCGCGGCTGGATCACCACGATCGGGCGCAACCGGGCGCTCGACCACCTGCGCCGCTCCCGGCGCCGTCCGACGGACGAGCGGACGGTCGAGGAGCTCGTCGACCTGCTGGACGACGCCGACGTCGAGGGCGACACGCTCGGCCGCGTGCACTCCCAGGCCGCGCTCGCCCTGGTCGCCGCGCTGCCGCCGGACCAGGCCGAGGCGATCATGCTGCGTACGGTCCTGGGCTTCGACGCGGCGACCGCGGGACGCATCCTCGACAAGTCGCCCGGCGCGGTGCGGGCAGCGTCGTTCCGTGGCCTGCGGCGGCTGGCGAAGAAGATCGACGTCGACCCGTAACACCGGCGAGCGCTGCGGCGCTGAACGGAGTGAGATGAGCATCCGCCGACCCCGCCCCTCCCGCCGCGACGCCGAGCGCCTGCTCGACGACCCCGCGGCGCACGACAGCGCCCTCGGCAGGCTGCTGTCGGCGGCGAGTGCTCCGACCGCGCCCGACGAGCTGCAGCGTGAGGAGCGTGAGGTGGCGGCGTTCCACCGCGCACACCTGACCGTGCCGCGCGCTGCTGCCCCCGCCCACGTGCCTGCGCCCCGTCGCGGCAGCCGGGCCGCCCTCCGGGCCGTGGTGGCCACCGGTGCCGTCGTGGCACTCGCGACCGGCGGCTTCGCGCTCGCCAGCTCCGCCGACCTCCCCCACATCCCGGGCTTCTCGATCGGTGGGGGCGATGAACCCACCGCCGCCACGGCCGGAACGCCGTCCACCGCTGGCACCACGTCGAGTGGTCGCGGCACGTCGTCCGGCACGTCGTCCGGCACGTCGTCCGGCACCGACATCCGACCGACCGGGCACGGGCAAGCCCAGGTCGAGCGGACCTGGCACCACTGGCACGACGCCTGGTGCGAGCGAGGGCCCCGAGGCCGGCACAGGTTCATCGTCGCCCACGCCGAACTACGCGGGCCTGTGCAAGGCCTTCCAGGCGACCGACCGGTCGGACCACGGGAAGTCCCTCGACAGCGCCGCCTTCACCGCGCTCGCCGACGCTGCGGGCGGTCCCACCCAGGTCGCTTCGTGGTGCGCCGCGCTCATCGGACCGTCCACAGCCGCTCCGAGTGCGACCCAGAAGCCCACTCCGGCGAAGCCGACAGACAAGCCCACAGGCAAGCCCACGGACAAACCGACCGGGAAGCCGACCGACAAGCCCACGGACAAGCCGACCGGCAAGCCGACGCCGACCGACTCGCCCACCACGGCGACCTCGCCCAGCCCGACGAAGGGCACCGGCAAGCCGACGCCTGCCCCGTCGGCCACACCGACCGCCACACCCACCGAGACGTCGACCGACAAGGGAGGCGGCAAGAAACCCTGACTGTCCGGCTCCTCGTGAGCCGGAGCGGCCGCGTTCCGCGGGCCCGCACCCTCGCCACCGTAATCCCCCCGTGAACACCCGGCGATGTGCACTGGCCCTCAACGCACTGCAGCGGCACGGCTTCCCCCCGGGGCCGTGCCGCTGCTCCTTCCCCCACCAGACGCGGATAGGTTCACACGCATGTCGTCGCCGCCGCTCACCGCGCAGGAGGACACCAACCGGCGCATGCTGCGCGCCCGCGACGAGATGGACCGCCGCTACGCCGAGCCCCTCGACGTACCCACGCTGGCGGCCGTCGCGCACCTGTCGGCCTCGCAGTTCGGGCGGGTGTTCAAGGACGTGTACGGCGAGACGCCCCACCGCTACCTCCAGCGGCGGCGGGTGGAACGGGCGATGACGCTCCTGCGCCAGACGGACCGGCCGATCACCGACGTCGCGTGGGACGTGGGGTTCGCCAGCCTCGGCACCTTCAGCCGGACCTTCAGCAACATCGTCGGTCTCTCTCCGACGGAGTTCCGCGCCCAGCACGCAGCGGTCGCGGTGCCCTCGTGCTTCATCGCCGCGTGGACGCGACCGCGCTCGTCGGCGACAGCTCCCCCCAAGACAGTGCTTTCGGAGAAGCGCGCCCCCGGTGGTGCTGGTTAGCGTCTACGCCATGACCACCAACGGCAGCAACAACCACATCACCTCCCTCCACATCCGCAGCGTGCCCGTGCTCGACCAGGACGAGGCACTCGACTTCTACACCGGCCTCCTCGGCTTCGAGGCGCGTGACGACATCGACCTCGGCTTCATGCGCTGGCTCACCGTCGGCGTACCCGGCCAGGACACCTCGCTCCTCCTCGAGCTCGTCGGCGGCCCGCAGCACGACGAGTCCACCGCCGCGCAGGTCCGCGAGCTCGTCACCAAGGGCGCCCTCGGCGGCGTCTTCCTGCTCAGCAACGACGTCCACGCGACGTACGCCGCCCTCCGCGACGCCGGCGTCGAGGTCACCCAGGAGCCGGTGGAGCAGCCCTACGGCACCGACTTCGGCATCCGCGACCCGTTCGGCAACCACGTCCGGATCAGCCAGCCCAACGCCGCCTCGCCGCAGGAGGTCCAGGAGACCTACGAGGCGTCCGCGCAGTGAGCTATCCGCCGCCCCTGTACGACGGCGTCGGTGGGGAGGTCTCCGCCCACGTCGTCCGGGCGGGGACCGAGCCCGCCGTCGTCTACCCCAACGGCAACAAGGTGTTCTACCTCGCGCAGGGCACCGAGACGCAGGGGACGTTCGGGCTCTACCGGTGGGAGTTCGCCGGACCGCGGAGCGGGCCGGACGCGCACTTCCACCGGACGATCACCGAGTCGTTCTACGTCCTCGAGGGCACCGTCACGATCTACGACGGCACTGCCTGGGTGAAGACCCGTGCCGGCGACTTCGCCCACGTGCCGGCGGGTGGGATCCACGGCTTCCGCAACGAGGACGGCCCGGCGAAGATGCTGCTCCACTTCGCGCCGGGTGCGCCCCGGGAGGCGTACTTCGAGGGCCTCGCGGCAGGAATGGGCCACCTCGACGGGGACGCGTACGACCGGTTCATGCGCGAGCACGACAACACCTGGCTGTGAGCGATCCTGTCGAAGCTGCGTTCGCCGCGACCCCGCGGCGGGACTTCCTCCCGCGCCGGGTCCGGCGGCGCGCGGCGTACGACGGTCCGCTGGCCATCGCGGCCGGCCAGACGAACTCGCAACCGCGCACGGTCGACGACATGCTGCGGCTGCTCGACGTCCGGCCGGGACACCGGATCCTCGACGTCGGTGCCGGCTCGGGCTGGACGACCGCCCTGCTCGCGCACCTCGTCGGCCCGACGGGCGTCGTGCTCGGCGTGGAGCTCGAGCCGTCGCTCGTCGCCTTCGGGTCCGCGAACCTGGCCGCCGTCGACCGGCCGTGGGCCTCGATCCGGCAGGCGGACCCGGGAGTGCTCGGCGACCCGGCCGGAGCGCCGTACGACCGCATCCTGGTCTCGGCGATGCCCGACGCGCTCCCGCGCGAGCTGGTCGACCAGCTCGACGACCACGGGGTGCTGGTGATCCCCGTGGCCGGCACGATGCTGCGGGTGACCAACCTTGGTGCGACGGTGACGCGGCACGGCCGTTATCGCTTCGTGCCCCTTCGCTGAGGAGCTGTGGGGAAGCTCGTCGTGACATGTCGAGGACGTTCTTCCCCGTTGTGTCAGACGTCCGGCCGCGCGACCTTCTCGGCGAGGCTGGCCGGCGCCTGGATGCAGTAGGAGTCGGTGAGCAGCTCGCCCAGCTCCTGCCAGTCGGTGTCGTCGTCGAGCACCATCCCGATGACGTTGCCGCCCCAGCCGGAGCGGAAGTAGGGCTCGCCCATGTGCTCGAACGCGGCCACCTCGTCGGGCTCGCCGCGGAGGGTGATCCGGAAGACCTGGTCCTCGCCGCCGAAGACGTGCGCGACCGTCGCGCTCCCCACGCGCCAGCGGGTGCCGGTCCACGCGGCCTCCTGCTCGCAGCGCGGCAGGGCACCGAGCACGGCGTCGATCCGCTGCACCCACTCCTCCGGCACGAGCGGACGGTCTGCGAGAGCCACGGCGTACACCCTGCCACCAGCCGCCGACAGCCGTACGCTCCCGTCATGAAGTGGCTGGCGCTCCTCCTCGTGGTCGTGGGCGCGATCGCGACGCCGTCGCTCGTGTCCGACCGCGACGAGGGGTGCGATGGATCGTTCGCGTTCTCCCCCGGGCCGCTCTACGTCGAGGGCTACCGCGGCGCCGACACCGCGGAGGAAGCGGTGGGCACACGGTTCGACGATGTCGCCAGGACCACGGCAGAGAAGATCTCTCGGCACGAGAGGGAAGTGGTCGTCTTCCGGGGTTTCGACGCCGACGACCGGCTGATCGCGAAGGTCGAGATCGAGCAGCGAAACAGCGGGGGCTGGTACGAGGGCTCTTCGGAGGTCTGCTGATGAGGTGGCCGGCCCTCCTTCTCGTGGTCGTGGGCGCGGTGGCCTGCGGCAACGAGGCCGATGACCACGACCCGGCTCTTGACCTGACCTGTCCCGGCCCGGCGCACGTGACCTTCCGCGACGGCGGCGTGGGGAGGCCGACGCCCGAGGACGCGCTGGGCCAGCTCGTCCCCGACTCGTCAGACGTGACGCGCGAGCGTGTCAGCGCGGCGGGCGGGATCACGAGCGTGACCTTCCGGGCCTACGACGTAGGCGGCGAGCTGGTCCGTCGCGTGGTCGTCGAGAGCACCGCGCGCGGGTGGATCGCGAGCCGCGTCGACGACTGCGAGTAAGACCCTGAGGACCTGGGGGTCGGATGTGGGTCCTGACCCGGGCCTGCCGAGATCAGTAGGACTTCGGCAGCCCCAGGCTGTGCATCGCGACGAAGTTGAGGATCATCTCCCGGCTCACCGGCGCGATCCGCCCGGCGCGGGCGGCGACCAGCAGCCCGGCCATGCCGTACTCCTGCGTGATCCCGTTGCCGCCGTGGGTCTGCACGGCCGCATCGACGGCGTGCACCGCGGCCTCGGCAGCGGCGTACTTCGCCATGTTGGCGGCCTCGCCCGCCGCGAGGTCGTCGCCGGCGTCCACGAGGGCTGCGGCCTTCTGCGTCATCAGCCGGGCCAGCTCGTTCTCGATGTGGGCCATGGCGAGCGGGTGGGCGATGGCCTGGTGCGAGCCGATCGGCGCCTTGAAGACGGTGCGCTCCTTGGCGTACGCCGACGCCTTGTCGAGCGCGTGACGAGCCAGGCCGGTCGAGAACGAGGCCGCCATGATCCGCTCGGGGTTGAGGCCGGCGAAGAGCTGGACGAGCCCGCCGTCCTCGTCGCCGACGAGGGCATCGGCAGGAAGGCGGACGTCGTCGATGAACACCTGGAACTGCTTCTCGGGGCTGACGATCTCCATCGGGATCACCGTGTACGCGAAGCCCGCCGAGTCGGTCGGCACGACGAACAGGCAGGGCTTGAGCTTGCCGGTCTTCGCGTCCTCCGCGCGCGCGACGACCAGCACGTGGGCGGCCTCGTCGACGCCGGAGATGTAGATCTTCTGGCCCTTGAGCACCCACTCGTCGCCGTCGCGGCGCGCGGTGGTGGTGATGTTGTGGGAGTTGGTCCCGGCGTCGGGCTCGGTGATGGCGAACGCCATCGTGCCGGTGCCGTCACAGATCCCGGGGAGCCACCGCTGCTTCTGCTCCTCGGTGCCGTAGCGCGCGATGACAGTGCCGCAGATCGCCGGGCTGACGACCATCATCAGCAGCGGGCAGCCCTGCGCGGCAAGCTCCTCGCACACCGCGGCCACGTCGCCGATGCCGCCGCCACCCCCGCCGTACTCCTCGGGGATGTTGACACCGAGGTAGCCCGCCTTGGCGATCTCCATCCAGAGGTCGGTGGTCTTCTCGCCGGCGCGGGCACGCTCGGTGAACCACTCGCGGCCATAGCCCTTCGCGAGCCTGGCGACCTGCCGCCGCAGCTCGATGCGCTCGTCGGACTCGGTGAACTGCGTCATCTTGTTCCTCTCCGGCGTGGTGTCGAGGCTCGCTGCTCTCGCACCTCAACCACCGATTGATTGGTCTGACACGACCGCCAGGACTTCCCCGGACGCGACCTGCGCCCCGGGCTCGACGTTGATCTCGGTGACCGTGCCGTCGTGCGGCGCGGTCACGGTGTGCTGCATCTTCATCGCCTCGAGCACGAGGACGACGTCGCCGGCGGCCACGTCCTGCCCGGCCTCGACGGCGACGCGTACGACCGTGCCGGGCATCGGCGCGAGCAGCGAACCGCTCGCCACCGCGTCGGCGGGGTCGGTGAAGCGGGGCACTTCTCGTAGGCGCGCGGACCGAAGTGGTCCGTCGACCCACAGCTCACGCGGGGAGCCGGGCTTGTCGGACGACATGTGTCCGCGCGCCTCCGTGGTGACGCCGTCGACCTCGAGTCGGACGTGCGTCGGCGACACCTCCAGGACCGTCGCGCCGTCGACGACGAACCCGCCGCGGGTGCCCCTCCACTCGACCGGCTCGTGGCCCTCGAAGGTGGTGCGCTGTGGCGCGGACGTGACGTTGCGCCAGCCGGACGGGACGCCCCGCTGGACCGTACGCCGGGCCGCGTCGTCCGCGGCCAGCATCAGGGCTCCGGCGACGACCATGGTCCGATCGGCCGTCGGCGCCTCGGCCATCTCGCGTGACTCGAGCCAGGTCGTCGTCATCTCCCCGGCCATGAACACCGGATCGGTGAGGATCTCGACGAGCTGGTCGCGGTTGGTGGTGACGCCGTGGATCCGGGCCCGCTGCAGTGCGGCGACGAGCATCCGGATCGCCTGCTCGCGGGTGGGCGCCCACGCCATCACCTTGGCGAGCATCGCGTCGTAGAAGGTCGACACCTCGTCACCGGACGCGAAGCCCGAGTCGACACGGATGCCCTGTCGCCCGAGCAGGTCGAACTCGCCGTCGGAGGGCAGGTCGAAGGTGACCAGCCGCCCGCTCTGCGGGACGTACGCCCCGTCCTCGGCGTAGAGGCGCACCTCCACCGCGTGGCCGCCGCGGAACGGCACGTCGTCAGGGAGGCCGCGGCCCTCGGCGACAGCCAGCTGCACCTCGACGAGGTCCATGCCCCGGACGAGCTCGGTGACCGGGTGCTCGACCTGGAGGCGGGTGTTCATCTCGAGGAAGAAGAAGCGGTCCGCGACAGGGTCGTAGAGGAACTCGACCGTGCCCGCGCCCCGGTAGCCGATGTCGCTCGCGAGCCGCTCAGCCGCGTCGCACATGGCGGCCTCGGTGGTCGCCGGCAGCCCCGGGGCCGGTGCCTCCTCGACGACCTTCTGGTGGCGACGCTGGACCGAGCAGTCCCGGGTGCCGATCGCTATCGTGCGCGCACCGCTCGAGACGATCTGCACCTCGACGTGCCGCCCCGCCTCGACGTACGGCTCGACGAACACCGTGCTGTCGCCAAAAGCCGACTCGGCCTCGGCGCGCGCTGCCTCGACCTCCGCGTCGAGCCGGTCAAGGGTGCGGACGACCCGCATGCCACGACCGCCGCCACCGGCCGAGGCCTTCACCAGCAGCGGGAGGTCGGCCTCGGTCGGGTGCTCGGGAGCGGACAGCACCGGGACGCCCGCGGCCGCGGCGATCTCCTTGGCGCGGACCTTGTCGCCCATCGACTCGATCGCCTCGGGCGGTGGGCCGACCCAGGTGAGGCCGGCGTCGATGACGGCGCGCGCGAAGGCGGCGTTCTCGGAGAGGAAGCCGTAGCCCGGGTGGATCGCGTCGGCGCCGGACTTCCTCGCGGCCTCGAGGACGAGGTCGATGCGGAGGTAGGTGTCGGCAGGTGCAGTGCCCGGGAGGCGTACGGCCTGGTCGGCCTCGGCCACGAACGGCAGGCCGCCGTCGGCGTCGGAGTGGACGGCGACGGTCTCGATGCCGAGGCGGCGGCAGGTGGCGAAGACCCGGCGGGCGATCTCGCCACGGTTGGCGACCAGAAGTCTCTGGATCATGGTCGGAACACCCCGTATCCACCGGCGCCGGTCCAGGTGGTGTTGCCGATCACGCTGAGGCAGATCGCCAGGACCGTACGGGTGTCGCGCGGGTCGATGACGCCGTCGTCGTACAACATCCCGGAGAGGAAGTAGGGCAGCGACTGCTCCTCGACCGAGGCCTCGACGTAGTCCTTGATGCCCTTGAATCCGTCGGCGTCGAAGACCTCGCCCTTGGACTCCGCGGACTGCTGGGCGACGATCTCGAGCACGCCGGCCAGCTGGGCCGGTCCCATCACGGCGCTCTTCGCGCTGGGCCAGGTGAAGAGGAAGCGCGGGTCGAAGGCGCGGCCGTTCATGCCGTAGTTGCCGGCGCCGTAGGACGCGCCCATGATCACGCTGAGGTGCGGGACCGTGCTGTTGGAGACGGCGTTGAGCATCTGCGCGCCGTGCTTGATGATCCCGCCCTGCTCGTAGTCCTTGCCGACCATGTAGCCGGTCGTGTTGTGCAGGAAGAGCAGCGGCGTGTCCGACTGGTTGGCGAGCTGGATGAACTGCGTCGCCTTCTGCGCCTCCTCGGAGAACAGGACGCCTTGCGCATTGGCGAGGATGCCGATCGGGTGGCCGTGCAGCTGCGCCCAGCCGGTCACCAACGACGTGCCGTAGAGCGGCTTGAACTCGTCGAACGGTCGCCCGTTGTGCGCGCTCGTGCCGTCGACGATCCGGACGATCACCTCACGCGGGTCGAACGGCTCCTTGAGGTCGGTGGGGATGAGGTCGAGGAGGCCGTCGACGTCGGCGTCGGGATCGGCGAAGCTGGACTGTGGCACCTTCGTGGACGCTGGACGTACGGCATGCCGGGCGTCGAGCGGCCCATGGTCCGCTCGACCCGCGGCGTGGCCGCGGTTCAACCGGGCGACGATCCGGCGCCCGATCCGGATCGCGTCGTGCTCGTCCTCGGCGAGGTAGTCGGCCAGGCCGCTGACCCGGGCGTGCATCTCGGCGCCGCCGAGCGACTCGTCGTCCGACTCCTCCCCGGTCGCCATCTTCACCAGGGGCGGGCCGCCGAGGAAGACCTTGGCCCCGCCGCGCACGAACACGGTGTAGTCGCTCATCCCGGGGACGTAGGCCCCGCCTGCCGTCGAGTTGCCGAAGACCAGCGCGATGGTCGGCTGCTTGCGGGCCGACGACCTGGTGAGGTCGCGGAAGAGCCGGCCGCCGGGGATGAAGATCTCCTTCTGCGTCGGCAGGTCGGCGCCGCCGGACTCGACGAGCGAGATCGTCGGGAGGTTGTTCTCCTCGGCGATCTGCGCAGCCCGGAACGCCTTCTTCACCGTCCACGGGTTGCTCGCGCCGCCCTTGACGGTCGGGTCGTTGGCGGTGATCAGGCACTCGACGCCCTCGACGACGCCGATCCCGGTCACCAGCGAGGCCCCGACCGTGAAGTCGGAGCCCCAGCCCGCCAGCGGCGACAGCTCGAGGAAGGCCGACCCGGGGTCGACGAGCAGCTCGATCCGCTCGCGCGCCGTCAGCTTGCCGCGCGCGTGGTGGCGGTCGACGTACTTCTGCCCGCCGCCGGCCACGGCGACAGCGTGCTGCTCGTCGAGGTCGGCGATCTTGTCGAGCATCGCCTCGCGATTTCTCATGCCCGTACTCGCTTCGCTCCGTGCGCGCATGAGGCACGTGTTCGGCTGTGCTGTCTGATTCGCTCGCTCCGCTTGCTCATGTCTCGAGCACCGCCTTCATCCGCTCGAGGGTGGTGCGCATGCCGTTGCGGTTCGTACGCCGCCGCAGCGGACCGAGCAGCAGCCAGTAGGCCCGGGTGGCCAGGTTGGGGTCGAGCCGGAAGTACTCCGTGACCAGGGTGCCGCCGTCCTTCGCCTCGAGCCGGTAGCCCCAGTTGTTGACGGTCACCGCGTCGGTCCCGACGGAGAACTCGAAGACCTTCTCGGGCTCGCACGCGGTGACCTGGCAGGGACTCCAGTAGGTCGGGCCGACGCCGTTGCGCTTCACGTGGCCCTTGAAGAACGCCCCGACCTCGGGTCCGGTCGACCCACGGGTCCACTGCGCCTCGAAGGTCTCGGGGCTGAACTCGCCGATCCGGGTCACGTCGCTCACCAGGTCCCAGACGGCAGCGGGGGTGGCATCCATCTGGACCGACACCTCGTCACCCAGGGACGGAAGCTTGATCATCAGTTCTCCTTCTCGCGCGTCATGACGCATAGCCCATCAGCTTGGCCGTCAGGTCGCGCAGCACCTCGTCGGCGCCGCCCCCGATCGGCAGGATCCGGGCGTCGCGGTAGTGCCGCTCGACCTCGGTGCCGTGCATGTAGCCCGTGCCGCCGAACAGCTGGACGGCGCGGTCGCAGACGTACGCCGCGCAGTCCACCGCGGTCTGCTTGGCCAGGCACGCCTCGGCGACGACGAACTCACCCGCGACGTGCCGCGCCGCGACGTGGTGCGTGTAGGTCCGCGCGACCTCGACCTGGCGCCGCATCTCGACCAGCGTGTGCTGGACGGACTGGTGGCCGATCAGCGCGCGGCCGAACGCCTGCCGCTCGCGGGCGTACGCCGCCGCGAGGTCGAGCGAACGCGCCGCGATGCCGTAGCCGTGGACCGCGAGCGCGATGCGCTCGACGACGAACTGGTCGGCGATCTGCCCGAAGCCGCTGCCCTCCGCACCGACGAGGTTCGCGGCCGGGACGCGCGCGTCGACGAACGACAGCTCGGCCGTGTCGGAGCAGTGCCAGCCCATCTTGCGCAGCGACCGGTCGACAGTGAAGCCGGGCGTGCCCTTCTCGACGACGAGCAGCGAGATCCCACCGTGGCCCGCCCCCTGATACGGCACAGGGCCGGTGCGGACAGCGGTCGTCACGAAGTCGGCGCGGACACCCGAGGTGATGAAGGTCTTGGCGCCGTTGACGACGTAGGAATCCCCCTCACGCACCGCTCGGGTCGTGATGCGGGCGACGTCGGATCCGCCACCGGGCTCGGTGATCGCGAGCGAGCCGATCAGCTCGCCGGCCAGGGTCGGCCGGACGAATCGGTCGACGAGGTCCGCGTCGCCGCTCGCCGCGATGTGCGGCAGCGCGATGCCGCTGGTGAACAGGCCGGCCATCAGGCCGCTGGAGGCACCTGCGTCGAACATCGCCTCCTGCATGGCGATCGAGTCGAGGAGGTCGCCTCCACTGCCACCGACCGACTCGGGGAAGGCGATGCCGATCAGCCCGAGGTCACCCGCGGTGCGGTGCAGGGCGCGCGGGATCTCGCCCGCGTCCTCCCACTCCTGGAGGTGCGGCGCGACCTCGCGACGGGTGAACTCCGCGGCGCTCGCCCGCAGGGCTTCGCGCTCGACGTGCCCCTCATCGCTGGTGGAGGTGGGAGCGGAGCGAGCCTCGAAGCCGCTCATGTCAGCGAGTCCTCGATGGAGACGTGGCGCGAGCGGAGCCACTCACCGAGACCCTTGGCCTGCGGGTCGAAGCGCGAGGAGGCGGCCACGCCGTCGCCGAGCAGGCCGTGGATGACGACGTTGACCGCGCCGAGGTGGGGCAGCAGCCACACGTCGACGTCGAGGTCGGCCGCCTCCGGCAGCAGGGTCGGGATGCCGCGCGGCGACATCAGCTTGAAGAGCCACTGCACGCGGGCGTCGTACTGCTCGCGCGGCACGCCGTCGTGCGCCACCCAGAGCCCGATGTTGGCGTCACCGCCCTTGTCGCCGGAGCGGGCGTGCACGAACGTGCCCAGCGGCAGGCGACGGGTGAGCACGTCGGTGCGGCCGGGGTACGGCGACGGGCGCGCGCCTGGGTCCTCGACCTCCGACGCGTACGACCCGCCGTCCTCGACGACCTCGCGACGCCCGTCGGCGTGGACGACGGTGTGGGTGACCTCAGCGCGGTCGACGTACGCCGCGCGGTAGATGCCGAACGGCGTCGCGGGCGCCGGCGGAGCGGTCAGCGTGAAGCCGGGGTAGGACCCGAGCGCGAGCTCGACGGCGGCGGCGGTGAAGGCACGGCCGACGGGATCGGGCGAGGAGTCCTTGACGGTGCAGCGCAGCAGGGTCGAGGCGGACTCCTCGGTGTCGGCGTCGGCCGGCGGGAGCGCGACGTCCGACCAGAGCACCTCGCTGGCGGTGAGGCGGGTGCCGAGCTGGTCGCGCACCCACTCCGCCTTGGCCTCGACGTCGAGCCCGGTGAGCACGAACTCGGCGCTGTTGCGCCAGCCGCCGAGCTCGTTGACGCAGACCTTGAGCTGCTCGGGAGGCGGCTCACCCACCACGGGCCCGATCGCGACACGGTCGTCGCCGGCCTGCTCGAGGCGTACGGAGTCGAGGTGCACCGTGACGTCGGGGCCGAGGTAGCGCGTGGACTGGATCTCGTAGACCAGCTGGGCGGTGACGGTGTCGACGGTGACCGCGCCGCCGGTGCCGTCGTGCTTGGTGATCACGCTCGATCCGTCGGCCGCCACCTCGGCGATCGGGAAGCCGAGCGGGCGGTCGCGGTGGGGCAGGTGGAGGAAGCCGCTGAAGTTGCCGCCGGTCGCCTGCGTGCCGCACTCGATGACGTGGCCGGCGACCACGGCGCCCGCCAGCTCGTCGTACGACGTCGCGGTCCAGCCGTGGTGGGCGATGGCCGGGCCGACCACGAGCGAGGCGTCGGTGACCCGGCCGGTGACGACGATGTCGGCGCCGCCGGTCAGCGCGGCGGCGATGCCGAAGCCGCCGAGGTAGGCGTTGGCCGTGAGGGCGTTGTCGAGATTCAGCGCGCGGACGTCGTCGCCCTCGACGTGGGCCACCTGCGGGTCGAGCCCGAGCCCCGCGGCCACCTCGCGGAGCCTGTCGGCGAGACCGGCCGGGTTGAGGCCGCCGGCGTTGGCGACGATCTTCACGCCCTGCTCGAGGGCGAGGCCGAGGCAGTCCTCGACCTGGCGGACGAACGTCCGCGCATAGCCGAGGCTCGGGTCCTTGAGCTGGTCCTTGCCGAGGATGAGCATGGTGAGCTCGGCGAGGTAGTCGCCGGTGAGGACGTCGAGGCCCTGCCCGTCCTTGGTGGCGCCCTCGAGCATCTCGCGCATCGCGCTGAGGCGGTCGCCGTAGAAGCCGGAGCAGTTGCCGATGCGCATGGGCGGAGTCATCGCGCGGCCCTCCCCGCGCCCGGCTGGCCGGCGAAGGCCTGGGCGATGTCGAGCCAGCGGTCCACGTCGGCGCCGGTCGCGACGAGGTCGGTGTCGGCGCGGTGCACGCGCTGGGTGACGAGGCGGCAGAAGTCGCCGGCACTGCCGGTCAAGGTCTGCGTCGCGTCCTCGGGCCCCCACGACCACACGTCCTCGGACGGGGAGACGAGGTCGATGCGGAACTCTTCCGCCGGAGCATCGACGCCGTGGACGGAAAAGGCGAAGTTGCGCGTACGGACGCCGAGGTGGGCCACGTGGCGGATCCGGTCCGTGTCCTCGACCGGCGCACCGAGGGCGTCGTGCACGTCGAGGCTGTGCGCCCAGGTCTCCATCAGCCGCGCGGTCGCCATCGAGGTCGCGGACATCGGCGGGCCGAACCACGGCATCTTCTGTCCCTGGGGGTACGCCGCCAGGGCCGCGCGCAGGTCGGTGCGGGCGCCGCGCCAGCGGGCGAGCAGGTCCGCGTCGCGGGCGAGCACGAGGGCCTCCTTGTCGACGTAGCCCTCCGGGTCGGCGATGGCGTCCATGACCACCGCGTCCCACGCGTCCTTGTCGGTGGCTGCCTTCAGCGCGACCTCGTCGGTCCAGGTGAGGTGGGCGACCTGCGCGGCGACGTCCCAGCCGGCGGCGGGGGTCGGCGTGTGCCAGCCGGCGTCGTCGAGGTCGCGCACGAGCGCCTCCAGCCGATCGCCCTCGGCGGCGAGGTCGGCGAGCACCTGGGTGAGCACGTCAGTCATCGCGGTCCCTTCGGGATCCCCGCGGTGTTGTCGGGCGGAGGAGCGGAGCCGGGGAGATCGAGAACGGTCGTGGGGTGAAGTCAGCTCCTTGTCGAGGACGTCGGCCCACTCGCGCAGGATCCGGCGGCGGCGTGCGGAGTCGTCGGAGATGGTCGAGGCCAGCCCGAGGCCGCGGACCAGGTCGAGGGTGGCCTGCACGAGCTCGCGCACGCCCGGCCGGGACTCGTCGGCGCCCAGGGCGGCCACGGTGATGCGGTGCGTCTCGCGACCCACCCGCTGCTCGAAATCTCCGACGGCGGCCAGCAGCGCCTCGTCGGTGCGGGCCGCCACCCACAGCTCGAGCGCGGCGGCGAAGACGGGCGAGGAGAAGTGGTCCCCGAGCATCGCCACCACGGCACGAGTACGCCGTCCTCCGGCCGCAGCTGCGCGGCGGCTGCCTCGAGCTCGGCACCGCGACGCTCGGCGAGGTGCTCGACGGCGGCGACGACGAGGTCGTTCTTGGTCGGGAAGTGGTGCAGCTGCGCGCCGCGGCTCACGCCCGCCCGCTCGGACACGAGGGTGGTCGACGTCCCGGCGAAGCCTCGCTCGACCAGCAGCTCGACGGTGGCCTCCAGCAACCGCGCGCGCATCGCGCGGGTCCGGTCCGCCTGCGGCACGCGGGTCGTGCTCGTCGTGGACGTCACGGCGCCAGCCTGCCGTCGTACAAACAAACAGTCAAGCCTGACTTTTTGTGGCGCTCAGTCGAGCCGGGCCACCAGCGGCAGGCGCGAGCGGGCCGACAGGCCGACGACCGCGGCCGTGAGGAGCGGCAGCGCGAGCACGATCGCGCCGATCAGCAGCCACGGGATCGCGAGGAACGGCCCGTCCGGACCCGGACCTGAGCTGCCGAAGCTCGCCGTCAGCGGTCGCGAGATCGCGATGCCGGGGATGAACCCCACCCCCGCGCCGAGGATCGCGCCGACGAAGCCGACGACGAGGGCGTACGCCGCCGCGATCCGTCGCCGCGCCCGTGGAGCCGCACCGACGGCGGACAGCGTGGCCAGGTCGGGACGGGCGTCGGAGAGCGCGAGGAAGGTCGCCGTGAGCGTCCCGCCGAGCATCAGCACGCCACCGAGGGCACCGAGGACGAGCAGGATGACCACTGCCGAGTCGGGGCGTTGGTAGCCGCGCTCGACGTAGAGGTAGCTGCCGTCGACAGCGCCCTGGACCGCCTCGCGGATGCGCGTCTCGGTCTCACCGCCGAGGTCGCCGGTGAGGCGCAGGCTCACGGTCGAGACGTCGAAGCCGAGCTCGTCGGTGAGGGCCGTCGGCATGATCGCGCCCGCCGGAGCCGGGGAGGAGTCCGTGGCGTGCCACGCGATGAGCTGCGTCGGCACGCCGCGGGTCGACTCGACGTCCGAGGTGTCGCTGTCCTCCCGCCACGTCTCGCGTCGGATCGTCGCATCCGTCTCGCCCTCGAGTGCACCGGTGAAGACGACCGCGCGGCCCGCGGCGAGGGCGCGGTCGACGACACCAGCCATGGGACCCGTCAGCCCGAGGTCGGCAGCGGCGTCGGCCACGGCGATCATCGGGCCGTAGACCGAGAGGCAGCACGTGTCCTGCATGTCGCGCGGCGGCTCGATGGAGGTCGAGGTGTAGCCGTGGGGGTCGTACGACTCGTCCAGCCCGCTCAGCACGGCGACGTCGACGCCCGGGGCCGTAGATCGGACGACCTCCTGGATGCGGGACCAGGCCCGGTCCGCGTCCGGCGCGTCCTCGCCGGGCAGCAGGTCGGGCGACCACGAGACGAAGCCGGCGCCCATCGGGGCCTGAGGGGTGTACGTCATCTCGTTCTGTCGCTCGTCGCTGGCGTTCGCGATGCCGAGGGCGACGACCCCCGCGACCGTCGCGGCGACCGCGGCGACCGCCGGGACGGTGCGGGTGCGGTGCCGCGCGGCGTCGCGCGCGGCGTACCTCGCCGTCAGTGGCAGCCGACCGGACACGCGCGCGACCGCAGACACCACGACCGGGACGACCAGGATCATCCCGAGCACCGACACGATGGCCGAGCCGGCGATCCAGAGGGCACCGTTGCCGCTGTCGGACGTCGCGGCGCCGTACGCCGACGCGGCGATGCCGACCCCGAGCAGCACCACGCCGACCACGGGCGTCGAGGCGCGCGGACGACGGTCGCCGCGCCGCCCGGCGAGCACGGCCACGACGTCCTGCCGGCTCGCGAGCCAGGCGGGCACGACCGAGGCCAGGAGGGCGGAGACGAGGCCGAAGGCGGCGATCGCCGCGAGGTGGAGCCACGGCAGCTCGAAGGGACCGAACCACTCGCCGTTGAACCGCTGGACCACAGGCAGCAGCGCCCAGCCGGACACGATGCCGAGCACCAGACCGATGCCCGAGGCGGCCAGTCCGAGCACCACGCCGCTGCCCAGGATCACCCGCCGGGACTGGGCGGGCGTCCCACCGGACGCGGCGATCAGCGCCAGGGTGCGTGCGTGCCGGCGGGCACCGACGGCGAACGCCGGCCCGGCGAGCAGCACGACCTCGATCAGCGCCATCACGATGATCAGGACGACGATCGCGAAGATCTCGTCCTGGCCGGTGTCATAGCCCATCTGCTCGGCCATCGACGCGACGTCGGGCGGGTCGGCCAGCACCGACCGCGAGGTGACGACGCCGCCGATGTCGTTGAGCTCGCGGACGGTCGACCACGTCACCGGGCCACCGGCGTCCACGAGCCACTCGCGGCTGTTCGTCGACGAGTCGGGGAGGTCGTCGACCGAGCCCAGGACGATCGGCTGGGTGCGGTCGGTCGCATCGCGTCCGGCCCCCACGATCACCAGCGTGCGGCCGGCGACGTCGAGCTCGTCACCCAGCGCGAAGCCCTTGTCGAGCATCGCGCCGTTGACCACGACCTCGCCCGGCGCCTCGGGCAGGTGACCGGTCTCGAGGTCGAAGAGGCCCTGCGTGAGCGGGTCGCCCAGGTCGAGGCCGGTGGTGGAGAAGTCGATCACCCGGTCACCGAGGCGGGCGCGCGACCACCCGCTCGTGAGGGGAAGAAGTCGTGCGTCGTCGCCGAGCACGGCGCGTACGTCTGCCTCGGTGACCGGGTTGTCGTAGTCGACGTCGCCGAGGTAGGTCCACTCGTTGTTGCTCACGTCAGGCGCCTGCACGATGCGGCCGCGGCCCTCCGTCAGGACCCGCGCGTCGGCAGCGCCGAGGTGCCGGTCGGCGCCCTCGATCCCGCTGACCTCACCGGTCTTGATGATCACCGCGGCCGCGCTCACCGCGAGCACCGGCAGGCTGATCATCACCAGGACGAGGATGCTGCGGCCCTTGTGGCGCAGCGCGTCCCGCCAGGCGATGAGCAGGGCCGGGCGCCAGCCGCTCATGCGGGGTCCCCTCGGCGTTGTTCGGAGGAGCAGAGCGGAGGAGAAGAACGGTCGTGGGGTGCTCATCGCCCGGCCTCTTCGGCGAGCAGGACCTCGGGTTCGTCCGAACCGGTCTCGTCGACGATGACGCCGTCCCGCAGGAAGACCACGCGGTCGGCCCACGCGGCGTGGCGCGCCTCGTGGGTCACCATCACGCCCGCCGCACCCGCGTCGCAGCGGGCGCGGAGCAGCCGCAGGATCTCCTCACCGGTGTCGGTGTCCAGGGCTCCGGTCGGCTCGTCGGCGAGGATCAGCCGGCGCTCCCCGACGATCGCGCGGGCGATCGCGACGCGTTGCTGCTGGCCGCCCGACATCTCGTCCGGGAAGCGGTCGGCGAGGTCGGCGATGCCGACCTCCTCGAGGGCGATCAGCGCGAGCCGGCGGGCGATCCTGCCCTTCTCCCCATCGAGCTCGCGGGGCAGCGCGACGTTCTCGGCGGCGGTCAGCGCGGGGATGAGGTTGAAGTCCTGGAACACGTAGCCCACCGACGTACGCCGGATGCGGGCGCGCCCCGAGCTGTCGAGCGAGGCGAGGTCGGTGCCCTCGATCCAGACCGAGCCGGACGTCGGTGCGTCGAGGCCGCCGGCCAGGGTGAGCAGGGTCGACTTGCCCGAGCCCGACGGGCCCATCACGGCGACGAGCTCGCCCGGGTGCGCGCGGAAGGTGACGCTGCGCAGCGCATGCACCTCGGTGGCGCCCTCGCCGTGGACCCGGGAGACAGCGGCGAGGTGGAGGACGGCGTTCATCGGGTGGCCCCCTCGGTCGTCGCCGGCGTGGTGGTGCCGGGGCGTACGTCACCGCGCTCGGTCGCGGCGCGTCGCAGCCGGGCCTCACAGTGGTCGAGCCACCGCACCTCGGCCTCGGCGTCGAAGACCAGGGCGTCGAGGACCAGGCTCCACGCCAGGTCGGCAGGCTCCGCGGGCGCGGCGGCCCGTCCGGTGCGCTTGAGGCGGGTGTAGTCCTGGAGCGAGACCATGGTCGCGCTGCGCTGGCGCTGGATGATCGTGCCGACGTCGACCCCGGGCAGCGTCACGGCGATGGCGAGCTTGATCGCGAGCTCGTCGCGCGGGGGCTGGGAGCGAGGCACCGGGGTGGCGAACCACTCCGACACCTCGCTCCGTCCCGCCACGGTCGCGCGATAGCTGACGTGCTGCCGATCGGAGGCGAGCGGTTCGCCGACACCCCCGTGCCCGGCGACCTCGCCCTCCTGCTCAACGACGACCTCGACCAGTCCGTCACGCTCGAGCCGGGTCAGGGTCGTGTAGACCTGCCCGATGTTGAGCGGCCAGGTCTCCCCCGTCCGCTGCTCGAACTCCGCCCGCAGCTGGTAGCCGTACATCGGCCCCTGCTCCAGGATCGCGAGCATCGCCTGCCGGATCGACATCCGTGCCTCCGTGGTTCCCCGTCCACCGACCCCCGTGGGCGATGGATACTGGGTATGTATACCACGTATGCATCGGGCGCGGCACGCTCGCGCGGCGGGTCGAGGTGGGCGGACTTTCGCGCGGTTGGGCCGTTGCAACGGCCTGGCCCTGACGGAGTCACCGCTTGAGCGGGGACTCATACGACGTCAGACAGCGGCGACCGTGAGCACGACGCGCGCCCGCTCGACCGGGGCGAGCCAGCGCCGGCGGGCGCGGACCAGTCGCCAGATCGACCAGGCGAGGAACGGCACCGCCACGGCCGGGGGCAGCCAGGCCCACGGCCCGGTGGAGATCGTCGTGAAGACCATGCCGGTGAGGGTGGTGACGAGCGAGAGCTTGCCGGCGTACCCGGCCATCGAGGCGTGGGGCGCGGGCGTCGCACGCGGCGAGGAGAGGTCGACGGAGTACGGCGAGCGGATCGACCACGTCAGCACGATCGCGAGCACCTGGACGAGCACCACCAACCAGCACGAGACGACCGCCGCGCCGATGACGAGCGGCGGCATCCCGTTGCGGAGGAGGGCGAGGACGATGGTCACGCCGGACACCATCGCCATGCACTCGGCGATGACGAGGGCGCGTACGTCGAACACGTCCGCCGCGGAGACCGGGAGCGTCTCGCGCCAGACCATGCCCTTGCCGTCGAGGCACCAGGCGTTGACGCCGAACAGCAACGCCGCGCCGCTCGCGGTCAGACCGGGCAGCAGCATGACCGAGCTCCACTGGAGCCCGGCGACGAGCGCCACCAGTCCGGGGCCGATGCCGAGGACCATCAGCCCGCGGCGCATGCCGACCGAGCGCCAGACCGACCCACGGTCGAGCCGGCGCAGGAGCGCGCGTTCGGGCGAGCCCCATCGCGGCTCGGGCGCGTGGCGCGCCTCGTGGACGCCCGACTGGACCCGGAGCTCCTCGCGCGGCGGGAGGCCGAGGGCCCACGCAGCGGGTTGGGCGCCGACGACGACACCGACGGCGGCGAGCACCAGGAGGACGAGCACGGCGAGCGGCCAGCTCGAGGTCTGGGCGGTCTCGGCGAGCCATGTCGTCGGCAGGGACCGGACCACGGGTCCGAGCGCGCCCGCCAGGTGCATCGCAGCGATGACCGCCACGACCACTCCGGCGACCACGCGCACCACGATGACGCCGTGCGCCGTACGTCGTACGCCCTCCGCCGTCCAGCCGACGGCCTGGCCGAGGGCGGTCGCGGCGAGCACCCAGGCGAGCACCACCAGCTGGGCCCCGAGGAGCCGACCGGTCGGGGTGACGAGCGCCGTGATGGCGAGCAGGCTCCACATCTGGACGAGCCAGGCGAGGTTGAGCGGCGCCAGCAGGAGGGCGCCGAGGTGCTCGGTGACCGGGCTGACGGGGTGGATCGCGACCTCGCTGCGCGACAGCAGCTCGCGGCCACCGCCGCTGCCCATCGCGGCACTGATCGCGAGCAGCAGGAAGCCGGCGAAGGACGCGCCGAGGTTGCTCTCGAGCGATGCCACCGCGCGGCCGAGCGCGGACGAGGTCGATCCGTGCAGGTCGAGGCTGCTGGGCCCGACCGCGAATCCAGCGGTCAGCAGGAGGACGACGACGAGGCCGACGACCGAGGCCCGGCGGTGGCGTACGGTCCGGCCGCGGAACGCGACGAGGTGGCCGGTGTCGCGCACGGATCCGGACCAGCTCTCGAGCCAGCCGGTCTCAGTCGAGGAGGGCACGGTAGGCCTCGCCGGTCAGCTCGGCGGCCTGCATCGCGGCGACCCGGTTGCCGCCGCGCAGCACGACGGCGGTGCTGCAGGCCTCGAGGGCGAGGTCGCGCAGGTGCGTGGACAGCAGCACGCAGGCACCGCGCGCGCGGGCATCGGCGACGACCTCGAGCGTGGCCTCGACCCCGAGCGGGTCGACGCCGTCGAAGGGCTCGTCGAGCAGCAGCACGGACGGCTCGTGCAGGGCAGCGAGCACGACGCTGAGCCGGCGGCTCATGCCGTGGCTGAAACCACCGACGACCCGGTGCGCGACGTCGCCGAGCTCGAAGCGCTCCAGCAGGTCGCGTCCGCGCTCCTCCCACTCGTCCATCCGGCGCAGGCGTGCGCTGAGCTGCAGGTGCTCCCACGGCGTGGCCCGCGGCACGAGTCCGCCCACGTCGGGGCAGTAGCCCACGACCCGCTTCACGCCGATGGCGTCGGTCGCGGCGTCGTGGCCGGCGACCGTGACCTGGCCCGCAGTCGGCGGGACGACTCCGGCGAGGACCTTCATGGTCGTCGACTTGCCGGCGCCGTTGCGACCCAGGAGTGCGGTCGCCTGACCGCTGTCGGCGCTCAGGTCGACACCCGAGACGGCCTCGACGTCGCCGAAGCGGACGTGGAGGTCGCGGACGACGACGGTGGGGGACGCGGGCTGGCTCACCGGCCCCATTCTCCCCGAGTCGGGGCCCGCGCACAGGCGAATCGACCGGGCACTTCGTGCCCGTCCCGGACGTCGACCGGGCACTTCGTTCCCGTGTTGCGAAACGAAGTGCCCGGTCAGCACGCCTGACGGGCACGAAGTGCCCGGTCAGCACGCCTGACGGGCACGAAGTGCCCGGTCAGCTCAGGCGGGGAAGGACTCGCCCTTCGCCGCCAGGTCGCGGAGGTACGCCGTCGGGCGGAACCGGTCGCCGTACGCCTCGGCCAGCTCGTCGGCACGGGCCAGGAAGGCGTCGAGGCCGATCGGGCCGGTGCCGTGGCCGGTCTCGTCGAGCGCCTGCCAGCCGGTCATGAACTGGGCGGCACCGCCGGTCAGCGCGGGGAAGCCGATGCCCATGATCGAGCCGATGTTGGCCGCGGCGGCGGACGTGATGACGCCCTCCTCGAAGCACTTCGCGGTCTCGAGCGCCTCGATGAACAGCATCCGGTCGCGCACGTCGCGGATCGGGACCTGCTGCTCGGCGCCAGTGACACCAGCGGGCGGGAACGTCTCGGCGAGCCCCGGCCACAGCGTCGTACGCCGACCGTTGTCGTCGTAGTCGTAGAAGCCGGCGCCCTTGAGCCGTGACGGACGGCCGAGGTCGATCATCGTCGCGATGACGTCGCCGGCCGGGTAGTCGCCGAGGTCGACGCCGTCGCGCGCGGCGGCGGCCTCGGTGGCCGTACGGATCTTCGCCATCAGCTCCATGTTGAGCTCGTCGCTGATCTGCAGCGGCCCGACCGGGAAGCCGGCGGACGTCGCGGCCCGCTCGAGCGAGACCGGGTGCACGCCCTCGGCGAGCATCGTCAGGCCCTCGTTGATCTGGGTGCCGATCACCCGCGAGGTGTAGAAGCCGCGCGAGTCGTTGACCACGATCGGCGTCTTGCGGATCTGCTGCACGACGTCGTACGCCTTGGCGAGCGCCACGTCGGACGTCTCCTCGCCGCGGATGATCTCGACGAGCGGCATCTTGTCGACCGGGCTGAAGAAGTGCAGCCCGATGAAGTCGGCCGGTCGGTCGATGCCGCCGGCCAGCTCGGTGATCGGCAGCGTCGAGGTGTTGGAGCAGAGCAGCGCGTCGTCGTTGACGAACGGCGCGATCTCGGCGAAGACCTTGGCCTTGAGCGAGGGATCCTCGAAGACGGCCTCGATGACGAGGTCGCAGCCGGCGAGGTCCTCAGGCGAGCCGGTCGCGGTGATGCGACCGAGCAGCTCGTCCGCCTTGTCCTGGGTCAGCTTGCCGCGCTCGACACCCTTGGCGTTGAGCTTCGCGGTGTAGGCCTTGCCCTTCTCGGCCGCCTCGGCGGAGACGTCCTTGAGCACGACCTGCATGCCGGCGCGCGCGCACGAGTACGCGATGCCGGCGCCCATCATCCCGGCGCCGAGGACGCCGACCTTGGTGGCCTGCCAGCGCTCGATGCCCTGCGGGCGCAGCGATCCGGAGTTGATCGCCTGGAGGTCGAAGAAGAAGGCCTGGATCATGTTCTTGGCCTGCTGGTTGACCACCAGGTTGGTGAAGTAGCGGCTCTCGATGCGCGACGCGGTGTCGAAGTCGACCTGCGCGCCCTCGACCGCGGCGCTCATGATCGCGCGCGGTGCGGGATAGATCGCACCCTTCGTCTGCTTGCGCAGCAGCGCCGGGAACGCCGGCAGGAACTGCGCCAGCGCCGGGGTCTTCGGGGTGCCGCCGGGCATCTTGTAGCCGGCGCGGTCCCACGGGTTCTTCGCCGAGTCCTCGTCCTGGTGCGACAGGATCCACGTCTTCGCGGCCGGCACGAGCTCCTCGCGGGTCGGCAGCACCTCGTCGATGAGGCCCTTGGCCAGCGCGCCCTGCGGGTCGAACTGCGTGCCCGGCATCAGCACGTCCATCAGCGCGGACTGCAGCCCCAGCATGCGTACGACGCGGGTGACCCCGCCGCCGCCCGGCAGCAGGCCGAGCGTCGCCTCGGGCAACCCGATCTTCACCGCGCGGTCGTCGACGGCGATGCGGCGGTTGGCGGCGAGAGCGATCTCGAGGCCGCCACCGAGTGCGGCGCCGTTGATCGCCGCGACGACGGGCCGCGGGAAGGTCTCGAGCCGGCGCAGGCTGGACTTCACGGCCTCGCCCATCGCGAAGATCTCGTCCGCGTCGTCCGGGGTCGCGGTGACCATGCTCTTGAGGTTGCCGCCAGCGAAGAAGGTCTTCTTCGCACTCGCCAGGACCACGCCGGTGACGTCGTCCTGCTCGTCGTACAGGCGGGCGACCGCCGCCTCCATGGACGACTGGTAGAGCTCGTTCATGGTGTTGGCGCTGGCCGTCGGGTCGTCGAGCGTCAGCGTGACGATGCCGTCGGCGTCGCGGTCGTAGCGGACCGCGGTCTGGGTGTCAGTGTCAGTCATGTCGGGCTCTCTCACTCGCTGGTCGAGCAGGGCCGAGGAACGAGGCCCGTATCGAGACCTGGTTCTCGGCTGGGGTTGGTTGTCATCTGATCGGGTCTCGATACAGCGCCGTCCCGGCTTCGTGCCTCAGCCGCGGGCGCCACTCGACCACCATCAGCTGGCCTGAGCTCGTGCCTCGCTCAGACCAGCTCGACGATGGTCGCGATGCCCATGCCGCCGCCGACGCAGAGCGTCGCGAGGCCGCGCTTGAGGTCGCGGCGGGCGAGCTCGTCGACGAGGGTGCCGAGGATCATCGCGCCGGTGGCGCCGAGCGGGTGGCCCATGGCGATGGCGCCACCATTGACGTTGGTGATCTCGTGGTCGATGCCCATGTCGCGCATGAACCGCATGGCGACTGCGGCGAAGGCCTCGTTGATCTCGAACAGGTCGATGTCCTCGACCTCGAGGCCGGCACGGGCGAGCGCCTTGCGGGCGGCCGGAGCGGGACCGGTGAGCATGATCGTCGGGTCCGCACCCGAGACCGCGGTGGAGATGATCCGGGCACGGGGCGTCAGGCCCAGCGACGTACCGATCTCCTCGGTTCCGATCGCCATCACGGCCGCGCCGTCGACGATGCCCGAGGAGTTGCCGGCGTGGTGGACGTGGTTGATCGCGGGGACCCAGTGGTACTTCTCGAGCGCCACGTCGTCGAAGCCCGCGTCCTTGCCGATCCCGGCGAACGACGGCTTGAGGCCGGCGAGGCCCTCGACCGACGTGTCGGGACGCACCGTCTCGTCGCGGTCGAGGACGGTGACGCCACTGAGGTCCTTGACCGGGATGACTGCGTGGTCGAAGTAGCCGTTGGCCCACGCCTTCGCGGCGCGGTGGTGCGACTCGGCGGCGTACGCGTCGACGTCCTCGCGGTTCCAGCCCTCGATCGTCGCGATGAGGTCGGCGCCGATGCCCTGCGGCACGAAACCGGTCTCGAGCGCGGTGGCCGGGTCCATCGCCCACGCGCCGCCGTCGCTGCCCATCGGCACGCGGCTCATCGACTCGACACCGCCGGCCAGGATGAGGTCCTCGAAGCCCGAGCGCACGCGCTGCGCGGCCTGGTTGACGGCCTCGAGACCGGAGGCGCAGAAGCGGTTCAGCTGCACGCCGGCGACGGTCTCGGGATAGCCGGCCTTGAGGGCCGCGGTCTTGGCGATGTCGCCGCCCTGGTCACCGATCGGAGTCACGACACCGAGCACGACGTCGTCGACGCGGGCCGGGTCGAGCGTGGGGTTGCGGGTCTTGAGCTCGTCGAGGAGTCCGACGACCAGGTCGACCGGCTTGACCTCGTGCAGCGAGCCGACGGCCTTGCCGCGGCCACGAGGCGTCCGGATGTGGTCGTAGACGAATGCTTCTGCCATGCCAGCGATTGTGACACCATTACTGTCACAGTCCAACAGGTGTGTCGGGCGTCACCGAGGAGGAACAGTGGAGACCGAGCTGCTCACGCTCGACGAGCTGACCGAGCGCACCGGGGTGAGCGCGCGCAACGTGCGCTTCTACACCTCGCGCGGGCTGGTCCCCTCGCCCGTGCGCCGCGGCCGGTCGGGCTACTACGGCCCCGACCACGTCGCCCGCCTCGCGCTCGTGCGCGAGCTCCAGGGCCACGGCTTCACGCTGTCGGCGATCGAGAAGTACGTCGACGCCATCCCGGCAACGGCCACCCCCTCCGACATCGCGCTCCACCTCTCCCTCCTGGCGCCCGTCACCGGTGACCGTGAGGTCGACGTGCCCGGCGGGCTCTCGGGCATGGGCATCTCCCCCGAGGCCGCCGGGGCCGTCACCGACGTGTACGCCGCGCACGGCCGCCAGGTCGCCGAGGAGCTGTCCGAGATCGTCCGCACCATGGTGTGGCCGCAGTTCCGCGAGGCCGGCTACACCGCCGAGCAGCTGCGCGAGTTCGTGCACCGGCTCAAGCCGCTGACGATCGCGGGCCTCGTCATGGCCTACGAGCAGGCGATCGACGAGAGCCAGGCGACGTACGACGGCAGACGAGCCGTGCGCTGACCGCCCATCCGGGTGACCGAAGCGACAGCCGGGCCTGCTCACTGGGACGCTGACGGGGTGCGCACCCCCGTGACGACCGAACCCGTGCGGCGGACCCGATGACAGGAGCCGCGGTCTACTTCCTCTTCGGCCTGTCCCTCCTCCTCGCGATCGTCCTGCCGCAGGCCACCCGACGGATCGCCCTCTCGCCGCCGATGGTGCTGGTCGGGGTGGGGATGGTGCTCGGGCTCCTGCCGATCGCCGGCGAGGTCAGCCTGCAGCCGCAGGACCACCGTGACCTGATCACCCACGTCACCGAGTTCACCGTGCTGGTTGCGCTCATGGGCGTGGGCCTGGCCATCGACCGCTCGCTCGACCTCCGGCGGTGGAGCTGCTGGCGCGCGTGGTCGCCGGTCTGGAGGCTGCTCCTGGTCACGATGCCGCTCACGATCCTCAGCGTCGCGTTGATCGGGTGGTGGGTGGCCGGCCTCGCGCCCGCCGTCGCGCTGCTGCTCGGGGCCGTCCTCGCGCCGACCGACCCGGTGCTCGCCTCCGACGTCCAGGTCGGTGAGCCGTTGACCGACGACGTCGACGACCCCGACGACGAGGAGGACCGGCAGCAGGAGGACGACGACATCCGCTTCTCGCTGACGGCCGAGGCCGGCCTCAACGACGGCCTGGCCTTCCCGTTCGTGCACCTCGCCCTCCTGATGCTGGCCGGCGGCTTCACGGCGCTGGACGCCGGCGGGTGGCTCGGGTGGTACGTCGTGGGCAAGATCGTGCTCGGTGTGCTGGTGGGGCTCGGTGTCGGGTGGCTGCTGGGTCGACAGGCGTTCCACTCCCGCAGCGACAACCTGCGACTGGCCGACCACGGCGAGCCGCTCCTGGCGCTCGCCGCGCTGCTGGCGGCGTACGGCGGCGCGGAGCTGGTCGGCGGCTACGGCTTCCTCGCGGTGTTCGCCTGCGCGATGCGCCTGCGCGCCTCCCACCGCGGCCACTCCTACCAGCGCGCGATGCACGCCGTCGTCGAGCGGCTCGAGCGGCTGATGACGCTCCTCGTCCTCCTCGTGCTCGGCATGGCGATGACCCAGGGCCTGCTCGAGCACCTCGACTGGCGCGGCGTCGCGATCGCCCTCGCCCTGGTGCTCGTCGTGCGTCCGCTGACGGGCTGGGTCGCCCTGTCGGTGCTCGCGCGCGACGAGGACCGCGAGGGCGGGCTCGACCGCGGCGAGGTGATGGCCGTCGCGTTCTTCGGCGTCCGCGGCGTCGGCTCGCTCTACTACATGGCGTACGCCACCAGCCACGAGCACGTGCCGTACGAGTCGTGGCTGTGGTCGACCGTCGCCTTCACCATCATCGTGTCGGTGCTGCTGCACGGCGTCACAGCGACCCCGGCGATGGCGCGGCTCGACGCCCGTCGCGGACGTACCTCCTCCACGGGATGAGGCAGAGTGCTGGGTGCTGCTGACAGCATGGGGCCATGAGCACCGTCCTCGTCACCGGCGCGACAGGCTTCATCGGCCGTCGCCTCGTCCCCGCACTGATCGACGCCGGGCACGACGTGCGCGCGATGACGCGGCACCCGGAGACGTACGACGGTCCCGGTGAGGCGGTCGGTGCGGACGTGATGGACGCCGACTCGCTGCGTCCGGCGCTCGAGGGTGTCGACGCCGCGATCTACCTCGTGCACTCGCTCGACGACCCCGACTTCGAGCGCAAGGACGCGGACGCCGCGCGCAACTTCAGCGCCGCAGCAGCGGCCGCCGGCGTCGACCAGATCGTCTACATGGGCGGGCTCGGTGACGAGGACCACGACCTCTCCGCCCACCTGCGCTCGCGCCGTGAGGTCGAGGGACTGCTCGGCACCGATGGTGTGCCGGTCACCGTGCTGCGGGCCGCGATCGTGGTCGGCCACGGTGGCATCTCGTGGGAGCTCACCCGCCAGCTGGTCAAGAACCTGCCGGGCATGGTGGTGCCGAAGTGGGTCGGCACCCGCACCCAGCCGATCGCCATCGACGACGTGATCCGCTACCTCGCCGGCGTGGTCGGCCAGGAGAAGGCGTTCGGCCGGGTCTTCGAGATCGGCGGCCCCGAACAGCTGACCTACCGCGAGATGCTGCAGGGCGTCGCCAAGGCGATGAACGGCCGCAAGCTCCCGATCGTCGTCGTCCCGCTGCTCACGCCGGGCCTGTCGTCGCGCTGGCTCGCGCTGGTCACCGACGTGGACGTCACCACGGGGCGCAACCTCATCGACTCGATGTCGACCGAGGTCGTCGTCAAGGACACCTCGATCCGCGACATCGTGCCGGGCGAGCCGCTGACCTACGAGGAGGCCGTACGCCGCGCGCTGGCCGAGCGCGAGGCCTCGGGCGCCTGATTCTGGCTGCCAACCTCGAAGAGCGAGACATTCAAGGGCCTTCGGCTCCTGGTCCAAGTCCCCTCGCCGCCACTGACCCGGACGCGCAGCAGTGCTTCTACCTGCCGCGGTCGACCGAGAAGGTCCGTCTCTGAACAGACGGGTGGTCTCACTGCGTCTTCGCGCGTGTCTCGATGCGCACGCCCAGGTCGTCGAGCTCGTCGGCCAGCGAGGAGGCGACCCAGACCTGGTTTCGCGTGCGCTTGGTGAGGGGCCGGATCACGCCGGCCTCGTGGAGTCTGCCAATGGCTGCGTACACGCTCGAGGTCGCCCCGCCTACTCGGTTCTCGGCCTCGTCGGCGGAGAACACCGGGTGCGCGAGGAGGCTGTCGAGCAGCTTGGCTGCGGCGCTGCCCTTGCGCGGCTTCCCGGCGACCGCACGCCATTCGTCGGGCATCTGGGCCAGCCGGTCACCAGTGGTCCTCGACTCCTGCGCGGCGATCCGCGAGGCCTGGGAGAACGACCCGATGATCGCCGTGGCGTCGCCGGCGCGGTAGGCGTCGAGGGCCGCGAAGTAGGACTCGCGGCGCGCCACGATCGCCGAGGCGAGAGGCACCACTAGGCGCCGCGTAGTGCCTCGCTTGCGCAGGATGGTGTTGATCAGCGCACGGCCGATGCGCCCGTTGCCGTCGGTGAAGGGGTGGATCGACTCGAACTGGGCGTGCGCGATCGCCGCCTGGACGAGCACGCCGACGTCGGTCCTGTTGGCGAAGACCAGCAGGTCGTCCATGTAGCCGCCGACGGTGCGCGGGGGAGGAGGCACGTAGGTGGCGTTGCGCGGCGAATGGTCCGAGCCCTCGATCCAGTTCTGCATCTCGCGCGGGCGCCCCGCGTGGGTGCGCTCCTGGGGGTCGTCGGCCATCAAGACGTCGTGGGCCCGGTAGATCCTGTCCAGCTCGATCGGCTGCCCGTCCTGCACGGAGCTGACGAGGTCGCTCAGCGCCGCGGTCGAGGCGACCATCGATACCGCCGACATGTTGGACCTGATTCCGTGCAGTGCTCGTGCATAGTCGTCGAGGGAGGCCTCGACGTGCTCGATCTTCGACGAGGCCACCGACTCTGCTCGCAGCAGCAGTGTGGCCAGCGAGGCGAGGTGCTCGCCGTGGGTCTCGTCGAGGGCTGCGATCTCGCGTAGCGCTGCATCCATCTCGGCGCCGATGCTCGAGGGCACTGCCACGTCGAGCTCAGCGATGCGCGGCGGCATCCAGACCGTCACCTCCGTCAGCATCCGATCCTCGCGGGTGCCGCCCCTGATGGACTGCTGCCAGGGCTCGACGAGGCGCTCGTGTGCCGGCACCTCGATACTGGACACCCGTCTTGCCTCTCTGATCGTGCTGCTGCTCGTCTGCCTGATCGTGCTGCTGGCTGTGATGCGGGCGGTCTTGGCCTTGCAGCACCCCACGCTGCGGTCGCGACAACTCGGAACATCGTCGTGGATATTCCGAGTTACAAGTTCTAAGTCGGAATATCTAAGAGGATGATCCGACTTGGCGCCGTCGATCTCGTCCTGCGCGAGGGCGACGGCGCCGTGCACCACGCGAGGGCTGGCGGGCTCAGGTGAACAGCAGCGGCAGCAGGAAGAGCATCGAGAGTGACCACGTGATGTGGGTCAGGATCGGTGCCAGGATCCCACCGCTGGCGCGCCGCTCGAGCCCGCAGACCGCGCCGAGCAGGATGGCGGCGAAGGCCAGCATCACGTTGCCGGTGGCCAGCGTCGCGACGACGTACGCCAGGGTCGTCCAGACGACGGGGTACTTCGGGATCGCGGCGTACATCGCGCCGCGGAAGAACAGCTCCTCGGCGATGCCGTTGAAGAACGTGATGACTGCGAGCAGGGGCAGCGACCCCTGGTCGGCGTAGTCCAGCACCGAGCTCACGTAGTCCGCGAGCGGGGGGATCTGGCGCACGACCAGGGCGCCCAGCACGAAGATGCCGGCCAGCAGCGCCCCGAGCAGGATCGGCGCGAGGATCGGCCGGACGAAGACCTCGGCGCCACGGGCCCGGCGTCCGAGGTGCAGGCGACCGGACAGGAAGGCACCGACCGCCCACACCCCGGCCAGCACGATCGCCGCGACGTAGAAGGTGTTGCCGCCCGGTTCGAGGCGCAGCGACCAGCCGAGGACGCCGGCGCCGACGAGGACCACGACGGCTGCGACGATCTGGCGCCGCCGGAACGCGGCGTCGCTGTCACGCTGGTCGCGCGGGACGACGTCCCACAACGACCGGCGGATGAAGTTGCGCATGTCCACCACCCTAGGAGCCGCCCACTACCCCACCGCGAGCCGGCTCAGTGCGACGACCGCGCGACCGAGTGCGTCGGCATCCTCGGGGTCGACGTCGCCCAGCAGCTCGCGCTGGCGACGCGCACCCGTGCCGTCGGCCAGGAGTCGGGCGACGCCGCTGGTGGCGAGGTCGAGGTCGCCGGCGTCGCGGAGCGCCTCGCCGACGTGCTCGAGGAGGGCGTCCATCACGTCGGCCGCGGGGCGGCTGGTGCCGGTCGGCGGGTGGACGAGCTCGGACGTGAGCCCGTAGCGGCCGGCCTTCCACCCCGCGAGCCGGATCAGGGGAGCGGGCACGTCGTCCACCGGGGCGCCACTCGCCCACTCGCGCGCGGCGGTCTCGACGAGCGCCCGGGCCAGCGACGCGACGACCACCGTGTCGCGGACCTCGAGGCAGACGTCCGCGGTGCGGATCTCCACCGTCGGGTGCTCGGCCGACAGCCGGGCGTCGGTGTAGACCTGTGCCTCGTCCAGCGGTACGCCGGTCGCCAGCATGGCGTCGACGTAGCGCCGGTAGGCCTCGGCCGAGCCGTGCACCGGCATGGGGCCGGCGCTGGGCCACCGCACCTGCATCTGAGACCGGTAGCTCTCGTACGCCGTGTCCAGCGACTGCGACCACGGCGAGTTCGCGCTCACGGCCAGCAGCAGGGGAAGCCAGGTGCGGATCCGGTCGAGGACACCCACACCCTCGTCGGGCCCGGACACCTCGACGTGGACGTGACAGCCGCAGACCAGCTGCTCGGCGACCATCAGCCCGTAGCGCTGCGCCAGGACGTCGTACCTCGGGGTGCGCTCGATCCGGGTCAGGCCGCGCCAGCGGCGACGTGCCGGACGCCAGCACCCTGGCGCCGACCTCGAGTGCCGCGGAACGGGCACGCTCGCGCCAGGCGCGCAGGGCGTCGTCGAGCTCGGCCAGCGTCGTCACCGGTGGCGTGTCGGTCTCCACCTGGGACTTGTGGAGCTCATGGCCGAGCGAACCGCCACGGTCGTCACTGGGCGCCGGGTTGTCCTGGTCACGGGCGGCCGCGGCACGGATCACCTCGGTGGCGACGTTGCGCGGCTCGCCCGATCGTCCGTCCACGAGGAGCAGCTCCTCCTCCACCCCCATCGACCGCATGCCGTGATCCAAGCACCGCCCGGCTGGCCGCCGCCTCCTCCCTCGGGACCTGACCCTGGTCAGTCCTGGCCGAGCAGCTCGCGGACGCGCGGGACGACTTCCTCGCCGTAGAGCCGGATCGACTCCATCCGCTGCTCGTGCGGGAGCGAGCCGACGGAGTACTTCAGCTGGAAGCGCGACAGGCCCAGTGTCCGGGCTGCCCAGGCGATCTTCTGGGCGACCGTCTCGGGCGAGCCGACGAAGAGGGCGCCCTGCGGTGCGGCGCCCTGCTCGAAGGCGATCCGGCTGTAGGGACCCCAGCCGCGCTCGCGACCGATGCGGGTGACGAGCTCGGACTGGTGCGGGAAGAGCTGTTCCTTCGCCTCGTCGTCGGTCGCCGCGACGTGGCCGGGCGAGTGCATGCCGATCGGCAGCTCGGGCAGGTCGAGCTGGCCCAGCGCGTCGCGGTAGAGGTCGGCGAACGGCACGAACGCAGACGGCGATCCGCCGATCACCGCGAGCATCAGCGGCATGCCGTAGCGCGCAGCGCGGACCACCGACTGGGGAGTCCCGCCGACGCCGATCCAGGCGGGCAGCTTGCCGGCGGCCGTCGTCGGGTAGACCCGTTGGTCGACGAGCGGTGTCCGGATGCTGCCCTCCCACGACACCGGCTCCTCGTGCTGGAGCGCGGCGAAGAGGTCGAGCTTCTCCTCGAAGAGCCGGTCGTAGTCGCCGAGGTCGAGGCCGAACAGCCCGAAGGACTCGATGAACGAGCCGCGGCCGAGCTGGACCTCGGCGCGACCGTTGCTCACGGCGTCGAGCGTCGCGAAGCGTTCGTACACGCGGATCGGGTCGTCGGACGACAGGACCGTCACGCCGGTGCCGAGCCGGATCCGCTCGGTCTGGCCGGCGATCGCGGCGAGCACGACGTCGGGCGCGGAGATCGCGTAGTCGGGACGGTGGTGCTCGCCGAGGCCGATGTAGTCGACGCCGACCCGGTCGGCGAGGACAGCCTCCGCGACGACCTCGCGCAGCGCCTGCGCGTGGTTGCCCGGGGCTCCGTCGAGCGGCGCGTCACCGAACGTGTCGAGGCCGAGCGAGATGTGCTCGCGGCTGCCCAGCACGCTGTGGTCGAAGCTTTGCTGCGGCTCGGTCATGTCGCTCCTCCGTGTAGTTGAAGGGTGAACCACCATCCTGCGACGGACATTCCGTCAGTCCTTTCGGCGCACTTCCCGGCCGCTGCAACGGGCGGGAACCCGGCCGATCACCGGGTACCCGGTGATCGCAACCATCGGCTGCCCCAGAACGAGCCTTGCCCGTGAGTCTCCAGGAGACTCACGGGCAAGGACGTGGAGCGAGAGGGGTCAGCGACCGCGGCTGAACGACGACGCGCTGTGCGCGCGACCGCCGGTCGAGGTGCCGGCCGACTGGCCGCCGCCACCGGAGCGACGACGACGGTTGCCGCCACCGCCCTGGCCGCCGGCGCCACCCTGGCCGCCGCCCTGACCGCCCTGGCCACCACCGGAGCGACGACGCTGGCCGCCACCCGTGGAGCCGGAGCCGGGGGTCTCGCTGGTGTAGCTGGTCGGGTTGCCGCGACGCGACTGACCGTTGGTCTGGCCGGTGCTGCGGGCGCGCTTGCGCTGGGCGTTGGCACCGTTCGAGCGGCCACCGCCGCCGGTGGACGTCGGCACGTCGATGGTGAGGCCGCCGGGGGTGCTGCGGACGCCGGGCGCGAGCTGCTCGAGCATCGCGTGACCGGGGCCGTTGACCTTGGTGGTGGTCGGCTTGATGCCGGCCAGCCGGGTCAGGTCGCGCACGTCGCGCTGCTGGTCGTCGGTCATCAGGGTGATGACGGTGCCCTCGTTGCCGGCGCGAGCCGTACGACCGGAGCGGTGCAGGTAGGCCTTGTGCTCGGTCGGCGGGTCGGCGTGGATCACGAGCGCGACGTCGTCGACGTGGATGCCGCGGGCGGCGATGTCGGTGGCGACCAGCGTGGTGGCGGTGCCGGAGTGGAACGCCTCCATGTTGCGGGTGCGCGCGTTCTGGCTGAGGTTGCCGTGCAGGTCGACGGTGGGCACGCCGCTCTTGTTGAGCTGGCGGGCCAGCGCCTTGGCGCCGTGCTTGGTGCGGGTGAACACGACCGTACGGCCGGGGGCGCTGGCCAGGTCGACCAGCACCGGCACCCGCTGCTCGCGCGAGAGGTGCAGCACGTGGTGGTGCATGGTCGAGATCGGCGACTGGGCCGAGTCGGCCTCGTGCGTCATCGGCTTGTCGAGGTAGCGCTTGACCAGGACGTCGATCGCCTTGTCGAGCGTGGCGGAGAACAGCATCCGCTGGCCCTGGCGAGGCGTCTTGTCCATGATCCGGCGGACGCCGGGCAGGAAGCCCAGGTCGGCCATGTGGTCGGCCTCGTCGAGGATGGTGACCTCGATGGCCGACAGGTCGGCGTACCCCTGGCCCATGAGGTCCTCGAGCCGGCCGGGGCAGGCGATGACGATGTCGACGCCCTTCTTGAGCGCGGTGGTCTGCGGGTTCTGGCCGACGCCGCCGTAGATGACGACGGACGACAGTCCGGCGGCCCGGGCCAGCGGCTGCAGCGCGGCGTGGATCTGGCCGACGAGCTCGCGGGTCGGGGCCAGGATCAGCGCGCGCGGCTTGCGCGGCATGGCCGGCATCTTGCTCGCGTCGAGGCGGGCGACCAGCGGGAGGAGGAAGGCGTACGTCTTGCCGGAGCCGGTGCGGCCACGGCCGAGGACGTCGCGGCCGGCGAGGCTGTCGGGCAGCGTCGCGGCCTGGATGGGGGTAGGTGTGGTGATGCCCTGCTGCTCCAGGATCTGGGCAAGCGAAGCGGGCACGCCGAGTTCGGCGAAGTTCATGTGAGTTGCTTTCGGTTGGCGTCTCGCCACCGTGAGCCGCTGTATGTGCTGCGGCGTACGTGCCTCAAGAGCTGAGGAAGGGCTGTCGCGATCAAGCGACTAGCCTGCGCCCGGGGCAAGACCGGCCGGGCGTCTGTGGACCCAACCGTAGCGGGACTGGTGGTGTTCCCGTGAATCCTTTGCGGTGTGAGTCGGGACTCAGCGGGTGTGCTGGTCGTTCGTCCCTGCGGGGGCCAGGGGCGAAGGCTCCACGAACAGCACCTTCGCGAGGCCGGCGGGCAGCCACCAGTTCCAGCGGCCGAAGAGGCTGACGAGGGCGGGGACGAGCAGCGCCCGCACGACGGTCGCGTCGATCAGGATCCCCACGCCGAGGGCCGTGCCGAGCACCTTGATGTCGGTGCCGGGTGCCGACGCCAGGGCAGCGAAGGCGAAGAACAGGATCAGCGCAGCCGACGTCACCAGCCGACCGGTGCGGCCCAGCCCGGTGATGACGGCCGCGGCCGTGTCACCGGTGTTGTCGTACTCCTCGCGCATCCTGGCGAGGATGAAGACCTCGTAGTCCATGGACAGCCCGAACAGGAACGCGAAGATCAGGACGGGCAGCCAGAAGGTGATCGCACCGGTGCCCGACGTGCTGAAGACCAGGTCGGAGCCGTGGCCCTGCTGCCAGAAGAAGACCACCGCTCCGAACACCGCGGCCAGTGACACCAGGTTGAGCAGCACCGCCTTGATCGGCAGCAGGATCGACCGGAAGGTCCGGACCAGCAGCACGAAGGTGATCACGGCGATGAGGGCGAGCACGTAGGGGAACTTGTCGTACACGGCCGTGAAGTAGTCCTCCACGGTCGCGCCGGCGCCGGTGACGAGGACCTCCCCGTCCACGGCGTCCTCCACCGACGTGCGTACGCCGTCGACGACCGCGTTGCCCGAGCTGTCCACCGTCTCCTTGACCGGGACCACCTGGATCAGCGCCTCACCGGTCCCCTCGCCGTCGGCGGTGATCGCGGCCATCCGGACCCCGTCGACCGACGCAGCAGCTTCGGCGGCTGCCTCGGCCTCGCCCTGCGGGACCAGGACGACGATCGGGGTCAGGACACCGCGGTCGATGCCGGTCGCCTCCAGACCCTTCAGCGTGTCGAAGGGCGCACCGCTGCGAGCGAGCGAGTCGATCCCCGAGGTGCCGATCTTGAGGCTGAACACCGGGACGATCAGGAAGGCGAGGATCACCAGGGCTGCGCCCGTGGCGAACCAACGACGACGCACGATCAGTCGGGCCCACGCGGTCCAGCCGCGCGAGGCGACGCCCTCCTTGCGGATCCGGGGATAGTCGATGCGGGGCCCGATCTTGGAGAGCAGCGCGGGCAGGAGGGTCAGCACCACGGCCACGCTCACGAGCGGGATCAGCATGCCGCCGATGCCCATGCTGCGCAGGAACGGCACCGGGACGACCAGGAGCGCGACCAGGCTGATGGCCACCGTCACCCCCGAGGCGAGGACGGCGTGCCCGGCGGTGGCCATTGCCACGACGACGGCCTCCTCGTTGTCGCGACCGTGGGCGCGTTCCTCGCGCCAGCGCGAGACGACGAGGAGGGAGTAGTCGATCGCCACGCCGAGCCCGATCAACGAGATCAGGAACTGGACCACGAAGCTCACGTCGCTGAAGGTCGTCAGTCCCAGGACGAGCAGGAACGTGGTGAGGATGGACACCGCTGCGATCAGCAGGGGCAGGAAGGCCAGGAACGACGCGAACACGAAGAGCAGCACCAGCAGGGCTCCGGCCGCGCCCAGCAGCGTCTCGGCCAGGACGCTCGGACCCTCGGTGTCACCACCCGCCGAGAGCAGGCCGTAGGAGGTGAGCCCGCTCTCGAACCCCGCCTGGTCCGCCGACGCCGTCAGCGCCGGGCCGATCGCCGCCTCGACGCCGGGACCGAAGCCGGCCGGCAGCGGGCCCTGGATGAGCGCGAACGTGGTGCGCCCGTCCTCGGAGACGAATCCCTCGTCGCCCGTGGTGGCGAAGTCCGTCAGCTGCACGCCCGGGGCTGCGCCGACGGCCGTGTCGAACACGGACCCGACTGCGTCTGCGCTCTCGGCCACTGTCTCGCCGTCGGGCACGGTCACGGTCGCGACGAACGTGTCGAAGGACGTGATCCCGTACGTCTCCACGAGGCGCTTCTCCGCAGTGTCGCCGGGCTGTCCGGGCAGGGAGAAGTCGAAGGTCAGCCTGTCACCGAGCTGACCGGCCGCGACGCCCCCACCGATGAAGGTGGCGAGCCAGAAGAGGCTGACGATCAGACGGTGCCGCATGACCAGACGCGCGAGAAGCTCCATGATGACTCCTGAGGAGGCTGCCCGGGCAGCGGATGACAAACGACAGTGAAGCTCTCAACCTAGTGAGTTCGAGACCCCGGCGTCAGGCTCCGGATGTGTCGATCGCGTGAATTCACGCGCTCTCACGGCGCACCAGGGTCGGCGGGATGATCAACCGCATCGGGTGGCTGCCGTTGACCGCGTCGACCCGCTCGAGCAGCAGGCTGGTGGCCCGTTCGGCCATCTGCTCGACCGGCTGGCGCACGGTGGTGAGCTGGGGGGTGGTCCGTTCGGCGACACCCAGGTCGTCGAAGCCCACGACGGCGATGTCGTCGGGGACCCGGCGACCGAGCTCGGCGAGCACCCGGAGCGCGCCGGCCGCCATCAGGTCGGAGGCGACCACGAGGCCGTCGAGGTCGGGGTGCCGCTCCATCAGCGTCCGCGCCGCGTCGACGCCGCTCGCCTCGGTGAAGTCGCCGTGCGCCACCGCCTCGGTGGACAGCCCGGCCTCGGTCATCGCCTGCCGCCAGCCCGCCAGTCGGTCGGCGGACGCGGTCATGTCGGAGGGCCCGGCGATCGTGCCGATCCGCGTGCAGCCACGGGCGATGAGCAGCTCGGTCGCCTCCCGCTCGCCCTGCGTGTTGTCCACGTCGACGTAGGCCACCCGGTCGCCGCCGGTCCACGGCCGGCCACCGAAGACGCAGGGCAGGCCGAGGTCGGCCAGGTGCTCGGCCAACCGGTCGTCGCGGTGGTGGGAGACGACGAGCGCGCCGTCGACGTGCCTGCCGTTGAGGTAGCGCAGCGCGCGCGACGCGGAGGCTCCGGGCCGGGCGAGCAGCAGCACGAGCTGGATGTCCCGCTCCCCCAGCACCCGCGTGACGCCGCGCAGCGTGCCGGCGAAGAACGGGTCGGAGAACACGCGGTCGTCGGGCTCCGGCACGACCACGGCGATCGAGTCCGTACGCCGGGTGACCAGGCTGCGGGCCGCCGGGTTGGGCACGTAGCCCAACGTCCGGACCGCGGTGTCCACCGCGGACTGGGCGCGGGGACTGACCCGCTGGCCACCGTTGATCGCCCGTGACGCCGTGGCCCGCGAGACTCCTGCGATTCGCGCGACCTCGTCGAGGGTGGGCGAACCCGGGCTCGACGGGGTCCGCGGGGTGCTCACCCGCGTCACGCTAGTGGTCCCCGGGGTCGGGCGAGGGCAGGATCCCGGTGCGGGCGAGGTCGGCGTACCAGCGCGCGCTCGACTTCGGCGTACGCCGCTGGGTCGCGTAGTCGACGTGGACCAGGCCGAAGCGCTTCGCGTAGCCGTAGGCCCACTCGAAGTTGTCGCAGAACGACCACTGGTAGAAGCCGCGCACGTCCACGCCCTCCTCGATCGCGAGGTGCACCGCGCGGAGGTAGGAGTCGAGGAACGTGATGCGGTCCGGGTCGTGCACCTGGCCTGCGGCGTCGACCTCGTCGGCGAAGGCCGCACCGGTCTCGGTGAGGTAGATCGGGAGACGCGGGTAGTCCTCGTGGAGCCGGCGGAGCAGCCGGTGCAGCCCGTCGGGCTGGATCTCCCAGCCCATGTCCGTGACGGGCAGGCCACGGCTGGGGAACGTGACGTGCTCGGAGCCGACGAACGGCGAGAGCGCGACCCGGTCGGGCTGGTCGGAGCCGACGCCCACGACGTCGGTGCGTGGGTGACCCGACACCTCGTTGCCGTGGTAGTAGTTCACCCCCAGCACGTCGATCGGCGCCGAGGTGACCACCAGGTCGCCGTCGTGCACGACGTCGGTCCACGGGCGGCCCTGCCAGGTGAGGTGGGCGGTGTCCTGGAGCAGGTCCGCGGGGTAGGACGCCGCGAAGATCGGGTCGAGGAAGAACCGGTTGTGCAGCGCGTCGATGCGTCGCGCGGCGTCGACGTCGACCGGGTCGTCGGGGTCGCTCGGGTCCGCGACCGTGAGGTTGAGGCTCAGTCCCAGCCGGTCGACACCTCGGCTGCGCAGCTCCTGGGTCGCCATCCCGTGGGCCAGCAGCAGGTGGTGACCGGCGACGAGCCCGGCCGTGCCCTCCTGTCGTCCCGGCGCGTGGTGACCGGCGGAGTAGCCGAGGAAGGAGGAGCACCACGGCTCGTTGAGGGTGGTCCACGTCGGCACGCGGTCGCCGAGCACGTCGTGCACCGAGGTGGCGTACTCGACGAAGCGGTGGGCGGTGTCGCGGTTGGTCCAGCCCCCCGCGTCCTCGAGCACCTGCGGCAGGTCCCAGTGGTAGAGCGTCAGCCAGGGCGCGATCCCGCGGGACAGCAGCTCGTCCACGAGCCGGTCGTAGAACGCCAGTCCGGTCGCGTTGACCGGACCGGCGTCCGGACGCACCCGCGGCCACGCCACCGAGAAGCGGTACGACGTGGCGCCGAGCTCGGCGAGGAGATCCACGTCTGCCGGCATCCGGTGGTAGTGGTCGCAGGCGACCTCGCCGGTGTCCCCGCCGATCACGGCACCGGGGATCCGGGAGAAGGTGTCCCAGATCGAGGGCGTACGTCCGTCCTCCGCGACGGCTCCCTCGATCTGGTAGGACGCCGTCGCCACGCCCCACACGAAGTCGCTGGCGAAGCGCAGCGGGAGGGAGTGCTGGGCAGTGGGGACGGGGGTGCTCTGGATGGTCATCCCTTGACGGCTCCTTGCATGATGCCGGACACGAGCTGGCGACCGGCGACGACGAACAGGACGAGGAGCGGGATCGTGGCCAGGGTGGTCCCGGCAAGGACCATGCTGAAGTCCTTGAAGTACCCGCTCTGGAGCTGGTTGAGCGCCACCTGGATGGTGGGGTTGTCGGGCGGTAGCGCGATGAGCGGCCAGAAGAAGTCCGTCCACACCTGCATGAACGTGAACAGCCAGAGGATCGCGGCCGCGGGTCGGGCTGCCGGGACGGCCACCGCCCAGAACGTGCGGATCTGGCTGCACCCGTCCATCCGCGCGGCTTCGATGAGCTCGTCGGGGACGGCATCGACCAGGTACTGCCGCATGAAGAAGACGCCGAAGGCGGTCACCAGCCACGGGAGGATGACCGAGAAGGTGCTGCCTGCCCATCCGAGCTTGGCCATCAGGATGAAGAGCGGGACCACCCCGAGCTGGGTGGGGACCGCCATGGTCGCGATGACGAAGACCAGCAGCGGCCCACTGCCGCGGAAGCGCAGCTTGGCGAAGGCGTAGCCCGCCAGGGTGCAGAAGAACACCACCGAGCAGGCGCTCACCGACGAGACCAGGACGCTGTTGCCCAGCGCCTTCCAGAACGGGATCGAGTCCATCGCGCGCTGGGCGTTGGCCAGGAAGTGTCCGCCCGGAAGGAGAGGTGGGATGCCCTGGGCCGCCACCTCCTTGGTCTGGGAGCCCAGCAGGAAGGACCAGTAGAGCGGTGCGGCCGACCCGAGCGCGAACGCGATCATCAGGCCGTAGACCAGGAAGCCCGGACGGCGACTCATCGCTTGCCTCCGATGGCTCCGACACGACGGATGAGCAGGAAGTTGACGACCGCGAAGGCGCAGATCACCAGGAAGAGCAGCCAGGCGGTGGCCGACGCGCGCCCCAGGTCGCGCAGCCCCCAGCCGAGGTCGTAGATCAGCATCGTGATGGTGCCGAACTGCCGGTCGCTGCCACCGTTGCGGGCGGTGGTGTCGTCGAAGAGTCGCGGCTCCGCGAAGATCTGCAGCCCGCCGATCGTGGACGTGATGATGATGAAGACCATCGTGGGTCGGATCATCGGCACCGTGATGGACAGGAACTGGCGGATGCGGCCGGCACCGTCGAGTGCGGCCGACTCGTAGAGCTCTCGTGGCACCGCCTGCATCGCGGCCAGGAAGATCAGCGCGTTGTAGCCCGTCCAGCGCCAGTTGACCATCGTGGCGATGGCCACGTGGCTGGCGAGGCGGTTGGTGTGCCACGCGATGGGCTCGATGCCCACCGTCGACAAGACCTGGTTGACCAGGCCGTAGCGATCGCCGTAGAGGCTGCCGAAGATGATCGCCACCGCCACGGGCGACACGACGAACGGGAGCAGGATGCTCATCCGCCACGCCGTACGGCCCCGCAGCTGGTTGTCGAGCAGGCCGGCCAGGACAAGGGCGATCAGGACCTGGGGGACCGAGGAGATCACGAAGATGCTGATCGTGTTGACCAGCTGCTTGGTGAAGTACGGGTTGGCGAGCACCTCGCGGTAGTTGTCGAGTCCGACGAAGTCGCCCCTGCCCCCCAGCAGGCTCCAGTCGTGGACCGAGACCCACGCGGTGAAGCCCAGCGGGAAGATGCCGATGACGAGGAACAGGATGAAGAACGGCGAGATGTAGAGGTAGGGCGAGAGCGTGTAGTCGAGCCGGCTCAGCCGCTGACGCCACGGGGAGCTGCCAGGTCGGCCAGCCGGCGCTGCCAGCCGGGCTGCCCGCCGGACTGCTGGCGGGGCTACCGCCCGGGCGACTGGCCGGGCCGCCCGGTCGGGGTGGCGACACCTGCTGGGTGTCGCCACCCCTGGCGTGGAGGGGAGTGGTCACGTCTCGCCGTTCGGTGGTGGGTGGTCCGGACCGATCAGCCCAGCGCCTCGACATCGGTCAGGAACTGGTCCCACGACTCGTCGGCGTCCTGCGAACCGTCGTCGACCCGGAGGATCGCGGCCTGGAACGCCGACAGGATGTCGGAGTACTTCGGACCCTTGAACGGCTGCACCGTGATGGCCGCTGCCCGCTCGGCGGTCATCTCACCGATGGGCGCGTCGTTGAAGAACGCGTTGGTGGCGCCGGCGACCTCGGGAGAGTCCTGCGCCTCCACCTGGCTGGGGAAGGCCCCCACCGCTGCGAAGGCCTTGGCCTGCTGCTCGGGAGCGGTCAGCCAGGCAGCGACCTTCTTGGCCTCGTCCTGGTGCTCGCCCTGCGCGGGCACGGTCAGGAACGAGCCGCCCCAGTTGCCGCCGCCGCCGGGGAAGACGTTGGCGATGTCCCAGCCCTCGACTCCCTCGGAGTTGCCCTCGATGATGCCCATCATCCAGCCCGGGCAGGCCATCGTGGCGAAGCCGTCGTTCTGGAACTGCGCGGTCCAGTCGTCGCTCCACTGGGGGATCTTCGAGGAGAGGCCGCGAGCGATGTTGTCCGTCACGGCGGCGTAGACGGCCTCGAGGTCGGCGTTCTCGACGTCCACGGTCTCGTCATCGGTCTCGAAGGGGTTCGCGACCTGGTTGAGCATGGCCTGCGCGAGACCGCCCGAGGAGTCGTACCAGGCGGTGTCGGGCATCGCCTTCACGAACTCCTCACCCGTCGCGAAGTAGTCGTCCCACGTGCCCATCAGGGCCGCGACCTCGTCGCGGTCGGTCGGGAGACCGGCCTTCTTGAACAGGTCCGAGCGGTAGCAGATGCCCTCGGGCCCCACGTCGGTGCCGTAGCCGATCATCTGACCGTCGGCGTTGGTGCCGGCGGCCGCCTTCCAGTCCAGCCAGCGTCCGTCGAGCTCGGGGTCGGAGAGATCGGCGAAGGCGTCGCTCTCGGCCATGATCGCGGGCATCGCGTCGCCCTCGATGGCCTCGACGTCGGACAGCCCCGAGCCGGCCGCGAGCTTGGTGTAGAGGTTGGCCTTGGCGTCGTCCCAGGTGCCGACCTTGACCTGCTTGATCTTGATGTCGTCGTTGGCGGCATTCCACTCGTCGATCAGGTCTTCGTAGCCGAACTCGTTGAACGTCGCCACGCTGATCGTGGTCACCCCGTCCGCACTCGAGCCGCTGTCGTCCCCGCCGCCACCGCACGCGGCGGCCGTCGAGGCGAGGGTGAGCGCCACCAGGGCGCTCGTGGCGAGTCGTACTCGCCGGGTCTTCGGTGTCTGCACCACTGCACTCCTGCTTTCGTGCGAAGCGTCGGACGGGTTGTCCGACCGGAGAGGACGTCAGGGGTGTGAGAGCGCTTCCACTTCCGTCCGGGCATCACCATGGCAGGCGTCACATCGAGAGTCAATGGCGCGCTCAGAACTCGTCGTACATTTGTGAGAGCGCTTCCATGAACGAGGCTCATCCCGTGCTCGGCACTCCTCTCGAGGGCCTCAGCGCCAGCGCAGCACGCCGTCGTCGAGCTTGGCGGTGCGGATCGCGAGGGCGTCGTAGAGGTAGTTCTGCTTGAGCGCCCACGGCGCGACGGTGCCCTGGCGCGGCAGCGTGTGCACGAGCCGCTGGACGTAGCCGGAGTCGAAGTCCATCAGCGGCACCTCGGCGACCGACTCGTCGCGCACGGGTACGACGGTGCGGCTGCCGGTGGAGCGCATCCGCTTCAGCAACCGGACGACGTACTCCGCGACGAGGTCGGCCTTGAGGGTCCACGACGCGTTGGTGTAGCCGATGGTGAAGGCGAAGTTCGGGACCCCCGACAGCATCATCGCGCGGTAGGCCATCGTCTCGTGCGGCTTGATCGGCTCGCCGTCGACGCTGAGCTCGGTGCCACCGAAGATCTGGAGGTTCAGGCCGGTCGCCGTCACGACGATGTCGGCCTCGAGGTGCGCGCCGGACTCGAGCTCGAGGCCGGTCTCGGTGAACCTCTCGATGCGGTCGGTGACGACCGAGGCCGCGCCGTCCGTGATCGCCGTGAACAGATCGCCGTCGGGCACCAGGCACATCCGCTGGTCCCACGGGTCGTACGTCGGGTTGAAGTGGGTGTCGACCTCGTAGCCCGGCGGCAGCTGGGCGACGTTGGTCTTGCGGACGACCTTGCGGACCAGGTCGGGCTTGCGGCGGCTGATCCGGTAGAGCGCGGACTGGAGGGCGATGTTCTTCCAGCGCGTGACGGAGTAGGACCGGCTCTCGCCGATCAGCTGGGTCAGCCGGCCCTTGATCGAGTCGTTGCCGGGCACCGAGATGACGTAGGTCGGCGAGCGTTGCAGCATCGTCACCTGGCTCGCACCGGCCCCGGCCATCGCCGGGACGAGCGTCACCGCGGTCGCGCCGGACCCGATCACGACGACGCGCTTGCCGGCGTAGTCGAGGTCCTCGGGCCAGTGCTGCGGGTGCACGACCTCGCCGCGGAAGCGCTCCTGCCCCTCGAAGTCCGGCGTGAAGCCCTCGTCGTAGTCGTAGTAGCCGCTGCACGCCCAGAGGAAGTCCGCGGTGATCGTGCGGGTCTCCCCGTCGACCTGCGAGGTGACCGTCCACTGCGCGGTCGCCGAGCTCCAGGCCGCCGACGTCACGTGGTGGGAGTAGCGGACGTGCTCGTCGACGCCGTACTCGCGCGCGGTGTCGCGGACGTAGTCGAGGATCGACTGACCGTCGGCGAGCGCGACCTCGCCGCGCCACGGGCGGAAGCGGTAGCCGAGGGTGTGCATGTCGGAGTCCGACCGCACCCCGGGGTAGCGGAACAGGTCCCAGGTGCCGCCGCTGGCCGCGCGCCGCTCGAGGATCGCGTACGTCGTCCCGGGCAGGTCCTTGACCAGGTGGGCGGCCGCGCCGATGCCCGACAGGCCCGCTCCGATGATCAGCACGTCGACGTGCTCGGTGGTGGTCACCCCTTGAGAATAGGACGGTCCGGCCAAGATGTAACTATGAGTTACACCTCATCGGCCTGGACGGCCACGCCGCTCTCGACGAGCGCGTCCACGCCCTCGATCCCCCACGCGGCCAGCGCCTCGCGGGTGTGCTCGCCGGGCAGAGCGGGCGGGACGTCGAGGGTCGCCGCGGTCCGCGAGAAGCGCGGCGCGGGTGCCGGCTGGGTGACGCCGGCCCGCTCGACGAACGTGCCCCGAGCGGCGAGGTGCGGGTGCTGCGGCGCCTCGGAGAGGGGTACGACGGGGGCGACGCAGGCGTCGGTGCCGTCGAAGACCTCGGCCCACTCGGCCTGCGCCTTCTCCTTGAAGCGGCGGACCAGCGCGTCGCGGATCGTCGCACGGTTCGCCGGGTCGTCCCGGTCGGGCAGCTCGACGCCGATGCGAGCGACGAGGTCCGCCCAGAACTGCGGCTCGAGGGCGCCGACGGTGACGTGCTTGCCGTCGGCCGTCTCGTACACGTCGTACCAGGGGGTGCCACCGTCGAGCATCCCCGAGCGGCGCGTGCCGGTGTCGAGCCCGACCGCGGCGAAGGTCGAGGCGATCGCGTTGAGGTGGGCGGTGCCGTCGACGATCGCGGCGTCGACGACCTGCCCCTGCCCACTCGTACGCGCCTCGAGGAGGGCGGCGAGGATGCCGATCACGAGGTAGGTCGACCCGCCACCGAAGTCGCCCAGCAGGTTGCTCGGGAAGTGCGGGCGGTCCCGGTCCTGGCCGAGGCCGTGGAGGGCGCCGGTGATGGCGATGTAGTTCATGTCATGACCGGCCGCGTGGGCCCACGGACCGTCCTGTCCCCAGCCGGTCATCCGAGCGAAGACCAGTCGCGGGTTGCGCGCGAGGCACGCCTCGGGACCGAGCCCGAGCCGCTCGATCGCACCCGGCCGCATGCCCTCGACCAGGACGTCGGCGCCCTCGACGAGCTGCAGCACCGTCTCGATGGCGGCCGGTTGCTTGAGGTCCAGCGCCACGCTCGGGCGCCCGCGGTTGAGCAGGTCCGCACGACCGCTGGCGAACATCCCGCCGCCCGGCCGGTCGATCCGGATCACGTCGGCACCGAGGTCGGCGAGGATCATGCACGCGTGCGGCCCGGGCCCGATGCCGGCGACCTCGACCACCCTCACGCCCCGCAGCGGCCCGGTGCCCTGGCCCAGCTCGTACGTCATGGAGCCGATCATGACACCGGTGCTGTCACGGTCGCGAGGGGTTGACTCGAGCTCTGCTCGTGACATCCGCGAGCAGACGTCGACTCAGTCCATCTCCCCGAGCCGGCAGGTCGGCGAGCACGGAGTCGGCGTGCCCTCCCAGCCACCGATCGCGAGGAGGCGGGCGACCTGCGCGGCCGTTCGGCAGGGTCGGTCGTAGACCTGCCCCCATCCCAGCCTGACGCTGCGCCGTCCGTTCGTGGCGGTGTCGAGGTCACGGTCGAGGTCGCGGTCGCGCTGGTCCACGGCCGAGTGGTCGAGGCGGCCGTCGAGCTCCACGTCGAGGTCGTAGGCCGGGTAGGGGGCGTCGCGGTAGATCCGGCGGCCCGCGATCCGGTCCGGCTGCTGGCGGTCCGCGGCAGGGAGGCCGTGCGCGCGCTCGACCTTGTCGAGGTAGCCGTGCTCCAGGACCGAGGCCGTCCCGGCGGCCACGTCGGCGAGCACCCGGGCGAGCCAGGTCCTGCGCGGGAACCGGTGACGCGCAGCGAGCGCCTTCGCCAGTCGCGCCGCCGTGGTGCACCGCCCACGCACCGCAGCAGCGCAGGCCTCGATGACGTCCCACTCGCGGGGCAGCCCCGCCACCACGTCGAGCACCGCCTCCTCGTAGCGAACCCGCGGCGGCGAGGCGTTCCACTGCGATCGGGGTTGCAGCCCGGCCATCCGGCGTACGCGGACGTCAGGCTTGTCGCGAACGGTGCGGGCCACGTCGACGGCGACCTCGATGGCCGCGGCCTCGTCGAAGCCTCGGAGGCCCGGCCCGTTCGCGGCCCGCAGCGACGAGGAGCCGGCGAGGGCGGCCGGCCAGCACGCCAGCACCGCGACCCACGCCCGTTGCTGCCACGAGCGCGGTCCGTTGTGGTCGATGTAGACCCCCGGTAGCGCGACGAACAGCTCCTTGCGTCGGATCAACCGCTCGAGGTCGTACGGCTCGCACCCGGCATCGACCAGCTGGACGCGTGACACGACGCCGTCCTGCGCGGAGAGCAGCGCGGCCAACGGATCGGCGTACGTCCTCATGCTCGGCTCGGCGGTCACGATCTCCAGCCTCGTTCGGCGGCCGGGTGATCTGCCAGTGCGTAGCGGCGATCTGTGGACGACCGATGGTCGAAGCCTGCTCGTGGATCCCGCGAGTGATCTTCGACTCAGGCGCGAGGCTTGCAACTCGTTGCATAGGTCGGCCACACTGCTGCCATGGCCCTCGAGCACGCCCTCCTCGTCGCACTCAGCGAGCGACCCGCGAGCGGCCTCGAGCTCACCCGCCGTTTCGAGAGGTCGCTCGGCTTCTTCTGGCACGCGACCCACCAGCAGATCTACCGCGTGCTCGCGCGGATGGAGGCCGACGGCTGGGTCACCGTGGAGGTGGTCGAGCAGGACGGCCGTCCCGACAAGCGGGTCCACACCCCGTCCTCGACCGGCCGGACCGTGCTCGCCGAGTGGCTCGCCGTGCCGATGCCGATGGAGACCTTCCGCAGTGAGCTGGCCGTCAAGCTGCGCGGAGCGTCGTACGGCGACCGCGCGACGTTGACCCGTCACCTGGTCGACCTGCGGGCCGACCACGCGACGCGGCTGGCGCACTACGAGACGTTCGAGAGCGAGCAGTTCCCCGACCCCACCCGCCTCGACGAGGCCGGGCGCGACCAGTGGCTGGTGCTGCGTGGCGGGCTGCGGCTGGAGCAGTTCTGGATCGACTGGATCACCGAGTACCTGCAGGCCCACGAAGGAGCCCAGAGATGACGCACCCCCTCTACCCCCACCTCCTCGAGCCGATCACGCTCGGCGAGGGGCCCGACGCGCTGACGCTGCGCAACCGCGTGGTGATGGGTTCGATGCACACCGGCCTCGAGGACCACCCGTGGGACATCGACAAGCTCGCCGCGTTCTTCGAGGAGCGGGCGCGAGGCGGTGTCGGCCTGATCATCACCGGCGGCTACGCCCCCACCAAGCGCGGCTGGCTCAAGCCGTTCGCCTCCGAGATGACCAACCGCCTCCACGCGAAGCGGCACGAGCGGATCACCGGGACCGTGCACGACGCCGGCGGCGCGATCGCGCTCCAGGTCCTGCACGCGGGCCGCTACGGCTACCACCCGCTGTCGCAGAGCGCGTCGGACAAGAAGTCCCCGATCACGCCCTTCAGGCCGAGCGCGATGTCGACCAAGGAGGTCGACCACACCGCGACGGCGTTCGCGAAGAGCGTCGCGCTGGCCCGCAAGGCCGGCTACGACGCGGTCGAGATCATGGGCTCCGAGGGCTACCTCATCAACCAGTTCCTGGCCGCGCGCACCAACGACCGCGACGACCAGTGGGGCGGCTCGGCCGCTCGCCGCATGCACTTCCCCGTCGAGGTCGTACGCCGCTCGCGCGAGCTGGTCGGCGACGACTTCCCGATCGTCTACCGGATCTCGCTGCTCGACCTCGTCGAGGGCGGCCAGACCTGGGACGAGACCGCCGAGCTCGCCCTGCACCTGCAGGCCGCCGGGGTCACCGTCTTCAACACCGGCATCGGCTGGCACGAGGCGCGCGTCCCGACGATCATCACGCAGGTGCCGCGCGGCGCCTGGCGCTCGTACACCGCCCGGCTCAAGCAGGTCGTCGACGTGCCGGTGTGCGCGTCCAACCGGATCAACACCCCCGAGCTCGCCGAGGACATCCTCGCCAGCGGCGAGGCCGACCTCGTCTCGATGGCGCGCCCGCTGCTGGCCGACCCGGCCTTCGTGGCCAAGGCGATGGACGAGCGCGCCGACGAGATCAACACCTGCATCGCCTGCAACCAGGCCTGCCTCGACCACGTCTTCGAGAACCAGCGCGCGTCCTGCCTGGTCAACCCGCGCGCCTGCCACGAGACCGAGCTGGTCCTCATGCCGACGCTGCGCAAGCAGACGGTGGCCGTGGTCGGTGCCGGTCCTGCCGGCCTCGCCGCGGCGACCAGCGCGGCCGAGCGCGGTTTCGCCGTCACGCTCTTCGAGAAGTCACCCGACCTCGGCGGACAGTTCCGCCTCGCGATGCGGGTGCCGGGCAAGGAGGACTTCGCCGACACGTTGCGCTACTTCACCCGTCGCCTCGAGGTCCTCGGGGTCGACGTACGCCTCTCGACCGAGGCCGCTGCCGACGACCTCGTCGGCTTCGACCAGGTGATCGTCTCGACCGGCGTCGTGCCGCGCATGCCCGAGATCCCCGGCATCGACCACGCCAGCGTCGCGTCGTACGCCGACGTGCTGAGCGGCGCGGTCGTCCCCGGCAAGCGGGTCGCCGTGATCGGCGCTGGTGGCATCGGCGTCGACGTCAGCGTCTTCCTGACCCACGAGGAGGAGGACCTCGACGACTGGATGGCCCACTGGGGCGTCGGCGACCCGGCCCTCACCGAGGGCGGACTGACCGAGGCCAAGCCGCGCACCCCCGCCCGCGAGGTCACGCTCGTGCAGCGCAAGACCACGCCGATCGGCATCGGGCTCGGCAAGACGTCGGGCTGGGCGCACCGCGCCGTGCTCAAGCAGTCCAAGGTCACCCAGGTCAGCGGAGCGACCTACGACCGGATCGACGACGACGGCCTGCACGTCACCGTCGACGGCGTCTCCCGCGTGATCGAGTGCGACACCGTCGTGGTGTGCGCCGGCCAGGACTCCGTGCGCGGGCTGTACGACGCGCTCTCCCGCGACGCGCACCTCATCGGCGGTGCCGACGTGGCAGCCGAGCTCGACGCGAAGCGCGCGATCAAGCAGGGCACCGAGGTCGTGGCGGGGCTGTAGGCGGCGACGCCGACCTAGACGAAGGCGCTCTCTCCGGTGATGGCCCGCCCGACGATCAGGGTGTTGATCTCGCGGGTGCCCTCGTAGGAGTAGATCGCCTCCGCGTCGGCGACGAACCGGCCCACGTGGTGCTCGAGCAGGATGCCGTTGCCGCCGAGGACCTCCCGCGCCCAGCCGACGGCCTCGCGCATCCGCACCGTCGCGTGCGCCTTGCACAGCGAGGCGTGCTCGTCGCGGAGCAGGCCGGCGTCCTGCAGCTGCGAGGCCCGTACGTTCATGGCGGTGGAGGCGGTGACGTTGCTGAGCATCTTGACGAGCAGGTCCTGCACCAGCTGGAACGACGCGATCGGCCGACCGAACTGCTCGCGGGACTTGGTGTAGCGCAGGGCGTGCTCGAACGCGCCGCGCGCACAGCCGGCCGCCTGCCAGGCGACGCTCATCCGGGTCACCCGCAGCACGTTGGCGGTCGAGCGGAAGCTCTCGGCCTTCTGCAGCCGGTTGGTCTCGGGGACGCGGACGTCCTTGAGGTGGATCTCGGCGTTCTGGACGACGCGCAGGGCGATCTTGTCCTCCTGCTTGTCGAAGGTCATCCCCTCGGTGTCCTTCTCGACGACGAACCCCTTGACCTGCTCGTCGGCCTCGTCGCGCGCCCAGATGATGACGAGGTCGGCGAACGCGGCGTTGCCGATCCACTTCTTCTCGCCGTTGAGGATCCAGTCGTCGCCGTCACGCCGGGCACTCGTGGCGAGACCGGCCGAGATCGCCGAGCCGACGTCGGGCTCGGTCAGTCCGAACGCACCGATCAGCTCCATCCGCGCCATCGCGGGCAGCCACCGCTCGCGCTGCTCGTCGGAGCCGCACAGGTTGATCGAGCCCATCGCCAGGCCACCGTGGACGCCCATGAACGTCGCGATCGACGGGTCGACCCGGCCGAGCTCCATCGCGACCATGCCGTCGACCAGCGCGCCCCGGTGGGGACAGCCGGGTCCGTCGTAGGCCAGGCCCGCGATCCCGAGCTCCGCGATGCCCTCGATCAGCTGGTGCGGGAACTCCGCGCGGGTCCAGTAGTCGTTGATGATCGGCTCGATCTCGCGCGTCGTGAACGCGCGCACCCGGCTGAGCAGCTCGCGGTCCTCCTCCTCGAGCAGCAGCTCGAAGTCGAGGAAGTCGGAGAAGGGGGAGTCGTCTTCGAGCGTGCTCATCGGGGGTTCTCCTCGGCTCGGCTGTTCCTGGGCGGGCTGTGACCATCGAGGCTGTGCCCATCGAGGCTGTGCCCATCGAGAAACGTGTCGATGACGGGTGCGAGCTCGTCGGCCTCGGTCAGGACACCGAGGTGTCCGCCGCGGTAGATGTGCAGCTGCGCGTGCGGGATCAGAGCGGCCTGCATCTTCGGGTTGGCGACCGGGATGATCGGGTCGTCGTCGCCGCCCATCACCAGCGTCGGCTGCCGCAGGAGGCCCAGGAACGGCAGGCTCGTCCAGCCGACCATGGCCGCCAGCTGGTAGTAGTAGCCGCGCTTGGGACCCGAGCGGGTGGCGCCGTGCAGCAGGGCGGCACCGAGCCCGGGGTCGGTGCGCATCGAGCCGCCGTAGATCTGCGGGGCGACCTGCGCGGCGTACGCCGGGTCGCGGTGGCGTCGCGGCGTCGACATGATCTTCAGCACCCGCGGGTGCGCCGGCACCATCAGGCTGCCGGTGCCGGTGGCGACCAGCACCACCCGGCGTACGCGCCGCGGCGCCTGCACCGCCAGCTGCTGGGCGAGGCCGCCGCCCCAGGAGAGGCCGAGGACGTCGAAGCGCCGGTGCCCGAGCCGCGCCATCAGCGCGGTCACCCAGGAGGCCAGCCCGGCGATGGGGTAGGGCAGCGGCGGCAGCGCCGAGCCACCCACGCCGGGGACGTCGAAGCGCACGATCCCGCGGTCGGGGTGCAGCTGGTCGACCAGCGGCTGCAGCGCCTCGAAGCTGATGCCGATGCCGTTGCACAGCAGCAGCGGCGGCTCGTCGGTGTACGACCCGACCCCGGGCCGCACCGAGACCCGGGCGGTGATGCCTCGGACCGTGACGTTGCGGACGCGGTCGTCGTGCTCAGCGGTCATGGACGTAGGTGCCCGGGGCGTCGTCCAGGGGCGGGTACGACGCGTTGCCGAGGGCGCGCGGCCGGGTGCGCTCCTCGCCGCTCCGCTCCGCCAGCCACGCCACCCAGTCGTCCCACCAGCTGCCCTTGACCTTCACCGCCCGGTCCAGCCACTCCCGGGTGTCGTCGGGGTTGTCGGTGCCCTTGCGGCCACCGCCCGACGGCGAGGTCTGGAAGCTGGCCTTGGGGTTGCCCGGCGGGTTGACCATCGCGGCGATGTGGCCGCTCGTGGACAGCACGAACTTGGTGTCGCCGCCGAAGAGCTGGGTGGTCTGGTAGCAGGACTCCCACTTGCACAGGTGGTCGGCGATCCCGGCGACGACGTAGGTGTCGGTCGTGATCTCGCCGAGGTCGACCTTGGTGCCCAGCATCGTGGCCGCCCGTGGCTCGACGAGCGCGTTGCGCAGGGCGATGTCCATGAAGTCACGGTGCATCGCGGCGCTCATCCGCACCGGGTCGGCGTTCCAGTAGAGGATGTCGAACGCCTTGGGGGCGTGGCCCATCAGGTAGTTGTTGACCCAGTAGTTCCAGATCAGGTCGTTGGGCCGCAGCCACGCGAAGATCTCGGCCAGGGTGCGGCCGTCGAGGTAGCCCTTCTCCTTCGACGCCTGGGTCGAGGCCGCGGCCGCCTTGTGGGAGAGCAGCGCACTGGTGACCCCGGCCCGCTCCTGGTCGAGCACGGTCACGGCCAGGCTGTACGCCGCGACGCGGTCCTGCTCACCGATGTCGGCGAGGTGGGCCATCACCATCGAGGAGATCATCCCGCCCGAGCAGATGCCGAAGATCGCCGTCCGGTCCTGGCCGGTGATGTCCTCGCAGGCGGTCATCGCCTCCAGGATCGCCTGGCCGTAGGTGTCCAGGCCCCAGTCCGCGTGGCGTACGTCCGGGTTGCGCCAGGAGATGCAGAAGACCTGCTGGCCGTTCTGCACCAGGTGCTCCACCAGCGAGCGCTGCTCGGCCAGGTCGATCACGTAGTACTTGTTGATCGTCGGCGGCACGATCAACATCGGCACGGTCCGCACCTTCGGCGTCTGCGGGGTGTACTGGATCAGCTCGAAGACATCGGTGCGCAGCACCACCGCGCCGGGCGTCACCGCGATGTCGTGGCCCACCTCGAACGCGTCCGCCTCCACCATCGAGGGCACCCGGGGCGCGGTGGCGAAGTCCTGGACGAAGCGCCGGCCGCCCGCGACCAGGTTGCCGCCGCCGGTGTCGAGCGTCCGCTTGATCACCTTGGGGTTGAGGAACGGGTTGTTGCTGGGGGCGGCCGCCTCCACCAGGTTGTCGACGATGAACCGGATGCGCTGGTCGTCCCCCCAGCCCAGGCCGGCGTCGTCCACCAGGCCGCGCGCCGCGGCGCCGATCGCGAGGTAGCCCTGCAGGGTGCGCTTGAAGGCGGGGTTGCGGGCCCACGCCTCCTCGCTCCAGCGGCGGTCCTTCTCGTCGGGAGCCAGCTGCGAGCGGCCCACGCCGACGCGGGTGAGCTCGGTGGCCAGCCCGGCCGCGCGCCGGGCGACCACGCGGGGGTGGCGGGCGAGCCCGGCGGTGAACTTCACCCCCGACATCCCGGGGACGAAGCGCCGCATCGGGCCGCTGCCGGCGTTGGCGAGCAGCAGGTCGAGCGGCGTCGCCAGCGCGCTGCTGGCGTCGAGCTCGGCGGACTCCTCCGACTCGTCCTGCGCGTGCATCCGGTCCTCGGCCTGCTGGGCGGGGGCTGGGGCCTTCTTCGCAGGGGTCCTCTTCGCAGCGGCCTTCTTGGCCGGCGCCTTCTTCGCTGTCGACTTCTTGGCCGCAGCCTTCTTCGCGGCCGACTTCTTCGTGCTCGTGGCCTGCGCCGTGCTCACTTCGAGCCCTCCTCGGGCGCGCTGACCTCGCGGCGCAGGATCTTGCCGGTGGGTCCCTTGGGCAGCTCGTCCACGATCCAGACGACGCGGGGGTACTTGTAGGCCGCCAGCTGCTCCTTCGCGAACGCCCGGAGGTCCTCGACGCTGACGTCCTCGCCGGACTTCAGCGCGACGGCGGCCCCGACCTCCTCGCCCAGGTCGTCGTCCGGGATGCCGATGACGGCCACCTCGGCGACCGAGTCGTGCTCGTAGAGCGCCTCCTCGACCTCGCGGGGGTAGACGTTGTAGCCGCCGCGGATGATCAGGTCCTTCTTGCGGTCGACGATGAAGAAGTAGCCGTCCTCGTCGACCTTCGCGAGGTCGCCGGTGTGGAACCAGCCGTCCTTGATCGCCTCGGCCGTGTCCTCCTCGCGTCCCCAGTAGCCCTTCATCACGTTCTCGCCCTTGATCACGATCTCGCCGACCTCGCCCTGCTCGACGTCCGCGTCGTCGTCGTCGACGAGCTTCATCTCCACCCCGCGCACCTCGGTGCCGATCGACCCCGGCTTGCGCTCCTGGTCGGGCTGGTTGAAGGACGCGACGGGGGAGGTCTCGGAGAGGCCGTAGCCCTCGAGCACGACGCAGTCGAACTTCTCCTCGAACTTCTTCATCACCTCGACCGGCATCGCGGAGCCGCCGGAGATGCAGGTGCGCAGGCTGGACATGTCGGCCTCGTCCGCGCCGTCGGCGTTGAGCATGCCGGCGTACATCGTCGGGACGCCCTCGAAGACGGTGACCTCGTCGCGCGCCACCATCGTCAGCGCCTTGTCGGCGTCGAAGCGCGGCAGCAGGGTCAGGCACGCGCCCTTGAGGATCGAGGCGTTGAGGCCGCAGGTGAGGCCGAAGACGTGGAAGAGGGGCAGGCACCCCATCACGACGTCCTTCTCGGTGAGCTCGACCAGCGTCTCCGCGCTGGTCGCGGCGTTGGTGCTCATGCTGTGGTGGGTGAGCTCGGCGCCCTTGGGCTGGCCGGTGGTGCCGGAGGTGTAGAGGAGCACGACGGTGTCGTCGTCGTCGCGGTCCACGACCTCCTCGTCGGGGTCGTGACCGGCCAGCACCTCGGCGAAGTCGGGCCCGACCTCCACGCACTCGATCCCGACCTCGGAGGCACCCTTGCCCGCCTCCTCGGCCATGTCCTTCCAGGCGAAGACGATCGAGGCGCCCGAGTCCTCGAGGTAGTACTTCACCTCGCGGCCCTTGAGCAGCGGGTTCATCGGCACGACCACGGCACCGATCGCCAGGGCGCCGTAGAACACCACCGGGAACGGCGGCACGTTGGGCATCACCAGGCCCACCCGGTCACCCGGCCCCACCCCCTTGGACTTCAGGAGGGTCGCCACGCGCCGGGCCCCGTCCTGCAGCTCGGCGTAGGTCACCACCAGGTCGTCGAGCTTCACCGCGGGGCGGTCCCCGTGCTGCTCGGCGGTCCGGGTCAGGTTGTCGGCCAGGTTGGTCACAGGGTGCCTTCCGAGTACGTCGTTGCGAGAGCGCGGGCTCCGGCCCACTGTCCACCCGTTCGGGGAGCCCCACAACCCGTGTCCCACCCGTTCGGCGGGCCCTCCTCGGCCTCAGCGCGTCGTCACCGGAAGGTGCACCTCCACGTTCTTGAGCTTCATCGCCCCGACCACCCGACTGCCGAACCCGGCGTACATGTCCGAGACGGGCGACACCGTGAGGAAGAGCGTCTGGCCGGCCGGTACGTCGACGGCGACGGACGGCAGCTCGATGCCGGTGCGCGGCTTGTTGATCGCGATGCCGTTCTCACGGATCGGCAGCATGTTGTTCTGCACGATCTTCGCGTCGGCCGGGCTGGTGCCGACCGAGAGGGCGAGGAAGGCACGGTTGTCGAGACCGATCGTGCTGATGGTCGCGTCGAGCGTCGGCGAGCCGGCGATCGTGAGCGGGCCCTGCACGATCGGGTACGCGATCGGGGCGCCGGCACCGACGGTGCTGACCACGTCCCCGAGCCGCACGGTCGTCGACGGCGCGACCGAGGGCACGTCGACACAGCGGCCGCCGGCCGTCGTGAGGTGGTAGCGGCCGAAGCCGGTGAGGCCGGTCTTCGCGCCCTGGAGGTTCTGCTGGAGGAACCGCAGGCCGAGGTCGGCGAAGGACGGGCTGCCCAGCGTCGGCGAGCAGCCGTCGCTCACCGCGAGCGGGATGTCGAAGTTCGTGCCGGTCGGCAGCGCGGAGGGCAGCGTGTGGCCGCCGTTGTAGCCGACGAAGATGCTGCGGCTGCGGGCCCTGTCGGTGAGCGCGCGCTGGAAGTTCTTCAGCCCCTGGTGCAGCGGGAACAGGTTGTCGGTCTCGCCCTGGCCGAAGAGCACGGGGACGTCCAGCTTGCGCCCGTTGCGGACGTGCCACTCGGGCCCGTTCTTGTCGAGGAAGTCGTCGAGGTAGGACGGCACGTTGCCCGTCGCGGACGTCTCGGCGAAGCCCTGCAGCACGATCGGCGGCAGCGCGTCGGTCGGCAGGCCGGCCGCGGTGAGGGCGGCGGCCCACTCCGTCCTCGGCACGCCCTGCGGGAAGAGGCTCTCGGTCAGGCTCCACCAGGTGATCTCGGGGACCAGCGCGTCGAACCGCGTCGAGCCCTTGTCGCGCAGCTCGCTGAAGGCGCCGACGAACTGGTAGCCGCCGCCGTACGAGCCGCCGATCGCGCCGAGCACCGGGTCGCCCGGCTTCTGCTTCTCGACCCAGTCCTGCGCGGCGACCAGGTCGACGATCTTCTGGACGTCCTTGCCCTCGACGTCCGGGTTCTCGATGTACGCGTGCCCGCCGCTCTCGCCGAACCCGCGCTGGTCGAAGCTCAGCACCCCGAAGCCGGCGTCGGTCAGGTAGGCGAACGACGCCGGGTCCTTCGTACGACTCCCGCCCCAGCCGTGGCTGTGGAGCACCATCGGCACCTGTGCGGCCCGGGTCGCGCCCGCCGGGCGGAAGAGGGTGTAGCAGATCTGGACGGGCGCTTCGGTGCCCGGATCGGGCACGCTCGTGAGGCAGCCGTCGGTCGTCGTCACGCCGGCGGCAGTGGCCGCCGGAGCGACCGGTGCGACGAGCAGCGGGCTGGTGGCGGCGGTGACGACGCCGAGGACTGCGGCGGCAAGGATTCGGTGCATCGCGGTGGCCTCTTTCGCGGGAGGGGGTCTGCCCTACCAACGAGTAGGTACGGCGTCGGCTACGGACGTACGGTCGGGTCATGCCTCTCCGCCACCCGGCTCGCACCGTCCTGGCCGCTGCCGGCGTACGGACCCGCGCACGCACCCCGGTCGACGCGACCGACCTCGCACGTCCGACCGGACCGCCGTCGACCTGGACCTCTCTCGGTGAGCTCACCTCGCCGCTCGCCGCCGCCCGCCTCGTCGGTGCCGTCCCGCGTCTCGTGTCGGCGCCGCGCGGCGACGGCCACCTCGTCATCGACATCCCCGGCTGGCGGGCACCCGAGCTGTCCGGGGCGCCGCTGCGGCGCTACCTGCGGCACCTCGGGTACGACGCCCGCGGCTGGGGCTTCGGCACCAACACCGGCGACCCGCGGCGTGACGTCGAGCGGCTGTCCGCCCGCGTGCTCGACCTCGTCGAGGCGCAGGGCTCGCCCGCGTCGCTGGTGGGCTGGAGCCTCGGCGGTGTGATCGCCCGCGAGGTCGCGCGCCGCCATCCCGAGGCCGTACGACGCGTCATCACGTACGGCACACCGGTCGCCGGCGGCGCGGCGTACACCTCCATCGCGCGTGCGTACGGGCGCGGTCCGGACGCCACCGATGCCGACCGCGTGGCCCGCAAGCTCGACGCCAGGTCGCCGATCAGCGTGCCGCTGACGGTGATGTTCTCGAAGCGCGACGGTGTCGTCGCGTGGCCGGCCTGCATCGACCGCGCGACGCCCGGCGCCGAGCACGTCGAGGTGTCCTCGACCCACATCGGGATGGGTGTCGACCCCGACGTCTGGGCGGTCGTCGCGGACCGGCTGGCGCGCGAGTAGTCCTTCCGCCTGCTTGCGTCGACCACACCGGCGGGCCGACTCGATCGAGCCGGCCCACCGGGAGCCCCTGCCGATGTGGTCGGACCACTGTTCACGGATCACGGTCGCCGCGCAGGTCGAGCCCTGCGGAGCCCGTCCGCCCCAGGGGCGGGGCGAGACCTCGACGGTAGGCGACGTGGACGTCGGAGCGCGACCGAGTTCGTCGGGATCCCCGGGTACCCGGGGACCGCAACCCTTGTGCGGTGACGGCGGTGCAGCAGCCGCACCAGGATCACCGCACAGGCCAACGACCTCAACCGAGTGGGACAGCTGGCGACGCTGCTCCTCGCCCGAGGCATTCGGAGGGGTGGTCCGACGTAACGCGGGGGACCGTCCGATGGTCGAGGCCGCCGACGGCGAGTGGCAGCACGAGACGATCCACCTCTACCTGCTCCGCCAACCCGGTGCCCACACGCCGGTGATCCAGATCTACCGCGGAGACCTCGGTGAGTCCGTGGCCCTGTCGCTCGACGAGGCGGAGGCGCTGGGCCTCTCCCTGGTGAAGTCGGCCCTCGAGGCGCGAGACTGCCGCTAGCCGAGCGGCGGGAGGGTCACGACCTGCCCGGCATAGCTCAACCCGGCGCCGAACGCGATCAGCAGCGCGGTGTCGCCGGCGGACGCCTCGTCCTGGCGGAGCATCGCCTCCATCGCGAGCGGGACCGAGGCGGCGGAGGTGTTGCCGGAGTCGATGACGTCCGTGGCGATCGCGACGGACTCGGGGAGCTTGATGTTCTTGGCGAGGGTCTGGGTGATGCGCAGGTTGGCCTGGTGCGGGATGAAGGCGTCGAGGTCGTCGACACCGATGCCGGCGAGGTCCAGTGCCTCGTGCGCCACCTTCGCCATCGCGAACGGCGCCCAGCGGAAGACGGCCGTGCCCTCCATCTGCACGACGGGGTGGTCGGCGTCGGAGTGGCTGCGGATGCCCATGCAGCTGGGCGTCTGGGTGATCACGTGCGCCTGCGAACCGTCGGATCCCCACGCCGTCGGGCCGATGCCGGCCGCCTCCGACGGACCGACCACGACGGCACCGGCTCCGTCCGCGAAGATGAATGCGGTGCCGCGGTCGGTCGGGTCCATGAAGCGGCTCAGCTGCTCGACGCCGACCACGACGACGTACGACTCCGCACCCGAGCGCACCATCGAGGCCGCGAGGTTGAGGGCGTGGCAGAAGCCGGCGCACCCCGCGGAGATGTCGAACGCGGCGGCGGTGATGCCGAGCGCGGTCGCGACCTGCGGAGCCGAGGCGGGCGTGTGCTCGGGGTGCGTCGAGGTCGCGACGATCACGCAGCCGACCTGGTCGGCGCTGACTCCCGCTGCCGCGAGCGCCTTCTCGGCGGCGCTGACCGACATCCCGATCAGGGTCTCGTCGTCCCCGGCGAAGCGCCGCGTCTTGATCCCCGACCGGGTCTGGATCCACTCGTCGGAGGAGTCGAGGACCTCGCAGATCTCGTCGTTGGTGACGATCCGCTCGGGTCGGTAGACGCCGAGGCCGAGCATCGCTGCGTGGGTGAGCTCGGTGGGCTGGAGGATCGACATGAGAGCGAGCATAGGCAGCCGCGGGGTCACCCGAGAAGGCGCACGGTCCGCTCGTCCTCGCGGCCGTCGTAGAACCGTGCCAGCACCTCGCCGAACACGGCCTCCTCCGGGTCCGCGTGCGCGAAGAGGGTCATCGACGAGCGGAGCTTGATCGCGTCGATCGACCCGAGCACGTGCTCGGCGGTGACGTCCTCGAGGCCGAGCACCGCGCGGCAGCACTCGAGGAGCCGCGGGCCGAGGAGGTCGTGGCGAAGGAAGGCCTGCGCCTCGGCGAGGTCGGCGATCGCGTACGCCCGTGACGTGCCGCTCATGCCGAGCCCGGCGACCTGCGGGAAGACCCACCACATCCAGTGACTCGTCTTGCGCCCGGCGCGGAGCTCGCGCAGTGCGCGGTCGTACGTGTCCTCCTGGGCGGCGACGAAGCGGGTGAGGTCCATGCGCCCCAATGTGCCCTAGGTTGGCCGCGTGACCGACTCCCGCGCCGCGCAGCTCGGGGCGCTCGCCCTCCTGCTGCGGCCGACCTACATCGCGACCGAGATCGTCACCGCCGCCGCCACGACCGGCGGCTACAGCTTCGTGTCCGACTCGGTCAGCAAGCTCGGCGAGGTCGGCTGCTCGGAGGCGTACTGCTCGCCGCGGCACGAGGTGATGAACGGCTCGTTCATGGCCTACGGCGTCCTGCTGGCCGGCGGCGCGCTGCTGCTGCTGAAGCCGCTCGGTCCGTGGGTGACCGGTCTGCTCGTCGTCTCGGGCGTGAGCTCGTACGCCACCGGGCTGGCGCCGCTCGACCAGGACGCCACGCTGCACGCGATCGCCGCGACGCCGCTGTTCGTCGGACAGCCGCTGGCGCTGCTGCTGCTCGGACTCCGCGTTCGCGAGGAGCGGCCGCGGCTGTCGAAGGCGCTGCTCGCGACGGGGGCGGTCACTGCCGCGGCGGCCGTCGGCTTCATCGTCTCCGGCGACGGGTCGTTCACAGCGGGTGGGGCCCTGGAGCGACTCGCGCTGTGGCCGGTGCTCTTCGGGCTGGCCGGCTTCGCCTGGGTGCACCGGCCGGGTCGCCGCCACGCCTGAGCCGCGCGGACGTTTCATCCCAAAGTCGGACATCCGTGACGCGCGTCACGTCGAACCACCTGCAAGGCCGCCGATCCCGGCGGTGTTGTCGACGAAGGGTTCGAACCCATGCGCCTCCCCAGTCTCCGCCGCCCCTCCCCCTCCATGGCGGTGTCGATCATGGCCCTGCTCGTGGCCTCCACCGGAACGTCGTACGCCGCCGGCCTGATCGGCTCCGACGACATCAAGAACAACTCGATCCAGAGCAAGGACGTCAAGGACGGCTCGCTCAAGGGCCGCGACATCAAGGGCGGCTCGATCGGGTCCAACAAGATCCGCAACGGCTCGCTCAAGTCCAAGGACTTCAAGGCCGGCCAGCTGCCCGCCGGTGCCACCGGCCCCGCCGGTCCCGCCGGTGTCGGTCGCTGGGCCCTGGTCGACGCGACCGGCGCGATCATCGCCCAGTCCGGGGGCTTCTCCGTGACCGCGGCCTACCCGACCCTGGCCAACACGGCTGTGGCACCGGCTCCCGACAACTCGCTGCGGGCCAACGGGAACGTCTACATCAACGCCGGCGAGAACCTGGCGAACAACGGGATCATCACCACGATCGCGCTGCAGAACACCGCGGACCTGAACGCCGACGGCATCACCACCGGGCGCTCGACGGCCAACGGCGGCGCCGACGTCAACCCCGAGTTCTCCGGCGAGATCACCGCCGCGATGTGCATGCCCGGCGTCGTGAACTGTGCGCCTCCCGGCACCGGCAACGCGAACCACCTCGTCGTCAGCCCGCGCAACAGTGACGGCAGCTTCACCACCGACGGCGCCCGCAAGCGCTTCTACGTCGTCGTGACCGGCGACTCCAGCGACCGCAGCTGAGCCGCCCGGCAGAGACGTCATGCGGAGCGGTCACCTCCCGACCGCTCCGCATGACCTGCCCGCCGTCGACGTACGGCAGACTGGCCGGGTGACTGCGAAGATCTCCGTCGCCGGCCTCGGTTACGTCGGTTTGTCCATGGCGGTGCTGCTCTCCCGCCACAACACGGTCGTCGGCCTCGACCTCGACGCCCCCCGCATCGACCTGCTGCGTCGCGGCGAGAGCCCGATCCACGACGAGGACATCTCGCGCTTCCTCGCCGAGGAGGACCTCGACCTCACCTTCACCACCGAGGCCGAGGAGGCGCACGCCGGCGCCGACTTCGTGATCATCGCGACGCCGACCAACTACGACCCGGTGACGAACTACTTCGACACCCGCTCGGTCGAGGCCGTGATGCGCGACGTCATCCGGATCGCCCCCGAGGCGACGATGGTCGTGAAGTCCACCGTCCCGGTCGGCTACGTCAACGACGTACGCGCCCGGCTGGGCACCGACCGCATCGTCTTCTCCCCCGAGTTCCTGCGCGAGGGCCGTGCGCTGCACGACAACCTGCACCCGTCCCGGATCGTCGTGGGCGACGACACCGAGCCGGCCCGCGCGTTCGCCGACCTGCTGCTCAAGGGCGCCGACGCGGACGACGTGCCCGTGCTCCTCACCCAGCCGACCGAGGCCGAGGCGATCAAGCTCTTCGCCAACACCTACCTCGCGATGCGGGTCGCCTATTTCAACGAGCTCGACTCCTTCGCGCTCTCGCACGGGCTCGACTCGCGCCACATCATCGACGGCGTCGGCCTCGACCCGCGCATCGGCACGCACTACAACAACCCGTCGTTCGGCTACGGCGGCTACTGCCTGCCCAAGGACACCAAGCAGCTGCTCGCCAACTACTCCGACGTCCCGCAGACGCTGATCTCCGCGATCGTCGATGCCAACACGACGCGCAAGGACTTCATCGCCTTCGACATCATCGCTCGCTCGCCGGAGGTCGTGGGCATCCACCGGCTGATCATGAAGGCCGGATCGGACAACTTCCGGGAGTCCTCGGTGCAGGGGGTCATGAAGCGGATCAAGGCCAAGGGCATCGAGGTCGTGGTGTACGAACCCGAGCTCGGTGCGGACACCTGGTTCGGCTCGGAGGTCACCAGCGACCTCGAGTCCTTCAAGCAGCGCGCCGACCTGATCGTGGCCAACCGGATGGCCGACGAGCTGCGCGACGTGGCCGACAAGGTCTACACGCGCGACCTCTTCGGCGCCGACTGAGCGGGCTCAGCGGCGGCGGCCGAAGAGTCCCCGTCTGCCCTCGTCCTGCTGCTCGTCCGGCTCGGGAGCGGAGGGTGGGGCGGGAGCCGGGACCTCGGCCTTCTTCAGCGTCCGCCGCATCTTGGTCTCCGACTTCTCGGGGTCCATCGGCGGGCGGGCGGGCAGCGTGAAGCGCTCGACCTCGCGCTCGGCGACCGGCACCCAGCCGACCGAGGTCGCGGCGTACGTCTTGGTGCCGAACGACTCGTCGAGCAGCGCCTCGCGGTCGTCGCCGTCGTCCGCGACCCGGGCGACCCGCGCCAGGGCGGAGGTCCGCTCGAGGCGGGCGACGACACCCGAGTCGTACGACAGCAGGCGCGCGCCGTGGTGGGTGCGCTCGAGGTCGTCGAGGAGGGGCGGCAGCGCCGCGGCCAGAGGAGCGAGCGAGACGTCGGGGAGGGTCAGGACGAACTCGGCGTCGAAGACCGGCGGGGCCGAGAGGTAGAGCCGCACGCGCGGCTCGTGGAGGTAGGACCGGTGCACCAGCCGGGTCTCGAGGACCGGGTCCTCGACGGGCTGGACGCGGTCCTCGTGGACCGAGTCCCACGGGCCGACGACCGTCACCCGGAGGTCGGGCACGTCGCCGTCGAGCAGCGCGTCGACGACGCGGATCGTGTCGTCGGCGGGACCGGCCGGCACGACCACGTCGAGGTAGGGCACCTGGTAGGTCCGGCCGCGCTTGTTGCGCTTGGGCCGCATCGTCGGCACGAGGTCGGCGAGGTAGGGGTCGTTGTAGCGGTTGACCTCCTCGGCCCGGCGCAGGACCTGCGAGCGGCCGAGGTGCCAGCTGCGGGCCTCGCGGTCGACGACGAAGACGCCACCCGCCTGGGCGAGGGAGTGGCCGAGGTGCATGTCCTCGCCGAGCCGCAGCGACAGGTCGAAGCCGTCGGAGTCGAAGTAGAGCGACGTGGTCACCGAGCCGGTCATGCCGATGTGGAAGCGCTGCGCTCGCGGTCCCGCGGTGCGCAGGTCGTCCGTCTTGGCCCAGTAGTCCTCGACCCACTGGTGCGGCTCGTGCTCCTGGCCCCGGAAGAGGTCGGCCGCCCCACCGGCCGCCACGCGGTCGCGTACGACGGCGGGGTCGGTGTCGAACAGCGACTCCGGGTCCACGAACAGCTTGTGGCCGCCGGGCACGGCGTAGTCGACGAGGTGGTGCCAGCGCGCGTGGGCCTCGACCTCCTCGCGGTAGGCGAGCATGTCGGCGTCGTACCAGTGGAGCACGTCGCCCTCGGCCGCGAGCGCGCCGAGGTGGCAGGCGTTGGCGCGTCCCCAGCCGTCCTCGACGCGGATCAGCCGGGTGTTGTCCGGTCGTACGTCGGGCAGCTCCTGCGCCGGCGAGCTCTGGTCGTCGACGACGACCACCTCGAGCAGGTGCGCGGGATAGGACTGCGCGGCGAGACCGGCGAGCACGTAGGGCAGCGTGTGCTGGTAGTTGAAGGTCGGCACGACGACGGTCACCGACAGTGTCGGGGCCCAGGCGCCGAGGGCCGGCGGGGTCAGCGATCCCCAGTCGTTGTGGCGCACCACGGGCTGCCGAGCCACCTAGGCACCCCCGTCCGTGTCGGGCCGGTCGAGCGGGTCGACCTCCAGCGCCAGGCTCGGCTGGAACCCCGCCCACTCGGAGGCCACGATGTCAGGTCGGCGGAACTCCTCGTCGTCACGCTGCCACGTGTGTCCGGCACCCGTACGACGCAGGATGTATCCCAGCCCGTGGGTGCGGTAGATCCGGCCGCCGGCTGCCTCGACCCCGGCCAGCAGCTGCGCGTCCACGAACTTCCGCACCCGGCGGAAGTCGCCGAGCGAGTGCATCAGTCCGCGGTCGAGCAGCAGGGTGCCGCCGGCGACGAAGCGGGCGAAGATCTCCGACGGGTGGATGCGCCGCACGGTCATCGCGTCGCGGTGCTCGTTGGCGTGGAGGTAGACGAACTCCGACGGCATCCCCACGACGTCGGCACCGGAGAAGCGGCGCGCCATCAGCAGGTCGTGGACCGCGTCGGGTGAGTACCAGTCGTCGTCGTCGACCTTGAGCAGCACCTCGCTGGACGCGGCTCGCACCGCACCGGTGAGGACGTCGCCGAAGAAGTCGGAGCCGTCGAAGGTCAGCACCTGGTGCGGCCGGTCGCCCAGCGCGCGGCGCACGGCGTCGCGGTCGGGCTCGAAGCCGTGCGCGGCGAGCACCAGCTCGACCTCCGCGCCTCGCTGCCGCGCGACCTGGCGCAGGGCGAAGTCGAGCATCTCGGGCCGCTTCGTGGCCAGGAGTGCGCTGACCGGCGGCAGCGCGACGTGGCGTACGCCGGCGCGCGACGCGAGCGCCGAGCGCCAGGCCAGCGTGGAGTGGTGGTCGAACGCGGCACGGCGGACCGCGAGGCTGTGCTCCTCGCGGCGCAGTGCGTCGTCGAGGTCGACCTTCGCAGCGAGCGCGTCGACGAGCGCGGGTGCGACCCCGGCCTCGGTGAGCCGGGCTGCGTCGACCCCGACCAGCGGCACGCCGGACGCGGCGAGCGCGAGGAGGTCGCTCGTGGGCATCTCGGCGGTGACGCGGACGCCCTGGTGGGCGCGTACGGACGCCACGGTCGCCTCGGTGACGGGGCCGGTCAGGGCGATGACCGCCTGGTCCCAGTCCTTGCGGAAGCCGATCGGGTTGAAGACCCGCTCGTCGACCGGCTCCGGCCCGGGGTCGGTCACCACCGCGGGTGAGCGGTCGATCACGTGGTGCGGGGCAACGGTCCCGTCACGGCGGGCGACCACCACGTCGGGGGGCACGTCGCGTGACTCCTCGCCGGCGTCGGCGACCTCGGCCAGCAGGACGCTCCGGGCGTCGAGGCCCGGTGCGGCGGGACGTCCGGCGTACGCCACGACGAGGCCACCGTGCGTGGTGTCACCCGGCCCAGCGGCCTGTCGGGCCATCTCCATCACGACGAGCTGGGCGCGGGCGCCGGAGCCGAACCGGACGACGGTCAGCACGCCACGGTCGCCAGCCGGTCGCGCCGCGAGGTGCGCCAGCGGCGGCCACTCCGGGCGTGGCACGAGCACCCACGGCGTGGGGGTGTCGGTGAGCCAGCACGCCACGGCCTTGCACTGGCCGAGAGGGGGTACGGCGCTCGCCATCCGACGCAGCCGGGCACGGTCGGCGGCCACGACGAGCACGGAGCCCCAGCCCTTGAGCGGACCCTCGAGCGTGGACAGCGTCACGATGCGCGGCTCGAGGCCGTCGACGTCCTCGATGCCGTGCAGCGCGTCGAGTGCCATGCCTCCGTCGGAGTCGTCGACGAGGACCAGCGTCGGTCCGGGCATCCGCAGGTCGTGGAGCGGGTGCAGCGCATGCTGCGGGGAGGAGGGGCTCATGTCCGCACACGCTCCTTCAGCGCTCTGTGCTTGAGGGAGGCGGGCAAGGAGTGCTGCACGAGCGGTCGCGGCTGGCGCCAGAGCCAGTCGCGGCTGACGTGGTCGATGATGTGCACTCCTTCGGGAGCGGTCACCTTCACGAGCCCACCGAGGGCCTCGGGGTCCCCGTTGCGGATCGCCTCGTCGACCTCGAACTCGCGCAGCTTGCGATAGAGCCGGGTGTTGGTGAAGTCGACGCCGTCGCGGCGCCAGTGGGCGTACTCGTCGGCGTCGAGCCACTTCACCTCGACGCAGAGGCCCTGCTGCAGCACGATCCGCTCGACGCCGGGTGGGAACTCGCGCAGCTCCCAGTCGAAGGCCTTCACGAACGTGAAGTCCGGCCCCATCGGGTAGACCCAGGGCTCGAGGAAACGCAGTGACAGGTCCAGCCAGCCGGTCGACTCGTCGACGACCGTCAGCGGGTGGCGCGGCATCGCGACGATCGCGCGGGTCGACTGCAGCTGCCACGACAGGTCGCGCAGGATGCCGGCGCCCTCGGGCGTCAGCACCATGTCGCCGTCCCACTTCATCGAGTACGTCGTGCGGACGTGGGAGAAGCACCAGTTGTAGAAGTGGGTGAGCGAGTGGACGCTCGTCGCCGGCGTCGCGAGGTGCTCTCCGCCGGCGCGCGAGACCTGGTGCGGGTAGTCGAGGACCGTGAGCCGGTCGGCCGCGCCACACTGCTCGGCGACCCGCTGCGCGACGCCGGCGGTGTCGTCGTCGGAGCCGTTGTCGACCAGCAGCACGTGCTGCACGGCGGAGAAGATCGGCGGCAGCACCCACGGCAGGTTGCGCGCCTCGTTGCGGACCCGGAAGACGCACGTCAGGCCCGGCTCGAGGACGTCACCGCTGGTCCACGGCCACGTCACGTCGTAGCCGGACTCCCCTTCCAGCGCGGCGATGTCGGGCATCAGGCCTTCCCCTGGCCCGGCTCGCGCTCCCGACCCAGTGCCTGCCGCAGCTTCTGGCGGGCCGCAGGCGGGACCATCGCGCGTACGGCGTGGGGGACGCGGTCGGCGCCGGTGCGGGCCGGCGCCTGCTCGGCCGCCTGACGGCGCGCGTCGGCGGCAGCCGTACGCCGCTGGGCGACGACGGTCGAGTGGGCGAACGCCTCGGCGTCGGCGTACTGGGAGGCGTAGGCGGTGCGGAGCTGGTCGCACCACTCCTGCGTCTCACGAGCGTCGTCGGTGGCGAGCGTGTCGAGCGCCTGCCAGGTCTCGTCCGCGAGCTCGCGCAGCCGGTCGGGGACGCCGATGTCGTCCCACGTCATCGTCACGCGGCGCAGCGACGGGTCGATGAAGCGGTGCACCTCGGCGATGTCGACCGCCATCGCGGTCTTCACGCCCTGCAGGTCGAAGGCCTCGCCGAGGGCGAAGACCGGCTGGGTCCAGTCGTCGAGGAGGTCGCCGTAGTGGACGAACGCGCGCTGCTGGCCGCGGGTCGCGCGCTCGGTGTGGAGCATCATGTTGATCCACGCGGCGGTGCGGGTGATGGCGCCCTGGTCGGAACCTGCGCCGCTCCGCCCTCCAGTGGGGCCGTAGTAGGTCTGCTTGGAGCCGACGACCTCGGTGACCGGTCGCAGCATCGTGACGTAGGAGGGCGTCGCGTCGCAGCGGTCCGCGGCGGCCCGCCACAGGCCGAGGAACCACGAGGCGCGGGGGTCCTTGATGACGAGCTCGTCACCGACAGCGAGCTGCTCGGCGAGCCAGGTGGTGACGCGCTCGCGGGTCGCGTGGTCACCGCTGGTCGTGCCGGTGTCGAGCCAGGCGCGCGGTCGGGCGTCGGAGACCTGGACGTTGCTCCGGGCGAGGAGCTCGGTGTGGAGGTCGACGACCCACCGCGGCTCGCCGAACCCCTTGGGGTTGGTCGCGTCGGCGACGACCTCGGGCTGCGGCACGTGCAGGCCGAGCGTGCGCAGCGTCCCGGCCATCGTGCTCGTGCCGCTGCGGCCCGAGCCGACGACGAACACGACCCGTCGAGTACTCACGTGGTGAGCCTATCGGTGGCGCTCAGTCCTCCGGGGTCGCCCGTGCCCTCGCACGCACCCGGAACCAGCCGGCGATCATGACCAGCAGCGCCAGCATCGCGACGCCCCAGCCGAGGGTGCTGCCCCACGCCTTCTCCGTCGTGGTGCGCCACTCCCCGCGCTCCTGGTAGACCGTGATGGTGTCGCCCTTCTCGACGTCGCCGAGGCGACGCAGCTCGTAGAGCGCAGTGGCCTGCTGGCCGTCCGGGAGCTCGAAGGCCACCGACGAGTACTCCGCCGACCTCGACCCGGCCCGGCTGGGCCCGAGCTCTGCGAACCCCAGCACCGTCGCCTCCTGCGTCTGCACCCCCGACGGCGGCTGCCTGCTGTCCCAGAAGTCGTAGAGCCGCCACCCGACGACGACCACCATCACGAGCAGCAGCACCAGCGCGATCCAGGTCATCCCGTAGCTGTCGGAGGACTCCGGTGGCCGGTCAGGACCCGGCCGACCGGGGACGGGTCGCTCAGGAACGGGGCGGTCGGCCATGTCGCCGAGTCTGCCAGCCGGCCCGTGCCGGTCAGAGGTGCTGCGGCTGTGCGGCGATCAGGTCGGCGTACCAGTGGAAGGAGTTCTTCCGGGTGCGCTTCAGGGTCTCGTAGTCGACGTGCACCAGGCCGAAGCGCTGGGTGTAGCCCTCGGCCCACTCGAAGTTGTCCATCAGCGACCAGGCGTAGTAGCCGCGTACGTCGACGCCGCGGGTGATCGCCTCGGAGACCGCGTTGACGTGGGACCGCAGGTAGTCGATGCGGGCCTGGTCGTCGACCACGCCGTGCTCGTCCGGCCCGGTGTCGTAGCTGCAGCCCGACTCGGTGATGTAGATGGGCGGCAGCGCGGCGCGGAAGCGGGCGCGGAACATGACCAGCCACTCGCGCAGCGCGTCGGGCACGATCGGCCAGCCGAAGTCGGTGGTCGGGTAGCCGACGATGTCGCGGAACTCGAACGGGATGTCGGAGTCCTCGCCGGCGGCCGCGACCTTCATCGGGTTGTAGTAGTTGACGCCGTAGAAGTCGAGCGGCTGGCGGATGGTGGCGAGGTCGCCGTCGGCCATCACGTCCTCGAAGAGCGGCATCAGGTCCGCGGGGTAGCGCCCGAGCAGCATCGGCTCGAGGAACATCCCGTTCCAGAGCGCGTCGAAGATCTTGCTCATCCCGACGTCGGCGTCGTCGTCGGAGGCCGGCCAGATCGGCGCGTGGTTGTTGGCGCAGCCGATGGACTCGGCCCCAGCCTGGCGCAGCGCGATCGCCGCCCGGCCGTGAGCGAGAAGCAGGTGGTGGGCGGCGGGGAGGAAGTCGAAGAGCATCTTCCGGCCCGGGGCGTGGGTGCCCATCGCGTAGCCGAGCACCGAGGCGACGTTGGGCTCGTTGACGGGGATCCAGTGCTCGACCCGGTCGGCGAACCGCTCGCCGACGATCGCGGCGTACTCGGCGAACCGGTCGACGGTGTCGCGGTTCAGCCAGCCGCCGTCGTCCTCCAGCGCCTGCGGGAGGTCCCAGTGGTAGAGCGTGACCATCGGCTTCTGGCCGTGCTCGAGCAGCGTGTCGATCAGGCGGTCGTAGAACGCCAGCCCCAACTCGTTGGCCGGGCCGCGACCGGTGGGCTGGATGCGCGGCCAGGCGATCGAGAAGCGGTAGCCGCCCGTGCCGAGCTCCTGCATCAGCGCGACGTCCTCGTCGACCCGGTGGTAGTGGTCGCAGGCGACCTCGCCGCTGCTGCCGTCGACGACGCGACCGGGCTGCGCGGTGAAGGTGTCCCAGATGCTCGGACCGCGCCCGTCCTCCGCCACCGCTCCCTCGATCTGGTAGCTCGCGGTGCTGGTCCCGAAGCGGAACCCGGGTGGGAGCAGGGGGAAGTCGTGTGTCGGGGGCACGTCCGCGAAGATATCGGCATGGCAGTGGCCCTGTACGCCGGTTGGCAGAGGTCGTCGTCGACCGTCAAGGGGCGGCTGACGAGGCATTCCTTCTCGTTCGGCCCGCACTACGACCCGGCCAACCTCGGGTTCGGTCCGCTCGTCTGCCACAACGACGACCGGATCGAGGCCGGCACCGGTTATCCGGACCACCCGCACTCCGAGCTCGAGATCGTCACCTGGGTGCTCGAGGGCGCGCTCGTGCACACGGACTCGACGGGCGCGCAGCACGTCGTCGTGGCCGGCCGGGCCCAGGTGCTCTCCGCGGGAACGGGCATCCGGCACAGCGAGCTCGCCGACCCCGGTTCAGGTCGATGCCGGTTCGTCCAGGCGTGGCTCGCGCCGACCCTCGCCGGCGCCGAGCCGTCGTACGTCCTGGGCGAGGCGCCGCAGCCGGGCTCGGGGCTGGTCGAGGTGGCGGGAGGTGCGGGGCTCCCGGTCGGCACCACCGGCGCACGCCTGCTCGTCGCACGGCTGGCGCCGGGCGACTCGGTGGTGCTGCCCGACGACCCGCGCCAGCACGTCTTCGCCGCCTCCGGTTCTGCCTCGCTCGCGGACGTGGCCCTCGAAGCCGGCGATGCCGCCCGGATCTCCGACGAGCCGGGACACCTCGTCCGCGCGAGCGAGGCGACCGAGCTGCTGGTCTGGTCGTTCGCATGAGGCGGACCGTCAAGCTGCTGCTCGTCGACCCCGACGACCGGGTGCTGCTGATCCAGGGGCGCGACCCGGCCGACGGCGCCCACCACTGGTATCCGGTCGGCGGCGGGATCGACCCGGGCGAGTCGCACCACGAGGCCGCCGCCCGCGAGGCATGGGAGGAGACCGGCGTCGAGCTGCTGCCACCGGGCGAGACGGTGTGGACCCGCGAGACGCGCTACACCTTCGCCGGGGCGAGCTACGACGTGCACGAGACGTGGCTGCGCTACCGCGTCGCGTCCTTCGATCCCGTCCCCGCCCAGCTCAGCGAGTTCGAGGAGCAGAGCATGGTCGGCTTCCGGTGGTGGACCGTGGACGAGCTCCGGTCGACGGAGGCCTCGGTCTTCCCGGCGGTCCTCGGCGAGCGGTTCGCGCAGCTCCAGTCCGAGGGCTGCCCCGGCTCACCGATCGACATCAGCACGCCCGGTACGCAGCACTAGCGACACGACCTAGGGGATGAGGACGCCCGGGTTGAGGATGCCCGTCGGGTCGAGCTCGGCCTTCACCGCACGCAGCACCCGGACGCCGACCTCGCCGATCTCCCGGGCGAACCACGGCTTGTGGTCCGTGCCGACGGCATGGTGGTGGGTGATGGTCGCGCCGGCCGCGATCATCGCGTCGCTCGCGGCGATCTTGGCGGCCCGCCACTGGGCGACCGCGTCCTCGTCCTGCCGTGCGGCGACGGTGAAGTAGAGCGAGCAGCCGGTCTCGTAGACGTGCGAGACGTGGCACAGCACCAGCGATCCCTCGCCCAGCGAGGTCGACAGCGCGGCCTTCACGTCGGCGTACAGCCGGTGCCGGTTGGACCAGAACGTCGCCGTCTCGAGGGTTTCGACGAGCACGCCGTGGTCGAGCAGCGAGTCGCGGAGGTAGGGCGCGCCGAACCGGCCGTGCACCCACTTCTCCCCCGGCTCGGTGCCGAGTGCGGTGCCACCCAGCCCGGCGAGGACGGCGGTCACGGCGTCGCGACGGGCGGACACCTGCTCGGCGGTGCCTTCGTAGCCGGCGATCATCAGGCAGCCGGGGTCCTCCGTCCCGCCGATGGAGCTCGGGTCGGCGAGGTTGATCGCGGTCTCCGACTCGTCGGACAGCCGGATCACGGTGGGCAGCAGCCCCGCCTGGGCCAGGGTGCGCATCGCGTCGGAGCCGGCGTCGAACGACGGCCAGCGCCACCCCTCGTACGTGGTCACGGCGGGCGCACGGCGTACGCGGACCGTGACCGACGTGATCACGCCGAAGGCTCCCTCGGACCCGAGGAGCAGCTGGCGCAGGTCGGGACCGGCGGCGTTGGCCGGCGACGACCCGAGGTCGAGCGTGCCGGTCGGCGTCGCCGCGGTGAGGGCGACGACCATCGCGTCGAACCGGCCGTAGCCGGCGCTGGACTGGCCGCTGGACCGGGTGGCCGCGAACCCGCCGATCGAGGCGTGCTCGAAGGACTGGGGGTAGTGGCCGAGGGTCAGGCCGTGCTCGGCGAGCAGCGCCTCGGCCTCGGGACCGCGCAGCCCCGGCTCCAGCGTCGCGGTCATCGAGACCTCGTCGACGGCGAGCAGCCGCTTCATCCGGACGAGGTCGAGGCTGACGACACCGGCGAACCCGTCGCGCCGGGCGGCCAACCCGCCGGTCACGCTGGTGCCGCCGCCGAAGGGCACGACCGCCACCCGGTGCGCGGTCGCCCACGCCAGCACCGCGACGACGTCGTCGTGCCCGTCGGGGCGGACCACGGCGTCGGGGGCGTCGGCCAGGTCGCCGGCGCGCGCCCGCAACAGGTCGGTGGTGGACTTCCCGCGCGTACGCAGGGTGCGGGTCGCGTCGTCGACGAGGACGTGCTCGGCGCCGATCGCCGACCGCAGCTCGTCGAGGAGCGCGTCGTCGAGGACGGACGCCGGCGGCACCGCGCCCTCGGTGGCGGGACGGTCCTGCAACCCGAAGGCCAGGTCGACCAGGCCGCGCGCCGACTCGGGCAGATCAGTGGCCGCAGCGGGGTCGCCCCAGCGCTGGGGGTGCATCTCGACGGTGGGCCTCTTCGTGGTCATGCGTTACAGTGTGACACATGTCGTCACTTCGTCACATCCCTGACCCGCGGCTGGCGGTCTACCTGGACGCCGCCCGCGACTGCATCCTCGACGTCGGGTGGCGGCGCACGACGCTGACCGAGGTCGCGAAGCGCGCGGGCGTCTCGCGGATGACGATCTATCGCGCCTGGCCCGACATGGGCGCACTGCTCGGCGACCTGATGACCCGCGAGTGGGTCAGCATCGCCGCGGCGACCCGGGTCGCCGCGATCAACACCTCGACGCCGGCCGGCATCGCCGCCGCCGCGCTGTCGACCATCCGGGGGCTGCGGGACAACGAGCTCTTCGTCCGCATCGTCGAGCTCGACCCCGACCTCCTCCTGCCCTACCTGATCTCCCGGCGCGGCCGCTCGCAGGAGGCGCTCGTCGAGATCCTCGCTGCCGAGATCGAGAGCGGTCAGGCATCCGGTGCGATCCGGCAGGGCGACGCCATCCTGATCGCGCGGTCGCTGACGCTGGCCGGACACGGCTTCGTCCTCTCGGCACAGACCATGACGGACGCCGGCGTGGGCTTCGAGCAGCTGGACGCGGAGTACGTCCGCCTGATCACCCGGACCCTGGAGCCCCAGTGAGCGGCACGGCGCGCCCCATCACCCCCGGCCTGGCCGGCATCCCGGACGAGGTCGACGTCGTGGTCGTCGGACTCGGCATCACCGGTGCCGGCGTCGCCCTCGACGCCGTCACGCGCGGCCTCTCCGTGCTCGCCGTCGACGCCCACGACCTGGCCTTCGGCACGTCGCGCTGGTCCTCGAAGCTCGTCCACGGCGGGCTGCGCTACCTCGCCCAGGGCAAGCTCGCGATCGCCCGGGAGAGTGCCGTCGAGCGCGGCATCCTGATGGAGGTCACCGCGCCCCACCTCGTCCGTGCGCTGCCGATGCTCACGCCCCTCAACGACGCGATGCCACGCAGCCGCACCGCCATGACGTGGGCCGGCCTGCAGGCCGGCGACCTGCTGCGTCGCACCTCCCGCACCAGCACCCGTACGCTCCCGCGTCCCCGTCGCCTCAACGCCACCGAGACCCTCAGCCTCGCTCCGTCGATGCGTTCCGACACCCTGCGCGGCGGGCTGCTCGCCTGGGACGGACAGCTCGAGGACGACTCCCGGCTCGTCGTCACCATCGCCCGCACCGCAGCCTCGTACGGCGCCGAGGTCCGCACGCGCGCCCGGGTCACCGCGGCCACCGGGACGAGCGTCGAGCTGCGCGACGAGCTCACCAGCAGGACGTACGCGGTCCGAGCCAGGGCGGTCGTCAACGCGACCGGCGTGTGGGCCGGCGACCTCGACGACCAGGTCCGGCTGCGACCCAGCCGCGGCACCCACCTGGTGCTCCGCGGGTCGGTCCTGCCGCACACCCGGGTGGCCGTGATGGTGCCGATCCCGGGATCGACGTCGCGCTTCGCGATGGTGCTGCCGCAGCCCGACGGCACGCTCTACGTCGGTCTCACCGACGAGCCTGTGACCGGCCCGATCCCGGACGTGCCGGTGCCGAGCGAGGCGGAGATCGAGTTCCTCCTCGACGTCGTCGCCTCCGCCTTCACCGTCCCGCCGACCCGCGACGACGTGGTCGGCGCCTTCGCCGGGCTGCGGCCGCTGCTCGAGGTGGCCGGCACCGACGCGACCGCGGACCTGTCCCGTCGGCACGCGATCCTCACCTCGGCGACGGGTGTCACGACGGTCGTCGGCGGCAAGCTGACGACCTACCGCCGGATGGCCCAGGACACCCTCGACGCGCTCGACGACCGCCTCTCAGCCGGGCCGTGCCGGACCGCGTCCCTGCCGCTGCTCGGTGCCGCCCCCGTCCCGACGTCGACGGCCCCCGCCCGGCACGCCCCTGCTCGCCTGGTTCGGCGCTTCGGCTCGGACGCCGACCTCGTGCTGGCCACCGCCCGCGAGGTCACCGGACTCGGCGACGGCGAGCTGCTCGCACCGGTCTCGGATGAGGTCCCGGTGACCCTGGCCGAGCTGGTCTTCGCGATCACCGACGAGGGCGCACACGACGTCGACGACCTGCTCGACCGGCGTACCCGCGTCGGGCTGATCGCCGCCGACCGGGCCGTGGCAGAGCCGCTGGCCGAGCGAGCCGTGGAGCTCGTGTCCGCGTACCGGAGCGCACTCGAGGGGCGCGTGAGGCACCCGTGACGAGCGCAACAGCAAAATCAATCGGGACTTCCCTTGAACCTCGGACAGGACCCTCGGGCTGGTGGAAGTCTTCTCCACGGCGCGCCCCTTGCCGACCCCATGCGGCAAGGGGCGCCCAGTCCATTTCCGGGGCCTCCGCCGGTGTAGGCCTCACTCGACGGTGACGGACTTCGCGAGGTTGCGCGGCTTGTCGATGTCGTGACCCAGGTGCTGCGCGGCGTGGTAGGCCAGCAGCTGCAGCGGGATCGTCAGCAGGATCGGGTCGAGCTCCGGCTCGTTGCGCGGTACGTCGATCCGGCGGGCGCGGACCTCACCGAGATCGACCTCCGCGTGGGTGATCACGACGAGCGGACCCTTCCGCGCGTCGATCTCGTGGAGCGCGCCGATGTTGCGCTCGGTCAGCTCGTCGCGGGGCACGAGCGCGACCGTCGGGACGTCGGGGTCGATGAGGGCGAGCGGGCCGTGCTTGAGCTCGGAGGTCTGGTAGGCCTCGGCGTGCCGATAGCTGATCTCCTTGAACTTCTGCGCCCCCTCGCGCGCCACCGGGAAGCCGCGCACGCGACCGATGAAGAAGAGGCTCGTCGCCTCGGCGAGCTCCTGCGCGACCTCGACCAGGTCGGCCTCGCCGGCGAGCACCTCCTCGATCTGCGCGGGCAGCCTCTCGAGCCCGGCCACGAGCCGCTTGCCGTCGGCGATGGAGAGATCGCGCACCCGGCCGAGCTGCAGCGCGAGCAGGGCGAAACCGAGGAACATGTTGGTCAGTGCCTTGGTGCTCGCGACCGCGACCTCCGGCCCTGCGTGCAGGTAGATGCCGCCGTCGCACTCGCGTGCGATCGCCGAGCCGACGACATTCACCAGGCCGACGCAGCGCCCGCCCTTGCGGCGTACCTCCTGGACGGCGAGCAGGGTGTCGATCGTCTCGCCGGACTGGCTGACGGCGACGTAGAGCGTGTCCGGCTCGATGACCGGGTCGCGGTAGCGGAACTCGCTCGCCGCCTCGGCGTCGGCGGGGATGCGCGCCAGCTCCTCGATGAGCGCGGCGCCCATCTGGCCGACGTAGTAGGCCGAGCCGCACCCGAGGATCTTCACGCGGCGCACGGCGCGCAGGTCGCGCGCGTCCATGTCCAGGCCGCCGAGGTGAGCGGTGCCGAACCGCTCGTCGAGCCGGCCACGGAGCACGGCCTGCGCCGTGGTCGGCTGCTCGAGGATCTCCTTGCGCATGAAGGACTCGTGCTCGCCCGCCTCGTACGCCGACGCGTCGATGTCGACCACGGTGGCCGTCTTGCCGGTGGAGGCGAGGTCGGTGTGGCGCATCGTGGTAAAGCCGGCCGCCGTCACCGTGGCCATCTCACCGTCGTCGAGCATCGCGACGGTCGTGGTGTGGCGCACGATCGCGGCCAGGTCGGAGGCGACGTACATCTCCTTGTCCCCGACGCCCACGACCAGCGGGCTGCCGTTGCGGGCCACGACGATGCGGTCGGGGAAGTCGGCGTGCACCACGGCGAGGCCGTACGTCCCGACGATCGAGCCGAGTGCGTCGCGGACCTTGCCCTCGAGGGTGTCGGCGTCGCTGCGCGCGACCAGGTGCGCGATGACCTCGGTGTCGGTGTCGCTCGCGAGGGTGATGCCGGCGTCGGTGAGCTCGGCGCGCAGCGCGGCCGAGTTGTCGATGATCCCGTTGTGCACGACCGCCACCCGCCCGGACTCGTCCTGGTGGGGGTGCGCGTTGGCATCGGTGGCGGGGCCGTGGGTCGCCCACCGCGTGTGGCCGATGCCGGTCGTGCCGGCGAACCGCTTGGGGAGGGCGGTGCTCAGGTCACGCACCCGGCCGGCCTGCTTGGCGACCTTGACGCCCCGTGCGCTGAGCACGGCGACGCCGGCCGAGTCGTAGCCGCGGTGCTCGAGGCGGGTCAGTCCTTCGAGGACGACGGGCGCCGCGTCCTGGCGGCCGATGTAGCCGACGATTCCACACATGCTGATGAGTCCTTCTCTGATGGTCTAGGAGTAGACGATGCGACGCAGCTGCCGCTCGGAGAGCTGAGGCGCAGCGACCACGCGCTCGCTCAGCTCCTGGGCGATCCGCGCGAAGATCTCGGGGTTCTTCGCGCCGTACGTCTTGAGGTGGGCATGCCGGTCGCGGACGTAGTCCTCCACCGCCTGGGCGTGGAAGGCGATCACGTCCTCGATCACCCGGGCCGCCTCTCCCTCGGTCAGCGACGTGGTGGCGACGACGTGGGAGACGAGGTCGGGGTCCGGCACCTGCACAGGATCACCCTCCTCCGGGGTCATTGCCAACTTCCTGCCCGAAATCGGGCAGATTCCTGAACGTTTCTCCTCAGGCGCTGGCCGGGGACTCGTCCCCCCTGTCACAAAGGGAGCCCTGAAGCGTCGACACACCGTGGAGAGTCCCGCAGGTGGGGGAAGAACCCCGGTCTTCAGCGAAAAGCATGTGCGCCAGTGGGGACGTGGTACCTTAGGTGAACAGAAGGTGAACGGAAGGTGTCACATGAGCAAGCACAAGATGACGGCAGCGCCGGTCTGCACCTGGGTCGCGGTGACCGACGCGTCGGGCCGGACCCACATGGAGGCGCGCTGGGCCGTCGCCACCGTCAGTGCCGTCCAGGCCGCCTGACCGCAGTCCCACACTCACGAGCCACGCCCTCCCGGGGGCGTGGCTCTGCTGCATTTCAGGGGGCACGGAAAAAGTTCTCGCTCGTCGGGAATGAAGCTCGGGGCTCGGTCGTTCTAGTGGTTGAAACTTCTACCAACTACCCAGGAGCACCGCTTCCATGACCACCTCGTTCGACGCCCCCACCACTGCCATCGATGACATCAGCGGCGACTACACCCTCGACGTGAGCCACAGCCGCCTCGGCTTCGTGGCGCGCCACGCCATGGTGACCAAGGTGCGCGGCCAGTTCGGCACCTTCACCGGCACCGCGCACATCGACGAGGTCACCCCCGCCGACTCCAAGGTCGACCTCTCCATCGACGTCGCCTCGATCGAGACCGGCAGCCCCGACCGCAACGGTCACCTCACGTCCGGCGACTTCTTCGACGCCGAGACCTACCCGACCATCACCTTCACCTCGACCGACGTGAAGCGCGACGGCAGCGACTGGGCCATCACCGGCGACCTGACCATCAAGGACGTCACCAAGTCCGTCGAGATCCCCTTCGAGCAGACCGGTTCGGCCCGCGACCCCTTCGGCAACGTCCGCGTCGGCTTCGAGGGCGAGACCACCATCAACCGCAAGGACTGGGGCCTCACCTGGAACGCCGCGCTCGAGACCGGCGGCGTCCTCGTCTCCGAGAAGATCAAGCTCGAGTTCGACATCTCGGCCATCCAGAGCGCCTGAGACCTACAGCCTGACCCTCTTTGACGCTGACCGGGCGCTTCGTGCACAACGAAGCGCCCGGTCAGTCTGCGTGACGGGCACGAAGCGCCCGGTCAGCGGTTCAGCTCAGCGGGGGTTCTTGCCCTGGTAGCCGCCGCCCTTGCGGTGGCCGCTGCCCGATCCGCCGTGACCGCCACCGGGACGCCCCCGGTAGGGGCCCTTGTCCGGGGCGATCTCGATGAGCTTGCCGGAGATCCGCGTGGCGGCGAGCCGGTCGAGCGTGCCAGGGGGCAGCTGGGCGGGGAGCTCGACGATCGAGAAGTCGGGCTTGATCATGATGTGGCCGAAGTCGCCGCGGGAGAGCCCGCCCTCGTTGGCCAGCGCCCCGACGATCTGGCGCGGCTCGACCTTGTGGCGCTTGCCGACCTCGATGCGGTACGCCGCCATCTGCTGGCCGCTGCGCGAGTCCCGCGGCGCACGGTCGGCCTTGCCGCCGTGGGTGGGCCGCTCGTCGAAGGCGCGGGTGGAGCGCTCCGGCTCGGGCTCGAGCAGCAGGGGCTGCTCGCCGTGCATCACGGCCGCCAGGGCGGCGGCCACGTCGACCTCGGTCACGTCGTTCTCGCTGACGTAGTGGGACACCACGTCGCGGAAGAAGTCGATGCGCTCGGGCTGCGTCAGCGCCTGGGTGATCTGGTCGTCGAAGCGCGAGAGGCGCGTGGCGTTCACGTCATCGACGGTGGGCAGCTGCATCTGGGTCAGCGGCTGGCGCGTCGCCTTCTCGATGGCGCGGAGCAGGTGGCGCTCGCGCGGGGTCACGAAGGCGATCGAGTCGCCGCTGCGGCCCGCGCGGCCCGTACGTCCGATGCGGTGGACGTAGGACTCGGTGTCGGTCGGGATGTCGTAGTTGACGACGTGGCTGATCCGCTCGACGTCGAGGCCGCGGGCGGCGACGTCCGTGGCGACGAGGATGTCGAGCTTGCCGGCCTTGAGCTGGTTGATGGTGCGCTCGCGCTGCACCTGGGCGACGTCACCGTTGATCGCCATCGCGCTGTAGCCGCGGGCACGCAGCTTCTCGGCCAGGGTCTCGGTCTCGTTCTTGGTGCGGACGAAGACGATCATCCCCTCGAAGTTCTCGACCTCGAGGATGCGCGTGAGGGCGTCGACCTTCTGGGGGTACGACACGATCAGGTAGCGCTGGGTGATGGAGGAGACCGTCGACGTCTTGTTCTTGACGGTGATCTCGACCGGGTCGTCGAGGTACTTCTTGGAGATCCGGCGGATCTGCGCCGGCATCGTCGCCGAGAACAGCGCGACGTTCTTGTCGGCCGGGGTGTCGGCCAGGATGGTCTCGACGTCCTCCGCGAAGCCCATGTTGAGCATCTCGTCGGCCTCGTCGAGGACGAGGAAGCGCAGCTCGGTGAGGTCGAGCGTGCCCTTCTCGAGGTGGTCCATGATCCGACCGGGCGTGCCGACGACCACGTGCACGCCGCGCCGCAGCGCCGACAGCTGGACGCCGTAGCCCTGGCCGCCGTAGATCGGCAGGACCTTGACGCCCTTCATGTGGGCGGCGTACTTCTCGAAGGCCTCGGACACCTGGATCGCGAGCTCGCGGGTCGGCGCGAGCACCAGCGCCTGCGGGGTCTTCTGGCTGAAGTCGAGGCGCGACAGGATCGGCAGCGCGAACGCGGCCGTCTTGCCGGTGCCGGTCTGGGCGAGGCCGACGACGTCGCGGCCCTCCAGCAGGGGCGGGATCGTCGCCGCCTGGATCTGGGAGGGGGTCTCGTAGCCCACGGCGGCCAGCCCCTTGAGGACCTCGGGCGTGAGGCCGAGGTCGGCGAAGGTCTGTTCGGGCCCCGAGGACTGGTCTGGGCTGTCGGGCTGGTCGTCGCTCACGCTCACCACGGTAGGGCCTCACGGGGCAATCAGTCATTCTGCGACCGGCGGCCGGGGACCCGATAAGCGCACGACAGCGGGGCACGTGAGCGAGCACACTTCGTCGCATGCCCCAGCCGATGTCACAGCAGCCCCGGCTGCCGGAGGGACTCACCACCCGGCCGCTCGTGAAGTCCGACGCCCACGCCGTGTTCGTGCTGATGGCCGCGCAGGAGCAGGAGGACATCGGTGAGGTCTCGATCGAGGAGTCCGACATCGTCAGCGACTGGGCCCGTCCCAGCCACGACCTCGGTGCCCGCTCCGTCGGCGTGTACGACGGCGAGACCCTCGTGGCGTACGCCGAGCTGATGGGCGCGGACCGCGCCGACACGTCCGTGCTGCCGTCCCACCGCGGTCGTGGCATCGGGACCTGGCTCGCCCACTGGCTCCAGGACCTCGGCCGCGGCATCGGCTCGAGCGTCGTCGGCATGCCGGTCCCGCAGGGGTCGCCCGGCGACCGCCTGCTGGAGGACCTGGGCTTCCGCGTGCGGTGGACCAGCTGGGTGCTCAAGCTCCCCGAGGGCGCCAGCATCCCCGAGCGTGAGCTGCCCGCCGGCTACGTCGTACGCACGGCCGAGCCGGGCGAGCTGAAGGCCGCGCACGACGTGCTCGAGGACGCCTTCCTGGAGTGGTCGGTGCGCGAGCGGGAGGCCTTCGAGGACTTCGAGGCCGCAACGACGGGCCGCCCGGGGTTCGAGCCGTGGAACCTGCGCGTCGCGCTCGACCAGGACGGAGTGGTCGTCGGGGTCTCCCTGGTCCTCGTCTCGGACAACGGCTCGACCGGGTACGTCGACCGGCTGGCCGTACGACCGGACCAGCGCAACCGCGGCCTGGCCCAGGCCCTGCTGGTCGACTCGTTCGCGCAGGCGAGGGCGCACGGCACGTCCACCTCGGAGCTGAGCACCGACTCGCGGACCGGTGCACTCGGTCTGTACGAACGGGTGGGGATGATTCCTGAGAGCGTCTGGGTCAATCGTGCGATGGACCTTCCGGTGGGTATGGAAAGCGCAGTCTGAAACCCCTACAGCAAAAGTTTCCGTCAATCCCACTGGTCTAGACCTGCGACTCGCTTGAGGAAACAACGCCACCCTGAGGGCGTTCTTGCCCTTACCATCGACCGACGCCGGATCGGGCGGCGCCACGGCGGGGACGTGGGGTCCCTGTTTCGGCTTTTTCTGTGGGGGTTCCAACGTGCAAGATCTACATGCATTGGTCGTCGAAGACGATCCAGACATTTCCTCGGCGCTGGTGGAGACCCTCGAGGGTGCGGGCTTCCGTGTGACCTCGGCGCGCGACGGACGGGCAGCAGTGGACGTGGCGGCAGCCGATCCACCGGACCTGGTCACGCTCGACCTGACGCTGCCGCACATGGACGGCATCGAGGTGTGCCGCCGCATCCGGGAGACCAGCGACTGCTACATCGTGATCGTGTCCGCACGGTCCGACGAGGTGGACAAGCTGATCGGCCTGGAGGTCGGCGCCGACGACTTCGTCCTCAAGCCGTTCTCGCCGCGCGAGCTGCGGGCCCGGGTGGCCGCGCTGTTCCGTCGGCCGCGGTCGGCGATGACCGGTGAGGACGCGGCCGCCTCGGCACCGCACGTGCCGAGCCCGTCGCAGCCGGCGGACGAGCCGACGACGATCGCCTGCGGCGCGGGCCTGGTCATCAACTCGGCTCGGCGCGAGGTGCAGATCGACGGCACGATCGTCGAGCTGACCCGCATCGAGTACGACGTCCTGGAGCACCTCGCCACGCACCTGTCGCGGGTCTGCACCCGCGAGGAGATGGTCCTCGCCATCTGGAGCAGCGCGCTCACCCACGACCACCACCTGGTGGACGTGCACGTGGCCAACCTGCGCGGCAAGCTCCGCCGGCACTCCGACGCCACCTGGATCCACACGATCCGCGGCATCGGCTACCGGATGGACCGTGAGGGCAGCCAGCAGGACCGCCGCGCCGGCGGGGGCCCGTACCTCGTCGCGCGCATCGACTCCGAGGACTGGGCGCGCGGCCTCGACTTCTGAGCGCGCTCCCACACGGACAACTCGATAACGCCTACGGGCCGAGCCACTGCCACCTAGCATCGGCAGTGGCTCGGCTGCGTGCGTGAGCAGGTGTCGGGCCTGGGTGGCACCATCACGTGCCCCCAGGATCGTCAACCCCGGGGGAACTGACACATGGACAACCGACGCACGGCAGTCGTCGTGGAGGACGACCGCGACGTCGGCGACGCCATCTCCGGGCTGCTGCACAAGTCCGGCTTCGACGTGTTCGTCGCGCGCACCGGCGTCGACGCCCTCGCGATGATCCGTGACGAGGCGCCCGACCTGGTCACCCTCGACCTCACGCTGCCCGACATCGACGGCGTCGAGGTCTGCCGCCAGGTCCGCCTCGTGAGCGACTGCTACGTGATCGTGGTCAGCGCCCGTACGGCCGAGGTCGACCGGCTGATCGGCCTCGAGGTCGGCGCCGACGACTACCTGATGAAGCCGTTCTCGATGCGCGAGCTGCAGGCGCGCGTCGCCGCACTCTTCCGTCGTCCCCGCATGAGCGACCTGGTCTCCCCCGAGTCGGTGTCCGCCCCGGACCCGGCGGGTGCCGAGGTGCCGGCCATGGCCGACACGGGCTCGAGGGTGGGCGCCGACGGTCTCGCCGGGTGCGACGACCTGCTCCTGGACGAGCGTGCCCGTGAGGTGCGCGTCGACGGCCAGGAGGTCGAGCTGACCCGCACCGAGTTCGACCTGCTCGCCCACCTGATCAACAACCCCGGCATCGTCGTGGCCCGCGAGGACCTGCTCCGGGCTGTGTGGGACACCGAGTTCGTGCCCGACAGCACGCACGTCGTCGACGTGCACCTGGCCAACCTGCGCCGCAAGCTGCGCAGTGCCTCGGCGGACAACCAGTGGATCCGCACCATCCGGGGCGTGGGCTTCCGCTTCGACCCCTGCTGCGCCTGACCGGGCCCCTCCGCAGGCACGGTCAGCGCGCGGACTCGCGCAACGTCGCGCCGCGGGCACCCCGTACGGTCATCGACGCACTGATCAGCGCGACGGTCCCGAAGACGGCGGCGGCCAGGAGCGTGAGCACCACCAGTCGCAGCGGCGAGATCGCGGCCACCAGCGCGGGCGTGGTCGGGTCGTCGGCGTAGCCGAGCGTGATCGTGCGCAGCACCACCCACTGGGCGAGCGATCCGGCCAGGATGCCGGCGAGCGCGGCGCTGCCGAGCACCACCCCGAGCTCGCGCACGACGGCGACCATCACCGACGCGCGGGGCACGCCGACCACGCGCAGCGCCGCGGCGTCGCGGCGACGCGCGGGCAGCTGCACGGCCGCGCTGACGAACAGGCCAGCCAGCGCCATGATCAGCACGAGAGCGGCGACCACGCCGTAGAGCCGGAGCGCGAGGGCGTACGCGCTCTGGTCGAGGACGTGCCGCTCCTGCGCCAGGGTCGTGCCGACCGTGAGCCCCGCCTCGGACAACGCCTCGGTGATCGAGGCGGGCGTGCCCTCGCGCTCGAGCACGCGAACCGTGACGAGGTTGTCGTAGACGGCGTGGTCGGTGATGAAGGAGGAGTAGTCGACGAGCAGCCCGGACGGACCCGTGAAGGGCATGCCCTCGATCTCGCCGACGGTGTCGACCGGGATCAGTCCGAAGCCCTCGTCGAGCTTGGCGATCGCCCGCTGCTGCACGCCCGGGCCGGCGAGCGCGGGACGGGCGAACGTGATGCCGCCGGCAGTGATGCGAGCCATGCCCACCGAGTCACCGGTGTCGACCGTCATGTCGAGCCCGCCGTCGGACTCGGTCATCTCGACGATCGAGCTGCGGACGGCCGGGTCGGGTGACGGCGTCCAGCCGGCGCCGTCGATGCCGCCGTCGAGGGGAGCCCCGTCGACCTCGATGGCCGAGAGCCGCAGCGAGCCGGACATGGCGGTGTTGGTGCCGGCGCCGCCGCCGAGCGTCATGCCCTCGAGCGGGCAGCCCGTGCGGCAGAACGGGATCCGGGTCGAGCGGGTGTGCTCGCCGGCCGGGAAGGGACCGACGTACGCCTTGAGCGGCAGGCCGCCGCGGCTGCCGAACCGGACCTCGACCGCGATGCCGCGCTCGGTGTCGGCCTGGTTGTCGACGGTGAGGGTGAGCTTCTTGCCGGTCACCGTCGGGACCACGCCGCCGGGGCTGATCTCGTCGACGACCTGGCCGACCTCGAGGCCGGGGCTCCACGTCGAGGGCCAGGTCGCGACCCGTTCGAGCCGCGCCGAGTCGACGATGGAGAAGTTGGCACCGGGGTTGGTCGCACTGGCCGCCGCCATCACCCACTGCCCCTCCGGATCGACCCGGCGGGTGAGGTCGATCGCCTCCGACATCGTCAGCGTCGTGGACCACGTGGTCTGGGCCGGGGAGGCGGTCGCGGCGACGCTCGTGCGCCAGCTCGCGGCCGAGTCGTAGACGCCGACACCGAAGACCGCGACGGCGATCGCCGCGGTGATCGGCAGGATCACCAGCGTGCCCTCCTGCCGGCGCGAGATCGCACGGGAGGAGACGAAACCGCTCAGCGAGCGGCCGCGCGAGCGCGCCGTCCACCAGGTGGCGAGGGCGGCGGTGAGCCGGGTCGCGGCGAGGCCGGCGACGACGGCGAGCAGCACCGGCAGCACCAGGTCGGTCGCGTCCGGCTCGCCCGGACCGCTGGCGGACAGCTTGCTGGCGAGGACCGCGACGGCGAGGGCGACGAGGGTGAGCTGGGCGATGACGGACCAGCGGCGCGCGGCCACCGGACGGCGTACGCCGCTGAGCTGGGACGCCAGCGACTCGCGGACCACGAGCCCGACCGCGACGCACGCGACGACGAAGGCCGCGACCAGCACCAGCGCTGCCGCGACCCAGCTGGCCCACGGCAGCGGCAAGGGCAGACCCGGCACCAGCCAGCTCCGCACGAGGACGACGGACAGCCCGATGCCGAAGGCGACGCCCAGTGGCACCGCGAGGAGCAGGATGCCGAGCGGTTCGGCCAGGCCCAGCCCCCACAGCCGCCGCGAGGTCACGCCGCGCAGCGAGGCCAGGGCCAGCTCGGGCACGCGGAGCTCGGAGGCCGCGTTGAGCAGCCGCATGAGGAGGGCGAGCGCGACCAGGACGAGCGAGAGCACCGCGGGCGCGATCGAGCTGCGTGCCGTCGACTGCTGGAAGCGCACCTCCTTGACGACGTCGGCGAGGGAGTTGGTGTCGTCGACGCGGAGCGTGCCGCCCGTGACCGCGACATCGGTGTCGGCGGGGATCGCCGCGGCCGACCGCGCCGCCTCGTCGAGCTGGGCGGGCGTCAGGTCGGGCGGCACGTCCAGCGGCGTGTCCACGCGAACGGTCCAGTCGCCCGCCGAGGTGACGGTGTCCTCGGTCGTGAGGAGCGGCGCCGGGCTGTAGGGCGTGTAGCCGCCGTTGATCGTCGTCTGCTCGTTGGTGGTGCGCAGCCGGCTCGGGATCAGCCAGCCGTCGCCGGGACCGGGGGTGTCGTACGAGCCGACCACGACGACCTCGCTGATGCCCGGACGCGGCAGACCGAGGGACGCGAGCTGCGGCGGTTCGAAGATCGCCAGCGGGAGAGGCTTGCCGATCTCGGCGCCGGTCTTCTCGAGGTCCGCGGTGAGCATCAGGACCTCGCCCGTCTTCTCCGGGCACCGACCCTCGATCGCGAGCGTCTCGCACGCGTCGGACCGCGACCAGAACGTCACGACGCCGCGCAGCGCGCTGAACCGCTCGGACTGGACGATGACGGTGGGCCGCTGCCACGGTCCCTCGGTGAGGGAGGTCGAGGCGGCGACGGCGTCGTCCTCCGCCTGCGTGAGCGAGGAGCCCGAGTCGGGGGTGAAGACGCGGCTGAGGCCGGTGAGCCCGGGCGCGGTCTCCTGCAGGCGGGTCACGACGTAGGAGTTGGTGACGGCCTCGGAGAAGACCGGGCCGAGCACCGCGGACCCGATCGCCAGGGCGGTCAGCAGCACCGAGCCGACGGACAGGAGGGCACGCGAGCGCAGGCCGCGGACGATGGCGCCGAGGAGCTGTCTCATCTCGGGGTCCCCTCGGCGTTGTTCGGGGGAGCGCAGCGGAGGAGAAGAACGTCGTGGGGTGAGTTCATGCCGACTCCTCCTCGCGCAGGAGGCTGGGCCGGGTGGTCGAGGCGCGTACGGCGCGGGCGCGGCCACCGACCAGCACGACCGCAGCAGCCGAGAGGACGGCCGGGATCACCAGCGGCACGAGGTGCGGCGCCGTGTCGAGCGGGATCCCGGCGACGGGCAGGGAGAGGAGCGGCAGCCCGCCGAGGAGCAGGGTGACGGCGAGCCAGCCGCCGGCGACGACGGCCACCAGCACCAGCAGCGTCAGGCTGACGAGCTCGGTGCGACCGGCCCTGCGGGCGGTGGCGACGGAGATGCCGAGCACGCGCAGGGAGGCCACGTCGCGACGGTAGTCGCGGAGGTGCCGGGCCACCCCGGCGCCCAGCGCGAGGAGAGCGACGAGCGCACAGGCGAGCGCGGTGAGGGCGTACGCCACCGACTGGGCGCCCCCGTGGGCCTCGCCGAGCTGGTCCCGGACGGCACCGAAGGACCGCCACGTCGTGCCGGTGGCCTCCGACACCTGGTCGAGCATGGCGTCCGGCGTGCCGGCGGCAGCGACGACCTGCACCTCGGCAGCGGGCACCGTCGGGTCGGAGCCGACCGCCGAGGTGCGGATGTCGGAGAGCAGGCCGACGCTACCGACCAGAGGCATCGAGCCGGCGACGCCGATGACGTCGGTCGCGCGGTCGTCGCCGCCGAGGTCGAGAGCCTGCGGGGCCTCTTCCTCGGCCACGAGGACCGGCACCGACGAGTTGCGCGCCTCGTCGAGCAGGCGGAGCGCGGAGTTGGGGAGCAGCGAGACCTCCAGCCCGTCGGGGAGGTTGACGAGGAGCCGCCGGTCGATGCTGTCCGGGGGCAGGAACCGGTCTCCGAGGGCCGCCGCCACCGAGGTCGGGTCGGGGAGCCAGGTGGACCGCACCAGGTTCGTCCCACCGATGTCGATGGACCTGATCACCACCCGGAAGGGGTCGGTGACGAACACCCCGCTCAGGTCGCGCGAGACCTCGATGCCGGTGATCAGGCACCCTCCGGCGCACGCGCGCAGTCGGGTCGAGCCCTCGGACTCCAGCCCGCGGCGGGCGAACCGCGTCGTCGCGGTCGCGGTGCCCGACACGTTGTCGGCGCCGATGTAGGACACCCGCACCACGAGGTCGTTCGACGAGGGCGCCTCCAGCCGGGTGCCGTCCGGCCTGGTGAAGAACTGCGGAGGCGGGAGCGAGGACGCCGTCGCGGTGATCGTGAGCCGCTCGCCGGTCGCCTGCATGGGCACGGCGTCGGTGCCGAGCCGGTCGACCGCGTCCGACGCGGCCCGCGCGGGCGTGCCGTCGTAGTAGTCGCCGACGACGGCGTCCCACCGGCCGGCGTCGACGTACGCACGGCGCTCGGCCAGGCGCGCCTCGTTCCGGACGATCGCGGTGGCGATCAGGTGCCCCCCGTCCGGGTCGACCTTCTCGGTCAGGTCGACGGCCCCCACGGCGCCCAGGTCGGTGGCGTCGATGGTGCGCGCCCCCGGGACCTCCACGCGGGCCTGGTCGCGGGTCCAGCCGCTGACGCTGACCGCGCCGCTCAGGGCGAGGGCCCCGACGACGGCGGCGGCCACGACGAGGCGTACGGGCGTGACGAGGTCGTCGGCGCGGGCCAGCCGACGGGCCGCGAGGAAGGCGCCCATGCCTCGCCGCTCCGTCACCGGGGTGAGGCCTCGCGCCGCGATGCGGATGGCCCAGATGGCGGCCTGGCCGAGCGCCAGCCCCACCAGCGCCGGGCCGAGGAGGACGACGAGGTCGGGTTCGCCCGAGGCCGACCGGCTCCGGTAGGCCGCGACGCCCGCGCCGACCAGCACCAGGACGCTGAGGAAGATCGCGAGGGTCGTCGCCCGGCGAGGACGACGGCGGGTGGAGACCTGGACGGCGAGCGGCTCGCGCAACGCGGCCGCCGCGGACAGGCCGACGATCACGAGGGCCGCCCCGGCGATCGCGGCCGCGGTGACGAGCGCCGGCTGCTGGAGTGCGGGCGCGGCGTCGTCGAGCCACGTGCGGGTCGTCAGGACCGTCCCGATCGCACCGACCCCGAGGCCGAGCAGGGTGCCGAGGCCGATGGCCAGGAGCGGCTCGACGAGCAGGAAGCGCCACAGGCGGATGCCGTGGATGCCACGGAGCCGCGCGAGACCGATCTCCTCACGGCGGGCGACGGCGAGCTCCGCACCGATGCTCGGGACGGCCACCGCACCCAGCAGGAGCAGCGGCGCGGTCAGCCAGCGGGACGTGCCGGCGGCTTCGGCGAACTGCAGCACGGTCACCGCGCCACCGACGACGACCACGGTCATCAGGACCAGGGTCGTCAGTGCACCGCGACGACTCCAGGCGCCCCGAAGGACTCGGCTCAACGGCTTGCCTTCTTCGCTCGCTCGCTCACCGGACGACCCGGCCCTCGTCGAGCGCGATGTGGAGGTCGCACGCCTCGACGACGGCGGGGTCGTGGGTCGCGACGACGACGACGGCGCCCCGGGCCGCCTCCTCGCGGAGCTCGCCGAGGACGACGCTGCGGTTGCCCTCGTCGAGCTCGGACGTCGGCTCGTCGGCGAGCAGCACGTCGGCACCCACCACGAAGCCTCGGGCACACGCGACGCGCTGCATCTGCCCACCGGACAGCTCCTCGACCTGGCGCTCGCCGAGGTCGGCGATGCCGAAGCGGGCCAGTGCCGCCTCGGCCGCCTCGTCGGCGTCGGCGGGTGCGGTGCCACGGGCGCGCAGGGCGATCGAGACGTTCTCGCGTGCGGACAGGATCGGGACCAGGCCGTAGACCTGGAGGACGAACGCGACCTGCGGGAGCGGGTCACCGCTGCCGGTCCACATGTCACGGCCGTCGAGCTCGGCGGTGCCGGAGGTCGCCTGGAGCAACCCGCCCGCGATGGACAGCAGGGTGGTCTTGCCCGAGCCGCTCGGGCCGGAGAGTGCGGTGACCTTGCCGGCCGGGAACATGACGCTGACGTCGTCGAGCAGGGTGCGGCCGGCGACGTAGGTGATCGCGTCGAGGCGCAGCGCCGTCTGCGTCGACGTCGGGGCGCCCGGGCTGAATCCGGACGTCATGTGGGGTTCCCCTCACGGCTCGCGCGGGTCACGATGATCCGGCCCTGGTCGTCGTCCTCGAACCGGACGAGCGTCCCGGGGGGCCACTCGGCCGCGATGTGGCCGGGCAGGTGGAGGACGCCGTCCTCGCCCACCACGGCGTACTCCGAGCCGCCGTGCCCCTCGGCGCCGACGCGGCCACCCTTCATGGTGACGGTGCGCGGGAAGGTCGCGGCGACCTCGGGCTGGTGGGTGACGACGACGATCGTGGTGCCGAAGTCGTCGCCCAGCGAGTGGATCAGGTGGAGCACGTGGTCGCGGTCGGCGTGGCTGAGCTGGCTGGTCGGCTCGTCGGCGAGCAGCAGGCGCGGCGACGTCGAGACGGCGCAGGCGAGGGCGAGGCGCTGTCGCTGGCCGCCGGACATCGTCGAGACGACCTGGTCGGCCTGCTCGATCAGCCCGACGCGGTCGAGGAGCTCGGTGTCGGGCAGCGCGTCCTCGCGCTCGCCGCCGGAGAGGGAGAGCCGGGCGAAGGCGATGTTCTGGCGCGCGGTGGCGTACGACAGCAGGTTGCGCGTGGCCCCCTGCAGCATCGTCGAGACCTGGCGCGAGCGGATCCGGGCGAGGTAGCGCTCGCCCATCCGCGAGACCTCCTCGTCGCCGAGGAAGATCTTGCCGGCGCTGGGACGCTGGATCCCGCCGAGCAGGGCGAGCAGGGTGGACTTGCCGGAGCCGCTGGGGCCGAGGAACGCGACCCGCTCGCCGGCCCGGATGGTCAGGTCGACGCCGCGGAGGGCGACGACGTCGTGGCCACCGAAGGTCTTGTAGAGGTGGACGACACCCTCGCACCGGATGCCGAGGCCCCCAGTGCGGGTCTCCTCGACCGTGGTCGTGCTACCCCGCACGTTCTCCCCTTCTCCGGTGAAACAACGGCCCTCAACATACATAACTGACGTACCTTGAGCGCATGGTGATTCGGGTGGCGCTCGTCAACGACGACGAGGTGGTGGTGCGCGGGCTCGACGCGATGATGCGCAACTACGTCCAGCGGGTCGAGGTGGTCGAGCTCGTCGCCGGCAAGCCGGTCGCCCAGCCGGTCGACGTCGCCCTCTACGACACCTTCGGGATGGGCCAGGGCAACGGCCCGGCCGTGCAGCGCCTGGTCGACTCCCCGCAGGTGCGCAGCGTCGCCGTCTACACGTGGAACTTCCAGCCGTGGCTGACCCGCGACACCCTCAACACGGGCGTCCGCGGCTACCTCTCCAAGAGCCTCCCCGCCGCCCGCCTGGTCGACGCGCTCCACGCGATCTCGGCCGGCCAGGTCGTCGTCTCGCCCTCGCGCGGCCGTTCCTCGCTCGTCGGCGGCGACTGGCCCGGACGCGAGGAGGGCCTCACCGCACGCGAGGCCGAGGTGCTGTCGCTCATCACGATGGGCCTGAGCAACCAGGAGATCGCCGAGCGCACCCTGCTGTCGCTCAACTCGATCAAGTCCTACATCCGCTCGGCCTACCGCAAGATCGACGTCGACTCCCGCTCCAAGGCGGTCCTCTGGGGCGTCGAGCACGGCATGCGCGCCGACCGCGTCCGGATCAACGGGTCCCCTGCTCGCCAGTGACGGTCCACCCGGAAATGGCCCGTACGCTGCACCGGTGAGCGAGCACCCCCAGTTCGACGGCGTCGACCCCGAGGACCTCGAGGCGACCCTGCGGGTGCTGGCCACGCTGCACCACGTGCCCGCCGACCACCCCGACCACATCACGGTGAAGCGGGCCGCGTCGCACATGTACAAGGCGATCAAGTCGGAGCGGAAGCTGGCCGCGCGCGCTGCCGACCTCGCCCATGACCGCGCGATCATCGAGCGCACCGCGACCGGCTCGCCGATGCGGATCGACGACGAGACCGCCGGCATCCCGCTCGTCTCGAACGCCGCGGGCGCGTTCGCCGGCGAGCTCACCGTCGCCCGCGGCTGCTACATCTGCAAGCAGGACTTCACCCTGGTCGACGCGTTCTACCACTGGCTCTGCCCGACCTGCGCCGCGACGAGCCACGCCAAGCGCGACCAGCGCACCGACCTCACCGGCAAGCGCGCGCTCCTCACCGGAGGCCGCGCCAAGATCGGGATGTACATCGCGCTGCGGCTGCTCCGCGACGGCGCGCACACGACCATCACGACCCGGTTCCCCAAGGACGCGGTGCGTCGGTTCTCCTCGCTGCCCGACTCGGCCGACTGGATCGACCGGCTCAAGGTCGTCGGCATCGACCTGCGCGACCCGACCCAGGTGATCTCGCTGGCCGACGACGTCTCGGCCGCAGGCCCGCTCGACATCCTCATCAACAACGCGTGCCAGACCGTGCGCCGCACGCCCGGTGCGTACGCGCCTCTGGTCGACGCTGAGCAGCAGCCGCTCCCGTCGGGGATCACGCTGCCCGAGCTGGTGACGTTCGACCACATCTCCGAGGCGCACCCCGCCGCGATCGCGGGCGCGCTCACCGACACCGCGGTCGCGCACCACGTCGGCGAGTCCGACGAGCACGCTCTCGCCGCGCACAACGCCGCGACCCTCACGGCGCTGGCGCTCAAGGCCGGGCACGCCTCGCTCGACGCGCACCTGGCCGGGACGGCCGTCGACGCGGGTGGCCTGCTGCCCGACATGCAGGTCAACAACTCGTGGACCCAGACCGTCGGCGAGGTCGACCCGCTCGAGCTCCTCGAGGTGCAGCTGTGCAACTCGATCGCCCCGTTCCTGCTGGTCTCCCGGCTCCGGCCGGCGCTCGCCGCTGCAGCCGGGACGGCCACGTCCGGCAGGGCGTACGTCGTCAACGTCTCGGCGATGGAGGGCCAGTTCTCACGGCGCTACAAGGGCGCCGGGCACCCGCACACCAACATGGCCAAGGCTGCGCTCAACATGATGACGCGCACGTCCTCGGGCGAGATGTTCGAGACCGACAGCATCCTGATGACCGCCGTCGACACCGGCTGGATCACCGACGAGCGGCCGCACCACGAGAAGCTGCGCATCGCCGCCGAGGGCTGGCACGCGCCCCTCGACCTGGTCGACGGCGCCGCGCGGGTCTACGACCCGATCGTGCTCGGCGAGGCCGGGACCGACCTCTTCGGCTGCTTCGTGAAGGACTACCAGCCCTCCCCCTGGTGAGGCCCGCCGCGGCGAGCCCCACCCGGGTCTCGATCAGGAGCCGGTGACGGCCTGGTCGAGGTGGTCGAGGGTCGACTCGAGCTGGGCCTGGGTCACGAGCGGGAACGTGATCTTGCTGAGCAGGTCCTTGTCGGTGACGTTGCTCCAGTCATAGGTGTGGCGGACCTTCGTCGCGTCCGAGCCCTCGGACTCGAGCTCCCACACCCACTGCCAGCCGGGAGGCTCCTGGCCCGCGGGAGCGGTCTGCCAGGCGAGCAGGTGGTTGGCGGAGTAGCCGGTGACGTGGTTGTCGGTCTGGTAGTCCCCGCCCATGTGGTCGCCGGTCATGTTCATGGTGAACACGTCGCCGGTGCCCTGGATCCGGTTGGACTTCTCGTCGCTGATCACGAAGCCCGACCCGTCCAGGTCGACGTGGCGCTCGGGGTTGCTGAGCACCTCGAACACGTCAGCGCTGGACGCCTGGATGGTGCGTTCCACTGTGATCTTGTCGTTGGTCATGCCTTCGACCGTGCCTCGCCGGGTGGTGCCGGACAACCCCAGAAAGGGTGGGCGCTGGAAGACTGACCCCCATGACCGATCTCGAGAGCGCCGAGGACTTCCACGCCCGGGTCGCCGCGGCGACCGACGACGAGGGTCGCCTGCCGGTCCAGATCGAGCTGATGCCGGGATGGGACATCTTCCCGTTCGAGCTCGACGGACTGCGGATCAAGCCGTTGCAGGACATGTACGACGAGGAGCCGCCGCGGTCCGGCGAGGACCCCGCCGACTGTGCGTGCGCCAGGCCCGAGGACCCGGAGCGGGCGGCACAGGTCGCGTGGAGCAACGAGCGCTGGCAGCTCAAGGCGCTCGACATGCGGATCCCGGTCGCCCTGATCCTGCAGCCGCGGGCGCACCACGACCTCGCCGACCTGCCCGACGACCTCGCCTCGGAGATGGGGCGGTTGACGGTCGCCGTCGCTGCCGCCGTCGAGGAGCTGCCCAGCGTCGGGCGCTGCCACATGGGCCGCTACGGCGACGGCGGCGCACACCTGCACCCGTTCTTCTTCGGCCGTCCTGCGCGGATGCCGCAGCTGCGCGGCTCGACCCTCCTCGACTGGGAGGAGAACCTTCCGCCCGTCCCCGAGGACGTACGCCGCGCCAACGCCGGCCACGTCGGCCGCCGTCTGCTCGAGCGCCTCGGCGGCACCGGCCCCGCGTGGGAGGCGTGAGCTTGGACGTCACCGTACGTCCGGCGACCGAGGCCGACGTCGCCTTCCTGACCGACGTCGTGATCGAGGCGACGTACGACCAGGGCCGCTTCCCCGACGACTTCGACGAGGTCGACTACCGCACTGGTTTCGGCGAGTGGACCCGCGAACAGGTGCACGGCGACGGCGCCGGCTCGTCGATCTCGGTGGTGCAGGTGGATGGTGCGGACGTCGGCCGGCTGCGCGTCGTACGCCGAGCCGACCTGGTCGAGATCGCCGGGCTGCAGCTGCTGCCCGAGCACCAGAACCGCGGCCTCGGCCGCATCGTCGTCGAGGGAGTGGTGGCCCAGGCGCGTGCCGACCGGCTCCCCGTCGAGCTGGGCGTCGAGAAGGACAACCCACGCGCCCGGTCCTTCTGGGAGTCGTGCGGGTTCACGTACGTCGGCGAGGACGAGAGCGAACATCGGCTGCGACGGGCCACCTAGGCTCTCGTCATGGGGCTGATCCTGCTGCTGGTGATCCTGGGCGTGCTGGGCGCCGTCGCGGTCGTCGCGACCCGTCGGAGCAAGGAGCAGGAGCTCCAGCGGCGCGAGGACGAGCTCGCCCCGGTGAAGAAGCTCGCCTTCGAGGACATCACCGCGTTCGGCGTCGACCTGCAGGAGCTCGACCTCGAGATGAGCGGCCACGACCTGGACGCCGGCGCCAACGCCGACTACCAGCGTGCGCTCGACACGTACGAGTCGGCCAAGACCGCGGGTGACTCCATCACCCGGCCGGAGGACATCCGGCACATCACCTCGATCGTCGAGGACGGCCGCTACGCCATCGCGTGCGTGCGCGCCCGGGTCGAAGGACGGCCGCTCCCCACCCGCCGGCCGCCGTGCTTCTTCGACCCGCGTCACGGACCGTCGGTCGCCGACGTCCTCTTCGTCCCGCCGGACGGCGTCGAGCGTGACGTGCCCGCGTGCGCCCTCGACGTCGAGCGCGTCAACGCCGGCGCCGAGCCGGACGTCCGCAAGGTGATGGTCGGCGCGCAGCGCGTCCCCTACTGGCAGGGCGGCCGCGCCTACGAGCCGTACGCCGCCGGCTACTTCGGCGCCTTCGGCCCCATGACCTGGATGTTCATGGGCGGGATGATGTTCGGTGACCTCGGTGGCGGCTACGACGGTGCCGGTGACGGGGGATCCGACGGCGGTGACGGCGGCGGATCCGATGGTGGCGACGGCGGCGACGGCGGCGGCTGGTCGACGGCGGTGGGTTCGACGGCGGGGGCTTCGACGGCGGAGGCTTCGACTTCGGCGGCTTCTGAGCCCTGATAGTCATCGCCGAGCAGCTGGCCGGCCCGGCCGCTGGGCTGGCTCGCGTTCGTCCGCACCGCGGCGGACGTTCGCGGCGCTGTGCAGCGCCTCGATGACACTCCCCAACCTCGACAAGAGCTCCATTCGCCGGCTCCTATGTGCGTCGGTGGAACCTGAGGTCGCCGCTGGCCAGGCGGTCGAGGCGATAGCGGGCGTCATGGATCCGGTGGTGATGGTGGCTGCACAGCAGCACCGCATTGTCGAGGTCGGTCGGGCCGCCGTTGTGCCAAGGGTCGACATGGTGGGCGTCGCACCAGGTGCCGGGGATGTCGCAGCCCTCTGCGCGGCAGGTCTGGTCGCGGATCAGGAGGGCCTTGCGCTGCGCCGGGCTGAAGAGCCGCTTCGCGCGGCCCAGGTCGAGCGGGACGCTGTCGCCGCCGAGGACTGCAGGAATGATGTTCGCGGTGCACGCCAGCCGCCGGACCTGAGACGCGGTGAGCCGGTCGCCGGTGAGGTCGTCACCGGGGACGAGGCCGGCGCCGATGATGTCGGCGGCGGCCAGGTCGGCCTGGAGCGAGGCGAGCGGGATCGTGATGATGACGGTGGTCGCGTCGCCGCCGTGGAGCGGCAGGCGCTTCGGGTCGACGGCCTCGAGGAACTGGGCGAATGCCTGGCCCATGCGCTTGGGGAACGGCGTACGCGTCACCGGGGCACCTGCCTTGTCGCTGGCCCGCGCGCTGCGCCCGTCTTCGGTGTCGACGCGCGGGTTGGTGAACGCCTCGAGGTAGGTCGCGAACCGGGTGCCGACTGCGTCGGGGACCAGGCCCGAGATGCGGGTGACGCCGTCCCCGAGGCGGCGCAGGGTGAGCCGGAGTCGATCGGCCGCGTGGGCCTCGAGGTCGGCCAGGCGAGCCGCCTCGACTGCTTCTGCGATCTCGGGTGCGACGACGTCGAGGATCCGGCGTCCGATCCGGGCGAGCTCCTTCGGCCCGAACTCGTCGGCCTGCGCCACGAGGTGCGCCTCGGCCCTCATCACGGTGTCGGCGTCCACGGAAGCCGGGAGCGCGGCGACCGCCCGGTGGATGACGTGGGCCTGCGCCAACGTCACCGACCCGTCACGCATGGCCGCGGCGAGGAGTGCTCGGTCCTGGTCGAGCGAGGCGGCGAGCGCGAGATCGGCCCGGGCGTCGGCGAACCGGGTGCGCGTCGCCTTCGCCAGCCACCCGGCGGCGTCCTTGGCCGCGGTCTCGTGAGCCAGGTCGCCGGCGTCGGCCAGGATCCGGAGCCGCAGCTCCGCCAGCTGCGCCTCGGCCCGGCCGAGCTCGGTGAGCGCCGCAGCCTTGTCGGCGGTGGACATGAAGGTCGGGTTCACGCCCATCACTGCCTTGAGCGAGGACCGTACGTCGGTGGCCGCTGCCACGATCGGGTGTGGCACCACATCGGTCACGGTCGGCCTCCTCTCGACGACAGGTCGCCACGCAACGCGTGACGGACAGCGGTCGTCGCTCCTGGAGGCCCGGCATCCGGGCTATTACTTACCCTCGCAACTCATCCTCATCACCACCGGGAAAGCGCACCGTCGTGACTGGTGGCCCGGAAGCTAGGGACGTGCCGCCCACTCTACACCTGTTGACCACTATTCGTCAACACGTTCGACTGGCGTCTTGGCCAGCATTACCCGAGCACCGGCTGCGCTTGGCGTGATCACGAGCGGCCCGTTCCGATCGCTGGTCGGAACGGGCCTTCTCGCTCCGTCTCCGGGCTACTGCACGACGACCTGGCCGACCATGCCCATCCCGGCATGGAGGAGGCAGACGTACGAGTAGGTGCCCGCCTTGGTGAACTTCACCGTGAACGTGCTGGGCGGCGGCCCGAACCCGGGAGGCAGGATCACCCCTGAGCTGAGGGGGGCACCCTGGTAGTTGGTCGGATCGCCGGTCGGCGCCAACGGGTTCGCCGGCGGTGGCCCGAACGTGATCGTGTGGGGGACCGGGAACATGTTCCTCGACGTGTCGAAGGTGACGCTGTCGCCGACCTTCACCACGATGCTGCCGGCGATGAACCGGTTGACCATCGCCGTCATGTCCGCGGCGCCCACGTAGACGTGGTGGGAGTCGGCGGAACCGAGTGCGTCGGCCCACAGGTTGAGCCCGTGCTCGATGTCCGCATTCGATGCCTGGGTGGCCATCGCGTCGTAGTCGGCTTGCGTGTGCGGATATGGCTTGCCCGCCTTGCGCACCACGACGACCGCCGACATCGCCTTTCCGTGGAGGTAGCACAAGTAGCGGTACCGGCCCGGGTTGAGGAACTTCAGGTCGTACGACCTGACCGCGTTCGCGAAGACGGCGTCAGGCGCCGGTGCCATGATCCCCGAGCTGCGGAACTGCCCCGGCTTGGAGATCGTGTGCTTCGACGTGGCCGTCGTCATGTAGGCGGTCGTCAGGTCGAACGGGACCGCGGGGTGCTTGGCATCGATGAACGACACGGTGTGCGGCTCCATCGAGTTGGAGACCCAGTGCACGGTGTCGCCGGCGTTGATCCAGATCTTCTTGGGGCCGTACGCCATGGTCTGGATGGCGCCTGAACGCGACTCCGAGCCGACCATGACGTTCCAGGTCTGGGCCTTCGTAGCGGGTGCGGCGTGGGCGTTGCTGGCGAGGAGTCCAGGTAGGGCTGCAAGCAGCAGGGCGAACACCGCGAGGAAGAGCGAGGATCTCCTCGGTCGAGCCGACATCGGGGACATGCTTTCTCCTTCGCAGGTGGGGGACTCTCCACTCTCCTCAGGGCGCCGGTGCGCGGCAACCGAGTCCCGCGAGATGCATAGACCACTTCACCGCCGAGGTGCTTGTGCGACGGACCCGAGACAGCAGCAAGGCCCGGAAACCGGGCTGTTGCGCACCCTCGCAGCTCGCCCTCATCAAGACCGGCCACCAGGTGGCCCGTTCGATGTCCTTGCCGGACGCTCACTGCCAGGACGGCGCCATCCGCACGTGGGTAGCGCCGGGTAGGTCGAGCATGCTCACCACACCGGTGTCGAGGTCGAGCACGGCGCCTTGCGCGTGATCGTCCACGCCGAAGGTCCCCTTGACGTAGGTGAACACGACCTGCGTGCCGTCAGGAGTGAACGTCGGCTGGATCGCGTGCTCGGTGCGAGCGTTGTACGACGTCAGCTGACGCTCGCTGCCGTCCTCGAGGTCCATCAGCACCAGGTTGTCGTTCCTGACGAAGACCACCTGCCCACCGCTCCAGTCCGGCGCCGGCGACCCGGGCCCGGCGAACGGCCCGCGCCACGATGCAAGGACGCGGCGGTCGCGCCCGTCGGCGCCGATGGCTACGACGCGGAACCTGCGGACAACGGTCTCGTCGACCCGCGTCGACACGAACACCTCCTCCTCGTAGACAAGAGAACTGGCGTCGTCGGACCAGCGCGGGGTGTAGAACCCGACCCGTCCGGTTCGGTTGGTGTGAACAGTTCGGACGTCCCCGTCAGCGACGTCGATCACCCTGAGCCGCTCGCGCGAGGTCACCTTGCCGTCCTGGCTCTGCGACTCCTTGAACACGATTCGTTGTCCGTCGGGCGACCAGGACGGGTCCTGGATCACGAAGCACGGCCCGGTGCAGTCATAGAGTCGCTTCGGATCCGAACCGTCGCCCGCCATGGTCCAGATGCTCGCGAAGTCTGTCTCGACCACCAGCTTCAGCCCGTCTGGCGACCAGTCCGGGTGCTGAGGCACGCCGTCCAAGCCGCTGCCCACGGCAACCACGGCGCCTGACCCGGAAGGCCGCACCCACACCGTGGAGTCGGCCTGGTAGACCACCGACGGCGTCGCGGACGCAGCGGACACTGGCGGTCCCGTGGCAACTGCGTTGCCGCGTCGTCGGTGGCGGAGTCACAGGCGCCCAGCACGAGCACCAACGGGACGAGTCCGAGCATTGCTCTCATACCCGGTTCCTCGTTCGGGGGAGGCCGGCGGATGACACGCGAGGAGTGCGGTCTGGACCTGTCATCCTTCAGGCAGGCGTCGAACGAGGTACTGGACATGGGCGAGCTCCCTGTCACCGACTGGGCGGCGCGTGAGAAGGTCTCGGTCTCGCGTGCCGCGGACTTCGACGCGTTCTACGTCGCCGAGCTCCCGCGACTCACCGCCCTGGCGCGCGGCCTCTGCGGAGCGGCTTCGGCCGAGGACGTCGCGCAGGAGGCCATGATGGCCGCCTACCGCCGTTGGACCCACGTCGCCGAGCTCGACCGGCCCGACCTGTGGGTCCGCCGCGCCTGCGCGAACCTCGCCGTCTCCCAGTTCCGGAGGAGGCTCGTCGAGCTGCGGGCGCTGTCCCGCCTGCGGACACGCCCGGCGGCACCGGCGATGTCGTCGATGTCGGAGGACAGCGAGGAATTCTGGGCGGCCGTACGCCGACTCCCGCCGCGGCAAGCCCAGGCCGCCGCCCTCCGGTACTTCTACGACATGCCCATCGCCGACATCGCCGGCGTGCTGGACTGCACGCCGGGCACCGTCAAACAGCATCTCAGCCGAGCACGCCATGCACTGGCAGCCGAGCTCGGCCTCGACCCCGAGGACGTGTCATGAGCCTGGACACCCGCATCACCTCCGCGGTCGAGGACCTGGAGCGCCAGACCGCGGTCGACGTCGCGGCCGGCCTCGAACGGCTTCGTCGAGCCCACCGTCGCCGCGCGACCACACGCGGCGTCACGCTCGTCGCCGTCGTGGCACTCCTCGTCGCCGGCGTCGTGTGGCGACTGGGCCCGACACGCCCACCGGACCCGGCACCGGAACCGGATCAGCTGCACGTCTCCAACGGCGCCCTGGTGTCGATCGAGCATCCCGGCCTGAGCGTGGTCGCGGACGGCGGGGAGATCGCTCATCTGCCGACCTACGTGCGCGGCAACGCGCATCTCGCGTGGTCGGCAGACGGCACCGAACTGGTCTACGACACCCCCACCGGCAGCAGCCTGGTCGCTCTCGACGTCGCGACCGGCGACGTACGGACGCTGACGACGTGCGCAACCCCCTGCCTCGCAGGCGCGTCGCCCGACACCTCTCAGATCGCCCTCGCCTCCGAGGGCAAGCTCCGGATCAGCACCGACGGAAGCGTGTCGGTCATCGACCTCCCCGGCCTGAGCCCCGGCGTACCGGTGTGGTCACCGGACGCCACGCGGATCGCTTTCGCAGCACCTACCGGCCTGTACGTGGTCGGTGTCGACGGTTCGGGACTGCACCACCTCCTCGCCTCGCCCGACCCCCGCATGGAGCTGACCACACCATCCTGGTCACCCGACGGCGAGTCCCTGGCCTACCTCGCCGGCACACCGGTACCCGGCAACCCAGGAGGTACCGACGGCGTTCCGCTGACGACGTTCACCGTCGTCACGGTCGATGCCACAACCGGGACCCGGCGCCAGCTCGCCGCCGCCGGCGAGTGCTTCTGCCTCGGCAATCCACCACCCGCCGTCGCGTGGAGCCCCGACGGCACCACGGTCGGATTCACTGTCACCCACGTCAGCGGTCTGAAGGGGATGTTCACGGTCCCGGCACTCGGCGGTGACGCCGAGCGGCTCAACCGCGAGGAGGTCGGCGGCGCACTCGCCTGGCAACCGATCGTCGACTGACCTCGGGCAGGCCTAAGGTCGTGACGTGAGAGAACTCCCCTTCCTTGATGCGACTGACCAGCGCATCCTGGGCAGCCTGCTGGAGAAGCAGACGACCGTGCCCGCCACCTACCCCCTCTCCGCGAACGCACTGGTGTCGGCGTGCAACCAGACGAGCAGCCGCGACCCCGTCACAGACCTCGACCAGCAGATCGTCGAGCGGACCGCGAAGTCGCTCAAGGAGCGCGGGCTGCTGCGGATCGTGTGGTCCGACACCGGGCGCCGGACACTGAAGTACCACCAGATCCTCGACGAGCATCTCTCCCTCGAGCCCGACGAGCGGGCACTGCTCACGGTGCTGCTGCTCCGCGGCGCGCAGGCTCCGGGTGAGCTGCGTACCCGCACCGAGCGATTGCACGGGTTCGCCGACCGGGGCCAGGTCGAAGAGTGCTTGCGCCGGATGGCGAGCCGCCCGCAACCGCTGGTTCGCGAACTCGCGCGCCGATCGGGCCAGCAGGATCCTCGCTGGACCCACCTCCTGGGAGCCGCGCCGGAGCAGACCTCAGGCGGAACCGGCCCAGATGGGAGTGCCGACCCGTCACGCATCCGCGTCACGCAGATCGTCGCCGACCTCCACGTGCCCGACCTCCCCGGCGCCAGGAGCTTCTACAGCGACTACCTCGGGTTGGCCGAGGAGGAGTTCAACCTGGGCTGGGTGGCCCGCCACACGTCGCCGGTGTCCAGGGCGTCGCTCCAGGTGATGACCAGCGACGCCACCGCGCCCGTGGACCCCGTGGTCTCGGTCATGGTCGACGACGTCGAAGCCGCCTACCGCCAAGCACAGGAGCGTGGGTACGAGATCGTGCATCCCCTGACAACGGAGGCATGGGGCGTGACTCGCTTCTTCGTCCGCGCTCCCGACGGCAACGTGCTCAACGTCGTTCAGCAGCACGCACGCTGAGGATCGGGACCGGCAGCTGCAGGACCTGCTCCGGCGGAGGTGGTGTGCGACGGAGCCCGATTCGCGGTGGGGTGCGGTCGTACACGCCTGACGAGCGTCGCGTCAGGACGGGGCGGCGCCTTGGCGTCCTGCGATCAGCCGCAGGAGCCCCCGTCGCCACCCGGGCCGACGTGACCGATGTGGCCCCCGGCGCCCAGCGCGCTGCCGCCCCCCAGACCGGTCCACCCGCTGTCGTGGCCGGCCCAACGGCGTACGTCCGGGTTGCCGGGCACCAGGATCGCGTCGAGGCACGCCCCCAGGACGACGACCGCCACGAACCAGCTGAATGCCGTCGCAACGACAGCCGGCCGACCGCCACCGTTGAGCAGGACCGCCGCGATCGCGACGGACAGGGCCGCCACCGAGACCGCGCTGAAGGTGAGCCACGACGTACGGGCGTGCGGGGCGAGGCGACGCGTCAGGCTGCGCATGCGGTCAGTGTGCTCCTGCGGAGCCGCTCCCGCCAGAGACTCAGTGAGGCCGATGCGCCCGCGATGTTCACGAGCCAGCTGATCCCGAACTTGTCGACGAACATGCCGAACTCGTCACCCCACGGCGCAGCCTCGAGGGGCTGGCGCACCTGACCGCCCTCGGACAGCGCGGCGAACCAGCCGCGCAGCTTGTCGCCGTCCTCCGGACCGCCGGAGAGGCTCACCGAGACGCTGTCACCGAAGCTGACCTGCACCATCTCCGGCGGCGCGTCGGCGCCCATCAGGGTGATGCCGTCCGGGGTCACGAGCTGGCCGTGCATGACCTGGGTGGCCAGTGGCCCCTCAGTGCCCATGTCGCCGAAGGACATCACGTTGAGCTCGCCGCCCAGGACCGACTGGTAGAACTCCATCGCCTCGCGCGCCTGCGCGTCGGGGAAGTTGAGGTAGGGGTTGAGAGTGATCGACATGGTGGGCTCCCGTCCGGTGTGGTCCGCCCAACCTAGTGACTCGGCCCGGGGGCGCGGAAGCACTGGCTGGACCGGTGCTCGTCCGGTCCTGATCATCGGTCCCAGCCCCGTCCCGGCTCGCGGTCGCGCCATGCGTGGTCTCCCATGATTCCCTCCCCAGGGACTCGTTCAATGCTCAACCATCGACGCAACCACTCCTGCGCGGCCTCGGCAACCACCCGTCAGGGGGATATTGACCCGTACGCAGGATCTGTCCGGTTCTCCCGTGCACCACGCGCCTCACTGCCTACTCTGGGCGCATGTACGGGGGGCGGGGCCGGGTCGGCGCGGCAGTCGCGGTGCTGATCGTGGCCTTCAGCGGCTCAGCGTGCGGAGCAGAGGTATCGACAGACGACGCGCCGAGCACCCCGGCCACCTCCCAGAGCCCGGACGACGAAGCGATGCAGGCGGCGGAGGCCACGGTACGAGCCTTCTTCGCCGTCAAGGGGCGGGCGACGGACCCCATCAGTGTCCTGATCGACGAGCAGGCGGTCTACCTCACCCGGCGCGACGTCCATCCCACGGCGGCGTACGAGGCCGGCCTGGACGGTCGTGCGAGCCTCATCACCGACAAGGCGGTGCACGTCGAGCTGTCGAACGCGCGATGGTCCGGCGACGAGATCCGGATGGACTTCGCATTCACCCACAGCGGCGTGAGCTATCCGATGCGCGGCACGGAGATCCAGTTCGACGCCGGACTTCACGCGGAGGGCCACTGGGACGGCACGGCGACGCTCGAGAACCGCGACGGCGCGTGGCTGATCAACGACCTCACCATCGTCCGCCACGGTGGCACCATCAGCTGATCCGGGACTACATCAGTCCGAGCCGGAGTGACCCCTCAGCAGGTCGCCGAACGGTGTCACGTCGGACTCGACCTGCGTGCCGGACGTACGCCGGGGGCGGGCCGCGAGGTCGGGGGCGAAACCGCCGACGGAGTAGTCGCCCTGACTGAGCACGGCCGCGGCCAGCTCGGAGGCGGCGCGGGTGATCCGGTCCGACAGTCCGTGGCTGCCGAAGTCCTCGGTGGCCGCGAACACCCCGGTCGGGACGACGACCGCGCGGAGGTAGGCGAAGAGCGGCCGCATCGCGTGGTCGAGCACGAGCGAGTGCCGCGCGGTGCCGGCGGTCGCGGCGATCAGCACCGGCGTACCGGTGAGCCCGTCGGGGTCGAGGGCGTCGAAGAACATCTTGAAGAGCCCGCTGAAGCTGGCGTTGAACACCGGCGTCACGGCGATGAGCCCGTCGGCCGCGGCCACCAGCTCGCGCAGCTGCGTCAGCCGCGGCGTCGGGATGCCGCCGGTGACCATGAACGTCGCGAGCTCCGAGGCGACCTCGCGCAGCTCGACGAAGTCCATCTCGACGGACTCGCCGCGCGCGCTGACCTGCGCCGAGGTGGCCTCGGCGAGCTGGTCGGCGAGCAGCCGGGTGGACGACGGGACGGTCAGTCCCGCCGTCACGACCACGATGCGACGCGTCATGCCTTCGCCAGCTCCTCGGCGCGAGCCCGCGCGGGCTCCACCAGGTGGTGCGGGCTGTCGGGACCGGCCGCCACCAGTGAGGCGTGGGTCGGCGGGTCGCTGGGCACGTGGGCCGGGCGGCGGCGCTCGAACTCCTTGCGCAGCACGGGCACGACCTCGGTGCCGAGCATCTCCACCTGCTCCATCACCAGCGACGTCGGCAGGCCGGCGTGGTCGACGAGGAACAGCTGGCGCTGGTAGTCACCGACGTAGTCGGCGAAGCCGAGCGTGCGCTCGATGACCTGCTCGGGGGTGCCGACGGTCAGCGGCGTCATCTCGGTGAAGTCCTCCAGCGACGGGCCGTGCCCGTAGACCGGCGCGTTGTCGAAGTAGGGACGGAACACCCGCTTGGCCTCGGCCTCGGTCGCGCCCATGAAGATCTGCCCACCCAGCCCGACGTACGCCTGGTCGGCGGCGCCGTGGCCGTAGTGCTCGAAGCGGCGGCGGTAGAGCTTCACCATCGCCTCGGTGTGCTCCTTGTTCCAGAAGATGTGGTTGTGGAAGAAGCCGTCGCCGTAGTAGGCCGCCTGCTCGGCGATCTCGCTGCTGCGGATCGAGCCGTGCCACACGAACGGCGGCGTGCCGTCGAGCGGCGCGGGCGTCGAGGTGAAGCCCTGCAGGGGCGTACGGAACTCGCCCTGCCAGTTGACCACCGGCTCACGCCAGAGCTTGCGGAGGAGGTGGTAGTTCTCCACCGCGAGCTTGATGCCGTCGCGGATGTCCTTGCCGAACCAGGGGTAGACCGGCCCGGTGTTGCCGCGACCCATCATCAGGTCGACGCGGCCACCGGAGAGGTGCTGCAGGAAGGCGTAGTCCTCGGCGATCTTCACCGGGTCGTTGGTCGTGATCAGCGTGGTGCTCGTCGAGAGCAGCAGCTTCTCGGTCTTCGCCGCGATGTAGCCGAGGTGCGTGGTCGGGGAGGAGACGACGAACGGCGGGTTGTGGTGCTCGCCGGTCGCGAAGACGTCGAGCCCGACCTCCTCGGCCTTGAGCGCGAGCTGCGTCATCGACGCGATGCGCTCGGCCTCCGTGGGCTCGCGACCGGTGGTCGGGTCCGTGGTGACGTCGCCGACGCTGAAGATGCCGAA
>CAVQDC010000012.1:0-19596 GCA_963711175.1 uncultured Actinomycetota bacterium
GACTGCCTGACGCCCGATGAAAGCGTCGTCGTACGCGTAGGCCATGCTTGCGGCTGCCGAGATGGTGCGAGGAAGAGCGTGACCACCCGCGAGCGCCTGTCCAGGCTGGGGTAAAAGGTGCCGAGTCACGACCGGGGACGCCTCGACCTTTGGCCCTCTGGTCGTGATGCCCCGTCCGCGATTGCAGCGCGACGACCCGAACTTCCTTGCGGCCGCCGAGGAGAGGGACGACCCCGCGCCCGTGCGGCGCGTGAGAGCAATCTGACACAAGACAGAACCGCCCACGGATCTCGGGTCCGTGGGCGGTCTCTTTGAACCACTCCCCAAAGCGGTTCAAAGGTGAGACGGCAGCGCCTACCGGGCATGACGCGATTACCGCCTTGACCAGGGCGTGGCCCCGCCGGACACGGGGGGAACGGCGGGACCACCGCGACCAGCCCCACGGTCGCGGCCCGCTCGTACCCAGGTACGCGTCAAGACATGAGGGCCGTCAGACAGACCACCCCCGGCGCGGATATCGTCGGGGGTTGGTCTTGTGTTCTCGTCCCCCCGTTAGTCGTGAGGAATTGTCAGGCGACGGGCTGCGACAACTCAAGGTCCAGAACCACCTCGGTCATGAGCGCCTTCAACCGCTGCAAGGGCAGCGGCTTTGGCAGCACGTTTGTGACACCGAACGTCAGGAGCGACTCCTTGCCTCGTGACCCCACGCGGTGACTGCGACGACGCGCATCGTGGGGCGACGGCAGGGTGCGCCTGAGCCAGCCGGCTACTCGACGCCGTTCGTAGGGGCATGTTGAGGTTGAGCAGCATGACGTCGAAGGACTCGCGCTGCAAGATCTCGACCGCTTCCAGCCCGTCGCTCGCAGTCCAGGCGAGATGTCCGAAGCGCTGGATGGAGCGGCTGGACACGTCGCGGATGTCCTCGCAGTGGTCGACGACAGGACTCGCAACTGACGTGCCCCTGATGGTGAAGATCGGCCATGACTGTTCCCCCGGTTGATGAATGTCCTATGCGGACCGAGGTGGACGCAACACCCTCCCAGGCCGGGGTGGAAGTGCCATTGGACCCGCCGCGCCGGGGGACGAAGCCCCCCGGCGCGGATGTCGCCGGGGGTGGTTCTCGTCTTATTTCCCATCGGGGCTCTCGGCTGCCGCTGATCGAGCGATAGGCGTCAGTTCAATGTGCGTCCGGCGGCATCGTCGATCTAAGGCGCCTAACCTCGCGAGCGGGCCGCCTTGCCCTCAATCTGCCCTCACCAGTACCAAATCCACCACACCTGACGATCGGACTCCAAAAGTCCGGAAGCAGAGTGTATGCAAGTCATGCGCGGTTTTCGACCGTCCACGACGAACAACCGAAACCTCGGCGTTAGTTCCGGAGGAACGTCTGATGGCGGCGCAGTAGTGGAAGCGGCGGCACCGACAACCCGACCTTGTCGGCATCCGATTCGAAGCCCCGATTTTCGACGACCGCGGGAGCGCTGGTGCGGCCAACAGCCTGAGTCGCTTGATGCCCGCCACATTGCCGTGTTGGCGGCGAGGTCTACCGGGGCGCTTTGAGCGGTGGAGTTGCACCCTGCCCTTGCTTGCAGACGGTGCGCTCCACCGAGGCACCGTTACACCGATCCCAGCACGAGACACCTGGGGTGCTCGTCGGCCTGGGTACGGTCGAAAGACCTCCGTCCCTTAGCCGGTGGTCGAGCTCCGCGCCCACTATCGCTTCGAGATCGCGATGCTGACCTACGACGACGGGCGGGGGTGAGGAAACCTGCGTCGTCACTGGCCAGAACTCGGCCAAGCACCTAGCACCTGTTCGGGTCCGCCATAGGTCGGGATGCAGCTCAATCCCAGTGCGGTGAGCGCGGCGCGGAGGTCTGTCCCGTCGACTGCGTCTTCGCAGAAATGGACCTTCTTGGTAGGTCAATAAGGTCTGCCATCCGTCGTCACTGCGCTGCCAGAGGTAGGCCGCTCCTCCGCACCCGCCCTCGCTTCCCGCGGCGAACCCAAGGTGGCTGTAACGATCGACGACGACCGTCGCAGAACAGTCGGGCGCGGCCGCGTGGCTGGCCTCCCACTCACTCTGGATGAACGTCTTGAAGTCGTTGGGAGCAGGCGTCAGCCAGATCTCTCCGTCATCTGGACCGCTGACGATGCCCGGCCCGAGGCCCAACCCACCGCTGAAGGCGCCCCAATGGTCGTAGACGGCGTAGTCGATAGTCAAAGGGCCGTCGTAGTCGAAGGAGACGCGACCGCCGGGCGCGGTCAACCGACCGCTGTAAGTCGCCGGGCCGGATCCGGCGCCTCCATACGACTTGAACGCGACGTCGATGCCCCCATCACTCGCCTTAAGTGAGCTGATGTCCACGTGCTCCTGCGGGGAGTCAATGTCCCCCAGGTCGTAAAACCCGAGCAGTCTGGCGCCAGGCCCGTACACCAGCAGCAGCTCAGGCCAGCTGACGCCGCCCGCATTGCACAACATCGGTACGACGGCATCTGACCGGCCATCGCGGGTGACGTCCCCGAAGACCGCTTGCTTGACCAGGAGCTGACTTTCGCCGTAGCCCGCACCGTTCTCGTCCGCCCCCCAGTCGCGCTTGAAGCCCCGTAGCCTTCCGGACGGGTGGCCGCAGGAGGCCGGCACTTGGACGTTCAAGAGGTCAGGGGCGGAGAAAAGCCCTTCCTGGTGGCGGATCATTGCAGCCAGTTGACCGTCAACCACACGTAAGGCGTCCGAGCTGCCGGTGATGGTCACGTGCGAACAGGAGGCGGCGAACAGGATTTGGGCCAAGGTCGCGACGACCGCCAGGGCCTTGGCGTCATTGGCATTGTGCCGTCCCTGATAGAGGTCAATCACATAGTTATCCGAGGCGATGGTGCCCCAGAAACCCAGCGGGCTGACGGCGACGTCCCCGCTGTCGACGGTGCACGGCACCGCCGCGGAACCTACCTGGGTGGCGACGGACTTGCCGTCCGCGCCGGTCGACCCCCATGCGGACGTAAGGTCGACGATGCCATCGCCGCCGAGGTGAATGTCGTACGCGGAGAAGCCGAAGAGAGTCCTGTGCAGCCGGACGTCGCCCCCGATCTGAAAGAGGGGCACCTGGTCAGGCAGCGCCGGCGGGGGCGCACAGTCTGACGGAAAGACCAAACGCGGACCCCCGGCGAGGCAGTGCCAAGCGGCAGACTTCGGGCTGGGGAAAAGCCGGTGGTCGGTCAGCGCGCTCTTGGCCCATGCGTAGAACGAACTACCCCACATCGAGCCTAGGTACGGCGTGTCCAACGTGACAGCGCCTCCGACTCGATTCGCTAGGCCGACGATGCCACCGAAGGACGGGTCGAGCGCGAAGCGAATCGCCAGCCCGCCCATGGAGTGGGCTACGAGGTACACCATGCCGTCGCCACCGCGCTGGAGGTGTGTGTCGGAAACCTGCCGGATGTAGCGCGCCAGGCAGGTGGCGATCTCGGAACGGTCGGGCCAGGCAGTACTGGCACGCGAGTAGTCGAAAAGCAAGTACTGACGACCGTCGTGGCCCGGCAAGTGCTCGAGCAGGGTCCGGGAGTCTGACATTGGGCTGCCGGTCCATCCGTGGACCAAGATCACCGGGTGGGCAGTGCCGACCAAGCCGTCGAGGTCGGAGTTGGTGCCGCACGATGGAACTGGGGCGGCGGTCGTCTGTCCATTGGCAGGAACAGCCAGCAACGAGATCGTCAGCGCGATGACGACGCCGACCAGGCCGGCCCTCAGGCGCAGCCGGGCAGTCACGGAACTGGCCTAGTGTCGGCGATGAGGTATTCCCCGTGGATCCGGTCGAGCGTGACCTGCCACCGAGTCACCGTGCCAGCGGCGTCAGTCACCACGGCTGCGATAGCGACCTGCCCGGGGCCGGCCTCGACGGCGCTCGACGCATCAAACTCGAACGACAGCCCGTCCAGGGAGTCTATAAAAGACGGCTCGAGCCGCACTCCGGGCGGCAGCTCGACGGCTCGACGGACGCGCTGTCGCTCACCCGACCCCAGATCGTCCTGGAGGTGGTCGAGGCGCGCCCTCGGTATCGCAACCGCTGTAGGTGTCGGTGTCGGTGTTGTCTTTTTGGAGTCTGACAAGTCCGCGTGCGTGCAGGCCGCGGCCGACAAGGCGAGCAAAATGGCGGCAGCTACCGCCAGCAGACGTCCTGACAACATCGACTCACCCCGCGGCCCCTGCGAGCCGGCGGACATGGGCGTCCGCCGCTAACGGCGAATGCTAAGTCATTTGCCACCGCGAACGCCGGAATTTCGTTGCCGAAGGACATCTGTCGGGGGAACGCCACGAACCGGGTCCATCCCACCTTGACTCGCGCCCGACCGGCACCTTTCAGGTCAGATATGGAAACGGTCCTATTCGTCTCCGATCTGCCAGGGGTTGTGACATCATCACGCGACCAGATGTTCAACATGAAAGAGAGAACGACGATGAAGCCCGCGTCGGTAGCAGCAGGTCTGTCAGCACTGGTCTTTTCGCTCTTAGTCGCGCCGAGTGCGAGCGCAGCACCGGCGCTGGAGGTTGAACCGAATGACACGATCTTCCAGGTCACGACAACCGCGAACACCGAAGGCCTAACCGGAGCTGTCAACGTCGACTCTGACGTCGACTACTTCTGGCTCGGGCTCCGCCCTCAGCGCCAGGTCAAAATCATTGCGACGGCTGGAGGTTGCGTCAGCGATCGCTACAGCTATGACTCCCTGGTCTCGCTGTCGATCCAGTCCCCTGACGCCGACGCGGCGTCCGTCGCGTACCTCGCACCGACCCAGCAAACACCGACTGCAAGTGTCACCACCACGACGCCAGGAGTCTATGGCGGGGCCACCCAATACTTTCTCGTGCGCGTAGCGGACAACCACGCGACTCCCGGTTGCACCTACAACCTGCAGGTGCAGAGTGCCACGGGAGGAACCACCGACGCGATCGACCCGAACCCGCCCGCGACGCGGCCCGTCGTCGCTACGACGGAACCTAACGACCTTGATTCCCAAGCGAACGGTCCACTACAAGGCGATACAGACTACGCCGGGACCATCGACACGACCAACGATGTTGACCGGTTGTACTTCCAGCTCCGTGCCGGCGCCGCTGTTAACGTGCGGCTCAGCGTCGCCACCGGCAGTGCCTACCTCGTGTCGACCGACCAGACGCTCGACGATCTAACTGCAGACGCGGGCCAATACGCCATAGCGTCCACTGATGTCGCATCGTCGGATAGGATCTACCGCCTGGAGATCGGGGGCGACGCGGGCTCGACCTACCGAGTCTCGGTGAGCCCTGCCTCTTCCCTCGGGTCCACTATCCAGCCGACTCAGCCGCCGAGGCCAAAGGTTAAGGTAGTCCTCAAAGCGGTGCCGACGGTCGTGCCCAGGCACGGCTTCGTAACCCTGAAGGGTCGCGTCATCGGCCGCTCGCACGGTCGCGTCACCATCCGGCAAAAGTTCATGCGTCCGGGCGCCGGGTGGACGGTCGAGACCCGCAAGCGGATCAACACCAGCGGCAAGTTTCGATATCGAGAAGACGTCAACGCGGGCTCACGCAGATACAAGGCGTGCTTCAAGAACCACTGCAGCCTCCCGGTGAAAGTGCGGATGCGCGGTTAGCACACTATCCATCGGCGATGTGATTTCCGCTAAAGCGTCCCAAAACTCGTACCGCGCCCAATTTGGTCCAACAGAGTCCGCGCGCCCGAAGAAGCGTCAGCTGTCTGGTGAGATGGAAGCGCCTTTGCACCGGCGCTCGTCGGCGGGCGAGCGCGCGCTACATTCAGAAGGTGTGCGGGTGGGGCCTGCTCGAACTGATTGTGGAGCGCTTGGGCGGCACAGAAGGGCCGCGTTCGGCCTAGAGGTGGATTGGGCTGGGAGGAATGTCCGAGGTAGGTCGAAGGCTGCCTGCGGGAGCCGCGCGACAGCCCGGGTTCGCTCACCAGTTGGCTCGCCGGCGCGCATGTGCAACGCAAGCACCCAATGGCGTGTCACGCGCTCGAGACAAAGGTCGAGCCTTGGATCGAGGCCGGCTGTGGTTGATCAGTTACGTCGACGGGTCTTGTTGTAGCCGGCGTTCGCGGATGGTTGAACTTCAAGCGTGTAACGACTGTGTAACACGCCACCGCGAATCCACGCGAAACGCCGCCAATCGACCAGAAGGTCGCTCGGCGGCGTTTTCGCAGGTCAGAGGCGGTTTCTTGCGGTCGCTGCGCGACGTTTGAGACCGCCCCGAAAGGCCGGAATCAGATGTCGTAGTAGAGCTCGAACTCGTGCGGGTGCGGGCGCTGCTGCACCGGCGCGATCTCCTGGGTCCGCTTGAAGTGGATCCACGTCTCGATCAGGTCGTCGGTGAAGACGCCGCCAGCCGTCAGGTAGTCGTGGTCCTCCTCGAGCGCGATGAGCACCGCGTCGAGCGAGGTCGGCACCTGCGCGATGTCAGCCATCTCGTCCGGCGGCAGCTCGTAGATGTCCTTGTCGATCGGGGCGGCGGGCTCCGTCTTGTTCTGGACACCGTCGAGGCCGGCGAGCATGAGCGCGGCGAAGGCGAGGTAGGGGTTCGCCGACGGGTCGGGGAAGCGGGTCTCGACGCGCTTGGCCTTCGGGTTCGCGCCCGTGATCGGGATGCGGACCGAGGCGGAGCGGTTGCGCGAGGAGTAGACGAGCGAGATCGGCGCCTCGAAGCCCGGCACCAGGCGGTGGTAGGAGTTCACCGTCGGGTTGGTGAAGGCCAGCAGCGAGGGGGCGTGCGCGAGGATGCCGCCGATGTACCAGCGGGCCATGTCGGACAGGCCGGCGTACCCGGTCTCGTCGAAGAACAGCGGGTCGCCGTCCTTCCAGAGCGACTGGTGCACGTGCATGCCGGAGCCGTTGTCGCCGAAGATGGGCTTCGGCATGAAGGTGACCGACTTGCCCTGCTCCCAGGCGGTGTTCTTGATGAGGTACTTGAACTTCATCACGTCGTCAGCGGCCTTGAGCAGCGTGTCGAAGCGGTAGTTGATCTCCGCCTGGCCGGCGGTGCCGACCTCGTGGTGCGCACGCTCGACGAGCAGGCCGCTGGCCTCGAGGTTCTTGACCATGTCGGCGCGCAGGTCGCTGTAGTGGTCGTAGGGCTCGACGGGGAAGTAGCCGCCCTTGAGGCGCGTCTTGTAGCCCTTGTTCTGGCCGTCGTCCTGGCCGGAGTTCCACCAGCCCTCGACGGAGTCGATGTGGTAGTAGCCCTCGTTGACGCCGGTGCTGTAGCGGACGTTGTCGAAGATGTAGAACTCGGCCTCGGGGGCGAAGTACGCGGTGTCTGCGATGCCGGTGGAGTCGAGGTAGGCCAGCGCCTTGCGGGCGACGTTGCGCGGGTCGCGGCTGTAGGCCTCACCGGTGATCGGGTCGTGGATGAAGAAGTTGACGTTGAGCGTCTTCGACTTCCGGAACGGGTCGAGGTACGCCGTGGTCGGGTCGGGGAAGAGCGACATGTCCGACTCGTTGATCGCCTGGAACCCGCGGATCGACGAGCCGTCGAAGCCGAGGCCGTCGTCGAAGACGCTCTGGTCGAAGGAGGACACCGGCACCGTGAAGTGCTGCATGATGCCCGGCAGGTCACAGAAGCGGACGTCGACCATCTCGACACCCTCGTCCTTGATGAACTTGAGCAGCTCATCCGAGTTCTTGAACATTCGGTTCCTCCTTGACGGCGGCGAGCGCACGTCGAAGTTGCAGCGTCACGGAACGGGGCCTCGTTGCACCGTGCGATCACGCTAGCGGGGGGCAGTTTCCTGACCGTATCCCGATTGTTTCGCCCGTGTTACGCCTCGTCCGAGCAGTGGCGGGTCCGACGGCCGTGTGTTGCGGGCGCGTCACCGACCCCATCCGGCGCCGCCTACGCTGGGCGCGTGCCGCAGCCCGATCCGACGTACGCGCCGACCGACCTGACGCCCGCGAGCTGGTGGCGGCGGATCCTGGCCCTCGTCGTGGACTGGATCGCGTGCCTCGCCGTCGTCGAGGGCCTGGTCGCCGTGGACGTCCTGTCCGGGAACCCCAACGGACTCGGCACGCTGGCGCTCTTCGTGCTGGAGTCGGCACTGTTCACCGCGGTCGCCGGTGGGTCGTTCGGCAAGCTCGCCACCCGGCTCCGGGTCGTCCGTCAGGACGGGCCGGGTCAGCCGCCGACGCTGCTGCGGGCGCTGCTCCGCTCGGCTCTGGTCGGGCTGCTGATCCCGCCCCTGCTGACCTTCGACGGTCGCGGGCTGCACGACCTGGCCGCGGGGACCCGCACGGTCACCCTCTAGCTCCGGACGACAGGTTCAGCGGCCGCGCTGCTGCGAGCGCATGCCCTTCATCGACGTCGGCACGGGACCCTTGGGGACCGGCAGCTTGCCGCGCTGCGCGTCGAGCGCCTTGAGCCGCTGGAGGATGTCGGTCATCTCGGCGGGCTTCACCGAGCGGCCGAGCTTCTGCACGTGGCGGACCAGCTTGGGCAGCGGGATCTCGCCCTCGCCACGGCCGGCGACGATCTCGTGGATCGGCACGCCATAGGCCACGCGCTCGTGCTTCTTGCGCTCGATGACGAGCAGCTGGCGCACCCGGTTCGGGCTGGAGCCCTCGCCGACGAGGACGATGCCGGGCGGGCCGACGACCCGGTGGACGACGTCCTGCTGCTTGGTGAAGCCGACGACGGGGTCGAGCTTCCACCCGCGCTTGAGCATCTGCAGGGCGCCCGCGGCTGCTGCCGGCTGGCCCTCCATCTGCTTGTACGCCGCCGCCTGGGCGCGGCGCCCGAAGATCAGGAGCGCGAGGAGCACACCGATCATCAGGCCGCCGACGATCGAGATGACCAGCGAGATGACACCTTCGCCGGGCAGCAGCCACATCAGGCCGAAGCCGAGCGCAGCGCCGACCAGGAACGTGCCGAGGATGATCCAGCCCAGGCGCGGGTCGGAGCGCTTGGCCATCTGGTAGGTCTGGACGATCTGCCCTCGGCGCGAGGTGGGCGTGGCAGCGGGGGTCGACATGAGATGACCTTGTCTGGGATCGAACGGGCTGGAACGGGGTGCGGGGCTGGGTCAGACGGATGCGGACGCGCGCGCGTCCATGGCCTGACGGTACAGCCGACCGGCACGGTAGGACGAGCGGACGAGGGGACCGGAGAGCGCACCCGTGAAGCCGATCTCGTCGGCCTCGTCCTTGAGCTCGACGAACTCCTCGGGCTTGACCCAGCGCTCGACGGGGTGGTGCCGCGGCGACGGGCGGAGGTACTGCGTGATGGTGATCAGCTCGCAGCCGGCCTCGTGGAGGTCGCGCAGCGCCTGGCTGACCTCCTCGCGGGTCTCACCCATGCCGAGGATCAGGTTGGACTTGGTCACCAGACCGAAGTCACGTGCCTGCGTGATGACGTCGAGGGATCGGTCGTAGCGGAAGGCCGGGCGGATCCGCTTGAAGATCCGCGGCACGGTCTCGACGTTGTGGGCGAGCACCTCAGGGCGGGACTCGAAGACCTCGGTCAGCAGGTCGGGCTTGCCGTTGAAGTCGGGGATCAGGTTCTCGACGCCCGTGCCGGGGTTCATCTCGTGGATCGCGCGGACCGTCTCCGCGTAGAGCCAGGCGCCGCCGTCAGGAAGGTCGTCGCGGGCGACGCCGGTGATGGTGGCGTACTTCAGGCCCATCTTCTGCACGGACTCGGCGACGCGGCGGGGCTCGTCGCGGTCGAGCGGCTGCGGCTTGCCGGTGTCGATCTGGCAGAAGTCGCACCGGCGGGTGCACTGGTCGCCGCCGATGAGGAAGGTGGCCTCCTTGTCCTCCCAGCACTCGAAGATGTTGGGGCAACCGGCCGACTGGCACACCGTGTGGAGGCCCTCGGACTTCACCAGGCTCTGCAGCGCGGTGTACTCCGGCCCCATCTTCGCCTTCGTCTTGATCCACTCCGGCTTGCGCTCGATCGGGGTCTCCGCGTTGCGGACCTCCAGTCGGAGAAGCTTGCGTCCTTCAGGGATGGGAGCCGTCGTCACACCTGTCACTGTACGGCGCGGCGTGGGCGCCCCCAACTCACGGTCCGCCCCCACGCCGCGGCGGGGCTCAGGGCAGGTCGCGGCTGCGGAACGATGCGAGCGAGGCGGCCACGATGACCACGAGCACGACCACGATGTACGCCGACCCCGCCCCCAGCGAGATGGTCTGGAGGCAGGGGTTGACCTGGCCCTCCACCATCACGTCGCACGCGGGCGAGTAGGAGTAGTAGTCGTAGCCGTTGTTCAGCACGGCCAGGGCGTTGGTCGGCAGCAACCACCGCAGCGCCCCCTCGCCGAACACGGCCACCAGGCCGAGCGACCCGCCGGCGGCGATGCCGAGGCCGACGCCCAGGGTCGCCACGGTGCTGCGCATCAGCATCGTGAGCGAGTAGCCGAGAAGGCCTGACAGGGCGGTCAGGAGCACTGCGCGGGCGGACGTGTTGCGGACGTCGGCCCACTGGCCGGACGCGACCGGGACGTCCCGGTGGGCGACGAGGGCGGCGATGGCCACCCAGAAGAGGAGCAGGGCGAGCACGGTCACCGCGGCGCCCACCAGCACCACTGCAACGGACTTGGCCGCCCAGACGCGCGGACGTCGCGGCTCGAAGAGCAGCTGGTTGCTGATGGAGCCGGTGTTCCAGTCGTGACCGACGAAGGTCGTCCCGAGGATGAGCATGAGGACCGCGAGGAGCGCGACCACGGCCGTCCCCTCGTTGTCGAGCACCTGACCGACGTCGAGCGTCGCCCGGTAGAGGTAGTTGTCGGCGCTCGGCGTGATCATCTCGACGCAGTCGACGTCGGTGCCCGGAGGGGCGTAGTCCTCCGGAGACTTCTCGCACCGGGCGATCTCCTCCTGGATGTACGGCTGGTCCGCCTCGTACTGCGCGAGCCGCTCGGCCTCCGCGATGTCACCGTCGGAGAAGGGCCGGGTCGACCACGCAGTACCGGCCGAGATCGCGATCGGCACCAGCAGGCACGCCGCGAGGAGCACGACGATCGCCCGCCGCCAGCGCAGCCGGGTGAGCTCGACACCGATCAGGGCCTTCATCGGTAGTCCTCCCCGCTCGGCATGGCACCCATCCGGTCGTCGGAGGTGAGGTCGAGGAACACCGACTCGAGGTCGGCGCGCAGGGGTGTGAGCTCGTCGAGCCAGAGGTCGGCCTCGCCGAGCACCCGGGTGATGTCGGACCCCGGTCGTTCGGTCTGTACGACGAGCGCGGTCCCGTCGACCGTCGCCGTCAGCCCGGCGGCGTCCAGCGCCCGTGCAGCGTCGTCGGGCCGGTCGACCACGAGGCGGTAGGCGCCGGTGGCCGCCACCAGGTCCTCCACGCGGCCGGAGGCGAGCAGCCGCCCGTTGCCGATGATGGTGACGCTGTCGCAGACCTGCTGGACCTCGGCCAGGATGTGCGAGCTCAGCAGCACCGTCACACCGCTCGCACCGAGGTCCTTCACCAGGTCACGGATCTCGCGGATGCCGGCCGGGTCGAGACCGTTGGTCGGCTCGTCGAGGATCAGCAGGCGGGGCTTCTTGAGCAGGGTGGCGGCGATGGCCAGCCGCTGCTTCATGCCGAGCGAGTACGCCCGGAAGCGGTCGTCCGACCGCTGCCCGAGGCCGACGCGGTCGAGCGCCTCGTCGACCTCGGGGCTCGACTTGCCGACGCTGGCGGCGAGAAGGCGGAGGTTCTGGCGGCCGGTGAAGTTCGGCGCGAACTTCGGTGACTCCACGACGGCGCCGACCCGTTCCATGACCTCGGGGAGACGCTCGGGCACCGGCTCACCGAAGAGGGCCATCGAGCCGGCAGTCGGCGCGGCCAGGCCGAGCAGCATTCGGATCGTCGTGGTCTTGCCTGACCCGTTGGGCCCGAGGAACCCGTGCACGCCGCCCTCGGGCACCGCCAGGTCCAGGTCGTCGACCGCCACGTGCGTGCCCTTGCGACCCACGAACTCCTTGCGGAGCCCGCGCGTCAAGATCACCGTCTCGCCCATTCGTCCCCCGTCCACGACGCGACCAGTGCCCGCACCCTTGCAGGTGTCGGCGTCATCAGTCCCGCGGCACGCCGCGTCCGTGACGGGCGGCCTACGACGTCAGGGGCGGACGAGCTCGATGCGAGGACCGCGACCGGGCTCCGGGCGCGCGTCGTAGTCCGGCGTCGGGGTGTAGGGCTGCCAGGAGAGGTACGCCGACAGGTGCCGCCGCACGCTCGGCAGCACGTCGGCCACGGTGACGTCGTGACCCAGCTCGGTCGACAGCGACGTGACGCCCGCGTCGGCGATGCCGCACGGCACGAACCGGTCGTACCACCCGAGGTCGACGTCGCAGTTGAGGGCGAAGCCGTGCATGGTGACGCCCCGGCTGACCCGGATCCCGATGGCGGCGACCTTGCGCTCCGGACCGCGGTCGTCGGCCTGCAGCCAGACGCCGCTGCGACCCGGCACGCGGGCGGTGGTCACACCGAAGTCCGCGCACACCGCGATCAGCGCTTCCTCGACCCGGCGGACGTAGTCGACGACCTTGACGTGGTCGGGGAGCGTCACGATCGGGTAGCCGACGAGCTGGCCGGGGCCGTGGAAGGTGATCTTGCCGCCGCGGTCGACGTCGATCACGTCGGCACCGCCGGGATCGGCGGGCCGCTCGTGCGGGTCGGTCCGCTTGCCCGCGGTGAAGACCGGCGGGTGCTCGAGGAGGAGGACCGTGCCGGGTCGCGTGCCCGCGACCACGCCCTCGTGCACGCGACGCTGGAGGTCCCAGGCAGCGAGGTAGTCGACGGCGTCGTCGCCGAGACCGGCGACCTCGTAGTCCAGCTGCTGGGGCATACGGCGAGCCTACGCGCAGCCAGTCGGCTGGCTGCCTGTGGATGAGCCGACGCACGGCCGGCCGGGATCGGCGAGGGTGGCGAGGTGGATCCACGCCGACTCCTGCCCGCTCTCGCTGCCGTCGCGTGCGCCTGTGTCGTCGCGACGCTGGTGGTCACGCTGGTCCACCCGCGCGAGGGGCGGACCGCCAATCCGGCACGTCCGGCGTCGGCCACCGCTCCTGTCGGCCCCGCGGCGATCCTGGCCGGCTGGGACGCGCGACGCGCGGCCGCGTGGGCGGACGGTGACGTCGAGGCGCTGGGGGAGCTCTACGCGGCGGGGTCCCGCACGGGTGCCGCCGACGTCGAGCTGTTGCAGCACTACCGCGCACGCGGGCTCACGGTGGCCGGGCTGTCGACCCAGGTGCTGGCCCTCCACGTCGTCGAGCGCGCGCGGTCACGGCTGGTGGTCATCGTGACCGACCGGGTGGTCGGCGGGCGTGCCGTCGGCGGCAGCACGCCGATCGCGCTGCCGGCGGACCGCGCCTCGACGCGCCGCATCGTGCTGGCCCGCGAGGACGGGCGCTGGGTGGTCGTCGAGGCGAGGGATCAGGCGAGCGCGGCGGCCAGCACGCTGCGTACGTCCTCGTCCGCGAAGTCGTAGCCCGCGCGCTCGAGGGCAGCCGGGCGGGCGTTGATCGACCCCAGCAGCTCGGGGGCCAGGTCGCCGGCCGCGAGCTTCATGATGGGGGCCGGTACGGCGAGGAACGCCTTGCGTCGCACTGCCTTGGCGAGGGTCTGGGTGAACTCGGCGTTGGTCGGGGTGTCCGGGCAGCACAGGTTGAACGCTCCGGAGACGTCGCGCGACTCGATCAGGTAGCTGACCGCGCCGATCCAGTCACGCAGCGAGATCATCGGCATGTGCTGGGCGCCGGAGCCGAGCGTGGCGCCGCCGCCGGCCTGGAAGAGCAGCCGGAGCTGCTTGAGCGGGGGAGAGGTCCGGTCCATCACCGGGGACGTGCGCAGCACGCAGACCCGGGCACCCGCCTCGTGGGCGGCCGAGGTGGCTGCCTGCCACTCGCGGGAGACCTTCGTGAGGAAGGCGTCGCCGCAGCTGTCGGTCTCTTCTGTGACGGGTGCTGCGCCGTGGTCGCCGTAGAACGCGATGCCGTTGCCGGCGAGGAAGGCCGGCGGTCGCTCGCTGGCAGCGATGGCGCGGGCGAGCGTGCGGGTGGTCGACACCCGCGACTCCAGCACCTCGCCGGCCCACTTCTTCGAGTGCGGGTTGCCCGCGATGCTCGCGCCGGCCAGGTTGACGACGGCGTCGGAGCGCGCGATCACGGCACCGTCGACCTCGCCCCTGCTCGGGTCCCACCGGGACTCGCGTTCGGAGGTCGGCTCGCGGCGGACGAGAGCGGTCACCTCGTGCCCGAGCACCCGGAGGTGGTCGGACAGGTGGGTTCCGAGGAAACCCGTTGCTCCGGCGATGACGACGCGCATGCCCCCACCCAACCACCCCGGCAAAGCGCAACCGGGGGCCGGCGGGGTCAGCCGGCCAGGTGTCCCCAGCGGGCCGACAGCTCGCGCCACGGGCCCTGGTCGACCACCCGACCGGCATCGAGCACGACCACCCGGTCGGCCTGGGCGAGGGCCGCGGCCTTGCTGGTCGCACCGACGACGGCGGCGCCGCGCTCGCGCAGCGCCTGCCACAGCTCGATCTCGGTGGCGGCGTCGAGGGCGGACGACACGTCGTCGGCGAGCAGCACGTCGGCCTCGGTGGACAGGGCCCGGGCCAGTGCGAGGCGTTGCACCTGGCCACCGGAGAGGCGTACGCCGCGGTGGCCGACGAGCGAGTCGGGGCCGCCGGCCTCGGACACGTCGCGACCCATCCGCGCGGCCTCCAGCGCCGGCATGACGGCCCGGTCCGACGTGGTCGAGGGCGACGTTGTCGTTGAACGTGCCGGACAGCACGCGGGGCACCTGCGCGACGTGGGCGACACGCCTGGGACGCAGCGTGGCCTCCGGGTCGGTGACGACCTCGTCGTTCCAGCGGATCTCGCCCGTGCTGCTGACCAGGCCGGCCAGTGCGCCCAGCAGGCTGGACTTGCCGGAGCCGACCTGTCCGAGGAGGAGGACGAGCTCGCCGGCGTTGACCTCGAGGTCGACGTCCTGGACGCCGAGCGTGCCGTCGTCGTGCACGGCGCTGAGATCGCGGAGGCTGAGGGTGCGGAGCGGGTCGCGCTGGGCACGGACCGGCTCGTCGGCGGTGCCGGCGGACAGGTCCATCCCGGCGGGCAGGACCATCAGGTCGCCCCCGCCGGCGAGGGCACTGGTGGCCTCCATCCAGGCGCGGGTGCCCGGTGCCTCGGTCACCACTGCTCCGGCGACCCGCCCGAACCAGTCGAACCCGCTGACCGCGTTGGCGACGAGCAGCGCCGTGGCCAGCTCCCAGTGGCCCGTCAGCAGGCCGGTCCAGGCGGCGACGACGCCGCACTGGACCATCACGACGGGCACGCCGTCGAGCAGCGACTGCACCCGGTGCTCGCGCACCGCCGCGTCCACGCGGCCGGCGTCGACCTCGCGGAGGTGCCGGTGGAGGTGCGGGGTGGCGGCCGCGAGCTTGACGGTGCGGATCGACTCGAGCGTCGAGACCAGCGCCTGGCCGAAGCCGGCGCGCGCGGCCGACGCCGCTGCAGCAGACCGGCCGGCAACCCGGCGGCCGAGCGAGGAGGCGAGCGCCGACGCCGTCATCACGGCGAGCAGGATCGCCGCCGGCGAGCCAGCTCCCCGGCGATGAGCGCGGTGAGCGTCGCGACCAGCAGGCCGTTGACGAAGTCGACCCAGCGGTCGGTGTAGCGCGCGATGCGATCCGCGTCCATGGCCCGGGCGACGACCTCGCCGGGCGGCGTCCGGACCAGTCGGCGCTGGTCGGTCTGGCCGGCGAGCACGGCTGCGCGGACGCGCATCCGGACCTCGACCCACCAGTGCGGGTAGGTCCAGAACGCCTGCGAGAGCAGCAGCGGCCCGATCATCAGCGAGAAGACCAGTGCGGCGAGCATGAGACCCGGCGTCTCGCCACGCTGCAGCGCGGTGACGACGTGGCCCCAGACGAAGCCCGTGATCGCACCGTAGGCACCGGTGATGGACGCGACCAGGAACAGTCCCGCGCCGAGCAGGCCCCACTCGGGCTTGAGCCTGATGGCGTGCCAGACCTGACGCATCAGCCCGAGCGGCGGGTCGACGTGCGGCGGCGCCGGGGGCGTCGTGCTGCGACGTACGGACCCGATCGAGGCGTCCTGGTGGTGGTGCTCCTCGACGACGGGCTCGTGCGCGGCGGCGACGAGGAGGTCGCGGAACGGGCCGGGCTCCGTCGCGAGACGGCCGCGCGGACCCTGCTGGACGACGCTGCCCGACTCGAGCACGGCGACCTGCTCGGCCCGCTCGGTGGTCGAGAGCCGGTGCGCCACGAGGATGCCGGTGCGACCGGAGATCAACCGGTCGGCGGCGCGGACGACCCGGGCCTCGGTGACCGGGTCCATCCGGGCCGTGGCCTCGTCGAGGACGACGACGCTCACGTCGCGCACGAGCAGGCGGGCGAACGCGACGAGCTGCTCCTCGCCGGCCGAGAGGCTGGTGCCACCGGGGCCGAGCAGCGTGTCGAGGCCCTCGGGGAGTCCGGCCACCCAGTCGGTGAGGCCGAGCTCGTCGACTGCGGCCTCGACCTGCTCGCGCGGGGCGTCGCCGAAGAGCCGGATGTTGTCGGCGAGGGTGCCCGCCAGCACCTCGGTGCGCTGGGTGACCACGCCGACCGCGGCGCGGAGCTGCTGGAGGTCGAGGTCGCGCACGTCGATGCCGCCGATGAAGACGGACCCGCGAGGCGGCTCGACCGCCCGCGACAGCAACGAGGCGAGCGTCGACTTGCCTGAGCCCGTACGTCCGACGAGCGCGCAGGTGTGTCCGGCAGGGACCGCGAGGTCCACGTCGCGCAGGGCGAAGGTGCCGGTGCCGTAGGAGAACTCGAGCCCGCGCAGCTCGACGTCGAGCGGACCCGTCGGCACGGCTGCGCCGCCCACCGGCTCGGCGGGGACGGACAGCATGGAGCGCAGGCGCAGCACTGCTCCCATGCCTTCCTGGAGGTCGGGCAGGTGGCGCGCGAGCATGTCGACCTGGCCGACGAACATCGTCGTGACCAGGAAGAGGGTGACCAGCCGGGCCGTGCTCAGGTCGCCGTGCAGCACCAGGGCGACACCGATGAGGCCGGTCGCGGCGAGGACCCCGTGGAGCAGGGCGCCGCTGCGACGGGTGATGCTCACCTCGACCGCCAGGACGGTGCGGAGACGCCGGTGGATCTCGGCCGCGAACTGGGCGTTGCGGCGCAGGACGTGGGCCTGGCCGAGCGACGTGCGGATGTCGTCGCGCGCGGCGACGCCCTCCTCGGTCGAGGCGGCGTGGTCGGTCCACGCGGCCTCCTCGAGCACCTTGCGCTCGGCGATCTGGGGCAGGAGACGACGGATGGCGAGCCACACGAGCACGCCGCAGAGCGGGAACATGAACGTCGCCGGCCACCACGTGATGCTGGCGACGATCCACAGCGGGCCGGCCGACAGCGTCGTGCGGAGGGCCATCCACACGCCCCACCGCATCAGCTGGCCGACCTCCCAGGTGTCGTCGTCGATGCGGTCGAGCACCTCGCCGACGGCCTGCTCGGAGAGCTCGGCCAGCGGCTGCGCCATCGCCGCGTCGATCAGGTCGGCGCGCAGCTGGCCCTCGGCCCGGTCGACGATGACTCCCCAGATCGTGCGGGCCGCGGTGTCGATGAACGCGCCACCGACGACGCTCAGAGCGAGGAGCATGACCAGGGTCGAGGTGGGGGAGTCGGCGAGCCGACCGGCCGCCACGCTGCCGAGCGACGAGGCGATCGCACCGACCAGGGCCATCGACAGGCACACGACCGTCAGCGGACGGCGGACGCGCCGCCAGTCGACGGGCCGGCGGTCTGCGGGGAGCTCCGACACGGGGGTGGTCGCGTCTGCGGAGCGGGGGGCTTCGATGGTGGTCACGGTGACTTCAGGCTAGGTGGTGGGGCCGACAGAGCGCGCCCCGTTTTCGACGTACGACCCGACGCGCCGGCGGACTATGACAGGGATATGGCCGCTCGACGCACGGCATGCCGTGCGTCGAGCGGCCATACGTCCGCTCGAGTCGCCCAGTGGGCGAGCAGCCTCAGACCTCGAACTGGCCCGACTCGAGGCGCGTCTTGACGTCCTTGAGGAAGCGACCGGCGTCGGCGCCGTCGACGAGGCGGTGGTCGTAGGTCAGCGAGAGGTAGACCATGTGACGCACCGCGATCGTCTCGCCGAGGTTGGCGTCGTCGATCACGACGGGACGCTTCACGACGGCACCGGGGCCGAGGATCGCCACCTGGGGCTTGTTGATGATCGGGGTGTCGAACAGGGCCCCGAAGCTGCCCAGGTTGGTGATCGTGAAGGTGCCACCGGACAGCTCGTCCGGAGTGATCTTGTTGGTGCGGGTGCGCTCGGCGACGTCGGCGATCTTCTTCGCGATGCCGGCGATCGACAGGTCGCCCGCGTCCTTGACGACCGGCGTGAGGAGACCCTTGTCGGTGTCCACGGCGAACGCGATGTTCTCGCGGTCGTAGTAGGTCACCTCGCCCTTGTCGGCGTCGATCGCCGCGTTGAGCTTGGGGTGCACCTTGAGCGCGTCGATCGCCGCCTTGGCGAAGAACGGCAGGTAGGTCAGCTTCACACCCTCGCGGGCCAGGAAGTCGGCCTTCGACGCCTCGCGCAGACGGGCGATCGTGGTGACGTCGACCTCCATCACCTGCGTCAGCTGGGCCGCCTCGGTGAGCGACTCCACCATCCGCTTGGCGATCACCTTGCGCAGCCGCGACAGCGGCTCGGTGGTCCCCCGCAGCGGTGAGGGCGACGTCGAGGGAGCGGCGGCGGCCGGGGGCGCACCCGCAGCCGCCGGTGCGGCAGCCGGGGCAGGAGCGGCCTGCTGGGCCTGGGCCGCAGCAGCCGCGTCGAGGACGTCCTGCTTGCGGATCCGGCCGCCGACTCCCGTGCCGGTCAGGGCACCCAGGTCGACGCCGTGCTGGTCGGCCATCTTGCGCACCAGCGGAGTGACGTACGCCGTCTGGTCGCGGCCGCCCTCACTGGGCGCCGGAGCAGCCGGAGCCGGCTCCGTCGCCTGGGTGGCCTGCGTGGCCGGCTCGGCCTGTGCCTTGGTCTCTTCCTTCGCCTCAGGCTCTGGCTCCGGCTCCGGCTCGGACTGCTTCTCCGACTCGGGGGTCTCGTCGCCGGGGGGCAGGTCGCCCGTCTCCTCGACGGCCTGCTCCTCCTGCTCGGCCTTCTTGTCCGCCTGCTCCTCGTCCTTGGGCTGCGCCTCGGGAGCGGCCTGCGCGGGAGCGTCGTCGCCGGAGCCGATGATCGCGAGCTCGGCACCCACCTCGACGGTCTCGTCCTCCTCCGCCTTGATCTCGAGCAGCGTGCCCGCGACCGGCGAGGGGATCTCGGTGTCGACCTTGTCGGTCGAGACCTCCAGCAGCGGCTCGTCGACCGCGACCTCGTCGCCGACCTTCTTGAGCCAGCGGGTGACGGTGCCCTCGGTGACGGACTCGCCGAGCGCGGGCAGCGTCACGGACGTGCCGCCACCACCGCCGCCACCCGAACCACCCGAGCCACCCGACGAGCCGGAGTCGGCTGCCTCCTCGGCGGCCGGCTCCTCCTGCGCGGGGGCGTCGTCCTTCTCGGACTCCGGGGTCTCGTCGCCATCGGGAAGCT
>CAVQDC010000013.1:0-264813 GCA_963711175.1 uncultured Actinomycetota bacterium
TCGAGTTGCACGGAAATGTCCCAGAGAGTTGCGTGAAATGTCAGTAGTTGCATGCTGGACAAACGCCATGAACTATCACCATCGCGTTCATAGCGAGTGATGGTGGCTCTCAGCGACGTTCGCCGGCCCGGCCCCTCCCATGTGGAGGGGCCGGGCCGGCGCTGTCTCCAGCCGTTGCGGCGCAACACCGAGCAGCGGCCCTCCGGCGCCGGGTGTGGCAGCACCCCGCGCCGGCTGAGAGCTGGGTGTCTTGTCGGTGGTCGCTGCTGGAATGACGTCAGCGGTTATGGCCGTCAGAAGGACAGGTCGTACCGACCATCCGAGAACTTCGACAGCCGACGAAGGGCTGTCGATACGGGCTAGTCCCGTGAAATGCGGAACCCCCCGCCTGGCAGGGCGAGGGGCATCCGATTCAAGAAACTCCATCCGGCTAAGAAGGAGGTGGGCACAGTGAAGCACACTGATGTCACCCGTACGACCCCTACTCTCGAGGAACTTCTCGAAAGTGCTCGACGTCGCATTCAGGTGCTCCAGACGGAGCTCGATGAGGCGAAGAAGCGCCGCGGCCTGATCGGCGCAGCGCTGCTCAAGGAGTTCCCCGGCTCGCGCACGTACGTGAACGGCAGCGTGGCCCACGGCGACGCCCTGACGCCGCTGACTGACGTCGACCTTGGTGTCGTCGTCGCGGAAGCGGTCGACTCCCACGGTCCCGGCAAGAAGGGCCCCGGAGACCTGAAGGACCGGGCAGCGAACGCCATCCGGCGCGAGCTCGGGCCGGCGTACCCGAAGCTCACCGTCATCGTCGAGGGCCGCAAGCGGTCCATCCTGGTCCGCTTCGGGGACCCGGTGACGGCGGTGGAGACGGACTTCACGGCGGACGTCATCGTGGCGATCGACAATTTCGAGGCCGAGGGGCTCTACATCCCGCGGTACCGCGAGTGGGACCGGGCGCACCCGGAGGAGCACACGAGGATGGTGAAGAACGCGATCGACAAGACCGACGTTCTCTACGCCCGGGCGGTGCGGCTGCTCAAGCACTGGAACCGGTGCAACGACATGCCGATGTGCTCGTGGAACGTGAAGGCGCTCGCACTCGGGTGCCTGGACGAGCCGATGGCTCAGCTCCAGGCGCTGAAGGTGTGGTTCGACTCCGCGATCAGTGAGCTGTCGGTCGCGGAGACCGAGGACCCTGCGCACGTCGCGGAGAAGCCGATCAAGCTGAACAGGCCGCGCCGCGAGGTCGTCGCGCAGCTGCGGGAGGCGGAGGCCAAGCTCGTCCAGGCGATCGCGTTCGAGAACGCCGGCTACCCCGTGCTCGCGTGGGAGCAGCTCGCGCTCATGTTCAACGACGAGGACATGATGCCCAAGCCCGACTGGTACAAGGTCACCGCCGAGCAGGCGCGCAAGATCGCTGACGACAAGGCCGCACAGCACCGGGTGACCGGTACCCCGGCGCTGGTCACCGGCGTTGGTGCGGGCGCACTTCACCAGAGGCGCGACGTGTCGTCGTGGGGGCTGTAGACACCTCCGCGTCCCCGGGCGGGCGGGTCACCCCCGCCCGCCCGGGGCTCTGGTACGGCGCCCGGCCGGCGTGGCAGCTGTACCTCGAACGCGGCATCCACCGTGAACACCACCGGCACGTCCGACGCGAGCAGGGCATCGGCGTGTCCTGGCGCGACTCGACCGGCTGGCTGGCCTATCACCACGACGGCCTCGACGTGCCCGGCCGACCTGCCCCGATCCCGGTCACCGTGGTCTTCTTCGAGAGCCCGCCGTACGACACCTACGGCATCACGTCGCCGAACTACCCGCGTGTGTGGGCCGACTGCGGTGCGGTCTCGCCGCACCGGATGCCGGATGACGCGCTGTGCCTGTGGTGGCCCTGGAGCCCGGTCGAGCAGCAGTGGACGGCCGACGACGGCCTTCTGCCCTTGCTGAACCTGGTCCGTGACCACCTGTTCTTCGAGCACTACTGGCGACTGACCGGTGGGCATCCGCGTGGTAGGTGGCTTGGCGCTGAGGCGCCGCACGGGTTCGCGACCAGGATGGCGTCATGACCCGGTGGTTCGTGGTGGTGGCCGCGGCCAAGCCGAAGGAAGGGTTCTTCGAGAACTTCGGCTGGGACGAGGGCACCACCCTCATCGCGGCCGGGCTCGGCGCCGCCATCACCATCTTGGTGGCAGTGCTGACCTTCGCGGGCACGCAGGCCGCGGCACGCAGGGAGCGGCGGTCGGCGATGTTCGCGGAGGCGCTGCGGTCGGTGGAGGACTACCTCGAGGGCCCGTACCGGATTCGCCGCAGTGACGGGTCCCATCAGCAGCGTGCCGAGATCACCGCGTACCTCAGCGACGTGAAGAGCCGCCACAACTACTACAGCGGACTCCTGCGTCTGCACGCCCCTCCCAGGACGGCGAAGGCCTACGACGACTTCGTTGCGGCCGCGCTGGAGGACGCCGGCCCTCAGATGACGGCCGCATGGCGCGGTAAGCCCACCCGCCGCAACCGGGACGTGCCTCTGGGCAAGGGGTACGACCGCACGCGCTCGGACCGGGCCAAGAAGCATGTGCTGTTCGAGATGCGTCGAGCGCTGACGCCGCGATGGCGACGGTGGTTGGTCTCAAAGTAGGGCGACGGTGGCACGCCGCAGTCATGCCTGGCAGGCACGTGACCCGGCAGCGGCGAGGGCTGCGGCGAGCTCGTTCTCGAGTCGTCGACTGCACCCCAGCGTGCTCGAGCACGGTGCACGCATGGACCCTGCTGACCTCGAACTTGCCAACGAACGTCCGCTCAGCGATCTGGAGTCCGAGCTGCTTGCGTTCGAGGCGCACTGGTGGAAGTACTCCGAAGGCCACAGGTGCGGCGCCTCTCCACCGCCCGAGGTCGGCCGCACCCTCGCGGTCACGGCCGACCCCCGGCTAGTGTGTGGTCAGCTCACCGCCGTCACGATGACGAAGCACATCGTCGCCGTGACCATGAGCGCCACCAGCCGCGCGGTCCGACCCTCAACTTCGATCGCGGACCGGACCGTGCGGCACACCTCCCTTGCCCAGTTCATGGGCATCACCTCTTCCGTTGGCCGCAGCAGGTCCGCGGCGTGTGGGTACATCGTGAGGTCGTGCGGCGGCAAACCCAACGGCAACAGGGTTCCGGAGTAGCGGTACGTGAGATCTGCTTGCACGGGACACCCAGCGCGACGTAGAGTCCTTGAGACTATTGTCCCGCTACTACATGGGCCGCTATCCCGTGCAAACCCGGAGAGCCACGATGCCGAGAGTCAAGCTTGTCGAGGAAAACCGCGCCCCTGAGCCCGAGGATCTGGAACCTGCGGTCGTCCAGCGGGCCAAGCGCAGGGCTGCCTGGCGCAGCGGAGCCGAGGAGAAGGCGATCCAGGCGAGGTCGGACCGCATCGACTACCTCGACACCCGGCTCGACGTGGTCGAGGAGACGCTGGACTCCTACGCGGCGCTCGCCGACCCGAACGCCGACGTGCGACTGCGCGCCGGTGGCCTCTTCATCGGGCAGCCGCGACCCCTTCCGCCGAGCCTGGGTGGCCCGGCACTGCCGAAGGGCACGACCCGCAAGGACCAGAAGTCTCGCGACCTGCGTACCCGCAAGCCGCTGGCACGGCTCGTGGGACTTAAGGGCCACGGTCTGAGCACCTACCTGTCGATGATCTACACGCTCCACGCGGAGGGGGTCATGGCCGACCGCCACCCCCTCGCCGCCAAGGTTTACGCCGGCGACGTCCCGTGGTCCACCCTGTGCGGCCGTCAGGGCGGAACGCCCCGCGCACGGTACGCGCGCATGCAGCGCGACGTTGACGCCCTCGAGACCGCACACGTGGTCCGACGCCGAGCTGGCACGCGTCAAGGCGAGCCGAACCTCAACTTCCTCAGCGACACCGGGACCGGTGACGCCTACGAGTTGCCGGCCGCACTCGACCCCAACGTGATTCCCCTCCCCGCGACCTACTTCCGCAACGGCTGGCACCTCGTCCTCACCCAGCAGGAGCAGCTCATGCTGCTCACCGTCCACGATGCCTACGCCCGCATGAGGTACGACCGGCTCGGCTGGGAAGAGGACGGCGTCCCCCTCACGCAACACCAGCGTTGGTCCCTTTACGGCGTCAGCGGCGAGACCTACGAGACCATCCACGAGCTCGAGGAGTTCGGCCTCATCACCATCCACGACCCAATGGCCACCAGGACCAAGGGCAAGTTCACGCCACCCACCGACGAGGAGCGCGCCGAGTACGAAGCGCAGGGATACGCCTTCAGCCCGGTGCCCTACCAGCTCAAGCCGGTCGACAACGCTTTCAACAGGAAGGCGCTCTACGCGGTGGGGAAGGCCTTGGGCGACAACTCGTTGCCGCCCAGGATGCACGACATCACGCTGATGGAGGAGCTCTTCGCCGACCTCGACGCGAAGCAGCCCTCTCCCGGCGCCTAGCAGAGGGGTCCACGCTCATCCATCCGGAGGGTCTACTCCGGGACATAGCGCCACACAGCGGGCGTGCCGTCTGGACCGCCTACAAACCCCCGCTCGACCAGCCCCTTGAGGGCTCGGGGCGCGTTGTTCGGGTGCATGTCGGCCTTCTCGGCGACTTCGCGGGTGGTCAGACCGCGATCGCCGGCTTCCCGCAGCGCCTCAACCAAACGCAACTGCCCGCCACCCAGGCGAGTCGTTGAGCGTTGATCCGAAGAGGGGGCCGACGCCGAGGTAGTCTCCTCCTCAGCGCGAAGCCGGTCTGCGAACAGCAGCAGAGCCCTCCCTACGTCTTCCGCAAGTCCAGCTACAGCGTTCGTTCGAGGGATCACATCAACATGATAGCGACTATGATGTTCATGGAGAATGTCACCTGCGCAATCGCCCGTGACAACTCGATGCAACGTGACAGCTGAACCCGGCTCACGCTGAGAACGGCCCCGACGCTCTTGCGCCGGGGCCGTTCGGCTGTCGGTGCCGCCGTGTAGACAGGCATAACCAGTCCAAACTGGGGTCGGGAACAGCGAGTCACACTCATGCTCACCTCGGACACCGTTCGTCTGTCCATCCGCGGCCGGGGCACCCGCGAGATCTCTGTTGGACAGGCGCTCCTCGCATGGCGGGACGGCAGCTCAGCACCCACGAAGACGGCCGCCGCTCAGATCACTTCCGGTGACTGGGTGGGGGTTAGCTATGTAGGGGCCTGGTCAGGATCGGCGGCGGCGCTGCCGGCCGTGCTTCCACGACCCGGCTACGGCAGTGAGAGACAGATCAGAATCCCCGCTGTCATGAGCCACGACTTGGCGTTCTTGCTAGGCGCTTACCTCTCGGAGGGGCACACGACACGAAGCAACTGGTCGGTGATTCTGACCAACTCAGTTGAGGCGGTCTTGCTGCGAGCGCAGCGTGCCTGGCTGGACGTCTTTGGTCTCCACGCGAGGATCACTCGGCAGCCCGACCGTTGCACGGGGCTCGTCGTCTCGAGCAAAAGGCTCGTCGAGTTCATGGAACTGCTGCAGTGCGGAAGTCGCGCTTCCAACAAGAAGGTTCCCTGCGTCATCGCGGAAGGACGGCGCGACCATGCGCTCACCTTCCTCCAAGGCGCTGCCTTGGACGCGTACGTCACCCACACTGGTGCGGCCAAGTGGGCGATCTGCCTGGAGAGCCACCCGGCCATCGATGGCCTGCAGGATTTGGTCACGCGCCTGGGTGTCGTCAATGCGCAGATCTCGAAGTACAACCGAACCTACGACAAGACCTACTTCGAGCTTTACGCGGCGGGGGCCCAAGGACAGAAGCTGTGCCGGGCGGTGCCGTTTCTTGAGCCAGACAAGCTCTCGCGGGCTGACGCCTACATGAGCAAGGTCTACAGGCCAACGGTCACCGACGTCATTCCCTGGCCTCGATGGGCCGACTCTCTACGCCAGCGTGCCAATCGGCCGGCCAGGACGTCGTGGCGCGGGTACCGGCCGCCAGACCCTCACTCACTTGTGCGATCCGCGGACGCGGATGGTGTCACGACACAGCGTCGAGCGAGTCCTGCGCATGGGTGTCATGCTTCCACTGTGGGTGCATCAGGTCCTCGACGAAGAGATTCACTTTGCCCCCGTCATCTCGATATCCTGAGCTGTGCATCAACCACTGGGTCGAAGGCGGCGGGCTGCCCTACTGCGCAATCGCCGAGGCGTGGTTGAAGAAGTCCGTCGGCATCGGCGGTCCGACAGCCGCCAGGTGATGGCGATGGGCCGGTCGCCCGTGTGGGAGACGTACGCGGCAGGGCCGAGGAACAGGTAGGGGGACGTGCCGAAGTCGTCCTTCGGCTCCTGGCGTACGAAGAGCAAGACGGTTGACGTCCCGTCGAGGTAACGACGCCCGGTGGGGGAGTTGACTGAAGTAGTCGACTGCGACTCCCAATGGAACAGGTCCCGCGAGATGGGGTAGTCGGCGTACATCGTCGTCGGCGAGTAGTCGGCTTCGGACTTCTTCAGCGTGATGAAGAACGCGTCCACATTGCGCTCGGCGAAGTAGAAGACCCCCTCGCGGAAGCTGTTGGGCAGGCGAGGGAAGTCGAGCGCCGACAGGATCTCTTCCCGTTGGTAGCGAGCGTGGACCTGGAGCGGGACATCGGCCAGGGTTCCGTCGAGAGGGACTGGCACGTGTCGAGCCGCCTCGAAGCTCAGGTCGACGACGGTTGCCACCTCTGAGCGAGCGGCCGCCTCGTCGTCGCATGGCATCGAAGCCTTCCTCGATGGAGTCGAAACCTCCACCGTCGTACCAGAACGAGTGGTAGAGCATGCGTGCGATGCGCTGCTCCCCAGGCGAGAGGTCGGCGTACCGCGGTGACCCATCGGCAAGCAGCGAGCGGTAGGCAGCCGCACGCTGCGGGTCGTCAACATGCGCGAAGGCTCGCACCCGCTTGAGGAGCTTCTCCTCGAGATCCGAGCCCGGAAGCGTCTCGAGTCCCGCGTCCTGACGCAGCTTCGTCCACGAGTGGCTGCCGCGTCGAAGGATGTCACTCAGCTCCAGCCCCGAGGTCTCGAGGAACGTCTCCAGTGAGTCGTCCTTCGTGAGGCGGAGCTGGGCCACGATCTGTGCCCACCGGTTGGCGATCTGCGACTTGAGGTTCTCCAGAACGACCTCTTGGGTCTGTTTGTCGAGGCGCACCTGGCATCCCGACGGCAGGAAGGGGAAGTCTTCCTTCACGGCCTTCTCGAGGTCGCTTGCCGTGAATGCCGGTCAGGACGCCGAACTTCCGCGAGAAGTTGAACTCCTTGCGGTGATAGCCCACGAAGTCCAACACCGTGAGGACAGCCTTGCGATGAGTGCGTCGAAGACCCCGGCCAAGCTGCTGCATGAAGATCGTCGAGCTCTCAGTGGGCCGCAGGAACAGCACGGTGTCGACATCGGGGATGTCCAAGCCTTCGTTGAACACATCGACGGTGAAGAGCACGTTCACCTCCGCCGCCCGCAACTGCCTTAGCGCGGTTGCGCGGTCATCGCTCGGGGTGCCGCCGGTGACGGTCTGTGCTGGGATGCCGGCCTCGATTGAACACACGTGTCATGTACTCGGCATGCGCAACGCTGACGCAGAAGCCCAGGGCCCGCATCTCGCCCACGTTCGCGATCTTGTCTCGGACCTGGGTGAGCACGATGCGAGCTCGAGCATCGTTGCCCGTATAGACGTCAGCCAACTGGCCCTCGTCGTACCGTCCGCGACTCCACGTGACCTGACGAAGGTCCGTCCCGTCTGCAATGCCGAAGTAGTGGAACGGGCACAAGAGGTCGGCACCGAGGGCGTCCCACAGACGAAGCTCGGCGGCGGTGCGACCATCGAAGAACGAGCGCACGTCGGTGCCGTCGGCGCGTTCCGGTGTGGCTGTGAGGCCGAGGAGCTCCTGCGGTCGCAGGTGATCGATGATGCGGCGATAGGTCTTCGCCTCAGCGTGGTGGAACTCGTCGATGACCACAACGTCGTACGCATCCGGCGGAATGTTGGCAACGCCGTATGACGTCAGCGATTGAACGCTCGCGAAGACGTGCTTCCAGCGCTCAGGCCGCTGCCCACCTACGTAGAGCTCACCGAAGTCGCCATCGGAAAGCACCTCCCGGTAGGTGCGCATTGACTGTTCGAGGATCTCGCGACGGTGCGCAACGAATAGGAGGCTGGGCATCTGACCGCCTGCCTGCTGGACCAAGTGGCGGTAGTCCAATGCTGCGATGACCGTCTTGCCAGTGCCGGTCGCAGCGACGACCAGGTTTCGGTGGCGGCCATGCAGGACACGTTCGACCTCGATGGCGTCGAGCATCTCCTGTTGATACGCGTAGGCACGGACCTCGAGCCCGACCAGGCTGATGGTGACTCGATCTGAGCTCTTCGACCCCCTTCGCTTCGAGGAGGGCGTCGTCAAGACGATCACGGTCGCGTTCCGGGTCGTACGACTCGAACTCCGGACTGTTCCAGTAGGCGTCGAATGTTGCCCGGAACTTGTCCAACAGGCTGGGGGTCGCAGCTTTGCTGAGACGAACGTTCCACTCGACGCCCTCGAGCATGGCTGAGGTGGTGAGGTTCGAAGAGCCGACATAGGCAGTGTCAAAGCCAGTGTCGCGTCCGAACAGCCAGGCCTTGGCATGTAGGCGGGTGCGCTTAGCGTCGTACTGAACCTTGACCTCCGCGCCGAAGTCGGAGACCAGTCGATCAAGCGCTTCGCGCTGGGTGCCGCCGATGTAGGTGGTCGTCACGACGCGGATCGGGATGCCTGCTTCGCGGGCTGTCGCAAGCTCGCCCTCGATGAGTCGAAGCCCATGCCACATGACGAATGCGCACAGGAGGTCGATCGAGTTGGCGGAGCCAATCTCGGCGCGCAGTTCAGACGCAAGACTGGGCTCGCCCTGGGCATTGGTTAGCAGGGCGGCGTCGTTGAGGGGCGTCTTTGGTCGCTGTGTGAAGCGCGTCGTCTGACCTGGGCCGAGCGCGGGTCGCAGGGAGTGCAGTTGCTGGACGGGACCCAAGACCGAGTCCGCTGGATGCTCAATAGCGCCAAGAAGCTCGTTGGCCACGACGAGGCGAGCGGCGGGGTCTTTGATGGCCGCCAGTCGACGGTGGAGGGCCGCGCTGATGTGGCGCACCAGCACGTGTGTTTGATCTCCATCGTCGACCTTCCCGAGCTCCACCAGCCGGGTGACTTCTTCGAGAAGTTGGTCCTGCAGCTCAGCTGTGACCACCGACTCGTGTAGTCCGGTCGCGAGTTCGCCTGCCGTCGTCACGTGTGGAACCCCTTCAGGGCTGAGTAGTGATTGATGAAGCTCGGCAACACTCAGCGTGCGCCTGCGTCAGCCTGCGCTTCGCGGGACCCCAAAGCGCTGCTCGATGACTCGGACCGCTGGGATGTCTGCCGGTGCCCACGCCAGATCGCGGAGATCGCCAGGGTCTCTCCACGTCATGTCCGAATGCTCCGATAGGTGGGGAGATCCATCGACGAGTTCGCAGTAGAACGTGGTGAGGTGGACGATGCCGAAGTCATACTCGTGGCGCGTTGTGGTGACCTGTTCGCCAACTGTCACGTTGCACTGAAGCTCCTCCACGACCTCCCGCCTCAACGCTTCCTGTGCGGTCTCTCCCGGCTCGATCTTTCCTCCGGGGAACTCCCAAAGGCCCGGAAGAGTGCCATTCGGTCCGCGCTGAACGCACAGGACTTCGCCTGAGGACACTACGACCGCGCCTACGACATGAATGTTCCTTGTCACCCGACTCCTTCGTTTGATCGCAGGTTAGGTCAACTGCGGGTCCCACGAGCGGATCGGGACCGGATGCGGCCCTCGTCGAGACAGTGGCGAAGTCAGAGTCCGTTCTTCTTGGCGCCGAACTCAGCCTGCTCCTGCGTGAAACCCTCGAACTTCAGCTGCTGGATGAGTCCATCGCTCGAGAAGGAGCTCATCTCCAGGTAGTTTTCACCGGATGCCGCGGCCTGCTTCATCCAGTCAGCCTTCTGAGCGTCGACACCGTAGGTCGCGTCCTTCTCCGAGTAACCCTCGAACTTCAGCTGCTTGATCAGCCCCGTGCGAGAGAACGCGCTGATGTCGAGGTAGGACTCAGCGCTCTCGCGAGCATTCTGCTGGCCGGCAGTCTCTTTCGGCGCGTCGCTCTTGGCCTTGTCGGCCTTGGCCGGCTTGTCCTTCTTCTTCTGATTGACGGACGCGCCGTCGGCGGCCGTCGCCCCGTCCTCGGGGACCTCGCAGGCGGCCATGGTCATCGATAGGACTGAGGCGAGCATGGCTGCGCCAAGGATCTTCTTCATGTCTAGTTCCCCCGTGATGCCGAATGTGTGGAAGCAGACTAGGTATGGCACCGGGGATCCCGTGGCGCTTTCGTCAAACTTGCCTTGACGCCGGGGCGACTCCGCCAAAGTCAGGACGCACGTGCCGTTCACTCTCTACGGTTCTCGGCGATCAGCCACACCAACAGGGGGAACCTCATGGCTCAGAATCGCGGACGCTTCCATTTTGACGGAGGCGCTGGCACATACGTAGGCACAGGAATCCTGATGGTCCTCGTTACCGTCTTCACGCTGGGCATCTGCTACCCATTCGCTCTGGTCTTGGGCGAGCGCTGGCGCGCGAAGCACTCATACATCGACGGCCAGCGACTCGTGTTCACAGGATCTGGGATGGGCCTCTTCGGTCTTTGGATCAAGTGGCTTCTGCTGATCATCGTCACTCTGGGGATCTACTCGTTCTGGGTCATGCCGCGCATCGCCAGGTGGAAGTGGGAGCACACGGATTTCGACGCGACGTGGGTGCCGAACTCGACGGCGGCTGCCTCGGCGGCGCTCATCTGAGGGTCGCCAGGGTCGCGGCTGGACCTCTTACTGGCCAGCTACCTCGTTGGTCGGCTCCACGACTGGGATGCGTCGGCCTTGACACGGCCCTCGTCGCCGCTTACCCGACCTCCGAGGTGAGCTCGACGATGAGATCGGCTGCGTCGCGGCCGGCAGTGATAAGCGATGCGTTGGTTTCGTCAACTCGTTTCACCCACTGCCGGGCAGCTTCGGGAGGCTTGCCGAACTCCTCGTGCCGACGGACCAGGCGCTCGCGGCGTACGTCGTCGTCGACCTCGACGAACCACACCTCGGCCAGCAGCGGACGTACGCGCTCCCAGCCGCCGTCGGGGAGCAGGAGGTAGTTGCCCTCCGTGATGATCAGCCGGGCGGACGGCGGGATCGCGATGGCCGCGGCGATGGGTTGCTCGAGGTCGCGCTCGAAGCCGGGGACGTAGAGCGTGCGGTCGGGCTCGTCGTGCAGTCGGCGCAGGGCGGAGACGTACCCGTCGACGTCGAACGTCTCGGGCGCGCCCTTGCGGTCGCGGAGGCCGAGGCGGTCGAGCTGGACGTCCGCGAGGTGGAAGCCGTCCATCGGCAGGTGAGCGACGTCCGGACCGAGCGCGGCGAGCAGCGCGTCGGTCAGCGTCGACTTGCCCGCACCCGGCGGACCGGTGATGCCCAGGATCGCCCGTCCCTGCGCAGGGACCAGCGCGCTGGCGCGGCCAAGCAGGGAGGGATCCACCTACCGCGTCCCGAAGGTGCGGCTCACGACCTCGTCGAACACCCGGTCCGGGCAGCAGGTCGCGGGAGGTGGTGATCATCCGCGCGCCCTTGCCGACGGGGTAGCGGGCGGCCGGTCGCTTGGCCTGCGCAGCCTTGACGATCTTGTCCGCCACCTCCTCGGGCGTCGACGCCCGCGACGGCTCGTCGAACCTCGTGAGCACGGCGTGCGCCTTCCGCGCGTGGTCGGCGTACGCGCCATCGCCCGAGCGCTCGAGCAGCGAGTCGCGGGCGATCTCGTTCCACTCGGTGAGGATCGGGCCGGGCTCGATGAGGACGACCTTGATCCCGAAGGGCCGGAGCTCCATGCGGAGGCTGTCGCTGAAGCCCTCCACGGCGAACTTGGTCGCGTGGTACCACGCGCCGAACGGCTCGTAGAACTTCCCGCCGATCGAGGAGATGTTGATGATCCGGCCCGACTTCTGCGCGCGCATGTGCGGCGTGACGAGCTGGACGAGGCGGGCCAGGCCGAAGACGTTGACCTCGAACTGGCGGCGGGCCTCCTCGATCGGCACGTCCTCGACGGCGCCGTACGACCCGTAGCCGGCGTTGTTGACCAGGACGTCGATCCGGCCCTGCTCCTCGATGATCCGCGAGATGCCGGAGGTCATCGAGGCGTCGTCGGTGACGTCCATCGCGAAGGTGTGCACGCCTTCCGCCTCGAGCGCGGCCATCCGGTCGACGCGGCGCGCGACGGCGTACACCGTGAAGCCCTTCGCGAGCAGGGCGCGGGCGGTGGACTCGCCGATGCCGGACGAACCACCGGTGACCAGGGCGACGGGGGCGGCGACGGGGGAGGTCATGCGTTGATCGTAGGCACGCTGGTGTGGTGCCTGTCCGACGAGCCGGGCGACGCATACGGTCGACCCGTGACGAGGGGGGACGCGTGAGCCTGCTGCGGCCGCTCCTCGGCATCGCGGGATCGACCGCGTTCTACTACCTGCTGCGCCACTTCGGCGTCAGTGTGTACGCCGCCCTCGTGGTCGGCGCCGTCCTCTCGCTGCTCCCGGCGCTCGTCTCCCTGGTGCGGGGCAACCGGCCGGGCGGGCTCGAGGCGTTCTTCACGGTCCTGCTCTTCGCGAGCTTCGCGATCTCGCTGCTGCCCGGCGACGAGCGCTTCCTGCTCGCCAAGGACGCCCTCGTGACCGGCGGCGTCGGGTTCTGGTTCCTCGCGAGCCTGCGCTGGTCGGACCGACCGCTCGCCTACCAGTTCGCCAAGCCCATGGTGGAGGGGCGGATGGGCTGGCCGGGGGACTGGGAGGGGTTGTGGGAGCGCGAGTCGTGGTTCCGCCGGATGTGGCGCACCTCCAGCGCGCTGTGGGCGGCCGGCACGCTGCTCGACGCCGTCGCGCGCGTCGTGATGGCGTACACGCTGCCGGCCGACGCCGTGCCGGGGCTGAACCTCGCGATGTACGTCGTCACGGTCGTGGTCCTCAACGTGATCACGACCGTGGTCTACGTCCGCGCCGGGGCGCTGGGGCGTCGTCGGTGACGCCCGACTTCGATCGTTCCAAGCGGCCGAAGCGACCAGCGATGGACCGTTCTCACCGCAAGAGGCGCATAATGGACAGACGATGACCAGTTCGCACGGCTCACGGCCGAGGCACATGAGCAGCAGCCCGTTCGCACCCCCGCCCGAGGTGGTGGTGGAGGTCTTCGAGGTCGGCGACCGGGTCTGCCACGACCTCTACGGGCTCGGCACCGTCACGCACCTCGACAGTCACGCGGTGACGGTCAACTTCGGGGAGCAGTCGGTGCGGATCAAGCCGCCCTACGCCAAGCTCCAGCACCTCTGAGATTTCGAGGCTCGCTCCTCTCGCACCTCGACCATCGAGGCCGGGAGCGTCAGTCGCGCTCCCACGGGGCCTCGTCGCCCATCTTCGTGTAGTACTTCGCCAGATGGCTCTTGGCGCGGTCGACGTCCTTCGAGGGCATGTCGACGCCGCCCCGGCCGCCGACCATGACGTTGCCGGCGGCCATCACGCCTCGCGGGACGGCCTTGAGCCGACCGTCGACGACGTCGGCGACGAGCAGCTTGTAGGCGGTGAAGTTGTCCTTCTTCTCCGCGTCGTACCAGACGTGGGCATCGCGATACTTCTCGTTGGGCTCGTCCTCGGCGCCGGCCCACTCGCGTACGCGCTTCTCCGCGGCATCGCCGTCCCACTCGCGGTCGCGGTCGGCGAGGGGCAGGTCCTGGAAGCTCGTGACGGCCATGCCTCCACGGTCCCTCCGCGACGACGGCCCAGCCACACCCGGACGGGCGTACGGTCAGGTGATGGCCGATCTCGCGGAGACCCTCAGCCCGTACGTCGACTCCGGTGACGTCCCCGGACTGGTGGCCCTCATCGCGCGCGACGATGACGTGGAGGTCGCTGCGCTCGGCGTGCAGGGCACGAGCGGGACGCCGATGCGGCGGGACTCGATCTTCCGCGGGGCGTCGATCACCAAACCGCTGACCGCGGCGCTGGCGATGGTGCTGGTCGACGACCGTCGGCTCGACCTCGACGCTCCGGTCGACTCCCTGCTCCCGGAGCTGGCCGAGCCGCTCGTGCTGCGGACGCTCGAGAGCGAGCTGGACGACACCGTCCCGGCCGCCCGTTCGATCACCGCCCGTCACCTCCTGACGGGCACCGCTGGCCACGGCTTCGCCACCTGGGAGTCGCCCGTCATCGGGCTGCTCATGGAGCAGCTCGGCCAGGCGTCGGAGGACATCCACGGTGTGCCCGAGCCCGACGAGTGGATGCGCCGGCTCGGGCAGATCCCGCTGATGCACCAGCCGGGGGAGGGGTGGACCTACAACGCGTCGTACGACGTCCTCGCCGTGCTGCTCGCCCGCGCCGGCGGACAGTCCTTCGCCGACCTGATGGCCGAGCGGCTGCTCGAGCCGCTCGGGATGGTCGACAGCGGCTTCTCCGTGCCGGCCGACAAGCTCGACCGCCTCACCACGCTCTACGAGCGCGGCGACGACGGTGTGCTCCAGGTCAGCGACGAGCCGGACGGGGTGTTCACCACCGAGCCGGCCTTCGCCTCTGGCTCTGGCGGGCTCGTCACGACCGTCGACGACTGGCTGGCCTTCGGTCGGATGCTGCTCGCCGGCGGGGGAGCGGTGCTGCGACCGGAGTCCGTGCGCCTGATGATGAGCGACCAGGTCACCGCGCAGCACCGGGAGATGGGCGGGTTCTTCCTCGACGGCCAGGGCTGGGGATTCGGCGGCGGGGTCGACACCGACCTGATCGACCCGTGGAACGTCATCGGTCGCTACGGCTGGGTCGGCGGCACCGGCACGTCGGCGTACGTCCATCCCGACAGCGGCACGGTCGCGGTCCTGCTCACGCAGGTCGGGCTCGCCGACCCCGCCCTCGAGCTGCTGCAGACGTTCTGGAAGGCGAGCGTCTGACGCCCACCCCGATGGACCTTGCGCTGTCGGACGCCCTCGTTACGTTGGAATGCATGACTGATGAGGAGAACCAGGCAGCGATCGAGGCGGCCCAGCGCGTGGTCGACGACGTGAGCTCGTACCAGTACAGCGCCGAGGACGACACCATCGCCCAGCAGCTCGACGAGGGGCTCGCCAAGGCCCAGGTGTCCCTGAGCGACGACGAGCGCACGCGCGTCCTGGCGGAGATCGACGGCATGAAGGACGAGCAGTCGAGCGCGCCTCAGGTCCGGTCCGCGACGCCGGTGGAGTGATCCGATGGATCCCCGCGGAGTGCTGACCGAGGCCTTCGGCCGCATCACCGAGCTGTACGTCGGAGCGGCCGAGGGTCTCGACGACGAGAGCCTGCACCACCGACCGGGCGGCACCGGCAACCCGATCGGCTGGCTGCTGTGGCACCTGGCGCGGGTGCAGGACGACCACATCGCGACGCTCGCCGACCAGCCACAGGTGTGGGAGGAGTGGCAGGAGAAGCTCGGCCTGCCCAACGGCACCGACGACATCGGCTACGGCCACACCAGCGAGCAGGTCGACGCTCTTCGGATCACCGATCCGGAGCTGCTCGTCGCCTATCACCACGAGGTCACCCTCGCGACCGCCCGCTACCTGCTGACGGTCGACGAGCGCGAGCTGGAGCGGGAGGTCGACCAGAACTGGGACCCGCCCGTCACCGCCGGCCAGCGGCTGGTCAGCATCATCGGCGACTGCCTCCAGCACCTCGGGCAGGCGGCGTACGTGAAGGGTCTGATTCAGTCGTAGGCCCTCTGTCCACAGATTGCTCCAGGGGTCTCGCGTCGGGGGCGTGACCGGTGCGAGTGTGTAGCATGTGTGTATGGCCAGGCTCAATGTCTACGTTCCTGATGACCTCGCCACTCGTGCGCGACAGGCAGGACTCAACGTGTCGGCCCTGACTCAGCACGCTCTTGTGAGTGCGTTGGCAGGTGATGAGACGGATGCCTGGTTGAGGTCCCTGCCGAAGCCGGGCGCGACACCTCTCGCGGTCGAGGACGTGCTTGCGGCGGTCGATGAGGCCCGGGACGAGCTCGGTGCCCGAGGCTGAGAGCTGGGTGGTCGATGCGTCGATCCTCGTGGACCTGGTCATCGCTGGCGCATCAGCAGCCGCGAGCGCGGCAGCACTTGCCGGTGGTCGGCTGCATGCACCGGCGCACGTCGACCTCGAGGTCACCTCGGCGCTGGCCCGACTCCACAGGGCGGGCGTCCTGTCGCGGGCCGCGGCGGGCCGTGCCGTGGCGACCTTCGGCAGGACCCCGCTCGAGCGTCACGACCTCCCGCCTCTGGTGCCGGGGGCGTGGAGGAGGACGGCGTCCCTCAGGGTTGCCGACGCCTTCTACGTCGAGCTCGCACACCATCTGGGTTGCCGGGTCCTGACGATCGATGCCCGACTGGCCCGCGCCTCGACGTACGCCGTGCTGCCGGAGGGCCTCGAGGGGTGAGCCGTCGGGTTGCCTCCATACCTAGGGTCGGTGCATGACCACCCGCTGGCTCTTCGGCGACCAGCTCGGCCCGCACTTCACCGACGACCACCGCGGGCCGCTGCTGATGGTCGAGTCGGCCGCTGTCTTCAGGCGCCGCCGGTTCCACCGCGCCAAGGCGCACCTCGTGCTCAGCGCGATGCGGCACCGTGCCGCCGAGTTCGGCGAGCGGATGACGTACGTCCGGGCAGAGACGTACGCCGAGGTGGTGCGGGAGCGCGACGACGTGGAGGTCGTGCACCCGACGTCGTACGCCGCTCTGGGTCTGGTCGAGCGGCTCGGCGCCACCGTGCGGCCGCCGCGGGGGTTCGCCACCGCGCGCGACGACTTCGAGCGCTGGGCCGAGGGGCGTGGTGGCAAGCGGCTGCTGATGGAGGACTTCTACCGTCGCGCGCGGCTCGCGCACGGCGTCCTCGTCGACGGCGGCGAGCCCGCAGGCGGTAGGTGGAACTTCGATCACGACAACCGCGAGGCGCCGCCCAAGGGCGCGCAGACGCTCGGCGTGACCGAACCGTGGTGGCCCACCGAGGACGACATCGACGCCGAGGTGCGCGACGACCTCGACCGGTGGGAGCGCGACGGCATCGAGTTCATCGGGCGTGACGGCCCGCGCCTCTTCTCCGCGACGCGGCGCGAAGCACTGGCGGCGCTCGACCACTTCGTCGAGCACCGGCTGCCGGAGTTCGGCGCGCACGAGGACGCGATCCTCGAGGGCGATCCGTGGATGGCGCACAGCCTGATCAGCGCGCCGATGAACCTCGGGCTGCTCGATCCGCTCGAGGTCGTCGAGCGTGCCGAGGCGGCGTACCGCAGTGGTGCAGCACCGATCGCGAGTGTCGAAGGCTTCGTGCGGCAGGTGATCGGCTGGCGCGACTACGTCTGGCACACCTACTGGCACCAGGGCGACGGCTACCGACGCTCCAACCAGCTCGGCGCCACTGAGCGGATGCCGCAGTGGTTCGCCGAGCTCGACGCCGACGCGACCGACGCGCGCTGCCTCTCGCACACCCTCGGCCAGGTCGCCGAGCACGGCTGGGTGCACCACATCCCGCGGCTGATGGTGCTGGGGTCGTACGCCCTGCAGCGCGGGTGGGCGCCGCAGCAGGTCACCGACTGGTTCCACCGGGCGTTCGTCGACGGCTACGACTGGGTGATGGTGCCCAACGTCGTCGGGATGTCGCAGCACGCCGACGGCGGCGTGATGATGACGAAGCCGTACACGTCGGGCGGCGCCTACATCAACACGATGAGCGACCACTGCGGGTCGTGCCGCTTCGACCCGAAGGTGCGGGTGGGCGAGGACGCGTGCCCGTTCACCGCCGGCTACTGGTGGTTCCTCGACCGGCACCGCGAGACCTTCGCCGGCAACCACCGGATGTCGCGCGCGGTCAACGGGCTCGACCGGCTCAAGGATCTCGACGAGCTGGTGGTGCAGGAGGACGCGCGCGGCAACCGGGCTCCCTAGCCACAGGGCAGGGAGCCGAGCCTGGCCAGTCCCTCGAGGTCGCCGGGACCCAACGAGACCTGGCCGGTGTTGTCGGCGTACATCAGCTCCATCGGCTCGCTGACGTGTGCGAGGCCGACCACGTGCGCGAGCTCGTGGAGCACGATCGCCTCCATGACGCGCGGCTGCTGTGCGACGGCCGCCGGAGTGAACGCCTCGAGGTCGAGGACGATCCCGCCGCTGACGTAGTGCACCCGGTGGTTGCTCCCGCGCTCGGCGACGGCACCGCCGACCCCGGCCACCTGGCCCGCGAGCTCGGCGTACTCCGCTGGTGTGGCCCAGCCGATGACCACCGGATCGGCCTTGCCGAAGAGCTTCACGCCGCCGGGGAACGGTCGGTCGTCGGTGTCGCCCTCGTCCTGGAAGGCCAGGCCCGTCGCCTCGCTGATCCGCGCGATCGCGCGGTCGATGAGGCCGCGGCCGCCCTGGGGCTCGCCTTCCGCGTTCACGCGGTAGCGGATCTCCTCGCACGGGTCCCACCCGACCGGCTTCGTGTCGTTGCCCGGCTGGGTCATGGCGTACGTGAACGTCCCACTCTGTCTGTACGACGACGGGCGCGGGCAGCGGCCGCTCGGCGCCGAGGCCGATCGCGCGGCGTACGGTCGCGAACTGCTCCGACGGGTGCCACGCCAGGACGGCAAGCATCATCGCGACCGTGACGATCGCGGTCAGCCAGGTACGTCGGGGCACCTGTCGATTGTCGGTGGTGGGTGGCCGGGACTGGGCGGGATCTCGTCAGTTCGCTCGGCTGAGGGACTGACTACCTGCCGCCTCGCTTCGGAGGTGATCCAGCAACAAGACGAGCCAAGCGCGGTCTCCGTGCTCGGAGACGTAGGTGCAGCCGGCCGCACGGAGTCGCTGGTCGAGTTCTTCGTCGGTGAGGTTCTCGGCCAGAAGATCCTGCAATGCCTTGGCGGCGCCCGGCACTCGACCCGGTGAGCGACGGGAGAAGTCATCCACGGCGTGCTGCCAGGTTTGGTACTCGTACTCGTCCCAGTCTTCGTAGAAGTAGGCCCCGAAGAGATGCGCGAGATCGTCCATGTCCTGATTCCTAGTCGGGGTATGCGGTGAGGACCTGCCAGCCCACGCCGCGCTTCGTCGGAATGAGTACCACTTTCACGGCCGTCGACTCGACGATAGTCCCGTCGCGGAAAACGATGGTGCCTGTCGTCCGCCCCAGATCTCCTCGCAGCAGGAGCTTCTCGATTCCACCAGCGCGCCGCCACGCCTCGATCTCATCTCCGAAGCGCACCAGGATGTCGTCAATGCTCTTCTCGGCCGCGCGTTGGTCGACGAACGATGAGGCTCGTGGGCGCCCGGACATCTCGAGGCGTTGCAGGAGCTCGTCGACTGACTTTCCGACGTGTCGATCGATCGTGTGGCCGGGTGGAGTCTCGTGGTCTCGAAGCCAGCCGCGCTTGCGGGGCGGCAGCCATGCTCCGGGCTCCATCGCTCCTACCTCGCTCCGAGCCGGAATCCGGAGGAACTTCTCCGCCCGACCGCGTACGCGGCCCAGCTCCTCGCAGACCCGCTCGATCCGGCCGGCGGTCGCTGCGACGCCAGCGCGCAACGCCATGAGCAGGGCGTAGAAGCGCGGTGCCTGTGACCTCACTCGAGCCATGGCTGCGGTGGCCGTCGCTCCTCCGCCGAGACCGCCGGTGAGCCCGGCGATGATCACCGAGATCGCGGCGCCCTCGACGATCATCTGCGCGATCTCGGCCAGCAGTGCGCGGGTGCGGGCGCGGGCTTCGTCGACCGCGGTGGCATAGTCCTCGCACGCCGACGCCAGCTCGGACAGCTGCCAGGCAACATCGCCGATGAGGGTCGCGAGGTCGGTCAGGGCGTCGACCGCGAGCGGGACCTCGGGCGACCGCTGCGCCTCGACCAACGAGATGGCCACGTCGACGTCGTCGGCGAGCCCCGCCGTCGATGCGGCTGCGCGGCGCCAGGCATCGCCGGCAGCCCTCAGCAGGTCGACGTCCGCGCCCGGCCAGACGAACCCCTCGACCTGGTCGAGGATCCACGAGTCGACGACGCCGAGCGAGGGTTCTTGCCGCCCGAGGCTCGACGGTGGAGCAGCGGGTCGGACCCGGGCGTACGCCGAGTCGTGGAGGTCACCGCCCGAGTAGCCCAGGACAGGTGTCCCGCCGGCCATGGCCTCGGCCGATGCGTGGTGGGCGCCGGTCGCCGCGAGCAGACGACCGGCACCGATGAACGCATGGGTGAGGTCGGCGAGCGCGGCGAGCGCTTCGCGCGCCCCGGCGTCGTACGCCGCTGCGAAACTGGCGCTCGTCGCGTCGTTGCCCGCCATCCCTGCCGATGCGGCCAACCGCCCGGCCAACGCCTCGGTCAGGACAGCGCTGGTGTGGTTGGCCGTCAGGCATGCATCGGCCGCTCGGGTGTAGCCGCCGCACTCCACGCTGATCTGCACATCGACCACCCTCGCCGAGCGACGACGGGTGGCGCGACCCCCGCCGAACAATCTGTGGACAAGGTCCTTGCGACTGTTTTCGAACAGGCGTACAATGGTGCACAGCACGCCGAACCCACCGGATCAGAGCATCCGGCGGACCCGACCTCGCGAGGATGTCGTCGGGACCGAAGTCCGGGAAAGTCACCCATAGAACCCGCTTGGTGCTGCGGGACGCCGTACGGCTCTCGGGTGGCGAGCTGGCAGCCGAGCCGACATGCCTCACACCCCACCTGACCCGGTGGGTCCCTGTGGAGCGACGTCGAGGAGGTGACCGGCCAGTGCATCCGATCCTGCAGTGCGCCGAGGACGTCACCGGCGCGATCAAGGCAGCGGATGGCGTAGAGCCTGCCTTCATGTCGACGCCCGACAAGGAAGCCGCGCTGCTCGCCCTCACCGCGGCACGCTCGCAGCTCGAGGCGCTGACGATGCGCGTGCTGGCTTCGGCGCACGACGTGGCGGACGCCCACGGTGCCGCCCAGGTGGCCGACTGGCTGGCCGTCGAGACGCGTACGACCCGGCGCGCGGCCCGAGCCGACCTCGCGCTGGCGCAGGCGCTCGAGCGGCACGCGACAGTCGGCGACGCACTGGGGGCCGGCGTGGTCCGGTCCGACCAGGCGAGGGTCATCGTCGAGGCGGTCGACGCGCTCCCGGAGCGGGTCGAGCTCGACATCCGCGACCGGGCACGTGCGGCGCTCCTCGACCTTGCCGCGCAGCACGACGCCCGCGACCTCAAGCAGCTCGGCAAGCGCATCCTCGACACCGTGGCGCCCGAGGTCGGCGAGTCCCACGAGGCGGCCGTCCTGGCCGAGGAGGAAGCCAGGGCGGACGCGACCGTGTCGCTGGTGCTGGTGGACGACGGCGAAGGCCGGTGCCACGGCAGATTCACCGCTCCTTCTCGCATCGGGAAGATGTTCAAGCGTCACCTCCTCGCGCTCGCCAATCCGGCACGCCACTCCGGGGACGAGCTCACCGACGACCAGGGGGAGTGGAAGCCGATGAGCCGGCGGCTGGGGGAGGCGTTCGTCGAGTACGTCGAGCGCTACCCCGTCGACCGCAGTCCGATGACCGCCGGCGTCAACCCGACCATCGTGGTGACGATCAGCCTCGCCGACCTGCTCGCGGAGAAGGCAACGGCGCTGCTCGACGACGGGTCCCGGATGAGTGCGGCCCAGGCCCGTCGCCTCGCGTGCGAGGCCTCGATCATCCCGGTCGTCCTGGGTTCGGCATCGCAGCCGCTCGACCTGGGCCGAGGCGCCCGCCTGTTCACCAAGCCGCAGCGCATCGCGCTCGGTCTGCGCGACGGCGGGTGCACAGCGATCGGCTGTGAGACGTCAGCCTCCGGATGTCACGCGCACCACGACACTCCGTGGTCGCGACTCGGGCTGACCGACCTGGCCAATGGCCGGCTGCTGTGTCCGCGACATCACCGGCTGGCCCACGACGCGCGCTACGCCATGACCGTCCACGCCGACAACTTGGTCAGCTTCGCCAGGCGGACGTAGGCCGACCCCCGCAGTTGTCCACAGATCGCGATTCCCGCGTTTCCGCGAGGTGCGCGCGAGGGCAGGTGGATGACATGACCAACGACGACTTCAGCGGCTCGATCCAGGTCCGGCCCCCGCTCAACGAGGCGGAGCGCGCGTACATGCTCGCGTTGCTGGACTCCGAAGGGACGTTGCGAGGTACGCCCACGGGGCGCGGCGACACAGGTGTGCCGTTCGCCCGTCTCGCGTGGGCGGTCTGCTTCGAGGGCTGCTGCCTCGTGTGGAACAGCGAGGAGGACTCGAAGTGGATGGTGGAGTCCCTCCGCTTCGTCGTCGACCACCTCCTGCGCAGCGGCGCCAAGGCGGAGGGGCATCCGAGGTTCGCCGAGTTCACCTTCGACCACGAGCTCAGCGGCGCCGTGATGGGGCGCAGCCCTGGTGACCGCAGCACGAGGTTCGTCACCGTGACGGACAATCTTGTCGCGGGCGGTGTGACGTCAGGGCCCTGCGGCGAGTCCGCAGCTCGACCTGCCGCCGAGCATGCGGAGCGACCCCGTGGCAAGCGCCCCGACAACGTGATCGAGCTCCGGCCGCGGCGCGCGTGACAGCATGCGATGCGTGGAGACGGTGGTGCGCAGCGTGGGGTTCTCGCCCGTCAAGGGCATGCGGCACCTGGCGCTCGACCACGTCGACCTCGACGAGCTGGGCGCCGTCGGCGACCGAGCCTTCTGCCTCGTGGACCCCGAGAAGCAGCGCGTGCTCCGCACGGTCCAGCACCCGGAGCTGATCGGCGTCGTCGCGCGGGCGTACGACGGCGGGCTGGCGCTCGCGCTGCCGAGCGGCGAGCAGGCGCGCGGGCCAGCAACGCCGAGCGGCGAGAGCATCACCTGCGACTACTGGGGCAGGCAGGTCGACCTCGCGCTGACCGACGGGACGCACGCCGCACTCGTGTCCGAGTGGCTGGGCCTGGACGTACGCCTGGCTCGGGCGCCGCGGGGTGCGGTGGTCTTCGCCGATCCGATCACGGTGATCACGACCGCGTCCGTCGAGGCGCTGGGCGAGCTGGTGCAGCCGGCCCGCTTCCGCGCGACCCTGGTGGTGGAGACCGACGAGCCGTGGGTCGAGGACACCTGGCTCGGCCGGGAACTGACGCGTCGGCGGCGCCACGATCCGGATCGGCGGGCCGATCCCGCGGTGTGCCGTCATCGACCACCACCCCGAGACGGGGGAGAAGGATGCCCGGCTGCTCAAGGCCCTCGTCAGGGAGCGGCCGACGAACAGGGCCGGCGAGCCGATGTTCGGCGTCTACGCCACGGTGGTCGAGCCGGGCCGCGTCACGGTCACGCGCTGACCGACTGCCAGAGCCTGACGTTGGCCGACGCCGCCTGGGAGTAGGAGTCGTCCGCGGCGGTGACGACGGCTCGCAGTGCGGCGAGCGCGGTCACCATGTCGGCGCACCCGTCGCGCCACGAGTCGTACGACAGCACCTGGGCGTCGGCCGCGCGGCCGCACCACTCGTCCTGCAGCCGTGCCTGCGCCAGATCGATCTCAGCGGCGATGCCGACGAGGTCGCGCTGGCAGGCCGCCAGCTCGGCGAGGGTCGCCCGCACCTCGTCCAGGTCGACGTCGTACGCCGTCGTCGTCACGGCAACCGCCCCTCGAGACCACGGGACGAGCTGGACGCACGAGCATCCGACGACATCAGGTCGGCACGCGCCAGGTCGAGTGCCTGCGCCGCCTCCGACAGCTCGGAGACCACCCCGGCCGTCGCCGCGCTCCACTCCTCCCACCGGACCCGGAACGCGTCGGCCGCGCTCCCGCGCCAGCTGGCGAGCACCGTCTCGATCGAGCGGTCCGCCCTCCGGCGGCGTGCGTCGAGCTCTTCGAGCCGTTCGCGGAGTGCGGCGGTCGAGGCGGCGTGGGCGGCTGGATCGAGGGTGACGGTTCCCGAGAGGATCATGGATCGATCGTGACCTCAGGGACGTGCCTGCCACCACCCGCCCGGGACGATCTGTGGAGAACTCAGGCGAGCAGCGACGGCATCAGCGTGTCGACCCGCGTCGTCAGCACCGCGAGGACGTCCTCGCGATCCTCGCGCGGGCCGGTGGCCCAGGCCAGGAGCGTCTGGGCGAAGAGCCCGTCGAGCATGCCGTAGATCGACGAGGAGTCGAGGGCGGGCGGGCGGCCGGCGAGGTCGGCGTAGCGCGAGATGACCCGCCAGATCATCGCCTCGAGCTGGCCGTCGATGTCGAGGACGACCTCGCGCAGCGCGGGCTCGAACATCGACTGGTTGCGGAGGTCGTACCAGAGCTGGTGCATCGGACCTTCCTCGCGGATGGTCTCGGCCAGCTTGGCGGCGAAGCGCGCCTGCAGCTCCGCGGCGGACGTCGACGACGCGACGATCTCGTCGTAGCGCGTGACGCAGGTGCGCTTGTAGTAGCGCACGCAGTAGGTGATCAGCTCCTCCTTGTTGGAGAAGTAGTAGTGCACGACGCCGTGCGAGAACGACGAGTGCTGGGCGATCTCGCGCAGCGAGGTCTTGGCGTAGCCGAGCTTGCCGAGGGTCACGAGTGCGGACTCGGCGAGCTGGTCGCGCCGGGTGTCGTGCTTGCTCACGCGCGCCGCCGCGGACGCCACCGGGTCGGCGACGGAGGGAGCGGGAGGGACGGCCATGGCGCGATCCTAACGGGTCATGGATCGCTCTTGACAGTTGTCCAAACATTTCCTTGACAGTCGTCAAGAGTCGGGGCCAGTGTGAGGGCCATCACCCCGCCCGCTCGCAGAGGAGATCCTCCGATGACTTCAATCGACCTGACCGGCCGCGTCGCCCTGGTGACGGGAGGTGCCCAGGGGCTGGGCGAGGGAATGGCCCGCGCGTTGGCCGCCGCCGGCGCCCGCGTGATGATCGCCGACGTCAACGAGGCCGGCGCCGACACCGCCGCGAGCCTGGGCGAGGGACACGGCTTCGTACGCCTCGACGTCACCGACGAGGCCAGCTGGGAGGCCGCGGTCGCGGCGTGCGTCGACCAGCTCGGCGGGCTCGACGTGCTCGTCAACAACGCCGGCATCGAGATCTCCAGCCTGTTCACCGAGGTCGAGCCCGACGACATCCGCAAGATGTGCGAGGTCAACATCCTCGGCACGGCCCTCGGCCTCAAGCACGGGCTTCGCACGATGCGGCCCGACGGCGCCGCGGGCAAGGGCGGCTCGATCATCAACATCTCCTCGGTCGCCGCGACCATCGCGTTCCCGGCGATCGCGATCTACTCCGGCACCAAGTCGGCTGTCGACCGGATGACCCGCGTGGCGGCGATGGAGTCCGGCAAGCTCGGCTACGGCGTACGCGTCAACTGCATCTATCCCGGCCTCGTCCCGACAGCGATGGGCGCAGGGCTGGCCAACGACATGGCCGCCCTCGGGTTGTACGGCAGCCCGGAGGAGGCCGTCGGTGCGGTCATCGAGCTGACCCCGTCGGGTCGCCTCGGCGAGGTCGAGGACATGGCGGACGCCGTGGTCTTCCTCGCCTCCGACGCCTCCCGCTTCGTCAACGGCGCCGGCATCCCCGTCGACGGTGGCATGGGCATGTGACGTCCGCTCCTCAACCACCGACCGCGAGACCCACGAAAGGCAGAACATGAGCGAGAAGAAGGTCGTCGTCTACGGAGCGTCCGGCTACACCGGCCGGCTGATCTGTGAGTACCTGCGCGAGTACAACGTGCCGTTCGTCGCGGCCGGCCGCAGCCAGGAGAAGCTCGAGGAGTCCCTGGCCCACAACGTCGCCGGCGTGGAGACGGCCGACTACGAGATCAAGACCGTCGACCACGACGTCGAGAGCCTGGCCGAGCTGTTCGACGGCGCCTCGGTGGTCTGCAACACGGTCGGCCCGTTCAGCACGCTCGGTCCCGTCGTCGTCGAGGCCGCGCTCAAGGCCGGCGTCCACTACACCGACACGACCGGCGAGCAGGACTGGCTGATGGCGTGCGACGACCAGTGGGGGGAGCAGTACGCCGAGGCCGGCCTCCTGCTCGCGCCGGGCATCGCGCAGATGTACACCACCGGCGAGATCGCTGCGCAGCTCTGCCTCGACAAGCCGGGCCTCGACACCCTCGACATCGCTGTCTTCTGGGGTGGTTCGCCGACGATCGCCTCGACCGAGACGATCCTGGTCAACGCGGCGAACTCCGCGGCCCACTTCCTGGAGCAGAACGCGTACGTCCCGTGGGACCCGGGCCAGGGGCTGGTGCCGCTGGTGGTGCCCGGCCAGCACGACCTGGCGCTGTCCCTGCCGTGGGGCGGCACGTCGCACCCGGTCTGGTTCCGTCGCGACCCGCGCGTCGCCAACTGCAAGGCCCAGGGCGGCGTCTTCAACACCGCCCTCATGCACGGCGTGCCGCAGATCGTGGCCGGCGCGCTCGAGGCCACCAAGGACATGAGCGCCGACGACAAGGCGGCCGCGCTCACTGCCACCGCCCGCCAGGTGATGGACCAGATGCCGCCGCGCGAGAACCCGCGCGTCAACAAGTCGCTCGACTCGGTGCACGCGTCGGGCCCGCTCGGCCGCGCGCACTGCGTGATCCACGGCAACTCCAACTACAAGCAGACCGGCCTCCTGCAGGCGTACGCCGCCTACTCGCTGCTGCAGCAGCCGCCGCGTCGCGCCGGGTTCGCGTCGGGCTGCCAGGCGTTCGGCCACCACGACCTCCTCGGGGTGCTGCGCTCCTTCGGCCTCGTCTCCTCGCCGGTGCTCACCACCCAAGACTGACGCCAGGACTGACCGGTGCGGCTCCACGACTACCTCGACAAGGGCGCCAGCCTCGGCGCGGACCGCCCCTGCCTGACCACCGACGGCACCACCATGTCGTACGCCGACGTGGTGGGGCTGTCGCACGAGGTCGCGGCGGCCCTGGTGGCGCGGGGCCTGTCGCGCGGCGGCCGGGTCGCGATCCTCTCGGCCAACGACCCGGTCGCGTTCACCTGTGTGTTCGGGATCAGCCGGGCGGGTGGCGTGTGGTGCCCGATCAACCCGCGCAACGAGGCGGCGGAGAACCGCGAGCTGCTCGACCTCTTCGGTGCCGAGGTCGTGATCCACCAGTCCGGGTTCGCTCCGCTCGTCGCCGCGATCCGCGACCAGCTGCCCGGGGTGCACACGTGGGTGTGCCTCGACCAGACCGATGACCAGACCGATGACACGTCCGACGACGGCTCGCTGAGCCTCGCGGACTTCCTCGCGGACACCTCGCACGAGGTGCCCGAGCCCCCAGGACCCCCCGGTGCCGACGAACTAGCAATGCTCGTCGGCACCGGGGGCACCACCGGTCGGCCCAAGGGCGTGATGCTGACGCCGACCAACCTCGAGACGATGACGGCGCTGACCCTGATGGGCTACCCGTTCGACGGTCCGCCGGTCTACCTCGCGCTCGCGCCGCTGACCCACGCCGCCGGCGTGCTGTGCTTCCCGGTCCTCTCGCTCGGCGGCGAGGTCGTGATCATGCGCGCGCCCGACGTCGGCGGGTTCCTGCAGCTGGTGCAGCAGCATCGGGTGACGCACACGTTCCTGCCGCCGACGCTGATCTACATGGTGCTCGGCAGCCCCTCCCTCGAGTCCACGGACCTCAGCAGCCTGCAGTGCTTCTGGTACGGCGCGGCCCCGATGTCGGCGTCCCGGCTGGAGGAGGCGCTCACCCGGATCGGTCCGGTGATGGCGCAGCTCTTCGGCCAGACCGAGGCGCCGATGATGATCTCGATGATGCCGCCGGCCGACCACTTCCGGGCCGACGGCTCGGTGGCGACCGAGCGGCTGACCAGCGCCGGGCGACCGGCACCGCTGGTGACCGTCGCGATCCTCGACGAGGACGACCAGCCGGTCGCGCCGGGGGAGCGCGGCGAGATCTGTGCACGGTCGTCGCTGGTGATGGCGGGTTACTGGCACAACCCCGAGGAGACCGCCCGCACCCTGAGCCACGGCTGGCTGCACACCGGCGACATCGGCTTCCTCGACGACGACGGCTTCCTCCACATCGTCGACCGGGCCAAGGACATGATCATCACCGGCGGCTTCAACGTGTACTCGACCGAGGTCGAGCAGGCCGTCCTGGCCCACGAGGCCGTGCAGGACTGCGCGGTCATCGGTCGCCCGGACGACAAGTGGGGCGAGCGGGTCGTGGTCGTCGTACAACCGCACCCCGGAGCAACGGTCGACCCCGACGAGCTGACCGCCTTCGTCAAGGAGCGCATCGGGTCGGTGAAGGCGCCCAAGGAGGTCCACGTGTGGGACGACCTGCCGCGCTCCAAGGTCGGCAAGGTGCTCAAGACGGAGATCAAGGCGCAGATCCAGGGGGAGATCGCCGCGGTCTAGGGTGAGGGACACCCATCTCGGAGGTACGTCTCGTGGATCCCATGTCCCCCGTCTACAGCTCGGGCACGCTGCTGCTGATCGCCGCGATCGCCGTCGCCGTCCTGCTGGTCCTGATCATCGCGCTGCGGATGCACGCCTTCGTCGCGCTCGTGCTGGTCAGCCTCGTCACGGCCATCGCCGCGGGCGTACCCGTCGCCGACGTGCCGACGGTCGCGATCGGAGCCTTCGGCTCGACCCTCGGCTCGGTCGCGCTGCTCGTCGGGCTCGGCGTGATGATCGGACGGCTGCTGGAGGTGACCGGCGGAGCCCAGGTGCTCGCCGACACGCTCGTCAGCCGGTTCGGTGAGAAGCGCGCGCCGCTGGCGCTGGGCATCGCCGCGCTGCTGTTCGGGCTGCCGATCTTCTTCGACGCCGGGCTCGTGGTGTTCCTGCCGATCATCTTCTCGGTCGCCAGGCGCTTCGGCGGATCCGTCCTGCTGTACGCCCTCCCGGCTGCCGGCGCCTTCGCCGCCATGCACGCGATCGTGCCGCCGCACCCCGGACCGGTCACCGCGGCCACCGAGATCGGCGCGAGCATCGGCCTGACCCTGATGATCGGCGTCGTCGCGGCCGTGGTCGCCTGGTTCGTCGGGGTGTACGCCGTCACGGTGAACGTGCTCGGCAAGGTGCACGTCCCCATCGACGACTCGGTGCTGACCGGTGGCCGCGATCGTGAGGCCGACGCCGAGGTCCCGTCGTTCGGCCACGTGCTGGGGATCCTGCTGCTGCCGCTCGTCCTGATCGGCGCCAACACGATCCTCACGACGCTGCGCGCCAACGGCTCGGTCGACCCCGAGGGCGGCCTGGTCGACGCGTTCATCTTCATCGGCCAGACCCCGGTGGCGCTGCTCATCGCACTGCTCGTCGCGAGCTACACCCTCGCGATCCGGCACCACTCGCGCGCCGAGATCGAGGTGCTGCTCAACGACTCGCTCGGCCCGATCTGCGCGATCATCCTGATCACCGGCGCCGGCGGGATGTTCGGCGGCGTGCTGCGCTACAGCGGGATCGGCTCCGCGCTGTCCGACTCGCTCGCCGACCTCGGGCTCCCCCTGATCGTCTCGGCGTTCGTCATCGCCACCATCCTGCGCGTCGCCCAGGGCTCCGCGACCGTCGCTCTCACGACCACCGCCGGCCTGCTGTCGGCCGCGGTGACCGAGGCGGACCCGTCGTCGGTCCAGCTCGTCGCGCTCGTGCTCGCGATCGCCGCCGGCGCGACCGTGCTCTCGCACGTCAACGACTCGGGCTTCTGGCTGGTCAGCCGGTTCTTCGGGATGGACGTCAAGACCACGCTGCGCACCTGGACGGTCCTGGAGACGACCCTCGGCGTCACGATCTTCGTGCTCTCGCTCGGGGTCTGGGCCGTCGGATGAATTGCCCACGACGTTCTTCGCTCCCCCGCTTCGCTCCTCCGCTGAACAACGCCGCGGGGACCCCGAGGTGAGCAGCGCACTTCACCTGGTCTTCATGGGCGTCTCGGGCTCGGGCAAGTCCGCGGCGGCGACGGCCGTACAGCAGCGGCTCGGCTGGGAGCTCGCCGAGGGCGACGACTTCCACCCGCCCGAGAACGTCGCGAAGATGAGCCAGGGCACGCCCCTCACCGACGCCGACCGCTGGGGCTGGCTGGAGTCGCTCGCCGACTGGACCGCGGAGCGCGACGTGCGCGACGAGCCGACGATCATCACGTGCAGCGCGCTGCGCCGGTCCTACCGCGACGTGCTGCGCCGCGGTGGCGAGGGCACGTTCTTCGTACACGCCACGGGTGACAAGCACCTGATCCTCGACCGGATGAACGCGCGCGAGCACTTCATGCCGCCCAGCCTGCTCGAGTCCCAGCTCGACATCCTCGAGCCGCTCCAGCCCGACGAGCACGGCATGGACGTCGACCCGGCGCTGTCGCTCGACCAGATCGCCGCGCTGGTGCTGGCGCGGCTCGGGCTGCCGCTGCCGTGACCACGGCCGGGGTCGAGCGGACCTGTGTCCGCTCAACGCCCGGCATGGCGGGCGTCCAGCGTCCACGGCGGTGTCATAGTCAGTTGAGGACGACGATCCCCGCGTTGAGGGCGGTCGCGAAGCAGACCCACGCCAGGTAGGGCACCAGCAGCCACGCCGCCGGTCGCGAGCGACGCCACGACCACAGCACGAGCAGCGCGACCGATGCCGCCAGCGCGACGATCTCGACGAGCGCCACGCTGTAGAGGCCGGCAGCGAAGAACAGCGGGGTCCACGCGAGGTTGAGCACCAGCTGCGCGACCCAGAGCCACATCGCGCGGTCCCACCCGCCGGCGCGCATCAGCAGCCAGCCGGCGATGCCGATCATCACGTAGAGCACCGTCCACACCGGGCCGAAGAGCCACGGCGGTGGGGCGTACGGCGGCAGCTCGAGCGCGCGGTAGGTCGCCTGCGACCCGGCCGCGGCCAGGCCACCGACGCCCGCCACGACGGCGACCGCGACGAGGAACGGCACCAGCGACACCCACGGGCGCGCGGGCGGCACGGCGGAGGCATCCCGAGTGCTCATGCCTCCATCATGACGCCCGCCCACACGATCAGCCCGTCCGGCGGACCTTCAGCACCGCGTCCGCCACCGCGACCTCCTCGCCGGTGTGCGGGTGCGCCTGCATGCGCGGCCGCGCCTCGCACACCTCGACCTCGAACCCGTCCGGCACCGCAGGGAGCAGCTCCTCGGCGGTGAACATGAAGGTGGTGTGCCCGTGCCGCAGCCCTGTGTGCAGGTCGTCCGGGTGGTGCCCGACCACGAGCAGCGTGCCGCCCGGGGCGACCGCGGCCGCGAGTCGGCGTACGACGTCCGGCATCCCGCCGTCGGGCAGGTGGAAGAAGTGCGAGGTGACCAGGTCCCATGTCTCGCCTGCCGGGTCGAAGGTGCGTACGTCGACGCGGCGGGTCTCGATCCGGTCGCCTACGCCGGCCTCGTGTGCGTGCAGGGTCGTCCGCGCCAGGGCGGCGTCGGCGAAGTCGACGGCCGTCACGTCCCAGCCCTGCGAGGCGAGCCAGATCGCGTCGCCGCCCTCGCCGCAGCCGATGTCGAGCGCGCGACCGGGCGTCAGGCCGGGTGCCTCGGCGGCGAGCTGGACGTTGACCCGTCCGCTCCACACCTTGTCGCCGGAGTAGCGCTCCTCCCAGGCCGGCCGCTCGAAGAACCCGTCGCGGCGTTCCTGCACGGCACGCGTCGCGTCGGCCGTGGCGAGCTCGGCATTGATCCACGCGCCGACCCGGACGCCGTGGGCGGCCGAGGCGATGAGGATCATCGCGATGTCGGTGGCGTTGCCGGCGGCGAAGATGCCTGGCACCGAGGTCGCGCCCGACGGCTCGACGTCGATGACGGAGCCGAACGCGACGCCGTTCATCTCGAAAGGAGTCGGCTCGATGCCCAGAGGTCCGAGGAAGTCGGCGCGCACGTGCGGCTGCGTGGCGACCACGATGGCGTCCCGCTCGAGCACCGAGCCGTCGGCGAGGCGCAGCCCGACGAGATCGTCACCGTCGGTCACCACCGCCTGCGGCGTGCCGTGGACGAAACGGACGCCGATGGCGCCGAGCTTCTCCATCTCCTCGTCGGGGATCTCCACGCCGTCGTGCACGACCATGACGACGTCCTCGGACAGCTGGCGGAAGAGCAGGCCGTGGTGCGCCGACATCGGCGAGGTCGCGAGCACCGCGATGGCCCGGTCGCGCACCTCCCAGCCGTGGCAGTAGGGGCAGTGCAGCACGTCGATGCCCCAGCGCTCGGCGAGGCCGGGCACGTCGGGCAGCTCGTCGACGACGCCGCCGGTGACGAGGATGCGCCGCGCCCGCACGCGGCGCCCGCCGGCAGTCGTGACGAGGAAGTCGTCGATCTCGCCCGACAGGCCGACCACCCGGTCGGCGAGCACCTCGACGCCGTACGCCGCCACCTCGGCGCGACCGATCTCGAGCAGCTCGAGCGGGTTGACGCCCTCGCGGCCGAGGTAGTTGTGGGCATGGTCGGCCGGCGCGTTGCGCGGCTCACCCGCGTCGATGACCAGCACCGACCGCTTCGAGCGGCCGAGGGCCGTCGCTCCGCTCAGGCCGGCGACACCGCCGCCGACCACCACCACGTCATAGGTCGTGTCATCACTCATGCCACGAAGGATGCACGGACATTCGCACTCTTGACAAACATTCTTGCTGTAATGGCAAACTATGGCCATGGACGACGAAGGAGTGCTGCGCGGAGTCGGCCCGCGCCTGCGCCAGCTGCGGCTCGAGCGCGAGGCGACGCTGACCGACCTCGCCGAGGAGACCGGCATCTCGGTGAGCACGCTGTCGCGGCTCGAGTCGGGGCAGCGCAAGCCGACCCTCGAGCTGTTGCTGCCGCTGGCCCGCGCGCATCGCGTCGCCCTCGACGAGCTGGTGGACGCGCCCGAGACCGGGGACCCGCGCATCCGGTCGAAGCCGGTGGTCCGGCACGGGCGGACGTTCATCTCGTTGACCCGCAGACCCGGCGGGCTGCAGTCCTTCAAGATGCTGCTGCCCGTGGACAACACGCCGCCGCCGACACTGCAGACGCACGAGGGCTACGAGTGGCTCTACGTCCTCAGCGGCAAGGTGCGCCTGATGCTCGGCAACCGCGACCTCACCCTCGAGCCGGGCGAGGTCGTCGAGTTCGACACCCGTACGCCCCACTGGGTCGGCAACCCCGGCCCGGTCCCCGCCGAGGTGCTGGCGATCTTCGGGCCCCAGGGCGAGCGGATGCACGTCCGCTCCTGAGGGTTCGGCGTCAGAGCGCGCTGAGGTCTGGCGGCACGTCGACCGACAGCTCCTTCAACACCTCGAGCGGTACGACGTCGAGCGCGCGCTCCGAGGTGGAGGCCAGGACGACCGGGGCAGCGATCCCGGCGGCGTACGCCTGGAGCCAGCGGGCTGCGACGACGCACCAGCGATCACCCGGCACCAGACCGGGGAAGTGCCACTCGGGCCGGGGTGTCGAGAGGTCGTTGCCGACGGAGCGCTGGTGGGCGAGGAAGTCCTCGGTCATCACCGCGCAGATCGCATGGAGCCCGACGTCGTGCGGGCCGACGGTGCAGGTGCCGTCGCGGTGGAACCCCGTGATCGGGTCGGTGCCGCACGGTTCCAGCTCGCCGCCGAGGACGTTGCGCTCGCTCATGGGACGAGCATGCCGCTACGACGCCTGGCGCGCCGCCTTCTTGGCCTCGGCCTCCGAGCGCCGCTCGACGAACCTGGTCGCCTCGCCGTCGAGCGCGGCGACCGCGGCCGCGAGCTCGTCGCGCGCCTTCTCGCCGTCCTCGTCGAGGCCCTCGAGCTCCCACACACCCCACTGCCGCAGCAGCGGCGTGACGATGTCGTCGTGGTGGATGCGCAGGTCGTAGATCCCGGCCTTCGCCATCTGCACGGCCTTGCGGGAGAAGCCGGGGATCACGCTGCCGGGCATCTGGAAGTCGACGACCTCCTCGGTGATCGCGCGCATCGTCTGGCTGGGGGTGAGCTCGAGCGCGGCGGTGACGAGGTTGCGGTAGAAGATCATGTGCAGGTTCTCGTCCTTGGCGACCCGGCTCAGCAGCTTCTCCGCGATCGGCTCCGCGGTGTAGCGGCCGGTGTTGCGGTGCGAGATGCGGGTGGCGAGCTCCTGGAACGAGACGTAGGCGCAGACGTTGAGCAGCGACTTGTCGAGCGCCTCGTAGCCGGACTCCATCGTCTCCATCCGCGCCCGCTCGAGCTCGACGGGGTCGACGCCGCGCGTGACCAGGAGGTAGTCGCGGATGCAGAACGCGTGCCGGCCCTCCTCCGCGGTCCAGCGGTTGACCCACGTGCCCCAGGCGCTGTCGCGGCCGAACGCGCGGTCGATCTCACGGTGATAGCTCGGCAGGTTGTCCTCGGTGAGCAGGTTGACCTCGAGCGCGGTCCGCGCGATCGGCGACAGCTGCGACTGCGCGACCTCCCACGGATCCCCGCCGAGGTCGGCGAAGTCACGACCGAGGCTCCAGGGGACGTACTCGTGTGGCATCCACTCGTCGGCCATCGACATGTGGCGGTTGAGGTTGTCCTCCACCGTCGACTCGAGCTCGGTCAGGAGCTGGTCGGTGTCGAGAGGTGTCATGGATGCATCTCCTCGAGTTGTCGGCGAGGGCGCGGTGTCCTCGAGACACCTGCCTACACCCACGCGGTCGGGCGTGACCAGAGGCTGGACGGTGCGGCGTGCCCGGGAGCACCCTTGGGAGCGCGAACGACCCGGGCAACCTTCGGCGACCTCCAGCCGGTCCTCTTCCTCGTGGACCCCGAGGGTGAGGAAGTGGTGGCCGTGGATCGACCAGCGATCGTGCCTACCGCCGTGCCGGACCGGGTCGCGGAGTTCGAGGAGTTCGTGAGCGCCCGCTCGTCGCGCCTCCTCGTGACCGCCTACCTGCTCACGCACGACCACGGCCGCGCGGAGGACCTGCTCCAGACGTCGCTGGCCAAGCTCTGGCTCGCCTGGTCGCGGGTCGACGAGCCGGATGCCTACGTGCGCAAGGTGATGGTGACGACGTACGCGTCGTGGTGGCGGCGCAAGTGGCGCGGGGAGCGACCGGCCGAGGTGCTGCCCGAAGGAACGACGGAGCCAGTGACACGCGACCCGGACCTGTGGTCGGCCCTGTCGCGGCTGCCACGCGGCCAGCGTGCCGTGCTGGTGCTGAGGTTCTACGAGGACCTGACCGAGGTCGAGACGGCGCGGCTGCTCGGCTGCAGCGTCGGCACCGTCAAGAGCCAGAGTGCCAAGGGCATGGCGAAGCTGAGGGCGGACGCCGCCCTCGCCGCCCAGGACGAGGCCCGCAACGAGGGGAGCGTGGCGTGATGGACGTCCAGGAGCTGCTGCAGCGCAGCATGACCGAGCACGCCGGGGACGTGAGGGGTGGGGCTGACCCGTCCCTGGCGACCTCAGCCCGGCGGGAGGCGCAGGCGATCCGCGTACGCCGCGGGGCGGGCGCACTCGTCGCCGTCGCTGCGGTGGCCGCCCTGGTCGGGATGGCCGGGACCGACGTCCTGCGCGCCGACCCGGAGCCCGAGCCGGCAGATGCTCCGACCCGCGCCGTCGACGTGGCCGACGCCTTCGCCGGCCGGAGCCTGATCACGTCGGCGGAGACGCACGACGGCGCCGCGCTCGAGATGACCGTCGACGCGGGCGACACGGGTTCGCAGTGGCTGGTGTCCTGCGTCGCCTCGGGGCCGGAGTACGTCGTGCACCGCACGATCGACGGCGCGTCCGAGGACACCGCCGTGTGCAGCCCGCTCGAGGTGCTCGGCGACACGATGTCGTTCCGGTGGACGGCGGCCGAGCCCGCCGGTGACGGTCGGGTGCTCCGGCTCTGGATCACCCGCGACGGCGCGGTCGTCGAGCCGGACGGTGTGATCCTGGCGGCCGCGGCGTACGCGCTGCCGGCCCCGCTCTTGACGCTGGCCGGGGCGGACGTGCAGGAGATCGAGCCGTTCGTCGACCGGGAGTGGGCCTACCTCGACTCGGCCGAGTCGGAGCCGGGGGAGCGCTCGCTCACCCACCGGTTCGACGCCCAGGTGGACACCGCACTCCTCGAGATCACGAGCGAGGGGACCGGACAGGGGACGGTCCAGCTCCTCGTCGACGGCGTCGTGGTCCAGGATCCCTCGGCCTACGCGCTGAACTCCACCGACCTCGGCGCCCACGTCTCACCCGGCGAGCCCCACACGGTGACGGTGAAGATCCTCGGCGACGTGCCGCCCGACGCCCGCCTCGCGATCGTGCGCAGGTTGCCGACGGACCACGACTGACGTCAGCACGACAGGTGCCCGCGCCGGAGCTCCGGCGCGGGGCACCTGTCGTTCGTGGTCAGTTCCAGATCGCCGCGGCCCACTCCGGGTGGTCGATGAACGGGTTGCGGTTGCCCTGCCACTGGGAGTAGATGCGGTCGTTGCGGCGCATCTCGAACGCGTCGACCGGGTCGGCGGCGTTCCAGGCGAGCAGGATGTCGAGGTCGCCGATCCGCGGGACCGCGCTGCCCGTGACGCTGCTGAGCTCGAGGTTGCCGAAGCCGTCGTCCCCCTCGTAGCGGATCGCCATGTAGAAGAGCATCCGGGCCACGTCGCCCTTGACGGCGTCGCGCGGCTCGAAGGAGTCGGCGTCGGTCCAGCAGTCGGTGCAGCCGGAGACGGCGGTGCCGCCGTTGTCGAAGTCCTTGTTGCCGCGCGTGCCGTTGACGCTCACGTCCTCCGCGCGCAGGTGGTGCAGGTCGGTGCCCGGCCCGGCGCTCGTGCTGAAGCCGCCGCGCGACTGCGCGAAGACGTGCTCACGGTTCCACTGGCCGGTGCCGCCGCCGTTGTTGGTCTTGGCGATCGAGCGACCGGTGTAGAGCTCGATGACGTTGCTGGTGTTGTGGGGGTCCTGGTCGGTGTCCTTGAGGGCGGTCCAGACCGCGTCGTACGACAGCTTCGTGTTGTTGTCGATGATGTCGTGCAGCGAGGTGCGCAGAGCCGTGCCGGACGTGCCGATCGCGGGTGCGTAGTAGGTGGAGTCCCACGGGCCCGGAGTGCCGGTGGGCGGCGGGTCGGTGGGCGGGGTGGCGCCGCCGGCGAGCGCGAAGGCGGACGTGCTCGTCATGCCCGGGTGGGAGAAGTACGCCGACAGCGCGCCGGTGACGTCGATCTGCTTGCCCATCAGCGATGGGTTCGACTTCAGACCCCACTGCGCGCGGAAGGCCGCGGGGACCTGCACGTAGAGCATGGACGAGGTGGTGGTCTGCGACGCGGAGTCGGCGATCGCCAACGCGTAGTCGTTGGGGAAGCCGGAGCGTACGACCGTGCTGGTCGCGGTCGGCTGACCGACGACGTAACCGCGGACGGTCTGCGACGACCCGGTCTGCTGGCCGATGGCCTGGCTGACGGTGAGGGGAGTGGCCGCGCGTGCAGGCGCGGTGCCGGACGGGAGCACGAGGACGGCGAGGGCCAGCACGAGGGACAGGGCGAGGGAGGTGACAAGGGCAGGCGTGATCGTCCTGACCTTCCCGAGATGAAGGGTCATGGGGGGTGAGCCTGCCCGAAGAAGGGGCCGCGGGGAAGGGGGGGCGGGCGCCCTGCCGGGCTGGTCCACCCTGGCATCGCGGCGAGCCCCACGCGTCACTCCGCACCCTCGCGGCACGCGGCTGGAGTGGCCGGTGGGGTCTCTGGGGCTCGTGGCACGCTCAGCGAGGGCTCCGTACAGCCCTTTACACCGCTTCATACCCAGTTCTCTGAAAACGCCACGGAATGTCGCAGGACTCTTTAGGTTGAGTCTGCTTCGGCCCCCCGGAGCACGACAGGTCGTCGAAGTCGCTTGAGATAACGCGAGGCACACATGACTCAGGATGCAGCCCAGCCCCGGAAGGGCACGGGTATCTCGGTCGCCGGCTGGCCGCTGGGCCGCAAGATGGCGATGGCACTGGCCATCCCGCTGGTGCTCGCCGCCGTGCTCGGTGGCCTGCGCGTCTCCGGAGACCTCGGCGCCTCCCGCCAGGCCGCCAGCAGCGCCAAGCAGGTCACGATCATCCAGCCCGCGATCGCCTACCTGACGTCCTCCGAGTCGGCCATGGTGGCCGCGCAGTCCGACAGCGCCGCCAGCCAGGGCGACCTCATCGACGCGATCGACGACCTCGTCACCAACGGTGAGGCGCTGACCGAGGCCAAGGACGCCGCCGACCTCAACGACCTGCAGACCGCCCACGTCGACGCGCTGCTCGACCTGAGCCAAGCGATGCGCGGTGCGGGTGCCGAGACCCTCGGCCCGGCCACGTGGGTCGCCCTGGTCCGTCAGCTCGAGTCCAGCGTGTCCCAGCTCATCACCAGCGTGAACGCCGCCCAGGAGACCCCCGAGCCGCGGCTCGAGCAGCTCTCCCAGCTGATGAGCGGCCGGCTCTCGCTGGCCCTCCAGCAGGGCCTCATCGCCGTCACCCTCTCGCAGTCGACCTCCCAGGAGCTGTTCTCGGAGATCGGCGTCGAGGCGGCGGCCATCGACCGTCTGGCAGGATCCGTCGCCGGGGCCGAGGACCAGACCGCGCTCCTCCGTCTGCAGAACACCAAGCACGCCGGCCAGGTGCGCGACGATGCCGCCACGAACCTCGACGGCCGCGACGCCTACACGGGGTACGACGAGATCACCCAGGTCCTCACCAAGGGCGTGACCTCGTCCCTCGACAAGGCCGCGGCGGACGCCCAGCGCAACGCGATCATCGGGGCCGCGCTGACCCTCCTGGCCCTCGGCCTGGCGATCGCGATCGCCTTCGCCATCGCCCGCAGCCTGCTCGGCCCGATCAACAAGGTGCGCGAGGGTGCGCTCGCGGTGGCCCGCCACCGCCTGCCCGACGCCGTCGCCCGGATCCGTGCCGGCCAGGAGCCCGAGCCGATCACCACGATCGACGTGACCACCAACGAGGAGATCGGCCAGGTCGCTCGTGCGGTCGACGACCTCCACCGCCAGGCCATCCACCTCGCCTCCGGCGAGGCCCAGCTCCGCCAGACGGTCAACGCGATGTTCGTGACCCTGTCGCGCCGGTCCACCTCGCTGGTCAACCAGCAGCTGGCCCAGATCGAGCGCCTCGAGCACGACGAAGAGGACCCCAAGCGCCTCGAGTCGCTGTTCCGCCTCGACCACCTCGCCTCGCGCATGCGTCGCACGGCCGACTCGCTGCTGATCCTCGCCGACGCGCCCAACCGTGCCGCCGGCCAGTTCAGCCTCACCGTCGGTGAGGCTCTCCAGGCCGCCACGTCTGCCGTGCAGGACTACCAGCGCGTGCAGATCCTGTCGCACCTCAACACCCGGGTGGGCGACGAGGCCGCGGCCGACGTGGTCCACCTGCTCACCGAGCTGGTCGACAACGCCCTGACGTACTCGCCCCCCGGCGAGCCCGTGCGCCTCGCGGCCAAGCAGGGCGACGACGGCGTGACGATCACCGTCACGGACTCCGGGCTGGGTGTGCCGCCGGCCGAGCTCGAGGTGCTCAACCGCGACCTCGCGCACGGTGCCGAGGCCACTCCGGACACTGCCCGCCGGATGGGTCTGTTCGTGGTCTCGCGCCTCGCCGACCGCCACGGCATCAACGCCTCCCTCTCCCGCAACCCGGGCGGCGGCATGACCGCCTCCGTCCTGCTCCCGCCCTCGGTGCTGCCCGACCTGCCGCAGGCCGGAGCCCCGGCCGCCGGTGCCGCCGCGCGCAGCGAGGTCACCGGATCCACCACCTCGACCACCGTCGAGACCGTCGAGGCCGGCGGTCCGCAGGAGTCCCGTCGCGAGGCGCGCAACCGTGCCCGCGTCGAGAAGGCCCAGGCCAAGGCCGCCCAGAAGGCGGCGCAGAGGCCGTCCGACGAGCCCGCTGCGGTCGCTGCTCCCGTCGTTGCTCCCGTCGCCGAGGCGGAGGTCGTCCAGGAGGACGTCCCGGTCGCCACGGCGTCCGAGTCGGCGGACACCACGGTCGAGGTCGCGTCCGACGTCAGTACGCCGGAACGGCCGTCGCTCGACAGCCTGCTGCCCCGTCGCGAGCCCGGCGCCAACATGCCTCGCACCGGTGCAGAGGCCTTCTTGCCGCCGGAGACCTCCGGTGCCACCGGCCCGCTCTTCGGCAAGCGTGCCGACGCGGACAGGTCGACCGCTGACGAGTCGACCCGTACGCAGAAGGTCGCCTCGGTCGTCCCGATCACCGCCCTGGCCTCGCGCCAGCGCGCCCAGGCCGAGCAGGCCCGGGCCGAGGAACCCGTCGCGGAGGAGACCTTCGTCGACGACACCGTGGCCGACGAGGCACCGTGGCCGACGAGGCCGTGGCCGACGAGGCCGTGGCCGAGACGCCCGAGGTCGAGGACGACGTCGCGACCGAGCCCGCCGTGACCGAGCCCGCCCGTGCCCACGATCCGCTCTCGGACCCGCTGCCCGCGAACGCCTTCGACGAGGGTGACGCTGATGAGCAGGCCGACGAGCAGGCCGACGAGCACGCCGACGAGCCTGTCGACGAGCCTGTCGACGAGCCTGTCGCCGAGGAGCTCGTTGCTGACGAGCCCGAGGCCGACGAGCCCGAGGCCGACGAGCCCGTCGCCGAGGCGGACGAGGACGACCTGCACGTCGACGTCGACGATCCGCTGGGTCTCGGCTCCGGCTCGCTGCCCGAGGACGTCCAGCCCGAGGACGTCCAGCCCGAGGTCGCGCAGGCCGAGGTCGCGCAGGCCGAGGAGCCCGTCGAGGAGCCCGTTGCCGAGGAAGTTGCCGAGGAGCCCGTCGAGGAGCCCGCCGCGGAAGCTGCCGAGGAGCCCGTCGCCGAGCCGGCCGCCTTCGAGGTGGACCACTCGCTCAACGGCCGCAACGGCTTCAACGGTCACTCGACCAACGGCGCCGCACCCGCGCGCTCCGGTGGCGACTCCCCGATCTTCAAGTCGATGCGCTCGGGCTGGCTCACCGGCGATGCCGACGAGATCCACGAGACGGAGGTCGACCGAGGCTGGGAGATCGCCGCCCAGAACGTGGTCGAGGCGTCACCCCTCGCCGAGCCCGCCGTAGCAACATCCACTGTCACAGGACTGCCGCGTCGTGCCCCGGGAGAGCGTCTCGTTCCCGGTAGCGTGACCCAGCCCACGGCAGCCAAGACCCGCGACCCCGAAGCGATCCGTCGCCGTCTCCAGTCCCACAAGGCCGGAGTCAGCCGTGGTCGAGCAGCAGTCCAGAGTTCCTCACAGCACACGGAAGCAGGCCCCGCATGACGTACGAATCCGCCGCCCCCGCTGCCGGCGCCAACAACGCTGGTGACGACCGCGACCTCGACTGGGTGATGTCGAAGTTCGTCGACGACGTCCCCGACGCCGCCCACGCCATCCTCGTCTCCGCCGACGGTCTCCTGATGGCCTCGAGCACCGGCATCCCCGGTGAGCGGGCCGAGCAGGTCGCCGCGGTCTCCTCAGGACTCGCCAGCCTCGCCGTCGGCGCGGCTCGCCTCTTCGAGGGCGGCTCGGTGATGCAGACCATCGTCGAGATGGAGATGGGCTTCCTGATGCTGATGAGCGTCGGTGACGGGTCGAACCTCACCGTGCTCACCACGGAGGAGGCGGACATCGGCCAGGTGGGCTACGAGATGGCTCTGCTGGTGGACCGCGTCGGACGTACCGTCGAGGCCCAGGCCCGCGTCGGTACGGGCGGCTGAGTCGGACCAGTGACATGACGCCGCCACACGAGCCCGAGGAAGAGGTCTACCGACCCCGCCTCATCCGCTCCTACACCATCACCGCAGGTCGGACGGCCACCAAGGTCGACCTGGCCATGGAGGCGACCCTTCGCCTCCAGCCTGGTGTCGAGGCGCCCGTCCTCAGCTATCCCGCCGCGCAGGTTCTCGAGGTCTGCGACCGGCGATCCGTCGCCGAGGTGTCGGCACTGACCAAGATGCCGATCGGCGTCACCCGGGTGCTGCTGGGCGACCTGATCGAGCAAGGCCTGATCCGCATCCAGGCGACCATCACCGACAGCACGTCGACAGATGAGCGACTCGAGCTCATCGAAAGGACCCTCCGTGGACTTCGAAACTACTAAGGCACAGCGCGCAGCTGCGTCGACCAAGATCGTCATCGCAGGCGGCTTCGGCGTCGGCAAGTCGACGCTCGTCGGCGCCGTCTCCGAGATCGACCCGCTGCGCACCGAGGCACTCGTCACCAACGAGTCCGAGGGCGTCGACGACCTCGCCGCCGTGCCGACCAAGGCCACCACCACGGTGGCCATGGACTTCGGCCGGCTCACCCTGGCCGAGGACCTGGTCCTCTACCTCTTCGGTACGCCGGGCCAGCGCCGGTTCTGGTTCATGTGGGACGACCTGTGCCGCGGCGCCATCGGCGCCATCGTGCTGGTCGACGTGGCCCGCCTCGACGAGTCGTTCTCGCCCCTGGACTACTTCGAGTCCAAGGGCATCCCGTTCATCGTCGCCGTCAACGAGTTCGACGGCGTCGCGCGCTACCCCGCCGAGGAGATCGCCGCCGCGCTGGCCCTGCCGGCCGAGGTGCCGATCATCAGCCTCGACGCCCGCGACCGCGAGCAGGCCAAGGGTGCGCTCGTGAAGATCACCGAATACGCCCTCACGCGACTGCGTGAGTCGCTCACCGCGAATGTGAACTGAGAACATGAACCGTCGTCCCAGCACCGTCCGCGCTGCCGCAGCAGCGCTGTCCTCCGTGGCCCTGATGGCCACGCTGAGCGCTTGCGGTGGCGCCGCCAGCGGCGAGTCCGCCGAGAGCCTCTCGGAGGTCTCGCTCGTCTTCAAGGGCGCGCTCACCGTGTGCACCGACAGCCCGTACGCCCCCTTCGTCTACGAGGAGAAGGGCAAGCTGGTCGGCTTCGACGTCGACCTGGCCAAGAAGGTCGCGGACGCGCTCAAGGTCGACCTCGACGTGATCGACGTGGCGTTCGACGACATCACGTCGGGCAACTCGCTCAACACCGACGCGTGCGACGTCGCCGTCTCGGCGATGACCATCACCGGTGAGCGGGCGCGTGTGCTCGACTTCTCCAGCCCGTACTTCGACGCCAAGCAGGCGCTCATCACGCCGCGTGGCTCGGGACTCGACCAGCTCGCCGAGCTCGGTGGTGCCCGCGTCGGCGTCCAGAAGGACACCACCGGCGAGACGTTCATGAGCGACTTCGCCCCGGACACCACCCAGGTCACGGCGTACGCCGATGCGGCGGGCCTCCAGGCCGCGCTCAACGCGGGCGAGATCGACGCCGCGATGCTGGACAACACCGTCTCGGGCGAGTTCGTCTCGACCAACGCCAAGCTCAAGCTCGCCCGGGAGTTCGACACCGGTGAGCAGTACGGCATGGCGGTGAAGAAGGACGGCAACATCCCGCTCCTGCGCAAGATCAACAGCATCCTCGCCGGCCTCCGCGAGGACGGCACCTACGACAAGATCTACGACAAGTACTTCGGCTGATCGCTCAGCCGTAGGTCGCCGCTCGAGCGGTGGTCCACCCACCTTCCGGACGTCGGAAAGGTGGCTGGGCCACCGCTCGACTGCGTGCTGCGTCTAGGGCGCGATCGTCAGGAACAGGAAGGCCGCGAGCAGCACGAGGTGTACGCCGCCCTGCAGCGGCTTGGCCCGGCCCGGGACGACGGTCAGGATCGCCACCGCGGCGGTGAGGAGCAGCAGCACGCTCTGCAGCTGGTTGAGGCCGAGCTCGAGCGGGCCGTCGAGCCAGATGCCGGCGACGGCGATCGCCGGGATGGTGAGGCCGATCGAGGCCATCGCGGAGCCCAGCGCGAGGTTGAGGCTGACCTGCACGCGGTTGCGGGAGGCAGCGCGCACCGCCGCGATCGTCTCGGGGGCCAGCACGAGGAGCGCGATCACCACCCCGACGACGGCGGGCGGGAAGCCGAGCGCCGCCACCCCCGACTCGATGGCGGGCGACTCGATCTTGGCCAGCCCGACGACGGCCACCAGCGAGACCACGAGGAGGCCGAGGCTGGCGTACGTCGCCCGGTTGGTCGGCGGGTCGGCGTGACCGTCCTCGTCGAGGTCGACCGGCTCGTGCTGGAAGGAGTCGCCGCCACCGGCCGAGGTCACCACGGGCGAGTGCTGCCCGAGGGTGACGGGGAGGAAGAAGTCGCGGTGCCGGATCGTCTGGGTGAAGACGAACATGCCGTAGAGCGCCAGCGACGCGATCGCCGCGAACGTCAGCTGGGCACCGGTGAACTCCGGACCCGGCTGGGAGGTGGTCACCGAGGGGACCACGAGGCACAGCACCGCGAGGGCGATGACGGTGCCGAGCGCCGCGCCGGTGCCCTCGGGGTTGAACACGGCGAGGTGGTGCTTCAGCGCGCCGACCAGCAGCGAGATGCCGACGATGCCGTTGACGGTGATCATCACCGCGGCGAAGACGGTGTCGCGGGCCAGGCCGGCGGTGTCCTTGTCGCCGGTGACCATCAGCGTGACGATCAGGCCGACCTCGATGATCGTGACCGCGACCGCGAGGACCAGGGAGCCGTACGGCTCACCGACGCGGTGCGCGACCACCTCGGCGTGGTGGACGGCCGCGAGCACGGCGCCGACCAGCAGCACGGCGAGGATGCCCAGCACGATGCCCTCGGGGTGGGCGAACCACGCCGGCACGAGTGCCACGATGGCCAGGATGGGGGTGACGGTCGTCCACGATGGCCTGCTCACCCGAACCACCCTAGGGGGCGATCCTGAACCGACTTCTCAGTCCGGTCCGGGCTCAGCTCTCCGGGGTGGAGAGCTTCTCCAGCCGTGCCCGCAGCAGTGGCACGCGGTGGCTGTTGCCCTCGAGCGTGACGTACTGCTCGCCGAAGATCGCGAGCAGCGCGTCGTCGAGGCGACGCACGGCGCCGGCGGGGTAGCGGTAGCCCATCCGGCGGATCACCGCGTCCGCGTCGACGGACGTGAGCAGGTCCGCGAGGTCGTCGAGGGTGTCGATGCCGAGCTCGGCCAACAGGCTCGCGATCCAGTCGTAGTGGTCGGTGTGCGACCAGCCGGCGTCGCTGTAGTGGCCGGCGAGGAAGGTGGCGAGGTCCTGGCCGACGATGTGGCCGTCCTCGGCCTCCGTCGCGCTGCCGGGCGCCGCGGCCTGGATCCGCTCGCGGATGGTGGCGAACTCCCGGTCGGCCAGCTCGATCAGACCGGCGGCGAGGGTGAAGCGACGGTCGAGGTCGGCGGCCGCGCCCTCGGGGACGTTGCCCTTGTAGCGGATGTCGTGCTCGAACTCCGCCCAGGCGTGCTGGAGGACGGTGCGCACCTGCACGCTCGCGCGGTTGCCCTCGAGGGTCGGGAGCCCGGCGCCGGGCAGGGTCTCGACCAGCAGGTGCCGGCTGGCGTAGCCGAACCGACCGGACCGCGCTGTCTCCTCGCCGAGGTCACGGTCGTCGAGGATGGCGAGCTCGTCGTCGAGCACCTCCGCGACCGCCGCGACGTCGCTGTGGACGTAGGTGATGACGCGGACGCCGATCAGGTCGGTGATCTGCTCCAGCGGCTCGGGGAAGAGTGGGGTGCCACCCTCGGTGCGGTTGGCCTTCTCGGCGAACGACGCGACGCTCTTCGTACGCCCCGTGACGCTGAGGTAGTCGATGCCGGCGTCGTCGAGGAGCACCTGGATGAGCTCGACGTAGGCCCGGGTGGCGGAGGCCAGCTCCGGCTGGCGCGCGGCATAGGCGCGTACGGCCTCACGGACCGGCTCGGTCCCCACCTGCTCGCTCACCCGCACCTCACTCATGGCGCCAGCCTGCCAGACCGGAGCGCTGCCCACGACGTGCCTGACCGGGGAGCGACTGCGGCGTGGCTATCGTCGAACCACCATGACTACCTCACTGCGCCGCTCGGGCGTCCGCATCCGGACCGCCGTCACCCTCAGCACCACCCTGGCCAGCGTGGCCCTCGTCGGCGGGCTGTCCGCGTGCAGCGACGACTCCGGCGGGGACACCGCGACCGACCCCGATGCCTCGAGCAGCACGCCGTCACCGTCGGACGACACCTCGCCCGCGACGCCGAGCGAGACGCCGAGCGAGACGCCGGGGTCCGACCCGGGCACTGTCGAGACGATCGAGGTCGTCGGCTCCGCCGGCGTCACCCAGGCGTCGATGGTGCACGCGACGGAGGTCGGTGGGTCCGCCTCGACGCTGGCGTTCGTGCTCGACACCGACCAGGCGGTCGAGGACTTCGTCGCTCAGTTCGACCCTGCCTTCGCGGCACCCCTCGGTGCGGCGATCGGGGCCGAGAGCGGGCTCGCGCCCGACGCGACGCCGTACGCCGCGACGGTCGCCGTGGGCTGCGACGCGCCTCGCTCCGTCGCGATCGATGCCGGCGAGGCCGGCCTCGAGGTGGTGCCCAAGCTGCCCAAGAACACCGTGCAGTGCCTGGCGCCGATGACCTACGTGGTCGTCTTCACCGCACCGGACGCCTGAGCACCTCTCGCTGGGTTCGAGGCTGGCTGCGCTCGCCCCTCGACCAGCGACGGTGGAGCCGTCAGCCGACCGGGGTGGTCGGCGGCGTCGTCGTCGGCGTCGTCGTCGGGGGTGCGGTCGTCGTCGGTGTCGTCGTCGGTGTGGGGGTCGGCGTCAGTGTGGGCGTCGGCGTCGGCGTCGGCGTCGGGAGGAGGGGCACGACCGGCGGCAGCTCGCCGGCGTACACCAGGCCGAAGGCGTTGGCGACCTTGCGCTCGCTGCCGTCGGAGGGCTCGTTGACCACGCCCATCGCGCCGGTGCCGTTGCGCGTGTACATCGCCGACGAACCGCCGCCGTCGAGGTTGATCGCGTTCTCGGCGCCGAGCGCGGTCATGAAGTCCGCGAGCTCGACCATCGTGTAGCCGCGGCTGGTCGCGGAGCGTCCGTCGACCACCAGGATGTAGAGGTGTCGACCGTCGGCGTCGATGCCGACCGCCGTACGCGGGTGGGCGATCGAGTTGTTGACGACGGTGCGCACGCCGTTGACCAGGAGCGGGCGGTCACCGCTGATCGCGGCCGTCGGGCGCCCGCCCTCGATGCGCTGGGCCAGCGTGACCTTCTCGCGCATCTTGAGCGACTTCAGCTGGCCGGCGGCCCGGCCGACGCCGATCAGCACACGGTCCTTCTTGCGGATCTTGAGCCCGTTGGACAGCGTCGGCTTGTTGGAGACGACGCGGTTCTTGCGGAGCACGACCTCACGGGCACGCTTCTTGCCGTCGGTGACCAGGTAGCCCTTGGTGCGGTTCCACTCGTGCGTGTAGACGCCGATCCGGCCCTTCGGCACGATCGGGTGGTTGAACCCGTTGACGATCATGCCCGGCTGCTTGCGCACGGTGTACTGCACGCTGAGCGGGCTGACGTGCGGGCCGGAGGCGTCGAACCACAGGCTGGAGTTCACGCCCGGGATCCAGCCGTCGCGCGACCCGGTGAGGACACCGCTCGCGGGATCGATGGTGACACCGAGCGGTGCGTCGGTGCGGCCGATGTCGAAGAAGTCGCCGTTGACGGCGGTGAGCGCGCCGCCCCACCGCCCGAACTGGCTGGGGGTGCGGCGGCTGGTGACGAAGCTGGGCGTCAGTGGACCGAAGCTGATGTTGGGCGCGTCGAGGTTGACGGTGACCAGGTTGATCCTGACCTGCCCGACCGGCTGCCGCCCGTCGATCTGGTCCCACTCGCGCAGCGTCACACCCGGCGCGATCTCGTACGCCGTCTCGTTGGTGACCACCGCCGCCTTGCCGCGCAGGTTGACCGGGGGGCCGACGACCAGGCCCGGCTTGCCGTCCGAGGTCTGGTTGCGGCCGCGGTAGCCACTCGTGCCGCCCGCTGCTGGGAAGCCCGCACGGGCCGAGACACCGTCGCGGTCGCTCGCCACGGACGGCCCGACACCGAGACCCACGCCGAGGCCGACGACGAGCACCCCGGCGGTCCCGATCGTCAGGGCGCGGCTGCGGGCCGAGCGGGGCGAGGAGGGCACGGGACGGCGCGTGGGGAAGGACACGCGCTCCAGAGTAAAGGACGTAGTGGGACTGGTGGGAAAATTGGGATCAGCGCGTCCTCGGTGAGCGCCGACGCACGCCTAGGGTGACGTCGTGCCCGACGAGCCGAAGTCCCCGACCGCAGGGAGCGTGTGGAACACCTTCCACGCCGGCGACAACCTCGACGTCCTGCCGCGGCTGGCACCCGGCTCGGTCGACGTCGTCTACACCGACCCGCCCTACAACACGGGCAACGACTTCGCGTACGCCGACCGGTTCCGCGACGGCTCGCACACCGACCCGTACGCCGGTCGGCACGCGGCCTGGACCGCCATGATGCGGCCGCGTCTCGAGGCCGTCCGTGAGGTGCTCGCACGGCACGGCGCGGTGTTCGTCAGCATCGACGACAACGAGGCCGCACACCTGCGGCTGCTGATGGACCAGGTCTTCGGCGAGGCCAACTTCCTCGCGCAGATCGTGGTCAACCTCAACCCCAAGGGCCGCCAGCTCGGCCGCGGTTTCGCCACCAGCCACGAGTACGTCCTGGCGTACGCCAGGCACCTGCCGTCCTGCCTGGTCGAGGGCAGCTCGACCGAGTCCGTCGACGAGGGGGACTTCCCGCTGACCGCGCCGGACGGGCGGCGCTTCCGCTACCTCCCGCTGCGCAACACCAACAAGAAGTTCAACCCCCTCACCGCGCCGACGCTGCACTTCCCCCTGTACGGCGACCCGGAGTCCGGTCGCGTCGCCACGGCGGAGTTCGCGGGCAGCCAGGCCCTCACGCCGGTCTTCGGCGACGGTCGCCCGGCGGTGTGGAGGTGGTCGCGGCCCCGCGTCGACGAGCGCCCGGACGACCTCGAGTGCCGGGTGATCCGCGGTCGTACGGGGGAGCGGGCCGACGTCTTCCAGCGCGACTGGCTCGAGCGCGAGGGTGGTCGCCGCAAGAAGCTGCGGACGATCTGGCTGGCCGAGGAGATCGGCTCCACCGACACGGCCGTCGCCGAGCTGAAGGCCCTCGTCGGCCACGTCTTCGAGTCGCCGAAGCCGACCGGGCTCGTACGCCGGATCCTGTCGACCCTCCCCAGCGACGCCGTGGTCCTCGACCCCTTCGCCGGCAGCGGCACCAGCGGCCACGCGGTCGCCCTCGCCAACCTCGCCGACGGCGGCACCCGCCACTGCATCAGCGTCAACTCCACCGAGCCGACCCGTGAGGGATCCAACGCCCGCCTCGCCGGCCTCGCGACCGTCGCCGACATCACCCGCGCCCGCCTGACGGCAGTCGCCGAGCAGCTCGGCGGCGGATTGGACGTCCACACCTCGCCCACATAGTCCGCATCAGAATTCGGGTGGAACAAGCTCCGGGACAAGAAATTTGATGCGGACTACCCCAAGGGTCAGATGCCGGCGGCCTTCTCGAGGGCCTTGAGCTCGTCGTCGAGGTACTGGAGCAGGCGCTGCAGGTGGGGGACGGTGCGGCGGCAGCCGGTGAGGCCGAAGCACATCTTCCCGTCGTAGGACGTGCAGGTGATGTTGAGCGCCATCCCGTTGATCGGGATCGAGAGCGGATACGTGCCGGTGAGCTTCGCGCCGTTCCAGTAGTGGGTCGTGCGCGGGCCGGGCACGTTGCTGACGATCAGGTTGTACGGCGGGCGCACGACGCCGGACATCCGCAGGGCCGGGCCGAGGATGGCCGGCGCCTGGCCGAGGGCGCTCATGGCGAGGATCTGTGTGGGGGTCATCGACGAGAGGACGTCCTTGCCGTCCTTCATCGACCGGTGGATCGCGGCGAGCCGCTGGGCCGGGTCGGGGAGGTGGGTGCCGAGCTGCACCATCACCGATCCGACGGCGTTGCCGCCCTCGGCCGAGGCCAGCCCGGACTGCTTGGCGTTGAGCCCGACCGGGACCATCGAGACCAGCGTCGTGTCGGGCAGGGCGTCGAGGTCGGCGAGGTAGGTGCGCATCGCGCCGCTCACCATCGCGAGCACGATGTCGTTGATCGTGGTGCCGGTCGACTTGCCGACCCGGCGCAACCGCTCGACCGGCCAGTCCTGCGCGGCGAAGCGGCGCGAGCCGGTGATGTTCTGGTTGAGGATCGTGCGCGGGGCGTACAGCGACAGTGCGGACGTCTCGTTGCGCACGCTCTTGTTGAGGGTGCGGAGGAGCGCGCCGGGCATCCCGGCGGCCTCGGACGCGAGCGCGAGCGCCGTACGCAGGGTGGTGGCCGAGACGTCCGACAGCGAGGCGCCGCCGTCGGACGGCTCCTCCTCGCGCGGCTTGCGCGCGCGCATCGCCCACGGGGCGGGCATGTTGCGTTCGTCGGGGTCGGTCGAGAGCACGCTGGCGAGCAGCCGCATCGCCGAGACGCCGTCGACGAGCGCGTGGTGGGTCTTGGTGTACATCGCGACGCGGCCGTCGCGCAGGCCCTCGATCACGTGGGCCTCCCACAGCGGGCGCTCCCACGCGAGGCGGGTGCTGTGCAGCCGCGAGCAGAGGTCGAGGAGCTCGCGGATCCGGCCGGGCTTGGGCAGTGCGCTGTGCCGGACGTGGTGCTCGATGTCGAACTGCTCGTCGGGCTGCCACACCAGCTGGCCGGCCGTACGCGTGGAGCGGTAAGGGTGCTTGAGGAAGAGGGGCGCGATCTCCTCGACGTCGCGCATCTGCTCGTACATCTCGCGGACGTAGTTGCGACCCGCGCCCTCGGGCTTCTCGAAGAGCTGGAGACCGCCGACGTGCATCGGCATGTTGCGGTTCTCCGCGAGCAGGAAGCCGGTCGCTGTCGGGTCGATCGGGTTCACCACTGGAATCTCCTCCGCCACGTCCCCCACGTGAGGGCGTCCGGGCATCCTCTCCTTCTGGAGACGACCGCCACAAGGGAAGGAGGTCGGTGTCTCAGGCCTCCAGCGAGTGGTCGAGCTCCGCGACGAGCGCGTCGACCACCGCGACCAGGTCGCCGCCGGACTCCCGCGCCACGGCGCGCTGGCGCTGGTAGGACGCACCGCGGGTCGGGATGTCGGCGACCGTACGCAGCTCCGCCTCGCAGCCGAGCCGACGCGCCACGGGTGTCAGGCGCTCGAGCAGGTCGTCGAGGTCGTCGGTCACCAGCCGTTCGCGGTTGTGGTCGTCGAGGATGACGATGGCCTCGAGGCCGTAGCGCGCCGCGCGCCACTTGTTCTCCTGCACCTGCCACGGCGGCATCGTGGGCAGCGTCTCGCCGTCGGCGAGGCGGGTGTCGAGGTCGACGACCAGGCAGTGGATGAGCGCGGTGAGGGCGGCGATCTCGCCGAGGTCGGACATCCCGTCGCAGACGCGGTGCTCGAGGGTGCCGAGGTGCGGCGCGGGGCGCAGGTCCCAGCGCACGTCGGCCATCGAGTCGATGATCCCGGTCGTCCTCTGGTCGTCGATGCACTTCTCGAACTCGGACCACGTGTCGAACGTGAACGGCAGCCCCGCGGTCGGGAGCTGCTGGAACATCAGCGCCCGGTTGGAGGCGTACCCGGTGTCCTGGCCGGCCCAGATCGGCGAGCTGGCCGAGAGGGCGAGGAGGTGGGGGTACGTCGTCAGCATCGAGGCGAGCACAGGCATCACGCGGTCGCGCTCGGGCATGCCGACATGGACGTGCACGCCCCAGATCAGCATCTGGCGGCCCCACCACTGCGTCCGGTTGATCAGCTCGGCGTAGCGGTGGCCCTCCGTGAGCTGCTGGTGCGACCAGTCGGCAAAGGGGTGCGACCCGGCGCCGAGCAGGTCGACGCCGAGCTCGCGGGCGGCGGGTGCCACGACCGCGAGGGTGCCCCGGAGGTCGGTCACCGCCTCGCCGACGGTGCCGCAGATCCCGGTCACGATCTCGACGGTGTTGCGCAACAGCTCCTTGTGGAGCCGGCTCGGGTCGTCGAGGCGGCCCCCGGCGAGCTCGTGCACCTCGGAGGCGACGCTGACCAGGTCCCGGCTGACCCGGTCGACCAGGGCGAGCTCCCACTCCACGCCCAGCGTCGGCTGGGCTGACGCGTGGAAGTCGATGCGCATGCGCTCACTCTAGGGAGACTGCAGCGGGGCGGGATCACCCCTCTGACGGGCGGCCCGGCATCGATGCGAGCATGGCCGCGTGGACCAGCACGACGAGCAGACCGAGGCCGAGCGGACGCGCGAGATCCACCTGTCGATGGACCTCATCCTGCGCATCGGCGAGATGCTCCTGTCCTCGGGAGCAGGTGCCGCGGACGTCACCGCGACGATGCGGTCGGTGGCCGACCACCTGGGTCTGCGCCAGGGCGAGGTGGACGTCACCTTCACCGCCCTCTCGATGAGCTACCAACGCTCCATCGACGACGTACCGATGCTGATGATGCGACACGTCCAGCAGCGCGACATCGACTACGAGGACCTCACCGCCGTCGACCACCTGGTGCGCGACCTCCTGCTGGACCGCACCGACCTCTACCTCGCGCGGACGCGGATGGCGACGATCGTCTCGCTCGGCCACGCGTTCCCGCGCTGGGCCGTCACCGTCGCCTGGGGCGTGATGGCCGCCGGCGTCGGCGTCTTCCTCGGCGGAGGGTTCGTCGTGTCAGCCGTGGCCGCGCTCGCGGCCGTGCTGATCGACCGGGTGCAGATCCTCATGGCACGCCGGCGGCTGCCGTTCTTCTACCACCAGGTGGCGGGCGGTGCGATCGCCACGCTGCTCGCCGCCGGCGTCGCTGCCACACCGGTCGAGGTCGACGAGTCCCTGGTCGTCACCGCCAACATCATCATGCTGCTGGCCGGGATCGGGCTCATGGGCGCGGTGCAGGACGCCCTCACCGGCTTCTACCTCACCTCGGGTGCCCGGCTGATCGAGGCGATGATGGCGACCGCCGGGATCATCGCCGGCGTCGCCCTCGGCATCTCCGTCTCCGACGTCCTCGAGATCCCGCTCAACAACCTCGTGCCGGGCCAGTTCAAGTACTCCGACCTGCCGACCGTCGTGCTCGGCGCGGCAGTGTCGTCGGCCGCCTTCTCGGTCGCCTGCTACGCACCACGTCGTGCGGTCGCGCCGATCGCGATGATCACCGCTGTCGCTGCCGTGATCGGGCAGGCCGTCGAGCTCAACGGTTTCGGCCGTGCAGCCGCGGCCGGAGTGGCGGCCTTCTTCGTCGGCCTGGTGGCGTACGCCGTCGCTGGTCGGGTCCGGGTGCCGCCGCTCGTGGTCGCCGTGCCTGCGATCGTCCCGTTCCTGCCCGGCCTCTCGATCTACCGCGGGCTCACCTACCTGGCCGACGGCGGCTTCCTCGTCTCGCAGGGCATCCTTGCGCTGATGACCGCGATCTCGGTCGCGATCGCCCTCGCCTCCGGCGTGATCCTCGGGGAGTACGTCGCCCAGCCGCTCAAGCGCGAGGCGCGCAAGCTCGAGGGCCGGCTCGCCGGACCCCGGCTGGTCGGGCCGTTCCGCGCGATGACCCGCGCCGAGCGGCGGGCGCTCAGGAAGACGTCAGGCGACTGAGCTCGTCCAGCCACTGCTGGTGCGTGCCGTCGTACGGCGCCCGTTCGGCGCGCACGTCCGCGATGACCGCGTCGCAGCTCGCTTGCGCCTTCTCGATGACGTCGGCCGGGTAGCCGTAGGCGACCTGGTGCTCGGCGAACTCGTCCTCGTCGTCGACGAAGACCTCGCCGGCGACCCGGCCCGCCTCCGCGGCAGCGTGGTAGATCTCGGCGGGGAGCGGATCGGCCATCCGGACGACGTCGAGGTCGAGGTCGACGGCGCGCAGCACGGTGCCGTCCCACTCGCCCGGCGTGGCGATGTCGACGTAGAGCTCGCACCAGATGCCGGGCGCATGGAACGTCGCGGCGTGCCACCCCTCGGGCGGCACGACCGTCACGCACGCGGCCCGGGAGAGGAGCTCCAGGCCCGGCCGGGTGTTCAGCGTGCCCTGTGGGAAGCCCAGCCATTCGCCGTGCTCGTCGGCGCCGAGGTAGATCCCCTCGAACTGCCAGTGCGGCCGGTCACCCCACTTGGTCATCTCGCAGCGGATCGGGGTCCCGGGCTCCATGTCACCCAACCTATCGACCTCCCCCCTTCGCGCCCGTCACGCTGGGTGACCGGGCACCTCGTTGTGCAGGACGGGAACGAAGTGCCCGGTCACCGTGTCGGACGGGAACGAAGTGCCCGGTCACCGTGTCGGACGGGAACGAAGCGCCCGGTCAGCGGGGGAGGCGGACCGTGACGGTGGTGTCGCCTCGCCGGGTGGCGAGGTCGACCGAGCCGCCGTGGGCGGCGACGATGGCCTCGACGAGCGAGAGCCCGAGGCCGGCGCCGCCGGCACGCGTCCGGGCGGCGTCACCGCGTACGAAGCGCTCGAAGGCACGCGGGGCGAGCTCGGGCGGGAAGCCCGGGCCGTCGTCGTGGACCGTGAAGCCCTGGTCGTTGCCGGTCACGGTGACCGTGCTGCCGGTGGGCGTGTACTTCCGGGCGTTGGTCAGCAGGTTGGTCACGACCTGGTGCAGGCGGGCCTCGTCGCCGAGGACGCTGAGGGGAGCGTCCGGCAGCGACAGCCGCCACTGGTGGTCGGGGTCGACCACGCGCGCGTCGTTGACCGCCTCGAGCAGCAGGCGCGAGAGGTCGACGGGCGTGCGGTCGAGCGGGCGTCCCGCGTCGAGGCGGGCGAGCAGCAGCAGGTCCTCGACCAGCCCGGTCATCCGGGCGGACTCGGTCTCCACCTTGTCCAGGGCGGTCCCGGAGGTCTCCGGCCGCCGGCGGGCGAGCTCGGTGTAGCCGGCGATCGTCGCCAGCGGCGTACGCAGCTCGTGCGAGGCGTCGGCGACGAACTGCCGCACCTGCTGCTCGCTCCGGTGGCGCTGGGCGAGCGAGGCCTCGACGTGGTCGAGCATCGTGTTGAGGGCCGACCCGACCTGGCCGATCTCGGTGCGCTCGTCGGTGAGCCGCTCGGGCACCCGCTCGGACAGGTCGATCTCGCCCGAGGCGAGGGGGAGCTCGGCGACCCGGTGGGCGGTGTCGGCGACCTCGCGCAGCGGCGCGAGCTGACGGCGTACGACCCAGGTCCCGACGCCGGCCGCGGCGAGCACGCCGAGGAGCGTGGCGAGGAGCTCGAGGCGGAGCAGGTCCTGAAGGGTGCGGTCGAGGTCGGTGGTGGGCAGCGCGGCGAGGTTGTAGCCGTTGTCCCTGCTCGCCTGTGACAGCACCCGGTAGGTGCCCAGCCCGGGCACGCTCACGGTCTCGGCGTCGTCCTGGCCCGCGACCGTGGCGAGCGCGGCGACCTGCGCCTGGGTGAGCACCTGCGTGTCGCTGCGGATGATGGCGCCGTAGCCGACGCCGTCGGCGGAGACGTAGCCCAGGACGGCGCCGTAGCGCTGGCCGAGGTAGCCGTGTTCGTCACCGTCGTCGTCCTGCGGCCTGGGCGGCGGCAGCTGGCCGCGCCCGGGGCCGTCGAGCCCGCGCCCGACGCTGGACCGGAGCTCCTCGTCGAGCTGGTGGCTGAGCTGGGAGCGCATGGCGAGCGTGGTCGCCGTGCCGATGAGCAGGGCCGCGAAGACGACCAGCAGCACCGCCACCGCGACCAGGCGTGCGGTGAGGGTGCGGGGCAGGCGCAGGGTCCTCACGTGGCGGGTTCCGGCGAGGCCGGCTTGAGGACGTAGCCCGCGCCGCGCATCGTGTGGATCATCGGGTCGCGACCGGCGTCGATCTTCTTGCGGAGGTAGGAGATGTAGAGCTCCACGACGTTGGCCTGCCCGCCGAAGTCGTACTGCCACACCCGGTCGAGGATCTGCGCCTTGCTCAGCACGCGGCGCGGGTTGCGCATGAGGAACCGCAGCAGCTCGAACTCGGTCGCGGTCAGCCCGATCTCGGTGCCGGCGCGGTGCACCTCGTGGCTGTCCTCGTCGAGGGTCAGGTCGCCGACGACGAGCACGTTGCCGGCGTCGGCCTGCGCCGTGCTGCCGCCTCGACGGATCAGGCCGCGCAACCGGGCCACGACCTCTTCGAGCGAGAACGGCTTCGTCACGTAGTCGTCGCCGCCGGCGGTCAGGCCCGCGATCCGGTCCTCGACGGCGTCCTTGGCGGTGAGGAAGAGGACGGGCACGTCGTTGCCGTCGGCGCGCATCCGCCGGAGCACCTCGAGGCCGTCGAAGTCGGGGAGCATGATGTCGAGCACGACGGCGTCGGGTCGGAAGTCTCGTGCGGTGCTGACCGCGTCCGTCCCGGTGTGGGCCATCGCCAGGTCCCACCCCTCGTAGCGCAGCGCCATGGACAGCAGCTCGGCGATGTTGACCTCGTCGTCGACGACGAGCACGCGCACGGCGGAGCCGTCGGGACGGGTGAGCTGTTGCTGCATGGCCAGCATCTTGCCGTCGGATCCTGTGGAGTTCCTGTGACGCGCCTGTCGGGTCTCGATACGCCTCAGTCGTTCCTGGCTCGGCTACTCGACCACCGATGAATGGTGGAGGCGGGCGGCCTGACGGGTGAGGTGGGTGCGCTCGGCGACGTTCGACGCCAGCCGTGCCGCCTCGGCGTAGAGCCGCGCCGCGGTGGTGACGTCGCCGTCCTTCTCGTGGAGGTACGCCGACACGGCCCGGTGGCGCGGCAGGGCGGGGTCCACGTCGGCGAGCGCCGCGAGGCCCGCCCGGGCTCCGTCCGCCTCTCCCACCGCCACGGCCCGGTTGAGCCGGACGACCGGGCTGCCGGTCAGCGCGAGCAGCTCGTCGTACCACTGCACGACCTGCACCCAGTCGGTCTCCGCGGTGGAGGGGGCGTCGGCGTGCAACGCCGCGATCGCGGCCTGGAGCTGGAACTCCCCGCGCTGCTCGCGGGCGAGCGCCGACTGCAGGATCGCCACGCCCTCCTCGACCAGGCGGGTGTCCCAGAGGCTGCGGTCCTGGTCGGCGAGAGGTACGAGCGCGCCGTCGGCGCGGAGCCGGGCAGGCCGGCGCGCGTGGTGGAGCAGCATCAGCGCGAGCAGGCCGTCGGTCTCGGGGTCGGCCGCCAGTGATGCGAGCTGGCGGGTCAGTCGGATCGCCTCGGCGGCGAGGTCGACGTCGCCGGAGTAGCCCTCGTTGAAGACGAGGTAGAGCACCCGCCGCACGGTGCGGAGGTCGCCTGGCCGGTCGAACGACTCACCCGACACCGTCCGCTTCGCGCGACTGATCCGCTGGGCCATCGTCGCCTCGGGCACGAGGTAGGCCTCCGCGACCTGGCGCGTCGTGAGGCCGGCGACGGCCCGCAGCGTGAGCGCCACCGCCGACGCCGGGGTGAGCGCCGGGTGCGCGCAGAGGAAGAACACGCGGAGGGTGTCGTCGGCGACCTCGACCGGCCCGGCGCCCGGCTCCGAGTCGACCGCGACCTCGCGCCGCTGCCGCGCGACGCCGGAGCGTACGCCGTCGAGGAACCGTCGCCACGCGACGGTGACCAGCCAGCCCTTGAGGTCCCGCGGCGCCTCCCGCTGGTCAGGGGCGGCCTCGTCGCCGAACGTGCGCCACGCCTCGACGAGGGCGTCCTGGACGGCGTCCTCGGCCTCCGCGAAGTCTGCTCCGCGTCGGACGAGGACGCCGATGACCGCCGGCACGAGCGGTCTCAGGGTCGCCGCGTCGAAGACGTCCATCGCTGCGTCGTCCACGAGCAGGCGAGTCAGTCCTCGGTCGCCGACGGAGCGCCGTAGAAGGGGCGTACCTCGAGCCACTCGTGGATCGGCTTGCCGCCTGCGCCCGGGGCGAGGGAGAGCTCGCCCGCCAGCTCGACGGCGCGGTCCCAGCCGTCGACGTCGATGACGTACCAGCCGGCGATGAGGTCCTTGGTCTCGGCGAACGGGCCGTCCGTGATGGGCTGCTGGCCCTGGTCGTCGGCGCGGACGAACGCGCCTTCCTGGGACAGCGCCTGGGCGTCGACGAACTCGCCGTTGTCCTCGAGCCGCTGGCCGAAGTCCGCCATGAACTGCATGTGGGCGTCCACCTCCTCGGGCGTCCAGCGGTCCATCGGGACGTCGTTCACTGTGGCGGGCGTGCCGCGGTAGTGCTTGAGGATCAGGTACTTCGGCATCTCGTGTCTCCTTGTCCGGTGCGACCATTGTGGTCGCGTCCACCCCGGGGACGGAGCCGCGCCGGGTTTCTCGACATCGTCGGACCAGGAAATTCCCGTGGATCTCAGGGCTGGTCCACAGGTCCCGCACAGCCAGCAGGAGTTCGCTCGTCCCATGAGCAACGACGAGACCCAGCCCGTACGCCCCGACGGCGACGCGACGCTGCCGCCGGCCCCCTCGGCCGAGCCGACGAGCCCTGCGGCGACCACGGCCGAGCCGGTCGCGGCCGCGCCGGCTCCTGCTGCTCGCCGCGGCTTCGGCGAGCGGTTCCGCAGCCTGCGCCGCTCCGACGACGGCGACCGGACGTACGGTCTCGCCGCCCTCATCGCCTCGGCTCTGGCCGGCGTCATCATCGGTGGTCTCGGACTCGCAGCACTGCAGGCCATCGGCCACGACGGACCTGGCGATGGCCGCGAGATGGTGCAGCGCCGGGACGGCTCCAATGAGGGCGGACCGGGCTTCGACAGGCGCCGCGGCATGCCCGGCGACATGCCCGGCGGCATGCCCGGCGGCATGCCCGGCGACATGCCCGGCGACATGCACGGCGGCCCTCCGGGGCTGCCCGGCCAGGTCCAGCCGACCACGCCTCCGGAGGACGACTCGGACGGCTGAGCCGACCGTGAGGTGAAACCCCTTGCGACGGTCGGCGAGAATGGCGCCCGTTGTGAAGATCACCTACCCCGCCGAGCTCCCGGTCTCCGCGCGCCGCGACGACATCGCCGCGGCCATACGTGACCACCAGGTCGTGATCGTCGCCGGTGAGACCGGGTCGGGGAAGACCACCCAGCTGCCCAAGATCTGCCTCGAGCTCGGTCGCGGGCTCGGGCCTGCGGGCGGGGGCAAGCTGATCGGGCACACCCAGCCGCGTCGGATCGCTGCCCGCTCGGTGGCGGAGCGGATCGCCGACGAGCTCGGCACCGAGCTGGGCGACGTCGTCGGCTACCAGGTCCGCTTCACCGACCGCACGTCGAAGGCCAGCCGGGTCAAGCTGATGACCGACGGCATCCTGCTCGCCGAGCTGCAGCGCGACCGCGACCTGCGCAAGTACGACACGCTCATCATCGACGAGGCCCACGAGCGCAGCCTCAACATCGACTTCCTCCTCGGCTACCTCAAGCGGCTGCTGCCGCGCCGCCCCGACCTCAAGGTGGTCATCACCAGCGCGACGATCGACGTCGACCGCTTCGCCGCCCACTTCGACGCGCCGGTGGTCGAGGTGTCGGGTCGTACGTATCCCGTCGAGGTCCGCTACCGCCCCCTGCTGGAGCTGCCGGAGGACGACGAGGACGGCGAGCCGGTCCAGCGCGACCAGACCGAGGCGATCGTCGACGCCGTGCGCGAGCTGTCCGCGGAGGGCCCCGGTGACGTACTGGTCTTCCTCCCCGGCGAGCGCGAGATCCGCGACACCGCCGATGCCTTCGACGCCCTCAAGACTGACCGGCTCGAGATCGTCCCGCTGTACTCCCGCCTCAGCGCGGCCGACCAGCACAAGGTCTTCTCCAGCCACCCCTCGACGGTGCGTCGCGTCGTACTGGCCACCAACGTCGCCGAGACGTCGCTGACGGTGCCCGGGATCGCGTACGTCATCGACACCGGCGTCGCGCGGATCAGCCGCTACAGCGTGCGGACCAAGGTGCAGCGCCTTCCCATCGAGCCGATCAGCCAGGCCTCGGCCAACCAGAGGTCCGGCCGGTGCGGGCGCGTGTCCGACGGCATCGCGATCCGGCTCTACTCGGAGGAGGACTTCGACGGGCGCCCGGAGTTCACCGACCCCGAGATCCTGCGGACCAACCTCGCCAGCGTCATCCTCCAGATGGCCTCGCTCCGGCTCGGCGACATCGCCCGGTTCCCCTTCGTCGAGCCGCCCGACCGCCGCAACGTGAAGGCCGGCACCGACCTGCTCGAGGAGCTCGGGGCCGTCACGGCGGACGCCGCCCCGCAACGTGTTGCGAACCGGCGGCCCGAACCGCCGCATCGCAACACGTCCCAGGGTCCTCGGCTCACCGACGTCGGCAAGCGCCTCGCCCGGCTGCCGATCGACCCGCGGCTCGGCCGGATGATCCTCGAGGCCGAGCGCCTCGGGTGCGTCCGTGACGTGCTCGTCATCGCTGCCGCTCTCTCGATCCAGGACCCGCGCGAGCGACCGGAGGAGCAGCGCGCGCAGGCCGACCAGCAGCACGCGCGGTTCACGCACGAGTCCAGCGACTTCCTCACCTGGCTCAACCTGTGGCGCCACATCAAGGAGCAGCAGAAGGAGCTGTCCTCCAGCGCCTTCCGCCGGATGTGCAAGCGCGAGCACCTCAACTACATGCGGATCCGCGAGTGGCAGGACTACGAGTCCCAGCTGCGGCAGGTCGCGAAAGAGATGAAGCTGGAGGTCGGGCACCCCTCCGACACACCGGACGAGGACGGCATCCATCAGGCGCTCCTGTCGGGCCTGCTCAGCCACGTCGGCGCGCTGGAGGAACGCGACAAGGCCAAGCCCGGCGAGCGGCGCCCGATGCGGGAGTACCTCGGCGCCCGCAACGCCCGGTTCGCGGTCTTCCCCGGCAGCGTGCTCAAGGGCCGCAACCCGGGCTTCCTGATGAGCGCAGAGCTCGTCGAGACCTCCCGGCTGTGGGCACGGCAGAACGCCGCCATCAACCCCGAGTGGGCCGAACGACTGGGCGCCCACCTGGTCAAGCGCACGTTCTCGGAGCCCCACTGGTCGGCCAAGCGCGCCGCCGTCATGGCCCGCGAGCGCGTGACCCTGTACGGCGTACCGCTGGTCGCCGACCGACTCGTTCAGTACGGCCGGATCGACGCGCCGCTCGCCCGTGAGCTCTTCATCCGGCATGCGCTCGTGCAGGGGGAGTGGAGCTCGCGCCACCGCTTCCTCGCCGAGAACGCGCGTCTCCTCGAGGAGGCCGAGGAGCTCGAGCACCGGGCTCGCCGTCGCGACATCGTCGTCGACGAGGAGACCCTCTTCGAGTTCTACGACGCCCGCGTGGGTGCCGACGTCGTCAGCGGCCAGCACTTCGACCAGTGGTGGAAGCGGGCTCGACAGAAGCGGCCGGACCTGCTCACCTTCGATCCGGCGATGCTCACCCACGACACCGCGGGCGAGGTGCAGGCCAACGACTTCCCGACGCAGTGGCTCTCGGAGGGGCCAGACAGCCACGATGCGGGCCTGACCTTCCCGATCAGCTATCACTTCGAGCCCGGTGCCGCCGATGACGGCCTCACGATCGACGTGCCGGTCGCGACCCTCAACCGCGTCGACGCGGGCGACTTCTCCTGGCTGGTGCCGGGCCTGCGCGAGGAGCTGGTCACCGAGCTGATCCGCTCGCTGCCCAAGAACCTGCGCGTTGCGATGGTGCCCGCCCCCAACACGGCGCGGGAGTTCCTCGCGGCCACTCCACCCGGCGCCGAGCCGCTCCTGGACGCCCTCGAACGCTTCGCCCGGAGCACCCGCAGCCTCGTCATCGACCGGGAGGCGTGGGACTGGTCCAAGGTGCCCACGCACCTCCGGCCCACCTATCGCGTGGTGACCGAGGAAGGTGCAGAGGCTGGTCGCGGCAAGGACCTCGACGCTCTCAAGGAGCCGCTGCGACCCACCTTCGAGCAGGCGATGGCGGACGTCGCCGCCGACTCCGGCGTGGCGGCGACCGGCCAGACCGCGTGGACCTTCGGCACGATCGACGAGTCCTTCGTGCAGCGCCGCGCCGGCCACGAGGTGCGTGGCTTCCCGGCCCTCGTCGACGAGGGCTCGACCGTCGGGTTGCAGGTGCACGCCACGGCCGACGTCGCCGCCGCGCACCACCGGCTCGGCGTACGCCGGCTGGTGCTGCTCGCGCTGGGTGCCCCCGCCCCGGTGGACGACGTGCTGGCCTCCGCGGGACTCGACCAGCGCGCGAAGCTCGCCCTCGTCGGGTCGCCCTACGCCTCGGTCGCCGACCTGCTCGCCGACGTGCGCGCGGCGATCGTCGGCGAGGTCGTCGACGCGCGACCGACCGTGCGGGACGAGGCGGCGTACGACACCGTGGTGGCGGCCGCCCGCGCTGCCGTGGCAGAGGGGACGAGCGCCGCGGTGCACGACGTGATGCGTGTCCTGGAGGCGTGGCGCACCACGGACCGGGCGATCTCGGGTCGTGCCGACCTGATGACCCTGCCGGCGATGACCGACATGCGTTCCCAGGTCGGTCGGCTGATGGAGCCGGGCTTCGTCGGGACCGCCGGCGTCACCCGGCTGCGCGACTACCCCCGCTACCTCGCCGCGGTCACCCACCGGCGCGAACGGCTCGACAGCCAGGTCGCCCGCGACCGCCAGCTCCAGGACCAGCTCTCCGGGCTGCAGGAGGCGTGGCTGCACGCCGTCGCCGCGCTGCCCGACGGCCAGCCCGTCCCGCAGCACCTGCGCGAGGCCCGCTGGCTGCTGGAGGAGTACCGCGTGTCGCTCTTCGCCCAGCAGCTCGGCACGCGCGACAAGGTCAGCGACCAGCGCATCCGCAAGGTGATGGGCAACGCCGCAGGGGCGCACTAGCCTGCGGAGATGAGCTCGTCCCGGCTGGCGCAGGAGGTCGAGGCTCTCGTCGCGGACGGGTTCGCCGGGACCGTCCGGTTGGACGTGGCCGGCGAGACGGTGCTGAGGGCCGGCTTCGGGCTGGCCGATCGGAGTCGCGGGATCGCGATGACGCCCACGACGCGGCTGGCGATGGCGAGCGGCTCGAAGACCCTCACCGCGCTGGCGGTGCTGTCGCTCGTCGACGAGGGCGTCCTCTCGCTGACGGACACAGCGCGGTCGCTGCTGGGCGACGACCTCCCGCTGGTCGCCGACGACGTCACGATCGAGCACCTGCTGAGCCACCGCTCCGGCATCGGCGACTACCTCGACGAGGACTCCGACGTCGACCTCGGCGACTACCCGATGCCCGTCTCGGTGCACCTGCTCGACCACACCGAGGCCTACGTGCCCCTGCTCGACGGACACCCGACGAAGTTCCCGGCCGGCACCCGCTTCTCCTACTGCAACGGCGGCTTCGTGCTTCTCGCCCTGATCGCGGAGCGCGCGTCCGGCACACCCTTCAACGAGCTGGTGCACGAGCGCGTCTGCGTCCCGGGTGGCCTGCGCGACACGGGATACCCGCGCTCGGACACGCTGCCCGGCGATGCGGCCCTGGGGTACGTCGAGGTCGACGGGGAGTGGCGTACCAACGTCTTCCACCTGCCCGTGCGCGGTTCCGGCGACGGTGGCGGGTTCACCACCGTCGACGACATGCACGCCTTCTGGACTGCGCTGCTGGACGGGCGCATCGTGTCCGCGCCAACCGTCGACGACATGCTGCGACCGCGATCGGTCCCGGACGAGCGCGGTGCCACCTACGGCCTCGGCCTCTGGCTCGACCCCGACGACGGAAGCCTGCAGCTCGTCGGGGAGGACGCTGGCGCGTCCTTCACCAGCGTGTGCTTCCCCCGCGGCGACGTGACCTGGACGGTGATGGCCAACACGATGGGCGCGGCGTGGCCGGTGCACCGTGTCGTCGCCGACCACGTGGGCCGCCCGCCGTCCCACACCTAGGCTGGGGCGATGACCGGTCGCATCCACCACCGCCCGATGACGCCGGGAGACGGCTTCTTCGACGAGATCGTCGGCGGCGCCGACCCGGCCCACGTCCGCGAGGCCGGTGACCTGGCCGCGACGATCCTGGTGCGCGGAGCCCGCGAGTCCGACGACCCGCAGATCGCCGAGCGGATCGTCCACCTCGCCGAGAGCGAAGGTCTCGAGACGCTCGCCGAGGTCTGGTCCGGTGCGCCGGCCGACACGCTGGCGGGCAGCCTGTGGCGGCTGTTCCTGCTGCGCTCGTGGGTGTACGCCGCCCCGGAACAGGTCGCGGGCGAGTACGACGCGGGCCACCGTCGCGTCGACGTGGCCCGGGTGATCGCCGGTGTGGCCGACCCGCCGGGACCCGACGAGCTGCGGCACATGGTCGACGACGTCCTGCGCGGCATCGCCCGCGGCGACTTCGCGGTGACGCTGTTCCGCGCGGCCGCGTTCGCCCGCATCGTCGCCGCTGGGCGCGCCAGCATCGGCGAGGCGAGCCACGAGGAGATCTCCCGGATGCTCGCCCTGTCGGAGCAGCTCGAGGCCGCCGGGCACGTGGAAATCGAGCACTCGCTGGGGTGAGGTCCTACAATTGGTCCTGAGTGCGTCGGGCTGTGGCAGCCCCGGGTCCCGAAATCAGCCGCTACGAGCGGCCACGCGCCGTGAGGCGCTCCCGGTCCGGCGCACTCATCACTCGGAGCCTCGCTCGCACCTCAACCGCCGAAGAGCGTGCTCGAGCTCCTCCGTCGCTCTCGCCTAGTCTCGGGGCCATGGGTCTGCGCACACGCTTGAGCGGTTTCCTCTCCCGGACGGGGTCGACGACGGCTGAGGCCGCTCTCGGCCGCTACGCGCCCGAGACCGACGGCGAGCCCGATCCGGGCGAGGTCGTGTGGGCGTGGGTGGCCTACGAGGACGACCCGAGCCAGGGCAAGGACCGGCCGGTCCTGGTGATCGACACGGCTGGCGACGGACCGGGCGACGGTTGGGTGGGGCTGATGCTCAGCAGCCAGGACCACGATCGCGACGCCGAGGACGAGGCGCGCTACGGCCGGCACTGGATGGACGTCGGCTCCGGCGGCTGGGATCCGCACGGCCGGCCGAGCGAGGTCCGGCTCGACCGGCTGATCCACCTCGACCGCGATGGCGTACGTCGTGAGGGCGCTGCGCTGGACGAGCGGATCTTCGACGAGGTGCTCGCGGCCCGTCGAGGACTCGACGGTTAGGGTTCCTCCGTGCTTGCCCGCCCCTCCTCCCCGCGCCGATCCCTGCGTCGCGGCGCGCTGATCGCCTGTGCGGCGACGGTCGCGCTGTCGCTGGCCGCGTGCACCGGGGACCAGGACCCGGCGTCCGGCCCGACCTCGTCGCCGAGCACCTCGAGCAAGCCCACGGACACGCCGCGCAAGGTCGTCTTCGGCGCTTTCGGCACCGACGAGGAGGTCGCGGCGTTCCAGAGCGTCGTCGACTCCTTCAACGCCTCCTCGACCACCCGGCAGGTCACGCTGAAGTCGTGGCCGGACCACGAGTCCGCGCTCGAGGACGTGCTGGCCGGCAATGCGCCGGACGCCTTCCTCACCTCGCGCATCGACCTCGGCCAGCTCGTCGACGCCGAGGTGCTCCAGCCCGTGAGCCTGCTGCTCGACGAGCGTGGCGTCGACTTCGGCGACCGGTTCTCGCGAGACGCGGTCGACGCGTTCGCGATGGACGATGAGCTCCAGTGCATGGCCTACTCGGTGTCGCCGATGGTCGTCTACTACAACACCGACCTCGTCGACTTCGACAAGATGGCGCGCCGCGGGCTCGACGTCCCGCCCGCGGACGACGAGGGCGTGCGCGACCGCTGGTCGCTGGCACAGTTCGCCGCCGCTGCGCAGTTCGCGTCGCGTCGAGGTGACACGCGCGGCGTCTGGATCGACCCGACCCTCCAGGGACTCGCACCCTTCATCTACTCCGGCGGCGGCCAGGTCTTCGACGACGACCGCGAGCCGACGTCTCTCGACTTCAGTGACGACTCGACCCGCGAGGCGTTGCTCGAGACGCTCGACATCCTGCGCGACCCCGAGGTCACGCCCACCAACGCCCAGCTCGCCCGGGCGACGCCGTTGCAGCTCTTCAAGCGCGGCGAGCTGGCGATGATCGCGGGCTTCCGCAACCTCGTGCCACAGCTGCGCGATGCCGAAGACCTCGACTTCGACGTGCTGCCGATGCCCATCATCGACTCGCGGGCGACCGTCGGCGACATCAGTGGGCTGTGCATCTCTGCGGACTCCGAGGTCACCGGCGACGCAGCCGACTTCATCGCGTACGCCGTGTCCGACGCCGCGATCGCCACGGTGTCCGCCACGGGCTACATCGTCCCGGCCAACACGGAGGTCGCCGCCTCCGACGACTTCCTGGCGCCCGAGGACGAGCCGGCCAACTCCGCGGTCTTCAACGCGAGCATCCGCTACATGGTGGTGCCGCCGTTCATCGACCAGCGCGTCGAGCTGACGGAGGCCGTGACCCCGCTGCTGGAGCGGCTCGTCACCGCGCCCGGGATCCTCGACCTCGATCTCACCACCGAGCAGATCGACCAGGCCTCGCAGGCCATCCTGTCGCCCGAGGTGACCGAGTCCCCGACCGAGACGCCGACCGAGTCCCCGACCGACGCTCCGTCGGAGTAGCTACTCCGCGTCGGGCTCCGCCGGCTCGACGTCGGCGGCGAGGATCGCACCGACGAGGGCACCGGTGACGAGCTCGGCCTGCCACGGCCGCGCGCCGTAGGACGCCAGCTGGGTGCGTACGGCGTCGGCGAGGTCGGCGGGGTCGCGGGTCGCCGGCGGCGCCCACATCAGCCGGCGCAGGTAGTCGGGTGTCAGCAGGTTCTCGACCGGCAGGTGGTGGACCTCGGCGAGGTTGAGCATCGACTCGCGGGCGGCCCGGAAGCGGCGGTCGGCGACGGGCTCGCGGTCGGCCCAGGTGCGCGGGTGCGGGGGGCCGTCGCCGCGCGGCGCGCGCGAGGGCAGCTCGTCCTCGCCCATCTCCCGGACCCGCTGGAGCGTGTCGACCCAGGTGGAGGCGTAGCGGCCGGCGCCCCGCCCGTGGAACCCCTGCGTGGCCAGCAGCGCCCGACGGTCGGTCGGCATCACGGTCGCCGCGACGACGATCGCGGAGTCCGGCAGGATCCGGCCGGGCGTCACGTCACGCTCGGCGGCGATGGCGTCGCGGGCCTCCCAGAGGGCGCGCGCGGCACCGAGCGAGCGGCGCCCGCGCAGCCGGTGCACCCCGGACGTACGCCGCCACGCGTCGACGCGCACGGCCGGCTCGAATCCCAGCAGGTGGTCGAACTCCTGGCGGGCCCACTCGGCCTTGCCGGTCTCCTCCAGCTCCGCGGCGATGTGGTCGCGCAGCTCGACGAGCACCTCGACGTCGAGGGCGGCGTACTCGAGCCACGGCGTCGGCAGGGGGCGCGTCGACCAGTCGGCGGCCGAGTGCTCCTTGCGCATCCGCTGCCCGAGGACGGTCTCGACCAGGGTGGCGAGGCCGACGCGGGGATAGCCGAGCAGCCGACCGGCCAGCTCGGTGTCGAACAGGCTGGTCGGCGTCAGGCCGATCTCGCGCAGGCACGGCAGGTCCTGGGTCGCGGCGTGCAGGATCCACTCCGACCCGGCCAGCGCCTCCTGGAGCGGGGCCAGCGTGGTCATCTCGATCGGGTCGACGAGCCAGGTGCCGGAGCCCTCGCGGCGGAGCTGGATCAGGTAGGCGCGGTTGGAGTAGCGGTAGCCCGAGGCGCGCTCGGCGTCGATCGCGACGGGTCCGGTGCCGGCGGCCAGCGCGGCGCTCGCCTTCGCGAGGCCCGCGTCGGTGTCCATGACGTCGGGCAGGCCGTCGCGGAGCACGAGCAGGGGAGCGGGCGGCGTCTCGGGCTCGACAGCGGGTTCGGCAGCGGGTTCGGCCGCGGGTTCGGCAGCGTCCGGCTCGGAAGGTGCCGGGGGCTGGAGGTCCGGTGAGTCGGTCATCGCCTCAGGTGCCGCGCTGACCGCGCCGGCTCGGGATGGCCGTGACGCCCTCGGGGACGGGCGGCAGGCCGACCGCGGTGCACATCAGCTCACCCCATGCCTCCACGTGCGAGGTCATGTCGAGGCCGTCGTCGCCCACGGTCGGCGTCCACGACGCGCGGATCTCGACCTGGGCGGTCCCGGGCTCGTCGGCCATCCCGCCGAAGCTCTCGGTGGTGACGCAGGTGACGGTGCCGGAGGCTGCGTGGAACACGGCGCCGTGGGCCTCGAGGGCCTCGGTGAGCCACGACCAGCCGACCGCGGCCAGCATCGGGTCGGCGCCGAGCTCGGGGTCGATGTCGGCGCGGGCGTAGGCCACGCAGCGATAGGTGCCGTCCCACGCGTCGTTGCCGGCCGGATCGTGCAGCAGGATCAGCCGGCCGGTGCCGAGGTCCTCGTCGTCGACGGTGACGTCGCCGCTGAGGGCCGAGGACCACGGTGCGATGCGCTGCGGGGCCGGCATCTCCTCGCAGAAGACCTCCGGGCGCAGCGAGGCCTGTCGCATCGACTCCACAGCCGCGCGGAACTCCGCGGGCCCAGCACCGGCAGCACTGCCCGGGTGGGTCTCGTGACGGGCCACCATTCGTCCAGACTAGGCCAGCCGTCCATCCCGCCGATGTGCCGCCACGCCGCCTGACCTGCGAAGATTCGGTAGTGATCGACCTAGGGACCGCCGCCGGCGCCACGCCCCACCCCGGACTGTCCGAGAGCCCGTTCCTGGTGGCCGCGCGGGGTGGCACGCCGTCCCACACCCCGGTCTGGTTCATGCGGCAGGCCGGTCGCTCGCTGCCGGAGTACCTCAAGGTCCGCGAGGGCATCGGGATGCTCGAGTCCTGCATGGACGCCGACCTCGTCACCGAGATCACCCTGCAGCCCGTACGCCGCTACGGCGTCGACGCCGCCATCTTCTTCTCCGACATCGTGCTGCCGCTCAAGGCGGTCGGCGTGGACCTCGACATCGTGCCCGGCGTCGGCCCTGTCGTCGCCTCACCGGTGCGCACCCTGGCGGACGTCGAGGCGATCCCCGACCTCACCGATGCGCACGTCCCCTTCATCTCGCAAGCGGTCCGCCAGCTGGTGGCCGAGCTCGGCGCGACGCCGCTCATCGGCTTCGCCGGGGCGCCCTTCACGGTCGCGTCCTACCTCGTCGAGGGCGGTCCGTCCAAGGAGCACGCGAAGACCAAGGCGATGATGTTCGGCGCCCCCGACGTCTGGGACGCGCTGATGCAGAAGATCGCGGGCATCGCGGCTGCCTACCTGCGCATCCAGGTCGAGGCCGGCGCCTCCGCGGTGCAGCTCTTCGACTCGTGGGCGGGTGCGCTCACGCCGGCCGACTACCGCGCCTCGGTGATGCCCCACTCGGAGCGGGTCCTGGCCGCGGCGGGGGAGCTCGGCGTGCCGCGGATCCACTTCGGCGTCGGCACGACCAACCTCCTCGGCCTGATGGGCGAGGCGGGTGCCGACGTGGTCGGCGTCGACTGGCGTACGCCCCTGGAGCAGGCGATCCCGCTCGTGGGCGACAAGGTCGTGCAGGGCAACCTCGACCCGACGCTCGTGTTCGCGCCGACAGACGTGATGACGGCCCGGGCCGCCGAGATCATCGAGGCGGGTCGCGCCGCCAAGGGACACATCTTCAACCTCGGCCACGGGGTCATCCCGTCGACGAACCCCGATCAGCTCACTGCGCTGACCGAGTTCGTCCAGTCCTACCGGCACTGATCGGCGTCACGACCGCCGGGTCCGTCTCCAGCGCCGCGAGGTAGGAGCGCGCCTGGCGGACCAGCGCGGTCTGCAGGTCGCGCACCGGCTCGGGGACGCGCTCGGCGCGGCGGCGCAGCATCAGCAGCGTGACCGTCGTCTGATCCGTGAGGATCGGCCGCGTCGTGAGGACGCCGGCCCGCACGAGCGGGTCGCCGGTGATGGAGAAGTCCGGCAGGATCGAGATCCCGAGGCCGGCCGCGACCATCGCCTTGCCCATCTCGGCGCCGTCGGTGGCGTACGTCGTCTCGGGCAGCGTGCCGGCGAAGAGCCGGTGGGCGTAGCGGTGCATGACGAAGCCCGGCCGCATCAGCACGTGCGGCTCGGCGCGCAGGTCGTCGACGCTGACCACGTCCTGGGCCGCGAGCGGGTGGTCCGCGCGCATGCAGGCCACCGGCGTGCCCTCGATGAGCCTGTCGGCGACGATCGACGTCGGGACCTCGTCGCCCGGGAGCACGTTGACCAGGCCGAGGTCGAGGGATCCCTCGACGAGACCCTGCTGGATGTCGACCTGACGTGCGTTGACCACCTCGACACCGCCCGACCCGTGCTGGGCGTGGAGGTCGCGCAGCGCGGGCGCGAGCAGCGTGGACGACGCCGTGTTGACGGTGCCGATGCGCAGGTCGCGGCGGCGTACGGACTGCTGGCCGGCCGCCTGGCGCAGCCGGTCGACGGCCTCGAGCACCTCGGTCATGAACTGCTGCAGGTCGAGCCCCTGCCGGCTGATCCGCGAGCCGGTCCGGCGGCGGTCGAGGAGGGTGGCGCCGAGCTCCTTCTCCAGCTTGGTCACCGCCTCGCTCAGCGCGGGCTGGGAGATGTGCATGGCTTCGCTCGCCCGACGCAGCGACCCGTGCTCGGTCACCGCCGCGAGGTACTCCAGCTGTTCGATCCGCACGCGATGCTCCTCGACGTTTGTTCGCTTAAGTCTATTGAATCACTATAGTAATACGAGTACCCGTACTGATCACTCCCGACTGAGGAGAACGGATGAAGTTCCACTGGTTCCTGCCCACCAACGGCGGTGACGGCCGCCAGGTCGTCAGCGGCGGCCACGGCGTCGAGCACGGCGCGGCCGGCCGACCGGCGAGCGTGCCCTACCTGGGCCAGATCGCCCGCAGTGCCGAGCAGCTCGGCTTCGAGGCCGCGCTGACCCCGACCGGCGCGTGGTGTGAGGACGCGTGGTTGACCACCGCGATGCTCGCGCCGCTCTCGGAGCGACTGAAGTTCCTCGTCGCGTTCCGTCCCGGCCTCACCTCGCCCACGCTCGCCGCGCAGATGGCGGCGACCTTCCAGAACCTCACGGAGGGGCGGCTCCTGCTCAACGTCGTCACCGGCGGCGAGTCCCACGAGCAGCGCGCCTACGGCGATTTCCTCGACAAGGACGGGCGCTACGAGCGCTGCGGCGAGTTCCTCTCGATCGTGCGCCGGCTCTGGACGGGCGAGGAGGTGACGTACGCCGGCAAGCACCTGCGCGTCGACCGGGCCAAGCTCCAGCAGCTGCCCGACCCGATCCCCGGCATCTACTTCGGTGGCTCGTCGCCGGCCGCAGGCGAGGTCGCGGCCGAGCACGCCGACGTCTACCTGACGTGGGGCGAGCCACCCGCCGCGGTGGCCGAGAAGGTGCAGTGGATCAAGGACCTGGCCGAGAAGAAGGGGCGCGAGCTCTCCTACGGCCTGCGCGTCCACACCATCTCGCGTGACACGTCCGAGGAGGCGTGGGCCGAGGCCGACCGCTTGCTCGAGGGGATCTCCGACGAGGACATCCGCCGCGTGCAGGAGGGCCTCAAGCGCTCCGAGTCCGTCGGCCAGAAGAACATGCTCGCCCTCAACGAGGGGAGCCGCGACGGCCTCGAGATCCACCCCCACCTGTGGGCCGGCGTCGGTCTGGTCCGCGGCGGCGCGGGCACGGCGCTCGTCGGCAGCCACGAGGAGGTGGCCGACCTCATCGAGCAGTACGTCGCGGTCGGCATCGAGGAGTTCGTGCTCTCGGCCTACCCGCACCTCGAGGGTGCCTACCACTTCGGCGAGGGCGTGCTGCCCCTGCTCGAGAAGCGTGGCCTGTGGACCAACCCCGCCCCCGTCCGCGGCCAGGCATCAGTCCCCTTCGGCGGACAGCGAGCTGCGTCGTGAACAACGCCCGCGTCGCCGTCGTCGTCGGCAACCCCAAGCCCGTCTCCCGCACCTACGAGGCCGCCCTCACCCTGGCCGAGCGGCTCGGTGGCGCCGACCTCGTCGTCGACCTCGCCGAGCACACCGGCGAGCTCTTCGACTGGTCGTCCTCGACGATCAGCGAGCTCGTCGAGGAGGTCTCCGGGAGCGACGTCGTGATCGTCGCCAGCCCGACCTACAAGGCCACCTACACCGGCCTGCTCAAGGTGTTCCTCGACCGGTTCCCCCACCAGGGCCTCGGAGGGGTGACGGCCGTCCCGCTGATGCTCGGCGCGGCCGACACGCACGCACTCGCGGTGGAGCACACGCTGCGCCCGCTGCTCGTCGAGCTCGGCGCATCCGTGCCGACCCGCGGGCTGTTCGTGCTCGACTCCCAGCACGCCGACGCGGCTCCGTACGACGCGTGGCTCGCCACTGCCCAGGAGCACCTGCCCGTCCCCACCCCCGTACCCAGCGCTCTTCCAGCCCAGGCGGTGTCCGCATGACCCAGTCCTCCCTCCCCACCACCTCCGGCCTCGACCCGCGCTCCCTGCGCGACGCGTTCGGCGCCTTCCCGTCCGGGGTCGTCGCCGTGGCGGCCTCCGTGAAGGGCCAGCTCAGCGGAATCGCGGCCTCGTCGTTCACCTCGGTGAGCATCGACCCTCCGCTGGTGTCCTTCTCGATCTCGACCACCAGCTCCACGTGGCCGCTGCTGCGCGAGGCCGACCGCCTCGGCATCAGCGTCCTGGCCGACCACCACGACACGGTGTGCCGCCAGCTCGCCGGTCCGCGCGAGGAACGGTTCGCCGGCCTGCCGTTCCGGGTCACCGAGAACGGCGCCGTGCTGCTCGACGAGGCCGTCGCCACCTACACCTGCTCGGTGCACGAGGAGGTCGTCGCCGGTGACCATGTGATCGTGCTCCTCGAGGTGCACGAGGTCGGTGGCGGCGACGGCGAGCACCCGCTCGTCTTCCACCGCTCGACCTTCGCCAAGCTCCACCGCGACGACCTCGACCCCGCCCGCCTCGACGGCCGGATCAACGGTGCCGAGGTCGACCGCGGCGACCAGTCCGCCGCGTCGCACGACCCGGCTCGCCACGAGTCCAAGGAGGACGCGGCATGAAACGCACCCCACGACGTTCTCCTCCTCCGCTTCGCTCCTCCGTCGAACAACGCCGCGGGGACCCCGAGACCTCCGACAGCGTCCTTCCAGCGGCCCCGCCGAGCCCGCGCCGCGTGGCGCTCGCCTCGGCCGTCGGCGCCACCATCGAGTGGTACGACTTCTTCCTCTACGGCACGGCCGCGGCCGTCGTCTTCGACAAGCTCTACTTCAACGGTCTCGACGGCCCGGCGGCCCAGTTCGCCGCGTTCGCGACGTTCGCCGTCGGCTTCGTCGCGCGTCCGATCGGCGGCCTGATCTTCGGTCACTTCGGCGACCGGATCGGGCGCAAGCAGATGCTCCTGCTGACACTGGTCATCATGGGCATCGGCACTGCCCTCATCGGGCTTCTGCCGACCTACGACTCCATCGGGGTCTGGGCGCCGATCGCACTGGTCGTGCTGCGGGTGCTGCAGGGCATCGGTGTCGGTGGCGAGTACGGCGGTGCCGTGCTGCTGGCCGTCGAGTACGCCCCGGCCGGGCGCCGCGGCTTCTACGGCAGCTTCGCCCACATCGGCGTACCCGGTGGTCTCGTCCTCGCTGCCGGCGCCTTCTCGCTCGCCGGGCTGCTGCCCGAGGAGGACTTCCTCGCGTGGGGCTGGCGCGCCTGCTTCCTGGTGAGCATCGTGCTGCTGGGCATCGGGGCCTACATCCGGCTCTCGGTCATGGAGACCCCGGAGTTCGCGAAGGTCCAGGAGCGCAAGGAGATCTCGCGGATCCCGCTCAAGGACCTGATCGCCGAACAGCCGCGGCCGCTGCTGCTGGGCATGGGCACTCGGTTCATCGAGGGCTTCACGTTCAACCTGTTCTCGGTCTACCTGCTCGCCTACGTCGCCACCAACCTCGAGCTGCCGCGCAGCTGGGCGCTCGACGCGATCATCGTCGGCGCCGCGATGGGTGTGGTGCTCGTCCCGCTCGCCGGCGCCCTGTCGGACAGGGTCGGCCGCAAGCCGGTCTACCGCGTCGGTGCCTGGCTCGGGCTGCTGTTCGCCTTCCCGGCGGCGTGGCTGGTCCAGACCGAGGACCGGTGGGCGATCTCGCTGGTCTTCATCGTCGGCCTCGGTGCGATCTACGGCATCGTCTACGGCCCGCTCGCGGCGTTCTGGTCGGAGCTCTTCGACACCCGCTACCGCTACACCGCGCTGAGCACGCTCTACCAGGTCTCCGGCATCCTCGCCTCCGGCCTCACCCCGCTCATCGCCGCGTGGCTGGTCACCAAGGGCGAGGGCACGCTCTGGTGGGTCGCGGGCTACAACGTGCTCGTCGCGGCGATCTCGCTCGTCTGCGCGCACTTCCTCCCCGAGACGCGGGGCCGGGGGCTCGACCGCGAAGACCCCGTCGTCGAGCCGGGTTCGCGCGAGCGGGTCACCGTCTGACTCGGTAGACGCGCGGACCGAACTCCCGATCCGGCGGTCGGCGTACGCGTGCCGACCACCGGACTGTTGGGGTTCGGTCCGCGCGCCTACGCGGCCGGGGTCTCGATCTGCGCCGGTGCGCCGCGGCGGCGGCGTACGACGAGCCAGATCGGCACGCCGAGCACGAGGGCGACGATCGCGAAGGGCAGCAGCGCGCCGAGGATGGTGGCGACCGCAACGAACGCTGCGCCGAGCGCCTTCATGCCTCCCGACAGGCCGGCCAGGAACCCTGCCGGGGTGTCGTCCTTCTTCTTCTCGACGACCTTGGCCTGCTTGTGCGAGATGTCGACGGTGATCGTGGACAGTGAGGTCTGGTCGGTGAGCCAGGACTGCTGCGACTTCAGGGAGTCGAGCTCGGCCTGGCGGGTGGTGAGCTGCGACTCGATCCAGATGAGGTTCTTGAGCGACGACGCCTCGGCCAGCAGCAGCTCGACGCGCTTGAGGCTCGCCTCCTGCGCCCGCACCCGGACGTCGTTGTCGATGACCTGCGTGGTGACGTCCTCCGAGCCGCGGTTGGAGGCGACCACTCCGTCGACGTCCTCGAGCGCCGACATCGCCGCGCTGAACTTCGAGCTCGGCACCCGGATCACGAAGCGCGAGTACGACGCGGCGCCGTCCTCGTCGGTCTCGGTGCTCTCCTCCGTGACGTCACCGCCCTGGGCGTCGACGATCCGCTGCACCTCCTGCCGGGTGCCGGCCACGTCCTTGCTCGACAGCGAGACCGTGCCGCTCGAGATCACCGCACGCTCCATCTGCGGGGTGGTGGCGATCTTCGAGCCGGACCCCGAGGAGCCCGAGGACCCTGAGGACGAGGTGCTCGCGTCGCCGCTGGCGAAGTCGCGCGCCGCCGACTCGGGCGCCTCGGCGGTGCCCATGTCCTGCGAGGAGTCGCCGCCGCCCGACGCGCTGTCGGACATCCCGTCCGACGTCCCACTGTCGCTGGACGAGCAGGCGGCCAGGAGGACCGTCATGGTGAGGGCGGTGAGGATGCCTGCGGCGCGAGTGCGAGTGGTCATGCCGGTCCGACGCGCGGTGGATCGGACCCGGTTCCGGTCCCACCCGGGCCGTGACGCAACTGTGATGCGTCAGGGCTTCTTGGCCGCAGTCCTCGTGCTCGACGCCTTCCGGGCGGCGCGCGTCGTGGTGGTGACCTTCGGGACCGTGACCTCGGGGACGGCGACCTCGGGGACGGCGGCCTTGACGGGCGGCTCGGTCGTCTCGGCGGTCTCAGCCTTCGGGGCCGCCTTCGTCGCCTTCGTCGCCTTCGTCGCCTTGCGTGCCCTCGTCGCCCGCGGGGACGTGGGCTCCTGGGGTTCCTTGCTCACCTTGGCGGCCTCCTTGGCGGCCTCCTTGGCGGCGCCCTTGCGGCGTACGCGCATGGCGTTGCCGGAGCCCGAGGTCTCGAGGTACGGCTGGTCGGCGACCAACGTGCTCAGCCGGGTGCCGCTGTCACCGAACGAGCGCGCGTCGAAGGAGGGGTACGTCCGGTTCAGCTGGTTGCCCAGCGAGCCGAGGGTCGCCCAGCCGTCGTCGTCCGCGACCGCGTTGATGGCCCGCGTGAGCGCGCTCTGGAGGTTGATCGTCGGGGCGGGTGCATCGCCCCCGTCGTCACTGTCGCCCTGGTCGTCCGCTGCGGACTCGTCCACGTCGGACTTCTTCCCGTCCTGCACGACCTCGAGGTCGATGAACTTGTCGCACGCGTTCTTCAGCGCATCGGGGGCCTTCTTCTCGCCCAGCACGTAGACCGTCTTGCCCGACTCCCGCAGCCGGTGGGCCAGGCTGGTGAAGTCGCTGTCGCTGGTCACCAGTGCGAAGGCCTCGACGTTGTCGTCGTAGAGCAGGTCCATCGCGTCGATCACGAGCGCCAGGTCGGACGAGTTCTTGCTCTTGGTGAAGGCGTTCTGGTGCATCGCGCGGAGACCGAGGCTGTTGAGGCGGCGGGCCCAGGGCGAGAGGTGCGAGTTGGTCCAGTCGCCGTAGACCCGCTTGATCGTCGGGTTGCCGTACTTCGCCACCTCGCTCAGCACCTCGTCGGCGTACGCCGCCCTCGTGTTCTCTCCGTCGATCAGCACGGCGATCCGGTCAGAGCTCACGTTGGCGTCCACACGGTGCAGCCTAGGCTGCAGGCGTGGCGTGGGACGTGCTGGTCGTCGGTGGCGGGGTGGCCGGTCTGGTCGCCGCCCGCGATCTCGCCGCCACCGGGCGCCAGGTCCTGCTGCTGGAGGGCTCGCCGCAGGTCGGCGGCAAGCTGCGCAGCGCCGAGGTGGCCGGGCTCACCGTCGACGTCGGTGCCGAGGCGATGCTCGCCCGCCGACCCGAGGGCCTGGACCTGGCAGCCGAGCTCGGCGCCGACGTCGTCCACCCGACCGCGGCCACGTCCGGCGTCTGGTCGCGCGGTGTGTTGCGTGCGCTCCCGCGATCGTTGATGGGGGTGCCGCTGGACCTCGACCAGCTCGCGGCCAGCGGGGTGCTGAGCCCGGCCGGGCTGGCCCGCGTCGCGGAGGAGCAGGCCACCGAGGTCGACGACGACGTCTCGGTCGGCGACCTGGTCGCCGCGCGCCTCGGTGACGAGGTCGTCGAGCGACTCGTCGAGCCCTTGCTCGGCGGTGTGTACGCCGGCCACGCGCGCGGCATCTCCGCGGCCGCGGCCGTGCCCCAGCTGCTCGCCATGGCCCGCCGGGGTGGGTTGCTCGAGCAGGCATCGATGCTTCCGGTCTCCACCGCGCCCGTCTTCGCCGCCCTCGCCGGCGGCATGGGTCGGCTGCCCGGCCTGGTTCGCGACAGTGGCGGTTTCGAGGTCCGGACCTCCACGACGGTGCGCGCCCTGCGGGCCATGGGATCAGGCGCTGCGACGTCGGGCTGGGCGCTGACGGTTGGTCCGACCACCCACCCGGAGACCCTCGAGGCGGCGGCCGTCGTGCTCGCGACCCCGGCCGCGCCCACGGCTCGGCTGCTGGGCGAGGTCGCACCCGCCGCCGCCTCCGAGCTCGCCGCGATCGAGTCGGCCAGCGTCGCCGTCGTCACCCTCGCCTTCAGTGCGCACGACGTGCCCGACGCCCTCTTCGACCGGTCGGGCTTCCTCGTGCCGCCGGTCGAGTCCCGGACGATCAAGGCGTCGACGTTCTCGTTCGCCAAGTGGGCGTGGGTGCGCGAGCTCGACCCCGACGTCGTCGTGCTCCGCACCTCACTCGGCCGGCACCGCGAGGAGGCGACGCTGCAGGCGACCGACGAGGGGCTGGTCCGGGTCTCGCTGGCCGACCTCGCTGCGATGGCCGGCATCACCGCACGCCCCGTCGACAGCCACGTGCAGCGGTGGGGCGGCGCCCTGCCGCAGTACGCCGTCGGCCACCTCGACCGGGTCGCCCGCATCCGGGCCGGGGTCGCCGAGCTGCCCGGGCTCACCCTCTGCGGGGCGGCCTACGACGGCGTCGGCGTGCCGGCGGTGATCGGGTCCGCCCGCCGCGCTGTGGCCTCGCTCACGCAGGCACAATGAAGACATGACCGAGAAGGCAGCCGAGCAGACCAACGCCGCTCGCACCCGGGAGCTCAACGACACGATCCGCTACACGATGTGGTCGGTCTTCCGCCTCCGCGACATCATCGGCGCCGCCGACCGCGACGCCGACGCCGTCGAGGTCGAGGCGCTCTTCGCCTCGCTCACCGACCAGGGCGTCGTCGTCCGCGGCCTGTACGACGTCAGCGGCCTGCGGGCCGACGCCGACCTCATGGTGTGGTGGCACGCCGAGGACTCCGAGGCCCTGCAGGGCGCCTACAACGCCTTCCGCCGCACCACCTTCGGCCAGCGGCTCGAGCCGGTGTGGTCGCAGATGGCGTTGCACCGTCCCGCCGAGTTCAACAAGTCGCACATCCCGGCCTTCCTCAACGACGAGGAGCCGCGCGCGCACATCTGCGTCTATCCCTTCGTACGGTCCTACGAGTGGTACCTCCTCGACGACGCCGAGCGCCGCCGGATGCTGGCCCAGCACGGCCAGCAGGCCCGGGGATACGCCGACGTACGCGCCAACACCGTCGCGGCCTTCGCGCTCGGTGACTACGAGTGGATCCTGGCCTTCGAGGCCGACGAGCTGCACCGCATCGTCGACCTGATGCGCGACCTCCGGGCCTCCGACGCTCGGATGCACGTGCGCGAGGAGGTGCCGTTCTACACCGGCGCCCGGGTCACGCCTGCGGAGCTCATCGCCCGCCTGCCCTGACCTGTCACTGCCCTCGGCAACACGCGGCACTGATGAGGCCGATCAGGTGCAGGACGCGTCCGGAACCTTTCCGGCCGCCGTGGGTCGGCCGGGAACGGGTGGCCGGGCAGTAGCGTCAGACCACCATGACGTCCCCACGCCTGGCCCTCGCACTGGTCCTCTCCGTCGCCGCGCTCTCCGCGTGTGGCAACGAGGGGGACACCCGCGCCGTCGACCCGGCGGCCTCCGGTGAGCCCTCGACGGGTGCCTCGGCAGGTGCCGTGCCCACCCCGGCGCCCGACGGTGAGGTCAGCACGAGCGGGCTCGTCACGGTCCTGGACGACGGCAGCGGCCCGGAGGTGTGCCTCGGCGCGGTCGCCGAGTCGTACCCACCGCAGTGCGGCGGACCGGCCGTCGCCGACTTCGACTTCGGCGACGTCGGCGCGGAGACGTCCGGTGGGGTGACCTGGGGGCAGTACGCCCTGACCGGGACCTACGACGGGACGACCTTCACGGTCACCGACTCGATCCCGGCCGCGTTGTACGACGCGATGGCCGAGCCGCAGGACGACCCGCTCGCTGCCGCGTGCGACGACGCGACCGTCACGGACCCGCAGAGGGCGACCCCGGAGGACCTCGACGCCACCCTGGCGTCTGCGTCCGCGCTCCCGACCTACGCCACGTCGTGGCTGACGGGCGACACGATCAACGTCGCCGTCACCGAGGACCCCGAGGGCGCCGAGGCCGAGCTGCGCAAGACGTGGGGCGGGATGCTCTGCGTCGCCACCGTCGAGCGCACCGACGCCGACCTCAACGCGATCAACCAGGAGCTCCAGGCGGCGCTGGGCGACCAGCTGTTGACCAGCGGGTCGACGTCGCCCGACTCGCTCGACGCCCAGGTCGTCTTCGACGACGGGTCGATCCAGGAGTGGGCCGACGCGACCTACGGCGACGGCCTGGTCCGGGTCAGCTCCGCGCTGACCCCCGAGGGCTGAGACTCACTTCTCCTTGAGCTTGATGCTCACGGAGTTGATGCAGTAGCGGTCGCCGGTGGGCGTGCCGAATCCGTCGGGGAAGACGTGGCCGAGGTGCGAGCCGCAGTTCGCGCAGCGGACCTCGACCCGCTTCATGCCGCCGGTGTTGTCCTCGATGTACTCCACCGTGTCGGTCATCGGCTGGTAGAAGCTCGGCCAGCCGCATCCGGAGTGGAACTTCGTGTCGCTGGTGAACAGCTCCGCGCTGCACGCCTTGCACGAGTAGGTGCCCTCGGTCTCGGTGTCGGTGTACTCGCCGGTGAAGGCGCGTTCGGTGCCCGCCTGCCGCAGCACTGCGTACTCCTCGGCGCTGAGCTCCTCGCGCCACTGCTCATCGGTCTTCTGCACGTCGTAGGCCATGGCACCAGCGTACGAGGCCACGGAAGGTCACAGGCTGACGGCTGTCGGCAACGAGGTCTAGGTTCGACCCATGAGCGGAAGCGGAACGGCCGAGGACCCCTGGCAGCTGACGACGGCCCCCGGGTCGTCGACCTATGCGATGCATCGCGACGACGAGGCGGGCCTGCTGGTGTGCCAGGTCGGCACGACCAGGCTCACCTACCTCGCGTCCGCGATCGACGACCTGCACGCGATGCTGCGCGAGCACGGTGACTGGATGCCGCTCGGGGCCGCGGACGAGAAGAAGGACGCCGCGGACGGCACCGTCGAGGCCTGGGGCCGGGCGGGCGACAACCCCGTCGGTGGCTGGTACGGCCAGCGCAACGGCTATCGCGGTCGCTTCGGGATGTACCTCCCGCCGCTGCTCGAGGAGCTCGGGCTGGTCGAGCTCGAGCACAACGCCCGCAACAACCGGGTGCGCGCGATCTGATGGCAGCGGCGAAGCCGGTGATGGTCCGGGCCGGTGACCGGGAGGTCCGGGTCTCCTCGCCCGACCGCGTCATCTACGAGGCCACGGAGACCACCGCCGAGGTCACCAAGCTGATGGTCGCGGAGTACTTCGCGAGCGTCGAGGACGGCCTCATGCGCGCCCTCCGCGACCGGCCGACGGCGCTGGAGCGGTGGACGTCCGGCGTACGCCCGGGGATGAAGCTGGCCACCGGGCCACAGGACCGCAACGCCGACGCGTTCTACCAGAAGCGGGTGCCCAAGGGCGCTCCCGACTACCTCGAGACCGCCACGATCACCTTCCCGTCCGGCCGCACGGCCGACGAGATCTGCCCGACCGAGATCGCGGTGCCGGTGTGGTGCGCCCACATGGGCACGCTGACGTTCCACCCGTGGCCGGTGCGGCGCTCCGACGTGGATGCGCCCGACGAGCTGCGGATCGACCTCGACCCGCAGCCCGGCACGACGTTCGCCGACGCCGTACGCGTCGCGGGGGTCGGGCGCGAGCTGCTCACCGACCTCGGCATGACGGGGTTCGCCAAGACCTCGGGCAACCGCGGGATCCACATCTATGTCCGGATCAAGCCGGAGTGGGAGTTCGCCGACGTGCGTCACGCGGCGATCGCGTTCGGGCGCGAGCTCGAGAAGCGCGACGACGGTGTGACCACGGCATGGTGGAAGGAGGAGCGCGGGGAGCGGATCTTCGTCGACTTCAACCAGAACACCCGCGACCGCACCATCGCGTCGGCCTACTCGCTGCGCCCGATCGCCGGCGCCCCGGTCTCGACGCCGATGTCGTGGGACGAGCTGGCCACCCTGGACTCGCCTGCCGGGTTCAACCTCTTCACCGTGCCCGAGCGGCTGGCGGCCGACGGCGACCCCTGGGCCACGATCGACGACGTGCACCACTCGCTCCAGCCGCTGCTCGACCTGTGGGAGGAGCACCCCGTCGAGCTCAACTTCCCGCCCGACCACCCGAAGATGCCCGGCGAGCCTCCGCGCGTACAACCCTCGAAGAAGGTCGAGTCCCACTGGGACGAGGACGGCAACCGGATCGCCGACTGATCAGCCGAGCTCCCAGGGCGCCGCGATCGGGAAGTACTGCTCGAGGAACTCGTGGAGCAGCCGGTCGGCCTGCTCGTCGTCGAAGGCCGAGACGAGGTTGTCAGCGACGCAGAAGAAGTCGCGGTCGCGCTTGAGCATCGCCTTGAGCTGGGCCGGCAGCTGCTGGTGGCCGAGGTCGACGTAGCCGTGGTGGGCGCTCGCCCGGAAGGCCTGACCGGTGATGAGGCCATAGCTCTGCGCGAACGACGACAGCAGCGAGAGGTCGGTGGGGGACCGGAACGGAGCCTCCGTGGTGCGGGCGACCTCGTCGGGGAACCGAGCGGCGATCTCCTCCAAGGTCGTCCGGCGCTGCGGGTGCGGGCTGTGCATCATCGTGTTGGTGAGCGCCACGCCGAAGGCATCGGTGAGCACGCGGCGGTTGTTCTGCGCGGCCGTCAGGTAGGGCCGGTCGTCGGTGCCGGGGAGGCCGACCGCGCGGTGGTCGGCGACGAAGGCGGCGTACTGGCCACCGGGGGAGAAGAAGTGCTCGGGGCGGCGGGGCCGGCCGAGGAAGACGTCGTCGTTGACGTAGACGAAGTGGTCGGCCAGGTCGGGAACGGCGTGCAGCCGCGTCTCGATGGCGTGCGAGCTGAACGTCGGCAGCGCCGAGGCCGGAAGGATGTCGCGGTGGTCCACGACCCGGATCCGGTCGTGCGTGGTGTCCAGCCACGACGGCACCTGACCGGCCGTGACGAGGTGGATCCGGCGCACCCAGGGGGCGAAGAGGTGGAGGCTGCGCATCGAGTAGCGCAGCTCGTCACGGCTCTTGTAGCGCTGCGCGCCGCCGGCTCGCTCGCTCGGCGTGCCGCCCAGCGCGGTCGTCCGCGCGTCGCGGGCCGACAGCCAGTCCTCGTCGTCGCCGTCGACCCAGGTGTAGACGACGTCGACGTCGAAGCGGACGTCGTCGACGGTCGGCAGGGCCATCACCTCGAGCGTCGGGACGTCGACGCCCTCGACGGCGATGGTCGTGCGAGGGGTGCGGGCCGGGATGCGGTCGCCGAACCGGTTGAGGCCGGGCGCGAACAGGTCACCGTCCGGCGACTCCTCCCAGAACTGCACCCCGACCTCGACGTCCTCACCGAGCACGCCGCCGTGGCCGCCGCGCATCGGCCACGGCTCGAGGAAGAGCGACGCGGTGCGGGTGCGGGCGAGCTCGTCGGTCATCGCCTCGACGGTGCCGCGCCGCTCGTGCCAGCCGCGCTCGGCGGGGTCGCGTACGGACAGCCAGTCGGGCACGACGGCACTGGCCAGGGCCTCGAGGAAGGCACCGCGACGTGACGACGGCACGACGACGACGGGGTGCGGATCGAGCCCGCGGGCCGGCATGACGAACCAGCCGTCCTTGCCCGTGGCCGCGGCAGCAGCGGAGGTGAGCACCTGGAGCGTCGTCGTACGCGCCTCGACGGGCGTGATGCCCGCAGCGGACGAGGTCTCGGGCAGGTCGCCGAGGGGGCCGGGTCGGAGACCGTGCAGCACGCGACGGGGCGCGAGCGGGTCGGCGCGGCGGGCCACCGCGTCGCGGAACACGGACACCCACTGACCGGCGAGTGCCTGGCCGTCCCACCGCTCGGAGCGGGCGAGCGCCGCGGCGCCGAGGCGCGAGCGCAGGTCGTCGTCGGTGGCGATCCGCAGCATCGCGGCGGCCATCGCGGCCTTCGACGCGGGCGGCACGAGCAGGCCGTCGACGTCGTGGGTGATCATCTCTCTCGGGCCGGACGGGCAGTCGTACGACACCGGCGGGACGCCGGCGGACATCGCCTCCTGCAGCACGAGCGGGTAGCCCTCGCCGCGCGAGGCCAGCACGGCGACGCTGGCGCGGGCCCACTCGGCGGCGAGGTCGGTGGTGCTCCCCGGGAGCAGCACGCGGCCCTCGAGCCCGAGCTTGCGCACCTGGGCGGCGAGGTTGTCGGCGCGGGGGCCGTCGCCCCAGATCGTCAGCGTCCAGCCGGGGATCTCCTCGTGGATGCGCCAGAAGGCGTCGACGAGGTGCTCGAACTGCTTCTCCGGTGCGAGTCGGCCCGCAGTGACGAAGGTCTTCTGGTCCAGTGGCGAGCGCTGCTGCGGGGTGCCCGGGAGCGGGTTGGGGATCACCAGCAGCTCGGGTGCAGCGCCGCCGAGTCGGCCGGCGAGCCAGCGCGACATGGACTCGGTCAGCGAGACCACGATGTCCGCGCGCGGTGCGAACTCCAGGAGCGCGCCGAGGTCGTTGACGCGGGCCGAGGAGGCCCGGTGCTCCTGGTGGACCAGCGCGACGTCGGCGGGCGCGAGCTGCGCGACGACGGCCAGCAGCTCGGGTGTCGTCGTGACCAGCACATCGGCCTCGACCGAGCCGAGCGCCTCACGCATCGTGGCGTCGGTCAGCCCGTTGTAGAGGGCGTCCCAGCTGCGCGGCACGATCACGGACTCGCGCTCCGCCAGCTCGTCGGCGTGCCCGCCGCCCACCGCGGTGGCCCGCCCGCCACGTACGTCCACCAGGTAGGTGACCTCGAGCCCGTCGGCCAGCGGGTAGTGGGTGGCGTCGCCACTGCGCCACACGCTGAGGATGCGCACCCGGTGGCCGTCCCCGAGGCGGATGAGCGCGTTGGCCTGCTCGATGCCGGAGCGTGCGGTGCCGCCCATGCCGTCGGCGTTGAAGAGGACGAAGACGATGTCGAGGGGACCGTCGCGACGAGCGCGCCGCATCGCCGACCTCACCTTGTCGCCCAGAGCCACGTGCGCCTCAGTCCTGTCTCGCGGAGCCGTCGCCACGATCCTAGAGGGACCATCGTCGGCCGATAGGGTGACCCGCATGCCGACGCACGCTGCCCAGCCGGGCACCCCGCTGGTCCTCGTCTCCGGTTCCGGTCGCAGCGGCACCAGCTCCCTGGCGGGCACCCTCAAGCGGCTCGGCCTGCACGTGCCGCAGCCCGAGGTCGAGGCGTCGGAGACCAACCCGCGCGGGTTCTACGAGCCCCAGTGGGTCATCGACTTCCACAAGCGGCACCTCAAGGAGCTCGCGCTCTTCAACATCGACAGCCGTCCCGGGGCCGTCGACCTGGTCGCGGCGTACCTCGCGTCCGGCGAGCCGCAGGCCGAGCTGCGCGAATGGCTCGCTGGCCAGCTCACGGCGCCCGAGCGTGGTGACGACCAGATCGTCGTCAAGGACCCGCACGCCTTCTGGTTCGCGGCCGCCTGGGAGTCGGTGAGTGAGGAGCTCGACGTCGACCTGCGCTGGCTGACCGCGCTGCGGCATCCGGCCGAGGTCGTCGGGTCGCGCGACATCGCCTACCTCTCCAGCCAGTCCGAGGAGCTGCGGCTGACCAAGGAGACGTCCAACGTCGCCGGCTGGGTGCACGCCGCCCTGCTCACCGAGCGGGTCGGCCGCGGTCGCAAGCGCTCGTTCGTGAGGTACGCCGACCTGCTCGCCGACTGGCGTACGGCCCTCGCGCCGGTGCAGGAGCAGCTCGAGCTCGCCTTCGACACCGACCTCGCTGCCAGCGCCCATCACCCCGTCGACGACTTCATCGAGCCCTCGATGCGCAAGTCACAGCTCACGTGGGACGACGTCGCCACCCCTGACTGGCTCAAGGAGATGGCCGAGGAGGTCTGGCAGCTGCTGGGCGTCCTCACCACCGCCCCGCACGACGAGGCCACGCAGGACCGCCTCGACCAGATCCACGCCGACTACACCGCGAGGTACGCCGACGCGGTGGCCCTGACCTTCGACCACGCCCGGGCCGCGGCGACGCTCGCCGGGCGCGAGGCACGCGACGCCCAGCGGGGCACGGTCCAGCAGCTCCGTCGCGACCTGGAGCAGGCCCGCCGCACGGGCGGCCCGTCCGAGGCGCCCACCGTCGGTGGACGCGAGGCCGCCGCGATCCTGCGCCGCGCCGTCGTACGCCGGGTCACCCGTCGCTGACCTCTTTCAGGGATCCCCGGCTGACCGGGGATCGCTGAACTTGTCGGCCTCTGCACGGCCTGACAAGTTCAGCGAGAGCCTGACAAGTCCGCGCGGCTAGAGGCCGCTGACGCCCTCGCCGGCGCCGGCCTGCTCGTCGAAGTTCTCGTGCTCGATCAGGTGGAGCACGGGCACGCCGAGCTTGCGGCGCGCGCGCGAGGTCCAGTCGACGTGGAAGAACTCGGCCACCACGTGCGAGCGGGTGAGGATGATCGCCTCGCGCGCGTCGACCGCGGTGACGAGGGCGGCGAGGGCGTCGACCGGCGGCTCGGAGGTGACCTTGCCGGTGGCGTGGCCGCCGGCAGCGGTCATCGCGGCGAGCGTCTGCTGGAGCTCGGAGGAGGAGTTCTCCTCGCACTCCTTGCGCAGGGCCTCGATGTCGACGTCGTTCATCGCCATCGCCGGGGCGGCCATCAGGTCGCCGGCGCCGAGGGTGCCGAGTGAGGCCTCGATGCGCGCCGCGGCGTCCTCGAGGGGGATCAGGACGTGGTAGACGACCGGGTCCTCGATCTCGGAGTGCAGAGACCGGACCTGCTCGGCGTCGACGGACGTGAGGGCCTGCTCGACGAGCAGCACCACGTCGTAGGTGCCCTGTCCGTCGTGGATGGTGTCGTCGTGGGGGGAGTGGATCTCGCTCATGATGCGCCTCCGGTGTCGGTGCTCAGGATTCGGGTGAGGTCGTAGCCCGCCGGCTCGTCGAGCTGACCGTATCCGCAGCTCTCGGGGTCACGGTCGGTGCGCCACCTCTTGAAGTGCGCGGTGTGTCGGAAACGCCGGCCCTCCATGTGGTCGTACTTCACCTCGAGCACCCGTTCGGGGCGCAGCGCGGTGAACCCGAGGTCCTTGCCCGCGCTCCACCGGCTCTGGGTGCCGGGGACGCGGTCTGGGTTGGCGGTGAGGAACTCGTTCCAGCGTCCCCACGGGTGGTCGGCGATGTCGCAGACCAGGGGCTGCAGCTCGTGCCACAGCTCGGCCCGCCGCGCAGCGGTGAAGCTGGCGGAGACGCCGATGTGCTGGAGCTCGCCGCCGTCGTCGTACAGCCCGAGCAGCAGCGAGCCGATCAGCGGATCGTCGGCCGTCGACGTCTTGTGCTCGCGATAGCCGGCGAGAACGACGTCGGCCGTGCGCTCGTGCTTGATCTTGAGCATGGTGCGCTTGTTGGGTTCGTACGCGGACCCGAGCGGCTTGGCGACGACACCGTCGAGCCCGGCGCCCTCGAACGCCTTGAACCACCGCTCGGCCTCGGCCGGGTCGTCGGTGGTGCGGGTCAGGAAGCACGGACCGGTGCCGTCGAGGTGGCCCAGTGCCTCGACGAGCGCGGCCCGCCGCTCGGAGAGTGGTCGGTCCATGAAGGACTCGTCGCCCAGCGCCAGCAGGTCGAACGCCACGAATCCCGCAGGCGTCTCGACCGACAGCTTGTCGACGCGGCTGGCCGCGGGGTGGATCCGCTCCTGCAGGGTCTCGAACTCCAGCCGCCAGCCCTCGGCGCCCTGGAGACCGACGAAGATCTCGCCGTCGAGGACGATGCGGTCCGGCAGCTGTCGGCGGCAGGCCTCGACGACCTCGGGGAAGTAGCGCGTGAGCGGCTTGGTGTTGCGGCTCGCGAGCTCGACCTCGTCGCCGTCCTTGAAGACCAGGCAGCGGAAGCCGTCCCACTTGGGCTCGAAGCTCAGGCCGCCGTGCTTGGCCGGGTCCGGCACCCCGCTGACGCTCTTGGCGAGCATCGGCTGCACGGGCGGCATCACGGGGAGGTCCACGCCCCAAATCCTAGTCCGGGTTGCCCGGTCGGGCGCTCAGTCCTCGCCGCGCAGGGAGAAGGACCGCAGCCGGTCGCCGGCGAACCACACGCCCGCGAGCGTCACGACCACGCTGGCGCCGATCGCCCACGGCAGGTTGGCCGGGTCGGGCAGCTGTGAGGAGATCTCGTGGCCGATCCGCAGGCCCCACTGGCTGATGCTCAGCCACGCGATACCGGTGAAGAGGTTGCCGAGCAGGCTCTCCCAGATCAGCACGAACATCAGCGACGCGATGACCGCGTGGCGGGTGACCGCGGAGATCGCGAGGAACAGTGCGGAGTACGTCGTGCCGGCGATCACGGCCCCGACGAAGAGCGCGAACGCCCGGGTGCTGTCGCCGGTGATGAGGGAGGCGATCAGGATCGGCAGCGCGCCGGCCGTCAGCGTCGCGCCGAGGGCCACCACCCACTTGCTGATCGCGATGCCGTAGCGGCTGACCGGCTTGGCCAGCAGGTAGACGATCGAGCCGTCGTCGACCTCGGGGCCGAGCACCGACGACGCCGCGAGGATCGCGACCAGGGGCAGGACGAGCGGGTAGCCCAGTCCGGGCACGATCTCGTACGCCGCGTCGCCGTCCGTCAGCGCGGTGATCAGGCCGACCAGCCCGATCAGCAGCACCGGGAAGGCGAGCAGCAGGAAGAAGCGTCGGCGCCCCAGCAGGGCCTGCAGGGCGAGCTTCGCGATCGTCGCGTTCATCATCTGGTGATCACCGGGCCACGAGGTAGGCGAAGACGCTCTCCAGCGACTCGTCGCTGGGGGAGAGCTCGAAGAGGGTCACGTCATGCTGCTTGGCCAGACCGGGGAGGCCGACGGCGAAGCTGCCCAGGTCGTCGACCTGGACGTCGAGGTGGTCACCACGCAGGCTGACCGCTCGTACGGAGTCCTGCGCCATCAGCACGGCGCCGAGGGCGCGGTTGTCGCTCGACTGGACGGCGTACTGCACCGGCCGGTCCGTCATCAGCCGCCTGATCGCCCCGAAGTCACCGGAGGCTGCGTGCCGTCCGGAGACCACGACCTCGATGTGGCGGGCCAGCCGCTCGACCTCCTCGAGGATGTGCGAGCTGAAGAGCACCGTGCGGCCGTCGTCGCCGAGGCGCCGCAGCAGGTCCATCAGGTGCATCCGCTGGCGCGGGTCGACGCCGTTGAAGGGCTCGTCGAGCAGCAGCACGGACGGCTGGTGGACCAGCGCGGCGGCGATCTTCACGCGCTGCCGCATGCCCTTGGAGTAGGTGTCGAGGCGGCGCGAGGCGGGCTCGACCATGTCGACCTCCGTCAGGATCCGCTCGGTGGCCTCGGCCGCGTCGGGCAGCTTGTGCAGGTCGGCGTTCGCGCGGACGAACTGGCGACCGGTGAGGTAGCCGAAGCTCAGCTCGCGCTCGGGCACGAGCCCGATCTGGCGGTAGATCTCGGTGTTGCGCCACACCGGCTTGCCGTCGAGGGTCACGTGGCCGGCCGACGGTGCGAGGAATCCGGCCATCATCGCCATCAGCGTCGTCTTGCCGGCGCCGTTGGGACCGAGCAGACCGGTGACCCCGGGGCCGATGTTGAGCGAGACGTCGTTGACCGCCACGACGTTGCCGAACCATCGCGAGGCCGAGTCGAGGACCAGGTTGCTCATCGCGAACCCACCTTCCGGAAGCGGGCGAGCAGCCCCAGGAGACAGCCGGCGAGGAGCAGGAGCGCCACCAGCGCGTACGCCAGTGCCCAGGCGCCGTCGACCGGCACGAACGTCTCGATGCCGGCGTCCCATGCGTTGGCCAGGCCGGTGTAGAGCGACCAGGGCGAGATCAAACCGACTGCTGTCGAGGCCGAGTCGGCGTCCTGCTCCGATGAGATCGCCTGGACCGCGGTGACGACCCCGGTGAGGACGATCAGCACCATCACCGACCCCACGACGGCGAAGCCGCGGCGCAGCGAGACCGAGGAGATCAGCCCGGCGATGGCGGCGATGAGCATGGCCAGCAGGACCTGGAGCACCGCCGCCTTGAGCACGTGCGTGGTCTGGTCGCTCTTGTCGAGGCCCGCGAGCATGGCGCCGAGGAACAGCAGCAACGTCGGGACCGCCATGAAGAGCCACACCGCGATCGTCAGGGACAGCCACCGCACCAGCGCGTACACCGGTGCGGCGAGAGGGCGGGCGAGGTAGAGCACGATCGAGCGGTAGCGCAGGTCGCGGGAGAACAGCACCGGTGCCTGTGCGGCGGCGAAGAGGCTGACGAGCACCTGCGTCTGGTTGGAGTAGTCGGCGTAGGAGACCGGCAGGCTGTTCAGCCCGGTGAGCACCACGACGCCGACGACGATCAGCGCGGGCAGCACCGACATCGCGAGCAGGACGAACGGCATCACCTTGGACTTGCCCGAGCGCCCGAGCCCGAACGCATGGCGCAGGCCGGTGACGAACAGCGTGCGCGCGATGGTCGCAGTGCCCTCGCGTACGCCGTCGAGGTGGCGGTAGCCGAGGTCGTGGATGACGCCGCGGCGACTGGATCCGGTGAGGTCAGACACGAGCATCTCCGTCCAGGAAGACGTCCTCGAGGTGGCGGCGGTCGGGCTGGAGGCGCATCAGCCCGAGGCCGAGCTCGGCGGCGACGTCGCGGATGAGGTCGTGGGCGGCGCCCTCGCGGGCCAGCTCCGGAGGTGGCGGGTCGATGGCCACCATCGCACCGCGGGGGCGACAGGTGAGCCCTCGTTCGGCGAGGGCCTCGCCGAGCTTGTCCCGCTCGGTCTCGGTGCCGACGACCTCGACCAGGAGGCTGCCGGTCTGCTCGAGGAAGTCGCCGGTGGCGCTCGAGCGCAGCAGGTGACCCCCGTCGAGGACGATGACGTGGTCGCTGACCTGCTCGAGCTCGCCGAGCAGGTGGGAGGTGACGAGGACGGCGATCCCGAACTCGCCGCCGATGCGCTGCACCAGCCGCAGCATGTCGTTGCGGGCGGCCGGGTCGAGGCCGTTGGTCGGCTCGTCGAGGAAGACCAGCTGCGGGTCGTGGGCGAGCGCCTGGGCGAGCTTGGCGCGCTGCTTCATGCCGGTGGAGTAGCCGCCCATCGGCCGGTAGCGCTCCTCGTCGAGCCCGACGTGGCGCAGCACGTCGGCCGACCGCTCGCGTGCCGCCGAGGCGCCGAGGCCCGACATCCGGGCCATGTGCACGACGAAGTCGCTCGCGCTCACGTCGGGCGGCAGGCAGTCGTGCTCGGGCATGTAGCCGACGACCCGGCGGATCTCCTGGCCCGCGTGCTCGATGTCGTGCCCCAGGACGCTGGCGTGGCCCCCGGTCGGCTCGAGCAGCCCGAGCAGGATCTTGATCAGCGTCGACTTGCCGGCGCCGTTGGCACCGACGAGGCCGGTCACGCCCGCGCCGACCTCGACCGTGAGGTCGGTCAGTGCGTGGACCGTCCCGTAGTGCTTGGTGAGTCCTGCGGTCGTGATGACCGGCTGGTTGGTGGGCGGCAGCCCGCTGATTTCCCCCGTCACGTCAGCCACGCTAGCGGCCCCGTCGCAGCCCCCGCATCAGGGATCGCCCGGATCCGTGTGGAGGTGTGGTGAAGATCGACGCCCGGTGGGACGTGTGGCGAACCGGTCGCCCGGGCCGCCGCCTCGTCACACGTCCCGGGACCCCATACGGAGAGAGCAACCGGTGACGCCGTCCGTCATACGTCCCGGGGACCTCTAGGATCGAGGGCACATTCCCCGGTTGGTCTGCCGGCAGGGCCCGCCTGACTTTGAATCAGGACTAGCGACGATGGTTCGACTCCATCCCGGGGAGCCATGAACGCGACGTACGACGACCTGCTGGCGCGGACGTGCGCCCTGATCGAGACCTCCGACCGGGTCCCCGTCGTCGGGATCAGCGGCCACGGTGGCGCGGGCAAGTCAACGCTGGCGCTGCGCCTGGCCGCCGACCTCGGGCTGGCCGAGGACCAGGTGGTCGCCACGGACGCGTTCTACGCCGCGACGTGCGGCCCCGACGCCGGCCTGTGGGAGCAGTACGACTGGGACCTGGTCGAGGCCGTCGTGACCGGCGCTCGGGCGGTGACGCGGCCGGAACGGCTGCGCTACGACTACCGCTGGTGGTCGGGGGAGACGGGCGTCGAGGACCAGCCGATGCCGCGGGTGCTCATCGTGGAGGGCATCCGCCTGTTCAGCGACCGCACGCGCGACTGGTTCGACGTGAGCGCGTGGATCGACCTGGACCCGGACGCTGCCGGCGAGAGGGCCAAGGCGCGCAACGTGCTGCAGGGCGACGACGAGGCCGAGCTCGCGCTCTGGGACACCAAGTGGATCCCGGAGGGGTACGCCTACGAGCGGCTCGTACGGCCGCAGGAGCGCGCCGACCTCGTGATCACCGCTGCGCGTTGACCACCACGTGCTCGGTGGCCGCGACGCGGGACAGGAAGGCGCGGTAGTCGGCAGAGCTGCGACGCGGGATCTCGAGCATGGGCATGTGCCCTGCCTCGGAGTAGGTGATCGTGCGGGCACCGGCGATGCCGTCGGTCCACACGGCAGCGGTGCTCGGATGCACGAGCCGGTCCTGCTCGCCCCACATCACCAGCGTCGGCGCGGCGATCTCGCCGAGCCGGTCGTCGAGCGTGGCGACACCGAAGAGGCCGTCGAAGATCTCCTCGAGCTCGTCGCGCCGGGCGACGTAGTCGGCGGCGATCGCGGCCTTGAGGAACCGCGGCAGGAATGGCGCCTTCGCCATCGTCATCGCGTAGAAGTCCGCGAAGTGCGAGACGTCGTCCAGCAGGAACGGGTTGCGACCCTCGAGCAGGGCAAGCTCGGCGTCGCTCGGCTCGGGGGAGGCCACGCCGACGGCGTCGCTCAGCAGCAACGAAGCGACGAGGTCGGGCCGCTCGACCGCCAGGGTGGCCGCGACGAATCCACCCATCGAGTTGCCGGCGACGTGGGCCTGCTCGACGCCGAAGCGGTCCAGAACGGCGGCGACGCGGGCCGCCTGGGCAGGCGCCGAGTAGTCGATGCCGCTGGTGAAACCGGACGCGCCGTGCCCGGCGAGGTCGGGGACCAGGACGCGGTGGTCCTTGAGCAGGTGCCGCGCGAAGCGCACCCACACGACCCGGTCGGCGGTGTAGCCGTGCAGCAGCACCACGACCGGTGCGTCGGCGGGACCACCCTCGAGGACCATCAGGTCGGCGTCACCCACGTCGACGCGACGCTGGCGCAGGCCGTACGCCCTGGCCTCGGCGTTGGTCGCGGTGGTGAGGATCCGCGCCGCCAGTGCGACCCGGCGACTCATCGGCGCGCCCGCCTCTTGACGACGCCGGTGATGATCCGCTGGTAGCCCGCCGGAGCGACGCGACCCATCACGTCGAGCACGCGGGCGTCGGGCCCGATGAGGACACGCCGCTTGTCCTTGCGCACGCCCTCGACGATGACCTCGGCGGCCTTGGCGGCCGAGGTGATGAAGGACTTCTCGAACTCGCGGGCGGCGGCGTCCGAGGTGGTGCCCGTCGCGCGGGCGGTGCTGGCGTCCATCCGCGCCGCGCGGGCGATGTTGGTCTTGATGCCGCCGGGGTGGACGCAGGTCGCGCTCACGCACGAGCCGGTCAGGTCGAGGTCCTGGCGCAACGACTCGGTGAACCCGCGTACGGCGTACTTGCTGGCGTTGTAGCCGCTCATGAGCGGCTGGGCGGTGAGCCCGAAGACACTGGAGATGTTGACGACGTGGCCCTCGCCCGACGCCTCGAGGTGGGGGAGGAAGGCCTTGGTCCCGTGGACGACTCCCCAGAAGTTGATGCCCATGATCCAGCGGTAGTCGTCGGTGGAGAGCGCTGCGACGGTGCCGGACAGCGCGACGCCGGCGTTGTTGAACACCAGGTTGGCGCGGCCGTGGTCGGCGACCACCTGGTCGGCCCACGTGAGGACGGCTGTCTCGTCGGCGACGTCGACGACGGCCGTCGTGAGGGAGCGGGAGCGGCCGTCGACCAGCCGCTCGGTCTCGGCGAGCCCCGCGACGTCGACGTCGGACAGGGCGAGCCGGCAGCCCCGTCGGGCGAGCTCGAGGGCGAGCGCGCGGCCGATGCCGGAGCCCGCTCCGGTGACGGCCGCGACCTTGTCGTCCAGCTGGTGCATGTGAGTCCTCTCGACAGTCCGACCTGAACTGTAAAGTGAGGACTCGTCTTCCGCATCACTCGGTGACGCGGCTCACGCCCGCGGTGCTGGAGCGTCGTCAGAGTCGGCGTGCCCGCACGGAGCGGGCGAGGTCGACGAAGGCCGGAGGGGTCCATCGCTTCGCGACCTGGCGAGCGGTGCTGGTCCATTCCTCGCCGGGCCGCTGCCGGAAGACGGTGGTGTGTTCGCTGTTCTGCTCGTGCTCGGGGCGGTCGCTCGTGTAGTAGTACAGCGCCATCGATCGGCGTGCCCGATCAGGAGGGCAGGTGAGCGGGTCGGGGTGGCCGTGGTTGGCGTTGTCGAGCGTCGCGAAGACGAGGAGGCGGTTGAACACCGGCAGCACCTGCTTCTCGCAACGGGTCATCTCGTTGTCCCAGATCTGCAGGTGCCCGCCGTAGTCCTCGTGCCAGTCCTTGTTGAGGTAGAGGATCGCGTTGAGCCTCCGCTCCACGTCCAGCCTCGAGTGCCGGTTGAAGTCCGCGTGGACCTTGAGGAACCCGCCCGGCCGGATCTGGTGCAGGCCACCGCCGAGGTAGTGGGGATCGGGGATGAGTGCGGGGATGCCCGTCAGTCTCTCCATGAAGTCCACGAAGACCCCGGAGTTGAACTCGGCCAGCAGATGACGCGTGGCGGGCCCCATCTGCTCGGCGTCGGCCAGAGCCAGCTTGATCTCGCGCGAGGTGTCGAACTGCTCCCAGTCCGGCTGCTCGGGCGCAGGGAACTCGTCGAGCACCCTGTCCAGCACGGGAGGAGGCAGGAAGTCGTCGATGACGACGTGCGGGAACGGCACGGCCGAGCCGAAGTCGTCCCGGTGCTTGTCCGCCAGCGCGAACAGCTCGTTGCGGCGGAACGTGAACGCGTGGTCGACGAGCATGGGCGCCGTCCCTTCGGCCGAGGATGTCATGCGTGAGTCTCGATCCCGGGAACGGACCGACACGATCCGCAGAGGTGCTTTTCCCCCAAATGGGAGACGCGTCGTCCCACGCGGCGCAGCGCGACGCCGGGAGCCGGCGCCGCGCAGCCGATGACAGACTGCCCCCATGGACAACCTCACCGTCATCGTCCTCGCCGCAGGCGGCGGCACCCGGATGAAGTCGAAGACCATGAAGGTGCTGCACCCCATCGCCGGGCGCTCCATGATCGGCCACGTCCTCCGGGCCGTGCAGGCCGTCGAGCCCACCAGCGTCGTCGCGGTCGTCGGGCACCAGCGCGAGCAGGTCGGGCCGCACATCGTGGAGCTGCTGCCGGGTGTCGTCCTGGCGGTGCAGGAGAAGCAGGAGGGCACCGGCCACGCCGTACGCATCGCGATGGAGGCCGTGGGCACGACCACCGGCACCGTGATCGTGGCGGCCGGCGACACCCCGCTGCTGGAGGGCGAGTCGCTGCTCGCGTTCGCCACCGAGCACGAGGCGGCGCAGCGCGCGGTCAGCATCCTGAGCGGTCGGGTGCCGAACCCGTTCGGCTACGGGCGGATCATCCGCAATGCCGAGGGTGACGTCGAGGCGATCGTGGAGGAGAAGGAGGCGACCCCCGAGCAGCAGGCGATCGACGAGATCAACTCCGGCATCCTCGCGTTCGACGCCGAGTTCCTGGTCTCGGCGCTGCCGCGGATCACCAACGACAACGCCAAGGGCGAGTACTACCTCACCGACGCGGTCCACCTCGCCCGCGAGGACGGCCTCACCGTCGGCGCGCACCTCATCGACGACGTCGCCCAGACCGAGGGCGCCAACGACCGCGCCCAGCTCGCCGAGCTCGGCAAGGAGCTCAACCGCCGCATCGTGACGCGTTGGATGAAGGACGGCGTCACGGTCATGGACCCCGCCACGACGTGGATCGAGGCCGACGTGGTCATCGAGCCGGACGCCACGATCCTCCCGGGGACCCAGCTCCTCGGTGCGACCGTGGTGCGCGAGGACGCCGTCATCGGGCCCGACACCACGCTGAAGGACTGCGAGATCGGCGCCGGTGCGCGGGTCGTCCGCACCCACGGCGAGCTCGCCGTCATCGGCGACGGCGCCACGGTCGGGCCGTTCGCCTACCTCCGCCCCGGCACCCAGCTCGGCATCGGCGGCAAGATCGGCACGTTCGTCGAGACCAAGAACGCCCAGATCGGAGACGGCGCCAAGGTGCCGCACCTGTCGTACGTCGGCGACGCCGAGATCGGCGAGGGCGCCAACATCGGTGCCGGCACGATCTTCGCCAACTACGACGGGGTGGCCAAGCACCGCACCACCATCGGGCGCCACGCCAAGACCGGCTCGAACAACACCTTCGTCGCGCCGGTCACGATCGGCGACGGTGCGGGCACCGCGGGAGGCACCGTCGTACGCCGCAACGTGCCGGCCGGCGCGCTGGCCGTGAGCAGCGCCCCTCAGCGCAACCTGGAGGGGTGGACGGAGTCGAAGCGGTCCGGCACGACCCAGGCCGAGGCGGCACGTGAGGCGCGTGAACAGCAGGAGAAGACCGAGGGGTGACCCGGGGTGACGCGCGGCCCACCGGTGAGTGAGAATCTGGACCAGCACCTCCGAACTAGCCGTCCACCCCCAGGCACCAGCACAGGAGTCGCGTCGCCGTGACCGGAATGAAGCGGACCACCGAGAAGAACCTGATGGTCTTCAGCGGCCGGGCCTATCCCGAGCTCGCCGAGCAGGTCGTCGAGCTCCTCGAGTGCGGCCTCGTGCCGCAGGACGCGCGGGCCTTCGCCAACGGCGAGCTCTACGTCCGTTACGAGGAGTCCGTGCGGGGGTGCGACGCCTTCGTGATCCAGAGCCACACCGCTCCGATCAACGAGTGGATCATGGAGCACCTGATCATGGTCGACGCCCTCAAGCGGGCCTCGGCGAAGCGGATCACCGTGGTGATGCCGTTCTACGGCTACGCCCGGCAGGACAAGAAGCACCGCGGCCGTGAGCCGATCTCGGCCCGGCTGATGGCCGACCTCTTCAAGACCGCAGGTGCCGATCGGCTGATCACGGTCGACCTGCACGCCGACCAGATCCAGGGCTTCTTCGACGGCCCCGTGGACCACCTGATGGCGCTGCCGATCCTCACCGACTACGTCAAGGAGAAGTACGGCGACCAGCAGCTCGCCGTCGTCTCGCCCGACGCCGGTCGGATCAAGGTCGCCGAGCGCTGGTCGGCCCGCCTGGGCGGCGCGCCGCTGGCGTTCATCCACAAGTCCCGTCGCATCGACGTCGCCAACGAGGTGGTCGCCAACCGCGTGGTGGGTGAGGTCGCCGGCAAGATCTGCATCCTCACCGACGACATGATCGACACCGGTGGCACGATCGTGAAGGCCGCCGAGGCCTGCATGGCTGCCGGTGCCGCAGGCGTGATCATCGCTGCGACCCACCCGATCCTCTCCGACCCCGCGATCGACCGGCTGAAGAACTCCACCGCCGTGGAGGTCGTGGTCACCAACACGCTCCCGATCCCCGCGGACAAGCAGTTCGACAAGCTCACGGTGCTCTCCATCGCGCCGCTCCTCAGCCGCGCCATCCGCGAGGTCTTCGAGGACGGGTCCGTCACCTCGATGTTCGACGGTCATGCCTGATCAGCGCCGCCCGGCACGCACGCTGATACGGCATGTTCCTGGGTGAGGGCTAGAGCGTCCGGTCGAGGTCGTCGAGCGCGTCGTTCCACGAGCGGGCGAGCACGGTGGGCACGTCGCCACCCTCGAGCGCTGAGGCGACCGCGGCGCGCAGCTCCCGGCGTACGTCCGGGCTGAGCGGCAGCCGCGGGAAGGCGTCGCCGATGACGTCGCTCATCGCCTGGCCCGAACGCCGGGCGAGGTCGAGGCCCTCGGTGACGTAGCGCGACAGGTAGGGGCGGACCAGGTCGGCCTGCTCCCAGCCCCAGAACCCGGCGCCGACGGCGTCGAAGTCGTGGTTGCTCAGCTCGCCGCTCATCAGCCGCGCCCAGGCCTCGGCCTTGGCGTCCTCCGTCGGGACGAGCGCCCGCGCGGTGAGGGCGGCGTGGTGGCCGGCGACCGACTTGTCGCGCTCGGACTCCGCGTCCACGTGGGACGGGTCGCCGAGCTCGGCGAGCCGCTGGACCGCGGCCCAGCGCACGCCGGGGTCGACGTCGTCCTGGCCGAGCCAGGCGACGAGGTGGTCGCCGTCGGCGCTCAACCGCGCCTGCACGCGGGACGCGCCGGTCACGAGGGCCGGGGCCCCGCCCTCGGCCGCACCGCGGGCGATGTCGGCGATGACGGCCAGCAGGCCGGCAACCTGTGCGGGCTCGGCGTAGCGGCGGGTGATCGTCTGCAGGTTGCGCATCACGCCCTCGAAGACGAGCGGGTGCTTCTCGGGTCGCAGGTGCTGGTCGGCCAGCGCGATGAGCTCGTCGACGCCGATCACCTGCGCCTCGCACAGGTCGACCGCCGTCCACCACAGCATCGCCCGGGTCAGCGAGGACTCGACCGACGACAGCCCGGCCGTGATCGCGGACCACGACTGGTCGTCGGGGCGGATCACCGCGAAGGTCTCGTCGCCGGAGTTGGGCACCACGACCCGGCCGGCGAACTCGTCGAACCGGACCGGCTCGTCACCGAGCTGCACGTCGCGGGTGCCGACGAGCTGCATCGCGTCGTCGTACGCCGACACGGTGAGGCGGTGCGGCCGCGAGCCCTCGCGGGTCAGCACGGGCACACCGGAGTCGTCGCGCGTCACGACGAGCGTGTCGAATCCCGTCGTGCGCAGCCACGACTCGGCCCACGCGCGGACGTCGTGCTCGCTCGCCGAGTCGAGCGAGTCGAGGAAGTCGGCGAGGTCGGCGTTGCCGAAGGCATGGGCGTTGAGGTGCTTGTTCACCCCGGCGAGGAAGTCCTCCGCGCCGAGCCAGTGACCGAGCTGCGCGAGCGTGGCGTTGCCCTTGGCGTAGGTGATCATGTCGAAGTTCGCGAAGGCGGTGTCGACGTCGACGATCTTGTCGGTGTCCTCGGCGATCGGGTGCGTCGAGCGGCGGCGGTCGGCGCGGTAGCCGGTCGGCTTGCGGGTGATCGCGGCCGAGGTCCACGCGTCGGTGTAGCCCGCGGCGACCCCGGCGACGTCGTAGCCCATGAAGTCGGCGAACGACTCGTTGAGCCACGAGTCCTCCCACCACTTCATCGTCACGAGGTCGCCGAACCACATGTGCGCCATCTCGTGCGCGATGGTCGAGGCGACCCACTCGCGCTCGAGCTCGGTCGGGGTGCCCTGGGGGAGGTAGGAGTCGCGGAAGACCACGCACCCGGGGAACTCCATCGCGCCCCAGTTGAGCCCGGGCGCGAAGACCTGCTGGTAGTCGGCGTAGGGGTACTCCGGCTCGAAGATCGTCGTGTAGTGCTGGAAGCAGGTGCTGGTGATGCGGCGCAGCTCGTCCCCGTCGCGGCGCAGCTCGCGCTCCTGCGACGCACGGGCGTGCCAGCCGAAGGGCAGCGTGCCGCCGGGGGCGGGGGCGTACGGCTCGTCCCACGTCACCGAGACCCACGGGCCACCGACGAGGGTGAAGAGGTACGACGAGAACGGCGGCGTCCTCTCGAACCGCCAGGTGTCACCACCCTCACCCGACGAGCGCGAGGCCAGCTGGCCGTTCGCGATGACGGTCCAGTGCGAGGGCGCGGTCACCGACAGCTCGAACGTCGACTTGATGTCGGGCTGGTCGAAGACCGGGATGACCTTCTGGGTGATGTCCATCGACGTGTGCGCGCAGACGTAGCGCTCACCGTCGGCGGGGTCGATCGTCTCGGTCATCCCGTCGCCGTCGTGGACGTACGGCATCCGCGCGGTCACGCGGACCTCGTTGGTCTCGCCGAGGTCGGTCAGCGCGATGCGCCCGTCGGCGTACGGCGCCGGCTGCCCGTCGAGCATCACGTCCCGTCCGCCGTTGAGCTCGAGGAACGACGATGCCCCCGGCTGCGTGCACCCGAACGAGATCGTCGCCTCGACCGCGAAGTCCTCGGTCGAGGTGAGGTCGAGGTGGAGCACGGTGTGGACATCGGTCAGCAGGGTGGCGCGTTCGCGCGCCTCGGGGAGCATCAGGGGCACCTCGTCACCCTAGAGCCCGGGATTGGCCCCCGCCCCGGCGCGGGGTCTAGAGTTCACGGGTTGCCTCGGCGAGGGAGCCAGTACGAACCACTGGGACTCCGTGATCGACTGGGCCGGTCAGTTCCCCTGCGCCGCGCTCACGATCCGGAGCGCGGCGTTCGTCGTCTCCGGAGCGACCGAGGCCCACCGACACCCTGCACCGACCCGAGGAGAACCACATGTCTGCCCCCGAGAAGATCGCCGCCGAGCCGCGCACCGAGTTCGGCAAGGGCGCCGCCCGCCGGATCCGCCGCGACGACAAGATCCCCGCCGTCATCTACGGCCACGGCAACGACCCCGTGCACGTGATCCTGCCCGGCCACCAGACGATGATGGCCCTCAAGCACGGTGGCGCCAACGCGCTCCTGTCGCTCGACGTCGACGGCACCGAGCAGCTGGCGCTGACCAAGGACATCCAGGTCGACCCGATCCGTCGCGTCATCGAGCACCTCGACTTCGTCGCCGTACGCCGCGGCGAGAAGGTCACCGTCGACGTCCCGATCCACGTCGTGGGCGAGGCCGGTCCGGACACGCTCGTCGTCACGGAGAACTCGGTCGTCTCCGTCGAGGCCGAGGCCACCCACATCCCGGAGTACTTCGAGGTCTCCGTCGAGGGCGCCCCCGCCGGCACCATGATCCACGCCAAGGACCTCAACCTCCCGTCGGGCACCACGCTGCTCGCGGACGAGGAGCTCCTCATCATCAACGTGACCGAGCAGATCTCCGCCGAGGCCCTCGAGGCCGAGCTGGAGGAGGCCGAGGCCGAGGCCGGCATCGAGCACGACGTCTCCGACGAGGAGATCGCCGAGGCGCAGACCGAGGCCATCGCCGAGGACGCAGCGGCCGAGTCCGGCGAGGGCACCGAGTCCACCGACTCGGAGTGACCTGCCGAGCGGGCACTTCCTGCCCGTCCTGATCGCCGACCGGGCGGTTCGTGCCCTCTCACGGGCACGAACCGCCCGGTCGCTGCACGTGACGGGCACGAAGGGCCCGGTCACCGATGGAAGGATGACGCCATGAGCGACGCCCCCACCTCCGACGTCTGGCTGGTGGTCGGCCTCGGCAACCCCGGACCGGGCTACTCCGGGCACCGCCACAACATCGGCTACCTGGTCAACGACGAGCTGTCCTCGCGCATGGGGAGCGGCTTCCGCAGCCACAAGACCGGGCGCGCCGACGTCGTCGAGGGCCGGCTCTCGATCGGCGGACCCCGGGTCGTGCTGGCGCGCGGGCGCGGCTACATGAACGAGTCCGGCGGTCCGGTCAAGGCGCTGGCCACGTTCTACAAGGTCGCCCCCGACCACGTCATCGCGATCCACGACGAGCTCGACATCGCCTTCGGCACGCTCCGGATCAAGCTCGGCGGCGGCGACAACGGCCACAACGGCCTCAAGTCGATGCGGTCCTCGCTCGGCACGGGCGACTTCTACCGCGTGCGAGCGGGGATCGGTCGCCCGCCCGGGCGCCAGGACGTGGCCGACTTCGTCCTCTCCAACTACTCCACGGTCGAGCGCAAGGAGCTGCCGTTCCAGGTCGCCGACGCGGCCGACGCCGTGGAGTCGCTGATCACCGAAGGCCTCGAGAAGACCCAGCAGCGCTTCAACTCCTGAGCCTGGGCCGACCGCGGCGCGATCAGGTGGGGCGAGGGCAGAGCGTGCCGAGGTCGGGCGCCTCGGCTCGCTCCAGCCAGTCCTCGCGCCACAGGGGCAGGTGCTCGCGCGCGCAGAACCAGGCACCGGACGTGAAATGCCCCTTGCAGATCACGTCCTCGAGGGCGATGCACTCGAGCTTCATGTGCAGCATGCGGCCCGTGTTCTCGTCGATGAGGCGCTCGACCCGGCTCCGCACCCGGAAGGTCTGTCCGCAGTACTGCGCCATCTCGTGCGTGAACATCAGACCTCGGTGGAAGGCGCTCTCGTTGAGTGTGCGGCCGATCTCCTCGGCTGTGCGGACACGGACCCAGTCGCCCGGCTGGACCCCGAGCTTCTCGCCGTCGACGCGGTCGGCCCCGGCCACCTCGAGCGGAAGGTACGGGCGCCGGCCCAGCTTGCGCAGGACCTTGGTGATGGCCACGTCGGCGCCGACGCGGGTCAGCTCCGAGACACCGATGTTGCCCACGCGGACCTCGCGGACGTACTGGCCGATGGCCTTCTCCGGGAGCGGCGTGGTGGCTCGGGTCGCCTCGGTGGCCTGGCAGCGGTGGACCTCGCCGAGCTCGGGGTCGGTGCGGTGCGCGCCCACCTCGAGGATCGGGAGGAGCCGCTCCGGTGCGATCACCCGTACGTCGTCCGGCTCGGGATCGGGGCCGTAGGCCCGCTCGAGCCACGCCTCCTTCCAGAAGATCCGGCACTCCGCCTGGCACCCACCGTGGCCCGTCCCGTTGCAGCGCGTCTCGCGCAGCAGCACCGCGTCGGTCATCCGGCGGCTCCGGGTGTCCTTGCCGACGTAGTCGCAGATCTTCTCCAGGCGCCGGTAGACGGTGAGGGTCTGACCGGCGTAGGCCAGCTGCTCCGGCATGAAGGGGACACCTTCGTAGGAGGAGTTCGCGTCCAGGGTGGCGAGGATGTCGTCCAGCGGTCGCAACCGCACCCGGTCGCCGGGTCGCAGGGTGCCCGGTGCCACCGAGCGGTCGTTGATGTCGCGCATGGCTGTCGTCATGCGGTCATCATGTGCCTCGTCGTCGGGGGTCGGAGCACGGTCGTTCCTCCGGTTTCCCCCAGAGAGGGTATGCCGGGGACCGAGCCACCCCTGAGGATCGAGGGGACGAGTCCGTCCAGGGGGAGGTGGGTGACGCATGGCTGCGGACGTGCCACCTCGGGTTGTCCTCGCATCGCGCCGGCTCGTCGAGCAACGGGTCTGGCAGGCCGCACAGTTCGAGCTCGAGGACGTCATCGCCGAGGTCGACGACGTTGCGTGGTGCCTGCCCCGTCCCGATGGCGCCCCTGCAGCCGTTCGGCTGGCTCGAGGCGGGCTGAACCGCGTGGGTCGCCCACTGGGGCGCGATCGCCGCAACAGCGTGATGAGGGAGCCCGGGCCCGATCGACCACTGCACCACGCACAGCTGTTCTTCACCCTCTTCTCGGACGCCCACGGCATCGGGATGCTTCCCCACGTCGCTGCGCAGGCACGGGCAGCGGAGAAGAAGGTCGCGTGGATCATGGAGCTCTGGACGCCGCAGCTGCCTCGCGTCGCGGACTACCTCCGACAGCTCCGGGGGTTCGACCACGTCGTGGTGTCCAACCGATCGGTGGTCCATGCCGTTACGGACATCACGGGGGTGCCATGCACCTACCTGCCCATGGCGGTGGACGCCGGGCGCTACGCCCCGCTCGGCCCGGACCACCCCGCCCGGACCATCGACGTGGCGAGCTGGGGGCGCCGGCTCCCGGGCACCCATGACGCGCTCGTGCGGGGCTTGACCGAACGGCGCCTGTACTACCACTTCGACACCGTGGACGGATCCGACGTCACCAGCTACGTCGACCATCGACTTGCTCAGGTGGCGACGCTCCAGCGCGCCCGTTACTCCGTCGTCTATCGGATCAACGACGAGCCGATGAGGGTGGCGAGGACCGGCGGCGAGGAGTCGCTGACGAACCGCTACTTCGAGGCGCTCGCCGCGGGCACGATCATGCTCGGCAGCGCGCCCGACTCCCAGGAGTGGACCGATGCGTTCCCGTGGCCGGACGCGATCGTGCCGGTGCCGGCTCCCGCCCCCGACATCCTCGCGGTGATCGAGGAGCTGGACCGCGATCCGGAGCGTCTGCACAGGGCGAGGAGGGCCGCCGTGTCGACGTTCCTGCGCCGCCACGACTGGGCACACCGCTGGCGCGAGGTGCTCGCCCTCGTGGGCATCGAGGAGCCTCCCGGGCTGGCTCGGCGACTGGCACGCCTGGAGGAACGCGCCCGGACGTGGGACGACGACGAGGTTCCTACCCACTTCTGGTGAGCATGGCCGACGGCCCGGCGATCAGCGGCCTGTGTCGCGTCAGGCTCAGGTGTCGCACCGGCCAGGTGCGCACGGCACTTGGGGCAAGAGGGGGAGCTGTGGGCGTGCCACGTTGTCGTCTGTGCTCGGCAGAGCTGGACCAGACCTTCGTCGACCTCGGGATGTCGCCGCCGTGCGAGAGCTACCTGCGGCCCGAGGCAGCTCGACCGGGCCGAGACCTTCTACCCGCTGCACGTGCGGATCTGCGCGACGTGCCTGCTGGTCCAGCTGCCGGCCTACATCGCCGCGGAGGACATCTTCAGCGACTACGCCTACTTCTCGTCGTACTCCGACTCGTGGGTCGCGCCACGCCCAGGACGTTCGTCGAGGACGGCGGCCGACCGGCTCGGGCTGGGCGCCGACTCCTTCATGGTCGAGGTGGCCAGCAACGACGGCTACCTGCTGCAGCACAGCGTCGCCCGAGGGATCCGGTCGCTGGGCATCGAGCCCGCCGCCAACGTCGCCGAGGCGGCGCGTGGCGAGGGGAGTGCCGACCGAGGTGGTGTTCCTCGGCGAGGAGACCGGCCGGACGGTCGCCGGACGTCACGGGCCCGGCCGACCTGGTGGTGGCCAACAACGTCTTCGCCCACGTGCCCGACATCGTCGACTTCAGCCGCGGGCTGCGCGCGCTGGTCGCCGACGACGGCAACGTCAGCATCGAGATCCCGCACCTGCTGCGGCTGATCGAGGGCGACGAGTACGACACGATCTACCACGAGCACTACTCCTACCTGTCCGCTGCTGACGGCCCAGCGGGTGCTGGCCGCGGCCGGGCTGACGGTCGTCGACGTCGAGGAGCTGCCGACCCACGGAGGTTCGATGCGGCCTGGTCGGTGCCGAACGACCAGTGCCGGTCCGGCCGAGCGCCGCCGTCGGCCGAGGTGCTGGCCGACGAGGCAGGCCGCGGGTCTGCACACCCTCGAGGGCCACGCCGGCTTCGCCGGCGCAGGTCAGCAGGATCCGCAACGACTTCGTGGAGTTCCTGATCGAGTGCCAGCGCGACGGCAAGCGGGTCGCCGGCTACGGCGCTCCGGGCAAGGGCAACACGTTGCTCAACCACTGCGGCGTCCGGGCCGACCTGATCGCCTTCACCGTGGACCGCAACCCGCTACAAGCACGGCAGGTTCCTGCCGGGCACCCACATCCCGATCCACCCGGTCGAGAGGCTCGCCGAGGACCGCCCCGACTACATGGTGATCATGCCGTGGAACCTGCGGGCCGAGATCACCGACCAGCTGTCAGTACATCACGTGCGTGGGGAGCGGACCTCGTCGTCGCCCTGCCTCGATCTCGAGATCTTCTGATGCCGGTCTGCCGGCACGACGGGCAAGGAGCTGTCCATGAAGGTGGTGTTGTTCTGCGGGGGGCTCGGCATGCGCATGCGTGCCGACAACCAGTCGCTGCCCAAGCCGATGATGCCCATCGGGAGCCGCCCGGTGCTGTGGCACGTCATGCGCTACTACGCCCACTTCGGGCACACCGAGTTCATCCTGTGCCTCGGCTACGGCGCCGAGGCGGTCAAGGACTACTTCCTCGACTACCGCGAGACCGCCTCGAACGACTTCGTCCTCACCAAGGGTGGACAGCACGTCGAGATGCTCGGCACCGACATCAGCGACTGGACGATCACGCTTCATCGACACCGGCATGGACACCGCCATCGGCGAGCGGCTGCGACGGGTCCGGCCCTACCTCGAGGGCGACGAGGTGTTCCTCGCCAACTACGGCGACGTCCTGACCGACGCCCCGATGAACGACCTGGTCGAGGAGTTCATCGACACCGATGCGTGGCCCAGTTCCTCGCCGTCAAGCCGCAGGACTCCTTCCACGTGGTCGAGATCGACGCGCCAGGGCGGGTGGCCGGACTGACCCCGGTCGGCCGACCTGGACATGTGCATCAACGGCGGCTACTTCGTCCTGCGCCAGGGGATCTTCGACTACCTGGAGGAGGGCGACGACCTCGTCATGGACGGCTGCGTGCGTGCGGCGCGCGTCGGTCGGATGCGCGCTGCCCGCTACGACGGGTTCTGGGCGCCGATGGACACGCTCAAGGAGCGCACCGCACTGGAGGACATGTACCGACGCGGCGTCAGCCCGTGGGCGATCTGGCGCGCTGACCGCACCGGCGGCGGCCAGACCACGGTCGTGCACGACGTCGTACCCGCTCTCGCCGGGACAACCGTTCCGTCTCCGCGGTCGTGAGCGCACCGTGACTGCTCTCCTGGTGGCCAACGACGGCGGCCACATCATGCAGCTGCACACGCTCCGTCGTCGCCTGGACATCACCGACGACCTGCTCTGGATGACGCCCCGCACGGCGCAGACCGAGTCCCTGCTCGCCGGTGAGCGAGTCCGCTGGACGCGGCCCTGTCCGACACGTGACGTGGCTGCTCTGCTCCGCAACACGTGGGACGCGCGCGACGTCTTCACCCAGAACGACATCAGCATCGCCGTCAGCACCGGCGCGGCCCTTGCGCTGGCCGTGCTGCCCGAGGCGCGGCTGCACGGCATCCCGTGCGTCTACATCGAGAGCGCCACCCGGGTCACCGGGCCGTCGCTGTCGGGCGCGCTCCTCGCGCGGGTGCCGGGCATCAAGATGTACACCCAGTCCGACTCGATGACCTCGCGTCGCTGGCAGTTCCTCGCGTCGCCGTGGGACGTCTACGAGTCCGGGGCACCGGCCGACCCGACGGCGGTGCGCGCGACCGATCGACCCGGACCCGACGTGCGCTCGATGGTGGTGAGCCTGGGCACCTCGCCCTACGGGTTCCGCCGCCTCGTCGAGCGGCTCATCGCGATCGTCCCGCCCGATGTCGAGGTGCTCTGGCAGACCGGCACCACGGACGTGTCCGGACTCGGCATCACGACCCGCGCGGCCGTTCCTTCAGCGGAGCTGGAGGTGGCGATACAGAGGGCCGACGTGGTCGTCTCGCACGCGGGGACCGGGGCCGCGCTCTCGGCACTCGAGGCCGGCAGGTGCCCGATCCTCGTGCCGCGCCGGGCGGCGAGGTTCGAGCACGTCGACGACCACCAGCTCCAGATCGCGCTCGACTTCGCCCTGCGCGACCTGGCGATCGTGCGCGGCGTCGAACACCTGAAGTACGACGACCTGCTGCTCGCCGCGGCGAGGACGGTCGTCCGCCGGGGCGACCTGCCCCGCCTGCCCATCGCCCGTCGATCGGGCAGCGCCTCGCTGCAGCCCGTCGGCTGAGGCCAGGAGAGGAGCCCGCGGCCGTGGGAGACCAGTGACCAGCACACACGACTCGAAGACGCACACCTTCGACGCGGTCGTCGGCGCCGACGGCGTCGCGAGGGCCTCGCGCCACACTCTGCTCGCCCAGCTCACGACGCAGGTCTCCCGCCTTGCCGTCAACATCATCCTGGCGAGGCTGCTCACTCCGAACGACTTCGGCGTGGTCGCGGTCGGCATCGTGATCATGATGATCACCTGGCAGATCACGGACCTCGGGACGTCGGCCGTCATCATCCAACGTGACGCGATCGACGACGCGCTCGTCTGCTCGGTCTTCTGGTTCAACCTGGTCCTGGGCGCCGGCCTCACCGCGAGCGTGTTCCTCCTCGCCCGTCCGATCGCCGGCCTCCTGGGACAGCCGCCGGCCGCGTCCGCCATCGAGGCGCTGTCGAGCATCTGCCTCATCGGAGCAGTCGGCAACATGCATCACGCCCTCCTTCGGCGCACCCTCATGTTCAGCGAGCTGGCCGTCATCAACATCGCCAATGCCGTGACCAGCGGAGTCGTCGGGATCGTGCTCGCGATGCTCGGGGGAGGCCTGTGGTCCATCGTCGTCGGGACGATCGCCGGCACGTCCGTGTCCACGTGCGGCGCGTGGTACTACCAGCGGTGGCGCCCGTCGGCACGGATCGACCCGGGTCTGTTGCGCCTCGTGGCGCGGCCCAGCGTCCACTTCTTCTGGACGAGCGCACTCGCGATCGGCTACAGCCAGCTGGACAAGGTGATCGTCAGCCGCCTCCTCGGCGGCGGGCCGCTCGGCACCTACAGCCTCGCGCAGCGCACGGTGACGGCGCCGATCAACGCGGTCACCGAGGCCGTGTCGACCGTGAGCTTCTCCGTGTTCTCCCGCGACCAGACCGACCCGGCAGCGTTGCGGCTCGGCGTGACCCGCGTCGTCGGGGTGGTCGCTCTGGTGGTGCTGCCCGCGACCGTCGGACTGGCTGTCCTCGCCCACCAGGCCGTCGACGTGGTCTACGGCGCCCGGTGGGACGCGGCAGTGCCGGTCGTCCAGGTGCTCGCTCCGCTCGCTGCCGCCCAGGCGATCTCCAACGTCCCGCGGTCGGTCATGTACGCACTCGGTCGGAGCGACTGGCTGTACCGCTGGGGTCTCGCCTACTGGGTGGTGGGCTCCGTGGTGATGGTGACGGGCGCACAGTGGGGGCTGGTCGGCGTGAGCGTCGCCATGGCGGTCGTCGTGGGCCTGCTGGGCCCTCTCGAGGCGAAGATGGCACTGGCCCTCATCCAGATGCGGCTGCGGACCTTCTTGATGTCGATGCTGCCCCTCGCCGTGGTCTCGGCGGCCATGGGGCTGGCGACCTGGCTCGCGGCTGCTGGTATCGCGCACCTCGGCCTCGGTGCGGGACTGCAGCTGGTCGGAGGGACCGTGGTCGGCGTGGTGGTCTACGTCGGACTGCTGGGGCTGGCCCGGCCTCGAGCCTTCCACGATGCTCGTCGCGTCGCCGGCCGGTGGGCCTCATGACCACGAACAACCGCCTCGATCGGACGGTCACAACCTCATGAAGGATAGTCATGGATGCCGTTGACATCGCGATGGTCTGCCTCCGGCGCTGGTACGTGCTGCTGCCCATCCTGATCGGATCCGCCGGCGTGAGCTACCAGCTGGTGCAGGCGCAGGAGCCGACCTACACGGCAGCCGCGTCCTACGGCCTGGTGCAGCCGGAGCTGGAGCCGGGCGACGACGCCGCGCAGGGCAACCCCTTGGGCTCCGCCGGCGACCTGCTGGTGGGTGCCGCGCTCGAGGCGCAGCTCAACTCCCGCGAGGCCCAGGCAGACCTCGGAGGTGGAGAGACGCGCGGCTGGGGCCCCGGAGACGTCGCCAACACCAGGTTCTACGACGTCAGGGTCCCCCAGTTCTCGAGCACCTACGAGGTGCGTGCCTGGGGTGAGGACGAGGAGGAGGTCCGTGACGTCGTCAGCCGAGTCGTCGCGGCCGCCCCGGACATCACCGACGAGCTCCAGCTCCGAGCCAACGTGCCACCGCCCAAGCGCTACCAGCCGTTCGTCCTGGCACCCGTCCAGGTAGAGGAGCTGCCCTCGACGGGATGGGTGAAGCTGGTGGTGGCGATGATGGGGATAGGCCTGTTGATGGGTGCTGCCTGGTCAGTGGTGGTCGACCGCATCGTGAAGGGGGTCCGGGCCAGGCGACAACAGGCGCAGCAGACCGCGGCACCCGCATGGGGGGATGACCGCGAGCCGGCCGACGGGGCGAGTGCTGACCACCCCGTCCCCAGCCCGAATGCCGCCGACCGACAACCGCAGGGCGGCGCCGCGAACGGCCACGTGAAGGCCGAACGGCCGCATCAACGGCGCGTCGACGAGCACGGCGAACGGCACGGCGAACGGCTCGGCGAGGGGCACTGCGAAGAGGACGGCGACGGGCACGACGAGTGGCACCTCGGCAGGCACCTCGGCAGGCACGACGAAGGGCACGACGAAGGGCACGACGAAGGGCACGACGAAGGGCACGACGAAGGGCACGGCAGCGCGGCCGGTCGGCCGCAGGCCCGCGAGGCGGACGTGATCGTGCCGCCCGTCCTCGGGGCGAGGCTGCACCGTTCGTTGCCCGTCGCCGGAGCCGGTGGCGGGACTGCGCTCCTTCTCCTCATCGCGGTCGCGCCTCTCACGGGTCACGGAGCAGGCGTCGCGGTCGGCGGGATCCTTCTCCTGGGGTGCGTGCTCGGCCTGATGGCACTGTCGGCACGCGACGGCTGCGCGGTCCTGACCCTGCTCGTGGTGGTGCTGCTGCTCGTGCCGGAGGACTACGTCCTGGTCGGACCCTTGAAGTCCGTGGGCAACCCGGCCGTCCTGGTGTCGTTGGGGGCTCTGGGGCTGTGGGCAGCGTCGAGGATCCTCCACGCCAATGATGTTGTCGAGCTGCATCCCGTGCGCTGGATCATGCTGGCCTTCCTGATCGCCTCCCTGACGGCGTACGTCGCAGCGTTCACCCGCGATCTGATGCCCGCCGAGCTGGCGAGCCTTGACCGCACCGTGTTCCCCCTCCTCGGTCTCGTGGGGGTGGCGATGCTCGCTGTGGACGAGCTCGGCGACCGGGGCCGCATCACCGCCCTCCTGGAACGGGTCGTCCTGGTCGGAGGGCTTGCGGCCTTCTTCGGGATCATGGAGTTCGTCTCGACGTTCGACTACGCCGAGACGATGCGCCTGCCGGGGCTCACCACGCACGTCCAGATGGCGTCCGACACCCGGTCCGGGTTCGAGAGGATCACCGCGGGGGCCACGCACGCGATCGAGTTCTCGGTCGTGACGGCGGCTCTCGTCCCTCTCGCGCTGCACTTCGCCCTTCATGCGGATGCGCGACGATGGCTCTTCCGGCTGGCCCTGGCGGCGATGCTGGTGGCCATCCCGATGAGCGTGTCCCGATCGGGCGTCCTCACGCTGGCGGTGGCGCTCCCGCTCTACGCCGTGACGCTGTCCCAGCGCGCTCGACTCAATGTCATGGTGCTTGCCATCATCGGACTGGGGCTCTTCCGTGCGGCCGTGCCGGGACTGCTGGGCACGTTGCTGGGCCTGTTCCGATCTGCCGGGACCGACCCCAGCATCATGGGCCGGACCGACGACTACCAGGCGATCCCTCTCCTGATGGAGGACCACTGGTGGTTCGGGCGCGGACTCGGCACCTTCCTGCCGGACGTCTACTTCTTCCTCGACAACCAGTACCTGGGGTCCCTCCTCGCAGGTGGGCTCGTCGGCCTGGTCGCCTACCTGGCGCTGCACGTGGTCGGGATGGCGGTGGCGCGGGGCGTCAGGAACCGCAGCAACGATCCCGCGCTGCGCAGCGAGGCCCAGGCGCTGGTCGCCTGCATCGCGGGGTTCGGCGCCGCGGCGGTCACCTACGACGCCTTCAGCTTCCGGCAGAGCTCGTTCCTGCTCTTCCTGGTGATCGGGTGTGCCGGCGCGCACTGGAGCCTCGTGCGCCACGACCCGAAGCGCGGCGCCGCTGCCCGGCAGCAGCCTCAGGTGCCGGTTCCGACCAGTCCTGCGTAGCCGGCCAGCACGCTCGCCCGCTCGCGTTCGGGCGAGTACTCCGCGTGCACGAAGGCGGACGCGGCCATGCCTCGACGGTGCAGGCACCCGGGGTTGGCCTCCTCGGCCTCGACCACGGCCGCCAGCTCCTGGGCCAGCGCGAAGACGTTTCCCGTCTCGACGGGTGAGCTCAGATCGGGTCGGAGGAACTCGCGTCCGCCCAGCGCGTCGTACCCCACGACGTACGCCCCGCAGGCCATGGCCTCCAGTGGCGGCATGCCGAAGCCTTCGCGGTGGCTCACGCTGAGGAAGATCTGCGTCTGCTGCATCGCGTGCGCGACCTCGTGGGCCGGCACCCCGTCGAGGGTGCACACCTCCCAGCCGTCCAGGGTGCCGCGCTCCGCCAGCAGGCGCAGGGCGAGCTCGACGTCCTCCCCGCCGCGCCGAGGCATGTAGGTGATCCGGCGTGCGGGCCGCGGGGTGCCCTCGGCCGGCCGGAAGGTGGTGAGATCGATCCCCAGGCGCACGTGGCGGATCTCGAGCCCGGGGTGCGCGAAGGCCGCGATCTCCGCCACGTGCACGGACGTGGCCAGGATGGCGAGAGGTGCATGGGGGGAGAGGTAGTGGCGAGCGACCTCCTCCGGCGCGTTCGTCCACGCCAGGTAGCCGCTCTGGTCCAGCACGACGTGCCTCACGGGCTCACCCCGCTCGACGTTGTGGACGACCAGGTCGAGGTCCAGCTCGGCGACCACCAGGAGGTCCTCCGGGCCGATCTCGCGCTCCGCGAGGTTGGCGATCGGGGTGTCGTTCTCGAACCAGCCCGCGCGGAAGCCCGGTCGGTGGTGCAACACCTCCGCGTCCAGTCCGGCTGACCTCAGGATGTCGACGTGGCGATACTGCGTCCGCACGCCGGCCGACGGGCGGGTGAAGTCCGGTGTGAGCATGAGCATGGCCGGTGGGCGGAGCTGTCGGGAGGTGAGTCGCAGGATCGTCCGCCGCCGGGTCCGGGCCCGCCCGGACGCCCGGACGCCCTTGGCTGCGGTGAGCGCCCGTGAGGCGACCTCAACCATCGGCTCGTGGGTCCTGTGAGCCGACTCGACGCCCGGCCGTCAGGAATTGCCCCAAAATGGGACATTGTCCTTCGAGGTCGTGGTGCCTAGCGTGTCCTGGATGCCCCGTCGTCGCTCCATCGTGCCTGCCTGCCTGCTCCTGGGGCTGCTCCTCGCACCCGTCCTCTCCTCGGCGACGGCCACCGACGGAGCGGCGCCCTCCGTCGTGCGGTCGCAGACCGCGTCGAGTGCTGATCCCATGGAGCGACCGAGGCGGCCGATCGGACCGGGTGTCCGTGGCTGGCGCCTGAATGCCAGGAACATCGGCCTGGCGCGCTTCGGTCTCTCGTGCGACGCGCTGCCGCTCTACCGCGGGCCAGCGAAGCCGCCGTTCGGCGCCACGATCGTTGGCAAGCTGGTGACCGTGCCGCTGGACCTCTCCAACGGAGGGGTCAAGGTGCGGCGCTCGTGCGTGCGACCGACGTATCCGGGTGCGCTCAGTGACTTCCTCGTGAGCACCACGACGTGCGGCGACACGTGCTACCCGCCGGGTCGGGGTCGCACGGTCATCAGTGACTCGGAGATCAGCGGCGACGGCATGTCGGACGAGCAGGTCGCCGGGTCGTGCGGCTTCATGGGGGTGGCGACGGTCCGCCGCACGTTCTTCCACGGCATGGGCAACGGGATCTGCATCATGGACACCGGCACCCGTAGGTCCGTCCTGGTGGAGCAGAACTACGTCACGGACCTCCGCGCCTGCTGCGGGTCCCACAACGAGGCTGCGACCGTGCGCGACTTCGATGCCCGGGGGAGCGACCGGACGCTGGTGTTCCGCAACAACCGCCTGGGCATCGACCTGGACGGCTACACGAGCGGAGGCCTCTTCATCCAGCCGACGTGGAAGTCGATCTACCACCTCGACGTGGTGGGCAACCTCCTCGAGGGGATCGGCTACAACCTGGTCGTGACGAACACGATCCCGGGCGAGTCGGGGGAGTACGGCGACCTCGTGGCGATCAACAACCGGTTCCTGTCCGAGGGCTACGGCCCCGCATCGGTCGAAGGTCCCGGCTGGGACACGTGGCGGGACAACTTCCTCTTCGCGCCGGGCCGCGCGGGCAGCCGCGGGGATTCTGTGCGCGAGCCGTGACACAGCAGTCGTCGTGCCCCGTCCCGCCCCCATGGCCCACCTGTCTCCTCACGGCTTCGTGACGATCGTCGCCGAGCGGGCTCGGCGGCATCGCGCCGTGTCGTCGATATCCCCACAGTGGAGTAGGCCGGCGCCCGGAGCGGCGCGGTCCTGAGGAGCGCCATCCCACGAACGGGGTACTTTCGCGCAGAGCCGTCGGTCGAGGTCCCCGGCCTGCCTAGCGTCGCTGGTGGACGCTGAGGGGCGCCCGCCGGGGAAGGGGGTCACGCCGCGCATGCTGTCGCTCGATGTTCGGCCGGGGCCGCTGTCGGTGCTGTGCCTGGGCGCGCACCCCGACGACATCGAGATCGGGTGCGGCGGCACGCTGCTCTCGCTCGCGCGACGCGACGAGGTGTCAGTGACCGGCGTCGTCCTCACCGGCAGCGACGAGCGCCAGGCCGAGGCGCACGCCGCCCTCCGGCGGTTCGTCCCGGGCGCCATCGTCGAGACAGCCGGGCTCCGCGACGGCCGCCTCCCCTCGGACTGGGACCGGGCCAAGGACCTCCTGGAGGAGGTCGCGCGGCGACACTCGCCCGACCTCGTGCTGGCCCCGCGGCCCGACGACGCCCACCAGGACCACCGGGTGGTGGGACAGCTGGCGACGACCGTCTGGCGCGACGCGCTGGTGCTGCACTACGAGATCGTCAAGTGGGACGGCGACCTCACCACGCCCAGCCACTACGTGCCGCTCACCCCTGAGCTGGTCGCGGAGAAGGTCCGGCTGCTCGACGAGAGCTTCCCGTCCCAGGTCGACCGCGACTGGTGGGACCCGAAGGTCTTCACCGGTCTGCTCAGGTTGCGCGGCGTCGAGTGCAAGGCGGCGTACGCCGAGGGCTTCCACTCCCGCAAGGTCGTGCTGGGACTGGGACCGGCCGCGACCACACCCGGATGACGCACGGGCCCACGAGAGAGAAGGAGACGACGATGCGACTGCTGGTGGACGGTGACCGTGGCTACCTCGGTGCGGTGATGGTGCCGATGCTCTTCGGCGCGGGGCACGAGGTGGTCGGCCTCGATGCGGGGTGGTACGACGGGTGCGACTTCGGTGCGGGACCGTCGGGCTACGAGTCGAGGGTCGGCGACATCCGGGACCAGCGCGTCGAGGACCTCGAGGGTTTCGATGCCGTGATCCACCTCGCCGCCATCTCCAACGACCCGATCGGGCACCTCAATCCGGACGCGACCTACTCGGTCAACACCGACGGTGCTCTCCACATGGCGAAGGTCGCCAAGGCCGCGGGCGTGCAGCGCTTCCTGTTCTCCTCCTCCTGCTCCCTCTACGGCGCAGCAGGCGACGCACCCGTCGCCGAGGACGGTGAGATGCACCCGGTCACGCCCTACGGAGAGAGCAAGATCCGGGCCGAGCGCGCGATCGCGGAGCTCGCCGACGACGACTTCAGCCCGACCTACCTGCGCAACGCCACCGCCTACGGCTCCTCACCCCGGCTGCGCGCGGACATCGTGGTCAACAACCTGTGCGGCACCGCGTTCACCCGGGGCGAGGTGCGGCTGCAGAGCGACGGCTCGCCGTGGCGACCGCTGGTCCACGCGGAGGACATCGCCCGCGCCTTCCTGGCCGTCCTCGAGGCCCCCCGGGAGGTCGTGCACGACGAGGCGTTCAACGTCGGGCGTGACGAGGACGTGGTCCAGGTCCGTCACATCGCGTTGGCGGTGGCGGACCGGTTCGACGCCCCCGTCACCTTCGCCGAGGGGGCTGGTGCCGACCGGCGCGACTACCGCGTCGACTTCGCCAAGCTGACCCGGGAGCTGCCGGGCTTCAAGCCGCAGTGGACGATCGCGCAGGGGATCGAGGAGCTGTCGGACGACATGCAGAGGCGTGGGTTGTCCCCGGACGACTTCGAGGGCCCGCGCTTCGTCCGGCTCCGGAGGATCCAGGAGCTCATGGCTGCGGGTCGGCTGGACGACCACCTGCGGCTGCGATGAGCCTCTTCGCCCAAGACCCGCTGCTCGCCGGGCGGATGAGGACGCAGCTCGAGCGCCTCTACCCGCTGTGCCGCAGCATGTCGGGCGACGGGGTCCGGGCGTCGCTCGACATCGTGGGGGAGTCGGTCGACCTCACGAGGTCGGGCGTCGCCTCCGGCACCGTGTGTCACGACTGGACCGTCAACGACGAGTGGAACGTCCGCGATGCCTACGTCGCCGATGCCGATGGCCGCCGGGTCATCGACTTCCGGCAGCACACCCTTCACCTCGTCGGCTACAGCGTGCCGGTGCGCGCGCGGATGAGCCTCGAGGAGCTGCGACCGCACCTGTTCACCTCGCCCGAACACCCTGACTGGATCCCCTACCGGACGTCCTACTACGAGCGCACGTGGGGATTCTGCCTCTCCCAGCGCCAGCTCGAGGCGATGGGCGACGGACCCTACGACGTGGTGATCGACTCCGAGATCAGCCCGGGCGAGCTCACGATCGGGGAGGTGGTCGTCCCGGGGGAGACCGAGGACGAGGTGCTCATCAGTGCGCACACCTGCCATCCGTCGCTGGTCAACGACAACCTCTCCGGCATCGTCGTCGCGACCGAGCTCGCCGCCGCGCTGGCTGCCCTGCCCCGGCGGCGACTCACCTATCGCTTCGTCCTCGCGCCGGGCATCATCGGCTCGCTCGCCTGGCTGACCCAGCACGAGTCCGACCTGCACCGGGTCCGGCACGGACTGGTGCTCGCCGGCCTCGGCGGACCCGGGCCCCTGGTCTACAAGCGCACCCGGCGGGCGGACAGGGACGTCGACCGGGCTGCGGCCCACGTGGTGGTGCGGACCGGTGGCGAGGTGCGCGACTACGCGCCCTACGGCTACGACGAGCGGCAGTACAACTCGCTGGGCTTCGACCTGCCGGTCGGCCGGCTCACCCGCACTCCCCACGGTGAGTATCCCGAGTACCACACCTCCGCCGACGACCTCGACTTCGTCACCGACGACCAGCTGGTCGACTCCTTCGTCGCGGTCGGTCGCATCGTGGAGGTCCTCGAGCACGATGCGGCGTACGTCAACCTGAGTCCGCACGGAGAGCCGCAGCTCGGCAAGCGTGGCCTCTACCCGAGCCTGGGCGGCTCCGCCGCGACCGAGGCGATGATGGCCCTGCTCTGGACCATGGCCTCCTCCGACGGGACCACCACCTTGCTGTCCATCGCCGAGCGTGCGGAGCTCGACTTCTCCGTCGTCGCCCGCGCCGCCCACGACCTCGAGGCAGCAGACCTGCTGGCACCTGCCGCCGGGGGAGTCAGCGTGCGGCGCGGGTGACGGAGGCCACCACGGCCCGGTGGTCGGCGCCCGCGGTGTCGAGGGTCTCGGAGCGTACGACGACGAGGCCCGGCCCGGTCAGCACGTGGTCGATCGCGGCGAAGGGCGGGACCGTGAGGCCGAAGCGGTGCAGGTGGTCGCCGGCCGGCCACGACGGTGACCAGCCGGCACCCACCTGGTCGGCGGCGTCGGTGAAGCCCAGGGCCTGGATGCGGCGCATCGGCGCGTGCGCCGGTGTCGCGTTGAAGTCCCCCGCCAGCAGCACCGGGTCATCGGTGCCGAGCCGGACCAGTGCCTGCGCCACCCGGTCATGGTCGGATCGCCAGCGGCCGGGAAGGTACGGCGGGTGCGTGTGGACCGCCACCACGCTGATGGCACCCATTCCGCCCGCCTCGAGGCGCACCAACCTGCTCTCCCCGCCGGGGTAGAGCGGCGAGTCGTCGGTGATCGGGTAGCGGCTGAGCACGACGGCGCCGACGACCTGGTCGTCCTCGACGCCGGCGACGTGGCGGAGGCGGGTCGTGACCCCGGCGGCGCGCAGCTCGTCCATCCGCTGCTGGTCCACCTCGAGGAGCACGAGCACGTCGACGTCGTGGTCGGCGACCGCTTCGGCCAGCTCGTCGGTGTCTCCCACCTCGACGTTGAGCGACATCACCACGAGGGAGGTCCCGTGGTCGGAGCGCGACGGACCGGCGACGTAGAGGGGGGCCAGCCACCAGGCGTGCACGGCGGCCAGGGCGAGCGCCGCGACCAGCGCGGTGCCGGGCACGAGCCGGTCCCGGGACCGGACCACGAGCGCGAGGGCGATGCTCGCAGCGACGACGGCGAGCGGCAGTCCGAGAGGGGTGAGGCTGACCAGCTCGATGAGGCGGCGCGACGACGGGTCGCTCGCGCGTGCGAGCGCCAGGCCGGCCGAGGCTGCCACCGTGCCGGCCAGGGCGAGCACGGCGACAACCCGTCCCGGGCGCGAGGTCCGGACCGTCGGATCAGTAGGCGCCACGGTGTCCCAGGACCGCCCGGACGGTCCGCACCAGGATCGACGCGTCCAGGGCCAGCGACCAGTTGTCGACGTAGTGCACGTCGAGCCTGACCGACTCCGACCACGACAGGTCCGAGCGACCGGAGACCTGCCAGAGCCCGGTCATGCCGGGCTTGACGACGAGGCGGCGGCGGGGGTCCTGGTCGTACTTGTGCACCTCGTCGGGAAGTGCCGGTCGCGGGCCGACCAGCGACATGTCACCGCGGACGACGTTCCACAGCTGGGGCAGCTCGTCCACGCTGTGGCGCCGCATCCACCAACCCAGCTGCGTGATCCGCGGGTCACGCGCGATCTTGAAGTGCGCGCCGTCGGCCTCGTTGCTCCCGGTCAGCGCGGTGCGTCGGGCCTCGGCGTCCGTCGTCATCGAGCGGAACTTGAGCATCGTGAAGTGGCGACCCTCGCGCCCCACTCTCTCCTGGCGGTAGATCGAGGGTCCGGGTGAGTCGAGCCGCACGAGGCCAGCCACGACCAGCAGGGCTGGCAGGAGGACGACCAGCCCCGCGGCGGCAGCTGTGCGCTCGAGCACGTCCTTGACCCAGCGCCGCGGCCCGGTGAGCGAGGGATGCACGGCACGGACGAGGGTGAGTCCGCCGGTGGAGAACACCTGGGTGCGCGTCGGCGTGACGTCGAGCAGCCCGGTGCCGACACACAGCTCCGCGCCGACGGTGGCGAGCGACCAGTGCAAACGCCGCATGTCCACCAGCGAGAGCCGAGCCCCGGGAAGGACGACCATCGCATCGGCACGATGGCGCTCGGCCACCCTCGCCGCACCATCGGTGCCCCCGTAGGTGGCGATCCCATCGAGCGAGGTCCTCGCGGGTCGGCTCAGGCACACGGCGACGACATCGAGGGTGTTGGCAGCAGAGAGCTCCGCGATGGCCTCGCGGACCTCGCGCGGCCGCCCGGCCAGGACCAGGCGGGGACGGTGGCGGCGTCCGTCGACCAGGTGGTGCACGGTGCTCGCCAGTCCGAGCGCCGCGAGGAGACCGGGTAGAGCGGCCCGGTCGACGATGGTGAGCCAGGGCGATGCGGCGAGCGCGAGGACCGAGACCCGGACGCCCGTCAGCAGCACGGCCCGCCCCCGTCGGCTGCGACTCTCGCCCAGGGCCCGACGTCGGTGGTGCCCGGAGGCGAGCAGGACCACCGGCCACGCCACGGCGGTGGCGGCCGCCACCCACAGCGGCAGGGCGCCGAACACCCACGTCGTGGTGCTCAGCACGACCGCGACGGTCGCGTCGAGCGCGAGCGCCCGGGGGCTGGTGCGGCGCGGCCTGCCGTGGGGCGTCGCCCTCCCGGTGGTCACCATGTCGGCAGCCATCAGGGTGCCGACGAGGAGCTCGGCGGCCTCGACACCCGGCGGTGGTGGACCGCTCACCGGCTCAGGCCGGCGAGGTCCCGGGACGGACACGGGGGCGGGCGGGATGGCGCCGGTGGCACGGGTGTCGACCGAGCCCTGCGTCATGGCTCACCCCCCCCGCGCGTGCCCCGGTCGGCTGTCGACCTGTGCTGCGAGCCTAGGAACGCCAGCCGGTCCGGGCATGCCGCAAATCAGCGAAAGCCCTGCAGGGACGGGCATGTTCGGGCGGCGCCACCGATGCGTGCCCCGGCCTTTACCCACTCCGAGGGATGGGCTGGGGGGCACCTTCGCCCTACTGTCGAAGACGCACACCACGGCTGGTTCGCCGGTTCCACCGGATGCCGCTGAGCCTCTGGCCCAGGACGTGTCGGGGGTATCCCCCAACTTCCGACACCTCGTACGGCGTGATCCAGTTGCGGCGGTCGGGGCCCCCAACCTCGACCGCCGCCCGCGCGAGGTGGTGCGCTGTGACGTGGTGCGCCGTGGCACCCCGCGGGGGCAGGCCCTGCGTCAGCGTCCGCTCACGCACCGGGGACGACGCCGGCGGCGTCTGGGGCGCAGGCGGTCGCGAGGTGGCTGCGCGGACCCGGGATCGACAGGGACGGACCGAAGAACGTGTCGTGCCACATCTCGAGGCACAGAAGCGTCCAGAGCCGCATCTCCTCGTTGGCGCCGCGCTCGTGCCGTTCCACGAGGTCGCGCACCGCCGCCCGGTCCATCGTGTGGCCGACCCAGGAGTCGGCGCCCAGGAGCCGGTCGTGCGCGGTGTCGCGCAGGCTGGTGCGGAACCACGAGTCCAGGGGCACCCGGAAGCCGACCTTCCTGCGATCGACGACAGCATCGGGGAGGAGCGGGCGAGCAGCCTCGCGCAGCACCCACTTGGTCACTCCGGAGCGGACCTTGACCGACGTCGGGAGCCGGAAGGCCAGCTCGACGAACCGGTGGTCCAGCAGCGGCGGGCGGAGCTCGAGCGAGGCCGCCATCGACATCCGGTCACCGCGCTCGAGGAGGTTGTCCGGCAGCCAGTGTCGTACGTCGTGGCGCAGCATCCGGTCGACGGGGTCCACGCCGGTGGCGGGTGGTGGACGCCGCTCCGCAGGTGCCGCCTCGCCGAGCAGTCGCTCGCGCTCGTGGGCCGTGAACGGCGCGAACCAGGTGCGGTGCTGCTCGTCGACGTCGTGGGCAGCGATGGCGCGCAGGGCGTTGCGGGCCCGCGAGTGCCCACCCAGCCTTTGCTCGACGCTCGTCGCGAGCCCGGCGCGCAGTCGTGGAGGCAGCACACCAGCGCGCTCGGCGAGGCGGGCGTACCGGTACTTGGGATAGCCGCCGAAGAGCTCGTCGCCGCCCTCGCCCGACAGCACGACCCGCACGTGCTCGCGCGCCGCACGCGCCAGTCCGAAGACCGCGACGTCGGCCGGCTCGGAGAGCGGAGCGTCACGGTGCCACGTCAAGGCGCTCCACAGGCGCTCGAAGTCCTCGGCGCGCACCTGCACCTCATGGTGCTGCGTGCCGAGGAGCGCGCTGACCCGTCGGGCCCACGGCAGCTCGTCGTCGGGATGGTCGCCGAAGCCGGCCGAGAAGGTGTGCACCGGCTCGTCGCCTCTCAGCTCCTGCATCACCGCGACGATGAGGCTGCTGTCCAGGCCGCCCGAGAGGTAGGCCCCGACGGGCACGTCCGCGACCAGGGCGGACTGGACGGCTTCGCGCACGCCGTCGCCCACGGCCTCGCGCGCGTCGTCCGGGGTCCACGTACCGGCGGGGTCTGACTCGGGCAGGGACCAGTAGGTCGCCTCCTCGAGGTGTCCTCCCGGCATGATCGAGAGGCGGTGGGCGGGTCGCACCTTCTTCACCCCCTCGAAGAGGGTGTCGGGTGCCGGCACGGCGCGCGCCCCGAGGTAGGCATCGAGGCTGCGGTGGTCCACCTGTGGCGGTGGGCCCACCCGGAGGAGAGCCTTGACCTCCGAGCCGAACGTCATCCCGCCGGGGACGTGGCGGTAGTAGAGCGGCAGGATGCCGAGGCGGTCGCGGACCAGGTGCGTGGTGTCGGTGCGCAGGTCGTGCGCGACGATGGCGAACTGTCCCTGCAGGCGGTCGACGAAGCTGATCCCCTCGAGCGCGAGCCCCGCCAGCACGACCTCGGTGTCGCCTCGCGTGCGGAAGGGGTAGTCGAGGTGGGCACGCAGGCTCTCGTGGTTGAAGATCTCGCCGTTGAAGGCCAGCACCCAACGTCCGTCCACCGAGTGCATGGGCTGGTGCGAGTGCTCGACGTCGATGATGGCCAGGCGGGTGTGGGCGAGCCCCACGTTGGGTCCGAGCCAGGTGGCGGACTCGTCCGGCCCGCGGTGGCGCAGCACCTGGGCCATCTCGTCGAGCGCCCCGCGAGCGTCGATGCCCGGGCCGAACGAGCGGATGCCTCCGATGCCGCACATCAGCGGCCGCCAGCGGTGTCGCTGAGGTCGAGCAGGTGGTGCGCGCAGGCGGCCCAGGTCGAGCCGAGCACCGACGTGCGCAGGACGTGCGGGTCGCGCTCCCGGCGTACGCCGACCCGGTCACGGACGGCAGCGCGGGCCAGGTGTGGGAAGTCGTCGCGGACGTCCGCGACGTCGACGCGGTCACGGTAGGCCTCGATCTCGGGGTAGTGGGTCGCGACCACCGGCAGCCCGAGCGCGAGGTACTCCTTGAGCTTGATCGGGTTGGCGAAGGTGATCCACTCGTTGTCGAGGAACGGCATCAACGCGACATCGAAGGCGCGGCCGACTGCGGGCATGGTCGCGTAGGGCCGGTGGCCCAGCCAGTGCACGTTGGGCAGGGCGGTGAGCTCATCCATCGCGAACGTGGCGTCACCGACCAGGACCAGGCTGGCGTCGGGGTTGTCGAGCGCCGTGCGCCGGAGCAGGTCGACGTCGATGATGTAGTCGTCGAGGCCGCCGAAGAAGCCGAGGCGCGGGCCGGGTATCGCCGCTACCTCCGGGTCCAGGTCGCCCTCGATGGTGAAGTGGTCGACGTCGACCCCGTGGTCGAGGAAGGCGGCGCGGTCGCCGACGAGATCCCAGTCGCGCTTCATCAGCTCGTGGCTGACGTAGAGGACCCGGTCGCTCGCCCGCATCAGCGACTCCTCCAGCCGGGCCACCCACGCGCCGTCCGCCTCGGGGAAGGCCGAGTGCAGGTCAGAGCGGTTGAACACCAGGCTGGTGCGTGGCATCGGCGCGACGACGGGCCAGGCCGACGGGATGGTGACCCCGATGTGGGGTGCGTCGCCGACGCCGACGGCACGCGCCACCACGCGCACCTGCTGGCGTACGAGCCACGCGTTGACCCGCGCCACGGCCGAGTCACCGTAGGCGGGGATCAGAAGCGGGGTCATGACGTGGAAACCGGGCAGGTCAGGCACCGGCCGGCGCACGACCTTGGCGACGCTGCGCGCCTTGCGCAGGACCCGGCGCGCGGCGTGGGTGCTCCTGCCCGGGGTCGGCATCCTGAGGCCGAGGCTGTTGACGACGAGTACCGGTCGCGTGCGGGCGACCTCGCGCATCAGCTGGAAGTCGGAGTGCGCCTGGTTGTGATACCACCAGTCCTGCCCGGCGAACCAGACGAAGCCGGGGCCGTCCGCTCCGGGGGACGTCCGTGGCCGGCCGGCCGCGAGCGGCGCGGCCTGCGCGACGCTGCGGGGCGAGAGCACGGCCCGGGCGCCTGCCCGATGCGCGGCTCCCCGGGCCCCGGTCGAGCGGAGGACCTCGCCGGTCAGCAGCGCCAGACGGTGCGACGCGCGCGACAGGGGGCCGGCGTGACGCGCGTGGTCACGCACGCGGTTGGCCATCAGGATCCGCCACAGGGCGGGATCGGCGTCGTAGGCGCCTCCGCCGTGCCGGACGACCGCGGTCGGCACGAAGTGCACGCGCAGACCCGCCCGACGGACTCGCCGGCACCAGTCGACCTCCTCGGAGTAGAGGAAGAAGGACTCGTCCCACTCGCCGACGACCGCACGAGCGGTCGGGGAGATGGCCAGTGCTGCGCCGGTCGCCCAGTCGACGTCGTGCGCGCGGGCGTAGGCAGCGGGTGCGGAGACCACCTCACCCAGGCCCAGCCGGGCGGCCAGCTGTCCGCCGAGGACGGCCTCTGCCCAGGCGCGACGGGCCGAGGGGTCACGCCTGAGCGACGGCGCGGGCGCGCCCGAGGACGTCAGCATCCGCGGCACGGTGACGCCGACGCCGGGGTTCGCGAGCGCATCGCGGAGCGCCACCACGGCTCCGTGTCCCAGGCTGATGTCAGGGTTGAGGACGACGACGACGTCGGACGGGCCGACCCGCCGTAGTCCGGCGTTGATCGCGGCCGCGTAGCCCGCATTGTGCTGGAGGGCGACGACGTCGGCCTGAGGGATCAGCGAGCGGACCGTGCTCAGGGTGTCGTCGCTCGAGGCGTTGTCGACCACGACGAGGTGCGCGTCCTCGACGCCGGCGAGGCCGTCAGGCAGGCTCGCCACCAGGCCGGGCAGCACCGGGGCGCTGTTGAACGTGACGACCACCAACGAGACCCTGGCTGCTCCGTGCTCCACGCGGTGCCCTCCCCGGACGGTCCTCGCCGCTCCACCGAGGCGGCGTCTTCCATCGTGGTCGCCGCGACCGATACCGATCGCTCCGCACCCGGGATATCCCCACTCTGGGGGAGGGTTCGCGGGCGCCGATCGTCGGTCAGACGCCGCGCTTCCACCCGATGTGGTTCGCCAGCCCGACCGCCGCCAGCTGCGAGGACACCTCGAGCTTGCCGAGGATGGACTTCACCTGGGTGCGCACGGTCGCCTCCGACACGACGCTGTCCTGCGAGATCGTCCGAACCGTGCGGCCCTCGATCAGTGCCGCGAGCACCTGTCGCTCCCGGGGGGTCAGCAGCTCGAGGCGCCGCCGGATGTCGTCGCCCGCGCGTCGTTCGCGTGCCCAGGCGTCGATCAGCGACTCCAGCTCCTCGCTCGTCACCACGGGGAGCCCCTGGTGGAGGCGGCGCACCGTGCTGATCGCCTGCTGGAGGGCTCCGGTCTTGGGCAGGACCTTGCGCGCGCCGACCCGCATGCACGCGCCCCACCGGCCGACGTCCTGCGACGCGGTGACCACCACGACGTTGATGTGGCCGCGGGCGAGGGGCGCGATGAGGGTCATCGCGTCGCCGAACCTGCCCAGGTCGAGGTCCAGCAGGACGGTGCGAGGGTTGGCGCGCAGTGCCAGCGACTGGATGGTGGCCATCGATCCCCCCTCCTCGGGAAGGTCGAGCCGCCGCGCGTCGTAGCCCTCGAGGGACAGAGCGAGCTCGAGTGACTCGGCAAAGAGGAGATGGTCGTCGACGATGAGGACGCGGTGGTCAGCCCGAGCGGCGCCAAGCGGCATGGTCGTCCTCTCCGCGGATGTCATCGGGAGAGAGATCGTTCTCGGGCGAGCGGCGTGGTGCGGGCAGCGAGATGACGAACGACGAGCCGGCGCCCTCGGTCTCGCGCAGGCTCAGCGATCCGCCGTCCTCGGCCACCAGGCGCTGGGCGACGTGGAGCCCGATGCCCTCGCCGGGCGAGTCCGAGCCGCGCCTGCCCCACTCGAAGATCGCGTCGCGGTCCTCCTCGGCAATGCCTCGACCGTAGTCGGTGACGGTGATGTCGACCGTCTCGTCGTCGCGCCTGGCCACCTCGACGAGGCTGCTGTCGCTGCCGCCGTGCAGGGCCGCGTTGTCCACGAGGATGTTGACCACCTCGGCGAGGGCGTCGTGCCGGGCCCGGACCAGCTCGCCGTCCGAGCGCAGCTCGACCTGGCGACCCTTGAGCTCCTGCAGGTCCAGCATCGAGGTGAGGGCTTCGTCGAGATCGATCTGGGTGGCCTTCTCGTGCTCATCCGAGAGCAGCCGCTGCATCCGGTCGAGCTCGCGGCGCAGCGACTCCCAGATGCGGACCCGGGAGGCGTCGTCGATGTCGGCGTGGTCGAGGATCGCCGAGCCGTTGACCAGTCCCGCCACCGTGCTCCGCAGCTCGTGCAGCCGCTCGCGGTGGTCGCGAGTGCTCGAGAGCGCGACCTGGTCGAGCCGTGCCGACTCCGAGTCACGCCGAAGCGCGTCATGCACGCACTCCCACGCGATGGCGATCCAGGCCGCCCCGACGACCGCGAGCGACATCGAGACCCCCACGCTCCACGCCGGGTCCTCGAGTCCCGCCACGGTGAGGCCGAGGCCCGCCGCGACGGTGAGACCGGTGGCCGCGACGAGCCAGGCGAGCCGCCGGGGCAGCAGGCCCGCGCCGACGACGACGACGGCGGTCACCAGCTGGGTGCCGGCAAGCAGCACCATCAGCGCCCGCATGACACCTTCGTCCGTGGTGGTGGACGGCACCATGAGCAGCAGGTGTCCGGAAGCCAGGAATCCCATCCCGAGCCCCACCCCGACGCTGTCGTCCGCGACGTACGGGGTCCGCCAGAGATCGATGAGGGCCAGCGCCACGAAGGACGTGCCGACGACCGCCGCGACGCTGACCAACGCAAGGTCCACGGCCGACCGGGGTGGGTGGGCGATCACCGGCAGCGTCGTCAGGACGGCCTGGGCCGCGACGAGCGCACCGGCCACCCCGCCCCAGCCTGCCGAGCTGGTGACGTGCCGACGCCGACCGACGAGCGCCGCGAGCACGGCGCCGCCGACGAACAGGCCGCTGACCACGCCGGCGGCGCCGGACGGCACCTCGACACCGGTCGCGGTGCCCCAGGGCGCCGCGGTCCAGCCGGTCCAGGCCAAGAGGGCGAGGGCCAGCAACCCCGCCTGCGCGGATCCCGCTCCCTGCTGACCGACCCCACAACAAAATCGCGAATGACGCATCTCGTCTTCCCCCCGGAAAACAGAACAGTTCATGCCAGCTGCACATGCTGAGAATGACTCCCGACGTCACTGTGAGCCGTCGGACCTCAGGGTGTCCACCGATTCGCGGGGCGTACCCCATTTGGGGCATTGCGGTGCAGACCAGTGAGATCGAAGGCTTGTGCCGGGCTTCTTGTGGGGCTGTTGTTGGAGAGGTCAAGGCCCCCTCAAGGGTGACGTCTGCACCCCTGGTCATCCGGTGCCGGCGAGCCCGATCCACCCGCGACCCAGTGCGCGGTCCGGGCCAGGGACGGACCGGACTGCCTCCCCAATTCGGTGCACGTTGGACCCGGTCCCGGCAGGAGGTGCGCCGACGTGGCCATGGTGGGCGGGCCGACGGAGAGGGAGGCGTGATGGGCCGTGCCGACCCTGCGTGGTTGGTCTCTCCGCACTTGCTCGTCGCCGAGGCGACGGCGGTGGCGCTCGCCTCCGTCGGCACGCCGGCCGAGGCGCACTCGTGGCAGGCGTCGATCCTCGACCAGGTCGGAGCAGGCGATTCCTCGCCGGGACCGCGACGTCTCGTGCTGGTTCTTGACGGTTTCGACGATCCGACCCGGATCATCGAGGTCGTCCGACTGGTCCAGACCACCGACGTGCGGATCGTCCTCATCACCTCCTTCGAGGTGGCCGCGTGGTGGGGCGAGCTGGTGCAGGACGAGCGCGTCGACCTGGCCACGGACGTCACGTCGATCGCCCGGCTCGCGGAGGTCGTGGGCGACTTCCTGGCCGGTCGCGCCCTCCTGGCGCCCGAGGGCCGCGAGAGGGTGCGGGCGGCATGGCTGCGCGACCTCGAGCGACGCAGCCACGTCGCGGCTCTCCTCGCGACCCTGTCGCCGCAGCAGGCCAAGGTCCTCGAGCTCCTTGCGAGTGGACGACGGGTCGCCGAGGTCGGGGCACTGCTGGGGGTGACGCGCGGCACCGTCCGCAGCCACGTCAAGGCACTGCGCGCCAAGCTGGGCGCGCGCTCCCAGCTCGAGGCAGTGGCGATGCTCCACCTGGCGCGCGACGCGGCCGCCGGAAGCGGCGCGAGCACCCCCGGCGCCGGTCCGTCGGCGCGCAGCGAGCAGGTCGAGGTCGCCCGGGTGGTGCCACGGCCGCGAGGGGTGAGTGACGAGTCGGGAGCCGACACGCGTCGATAGGCTGCCCGGCATGATCGATCCCACCACGCTCGACGACCACGCCTTCGCCGTCTGGGCGGCCGAACGGGCCGGCACTGTCCTGCTCGACGTACGCGCCGGGGCGGAGGCCGAGGGCCTCGAGGGCAAGGCCCTCAAGGACGCCGGCGACGCCGCCGCGCAGGCCGAGCTCGACCGGGTCCTCACCCAGCACCGCCCCGACGACTCGGTGCTGTCCGAGGAGGCCGCGGACGACAAGTCACGCCTGACCGCGCGGCGGGTGTGGATCATCGACCCGCTCGACGGGACGCGTGAGTTCTCCGAGCCGCCCCGCGACGACTGGGCCGTCCACGTCGCGCTCTGGGAGGACGGCGACCTCGTCGCCGGCGCCGTCGCCCAGCCCGCCCTGGGCGAGACCTTCAGCACCGGACGCCCCAGCGTGCTGCCGCCGCGGACGTCCGCCCGGCCCCGCATCGCGGTGTCGCGCAGCCGCCCGCCCGCCTTCGTCGAGGCGCTCGCGGCCGAGATGGACGCCGAGCTGGTCCCGATGGGCAGTGCCGGGGTCAAGGTGATGGCCGTGGTGCGCGACATCGCCGACGCCTACGTCCACGCGGGCGGGCAGTACCAGTGGGACAACGCCGCCCCCGTCGCCGTCGCCCGGGCCGCCGGCCTGCACTGCAGCCGGGTCGACGGCTCGCCGATCGTCTACAACGAGGACGACACCTCGCTCCCCGACCTCATCGTGTGCCGGCCCGAGCTGGCCGACGCGATCATCGACTTCGTCCGCGGCCACGGGACGGACTGAGCCATGACCTCCTTCGTCTCGCACACCACCGTCGACTGCCACCACGCCTACGAGCTCTCCGAGTGGTGGAAGGCCCTGCTCGGCTACGTCGACGTCGACGGCGACCCCAACGAGCCGGGCCACGAGGAGTGCATGATCCTCGATCCCGACAACGGCCACGCCATCCTCTTCATCGAGGTCCCCGACGAGGACCTGCCGGCCAAGCGGATCCACTTCGACGTACGCCCGCGCGAGGGCAGTCGCGACGACGAGATCGAGCGGGTGCTCGGGCTCGGCGCGACCCAGGTCGCGGACCAGCGCGGCCAGTACGGACCCGGCACCGGCTGGGTCGTCCTCGCCGACCCCGAGGGCAACCAGTTCTGCATCCTGCGCTCGCAGGCCGAGGTCGACGCAGGACCGCCGCCTCCCGAGTAGCCGCCCGCGCCGCCGCTCGAGCGGCTAGGGCAGGCGTTCGGGGTGCTCGGCGACGTACGCGCGCACTGGCACCGGCTCGGTGTGGGCGTAGCCCTCGGGCAGCCACACGCTGCCGAGCCGGGTCAGGTAGTAGACCTGCCAAGCGAGGTAGCCGCCGAGCTGGCGCGGATCGCGCTGCATCACCTCGGCGTGACGGGTGACGCCGCGGACGTAGGCCCAGGAGTTGTTGTAGCGCCACAGCGCCGCGCCCTTGTCGCGGGCGAAGCCGTTGGCCCTCAGCAGCCGCCCGGCAGCCAGGATCGCGTCGTGCGGGTCGTTGATGTCGCCGCCGGCGCCGTAGATGTCCCACGTCGTCGGGATGAACTGCATCGGGCCCTGCGCGCCCGCCACCGAGGTGCCACGGATCCGACCGAATGCCGTCTCGACCATGTTGATCGCGGCGAGGTACTCCCAGTCGACGCCGAAGCGGCGTTCCGCCTCGCGATAGCTGCGCAGGAGCGTGCGCTCCGGAGCGGGCGGCACGATCCGCCAGGCGGGGAGCTCGTCGGCGAGGTCGGCGCTCGCGCTCGGGTGCATCGAGCGGAACTCCCGCCGCGCGGCGACGTTGGTGCGCACCCAGGCGCGGTTGCCCGGGCGGAGCCCGTCGAGGACCCGGGGGAGCCAGGTCCGGCGGACGGCGATCTCGCGGACCGCGAGCTGGGCGGTGTGCCCGGCAGCGGCCAGGAGGTCGGGGTCCGGGTCGGCCGACCGGATCACCCTCTGAGCAGCGGCGACCATCGCGCCGGCCTCGGCGGGCGTACGAGGTCGCCGCGGGGTGCCTGCCAGTGCCGGCGCCAGCTCCTCGGACACGTCTCCTGCGGTGCCTGCCCGTCCGGAGACGCGGGCGTCGGCGGGCCGGAGGTCGCCCGAGGGCGGGGGTGCAGGTGAGCCACCGCAGCCGCTGATGAGGACCACGCCCGAGACGAGCGCGGCGATCAGTGGCGTACGGGTCATGGCTCCACTGTCACACGGAGCACCCCCGCCAGGACGTCAGCCGACGAAGGTCTTCCAGACGAAGCCGTTGGCGAGGTACCTGGTGTCGCTCTTGACCACGAAGCTCCAGTACCAGGTGCCGCCACGACGGGGCAGCGTGATCTTGTACTTGCCCTTCGCGTTGGTCTTGATGGTCTTGAAGGACTTGTAGCTCTTGTTCTGCTTCTTCGAGACCTTGATGACGATCTTCTTCTTGGCGTAGTCGGGCGTGACCTTGCCCTTGATCACGAAGCCCGACGACGGGTAGGTGATCTTGCGTGCGATCTGCACGGTGAACGCTGCCGACTCGCTGGGCGCGTAGTTGTCGCCGAACTGGCCCTGGTCGGTGTCGGTGTAGCCGCTGTAGACGACCTTGTAGGTCGTGGTGGCGGCAGGCTTCACGTCGTAGAAGGACGCGTAGGTGTTCTCCGCGGTCGCGACCGGGACCCACGCGGCCGAGCCGGCCTCCATGGCCATGAGCGTCACCGTGCCGTCGGCTGCGGCCGGCGAGTAGCCGTCCGAGCTGGACAGGTCCACGTTGATGTAGAAGTCGTCGCCGTAGACCAGCTTGGTCTCGCTGGGCGTCGCGACGGTCGCGGTGGTCCAGCTGTCGGCCGCCTGGCTGGGCGCGGCGATGGCGATCGGCGTGAGTCCGGCCAGGCCGGCGGTGACCGTGTAGGCCACGAGTCGAGTGATGCGCATGTCCCCGTTGTTCCTCTCGAAGAAAGTCTGTTGTCGAGGTGCTACCCCCGTGACGCGTGGGACAAACCCCCACCCCCGTAGACTTATCACCTCCCCCCGCCATCTCGGACGGGGGTCCTTCTGCATGCTCCCCGAAGGGAACCCGTTGTCGTCCAGGGTGTCGTCCACACCGCTCCGCGCCGTCGCCGGGCGCGTCGTCTCCGCGCCGACGCTCGCCGGCGCCCTGGCCGATGCGGCGGTGCAGAACTCCCTCGACCTCACCGGTCCCGGCGCCGTCCGGCCGTTCGTGGTGCACGGGCTGGTCGAGCGCGGTCGTACGGTCCTGGCGGTCACCGCGACCTCCCGCGAGGCCGAGGACCTGGTCGAGGAGCTCGCCGACCTCGTCGACCCCGACACGGTCGCCTACTACCCGAGCTGGGAGACGCTGCCGCACGAGCGGCTGAGTCCCCGCAGCGACACCGTCGGGCGCCGCCTCGCTGTCCTGCGACGGCTGCGCCACCCGGGCACCGACGCGGCCAACGGTCCCCTCAAGGTGGTCGTCGCACCGATCCGCAGCCTGCTCCAGCCGCAGGTCCCCGGGCTCGCCGACATCGAGCCCGTCGAGCTGGCACCGGGCGACTCGCGCACGATGGAGGACGTCGTACGCGGTCTGGCCGAGGCGGCGTACACCCGTGTCGACATGGTCGAGCGGCGCGGCGAGTTCGCGGTGCGCGGCGGCATCGTCGACGTCTTCCCGCCGACGGAGGAGCACCCGCTGCGCGTGGAGTTCTGGGGCGACGACGTCGAGGAGATCCGCGCGTTCTCCGTCGCCGACCAGCGCACGCTCGAGACGGTGCAGCGGCTCTGGGCGCCGCCCTGCCGCGAGCTGCTGCTCACCGACGACGTACGCCGCCGCGCCGCCGCGCTCGGCCAGGCGCACCCGCAGCTGCTCGAGCTCACCGACAAGATGGCCGCGGGCATCGCGGTCGAGGGGATGGAGTCGCTCGCGCCGGTCCTGGTCGACACGATGGAGCTCCTCGTCGACCTGATGCCGGCGGACACGACCGTCCTGGTGCTCGACCCCGAGCGTGCCCGCAGCCGCGCGCACGACCTCGTCGCGACGAGCGAGGAGTTCCTGGGTGCGTCGTGGGCCGCGGCGGCCGGCGGCGGCACCTCGCCGATCGACCTCGGCGCCGCGTCCTACCGCGAGATCGCCGACGTACGCCACCACGCGCTGGGCCTCGGGCACGCGTGGTGGGCGGTCAGCCCCTTCGGGATCGACACCGAGGGCGTTCCTGAGGCGCAGACGACCGGCGTGCCCAGCCAGACGCTGCCCACCCACGCTGCCGAGGCCTACCGCGGTGACCTCGAGCAGGCCGTCACCGACATCCGCGAGTGGCTCGACCGGGGACTCGACGTGGTGGTCGTGCACGCCGGGCACGGACCGGCGCAACGGTTCGTCGAGCTGCTGGGCGAGCACGACGTCGCGGCCCGCCTCGTCGAGGAGGGCGACACGGCCGGCCCCGGCGTCGTCACCGTGACGTGCGGGCACGTCGTCCACGGTCTCGTCGACGACCAGGCCAAGGTCGCCATCGTCACGGGCGACGACCTGTCCGGGCAGAAGACCTCCACGCGCGACATGCGCCGGATGCCCACCCGCCGCAAGAAGCAGATCGACCCGCTCGAGCTCAAGGCCGGCGACTACGTCGTCCACGAGCAGCACGGCGTCGGCCGGTTCGTCGAGATGAAGCAGCGCGAGGTCAGCGGCGCGACCCGCGAGTACCTCGTCCTCGACTACGGCGCCTCCAAGCGCGGCGGTCCGCCGGACCGGCTCTACGTCCCGGCCGACACCCTCGACCAGGTCACCCGCTACGTCGGCGGCGAGAATCCCAGCCTCGACCGGCTCGGCGGTGGCGACTGGACGAAGCGCAAGAACAGGGCCAAGCGGGCAGTCCGCGAGATCGCGGCCGAGCTGATCAAGCTCTATGCCGCCCGGCAGGCCACGAAGGGTTTCGCCTACGGACCCGACACCCCGTGGCAGCGTGAGCTCGAGGACGCGTTCCCGTTCAACGAGACCGTCGACCAGCTCACGACCGTCGACGAGGTCAAGGCCGACATGCGCCAGGTGGTCCCGATGGACCGCCTCGTGTGCGGCGACGTCGGCTACGGCAAGACCGAGATCGCGGTGCGGGCGGCCTTCAAGGCCGTGCAGGACGGCAAGCAGGTCGCCGTGCTGGTGCCGACGACCCTCCTCGTCACCCAGCACCTGTCGACGTTCTCCGAGCGGATGACCGGCTTCCCCGTCGTGATCAAGGGCCTCTCGCGCTTCCAGACCGACAAGGAGGCCAAGGAGGTCATCGCCGGGCTGGGCGACGGGTCGGTCGACATCGTGGTCGGCACGCACCGCCTGCTCAACCCGGACATCAAGGTCAAGGACCTCGGCCTGATCATCGTCGACGAGGAGCAGCGCTTCGGTGTCGAGCACAAGGAGCAGATGAAGCGGATGCGTACGTCCGTCGACGTCCTGTCGATGAGCGCGACGCCGATCCCGCGCACGCTCGAGATGGCCGTCACCGGCATTCGCGAGATGTCCACGATCACCACTCCGCCCGAGGAGCGGCACCCGGTCCTGACCTACGTCGGCGCCTACGAGGACCGGCAGGTCGTCGCGGCCGTACGACGCGAGCTGCTGCGCGAGGGCCAGGTGTTCTACATCCACAACCGGGTGCAGTCGATCGAGAAGGCAGCCGCCCGGATCCGCGAGCTGGTGCCGGAGGCGCGCGTCGCCACGGCCCACGGCCAGATGGGTGAGCACGCGCTCGAGCAGGTCATGCTCGACTTCTGGGAGAAGCGTTTCGACGTGCTGGTCTGCACGACCATCGTCGAGAGCGGCCTCGACGTGTCCAACGCCAACACGATGATCATCGAGCGCTCCGACACCCTCGGCCTCTCGCAGCTGCACCAGCTGCGCGGTCGCGTCGGGCGCTCGCGCGAGCGGGCGTACGCCTACTTCCTCTACCCGGCCGAGAAACCGCTCACCGAGACCGCGCACGAGCGCCTCGCCACCCTCGCCCAGCACTCCGACCTCGGCGGCGGCATGGCGATCGCGATGAAGGACCTCGAGATCCGCGGCGCCGGCAACCTGCTCGGCGGCGAGCAGTCCGGCCACATCGCCGATGTCGGCTTCGACCTCTACGTCCGGCTGGTCGGCGAGGCCGTGGCCGACTACAAGGGCGGCAACGAGGAGGAGCTCGCCGAGGTCCGCATCGAGCTGCCCGTCGACGCCCACCTGCCGCACGACTACATCCCCAGCGAGCGGCTGCGCCTCGAGATCTACAAGCGTCTCGCCGAGGTGCGCACCGACGCCGACGTCGACGAGGTCCGCGCCGAGCTGGTCGACCGCTACGGCGAGCCGCCGGAGGTCGTGGAGTCGCTGCTCGTCGTCGCCCGGTTCCGGGCCCGGTGCCGCCAGGTCGGCGTCGGCGAGGTGACGGTGGCCGGCAAGTACGTCCGGTTCGCGCCGGTCGACCTGCCCGACTCCCGTCTCGTACGACTGGAGCGGTTGCATCCGCGCAGCGTCGTCAAGGCGCCGGTGCGTACGATCCTCGTGCCGCGACCGCAGGGCACCGGGTTCCCCGTACGTCCGGTGGCCGGCGTGGCCCTGCTTGAATGGGCCCGCGGCGTGATCGACGAGATCATCGCCCAGCCAGCACAGCCCGCAGCAGACACCTCGAGGAGCGACTCGTGAGCAAGACCCGCGTGATGACGGCCGCACTGATGGGAGCCGCCGGGCTGCTGCTCACCGGGTGCGGCAGCGCCACGCCGGGCATTGCGGCCCAGGTCGGCGACGAGCACCTCACGAACCAGCAGATCGACACCACGACGCAGCACTACTGCACGGCGGTGGAGGAGCGGTTGGAGTCTCCCGTGGCGATGAGCTTCGTGCGGCAGTACGTCGTCCAGGTGCTGACGCTGCGCTCCCAGGCCGACCAGCTCGCCGACGACTACGGCGTGAAGGCCGGGTCGACGTACCAGAACGACGTCGCCCAGCAGCAGGGCACCGCGGGCACGCTGCCCGAGGACGTGCGCGACGACTACGTGAAGATCACCTCCACGCCTGCCTACGCGCAGGACATCGTCGACCAGATCGGCAAGAAGGTCCTCGATGAGCAGGGTGTCGCCGATGCGACCAGCGACGAGGTCACGCAGGCCGGGCTGGACGTCTTCAACCAGTGGCCGGACGCCAACGGGATCGAGATCGACCCTCGCTACGGCCTGGCGAACGTCGACGGCGTGCTGAAGCCGATCGACACGAACACCTCCGTGGCAGTCGGCGAGACGGCGAAGTCCGGCCTGGCCAGCGACCCGGACCCGGCCTTCGCCGAGTCGCTCCCGACGACCCACCGCTGCGGCTGAGCCCTCCGGTGGAGGCCATCGACGGCTCGCCGCTCGAGGCCTTCGCCGACCAGATGCGCCTCCTGCGGCGCGAGTGCGCCTGGAAGCGCGAGCAGACCCACACCTCGCTGATCCCGTTCGTGCGGGAGGAGGCGGAGGAGGTCGTCGAGGCGATCGAGTCGGGTGACCCGGCCGCGCTGTGCGACGAGCTCGGCGACCTGCTGCTCCAGGTCGTGATCCACGCGGTGATCGCGGAGGAGGCCGGCGCGTTCACCCTCGACGACGTGGCCCGCGGGGTGATCGCCAAGATGGAGCGTCGCAACCCGCACGTCTTCGGCGACGCCGTCGCGCACGACGCCGCCGAGGTGCTGACCCTCTGGAACGCCGCCAAGGCCGCCGAGAAGGCCGAGAAAGCCGCCACCCGTCCCACTCCGGGGTAGTCCGCATCAAAGTTCCGGTCCGGACACGAGTGCAGGCAGAATTTTGATGCGGACTATCGGGGACTGAGGCGACGAAGACGCCTAGCCCGGCCCGTCGCCGCGCTCGCGCAGCCGGGCGTGCGCGAGCAGCCGGAGGTGGGCGCCGACGGTGAGCACGTCCGCCACCATCGCGCCGTACGACTGTGCCTGCGGGGTGGGGGAGAAGGCATCGACGACGGTCTCGTCGAAGCGCCCGGTCGCCGCGAGCCGCGAGACGTCGTCGACGAACGCCGGTCCGACCCGGTCGAGCCGGCGTCGTATCGCCGTGGCCGACGCGTACGGACCGACGACCACGGCGCCTCCGCCATGGACCGCAGTGCTGAGGGTCTCCAGCTGGTCGACGAGCCCCGACAGCGATGCCCGCAGGTCTCCACGGTCGAGGTCGTCATCGGCGACGAGCTGTGCCTGGTCGACCAGCTCGCCGACGAGGCGTACGTGGTGCTCCACCATCTCCACGACCAGGTCCACGCTGTCCATCCTGTGCCGCGCGGGCAGCCGGAGGCCAGCAGGTGGGTGGAAGTGGACGTCGCCCGGCGCGTCGATGACGTAGGACGTCGGCTCCGCGCGCCACACCGAGGGCAGCGCGCCGAACTCCTGCCGGAAGGCGGTGGCGAAGGTCGCCTGCCCGGTGAACCCACTGTCGTGGGCGATGTCGAGCAGGGTGAGGTCGGACGTGAGCACGAGGTACGCAGCCCGCTCCAGGAGCAGGCGTCGGCGGAACCGTGCCGGCGACTCGCCTGCGAGCACCCGGGCGGACAGGGGTGTCGCGTCGACGAAGGCTCTGAAGTGGTCGGCGGCAGTGGTCATCTGGGCCACCGTAGGGCGGCCCGCGGACACCCCGGCGACGCCGGGCCCGGACGTGGCTAGGCTGGCCGACGACCCACGTCGTCCCCCTCAGGAGCACTTTCTTATGTCGATCATCGCTGCAGTCGGCGCCCGCGAGATCCTCGATTCGCGCGGCAACCCCACCGTCGAGGTAGAGGTCCTCCTCGAGGACGGCGCGTTCGGTCGCGCGGCCGTGCCCAGTGGCGCGTCCACGGGCGCCTTCGAGGCGGTCGAGCTGCGTGACGGCGGCAAGCGCTACCTGGGCAAGGGCGTCCAGAAGGCCGTCGCCGGTGTGGTCGACCAGATCTCCGGTGCCGTCATCGGACTCGACGCCGACGACCAGCGCCTCGTCGACCAGGCGATGCTCGACCTGGACGGCACCCACAACAAGGCCAAGCTCGGCGCGAACGCGATCCTGGGCGTCTCGCTCGCCACGGCGAAGGCCGCGGCCGAGTCCTCCGGCCTCCCGCTGTTCCGCTACGTCGGCGGCCCCAACGCCCACCTGCTCCCCGTGCCGATGATGAACATCGTCAACGGCGGCTCGCACGCCGACTCCAACGTCGACGTGCAGGAGTTCATGATCGCGCCGATCGGCGCCGGCACGTTCCGCGAGGCGCTCCAGCAGGGCGCGGAGGTCTACCACGCGCTCAAGTCGGTGCTGAAGAAGAAGGGCCTCTCGACCGGCCTCGGCGACGAGGGCGGCTTCGCCCCCAACCTCGACAGCAACCGCGCCGCTCTCGACCTGATCGCGGAGGCCGTGAAGTCGGCCGGCTTCGCGCTGGGCAAGGACATCGCGCTCGCGATGGACGTCGCGGCCAGCGAGTTCCACGAAAAGAAGACGTACACCTTCGAGGGCAAGAAGCAGACGACCGACCAGATGGTCGACTACTACGCCGACCTCGTCGCCAACTACCCGATCGTCTCGATCGAGGACCCGCTCGACGAGGAGGACTGGGACGGCTGGAAGGCGATGACCAGCTCCCTCGGCGACAAGATCCAGATCGTCGGCGACGACCTCTTCGTCACCAACGTGGAGCGGCTCCAGCGCGGCATCGACGGCGGCCAGGCCAACGCGATGCTGGTGAAGGTCAACCAGATCGGCTCGCTCACCGAGACCCTCGACGCGGTCGAGCTCGCCCACCGTGCGGGCTTCCGCAACATGATGAGCCACCGCTCCGGCGAGACCGAGGACACGACCATCGCCGACCTCGCGGTGGCGACCAACTGCGGTCAGATCAAGACCGGCGCGCCCGCCCGCTCGGACCGGGTCGCGAAGTACAACCAGCTCCTCCGCATCGAGGACGAGCTGGGTGACGCGGCTCGCTACGCCGGTCGGGGTGCCTTCCCGCGATTCGGGAGCTGATCGGGGCAGACTGTCCGGCATGCCTTCCCAGCGTCGTACGCCACGGGGTGGGCCCAGCAGCAACGGATCGCGTGGACCGAGGCAGGGCAGCACCTCGCGTCCCGGCGACCGCAGCCCCCGGCCGCGTGCAGCAGGGACGCGTACGCTCCTCGCCCCGCCTGCCGACACCGGCACGCAGGCAGCGGCCCGTCCCGCGACCCGGAGTGCTGCTCGCCGACCCCGGTTCACCGGTCGCGCGGCAGTGCTGGTGCTGGTCCTCGCCGTGCTGACGGTGTCGTACGCCTCCTCGTTGCGCGCCTACCTCCAGCAGCGTGCCCACATCGGCGAGCTCAAGTCGCAGATCGTCGAGCGCGAGGCCAACATCGACGACCTCGAGCGGGAGAAGAAGCGTTGGGACGACCCGGCCTATGTCAGGGCGCAGGCGCGCCAGCGTTTCGGCTACCTGATGCCCGGTGAGGCCGGCTTCGAGGTCATCGGGGTGGACGGCAAGCCGCTCGAGGCGCAGGCCTCCCTCAACGACCCGTCCGACGTGATCAAGACCGTGCCCAAGGCCTGGTGGACCGCCGCGTGGGAGTCGATGGAGCTGGCCGGCAACCCGCCACCGCCCGAGGAGTCGCCCGCCGACCTCGTGGACGGGACCCAGGAGTGACCCACCGAGACGTGCCCCGGCAGGTCCCCGGTGAGGTCCACCGCGACAACCCCCGCATCGACGCCGCCGACGAGGACGCGATCCGCGCCCAGCTCAAGCGCCGCCCACGTGGCATCGACTCGATCGGCCACCGGTGCCCCTGCGGCAATCCCGACGTGGTGGCCACCGAGCCGCGCCTGCCCAACGGCACGCCGTTCCCCACGACCTTCTACCTCACCTGCCCGCGCGCGGCCTCGCTCATCGGCACCCTCGAGGGCAACCACGTGATGAAGGAGATGGAGGCGCGTCTCGGCACCGACGAGGAGCTCGCGGCCGCCTACCGCGCCGCCCACGAGCGCTACCTCGAGGCCCGTGCCGAGATCGGCGCGCGCGCAGACATGGACGTGCCCGAGATCCAGGGCATCTCCGCCGGTGGCATGCCCGACCGGGTCAAGTGCCTCCACGTGCTCGCTGGCCAGTCGCTGGCGATGGGCCGAGGGGTCAACCCGCTCGGCGACGAGGTGCTCGACACCCTCGGCGAGTGGTGGGCCAGGGGCCCCTGCGTCTCCACCGAGGACTGACCGATCGGCACAATGGCTGCATGAGCACTGTCGCGGCCATCGACTGCGGGACCAACTCGATCAAGGTGCTGATCGGCAGCCGCCGCGACGACGGCACCCTCGGCGTCGTGGTCCGCGACTCGCGCGTGGTCCGGCTCGGCCAGGGGGTCGACCGGACCGGGATGCTCGCCGACGAGGCGCTCGAGCGGACGTTCGCCGCGGTCGACGAGTTCGCCGGGATCATCCGCAGCCACGGCATCCCGCCCGAGCGCATCCGCTTCTGCGCGACCTCGGCCACCCGGGACGCCAGCAACGCTGCGGTCTTCGCCGAGGGCGTACGCCGACTGCTGGGTGTGGAGCCTGATGTGCTGTCCGGCGAGGAGGAGGCCGCGCTCGTGTTCGCCGGCGCGATCGCCGCGCAGTCCCCGATGCCCGCCGAGCCGGTGCTGGTGGTCGACATCGGCGGCGGTTCGACCGAGCTGGTGCTCGGCGGGGGCGAGGACCGCCACTCGATCTCGCACTCGATCTCTCTGGACATCGGGTCCGTACGCCTCCACGAGCGCCACCTGCACAGCGATCCACCCACGGCCGCCGAGGTGGCAGCCTGCGTGGCCGACATCGACACGCACCTCGACGGCTCGGGGATCCCGCTCGGCCGTGCGGGCAGCGTCATCGGCACCTCGGGCACGATCAAGACGCTGGCCTGCGGCGTCCTCGAGCTCGGTGCCTACGATCGGGACGCATTCGACCGCGCGGTCCTGTCCAACGCGACCACGACGGACTTCGTCGACCGGCTCGTCGCGATGTCGGTCGACGAGCGGCGGGCCCTGCCCTACATGCACCCCGGCCGCGCCGACGTGATCGGCGCGGGAGCCCTGATCTGGAGCGGCATCCTGGCCCGTGTGCCGGTGCCCGACCACCTCGTCTCCGAGGCCGACATCCTCCACGGCATCGCCGCCGCCATCGGCTGATGGTGCTCCCACACCCGATCGTCGGCGGTGAGTTCGAGAGCCCCGTCGCGCCCGGCAGCGGCTGGCCCGACGACCCGGCGGCGCCCGACACCCCGGTCGCACGGGACGCCGACGACGTACGCCGTCTCGCATCGACCTCCTCCCTCGGGGAGCTGGACGCCCGGGTGAGCGTCTGCTCGGCGTGCCCGCGGCTGGTGACGTGGCGCGAGGACGTCGCGATCGAGAAGCGCGCGTCGTTCGCCGACCAGCCCTACTGGGGCCGGCCGATCCCCGGCTGGGGCTCGTCGACGCCGTCGCTGCTGATCGTCGGGCTCGCGCCCGCCGCCAACGGCGGCAACCGGACCGGCCGCATCTTCACCGGCGACCCCAGCGCCGACTGGCTCTTCGCCAGCCTGCACCGCACCGGGTGGGCCGCACAGTCCACCAGCGAGCACGCGGGAGACGGCCAGCAGCTGATCGGCGCGCGCATGATCGCCACCGTCCGCTGCGCGCCGCCCGAGAACAAGCCGACCCCGGTCGAGCGGGACACCTGCGCGCCCTGGATCGCGGCCGAGCTGGTCGCCCTGCCGACCGTGCAGGTGGTGGTCGCGCTGGGATCCTTCGGCTGGGACGGCGCGGTCCGGTCGCTCGTGGCGGCCGGTGCGCCGGCTCCGGTGAAGCGGCCGAAGTTCGGGCACGGCACGGAGCTCGCGCTCGGCGACGTCACGCTGCTCGGCTGCTACCACCCCTCGCCGCACAACACCTACACCGGCCGGCTCACCCGCGAGATGACCGATGCCGTCTTCGTGAGAGCGCGTGCGCTGACAGGATGAGCGGCGCGCCCCGGTATCCCAACCGGTAGAGGAAGCGGTCTTAAAAACCGCACAGTCTGGGTTCGAACCCCAGCCGGGGCACTGCGGGCTACGGACGAAAGTCCAGAGCCTGACGGAAGAAAGTCGAGGAAGCCCATCCCGCGGTGCTGGGATGGGCTTCTTCGTGCTTTTCGATGTCCAGTCCAGTGCGAGCCGTAGGGTGAACCGCCGCCCAGCAACCGACAACCATGTGACCGCCGGTTGCGTCACACTCCATGCGACACCAGCCACCACCACTGCACCTTCACTAAGTCGGGGGACTCACGACCTTGCATCACATCTCCGCTGCCCGCCTTTCGGGCGCTGCTCTGCTGGTCGGCGCCGCCATCGTTGCCGTCTCGGTTCCAGCCAGCGCCGAGACGCCCACCTGTGACGGCAAGCCCGCCACCATCGTCGGCCCCGGCGCGGGCAACGTCATCGAGGGCACCCCCGGCGACGACGTGATCGTCACGGTCGCCGAAGTCTCCAACGGCAACAACGGGGCCATCAACACCTACGGCGGTGACGACACCGTGTGCATCGTTGCCGGAACCGGCCCGATTCCCTACTGGGACGGCCCCAACACCTTCACCATCCGCACTGGTCCCGGCAACGACAAGGTGTTCAACCAGGAGCCGCGCAACACCAGCGACCTCGTCACCTTCCTCGGTCTCGGCGAGGACACGTTCGTCGGCAACGACCGCAACGAGCAGGTGTGGGCCGGTGAACCCAACGTCTCGCGGCTGCCGTGGTGGAGCCAGACCGACGACGCCGACGATGTCATCACCACCGCAGGCGGTCAGGACCACATCCAGACCGGCACCCCCGGCACCACGAACACCGACGTCATCTCCACCGGCCCCGGACAGGACGAGATCACGCACGCCGGAACCGGCACCACCATCGACAACGGCCCGGACCGCATCGGCGACACCCTGACGTTGGATGGCACCGGCTGGACCGACCACCTCGTCACCGTGGACAACACCACGAACACCGCCACCGGCGACGCCAGCACGCTTCTGCGCTGGACCAACATGCGTGCCTTCACGGTCTACACCGACACCCCTCTCCGTTTCGTCGGCTCCGAGCAATCAGAGGTGCTGCACGTGGCCTCAGCCCCCGCCCTGCCCCGATCCGCGCGCACCAACATTCCCATCGACGTCTCCCTGAACGGCGGCGACGACACCTTCTGGTTCTACAACGGCGTCACTCCCGGACGCGTCGACGGCGGCACCGGCACCGACGTGTTCGCCCCCGAGAACGGCGATGGGTGCCTCGACGTCACCGCCACCCTCAATGTCTCCTACAACTGCACCGTCAACCTTCCCGGCGAGCCACCCACCTACCGGGTCGCCCTCGACGGGTTCGAGACCTACAACGAGTTCCACGCGATCCGGTCCGCCACCATCACCGGCACTGCTGGCCCTGACACCATCCGCGTCTACGCACCCAGCACGGCCGTGCGTGGACTGCGAGGCAACGACCTCATCTACGCCGACGCCGAGTATCCCGTCCATGCCTACTTGCGCGGTGACCAAGGCGCCGACCTTCTGGTCGGCACCCGCGGCCGTGACCGAATCCTCGGCGGACGCGGCAATGACAAGATGCGAGGCCGCGCAGGCCGCGACCGACTTCACGGCGGCATGGGCACCGACATCGCAAGAGGCGGCACCGGACGCGACACCTGCCGCGCCGAGACGCGCCGCTCGTGCGAACGCTGACAGCCACTCACACAACGACAAGGCGTAGAGGCGCCACGAGGCACACGTACGTCAAAGCCTCCCATGCAAAGTCGTCGCCGCCGCTCCCGGCTCCCAGCACTCGCCTGCTGATCGGGGAGAGCCGGATTGTTCGGCGCGGGGAAACTCGGCGGATGCCGCGGGGAAACGCGTAGACGTGGCGCATCGAAGTGGGTCCTGACCTGCGTGAACGGACTTTCTTCCGTAGCCCACTGCGCTCGGGCGGTCTCGCCGCACTCACCTGTGCCGCACCGGTCCCCGTCCCCGGACCGGTTGGTACCCGTCGAAGCGCGACTCCAGCACGCCTTCGCCACCTGTGAGGTCGGGCAGCTGGTGCTGGAGGTCGTGCAGGCGTGCGGCGAGCATCCGGGCATCGAGCCGGGTGAGATCCCCCGTCGAGGCCTGGCCGGTGACCTCCGTGCCCCACCGACCGAGGAGCCGCAGCAGCTGCGGAGCGTCCCGGGTCGGCACCTCGAGGTTGATGCGGAGCACGGGCTCGCAGACCAAGGTCGTCGCGCGCTCCAGCGCCTGACGTACGACGATCGGGGTGAGCGTGCGGTAGTCGAGCGCCGTCGGAAGGGGACCGCGCTGCGACGGCGGCCCGTCGCCGGAGCGGTAGCCCGCCTCGACGAGGGCCAGCCGGCAGTCGGTGACCTCCCACCCCGACAGCCCGCGGGCGAGGGCGCGGGCGACGTGACTCGTCATGACGGCCGTGAAGTGTTCGACGGTCTTGAACAGGTAGAGCGGCAGGTCGCGCATCGGTACCTCGATGTCGAGGACGACGCCGGAGCCCGGCAGCCCCGGCGACATCTGGAAGCCCAGCGTGGCGCCGTACGGATTGGTCGGGGTGTTGAACCGCTCCACCGCCGATCCGACCCGTCGCAGCCGCTCGACGTGCAGCACGCTCGCCTCGGAGAACTCGACCTCGATGCCGTGCTCGTCGGCCAGCGTCGAGGCGATCACCTCCTGCTGCACCCGGCCGTAGAGCGACACCGTCGGGCGGCCGTCCTGGTCGGTGCGCGCCGCGATCAACGGGTCCTGGTCGGCGAGCTGGGCCAGCGCGACGCGGAGCGCGGGTCGCTGAGCCGGGTCGCTCGCCTCGACAGACGCCTCGAGCGTCGGTGGGGGGAAGTGGTGTGCCTCGGCCCGGGCCGACTCGCCGAAGCCGTCGCCGACGCGGACCGCACCGAGCCCGAGCACGCGGGCGACCTGGCCCGAGTGCGCCTCCATGGCTCGTACCCAGCGGCCGTGGCGGAAGACCTGGATGCCCGCCACTTTGCCGGACCGGTCGCCGGTGAGCTCGAGGCGCTGCCGCACGCGGAGGGTGCCGGAGAACATCCGCACGTACGCGATCTTCTCGCCCGCTGCGCCCCGGTCGACCTTGAAGACCCGGCCCGAGGCATCGCCCTCGTCGTCGGGCTCCGGGACAGGGAGGAACGTCGCGATCCCCGCGACCAGTTCGGCGACGCCCGCGCCGGTGACGGCCGACCCGGCGAACACCGGGTGCAGCTCACCGACCCGCGTCTGCTCGGCGACCAGGGCGGCCAGCTCGGCCGACGTGTGGCCCCGACCCTCGACGTACGCCGCAAGGAGCGCGTCGTCGTGCTCGGCCAGCGCGACGGTCTCGCGCTCGAGGAAGACGCGGTCGTCGGGCGCGTACGCGGTGTACTCGGCCGTACGCGCGCCAAGCCCGGCAGCCGACCCCATCGGCAGGACCGCCGGCGTCAGTCGGCTCCGAATCGCCTCGAGCACCCGGTCGACGTCGGCGCCGCCGCGGTCGATCTTGTTGATGAACAGCAGTGTCGGCACGCCCAGCCGCTGCAGCGCCCGCATCAGGATGCGGGTCTGCGGCTGTACACCCTCGACGGCGGACAGGACGAGCACGGCACCGTCGAGCACCCCGAGGACGCGCTCGACCTCGGCGATGAAGTCGGGGTGACCGGGGGTGTCGATGACGTTGACGACCAGGTCGTCGAGCGGGAACGCCACGACCGCGGCCTTGATGGTGATGCCGCGACGACGTTCCAGCGCGAGGCTGTCGGTCTGGGTGGTGCCGGCGTCGACCGACCCCACGTCATCGATGACCCCGGCGAGGTGCAGGAGTCGTTCGGTGAGGGTTGTCTTACCGGCGTCGACGTGGGCGAGGATGCCCAGGTTGAGCGAGCGTGTGTGCACGCGAGGTCCCTTCGAGGAGGTGGATGCGGAGGGGAGCGTGCGGTGCTCGCATCTCGGTGCCTCTTCCCTGGGATCTCGCGCCGGTCCGTCCGGCTCCCCCCACCGTAGGCACCGGCCCGCGCCCCGGCAACGGGATAAGTTCCAGAGCATCGGGCCACGCCGGAGGTCCGCGCGAGGGGGACGAGATGGCTCTGCACCTGACCGGACGACGACTGGCTGGGGTCGCCTGCCTGGCGGTCGGACTGCTCGTGGCAGCGCCGGCCCACGGCATGGTCGTGGCCCGGACGGTCGCGGCGGCGACCTGCGCCGGCCTGCCCGCCACGATCGTCGGCACCACTGGCGACGACGAGCTGACCGGTACGCCCGGTGACGACGTGATCGCCGCGCTCGCCGGCAACGACGGGATCGACGCCGGTGCCGGCAACGACGTGGTCTGCGGGGACGCGGGCTCCGACCTGCTCACCGGCGGGCTCGGCGACGACCAGCTCTACGGCGGTGACAACGGCCTCGTCCCGCTCTTCGAGAGCGAGCCGGAGCCGCGCGGCGACACCCTCGTGCCGGGTCCCGGCGACGACCTCGTCGACGTCGGGGTCAACACGATCCTGCGCAGCGGCGACGGCTACAACAGCCCCGACACCATCGACTACTCGGCGTCGGAGACCGGCATCTCCATCGACCTGGTCAGCGGCGTCGCGACGGGGGAGGGCAACGACACGGTCGTCGTCGCCCAGCCCGTCACCCCGTCCGGAGTCGTCATCGAGCTCCTCGCCACCAGCCACGCCGACCGGCTGCTCGGCACCGAGGGGGCCGACCAGCTGATCGGCAACGGCGGCGGCGACACCATCGAGGGCCGCGACGGTGACGACCTGCTGATGAACTCCTGGGACGAGTACGAGTACGACCCGGCGCGCAACGGGACCGATGACGACCACTTCGACGGCGGCGCCGGCGACGACTACCTCGACTCGGCCGGCGGCACCGACGTCCTGCTCGGCGGCGACGGCAAGGACCACCTCCGCAAGAGCGGTGGAGAGACCACGCTGGACGGCGGGGCCGGCCGCGACGAGCTCGAGGTCTACCTCACACCCGGTCGGCACAGCCTCTCCGGAGGCGCGGGCCGCGACTCGGTGTCCCTCTCCGTGCACCACGGCGGCGCGCGCATGCGGGGAGTGATGGACCACGCCCGCGAGCGCTTCGTCGTACGCCTCGCGCACCAGCCACCGGTCCGCGCCGGCGTCCTCGACGTCGAGCGGGTGCAGATGCCGACCCGCCCGGGTCGCTGGACCTATCTCGGCACCTCGGGCGACGACCGCGTCAGCGGGGGTGCGGCGTACACCGCCCGGGGCAGAGGCGGCGACGACGTGCTCATCGGGTCGTACGCCGACGACGTGCTGCTCGGCGGTCCCGGGCGCGACCGGGTCGTGGGCCGGCGCGGCGAGGACCGGTGCCGTGCGGAGGAGACCATCGGTTGTGAGTGAACGACGGCGCCTCAACCTTTGGTAGCACCCATCCTGAGAAGTTGCTGTGACGGGAACAGGCCCCGCTCCGCGCACGTTTGAACAGATGTCACCCCGGCTAGAGTGGAGTGACGACAGGCGCCGTCACCACGACGGCGTCGCACCTCCGGATCCTCCGGCGGCGGCCTCCAAGGAGAGACCATGAGAAGCAACAACCCCGTGTTCAACCGTTCCGAGGAGTTCAACCGCGCCTCGTCGAACTCCTACGGCAACCAGACCTACGCCGGCGGTGGCCAGAACTACCCCGGCTACGGCGACACGAGCACCGACCCGTCCCAGTGGGGCACCGGCACGCCCGGCACCCCCGGTCAGGTCGACCAGGGCCGGATGACCATCGACTCGGTCGTGCAGAAGACGGCCATCTCGATCGCCCTCGTCTTCGCCGCAGCGTTCGTCACCTGGTGGTACATCGGCGACGTCCAGGACACTGTTCCCGCCAGCCTGCTGGCCGCTGCGGGCCTCGGCTCCGGTGCCGCCTTCCTGCTGTCGCTGGCCAACTCGTTCAAGCGGGTCATCAGCCCCGCGCTGGTGATGCTCTTCGCGGTGGCTGAGGGTGTGGCTCTCGGCGCGGTGAGCAAGCTCTTCGAGGTCCAGTACCACGGCATCGTGACCAGCGCGGTCCTCGGCACGTTCGCCGCCTTCATCGGCACGCTCGCTGCCTACAAGTTCTTCAACATCAAGGTGGGCGACAAGTTCCGCCGCGGCGTCATCGCCGGCATGTTCGGCATGGTGGGCCTCGGCCTGCTGTCGCTGGTGCTGAGCTTCTTCGGCATCGACACCGGTGTCTACGGCAACGGCGGCATCGGCTTCATCTTCGCCATCGCCGGTCTGGTGCTCGGCATCTTCATGCTGATCCTCGACTTCGACTTCGTCGAGAACGGCGTCGCCGCCGGTCTCCCGGAGCGCGAGTCGTGGCGTGCGGCCTTCGGCCTCACCGTCAGCCTCGTCTGGATCTACACCAACCTGCTGCGCATCCTCGCGATCATCCGCGGCGACTGATCCGCACAGCTCCGCTGGCCCGTCCGAGTCGCACTCGGGCGGGCCGGCGTCATTTCAGGCCATGAGCGGTGCGTGAGACATCTTCCGGAGGCGCAGAACCTGCGCCACGCACCGCTGGTGGCGCGAGCGGTGCGTGAGGCATCTTCCGGAGGCGCAGAACCTGCGCCACGCACCGCTGGTGGCGCGAGCGGTGCGTGAGGCATCTTCTGGAGGCGCAGAACCTGCGTCACTCACCGCTCGACGGAGCGACGGACTCCTCGTGGTGCTCCTCGTGCTCGCCGGGTGACTCGGCGTCGGTGGCCGGGCGGCGGCGCCGGTGGCGCAGCTCGACCCAGCGCCCGCGCAGGCCGCGCTGGTGGCCGCCGACCTCGGTGCCGTCGACCTCGGTGCCGGGCGTACGCGCTGCGCGCACGGCGGCGGCGGCGACCGGGAGGATCCCCTCGCGACGCCGCGGCTCGGGCAGCGACTCGTCGTCGGGGAGCAGGTCGAGCGCGGCCAGGCACGACGGGATGAGCACGGACGCGAGCTGGCGGTAGCCGTCGGACGACGGGTGGAAGCGGTCCGGACCGAACAGCACGGCCGGGGCAGCGTCGAACTCGGGCCCGAGGATGTCGCCGAGGGAGACCGAGCGGCCACCGTTCTCGACGACCGTGATCGTCTGCGCTGCCGCGAGGCGGCGCGACCACTCCCGCGCCACCTGCTTGAGCGGCGGCGGGATCGGTCGGATGGTGCCGAGGTCGGGGCACGTGCCGACGACCACCGCGATGTCCGCCTCGCGCAGGCGGCGTACGCCCTCGGCGAGGTGTCGCACCGACGCGGAGGGCAGCACGCTGTGGGTGACGTCGTTGGCGCCGACGAGGATGACCGCGAGGTCGGGGTGGGTGCCGATCGCGGCCTCCGCCTGGTCGGCGAGCGCGCTGGACATCGCACCGACCTTGGCGAACGAGCGCAGGTGCACGCGCCGGTCGGCCTGCGCGGCGACACCGCTCGCCAGGTGGGCGCCGGTGGTGTCCTCGACCCGCTCGACGCCGTAGCCGGCGGCGCTGGAGTCGCCGAGCAGCGCGATCCGGATCGCCGGGCCGGGCCGGCCGCGGCCGTACCACCCGGTCGAGTCGTGCGCGCTCTCGGTGGCGTTGCCGATCACCTTGCGCGCGATCTTCGCCTCGGCGACCAGCACGCCGTAGAGCCCGGCCCCGAGCACGGAGAGTCCACCGCCGCCCAGGGCGGCCGCTGATGCCAGCTTTCGTGCTGCTCCGGTTGCCCCCACAGTCCCGAGCCTACGCAACCGATCCCGCTGGTTTCGCAAGGGGCGAGGGACAGCGCCGGTGCATGTTACGGAGCGGTAGGTCGTTACATTGACCGGGTGCAGTACGTGAACTCGCTCCTCGACCTCATCGGCAACACTCCGCTCGTCCGGCTCGGCCGGACCCTGGATCTCGAGGGGGCCGTCGAGGACGGCCCGCTGGTCCTCGCCAAGGTGGAGTACCTCAACCCCGGCGGGTCCGTGAAGGACCGCATCGCGAGCCGGATGATCGAGGCAGCGGAGGCATCCGGAGCGCTGCAACCGGGCGGGACGATCGTCGAGCCGACCTCCGGCAACACCGGCGTCGGCCTCGCGATGGTGGCCCAGCAGAAGGGCTACTCGTGCGTCTTCGTGTGCCCCGACAAGGTCAGCGAGGACAAGCGCAACGTGCTCAAGGCGTACGGCGCGAAGGTGGTCGTGTGCCCGACCGCGGTGGCGCCCGAGCACCCCGACTCCTACTACAACGTCAGCGACCGGCTCTCGAAGGAGCCGGGCGCGTGGAAGCCCGACCAGTACTCCAACCCCCACAACCCGCGCTCCCACTACGAGACCACGGGTCCGGAGATCTGGGAGCAGACGGACGGGAAGATCACCCATTTCGTCACCGGCATGGGCACCGGCGGCACGATCAGTGGCGTCGGGCGCTACCTCAAGGAGCAGGCCGCCCTTGCAGGAAGGGAGATCGAGGTCATCGGCGCGGACCCGGCGGGCTCGGTCTACTCCGGCGGCAGTGGCCGCCCCTACCTCGTCGAGGGCGTGGGTGAGGACTTCTGGCCCGAGACCTACGACCAGACCGTCGCCGACCGCGTCATCGAGGTCTCCGACGCCGACTCCTTCGCCTTCACCCGTCGCCTCGCGCGCGAGGAGGCCATGCTGGTCGGCGGATCGTCCGGCATGGCCGCCTTCGCAGCCCGTCAGCTGGCCCAGGAGCTCGCCGCCGAGGGGCGTACGGACGCCGTGATCGTCGTCCTGCTGCCCGACTCGGGCCGTGGCTACCTCACCAAGCTCTTCAACGACGACTGGCTGGGCCAGTACGGCTTCGCCACGGGTGCGGAGGCCGACCACCGCACCGTCGGCGAGGTGCTGCGCGGCAAGTCCGGCACGCTGCCCGACCTGGTGCACACCCACCCGGTCGAGACCATCGCCGAGGCCGTCCACATCTTCCAGGAGTACGGCGTCAGCCAGATGCCCGTCGTCATGGCCGAGCCGCCGATCGTCGCCGCCGAGGTGGCGGGGTCGGTGTCGGTGTCGGCGCTCCTCGACGCGCTCTACACCGGCCACGCCAAGCTCAACGACCCCGTCGGGGACCACATGTCCCCGGCCATGCCGACCATCGGCGCGACCGAGTCCGCGGCCGACGCCGTGACCCTGCTGGAGAAGGCCGACGCCGTGCTGGTGCACGAGGACGGCAAGCCCATCGGCGTCCTGACCCGTCAGGACCTGCTCACGTTCGTGGCTGCGTCGTGAAGGGAAGCATCGTGAGGGGTGGCATCGTGAGGGGTGGCCGGCTGCGCGCCGCCGCTCTCGTCCTGGTCTGCGCCGCGACCCTCGCCGGCTGCGGTGGCGGCGACGACGTGAACACGAGCACGGACCCCGTCGAGATCAAGGTCGGCACGTCGTTCAGCTGGGACGGCTTCGTCGTCGAGGACGGCTGGGAGATCAACGGGATCGAGCGCTCCGCGGGCACCGACACGGTGACCACCCCGGAGGTCAAGGGGACGATCAAGAACACCTTCGACGAGGAGCGTGCGGCCCTCTTCCAGATCGTCTTCTCGGCCGACGGCGACGCCCTGGCCACGGTGAACTGCTCGGCCGCGAAGATGGTCAAGGACCAGTCGCAGGAGTTCGTCTGCCCCGGGCTGAACGCGCTCATGCCGGAGAACTACGACGCCGTCGTGGTGCAGAAGTTCACCCGAGACACGAGCTCGAGCTGACAGGCGGCTGACGTGGGCACGGTGTCCATGTGAACGACGTCTCCCTCGAGGTCACCCTCTTCCTCGTCCTCGCGGCCCTGGTCGCGGGCTTCGTCGACGCAGTGGTCGGCGGCGGGGGACTCGTGCAGCTCCCGGCGCTCCTCGTCGGCCTGCCGGGCGCGTCGGTGGTGCAGATCGCGGCCACCAACAAGCTCGCGTCCTTCTGCGGCACCTCGATCAGCGCAGCGACGTACGTCCGGCGCATCCGCCCCGACCCGCGGACGTTCCTGCCGCTGATGCTCGCCGCGTTCGTCGGGTCGACGGGTGGCGCGCTGGTGGCCTCGTTGCTGCCACGGAGCGCCTTCGACCCGATCATCCTGGTCGTGCTGGTCCTCGTGGGTGGCTACGTCTGGTTCAAGCCGAGCGTCGGTGAGCTGACCAGCCTGCGCTTCCAGGGTGGACAGCACCTCACTGCCGTCGTGATGACCGGGCTCACGATCGGCTTCTACGACGGGTCGATCGGTCCGGGCACCGGGTCGTTCCTGGTCTTCGGGCTCGTCGGCCTGCTGGGCTACAACTTCCTCGAGGCGTCCGCCAAGGCCAAGCTCGCCAACTGGGCGACGAACCTCGCGGCGCTGATCGTGTTCGTCCCGCAGGGGGCGGTCATCTGGCAGCTGGCGCTGCCGATGGCGGCGGCCAACATCATCGGCGGCTACCTCGGCGCCCGGCTCGCGATGGCACGCGGCGCGAGGTTCGTCCGCGCGTTCTTCCTGGTCGTCGTCTCGGGCTTCGTGGTCCGGCTCGGTGGCGACGTGCTGGGCCTCTGGTGACCGACCCGCTGTGCAGCGACCGGTAGCCTCCCCCTCGTGGGAGCGGTCTCGTCAGTCGATGCGTTCCAGCGCCGCCATCCCGTGCTCGGCTTCCCGCTCGCCGTCGTCTACAAGTACTTCGACGACCAGGGTCCCTACCTGGCCTCGGCGCTGACCTACTACGCCTTCATCGCGATCTTCCCGCTGATGCTCCTCGGCACCTCGATCCTCGGCATCATCCTGCGCGGCGAACCCAACTGGCAGCAGTCGATCCTCGACTCCGCGTTGGCCCAGTTCCCGATCATCGGCGACGAGCTCGGCCGACCTCAGGGCCTGCAGGGCTCCGTGTCCGGTGTCGCTGTCGGTGCCCTCGCCGCGCTCTACGGCGCGATGGGTCTGGGCCAGGCGCTGCAGAACACGCAGCACGTCGCCTGGTCGGTGCCCCGCAACAGCCGCCCCAACCCGGTCTATGCCCGCCTCAAGACCCTCGTCCTGCTGGTCACGGCCGGGTTCTCGCTCCTGGCCGTGTCTGTCGTCTCCACCATCGCGAGCACCACCGACGTCTTCACCGAGGTCCTCGGGTCCGGGATCAAGATCTTCCTCCCGCTGCTGACGATCGTGGTCGTCGGCGGCTTCCTGACGCTCCTGTTCCGCTACGCCGCCACCGGCCAGCACTCGTTCCAGCGCGCGGCGCCCGGGGGCTTCGCGCTCGCGGTGATGTGGCAGCTGCTCCAGTACGCGGGAGCGGCGTACGTCAACAACGTGCTCGTCGGCACCACGTCGATGACCAAGACGTTCGGGCTCGTCCTCGGCCTGATCGGCTTCCTCTGGATCGGCGCCGTCATGGCCGTCCTCGCGATGGAGATCAACGTCGTGTGGGCGCGCCGCCTCTGGCCGCGTGCCCTCCTCACGCCGTTCACCGACAACGTCGACCTCACCGAGGCGGACCGCCGCGCCTACGCGTCGTACGCCCGGATGCAGCGGCACAAGGGCTTCGAGAAGGTGTCGGTGGTCTGGGAGCCCGGCCCGGCCGAGCGCGCCGAGGCTCCGGCGTCGAACGACGGCGCCGGAACGCCCCGCGACTCCTGATCGTCCCACCGCCATGCGCGTGCCCCGACGTCCCGAGTTGGTCGTCCTCCTGGCCCTGGTCGCCGCCGCGGTGGCGGGGGCCTGGTTCGTCCACGGACTCTCGGCCGAGCGGCGCGAGGCGCAGGCGCGCTGGGGCGAGCGCGGACCGACGTCGTACTCCTACTTGTACTTCTACTGCGGCGGCATGTGCGCGGACTGCCCGGTGCGCGTGACCGTCCGCGACGGGGTGGTCGCGTCAGCCACAGTGGAGAACCCTCAGTGCGACGATCCGGAGCCGGTGGACGTCCTGACCATCGCGGACCTGTTCGCCATCGCCGCTGAGCACCAACCCTGGCCGTTCAGCAACGACACGTCGATCTCCTACGACGACGAGTGGGGCTTCCCGACCTTCATCCGCTTCACCTGCGACGAAGGGGTCTCCGACTGCGGAGGTGGCTGGTCGGTCGCGGACTTCGAGGTCCTCAGCTGACGACGCCGTCGACGTAGACCCACCGACCGGCTCGCTGCTCGAAACGGCTGACCTCGTGCATCTGGCCGCCCTGCCACGACGCGACGAACTCCACCGTGTCCTCGCTCGTCGTCAGCACCCGCAGGCCGGTCCAGCGCGTCGCCGGGTCCGGGCGCAGGTCGTCGGGGCGGGTGCGGGGGTGCCAGGTCCGGAACAGGTGGTCGGCGTCGCCCCGGACGTACGCGGTGTAGCGCGAGCGCATCAGCTGCTCGGGCGACGAGGCCTGCACGACGTTGGCCAGCAGCGGACCGCAGCAGGCGTCGTACGTCGCTCCGGAGTCGCAGGGGCAGGGGTTCTCCAGCACGTCGCCGAGGTTAGCGCCGCGCGGAGGTCTCGAGACGGGTCGCAGGAGCGGGCGCGGCGGTGAACCGGACGAGCGCGGAGCTGGCGAGCCGGGTCGCGCTGGTGACGGAGGAGCGGAACAAACTGCTTGAGTCATGAGTTGTAAGGGTGTAATCATGTAAGCACTGCAAGAAGGAGAAAGACACATGATGACCCGAGATGAGTACGAAGAGGGCCGCGGAGGACGCGGCGAAGGACGCAGGCCGCGGGCGTCGGGGCGAGCGCGGCGGCCCCGAGGGCCGTGGCCGCCGGGGTGGTTGGCAGGTCGCCGACCTCCCGCCCGCCGGTGACGCCGGCGACTGGTTCCGCGGGCGGCTGCCCGAGGGCTGGTTCAGCGACATCGAGGTCCGTACGGACCGCGAGGAGATCACGGTGCTGGGCACCCTGAGTGACACGGCTGACGGCGCCGAGGCGGAGGGCCGCATCGGTCGCTTCCGCTCCGAGACCAAGGCCGAGCGCATCGAGATCGCACTCGAGGCCCAGGCGCGCTACCAGCGCAAGGTGTCGTGGGGGGTGCGGCTCGGTGAGACCGAGGCGCTGTTCACCCACGTCGCGGCGCCCGTGATGACCCGGCTGCGGCAGCCCGAGCGGCAGGTGCTCGACACCCTCGTCGACGCCGGCGTCGCCCGGTCGCGGTCGGACGCGCTGGCGTGGTCGGTCCGGCTGGTCGGCGAGCACGCCGACGAGTGGCTGGGCCAGCTGCGCGACGCGATGTCCGAGGTCGACAAGCTGCGTGGCGAGGGGCCGGCCGTCTGAGCGGCCCAGCCTGCTGCCCCGCGTGGCGAGAGGTGTTCACGCGATCGCCCACGGCGGTTCACCCGTCCAGCGGGGCAGCACGGCAGCGTGGGGGAGCACCCCGCCCCCGTCACGAAGGTGAACCCATGCGACTCTCCCGTCCGCTCGCTGCCCTTGCTGCCCTGTCGGCGGCCGTCCTCCTCAGCCCCGGGGCCGCGCAGGCTGGCCCCGGCCAGGAGAAGCCCGGCGCCTACTCGTTCGCCGTGATCGGCGACGTCCCCTACGGCGCCGACCAGATCGCGAAGTTCCCGTCGTGGATCGCGCAGATCAACGCCGCGCAGCCCCGGTTCACCATCCACGTCGGGGACATCAAGAACGGCTCGTCGCTCTGCGACGACTCCTACTACTCGCTGATCCGCTCCGACTTCGACCTGTTCGAGGGACCGCTGGTCTACACGCCGGGCGACAACGAGTGGACCGACTGCCACCGCGCCAACAACGGTGCGTTCGCACCGCTGGACCGCCTCGGGCTCGACCGCTCGACCTTCTTCCCCCGGCCCGGCGTCACCCTGGGCCAGAACCCCATGAAGGTGACCTCGCAGGCTGCTGACGGGCTGCCCGAGAACGTCATGTTCCGCGAGCAGCGCATCGAGTTCGCCGTGGTGCACGTCGTCGGCAGCAACGACGACCTGCAGCCGTGGACCGGCATCGGCAAGACCGCTGCCACCGCGGAGCAGGTCGCGGAGGAGCAGCACCGGATGGCGGGAGCGGTCGCGGAGGTGCACGCTGCCTTCGCGGCGGCGCGGCAGAAGCAGGACCGGGCCGTGTCGCTCTACCTGCAGGCCGACATGTTCGACCCCACCTACCAGCCTCCGGCCACCGACATCTCGGCCTTCGTGCCGCTCGTGCAGGCGATCATCGACGAGGCGTCGTCGTACGACGGTGACGTCTACCTCTTCAACGGCGACAGCCACCTCTTCAACAGCGACCACCCGCTGGCGTCGGGATCGCCCCTCCTGGCCCGCTACACCGCGCTCGGGGTGACCGGCTCGGCGCCCGAGGTGGAGCGCATCACCGTCGACGGCTCCAGCAACAACGTCGACTGGCTCAAGGTCACGGTCAACCGTCCCGGAGCGGCTGAGACGCTCTCGTGGGAGCGCGTGCCCTACACCTCCTGACGCGGACGGGTCCCGGTCGCGGGCGGAAACGCGCGCGACCGGGACCACGCCGACGCACTACGGTGCGGGCCATGACGATCGAGCGGCCCGAGCCCGGCTTCAGCAACGACGAGGTCGGGATGCTGCGCGGCTTCATCGACCACTACCGCGGCACGATCCGGCTCCAAGCGAGCGGCCTCACCGACGCGCAGCTCGCCCAGCCGCTGGCGCCCAGCGACCTGACGCTCGGCGGGATGCTCAAGCACCTCGCCTTCGTGGAGGACTACTGGTTCTCCTACAACCTCCTGGCCCGCGAGCCGTCACCTCCGTGGGACACCGCGCCGTGGGACGACGACGCCGACTGGGACTGGCACAGCGCTGCCGGTGCGCCGCACGCCGAGCTCGACGCACTGCTGGCCGACGCCATCACCCACGCAGACGCGTGCCTCGACGCCGCGCTCGCGGCCGACTCCGACCTCGGTCGACAGGTCGCGCGCCCGCGCGACCCGGCGAAGGGCGACACGGCCACGATCCGGTGGGTGCTCGTGCACATGGTGGAGGAGTACGCCCGCCACGCCGGGCACGCCGACCTGATCCGGCAGTCGATCGACGGCGCGACGGACGTCTGAGCCCGCTGCTGGTTCAGTCCGGCTGGTGCAGGCAGAGCACGTGGCCGTCGGGGTCCTTGAACCAGGCGGCCCGCTCCGCGCCCATCACGGCGACGTGGTCCCGGGACCCACGGTCCGGGCCGGTGGCTGGACGACGTCTGGTGCAATGGGCACATGCCCCCGATCCGCGTCTTCCTCCTCGATGACCACGACGTCGTCCGCGAAGGACTGAAGTTCCTGCTCGAGCAGCAGGACGACATCGAGGTGGTCGGGGAGTCCGCGAGCGCGGTCGAGGCCACGGCCCGGATCCCTGCCCTGCGCCCCGACGTCGCCGTGCTCGACGCCCGTCTCCCCGACGGCTCGGGCATCGAGGTGTGCCGCTCGGTGCGGTCCGTCGACCCGTCGATCAACGCCCTCATCCTGACGTCGTACGACGACGACGAGGCGCTGTTCGCCGCGATCATGGCCGGGGCATCCGGCTACGTCCTCAAGGAGATCCGCAGCTCCGACCTGGTCACCGCGGTGCGCCACGTAGCCGCAGGCAAGTCGCTGATCGACCCCGCGATGACCGCGGCCGTCCTCGAGCGGATCCGCAACGGCCCGGGCACGCCCGACGAGCTCGCGTCGCTGACGGACCAGGAGCGGATCCTGCTGGGCCACATCGCCGAGGGACTGACCAACCGGCAGATCGCCGAGCGGATGTTCCTCGCCGAGAAGACGGTCAAGAACTACGTGTCGAGCATCCTGGCCAAGCTCGGTCTCGAGCGACGTACGCAGGCCGCCGTCCTGGCCTCCAAGCTCCTGGGTCCGTCGTCGGGACCCAAGGGGACCTAGGTCCCGCGGACGGGGGACCGGCGGCCCTGACCCCCGTCCCCGATCCGCGCGACTCTGGTGGTGACCCAGCAAGAACACACACACCACCGAAGGAGGGGATGGCGATGACCGTCATCCACCGTCACCACGACGAGACCGCTGCAGTGCAGGCTCCGATCGACCACGACCGCGCCACCTGGTTCGCCCGGGCGCTGGCCACCCTGCGGATCGCCTTCGGGATCACCTTCCTGTGGGCGTTCGTCGACAAGCTCCTCGCCCTGGGCTTCCACACCGGCTACGGCCAGGACGGCTCGCTCGACCGGTTCGGTCCGGCGGCGTGGGTCAACGGCGGTAGCCCGACCGAGGGCTTCCTGTCCTTCGGTGTCCCGGCGAACAACCCCTTCCACGGGTTCTTCACCTCCCTCGCCGGCCACGCCTGGGTCGACTGGCTGTTCATGGCCGGCCTGCTCGGGATCGGCGTGACGCTGCTCCTCGGGGTGGCCATGCGGTTCGGCACCGCGGCCGGCGCGCTGATGTACGTGTTCATGTACTCCGCGTCGCTCCCGCTGGAGAACAACCCGGTCGTCGACGACCACTTCGTCGGCCTGATCGTGATGGCGGTCCTCGCCCTGGGTGCGGCCGGCACCACGTGGGGGCTGGGTCACTGGTGGAACCGTATGGACGTCGTGGAGAACCACCCCGTCCTGCGGTGACCAGCAGGCCCCGGAGACCCGACGCCCTCACCGGCGTCGGGTCTTCCTGCGTCCTCAGCGGAGCGGGACGCGCCAGACCAGGACCGTGCCGCGCTCGCCCACCGGCGAGACCTCCAGCGTGCCGCCGAGGTCGTCGGCGCGACGCCGGGCGTTGCGCAGCCCGCTCTCGCTGACCGAGTCGGGCAGGCCGACGCCGTCGTCCGCGACGCGCAGCTCCAGCAGGTCGGCGCTCACGGCCACGTCGACAGCTGCGCTGTCAGCAAGGGCGTGCCGGGCGACGTTGGAGATCGCCTCGCGCAGCACCGCCAGCAGCTGCGCGCCCAGTGCCGGCGGCACGACGGTGTCGAGCGGACCCGAGGTCCGGACCACGGGGGTGAATCCCAGCACCGGGACGTACTCCTTGACGAGGTTGCGGACGCCGGCGCGCAACGTGTCGCCGCGGCGGTCCTGCAGCTCGAAGATCGTGCCCCGGATGGCCTTGATCGTGTCGTCCAGGTCGGCCACCGACCGGTCGAGCCGGTCGGTCACCGCCTCGTCCGCGGCCATCGCCGCCACCCCCTGCAGCTGCAGGCCGGTGGCGAAGAGCCGCTGGATGACGATGTCGTGGAGGTCGCGGGCGATCCGCTCGCGGTCCGCGATCATCGCCAGCTCCTGGCGGTCGGCGAGCGCCTGGGTGCGGTCCAGCGACAGCGCGACCTGGTCGGCGAAGCCGGCGAGGAGGTCGCGGTCCTGGACGTCGAGCAGGCTCGACCCGGTGGGGACCACGGCGACCAGGGCGGTGACCGGTGCGAGGTGCGAGCGGAGCGGCACGACGACGAGCGTGCCGCCGTCGACGGGCACAGTGGTCATGCCGCCGCCCGTCCCGTGGTCGTACCCGCGCGCCTGGTCGAGGACGGCCAGGAGGTGGTCCTCGTCGGCGTCGGGCGCAATGCTGACCGTGTCGTGGTCCGGCCCCAGTGATGACCACAGGGCGACCGCGCGGGCGCGGGAGACCTGCCGCGCCGTCGACACGATCTGGTGCAGTGCGGTGGCCGGCTCGACGGGCGGTTGCAGCAGCTCGGCGAGCTCAGCCGACGCCTCGAGCCATTGCCGGCGGCGCTCGCTCAGCGCGAAGGACCGGGCGTTGCTGATGACGTAGCCCGCCGTGCGGGCCAGCTCCTCGACGAGGCTCTCGTCGGCCTCGGTGAAGGGACCGCCTCCGTCCTTCTCCGTGAGGTAGAGGTTGCCGAAGACGGTGCCACGGATCCGCACCGGCATGCCCAGGAACGACGTCATCGGCGGGTGGTTCGGCGGGAACCCCACCGAGGCGGGGTGCGCCGACAGGTCGGCGAGCCGGAGGCCCGACGGGTCGTCGATGATGACGCCGAGGATCCCGCGCCCGCGCGGCAGGTCGCCGATCAGCGCACGCGTCCGCTCGTCGAGGCCGGTCGTGACGAACTCGACGAGCTCGTCGCCGTCGCTGCCGAGCACCCCCAGTGCGCCGTAGCGGGCGCCCGTCAGGGCGGTCGCCGCCTCGACGATGCGGGTCAGCACGCTGGCCAGGTCGAGGTCGCTGGCGATCGCGGCGACTGCCTCGAGCAGCAGGCGCGCCTCGCCGCCGAGGGGCGGCCGATGGGGGGTCACCCGCACAGTGTCCTGCACGTGTCTACGCCGTCTCCTGTGCCGTGCGACGTACGGGCAGGTGCTGCCACGGGTCCCAACCGCTTCCGAGCTGGCGTCCGGTCACCTCGGTCCACGGGATCCGGATGACCAGGTTGCGCTGGCCCGTGGCCCAGGGGCGTTCCTGCCACGACCGGGCGATCTGGACGAGCTCGTCGTGGTCATCCACGAACGACGCACGTCCGCGCACCACGACGCTCCAGCCGCGCTCGAGCTCATGGTCGAACTGGTCGACCTCGAGGCACAGCTGGGCGTCGCGACCGTACGTACCCAGCAGGCTGTAGGCGGTGGTGCGGAGCAGGATGGACTCGTGGTCCACGGTGTAGTTCACCGGGACGATGTGGGGTCCGGTGGGAGTTCCGAGCGCCACCCGACCGGCGAGACCCGCGCCCAGCAGGCGCGCACAGTCCTCGCGGGACAGGTCGTGGGTGATGGGCATGGGGGCCTCCTCCGGGTGGACCTCCAGCGTCCCTCGCGGCGGGCGGCGCGGGCAGGGTCGAAGGTCCCGAACGGCGGGGGGCCTAGGGCGTGGAGTCGGTGATCAGCCCGCCGGTCGTCGGCTGGTAGGGGTTGAGGCCGTGGTCGATGGCGTACTGCTTGAGGTAGCCCTCCTGGCCGAGCACCTTGATCCGTTCGGCGATCTTCGCGGCCTCGGCCTTCTCGACCTCGATCTGCGCCTGCGCGGCCTTCACCTGCGCCGCCGCCTCGGCCTCCTTGGCCTTGGCGCGGGCCACGGCCTCCTGCTGGGCGACCAGTGCGGCCTTGACCGACTCCGGAGGGACCGGCTTCTGCAGGGTGATCGCGAAGTCGGTGAAGAACTCCTCGTCGCCGTCGATCTGGCGCCCGACCAGCTCAGGCATCTGCTCGAGCACCTCCTGCTCCCACTGCGCCTTGACGGCCGGGTCGGTGTAGAGCTCGGTGTAGGTGTAGTTCTGGCTGGCCCGGTCGATCGCGGTCTCGAGCGGGCGGCTGATGTAGACGCTGAGCATCTGCAGCCAGCCGTCCGAGCCGTTGCCGTCGGTGGTGTCCATGTAGGCGGCGTAGCGGTTGCCGATGAGGTCGTGGAACTTCTGCAGCGTCTTGCAGTCGGTGTTGAGCAGGAACGCCGCGACGCCGTCGACCGACATCTCGATGCCGTCCTTGCTGACGAAGGTCACCATCGGCCGGTCGCCACCGTCGCCGAAGACGTAGTTGCGCTGGCTCTTGGGGTACGAGTAGTGCTTGTCGCCCGGTCCGTCCCAGGCCCGCGTCGAGCTCGACACGCAGTCCTTGAAGCGCCGCGGCGTGAAGGCTCCGTCGCTGTAGTGCAGCGCCACCTGGTCGGGGCCGGTCGAGACCGTGGTCGGGCGGATGAAGAGCAGGGTCGCCACCCCGACCACGAGCACCAGGAGCACGGCGCCGGACGCCTTCTTGATGGTGCCCGCGCGTTCGGCGATCTTGTTCGTCGTGGTGGCCATCAGGGTCCTCAGGCGTCCGGGCCGGAGAGCCGGCGGTGGTGGGTGGTGATCTCGTCGATGATGATCGTGGAGAGCTCGGGGGAGACGTCGCGGTGCTGCCACGCCAGCTCGCGCAGCTGTTCGATGAAGGCGTCCCGCGCGGCGAGCTCGCGCGGCTGCGCGGGACCCGGAGCGACAGGGGCGGACCCGGCGCCGACGGACATCCGTCCCGCCCAGAACGCGGCGGCGATCAGTGCGATCACGAGGACGGGCAGCAGCGCGGTCATGCGGCCATCCTGCCCTGCCGGAGGCACCTCAACCCTCGTTTCGGTGGTGGTCCAGAGCGGTGTCCAGAACGCTGGGTCCAGCATCTTCGAGCGCACTCGACGTTGACGGGTCGGTCTAGCGTGGAGGACGTGACCCAGCACCCTGCTCTGCAACATCCCGAAGCAAGCACCCTCGGCCAGCTCCGCGCCAGCGGCCACCAGCTGCGCACGCTCCGCGAGGAGCTGCGCGACAACCTCCTCGCGCGGTTGCGCGAGGGCACCGACCCGTGGCCGGGTCTGCACGGGTTCTCCGAGACCGTGATCCCCCAGGTCGAGCGCGCCCTGCTCGCCGGCCACGACATCGTCCTGCTCGGCGAGCGCGGCCAGGGCAAGACCCGGCTGCTCCGCTCGCTGGTCGGCCTCCTCGACGAGTGGACGCCGGTGATCTCGGGCTCCGAGCTCGGCGAGCACCCCTACGAGCCGATCACCGTGACGTCGCAGCAGGCGGCAGCGACGTACGGCGACGACCTCCGGATCTCGTGGAAGCACCGCGACGAGAGGTACGCCGAGAAGCTGGCGACGCCGGACACGTCGGTCGCCGACCTGATCGGCGACGTCGACCCGATGAAGGTGGCGGAAGGGCGCCACCTCGGCGACCCCGAGACCATCCACTTCGGCCTGATCCCGCGCAGCCACCGCGGCATCGTCGCGATCAACGAGCTGCCCGACCTCGCCGAGCGGATCCAGGTCGCGATGCTCAACGTGATGGAGGAGCGCGACATCCAGATCCGCGGCTACATCCTCCGCCTGCCGCTCGACGTGCTCGTGGTCGCCAGCGCCAACCCGGAGGACTACACCAACCGCGGCCGGATCATCACCCCGCTCAAGGACCGGTTCGGTGCGGAGATCCGCACGCACTACCCCCGCGAGGTGGACCAGGAGATCGCCGTCATCGAGCAGGAGGCCGATCTGGTCGCCGCGGTGCCGGACTACCTGGTCGAGGTGCTCGCCCGCTTCACCCGCAACCTGCGTGACTCGCAGGCCGTCGACCAGCGCTCGGGCGTCAGCGCCCGTTTCGCGATCGCAGGTGCCGAGACGATCGCCGCCGCGGCACTCCACCGGGCGACCACCCAGGGCGAGGACGAGGCGGTCGCGCGGGTCGTCGACCTCGAGACCGCGGTCGACGTGCTCGGCGGCAAGATCGAGTTCGAGACCGGCGAGGAGGGCCGCGAGGCCGAGGTGCTGACCCACCTGCTCCGCACCGCTGTCGCCGAGACCGTGCGCGCGCGTCTCGCCGGCATCGACCTCCGGGTCCTCGTCGACGCCATCGAGGCAGGCGCGATGGTCAGCACCGGTGCCCGCGTGGGTGCGCGCGACTTCCTGGCCGGACTGCCCGTGCTCGGCGAGTCGGACCTCTACGACGCGGTCTGCGACCGGCTCGGCGCCACGAACGACGGCGAGCGGGCGGCCGCGATCGAGCTCGCCCTCGAGGGGCTCTACCTCGCCCGCAAGATCGGCAAGGACACCGACGCCGGGGAGACCGTCTATGGCTAGGTCTTCTGGGGACGCCCTCGTCACGCTGCGTCCCGGCACCACCGACGACATCCCGGCCTTCGTCGCGCTCGGCCGCGCGGTCGTGCCGCCGACCTACGGCCCGATCGACGCGGCGTACGCCCAGCGGATGATCGACGAGTGGTGGACGCCCGAGGTGTTCGCGATCTCGATGCAGCGCAACCAGCACGTCGTCGCAGAGGTCGACGGCGAGGTGGTCGCGCTCGCCAACCTCGGTCGACTGGCGCAGTCCTACCGCGCCTTCCCGCACGTGAGCGGCGACCGTGAGGTGATGTGGAAGCTCTACGTCCACCCCGACCACCAGGGCCGCGGCATCGGCAGCCGGCTGCTGACGGAGATCGAGTCGCGCGTCGAGGGTGACGAGCTCTGGCTGGAGGTCGTCGACGGCAACGAGCAGGCTTTCGGCTTCTACGGGGCGCACGGTTTCGAGGAGATCGAGCGGACGCCGGACGACGGACCGTGGCCCGACGACGTCTGGCTCTGCAAGAGGCTGGGGACGGTGCTCCGATGAGCCGATTCCAGAAGTACGGAGGTGGCGACCCGCTCGCGCCGCCGGTCGACCTCGCCGAGGCGCTCGACTCGATCGGCCAGGACGTGATGGCGGGCTACTCGCCCGAGCACGCGATGCGCGAGTACCTCCGGCGGGGGAGCCGCGACCAGGCCGGCCTCGACGAGCTCGCCCGGCAGGTCGCCCAGCGCCGGCGCGACATCCTCCAGCGCAACAACCTCGACGGCACCATGCAGGAGGTGCGCGAGCTCCTCGACAAGGCCGTGCTCGCCGAGCGCGGCCAGCTGGCGCGCGACATCACGATGTCGGACGAGGACCGCGACTTCCGCGAGATGGTGCTCGACAACCTCTCGCCCTCCACCGCGTCCGCGGTCAGCGAGCTGGCGTCGTACGACTGGCAGTCCGCCGAGGCGCGCGAGGCCTACGAGGAGATCAAGGACCTGCTCGGCCGCGAGCTGCTCGACCAGCGCTTCGCCGGGATGAAGCAGGCGCTCGAGGGTGCGACCGAGGAGGACCGCGCCGCGGTCGCGGAGATGCTGTCGGACCTCAACGACCTGCTCGAGAAGCATGCGTCCGGGGGCGACACGGACGAGGACTTCGCGGAGTTCATGGACAAGCACGGGGACTTCTTCCCCGAGAACCCCCAGGACATCGACGAGCTCCTGGACTCACTCGCCCAGCGGGCGGCCGCGGCGCAGCGGATGCTCAACTCGATGACCGAGGAGCAGCGCCAGGAGCTGATGCAGCTGTCGCAGCAGGCCTTCGGGTCGCCGCAGCTGATGGAGCAGCTGGCGCGGATGGACGCCAACCTCCAGGGGCTGCGACCCGGAGAGGACTGGTCGGGGTCGGAGAGCTTCGAGGGAGACCAGGGGATGGGCCTCGGTGACGGCACCGGCGCGCTGCAGGACCTCGCCCAGCTCGACCAGCTGTCCGACCAGCTCGCTCAGTCCCACCAGGGCGCGCGGCTCGACGACGTCGACCTCGACGCCCTCGCCGGCCAGCTCGGACCGGAGGCAGCGGTGGCGGCGAAGACGCTGCAGGAGCTCGAGCGGGCGCTGCGCGACAGCGGCTACCTCAAGCGCGGGTCCGACGGCGAGCTCCGCCTCTCGCCCAAGGCGATGCGACAGCTCGGCAAGGCGCTCCTGCGCGACGTCGCAGACCGGATGAGCGGTCGCTCCGGCGCCCGCGAGACGCGTACGACCGGCCTCGCCGGCGAGCCGTCCGGCGCGAGCCGGCGGTGGGAGTTCGGCGACACCGAGCCGTGGGACGTCTCGCGCACCATCACCAACGCCGTGCTGCGTGGCGGCGCCTCACCGGTGCGCATCCAGGTCGACGACATCGAGGTCGTCGAGACCGAGGCACGCACCCAGGCGGCCGTCGCGCTGCTGGTGGACACGTCGTTCTCGATGGCGATGGACGGACGGTGGGTGCCGATGAAGCGCACCGCGCTGGCCCTGCACCAGCTCGTGCGCTCGCGCTTCCGCGGCGACGACCTCCAGCTGATCGCCTTCGGTCGCCACGCGCAGGTGATGGAGGTCGAGGAGCTGACCGGGCTCGACGCGCGGTGGGACAAGGGCACCAACCTCCACCACGGGCTGCTGCTCGCCAACCGGTTCTTCCGCAAGCACCCCAACGCCCAGCCGGTGCTGCTGGTCGTCACCGACGGCGAGCCGACGGCGCACCTCGAGCCCGACGGCGAGGTCTGGTTCTCCTACCCGCCGCACCCGCTGACGATCGCCCACTCGGTGCGCGAGCTCGACGCGGCCGCGCGGCTCGGTGCGCAGGTGACGTTCTTCCGCCTCGGGGAGGACCCCGGCCTGGCCCGCTTCATCGACTCGATGGCGCGTCGCGTCGACGGCCGGATGGTCAGCCCCGAGCTCGACGACCTCGGCGCCGCGGTGGTCGGGTCCTACCTCGGCTCGCGCGGCCCGGGCACGTCCTACCGCGAGCACTTCGGGGACTGGACCGGCGGCGGTCGCGGCTTCTGGGTCTAGCCAGCGGCTAGCGGTCCGCGTCCGCCGGCATCCGCATCAGCTCGGCGCCCATGTGCTCGATCACCACGTGGAGAGCCTTGGCCGGGCGGACCATGACAGTGAAGTCGACGATCTGGCCGTCGTCGTCCCACGTGATCATGTCGACGCCGGAGACGTCGAGGCCGCCGACCTCGGTGCGGAACTGCAGCACCGCCGAGTCGTCACCGAGCCACTCGCGCTCGTACGTCAGCGCCGGCCCGAGCACCGTGAAGGCGGCGCTCAGGTAGCCGACAACCGTGTCGCGCCCGACCTGAGGCGTGTGCACGGCCGGGCTGCGGAAGACCGCGTCCTCGGCGATCAGCCCGGGGAGGCCGGCCGGGTCGCGGGTCTCGACGACGGCGTGCCAACGGGCGAGAGCGGCTGCGCTGGAACTGGGGGTGGCGTCCATGCGCGCCATCGTCCCACTGGAGAGGTGCTCTCTGGCAGGGTCGGGCCCGTGGACCTGCGCGACCTGCCCCGCGTCGTGTGGGCGCTGGCGGCGGCCCGCTTCGTCTCGTCGGCTGCCTCGTTCACGATGCTGTTCCTCACGCTCTACCTCACCGGCCCGCGCGACATGTCCACCACGACGGCCGGCCTGCTCGCCGGCACGGTCGGCCTCGGCCTGCTGGCGGGCAACTTCACCGGCGGTCGCTGGGGTGACGCGTACGGCCACCGGCGGGTCCTGCTGGCCGCGAGCTCGGTCGGTGGCCTGATGCTCGTCGTCGTCCCGGTGGTGCCGCTGGGGGTGCTGGTCGGCCTGCTGCCCGTGCAGGCCTACCTGATGGCGACGGGATCCGTCTCGTCCGGTGCACTGTCGGCCCTCGCGGTCCCGCGCGGCCAGCGGCGTACGTCGGTCGCAGTCGGGCGCGCGGCCTCCAACGCCGGCTTCGTGCTCGGGCCACCGCTGGGTGCGCTGCTCGTCGCATGGAGCTTTGACGCGATGTTCGTCGTCGACGGCCTGGCGGTGATCGTCGTCCGGTTCGCCCTGAGCCGCCTGCTGCCCCGCGACGCACCGGACGTCCGCGACGCCGCGGCACCGCGCCACGGGCTGCTGCGGGCGCTGCGGCTGGACCGATCGCTGATGGTCCTCCTGGTCGGCGTGGTCCTGGTCGACCTCGTCTATCGCCAGCTCTACTCGACCCTCCCGCTGCACCTGCGCGATGCCGGCCAGCCGGTCTGGCTGTACGCCGCGGTGATCGCCGTCGGCTCCGCGCTGATCCTGGCCCTGGAGATCCCGGTGACGCAGTGGCTGCACGGGAGGGGTGCGTACGGCGTCATCGCCCTCGGCTACGCACTGGTGGGCGTCGGCACCGCGATGTTCGCGCTACCGGTCTCGGTCGTCTCGGTGCTGCTGGCGATGGTGGTGCTGACCGCCGGCGAGATCCTCTACAAGACGACCGCGACCGCCCACGTCCTCGACCAGGCGCCCGACCACCTCGTCGGGCAGTACCAGGGGCTCTACACCGGTGCCGCGACCAGCGGGACGTTGCTGGCCGCGCCGATCGGGACGGCGGTCTACGCCGCTGCACCCGACCTGCTCTGGCCGGTCATGGGGGCGCTGGCCCTCGCGGCGGCGGCGTTCGTCCTGCTCGCGCGGCGGGTGGCCGGGTAGCCCTCAGCCCTCGGCGAACCCCGGCAGCGACTCCTCGAGGATCTCGCGGAACGGCGCGGTCGCGTTGAGCTGGCTGAGCATGCCGATGGCGCCGATCCAGGTGCGGTGGATCAGGAGGTAGGACGTCGGCAGGTTGAGCTTGAGGGCGAGGGTGAAGGCCTCGGACTTCGGGTCGTTGACCCGCTCGAACTGCTCGCGCATCCACTCGCGGGTGAAGGTGAATCGGTCCTCGGCAGCCGGCTCGACGAACGGCGCGAGGTAGGACAGGACCATCGCCGGATCGACCTCGATCCGGTCCTTGATGAATCCCTCCTCACGCAGCACGGCGACCAGCGACTCCTCGTCGGCGCTGAGAGCGATGCGCAGCAGTCGGCCCGTGGCGGGCGGCATGGTGCCGCCCTCGAGGCGCGCGACCGCACCGAAGTCGAGGACTCCCATGCGGCCGAGACCGCCGTCGGGTGCCGGGAGGATGCGGAAGTTTCCGGGGTGTGGGTCGGCGTGCAGCATGCCGGTGAGTCGCGGACCCTCGAAGAGGAACCGCACGAACAGCTCGCCGTAGTGGTCGCGTTCCTCCGGTGTCCCCTCGCGGATGACGTGGGCCAGCGAGTGCGGGGAGTCCAGCCACTCGGTGACGAGCACCTGCTCGCCCACCGACACGACGGCGGGAACCACGATGTCGGGGTGGTCCGCGAAGGCCTCGGCGTACGCCGCCTGCGCCTCCGCCTCGAGGTGGTAGTCGAGCTCGTCCTTGGCGCGGGCCTGCAGCTCGGCGACGAGCGGCTTGATGTCGAGGCCGGGGAAGACCGGAGCGATCCCGCGGGCCAGTCGCGCGATCTGGCGGAGGTCGGACATCAGCGCCTCGCCGGCGCCGGGGTATTGCACCTTGACCGCCACGTCGACCTCGGACCCGTCGACGAGCCAGCGACCACGGTGGACCTGGCCGATCGAGGCGGCGGCGGTCGGCGCGCCGTCGAGCCACACCAGTCGCGTGCGCCAGTCATCGCCGAGGTGGGCCGTGAGCTGCTGCCGCACGGTCGCGGTCGGCATCGGGGGAGCGGAGTCCTGGAGCGCGGTCAGGTGCTCGCGATAGGGCGCAGCGAGCTCCTCCGGCAGGGCGGACTCGAGCACGCTCAGGGCCTGGCCGAACTTCATCGCACCGCCCTTGAGCTCGCCCAGGGTGCGGAACAGCTGCTCGGCCGTGCGCTGCTGGACCTCGCTCAGCACGACGTCGGCGTTGCGCCCGCCGAGGCGCTTGCCGAACCCGAGGGCGGAGCGCCCGGCGTACCCCAGGGGCAGCGCCGCGAGGCGTGCCGTGCGGGCCGCGGCCTTGCGAGGAAGCTCGGTCATGCACCCATCATCCCCTCCCCGCACAATCCGGTCGGGGTCCGGCTCCGAACGGGTGGTGGTCACAGGCGTGACCTGGCGCACGGTGCGTCGTTGAAGGGGACAACCACCAACCCCTCGGGAGGACACGTGCGACTCACGTCCGTTCTCGCCTGCACGGCGAGCATCCTCGCCGCCTCGGCGACCTTCGGCGTCGGCGGCACCGCCGACGCAGCCGTCCAGAACGCTCCGCGGCTGGATCAGGCCAACGTCTCCGCCTTCCTCGCCGGCCAGCTCTCGGGCCTGACCGGACGCACGACCGTCCTCGTGCACGGCACGAGCATCACCGCGGCCCGCCAGGCCGTCGTCGCGACCGGCATGGCCACGAAGGGCGAGTACCGCTCGATCGGCGTGGTCATCGCCAACGCGACGAAGTCGCAGATCGCGGCCGTCCGCACGCAGAGCGGGGTGACGTACGTCGAGGGTGGCGCGCAGCCGATCGAGTTCCTCGACGCGACGTCCAACACCGCCACCCGTGGCGCGGAGGCGGCCTCGACGCTCAGCGGCGCCAACGGGAGTCCGCTCACCGGCAAGGGCGTGAGCGTCGCGATCATCGACTCCGGCGTCGACCCGACCCACCCCTACTTCAAGGAGGCCGACGGCTCGTCCGCCGTCGTCGCCAACCTCAAGGCACTGTGCGAGCCGCTGACCGAGACCTGCTCGGTGCAGAGGCTCCCCGACGTCGTCGACACCGACACGATCTCCGCCGGCGGCCACGGCACGCACGTCAACGGCATCGTGGCCGGTCGCCCGACCACGCTGTCCGACGGCAGCACGCTCCAGGGCGCGGCTCCCGGCGCCAAGCTGGTCTCGATCTCCACCGGGGCCGGCCTCGTCATCCTCGGAGCCGACTCGGCGCTCAACTGGGTGCTGGAGAACCACGCCGCGCCCTGCGGCGCAGGCGTCCCCGCCTCGACGTGCCCGCCGATCAAGGTCACCAACAACTCCTACGGCCCGACCGGTGGCGGCGCGTTCGACCCCGAGTCGGCCACGGTCAAGCTCCAGCGCGCCCTCGCGGCCCAGGGCGTGGTGACCGTCTGGGCAGCCGGCAACGACGGCGGCGACGGCTCGGCGAGCCTCACCAACCCGCCCGGCCAGGACCCGACCGGCGGCATCCTCTCGGTGGCGTCGTTCAACGACCAGGACACCGGCACGCGCGACGGCACGGTCTCCGACTACAGCTCGCGCGGCCTGTCCACCGACGCCTCCACGTGGCCGGACATCTCGGCGCCCGGCGAGAACATCACCTCCTCGTGCCGCCTCTACCTGGCGATCTGCTCGACCGGTCTCGACCCGCGCAACGGTCCCGGCCCGCTCGACATCGGCACCTTCAACACGATCAGCGGCACGTCGATGGCTGCCCCGCACATCGCGGGCATCGTCGCGCAGCTCTTCCAGGCCAAGCCCTCCGCCACCCCCGCCGACATCGAGCGGGCGCTCAAGGTCTCGGCCTACAAGTACTCGGACGGGGCCGGCTACCAGTCCGGCCCGCTCGGCACCACGTCCTACGACAAGGGCTACGGCCTCGTCGACGTCGTGGCCGCCGTGGCAGCGCTGGGGTGACGGACTGAACCAGGGCGACACAGAGACCCTCCAGGGGGGAGCTGCCGCGCAACAGGGGCGCGGTGGACAGAGCGGGCGGGAGCGGGGGCTCTCGCCCGCTCTCCTGTTCTCGGGAAGGATGGGACACATGGAGCTGGAGTTCAGCGGCGAGCTGGTCGAGTGGCGCGGACCTGCGCCCTACTACTTCGTCCCGCTCCCGCCCGACGAGGCCGACCTCGTCGACGAGGTCAAGGCCGAGGTCGTCTACTGGGGTGTCGTCCCCGTGCGCGCCCGGATCGGCGGGACCGACTTCACCACGTCGATGTTCCCCCGCGAGGACACCTGGTTCCTGCCGGTGAAGGTCGCCGTGCGCCGCGCCGAGGGGCTCGGGCCGGGCGATGAGGTCGGCGTACGCCTGGAGGTCGGGCGTTAGGCCGCCGCGGCGACCGTACGGCTGCGGTGGGCCGTCAGGTAGAGGCTGAGGGCGACGTAGTAGACGACGTAGGCGACCGAGATGGTGAGCCAGACGACCTGCGGGTCGGGTACCTGGGTCAGGAGCACCGCATAGCTGGTCAGCCAGAGGATGGTCAGGACGAGCGTGGTCTTCTGCAACATGGTGGTGCGCGAGGGATAGACGTAGCCGATCGGCACGAAGACCAGCGCCGCGCACACCAGCAGCACGACCGTCACGGCGGCCGGCTGGAGATCGAGGACCACGACGTAGAAGGCAGCGATGTTCCAGTAGCTCGGGAAGCCGAGGAACAGGTGGTCGTCGGTCTTCGCGTCGACCCGGCAGAACTGGTACACCGAGGCGAGCAGGGGGACGACTGCCAGCACGGTCGCCGACGTACCGTCCCCGAGGTAGCCCGCGCTCCACAGCAGGACCATGGGCAGGAACGCGTAGGTGATGTAGTCGACGATGTTGTCGAGCAGCGCGCCGTCGAACCACGGCACGTGCCGCTTCACCTCGACCCAGCGCGCGAGCATGCCGTCGGTGCCGTCGACGACCATCGCGGCCAGGAAGAGCCAGAGCCCACGGACCGTGTCGCCCTCCATGACCGCCACGACGGTGAGGAACGCCAGCACGACTCCTGACGCCGTGTAGGCGTGCACGAGCCACGATGCGACAACCGGTAGGTGGTGCGGTCGTTCGACCACGCGAGTCCTCGATCAGTCCGAGCCGGCTGGGGTGGGGATCATATGACAGATGGGCCTGTCATCCGGATGCAACCTTTCACGACGCGCTGCCGTCCTTACCGTGCACCCCGGAATTCCGGGACCAGCCCACGAGAACGGAACGGACCATGCGTACGACCCTCCTGAGCGCCGCGGCCCTGACGGCCGCCGCCCTGATCCTGACCCAGCTCGCACCCGCCAGCGCCGACGGGATCGGCGTCTCCGACCCCGCTGACCTCGACCACGGGGTCGACCTGCGGTCCGTCGTCGTCGAGCACGGCGGTCGCAACGTGGTCGTGACCACGACCCACGCCGACCTCCAGGAGTCCTACCTCACCGGCTCGTCGGGCGCGGTCTTCCTCGACACGGACCCGACGAACACCGGCCCCGAGTACGTCTTCGCGGGCGGCTACTTCGTCGGCACCGACTACATGTTGCTCACGACCGACGGTTTCGCCCGTGCGAAGTGGGGCGAGCCGGTCGAGGGGTCCTACCGGATGCGGGTGGACTACGACAAGGAGCAGGTCCGGATGCGGATCTCGCGCGCCGCCATCGGCTCGCCGGAGCAGGTCCGGGTCGCCGTACGCGTCGCCGGCACCCGCCCCGACGGCCGGAACACGAAGAAGGACTGGCTCGGTGCGTCGCGCTCCTTCACCGACTGGGTCGCCCGCTGACTACTTGATGACGCGCACTTCCTGGGGCCACCCGCAGCCCTCGGCGACCCTGGCGGCCCACTCCCGGGCCTCCTCGATGGTCGCCACCTCGACGATGGTGATGCCGCCGAGGTACTCGGTCACCTCGGTGTACGGGCCGTCGGAGACGACGACGGTCCCACTGGTGCCGTCGGCGCTGAACGCCTGCTCCATGTCCTCCACGAGGCCACCGGCGAACACGAGCACCCCTGCGGCCTTCATGTCGTTCACGACGGCTCTGGAGGGCTCCACGCGGGTCTGGTACCACTCTGCGGGGTGGTCGCCGACCCACTGCTGCATGAAGTAGATGGCGTACTTGGTCATGGATGCTCCTCCGCTGCGGGCCGCCCGGTGCGGCCTGTCACCACTCTGACGGACGAGGGCGCCGCGGATCGACAGCAGGCGTGGGGAAATCTCGGCCTGGATCAGTCGCGGACCGCGGCGACGTACGGCGAGCGCCCCAGGAGCCGGGTCACGATGACCCCCGTCACCGTCATCGACAGCGCGATGCCGGCCAGCACGACCAGCTGGAACTGGGCCGCCACAGCGGGGCTCGCGCCACCGAACAGGGCGCCCACGAAGGCGCCCGGCAGCGTGACGAGACCGGTCGACCGGGTCTGGTCGAGGTTGGGCAGCAGGGACTCGCGCACCGCCTCCTGCCCGATCTCGCGGTGTGCCTGCGCGGGCGTTGCCCCCAGCGAGAGCCAGCCCTCCACCTCGTCGCGCCGGTGGCGTACGCCCCGCAGGAAGTTGCGGCCCGACAGGGTCGCGGCGCTCATCGAGTTGCCGATCACGATGCCGGCGACGGCCACCACGTAGCGCGCCTCGAGGTCGACGAGCTGCAGGGCGAAGATCGCGGAGAGCGACACCGCGGCCCCGGCGACGACGCCGATCGCGGCAGCACGACGCCCGCGCCAGAGCTCCTCGATCCGGCCGGCGGCGGTCCACGACGCCGTGGCCAGCATGAGGGCCAGGAAGGCGACCACGGTCCACGGGACCGTCAGGATGCCGCGCAGGAGCAGGGCCACGATGCCGAGCTGCAGCACCGCCCGCGCGAGCGCGGTCAGCGGCGTCCAGCCCAGGTCCACTCCGGAGCGCCACGCGATGACCAATGTGGCGAGCACGAGCACCAGCAGTCCGGCGCCGAACCCGGCGTAGTCGAGGAGCTGCTGCACGTGCCGACCGTAGTCGTCAGGCGTGTCGGCGGGGCAGCGCGAGACCTGGACATCGCGGATAGAATTGCGCGATGAAGGTGTCAGTCGCCGGCACCGCGCGACGCGGTGGGCTCTCGAGCGTTGTTGCCTTGTCGTGCGTTCTGGGTGCGACCACTCCGGTGACTGCCGGTGTGACGCAGTCACCGCCGTACCCCTCATCGCCCGCGCGCTTGGCAGTCGGAGGCCCTGGCAACCATCTGTACACGCTCTTCGCGGTCGGCAGCCCTCGGGTGACCGAGAGCGATGCGAGTGGTGCCTACCTACGAGACGTGGACGTGGGGGTGGACTCGCTGAACGGGTTCGAGGTCGATGCCTCGGGAAATCTCTACTTGGCGTTCCGTCGCCCAGGCAGCGATCACGACGTGCTGCGCAAGATCAGCCCCTCGGGTTCGTTGGTGTGGGAGACCCCCCTGAGTGCCGGAGCGATCGTGGGTGACGTGTCCGCCGGAAGTTCCGTCATCTGGGTCCTGGCCCGTCAACCCCCGCGCGTGGATGCCCCCGTGGCGATGCTGAAGTTCTCGCCCGAGACAGGGGGTCCCCTCGGTAGCTTTCCCGCGTCGGGCTCGGCGGTCGAGGGGCTGCCCAACGGCAACGTCCTCAGCAGCTCGTTCACCACGGGCATGACGGAGTACAACCCGGACGGTTCGGTGCTGCGCACGCTGCCTGGTGCCATCGGCGCGATCGACAGCACGGCTTCAGGTGAGGTGATCGCCACGGTCGCCACGTCGGGGATCAGTTCCTCCGTCCGCAAGTTGGCAGCGGACGGGAGCTCGACCTTGGGACTCGACGGCGGCGCGACGAGCCTCGCCGTCACGCCCAGCGGTGAGACGTGGGCGCTCAGGGGCGGCATCCTGTTCCACCTGGACCCCAGAACCCCTGACGCGATGCTCACGGTGTCCGAAGCCCGGACGCTCACCGGCGCACCAGTCGTCTTCGACGCGACGGGGTCCTTCGTCCCCTTCACATCGCCGTCTCGCTACGAGTGGGACCTGGACGGTGACGGCTCGTTCGAGACTGACTCGGGACCCAACGGCCGGGTGTCACAGACGTACGGCACCGCCGGAGGCCGCACGGTCACGGTTCGCGTCACAGCGCCCGCAGGCGGCACCGCCACCGCCAGCACTGCCCTGGACGTCAGCACCTCGTCTCCCGCCGGACCCTTCGGTGTCTCGGTCAACGAGGGCGCGAAGTTCACCAACGATCCCCACGTGAGTGTCTTCATGCGGTGGCCGACCTTCGCGAAGGACGTCGTGATCTCCAACGACGGCGGCTTCTTCCCCGCGTCGCAGCGACCGGTCGGCGCGACGGTGGCCTGGACTCTCGACTCCAGTGGTCCCGAGGGGCTGCCCAAGACCATCTACGCCCGCTTCGTCGGGGGACAGTCCGGGCCGGAGACCTACCAGGACGACATCATCCTCGACGAGACCGCACCCGTGGTGGTCAAAGCCGTGGCGAGGGAGGGGGCGGGCTCCGTCCGCCTTGCCGACCTCGCGCGACGCCTGGCCAAGCGGAGGTACTCGGTAATGGTGAAGGCCCGCGACGAGACCTCCGGGGTCGCCCGGATGCAGATCACCTCGAAGAAGGCCAAGTCGGGCCCATGGCGCGCCTACAAGAAGAAGTCGACCTTCAAGACCTCGAGCATCAAGATCTTTGCGCGGGTGCAAGACCGTGCGGGCAACGTGTCGCGTTGGAAGCGGCTGAAGATCGCCTGACCACCACCCGCCGCGGGACTCCTGTCCCCCGTCAGGCCGGGAACTTCACCCCGGTGTTGGCGTGGCAGCGGTAGCCGAACGGGTTCTTGGCGAGGTACTGCTGGTGCTGGTCCTCGGCGTAGAAGTACGGCGTCTCGCTCGCGGGGCGGATCTCGGTGGTGATCTCGCCGAGCCCGCGGCTCGCGAGCTCCTCGCCGTAGACCTGGGTCAGCTCGCGCGCGGTCTGCTCCTGCTCGGGTGTCGTGTAGTAGATCGCCGAGCGGTACTGGGTGCCCACGTCGTTGCCCTGGCGCATGCCCTGGGTCGGGTCGTGGATCTCGAAGAACTTCTTCAGCAGGTCGGCGTACGACACGACAGCCGGGTCGAAGACGACACGGATCGCCTCGGTGTGGCCGGTGCGTCCGCTGCAGACCTCCTCGTAGGTCGGGTGCGGGGTGCTGCCGCCGGCGTAGCCGACGGACGTCGACCAGACGCCGGGCACCTGCCAGTAGATCTCCTCGGCGCCCCAGAAGCAGCCGAGGCCGAGGACGGCGACCTCGTGGCCGGCGGGGGCCTCGTCGCTGACGACCGGGGTGTGGAGGACCACGTGCTCCCCGAGCGACCACATCGACTCCGTGCGGCCGGGGAGTGCCTGGTCGGGGGTGGGCAGGGTGGCGGGCTTGCCGAATCCGAACATGCCTCCATCATCCCCGGTCGGACAAGCCCGGTGCCGTGCGTCCGGAACGCGGGCCCTACGTGGAATTACGTGGACTAGACGTCGTGCTGCCACCGATGTGCTCACGCGTGGCGAGGCGCACCGTGGAGGCATTCGTCCACACCATTGAAAGGAATTGCCACATGTCTTCACGTCGATCGGTGCGGCAGCTGCTCGTTGCCGTCCTCCTCGGGGTCCTGGTCGGTGGGGGCCTGATGGCCGTCACGCCCGCGGGTGCCGAGGTCAGCAACGCAGTTGCGACCAACTGGAAGAAGATCTGGAAGAAGAACCTCAAGCCGCTCGCCGACAAGCGCTACTACACCAAGGCCGCGAGCGACGCGAAGTACCAGCCGAAGGGCAGCTACGAGGCCGCCGGTGCCGCGGCTGCAGCCCAGGCGGCCGCGAACGCAGCGACCGACACCAAGCTCGGTGGCTACTACAAGAAGACCGAGACCTACTCGAAGGCTGAGGCCGACGCCAAGTACGCCGCCGCCGGGTCGGGCTACACCAAGGCCGAGAGCGACGGCCGCTTCGCGCGGGCACCCCAGGTCATCCGCGGCGTCTTCGCCATCCGCTACCACGCCACAGCCGCCGGCGAAGGTGGGGGAGACAACCTGACGTGGGGCATCAACCTCGCCGCGCCGCCCATCGCCCACTACATCCCGGACGGCGGAGTGGTCCCGGCCGGGTGCTCCGGAAGTGCGGCCGCGCCCGGCGCGAGCGCCGGCCACCTGTGCGTCTTCGAGGGCTTCGAGGGCAACCAGGTGTTCCAGTTCATCTCGGACGGCCTCGGCGGCGGTGGTCCCGACACGATGGGCGCCTACGTCGCGGTGTCGAGCGCCGCGGCGGGTGAGGTGCGCGAGATCGGGTCCTGGGCGCTCGGGGTCTCGACCCTCTCCGCCGGGTCCCCGGCCAAGGGCACGGGCAACGGTGTCGTCGTGGAGTCCACCCAGTAGTCGACAGCGCCAGACCGCGTGCGGCCGTCACCAGTGGGGAGGTGGCGGCCGTTCCGCTGTCCGGGCTGAGCAGCGCTGGGTCTACGCTCGACCGGTGACCCAGGAACGTGCGAACAAGACCGGTTTCGAGACGCGTGCGATCCACGCCGGCTACGAGCCGGACCCGATGACGGGGGCGGTCAACCCGCCCATCTACGCCAGCAGCACCTACAAGCAGGACGGCGTCGGCGGCCTGCGCGGCGGCTACGAGTACAGCCGCTCCGCCAACCCCACGCGTACGGCGCTCGAGGGCGCGCTCGCGGCCGTCGAGGACGGCGAGAAGGGATTCGCCTTCGCCTCCGGCCTGGCCGCAGAGGACGCGATCATCCGGGCCCTCACGGCTCCCGGCGACCACGTCGTCATCCCCGACGACGCCTACGGCGGCACGTTCCGCCTCTTCGACAAGGTCGCGAAGCTCTGGGGCACTGCCTACAGCGCAGCCCCGGTCGCCGACACCGACGCGGTTGCCGCAGCGATCGAGCCCGGCCGCACCAAGCTCGTCTGGGTCGAGACGCCCACCAACCCGATGCTCACCATCGGGGACATCGAGGCGCTTGCCGCGGTCGCCCACGACGCCGGAGCCCTGCTCGTGGTCGACAACACCTTCGCCTCGCCCTACCTCCAGCAGCCGCTCACCCTCGGCGCGGACGTGGTCGTGCACTCGACCACCAAGTACGTCGGCGGGCACAGCGACGTCGTCGGGGGAGCGGTGGTCGTGCGCGACCTCGACCTCGCCGACAAGATCGGCTTCCACCAGAACGCGATGGGTGCCGTTGCCGGCCCGTTCGACGCGTTCCTCACCCACCGCGGCCTCAAGACCCTGGGCGTACGCATGGACCGTCACTGCGACAACGCCGAGAAGGTCGTGGAGTTCCTCGACGGCGACCCCCGCGTCGCCGAGGTGATCTACCCCGGCCTCGCCGCGCATCCCGGCCACGAGGTCGCCGCGCGCCAGATGAAGCGCTTCGGCGGGATGATCTCGTTCCGCGTCGCCGGCGGCCTCGAACAGGCCCTCGCGGTGTGCGAGCGCGCCCACGTCTTCACCCTCGGCGAGTCGCTCGGCGGCGTCGAGTCGCTGATCGAGCACCCCGGGAAGATGACGCACGCCAGCGTCGCCGGCACCGACCTCGAGGTCCCCGAGGACCTGATCCGGCTCAGCGTGGGCATCGAGAGCGTCGAGGACCTGGTCGCCGACCTCGACCAGGCACTGGGGTGACGGTGCCCGGTCCGGGTGCCGACCCGACCGACCCGCGCTACTCGCTCGCCAACGAGCGGACCTTCCTCGCCTACGAGCGGACGGCCGTCGGGCTGCTCGTCGCGGCGATCGGTGCGCTGCACCTGCTCCAGGACTCGTGGGCCGAGTACGCCCTCGGGGTGGGGCTCCTGGTCACCGCGGCGCTCACCTCGGTCATCGGCTGGCAGCGTTTCCAGCAGGCGGACTCGGCCATCCGTGAGGGCCGGCCGCTGCCGAGGGGCACCGGCGTGCCGATCGTGGTCCTGGCCGTCCTTGCGCTCTGCGTGCTCGCTGGGCTCTCGGTGCTGGTGTGACCGCGGTCGTCTGCGTCGACTTCGGCTCGACGTTCACGAAGGCGGCGCTGGTCGACCTCGACGCAGGCTTCCTCCGCGCGACCGCGAGCCACGCGACCACCCTGCCCGACGGGGCTGGGCATGGAGACGTGCTCGACGGGTACGACGCGTGCATGCGCGCTCTGGCCGAGCAGGATCCTTCCGCCCACGATGCCGAGGTGCTCGCCTGCTCGAGCGCAGGAGGGGGCCTGCGGATCGCTGTCGTCGGCAACGAGGAGCTCGTCACCGCCGAGGCGGGCCGCCGGGTGGCGCTGTCCAGCGGCGGCAAGGTCGTGCGCGTGCTCTTCGGCGGCCTCGACCCCGCCAAGCTCACTGAGCTGCGGGCCGCCGAGCCCGACGTCGTGCTCCTCGTCGGTGGCACAGACGGAGGCAACGCCGAGGTCCTCGAGGGTGACGCGGCCTTCCTGGCCAGCACGCCGTGGACCGGGCCGGTCGTGGTCGCCGGCAACATCGAGTCGCAGTCGCTGGTCGAGGCACTCTTCGAGGAGTCGCAGACGCCCTACGTCCTCGCCGACAACGTCCTGCCGCGGATCGGTGTCCTGACCCCGGACAGCGCCCGGGCGGCGATCCGCGAGATGTTCCTCTCCCACGTGATCGGCGGCAAGCACCTCAGCAGCCGCACCGACCATCGCGGCCGTTCGTTCACGGACCTGGTGCGTGGCGCCACGCCCGACGTGGTGCTCACGGGCGTCGAGCTGCTCGCACGCGGCCTCGACGACCTGCGCCCCGGTGCCGGCGACGTGGTGGTCGTCGACGTCGGCGGCGCCACGACAGACGTGCACAGCGTGGTCGAGCTCGACCCCGAGGACAGTGGGCTGGCCCGCGAGGTCGTCGCGACGACACCGGTGACGCGCACCGTCGAGGGCGACCTCGGCATGCGGTGGTCAGCGGTCTCGACGGTCGAGGCTGCGGGTCGTGACGACCTCCTGGAGGGAGCCGTACGACGTCGCGAGCACCCCGACTTCCTCCCGGACTCCGACGGCGAGCGCGAGGCCGACCTCGACATCGCGGCCGCGGCGGTGCGGATCGCCCTCGAGCGCCACTCCGGTCGCAGCAAGGTCGTCTACACCCCACGAAGTTCCGAGGAGGCGCTCCGCGCGGGAGCGGGACTCCGCGGGGACCCCGAAAAACCGGTCAGCCCCGAAGGGCGCGTCGTCGAGCGCAGCGGCAAGGACCTCCGTGAGGTCGACCTGCTCGTCGGGTCGGGCGGTGTGCTGCGCCACGGCGGCCCCGACGCCGTACGCCGGGTGCTGCTGCCCGCGACGGGTGACGCCTTCGAGGGTGGGTGGCAGCTGCCGCGTGACCCGGCGGTGGTCGTCGACCGCGACTACGTCCTCGCCGCTGCCGGTCTGCTGGCCGCCGAGCACCCACTGGCGGCGCACCGGCTGGTCGACCACCTGCGGACGGCCGGGGATCGGTAGCGTGGCCGACGTGAGCGAGGAACACCCGCGCGACGAGCCGGACGAGACCGACGACGAGTCGCGCCGTCGGAGCATCTTCGCGGCGCTCGCTCGCAGCGAGGACGACGACCGCCTCACCGAACGGATCGTCGGCCAGTGGGCCCAGCTGCGTGCCGAGCGCAAGGTCGAGCCGGCGTTCACGACCGGCCCCTCGAACTTCAGCCGCGCCCAGGTGCCGTGGGGCCTCGACCTCGCGGCCGCGTGGTCGTGGCGGTTGATCGTCATCGTGGTGGCGATGCTCGGCCTGCTGTGGACCTTGCGCTTCTTCGCCGTGATCACCCTGCCGCTCGCGGTCTCGATGCTGATCGCGGCGCTGGCCGTGCCTCTGGTCAACCTGCTCCGCCGGATCGGGATGCCGCGTGGTCCCGCCGCCGGCATCGTGATGGTGCTGGGCATCGGTACGGTCGCGCTGCTGCTCACCTTCGTCGGCCAGCAGGTGGCCCAGGGCGCCAGCGACCTGGCCGACTCCGTGGTGCAGGGCCTCGACCAGGTCCGCGAGTGGCTGCGCACCGGACCCCTGCGCGTGTCGGACTCCCAGCTCGATGCCTACATCGAGGGCGTCCAGGGTGCGGTGACCGACAGCACCGGCGCCAACGGCATGGTCACCAGAGTGACCGAGGTCGGCACCGCCGTCGGCCACGTCGTCGCCGCGTTCTTCATCGTCCTCTTCTCGACCTACTTCTTCATGGCCGACGGCGACCGGATCTGGGCCTGGCTCGTCCGACTCGCACCCCGCGCCGCGCGTGAGCGGGTCGACGCCTCGGGCCGGGTCGCGTGGGTGTCGCTGACCCAGTTCGTCCGCGCCACCGTGCTCGTGGCGCTGACCGACGCCGCCGGGATCATGATCGTGGCCGCCCTGCTGGGGGTGCCGTTCGTCTTCGCCCTCGGCGTCCTGGTGTTCCTCGGTGCCTTCGTGCCGATGATCGGCGCCACGGTCGCCGGAACCGTGGCCATCCTGGTCGCCCTCGTGGACCAGGGTCCGGTGACGGCCCTCTTCATGCTGGCCGGCGTCATCGTCGTGCAGCAGTTCGAGGGTCACGTGCTGCAGCCCTTCCTGATGGGCCGCTTCGTCTCCCTCCATCCGCTCGGCGTGATCGTGGCGATCGGGTGCGGTGTCCTCGTGGCCGGGGTCGCGGGCGCCCTGGTCGCCGTACCGCTGGCCGCGGCCGGCAACGCCGTCGCCCAGCACCTGGCGAGCTACACCGACATCGGCGAGGACGAACCCGACGACGCGCTCGACGAGGACCTGGCGCCCGACGGGTCGCCACCCTCCAGCACCCCTGAGGACGATGGCCCGCTGGCCGGTCCGGACGCACCCGACCGGAAGGACGACAGATGAGCACCCCGCAGGTCAGCCTGGCCGACATCATGGCCGCGCGCGAGCTCCTGGACGGCCTGACGGTCACCACGCCGATGGAGGAGTCGCGCTGGCTCTCCGCGCTCGTCGGCGGACCGGTGTGGTTGAAGTGCGAGAACCTCCAGCGGACCGGCTCGTTCAAGGCTCGCGGTGCCTACACCCGCATCTCCCGGCTCACCGCCGAGGAGCGGGCCAAGGGCGTCGTGGCCGCCTCGGCCGGCAACCACGCGCAGGGCGTGGCGCTCGCCGCCTCGACCCTCGGCATCCACTCCACCGTCTTCATGCCGGAGGGTGCGCCGATCCCCAAGGAGAAGGCGACCCGCGGCTACGGCGCGGACGTGGTCTTCCACGGCCGCTACCTCGAGGACTCGCTCGTCGCGGCCCGCGCCTTCGCCGACGAGACCGGCGCCGTCCTGATCCACCCGTTCGACCACGTCGACATCGTCGCCGGACAGGGCACGCTCGGGCTCGAGGTGCTCGAGCAGGCACCGGACGTACGCACCGTGCTCGTGCCGACCGGCGGCGGCGGCCTGTTGGCCGGGGTGGCGATCGCGATCAAGGCGCTGCGCCCCGACGTACGCGTGGTGGGCGTGCAGGCCGAGGGTGCCGCCGCCTATCCCGGGTCACTCGCAGCGGGCGAGCCGGTGCCGCTGACGTCGATGAGCACCATGGCCGACGGCATCGCCGTCGGTCGGCCGGGCGACATCACCTTCGCCGCGGTGCGCGACCACGTCGACGAGATCGTCACCGTCTCCGAGGAGTCGCTGTCGCGTGCCCTCCTGTCGCTGGTCGAACGCGCCAAGCAGGTCGTCGAGCCGGCCGGTGCGGCCGCCGTCGCCGCGATGCTCGACAACCCCGGCGGCTTCGAGACCCCCGCCGTTGCCGTCCTGTCCGGCGGCAACATCGACCCGCTCCTGCTGAGCAAGGTGATCCGGCACGGCCTCGCCGCTGCCGGCCGCTACCTCTACCTCCGCGTCTGCATCCCCGACCTCCCCGGCGGTCTCTCGTCGCTGCTCGTCGAGATCAGCGAGGAGGGCGCCAACGTCCTCGAGGTCGCCCACGAGCGGATCTCCCCGTCGCTGACCCTCAACGAGGTCGAGGTCCGCATCCAGCTCGAGACCCGGGGCGAGGCGCACGCCGAGCACCTGAGGGAGCGGCTCCGCGAGCGGGGCTACCGGGTCGCCGACTGAGCGCTCGTACGTCCTGCTCCGAGCGGTGCGTGAGACATCTTTTTCCGGCCCAGAACATGCACCACGCACCGCTCGAACGCCGAAATGCCGAGGAGCGGTGAGTGGGACATGTTCCGCGGGTGCAGAACGTGTCTCACTCACCGCTCCAGACGGTGATCGTGGGTGAAGCTCAGGCGCGGTACGGCTCCGCGTCGACGACCGTGACCGACAGCTCCTTGCCGTTGGGCGTGGTGTAGGACACCGTGTCGCCCTTGGACTTGCCGTTGATCGCGGAGCCCATGGCGGACTCGGGGGAGTAGACGTCGAGGGTGTCGCCCTCGCCGAGGTTCTCGCGGGCACCGAGGAGGAACTTCTCGGTGTCGCCGCCGCCGAAGTCGACGGTGACGACCATGCCGGGCTCGACGACGCCGTCGTCGGGGGGCGTCTCGCCCACCTCGGCGCGACGCATCATGTCCTCGAGCTGGCGGACGCGGGCCTCCTGCTTGCCCTGGTCGTCCTTGGCCGCGTGGTAGCCGCTGTTCTCCTTGAGGTCGCCCTCGTCGCGCGCAGCGGCGATCTTCTCGATGATCTCCTGGCGCCTGGGCCCCTTGAGGTCGTCGAGCTCGGCCTGCAGCTTGTCGTAGGCCTCCTGGGTCAGCCAGATGGTGCCCTGGTCGGTCATGTCGTTGCTCCTGCTTCGCGTTGTGCCGGATGCCTCGGGTGCTGGTCGATCAGGTGCTGGGTGTGCCCCAGCGCACCCGGAGCGGGTCGGTGGTTCGGTTCTTCCGTCCGATCGGGGTCGGCGCGGTCACGGACGTGGACCAGCGCACCCGGGACGGGCAGAACGTCCAGATTAGCAAGACCTGCCCGAAAGCGCAGTTCGTGCGGCCCGGAGGCGGGGTCAGCGCGGGCGCGGCTGCCCGTCGGCGGTGCAGCCGAGCTTCTCGACGGTCGTGGCCCTCCGCTCGGTGCGGATCACCACCACGTTGGCCCCGGCGACCGGCGTGAAGGCCTTCTCCCCGACGGGGGTGTGGTCCTCGGCGAACGCGCGCAGCCGGCAGGTCGCCTCCACGTCGGGGTCGCCGAGGCGTACGTCGAGGCGTGCCTGCATCTCGTGGTCGCTCGTGACGTCGAAGGAGACGAGGTCGGAGGTGACGTCGGGGTTGGTGTGGAACCACACCGTCCAGCCGAGCCAGCCGAGGCTGATCGCCGCGAGACCGATCGCCAGCGTGAGGAACGCCGGGCGCCGCCACCGGGAGGGTGCGCCGTAGCGATCGGCGAGGTCGGTGGTCACGGTCAGAAGCCTAAGTGGCTGCTCCTAGACTCAGACCCATGGCCCGCACCCCCGGACTCCGACTGATGCACGTCCACGCCCACCCCGACGACGAGTCGAGCAAGGGCGCCGCCTCCACCGCCAAGTACGTCACCGAGGGCGTCGACGTGCACGTCGCCACCTGCACGGGCGGCGAGCGCGGCTCCATCCTCAACCCGAAGATGGAACGCCCCGACGTGCTCGAGAACATCTCCGAGATCCGCCGCGAGGAGATGCACCGGGCCCGCGACATCCTGGGGATCCGGCAGGACTGGCTCGGATTCGTCGACTCGGGCTGGCCGGAGGGCGACCCCAAGCCCCCGCTCCCGGAGGGCTGCTTCGCACTCGTGCCGCTCGAGGAGGCCGCCGAGCCGCTGGTCAGGCTGATCCGCGAGTTCCGTCCGCACGTCGTCACGACGTACGACGAGCGCGGCGGCTACCCGCACCCCGACCACATCAAGTGCCACGAGATCTCCGTGGCCGCCTTCCACGCGGCCGGGGACCCCGAGCAGTACCCCGACGCGGGGGAGCCGTGGCAGCCGATGAAGCTCTACTACCACCACGGCTGGAGCTGGGAGAAGACCAACGCCCTCCACCAGGCGATGCTCGACCACGGCCTCGAGTCGCCCTACGCCGAGCGCCTCGAGAAGTGGGAGCGCGAGGCCGACTGGGACGACCGCATCACCACGAAGGTGCCGTGCGGCGACTACTTCGGTGTCCGTGACCAGGCGCTGCTGGCCCACGCGACGCAGATCGACCCGGACGGCTTCTGGTTCGCGATCCCGCGCGAGATCCAGCAGAAGACGTGGCCCACCGAGGACTACGAGCTGGTCTCGTCGACGGTCGAGAGCGCGCTGCCGGAGGACGACCTGTTCGCCGGCATCCCGACGCCCGCACCCTGACGCTGACCTGCGACAATGAGCACATGCTCGACCTGCTGATCATCCTGGTGGACGACCCGACGCCCGCAGAGAACGACGTCGTGGCGGGACCGCTCGGCTTCGCAGTGTGGATCTTCATGATCCTCGCGGTCGTCGTCATCGGCTTCAGCCTGGTCAAGCAGCTCCGCAAGGCGCAGGCGGCCAAGGACGCCGGCGTCTACGGTGACGAGCCGGTCCAGCGCGACGACGCCAACGAGTCGTCCGAGAAGTAGCCGCTCAGCGGCGCACGACCCGCACCAGGCAGTCCCAGGCGGTACGCCGGTCCTCGCCGCCGTGCTCGTCCGCGCGCGAGACCTCCCGCGCGACCCGCTCCGCACGCACGACGTCGACCCCCAGCCCGTCGAGACCCGCGAGATCACCGAGCACGTCCTCGGCGGTCATCAGCACCGACGGATCCTGCGGCCCACCTGTGCCCTCGGTGAGGTTGGTCGAGTCGTGCGCGACCAGCAGCACGGTGCCGCCCGGCCGCACCATCGCGTACGCCCCGCGGACCGCGCGGCGCCGGTCCTCGGCCGGCACCTGGAGGTAGGCGACGACCACGAGGTCCACCGGAGCGTCCGGCTGCCACCTCGTCGCGTCGGCGCAGACCCACGTGACGTCCAGCTCCCCGGCCAGCCGGGCGCCCTTGTCGAGTGCGACCTGCGAGAAGTCGACCGCGGTCGCCGACCAGCCGCGGGAGGCCAGCCAGATGGCGTTGCGCCCCTCGCCGGCTCCGAGGTCGACGGCTGCTCCCGGGGCGAGGTCGGCCAGCTCTGCGGCCACGAACTGGTTGGGCTCTTGCGACCAGACGAGGTCGCTGGCGGCGTACCGCTCGTCCCACGCGCGTGCGTCCATGCCAGCAGCGTAGGCCCGCGTCAGCCGACCGCCACCAGCCTCAGCACCAGCGCGTCCTCCGGGGCCAGCACGGGGAGTCCGATCCCCGCCGTGGCCAGCACGCGTCCCGACAGCTGGGTGCCCTCCGCCGACCAGGCATCCGTGAGGTCCGGACCGCCGGGCCCGCGGGGTGCCTCCTCGACGAGCCGGTAGCGACGGTCGGGGTCCAACCCGGTGAGTCGCAGCGGCGCCGGGTGCTGGGTGGCGGTCGAGCCGACGGTGGCGACGACGTACCACGCCTCCGAGCGGTCCGCGGCGACGACGCCCGTGACCAGGACGGCGGGATCCGGGTGGTCGGGGTGCACGAGGGTCCCGGAGCCGATGAGCGGGCGGACCTGCTTGTGCAGCTCGACCCACGTCCGCAGCTCGGCGAGATCCGACCCCTCGAGCTGCGTCAGGTCCCACTCGATCCCGAAGGAGAACAGCAGGGCGCTCGCCGCGCGGTAGCGCAGGGCATGGGTGCGTCCGGTCGTGTGGGAGGTCGGACCGCCCACGTGCGAGCCCATCAGCTCCGGGGGCACCAGCAACGAGGTCCACCGCTGCAGGTGCTGTCGTTCGAGCGGGTCGATCGTGTCGCTGGGCCAGATGCGGTCGGTGCGGGCCAGCACCTCGGCATCGACCCGGGCGCCGCCGGACGAGCACGACTCGATCTCGAGGCCGGGGTGCGCGCGGCGCAGGTCGTCGAGGAGTGCGTACGCCGCCAGCGTCTGCCCGTGCACCGCGGGCCGACCGTCGTGGGTGACGTCGGTGAGGTCACGGTTGTGGTCCCACTTGAGGTAGGCGATGTCCAGGTCGCCGAGCAGGGCGAGGAGCGCATCGCGCAGGTCGGCGTAGGCGCCCGCGTCCTGCAGGTCGAGCACCTGCTGGCGCCGCCACTCCGGGGGAGCGGCGGCGCGTCCGCGCAGCACCCGCTCGGGGTGGCGCCGGGCGACCTCGGAGTCGAGGTTCACCATCTCCGGCTCGACCCAGAGGCCGAACTCCATGCCGAGTCCGGTGACGTGGTCGACGAGAGGCCCGAGGCCGTCGGGCCACACCTGCGCGTCGACCTGCCAGTCACCGAGGCCTGCCGTGTCGGCGCGCCGACCCAGGAACCAGCCGTCGTCCAGCACGAAACGATCGACCCCGACGGCCGCGGCCACGTCGGCCAGCGCGGTGAGCCGCGACAGCGAGTGGTCGAAGTAGACGGCCTCCCACGTGTTGGCGATCACCGGTCGCTCGGTGCGAGCACGGGGCGTGACGTCTCGGAGGTGCGCGTGGAAGCGGTGGCTGAGCGGATCGAGGCCCGCACCGGACCACGACCCCAGGAGGAGGGGCGAGCGGTAGGTCTCGCCGGGGGCCAGCACGACCTCTCCGGGAGCGAGCAGCTCGCCGCCACCCAGCAGGCAGTCGCCCTCGGGAGTCCGCTCGGCGTACGTCGTGTGGTTGCCGCTCCAGGCCGTGTGCACGGCCCACACCTCGCCTGCACCGAAGGTGAACCCCGGGGTGCCGGCGACCATCAGCAGGGTGGCGTCGTGCCCGGTGCGTCCACGGCGCGAGTCGCGGCGGTGGGTGCCCTGCACCCACGGGTGCCGCTGCGGCGACCGCTCCTTGCACCAGCGACCGGTGAGGTCGAGGAGCTCGGTGGCGTGGGGAGAGACGGGGAGCGCGGTGAGGACGGAGGACAGGTGGAGGTCGCCGTCCGCTGCGTTGGTGACGCTGGTGCGACTGTGGAGCAGTCCGGCTCCGTCGAGCGCCAGCTCGATCTCCACCTGCCAGCCCGCTTCGTCGTCGCGTCCGGTGCAGGTGATGGTGTCCGCGCCGCCTCGGACCTGCCAGTCCACCAGGCTCGGTGCTGCTGCGCCGGCGCGTCCACCCACGCGGTGGCCCTCCAGCGCGGGCGTCCCGGAATAGCCTCGGGCGCCGTCGGGGACCAGCGCGGTCCTGCGCGGCAGGTCGTACGACGACCGCGCGACGCCGGGCGTCCGGGCGGTCGCGAGGTCGGCCAGGGCCCTCCGGTCGACGTCTCCCAGTGCCGCGCCCCAGTGCAGCAGGACCGGAACCCCGGCGTGGTCGCGACCGAGGACGACGCTCACGCCGGCTCGACCCAGGTGGAGGACCCGGTCGTCGTCGGACCCGCTCATGCGTCGGGATCCTCCGCCTTGTCGACGTCGGCGTCGTCGGAGGACGGCTCCACGATCACCAGCTCGTCGACGTGGTCGGCCAGCGCGCCACCCGCCTGTGCGGAGAGCCCCGAGTCAGTGATGAGCACGGCGGCCTGGGAGAGCGGGGCGATGCTGCTGAGTCCCACCATTCCCCACTTCGTCGAGTCGGCGCACACGATGAGACGACGCGAGCGCTCGATCATCGCCCGGTTGGTCTCGGACTCGAGCAGGTTGGGGGTGCTGAACCCGGCGCGGATGTCCATGCCGTGGACTCCCATGAAGAAGGCGTCGACGTGCAGGCTGCGCAGGGACGACACGGCCACCGGGCCCACCAGCGCGTCCGAGGGGGTCCGCAGGCCGCCGGTCAGCAGCACCGACGTCGTGGGCTCCCCGGTGCGGTGGAGCTCGTCGGCCACCCAGACGGAGTTGGTGACGACCGTGAGGTTGGGGATGTGTGCGAGGTGGCGGGTGAGGGCGTGGGTCGTGGTGCCGGCCGACACGGCGATCGCCATGCCGGTGTGGACCAGCTGGGCCGCGGCGGCGGCGATCGCCTCCTTCTCCAGGCGCCGGCGCACCGACTTCGCGGCGAAGCCCGGCTCCGACGAGGACGGCTCAGCCACCGCCATCGCGCCGCCGTGCACCTTCTCCAGCAGTCCCTCCCGGTGCAGGGCCACGAGGTCGCGGCGGACCGTCATGTCGGAGACACCGAGGAGCTCGACCAGGTCGGTGACGCGCACGGTGCCGTCGCGGCCGAGCTCGCTGAGGATCCGTCCCCGACGCTGCGCAGCGAGCATCAGGCACCCGTCCCCGGGTGGGTCGCAGGTTGCCGGACCACGGCCACCCCGCCAGCGGGCACCTGCAAGCGGTCGGTGATCTCGCGGCCTGTCACGAGGTCGATCCCGGGGGTGGGCACGTCCGCCATCTTGTCACCGTGGTTGAGCACGAAGAGCCAGCTCGCATCGGCACCTACGCGGCGTACGACCTCGACGTCAGGGCCTGCGCCGGGCAGGCACTCGAGACCGGCGTCGGCCACCAGCCGCTCGACGAGCCGGTCGGTGCCTGCCGCACTCAGTCGCGTGGCGACGTACCAGGCACTCCCGGAGCCGACGGTGTGTCGGGTCACGGCCGGGAGGCCGGCAGCCGGGCCGTCGACGTGGGTGGCCACCGCCTCGGCTCCGGCGAGCTCGAGGTCCTCGGTCCACACGTCAGCACCCACGGTGTCGGTGCCCAGCCCCGCGACCCGGACGGCTTCGCCCTCGAGCAGCGGCATGAACTCGGTCGTCCGGACTCCCAGGAGCTCACGGAAGGCCCCGGGGTAGCCGCCCAGCCGGATGTGGTCGGACTCGTCGACGATGCCGCTGAAGTAGGTCACGACGACCGTCGCCCCGGCGTCCGCCGCGGCCGCCACGGAGGCCGCGGCTGCATCGCTGACGAGGTAGAGCGTGGGCACCACGACCAGCTTGTACGACGACAGGTCGGCACTGGGGTGCACGACGTCGACACCGACGCCCTGGGCCGACAGTGCGCGGTGCAGGTCCTCGGCCCGGTCGCGGTAGCGGACGTCGGTGCTGGGATGCGAGTCCAGCTCGCACGCCCACCACGCCTCGTAGTCGAACACGATCGCGGCCTCGTTGCGGGCCTCGCTGCCCGAGACCTCCTCGATCGCGTCGAGGATGCCGGAGAGCTCCACGACCTCGCGCCACTGCCGGGTGTCGGTCCCGGCGTGCGGAAGGAGTCCGGAGTGGAACTTCTCGGCACCGGCGCGCGAGGCCCGCCACTGGAAGTAGAGGACGGCGTCGGCGCCGTGGGCCACGTGCGAGAGGCTGTGGCGGATCATCTCCCCGGGGCGCTTGGCCCGGTTGCGGGGCTGCCAGTTCACGGCGCTCGTGGAGTGCTCCATCAGCAGCCACGGGCGGCCGCCGGCGGTGCCCCTGGTGAGGTCGGCGCTGAAGGCGAGCTCACGGTGCCCGCCGTCGTCGGCCGCGACGACGTAGTGGTCGTTGGACACCACGTCGAGCTCGCGTCCCCAGCGCAGGTAGTCCATCTCCATCGTCTGGCGCATGACCATGAAGTTGGTCGTCACCGGGACGCCGGGAGAGAGGCGGTGGAGCACGTCGCGTTCGACGACGAAGTTGTCGAGCAGCTGGTCGGAGGAGAACCGCAGGAAGTCCAGCTGCTGGGTGGGGTTGGCGTGGGTCGGCGCGACCCGCGGCGGCAGCACCTGGTCGAAGTCGTCGTAGCGCTGCGACCAGAACGCCGTGCCCCACGCGTCGTTGAGCCCGGCCACGTCGTCGTACCTGTGGCGCAGCCACCCCCGGAATGCCGCGGCGCTGACGTCGCAGTAGCAGCGTGCGTTGTGACAGCCGAGCTCGTTGGACACGTGCCACAGCGCGAGGGCCGGGTGGTCGCGGTAACGCTCGGCCATCGCCGTGCACAGGGCGAGTGCGTGCTCACGGTAGACCGGTGAGCTGGGGCAGAAGGACTGCCTGCCGCCGGGCCACAGCGTGCGGCCGTCCTGGGTGACCGGCAGCATCTCCGGATGACGCGTCGTGAGCCACGGCGGCGGTGACGCGGTGGCCGTCGCGAGGTCGACGCGCACCCCCGCGGCGTGCAGCTCGTCCATCTGCTCGTCGAGCCAGCCGAACTCCCAGACGTCCGGCCTCGGCTGTATCCAGGCCCACGAGAAGACGCCGAGCGTGACGAGGTCGACCCCGGCGGCACCCATCAGGTCGCGGTCCTCGCGCTGCGCCTCCCCGGACCACTGCTCGGGGTTGTAGTCGCCACCGAAGGCGAGTGCTGGCAGAAGGCTCGGCATGGAGCCACTGTGTCGAGCCTCACGTGCGAAAGTCAACGTTTCAACAGTGGAAGACGTCGAAAAATGTTTGATCGAGTCCGAATTGAGCCCGGACAAACCTTGACGGGCGTGTGGTTACCGTCACATGCTGTGGATCCCTGTTTGATTTTGTCTCCAGGAGGTCCCCCGTGTCACGTCCCGTCTCCAACGCGATCCCCCGCTCGACCATGGCCACCACGGCGGCGACGCGCCGCTCGGTCCTCCGTGGCATCGGCCTCAGCGGCCTGGCCGTGGGGGGTGCCAGCCTCCTCGCCGCATGCGGGGGCGACAGCGGAGGTGGTGCCGCCAGCGGGTCGGGCGCGACGGTCAAGTTCGGCATCAACGAGGCGGAGGGCTCCGGCCCGGCGTACGACCGCCTGAACGCGATCGCCGCTGCGTACACGAAGGAGTCGAGCACGAAGGTCGACCTCAACGCGGTCGACCACAACACGTTCCAGGAGAGCATCAACACCTACCTCCAGGGCACGCCGGACGACGTGTTCACCTGGTTCGCCGGGTTCCGGATGGCGCAGTTCGCCGAGAACGGCCTGATCAGCGACCTGAGCGACCAGTGGCCGATCGACGGCCTCAACGACTCGTTCAAGCAGGCGTCCACCGCCCCGGACGGCAAGCAGTACTTCGTGCCTGTCAGCTACTACCCGTGGGCCCTCTTCTACCGCAAGTCGATCTTCGAGAAGAACGGCTGGGCCCCGCCGGAGACCAACAACGACTTCATGGAGCTCATGAAGGACATGCAGGGCAAGGGCATCACGCCGATCGCCTTCGGGGACAAGGACGGCTGGCCCGCGATGGGCACCTTCGACATCCTCAACATGCGGCTCAACGGCTTCGACTACCACATCAGCCTGATGGCCGGCGAGGAGAAGTGGGACAGCGACGAGGTCAAGGGTGTCTTCGAGACCTGGCGCACCCTGCTCCCCTTCCACCAGGCCGACCCCCTGGGCCGGACGTGGCAGGAGGCGGCCACCTCGATGGGCAAGGGTGAGAGCGGCATGTACCTCCTCGGCACGTTCGTGGTCGACGCCATCGCCGACCAGGCCGACGACATCGACTTCTTCACCTTCCCCGAGCTCGACTCGGCCATCGGCGCGGACGCCCTCGATGCCCCCATCGACGGCTTCTGCGTGGCAGCGGCGGGCAAGAACCAGGACGCCGGCAAGGCGATGGCCAAGTGGCTGGGCAGCGCTGCCGCGGCCGATGCGGGCAACGCAGGCGCCGATGCGCCGTTCATCGCGGCCAACGAGGGCGCCAGCACCTCGTCCTACACCGACCTGCAGAAGAAGTCCGCAGAGGTGGTGGGGGCGGCTGCCAACATCGCCCAGTTCATGGACCGCGACACCAACGCCGACTTCGCCAACACGGTGATGATCCCGTCGATCCAGGCCTTCCTGAAGAGCCCGGACGACATCGACGGGGTGACGTCGAGCATCCAGGAGCAGGCCAACTCCATCTTCGGCTGAGCCATGACCCACATCGACGAGGCGCCGCAGCCCGCACCGCCTGCCAGGGCTGTGGCGCCGGCACAGGGCCGCGAGAAGAAGCTGCCCGCCAGGGATCGGGTCACCGTCATCACGATGGTGACGATCCCGCTGGTCCTGGTGGTCCTGCTGGTGTGGCTGCCGGCGCTGCTGTCGGTGGTGCTGTCCTTCGGGAAGTGGAACGGGTTCGGGGACCTCAGCACGATCGAGTGGGTCGGCGTCCAGAACTACAAGGACATCTTCACCATCTACCCGGCCTTCTGGCCGGCCGTCCAGCACAACCTCATCTGGCTCACCTTCCTGTTCCTCCTCCCCACGGTCCTCGGCATGCTGCTCGCCGTCGTGCTGGACCGTGAGATGAAGGGCAGCCGCCTCTACCAGACCGCGTTCTACATGCCGGTCGTGCTGTCGCTGGCGCTGATCGGGTTCATCTGGCAGCTCTTCTACTCCCGGGACCAGGGACTCATCAACCAGGTGTTCCACAGCGAGGTGGACTGGTACGGCGATCCCGACATCAACCTGTGGGCGGTGCTGGTCGCCACGGCGTGGCGCCACACCGGCTACATCATGCTCATCTACCTGGCGGGCCTGAAGGGAGTCGATGCGAGCCTGCGCGAGGCGGCGGCGGTCGACGGGGCGAGCGAGGTGAAGACCTTCTTCCACGTGATCTTCCCCGTCATGCGACCGATCAACATGGTCGTCATCGTGATCGTGGTCATCGAGTCGCTGCGCGCCTTCGACCTCGTCTGGGTGATCAACAAGGGCCGCAACGGTCTCGAGGTCATCGGCGCGCTGGTGGCGCAGAACGTCATCGGGGAGGCGACGCGCTACGGGTTCGGCTCGGCGCTCGCCGTGATCATGATGCTGATCTCCTCGATCTTCATCACCATCTACCTGCGGACGGTCTTCCGCGAGGAGCGCAACCGATGACGTACGAGACACCGGTCGCCACGCCACGCGCCGCGTCCCCGACGGCGAAGCTCACGCCCCCGACCCGCAAGGAGGGCGGCGTGCTGAGCAAGCGGCGCGGGACCTTGGTCACCGTGATCGTGGCCCTGCTGGCGCTCGCCTGGCTCTTCCCGCTGCTCTGGGCGCTCATCAACTCCTTCCGGGAGTACGAGTACACCCAGGCCAACGGCTACCTCTCCTTCGGCGGCTGGACCACGAGCAACTACGAACAGGCGTGGACGCAGGGCAACTTCGGGCTCCACATGAAGAACTCGTTCCTCATCACCATCCCGGCCGTGCTGCTGACGCTGTGGCTCTCCTCGATGGTCGCCTTCGTGCTCGCCCGTTTCAGCTACCGGTTCAACCTCGCCCTGCTCGGCGTCTTCCTGGCTGCCAACCTGCTGCCCCCGCAGGCGCTGCTGATCCCGGTCTTCCGGATGTTCCGCGAGATCCCGCTGCCCTACTTCATGAGCGACTCGGGCTCCATGCTCAACAGCTTCTGGGCGCTCATCCTGGTCAACACGGCCTTCCAGATGGGCTTCTGCACCTTCGTCCTCAGCAACTACATGAAGACCCTGCCCTACGAGATCTACGAGTCGGCCGAGCTCGACGGCGCCAGCGTGTGGCGCCAGTACTGGCAGCTCACGATGCCGCTCGTCCGCCCCGCTCTCGCCGCCCTCGCCACCTTGCAGGTGACCTGGGTCTACAACGAGTTCTTCTGGGCCACCGTGCTGATCCAGCAGGGCGACAAGCTGCCGGTCACCTCGGCGCTCAACAACCTGCGCGGGCAGTTCTTCACCGACACCAACCTGGTCGCGGCGGGGTCGATCATCGTGGCGCTCCCGGTGCTGGTCGTGTTCTTCGCCCTGCAGAAGCAGTTCGTCTCCGGTCTGACGCTCGGGTCCACCAAGGGCTGAGGCTCAGCGACCCGTCCAGGCCCCTGAGCGCATCACCCGGACGACCTGCAGGTCACCGTCGAGCACCACGAGGTCGGCGCGGCGTCCGGCCTCCAGGGCGCCGACTTCGGCCAGCCCCCAGGCCCGGGCCGGAGCGGTGCTCGCGGCGTGCACGGCGTCGCGCAGCGGCAGGCCGGCGGTGAGCACGGCGAAGCGGACCGCGGCGTCCATCGTGAGCGTCGAGCCCGCGATCGCGCCGGCGCCCGGACCGTCAGCCAGCCGGGCGACTCCGTCGCGCACTTCGACCGCCATCTGGCCGAGCGCGTAGTCGCCGTCCGGCGCACCCGCCGCCGCCATCGCGTCGGTGACGAGGATGCAGCGGCCGGGCTTGGCGGCGAAGACCGTCCGCAGCACCGACGGGTGGAGGTGCACGCCGTCGGCGATGAGCTCGACGTCGCCCGGGGAGTCGAGGAGCGCGCCGACCGGACCCGGGTCGCGGTGGTGGAGCGGTCGCATGGCGTTGAAGAGGTGGGTGCCGAGCCGGGCGCCGGCGTCGAGGGCGGCGCGCGCCTCGTCGTACGTCGCATCGGTGTGGCCGATCGCGGCGAGCACGCCGGCGTCGACGAGGCGGCGGACGGCGTCGAGGCCGCCGGGCAGCTCGGGCGCGAGGGTGACCATCCGGACCGCGCCGTCGCCGGCACTGAGGAGTGCGTCGACCGCGGCTGGGTCGGGGGAGGAGAGGGAGCCGGGGTGATGCGCACCCGAGCGCTGCGGACTCAGCCAGGGGCCCTCGAGGTGCACGCCGGCGAGCCGGCCGTCCTGCACCAGCAGTGCCAGCTCGCGGACCGCGTCGACCATCCGCTCGCGGGTGTCGGTGACCAGGCTCGCCGCCATCGACGTGGTGCCGTGGGCGAGGTGGGTGGCCGCCACCAGGTCGGCCGCGTCCGACGTACCCGTCTCGAAGGACGCGCCTCCTCCGCCGTGCACGTGGAGGTCGACGAAGCCGGGGACGATGGTGGTGTCGCCCAGGTCGACGGCGCGGTCGACGTCGGGCGTCTGTGGTGGGGCGCCCTCGCCGACCTCGATGATGCGGTCGCCGTCCAGGCGCAGCCACCCCGGCGCGAGGACCCGCGCCGGGGTGACCACGTGCGAGGCCGTGAGGATCACGTCAGGCATTGTCGTCCTGCTCGGCGCGCGCGTCAGGTCAGGTCAGGCCCGCACGCGAATCGTCCCCGTCGCGGCGGAGGCGGTCGTCGTCGCGTCGCCGGCGTAGCGGACGGTGACCTTCAGCTTCCCGGCCTTGAGCTTCGGGAGCCTCAACGTGGCCCTGCCCGCCGTGAGGGTCAGCGTCCTCGTCCTCGTGCCGTACGTGACGACCACCGTGCCGGCCGCGGCGGCGGCGCTGCGGCGGACGGTGACCCTGATCGTGGGTCGCGTCCCCGGCCTGGCCTTCCTGGGTGCCTTGAGGGTCGTGGTGCTCGTGGACACGGACGGACCTGTCGGCGGGGTCGGTGTCGGGTCGGCTGTCGGCGTGGGCGTCGGGGTGGGCGTCGGGGTGGGCCCGACCTGGTCGTCGAGGACCGTCCGGGTGCGCGCCGGCGAGGCCGAGCCGGAGTGGAACGTGCCGCTGGGCACGTAGGTCCCGGTGTACGTGTGGTCGCCCGGCACGACTCCGGCGAGGCTCAGCGCCGCGGCACCTGCGGAGAGTGGGACGGAGCCCAGGACGGTGGCGCCCTCGCGGAGCTGGACCGTTCCCTCGGGAGTGCCGGAGCCGCTCGTCACGGTCGTCGACAGCGTCACGCTGCGCCCGGACGACGAGACCGTCAGGTCGGTGGTCGTCGCGACCCGGGCGATGGCCACCGTCCGTACTGGCGAGGACGAACCGGCGTACGCCGCCGGGTCGCTGGGGACGAGGGTGGCCTGGTAGGCGTGGTCGCCGGGCGCCACGGAGGTCAGCAGCAGCGAGGCGGCGCCGGCGCTGAGCGTCGGGTTGCCGACGAGCGCGCCGCCGTCCCGGAGCTCGACGGTGCCGGCGGGGGTGCCGCCGTCAGTGCTGACCTGGACGTCGAGCGTCACGTCGCGACCAGACGCCGAGGCGGCGAGGGAGGTCGTCGTCGGGATCGGCCGCACGCCGTCGCACCCGGTCACGGCGATGGTGTACGCGCCCAGCGAGCCGTAGTCGTCGTAGCCGGTGGCCCAGGTGCCGTTGCCGACGCCGTCCACCGAGACGTAGTAGGTGCCGGAGGTGAGGGTCCGGGTGAGCGACGCCCCCATCCCCGAGGCGACGCTGACCGAGGTCTGCACGGAGGCGGGGTCGTCGGTCGCCACCACCTGTCCGAGGGAGTCGAGGATGCTCAGCTCGATGTCGAGGTCAGCCAGCGACGGCAGCGGTGCCGCGGCGACGGAGACGGCGCCGGCGCAGGTCCCGAGGAGGTAGGTGTCGACGTCGGTGCGGCTCGTGACGTACGCCGTCCCCGTGGGGACCACGGGCGCGAGGCCGATCGTCGTCGGTGCCTCGTCGACGCGGGCTCCCGCGACGCCGAGGATGACGGCGTAGTCGTCCTGCTGGTTGTTGGCTCCGGTGTAGTCGCCCTTGCTCCACTGCGAGACGGGGCGGTCGTAGCCGACGCCCATGATCGGCGCCCACGCGCCGTGGCCCCTGTCGTAGCCCTCGGTGGCGTTGCCGTCGTGGAGCAGCCCGAAGGTGTGGCCCACCTCGTGGGTGGCCGCCTCGGCGATGTTCTTCGGCGAGTTGCCGAGCCGCTGCGGGAACACCCAGGCGGGCTGCCGGTAGCCGTAACCGTCGCCGGCCGCACCACCACCGCCGCCGTTGACCTGGTCGAACACGCCGATGTAGGCGACGCCGCCGCACCCGGACGGGCAGATGGCGTTCTGCGTCTCCGCGCTCGGGGTGATCATGACGTGGGAGCCGTAGGTGAGGTCCAGGAGGTTCGTCCGGAAGATGCCGGCGGGTCCGGGGTCCGCGGTCGTCACGTCGACGTCGAAGGGGGCGTAGTCCTCGGCCACTGCCTGCCAGATCGTCTGGATCGAGGTGAGCTCGGCGTCGGTGAAGCTCGCGCCGTTGCCCGAGGGGTCCCACGCGGGCTGGGTCGTCGGCATCGCCGGATAGCTCGCGTGCCAGCCGGTGGCGCTCGCCGTGCCGCCGTCGAAGTCGAGGAAGATCGTCTTGGTGGATCCCGGCTTGCTGTGCAGCCGGAGGGTCTGGTCGAGCGGCGCCTGGGCACTCACCGGGTCGTCGGCGGGAGCGGGAGCGACCCCTTCCTTGACGAACACGGCACCGGTGGTGTCGACCCACGCGGACGGGTCCGTCGTCAACAGGTCGGTCAGCTCGGCCGCGGACATGTCGTTGCTCGCGGCCGCCTCGTCGAGCTGGTCGTCGAGCAGGCGTACGGCGGTGGCACCGCGCACCGGGCGGGGCAGCTCGACCGCCGGATCGGTCCCCTGCGCGCTCGGCACGGCAGCGGGCGTGCCTGCCATCGTGCCCAGCACGAGCAGGACGGACAGGGCGGGCGTGGCGAGACGGCCGGCCAGACGACGCATGGGAACGCTCCTCGGGGTGACACAGGAACGCTAGGGACGCACCACCCCGCTCCGCAGGCGAATGCGGCAAGCCTGCCCAGAAGGACTACCCGTCCTCCGACGGGCGGTCCCCGACCCTGTGCGCGTGCGGCCGGCCGGGGTCGTCGAGTGCCGGCGACGGCTCGCTCGCGCGCAGCGCCTCGAGCTGCGCGCAGACGGCGGTGCCGTAGAAGAAGGCGATCGACGACAGCAACGCCCAGAGCAGCAGCGCGAAGACACCCGCCAGCGGGCCGTACACGCTGCCGAACGACCCGCTGAAGGACACGTACGCCGCGAGGCCGAGCGTCGCGGCGGCGCTGAGCACGACCGCGATCGCGGAGCCGAGGGCGAGCCACGACAGGGCGGGCTGGCGACGCCGCGGGGCATGGTCGAGGAGGACGGCGATGGTGAGGACGAGGAGGCCGAACCCGACCGGCCACCGCAGGACGTTCCACCAGTCCTCGGTGGTGTCGGACCAGCCGTAGGTGTCCACCATCGCGTCGCCGAGCGCACCGCCGCCGACGATCATCACGAAGCCGATGCCCACCGGCACTGCCAGGACGGCCGTGAGCACCGCGGCGCGCCCGTACTTGGCGAGCGCCTTGCGGTCGCGTCGGATGCCGTAGATGCGATTGGCGCCGCGCTCGACCTGCGCCATCGCGGTCGTCATCGACAGGAGCGCGAAGCCGAGGCCGAGGACGAGGGCGATCTCACCGGACCTCTCCGACTCGTCGGACTTCTCGACGGCCGAGGCGAGGGCATCGCTGTCGCCGGCGCCGGGGGAGAGCGAGTCGACGACGTGGGCGACGACCGCGGCCGGGCGCTCCTCGTCGAGGTCGGCGGCGAGTCCGGTCAGGGCCAGGAGGAACGGCACCACGGCGAGGCAGGCCTGCAGGGCGAGCGCCCGCGAGTTGGTGAAGCCGTCGCCGTAGCGGAACCGGACGAACGACTCGACCGCGATGGTCCGCAGCCCGTGCCGGCGCGCCAGGTGCCACGCGTCCATCGCGTCGAGCTCGTCGCCGTCCATCTCGGTGGTGACGGGGACGGTGCGCGCGGTCGTCATGGCCGCACCCTAGGCGTCGGTCCGACGGCGCCCTCGAGGGCTGCGACCGCGGCGTCGGCCGAGGGGAGCGAGCCGAGCTCGTCGGCGTGCGACCGGGCGCGCACGCGCATGGCGTCGTCGGCGAGGGCCTCGCGCACCCGGGCGCCGATCTGGTCGGGGGTCGCGGTCTCGGCGTCGAGGGTCGTGGCGACGCCGAGGTCTCCGGCTCGGAGCGCGTTGTGCGGCTGGTCGGCGCCGAGCGGTAGCAGCACCGACGGAAGGCCGTGGGCCAGCGCGGCCATCAGGCTCCCGGACCCGCCGTGGCTCACGACCAGGTCGGCAGCAGCCAGGACCTCGGCCTGCGGGACGAAGGACTCGACGCGCACGTGCGCGGGCTGGGACCCGAAGTCCGCGGGGTCGAGCCCGCGACCGATCGTGCAGACGACGTCGGCCTCCACGTCGGACAGGCCGGCGAGGAGACGCTCGAAGAGGTCGCCCGAGGCCTTGTTGAAGATCGTGCCGAGGGTGGCGTACACGGTCGGCCTGCCGCTCCGGTGGGACCGGCTCGGGACGACGGCCGAGCGGTAGTGGAACGGCGTCAGTCGCAGGGGCGCACCAGGACTCCGGAACGAGGGTGCCGCGTCGGACAGCACCAACCCGGAGGTCAGGCGGGTGAGGTCGGGATCGGGCGCCAGGCCGTGCTCGGCGCGTACGGCGTCCAGCTGCGGCACCACGAGCTCGGGTCGCACCAGAAGACCCGAGGCCAGCACGAGGTGCGTGGCGACGGGGACGCCGAGCAGCTCGGCTGCGATCGTCGTCCCCAGGTCGGTCTCGTCGCGCAGGACGACGTCGGGCCGGAGCTCCTCGATGACAGCCGGGACCGCGCCGGCCATCCTGCGGGCGCCGCGGGCGGCGAAGTTCTCGGCGAACTCGACCTCGGCGGCCCGCGCACCGGTCGTCACGAGCGGGGTGAGGTCGCGCTCGGCGGGTGCGCCGGAGTGGTGCCGCATCGGGCTCGTCGCGAAGGCTCGGAAGCCGGCCTCCTCGATCCTCGGCACCAGTCCGCCCGACCCGGCGATCGCGACCTCGTGACCCGCGTCGCGCAGCGCCCGGGCGAGGGGCAGCAGCGGCGCGAGGTGTCCGAGACCTCCGACGAAGGTGACCAGGACGCGCATGGCACCAGACCTTACGGACCGGGTTCCCACCGGGTGTCGGTGCTGCGCGCCACACTGGGCACATGCGGACTCGGGAGCGCATGGGCGTGATGGGCCGACAGGTCCTCCAGCAGCCGCGCCGGTTCTACGACGGCGGCACCTTGGCGCGCGACGGCGTGCCGGGGGAACCGCCCGATCCCGCGGCCGACCCGCGGATCGTGCTCGAGCGCCACACGGAGGAGGGCGTCGAGACCTTCGAGCTCGAGCGTCGCCTGGCCTACCTCGACCGGCACCTCGGCGAGCTGCTGGTGCCCGCGGACCCGGGGTTCCGGACCGACCTGACGTCGGTGCCGGCGTTGTTCACCTGGCTGGTGCCCAAGACCGGCGCCCACCTGCCGGCGGCGCTGCTCCACGACGCGCTCGTGGCGGGTCGCGACGACCCGACGTCCTACGTCTCCACCGACGGGCACGAGGTCGACCGGGTCGAGGCCGACCGCATCTTCCGGGACGCGATGGCCGACACGGGCACGGGCGTCATCCGCCGCTGGATCGTCTGGACGGCGGTGACCGTCGCGACGATCTTCGTGGGCCGCGCGGTGCCCTGGACGCGGACCAAGCACTGGTCCTACCGCGTCGCAGCAGCGGTCACGATCGTGACGATCCTCTACCTCGGCTACAGCTCGACGAGCGACCTCTTCGACCGCTCGTGGATCGCCGCGGTCGACGTGCCCTGGATGGGGGACCGCTCCTGGTGGGTGGAGGTGGTCGGTGGGCTCTCGGGTGCCATCGTGCTGCCCTTGGCGCTGAGCCTGCTGTGGGGTCGGCTGCGGATGGCGGGCGCCATCGCCGGCGTGCTGCTGGCCGTGCTGCTGCACGTCACGGTCGGGCTGGCCGTGATCGGTGCGACCTACCTCGCGCTCGAGCGGCTGGCCCGGCGCTCGCCGACGCTCGCGTGGGTGCTCGCCGCCGTCGTGGTCGTCGGCTCGCTGGTCACCTTCGCGCTGGTCACCCTCTGACCTGCGCGAGCAGGCGGCCGGTGAAGCCGGTCGCGGGGAGGTCCTGTCCGACCAGGTCCACGCCCGTACGGAACGCGACGACGACGAGGCCGACCGCGACGGCCGTCACGAGCATCCCGTGGAGGTTGTGCGGGAAGCGGCTCGGGAGCGTACGCACCCGGTGCCAGCCACCGACGAGGCCGGCAGTGACGATCGCCGAGACGATGCTGGCGCACGCGGCGCCGATGACGGTGCCGAGGAGACCGAGCCGGCTGATGAGGATCGCCGACGTCGCAGCGGCGGTCGCGCCGGCGACGAGCTGCGGGAGGCTGAGGTCGAGGAGGGGTTGGCGGTCGGACGGACGGTCGGGGTGGGGCTGAGGATCAGTCATCTCGCGAGGGGGGTGGGGGACAGGGTTCACCTGTCAGACGAGCGGAGCGCGCCGATCGTTGCCCGACGTGAGCAGGCTCACCGCAGGACCGGTCAGCGCAGCGAGTACGTCGCCAGCGAGACGCCGACGTAGTGCGCGGCGAAGGCGAGCACCGTGAAGGAGTGGAAGACCTCGTGGAACCCGAACCAGCGCGGCGAGGGGTCGGGGCGCTTGAGGCCGTAGACGATGCCGCCGACGGTGTAGAGCAGGCCGCCGACCCCGACGAGCACGAGCGTGGCGATCGCGATGCCGCTGCTGAACCGATCGGCTCCGTCGACGAACTGCGGGATGAAGAAGACCGCAGCCCAGCCGAGCGCGAGGTACATCGGTAGGTAGAGCCAGCGGGGCGCGTCGATCCAGAAGACCCGGAACAGCACGCCACCGATGGCAGCGCCCCACACGATCAGCAGGAGCGTCGTGCGCGCGGAGCCGTCCAGGAAGAGCAGGGCGTAGGGCGTGTAGGTGCCGGCGATCAGCACGAAGATGTTGGCGTGGTCGAAGCGGCGCAGGAAGGCCCACGTGCGTGGCGACCAGGTGCCGCGGTGATAGATCGCGGACACCGTGAAGACGAGGAGCGCCGACAGGGCGAAGGCCGCCGAGCCGACGCGGGTGGACGCGGTGGGCGACAGGGCGACGAGGACGATCCCGGCAGCGAGGGCGAGCGGGGCGGTCCCGGCGTGCAGCCAGCCTCGGAGCTTGGGCTTGACCTCGGCCATCTTGTCGGACATCAGCTCGCCGGCGCGCTCCACGGCGTTCTCGACCCGGTCGCGCGGGGTCCCTGAGCTGCTCTCCATGAGGGGAATCTACCGGTGTTGCGGTGACGCGCGCAGCCGTCGGCCCAGAGCGGTGGATCTCACGGCGTTACCATCGGCAGGTGGTCAACGTGAAGGACGCCGTACGACGGGTGCTCTACCCGGCCTACGAGTCCCGGGTGGTGAAGTTCCTGCCCCACGACCGCATCCCCCAGCACGTCGGTGTGATGCTCGACGGCAACCGCCGCTGGGCCAAGGCCGTCGGGCTGAACACCGCCGAGGGCTACCAGGCCGGCGCGGACAACATCCGTCCGATGCTCGGCTGGTGCGAGGAGGTCGGGGTCAAGGTGGTCACGCTGTGGCTGCTGTCCAGCGACAACCTCACCAACCGTCCGCCCGAGCAGCTCAGCGGCCTGCTGTCGATCATCGAGGGCGCGGTGGAGTCCCTGGCAGAGGCCGGGCGCTGGCGGATCCACCCCGTGGGCGCGCTCGACCTGCTGCCGACCGAGACCGCCGAGCGGTTGAAGGCGGCCGAGGAGGCGACCCGGGACATCGACGGGCTCCTGGTCAACGTGGCGATCGGCTACGGCGGTCGTCGTGAGATCGCCGACGCCGTACGCGCGTTGCTCGCCGACCACGCGGCTCGAGGCACCTCGCTGGAGGAGCTCGCCGACATCATCGACGTCGAGCACATCGCCGAGCACCTCTACACCAAGGGCCAACCTGACCCCGACCTGGTGATCCGGACCTCGGGCGAGCAGCGGCTCGGTGGCTTCCTGCTGTGGCAGTCGGCGAACTCGGAGTTCTACTTCTGCGAGGCGCTGTGGCCCGACTTCCGTCGGGTCGACTTCCTGCGCGCGATCCGGGCGTACGCCGCCCGCGAACGCCGCTTCGGCGGCTAGCGACACCAGCCGGCGAACGTCATCTCCTCGTCACCTCGCGTTCGGGCGTGTCGCCCCGGATCGGGTGATGCGCAGGCGTACTTTCGGCGGCATCAGCAGGTGGGGAAGCCCGCTGAACCGGGAGGCAACCTTGAGCACTCGAATGGGAGCTCTCCGGTCCGTTGAATGACATCGGGCCGGGCGAGGAGTGCGCGCGCCGACCCGCAGCAAGGGGTTAGTCGTGGCCAGCAGCAAGACCTCGCCCAAGAGTTCCGGATCGCCCAGCTCCAGCTCCGCGGCAACGTCCGCCGTCGGGAGCCTGAGGACGTACGTGCTCGACACCAGCGTCCTCCTCGCCGATCCAGGGGCGCTGACCCGCTTCGCGGAGCACGAGGTCGTGCTGCCGGTGGTGGTGATCACCGAGCTCGAGGGCAAGCGGCACCACCCGGAGCTCGGCTTCTTCGCCCGCACGGCGCTGCGTGCGCTCGACGACCTGCGGGTCGTGCACGGTCGCCTCGACGAGCCGGTCGCCATCGGCACCGAGGGCGGGACGCTCCGCGTCGAGCTCAACCACACCGACCCGCAGGCGCTGCCGTCCGGGTTCCGGCTGGGTGACAACGACACCCGGATCCTGGCCGTCGCGAAGAACCTCGCCGACGAGGGGCGCCGCGTCACGCTCGTCTCCAAGGACCTGCCGCTGCGGATCAAGGCCTCGGCCGTCGGCCTCGACGCCCAGGAGTACCGCGCCGAGGGGATCAACGACTCCGGCTACACCGGCATGACCGAGCTCGAGGTCCCGGCCACCGACCTCGACGAGCTCTACGAGGACGGCGTCCTCGACCTCGCCGAGGCACGCGACCTGCCGTGCCACAACGGCCTGGTGCTGCTGTCCGACCGCGGTACGGCGTTGGGCCGCGTCGGCGCCGACAAGCGGGTGCACCTCGTCCGCGGCGACCGGGACGCCTTCGGGGTCCACGGCCGCTCGGCCGAGCAGCGGATCGCCCTCGAGATGCTGCTCGATCCCGAGGTCGGCATCGTCTCCCTCGGCGGTCGGGCCGGCACCGGCAAGTCGGCGATGGCGTTGTGCGCCGGGCTCGAGGCCGTGATGGAGCGCCGTCAGCACAAGAAGGTCGTCATCTTCCGCCCGCTCTTCGCCGTCGGCGGCCAGGAGCTCGGCTACCTGCCCGGCTCGGAGAACGAGAAGATGTCGCCCTGGGCGCAGGCGGTCTTCGACACCCTCGGCGCGCTCACCGGCAAGGACGTGATCGACGAGGTGATGGACCGCGGCCTGCTCGAGGTGATGCCGTTGACCCACATCCGCGGTCGCTCGCTGCACGACGCCTTCGTGATCGTCGACGAGGCGCAGTCGCTGGAGCGCAACGTCCTGCTGACGGTCCTGTCCCGGATCGGCGCCAACTCCAAGGTCGTGCTCACCCACGACGTGGCGCAGCGTGACAACCTGCGCGTCGGTCGCCACGACGGCATCGTCGCGGTGGTGGAGAAGCTCAAGGGCCACCCCCTCTTCGCCCACGTCACCCTCACCCGCTCCGAGCGCTCGCCCATCGCGGCGCTCGTGACCGAGATGCTGGAGGACGTCACCCTCTGAGGTCCGGTCGGCCGACCGGCGCAGAGCCCAGCGCAGCATGTAACGCCGGGTTACACCTTGTACCCACCCCCGTCCACGGGGGTGGGTACAAGCACTAACCCGGCGTTACATGCGGCGGCCATGCACCCGGAAGTGGGGCGGGGGAAGACTCATGTGACCCTTGTGGCTCATGCGACGCAAGGGACACCACCAATAGTCCCGTTCGGTTTGCACGCACTCACGCCCTCATGCATGGTGGGCGTGATCGTTTCGTGACCTTCCCCCGGGGAGGTCAGGCCAGGGACACCCCCGAGAACCGCGTCCCGACCGCGCTGCGAGGCGATCTCGTGGTGCCTCTCGAGCCGCACACCCCTGTCGTCCACCCGTGAGACTCCTCCGTGCCCCAGCCCCCGAAGTACGTCCCCACGCACCGCGCTCCCGGCAAGCACAAGGCCGCGCGCGCCCCGCGACGCAGCGCGCTCCGCACCGGAGTCGCGCTGACCGGTCTGGCTGCCGCGGTGACCGGGATCAGCGTCACCGGTGGCCTCTTCACCAGCGACTCCGGCATGACGCCGGCCGCCGCTGACGTGGGTCCGTCGACGGCAGCAGCGCCCGTGGAGCCCGGCGTGGAGTCCGCCCCTGCGTCGGGAGTGGCGTCCGGCGAGACCGCGGACGCAGCGACCGCCGACGCGCTCGCCCGGCGCGCGCAGCGCCAGGTCACCTCGCGCTCGTCGCGTCGCGACGCCATCAAGGCCACGGCCCTGACGATGTCGGCCGGCCCGGTCGTGACGAAGTACCAGTCGCTCTCCGAGGGCGACCCGCGTGACATCGCCCGTGCGCTCCTGCCGGTCTACGGCTTCTCGTCCGACCAGTTCTCGTGCCTCGACTCCCTCTACGAGAGCGAGTCGGGGTGGCGGATCGACGCCGACAACCCCAGCTCGTCCGCGTACGGCATCCCGCAGGCGCTGACGCAGCTCCACGACCTGCCCGCGGACTACATGACCTCCGCCGAGTCGCAGATCCGCTGGGGTCTGGAGTACATCCAGAGCACCTACGGCTCGCCGTGCGGTGCGTGGAGCTTCAAGTCCGGTCACGGCTGGTACTGACGCAGGACCACTGGTCCAACCGATCGGCCTAGTCCGAGCCGGAAGCGGCATCCATGGCCGTGGCGAAGCGCCATGCTGCAGAGCATGAAGCTGCAGTGCTGAGCCCACCGGGCTCGCGCGCACCGAATCGGCCTGGGGGGTCGGAGGGGCGCGATCCGACCGTTCCACGGGGACGGACGGGTCGCGCCTCGTTTTCGTGTCAGCCGAGGGCGGCGGGCACCTCGATCGACATCACGCAGTTCTTCAGTCCCTTGGGCCGGACGTAGGTGAAGCCCAGCCGCGCGTACGTCTGCCGGGTGCCGTTGTAGAGGAACGACGACGACATCTTCTTGGTCTGGTGCGTGAGGTCGTGCGGATAGCCCTCGACCACCCCGCCCCCGGCCTCGGCGATCTGGGCGAGGGCGCCGCGGATCGCCCTCTCGACGAGGCCGTGTCGGCGGTAGCGCCGGTCGACGAAGACGCACGTGATCCGGTAGTCCGGATCGGCGTCCTTCTCGGCGTCGTACTGCTTGCGGTGGTGGATGCTCGGCAGCTCCTCGGGGGTGCCGTACTCCGCCCAGGCGACCGCCTCGTCGCCGTCCATCACGAGCGCCGCGTGGGCGCGGCCCTCCGACACGAGGCGCTGCTTCAGCACGCGGTTGGCCTCCTTGCCCTGGCCTCGCTCGGGGCCGTCGGGGTGGAAGGCGATGCAGTAGCAGCCGCCGAAGATGCCGTTGTGCCGGATGACGAGGTCGTCGAAGGCCGACCAGGTCTCGGGGCTCAGGGCCCGGATCTCGTACGTGTCTGTCGTCGCCATGGCTCGACGCTAGAACAGGTTCCGGACGGACCGCTGCCGCATCGTCAGCGGGCCTCGAAGACGGTGAGGGACAGGTCCTCCTCCTCGAGGTCGTGGCGACGTACGTCGCTGAAGCGTCGCGACAGTGTGCGCTCCCCGTTCTCGCTGGTGAACCGGGGGTTCGCGCGGCGGCCACCCTTGCCGCGGCCGCCGGTGCCCGAGCCGTCGTCGACGGCGGTGACCGCGACGAACGTGCCGCCCTGCCGCAGCACCCGCCGCACCTCGGTCATGGCGCGCTCGATGTCGCGCACCTCGTGGAGCACGGCCCCGGCGTAGACCACGTCGAAGGTGTCGTCCTCGAACGGGAGGTAACAGATGTCCGCCCAGCGGGCGTCGATGCCCCGGGCGCCGGTGAGCTCCACGGAATCATCGGCGTAGTCGATCGCTACGAGGGTGACCCCGGGCAGTGCGCCGATCCGCTCGGCCATGACCCCCGCGCCACAGCCCACCTCGAGCACGTGTGAGTCACCGGTCATGGCGCGGTCGATCGCCTTCAGGGTCTCGCGGGTGGGGTCGAGCCCGTGCTCGTCGGTCGCCATCAGCGGCCCGTCATCGAGTCCACGTCGAGTGCGGCGTCGAGCTGCTCCTCGGTGAGGTCGCCCCGCTCGACGTAGCCCATCTCGATCACGGTCTCGCGGATGGTGGCGCCCTCGGCCAGTGCCTTCTTCGCGACCTTCGCGGCCTCCTCGTAGCCGATGTGCGCGTTGAGGGGCGTGACCACGGAGGGGGAGGACTCGGCGTAGCGGCGCATCCGGTCGGCGTCGGCGGTGATGCCGTCCACGCAGCGCTCGGCGAGCAGCACGCTCGAGGTGGACAGGACGTGGATCGACTCGAGGAGGGCGTGTGCCATGACCGGCATCATCACGTTGAGCTCGAAGCTCCCGGCCGCGCCCGCCCAGGCGATCGTGGCGTCGTTGCCGACGACGCGGGCGCACACCATCAAGGTGGCCTCCGGCAGCACCGGGTTGACCTTGCCGGGCATGATGCTCGACCCGGGCTGGAGGTCGGGGAGGTGGATCTCGGAGAGCCCGGTCGTCGGGCCGGAGGACATCCATCGGAGGTCGTTGCAGATCTTCGTGAGGCCGACCGCGATCGTGCGCAGCACGCCCGACAGCTCGACGAGGGAGTCGCGCGTGCCCTGCGCCTCGAAGTGGTTGCGGGCCTCGGTGAAGGGCTGGCCCGTCCGCTCCGCCAGCGCGGCGATCGCCCGCTCGGCGAAGGCCGCCGGCGTGTTGATGCCGGTGCCGACGGCCGTCCCGCCGAGCGGCAGCTCGCGCACCCGCGGCAGCACCGCGTCGAGACGCTCGGCCGCCAGCCGCAGCGTGGCGGCGTACGCCCCCATCTCCTGCCCGAGCGTCACCGGGGTGGCGTCCATGAGGTGCGTCCGACCGGCCTTGACCGTGTCGGCGAACTCGTCGGCCTTGGCCTCGAACGACGTCGCGAGCCGGTCGAGCGCCGGGATCAGGTCGTCGACGACGGCGAGCGTCGCGGCGACATGGATGCTCGTCGGGAAGGTGTCGTTGCTGCTCTGCGAGGCGTTGACGTGGTCGTTGGGGTGGACGGTGACGCCGGCGCGGTCCGCGAGGCTGGCGATCACCTCGTTGGCGTTCATGTTGGAGCTGGTGCCCGAGCCGGTCTGGAAGACGTCGATGGGGAACTCGCCGTCGTGGTCGCCCGCCACGATCGCGTCGGCGGCCTCGACGATCGCCTGCACCTGCTCGTGGGTGATCACGCCGAGCGCACCGTTGGCGGTCGCCGCAGCGGCCTTGACGTGCGCGAGCGCCTGGACGTGGCGCGGCTGCAGGCGCAGCCCGCTGATCGGGAAGTTCTCCACCGCCCGTTGGGTCTGCGCCCGCCAGAGGGCGTCGCGGGGGACCTCGACGTCGCCCATGGAGTCGTGCTCGGTGCGTGTCTCGCTCATGGGGCGACGGTACCCACGTCCGTGGATATCCATCGCCCGGCTGGTTGCATGGGCGCATGCGATCACTCCGACTCGGGATCGGTATGACCCTCTCCGCGGCGCTCGTCGGCGGCGGTTGCTCCGTGCTGGGCGGTGACGAGGGCGACCCGGCAGGGGACCTCGCCGGCGACCTCGCGGCAGCGCTGAGCGAGCACACGCTCGGCGACGTGCCGCTCGGTTCCGAGGACGCGCGGGCCGCGTTCGAGGAGCTGGTCGCGCCGCTCGACGAGGTGCCGGTGTCCGTGACCGTGGCGGCCGTCGACGTGGTCGAGGAGGAGGGTCGGGCCGACGCCACGCTCGCGTGGAGCTGGGCCGTACCGCCGGACGCGCCCTGGGAGTACGAGACCTCAGTGGTGCTCACCCAGGACGGCGAGGACTGGACCGTGCAGTGGTCGCCCGACGACCTGGCCCCGGACCTGGCCGAGGGCGACACCCTCGGCCTGCGGACCCTGTCCCCGTCGCGTGGGGACATCGCCGGTGCGGGAGGCGTCAAGCTCGTCACCGAGCGGCCGGTCCTGCGCTACGGCCTCGACAAGACCAAGGTCGAGGGGCCGCAGGTCGCCCGCAGCGCACGGCGCATCGCCCGGGTGCTCGACGTCGACGTGGCGTCGTACGTCGAGCGCGCGGAGGACATGGGGGCCGAGGCGTTCGTCGAGGCGGTCGTGCTGCGCGAGGACGACGCCCGCGAGGTGCTGCCCGCCTTCCGCAAGATCAGGGGCGCGCTCGCGGTGAACGACAACGTCCCGCTCGCCCCCACGCGCGAGTTCGCGGCTGCCCTGCTCGGCCGGGTCGGCCCCGCGACGGCCGAGATCGTGGAGGGGTCGGACGGCGCGATCGTCGCCGGCGACGAGGTCGGCCTCTCCGGCCTGCAGGCGCGCTACGACGAGCAGCTGCGGGGGACGCCCGGCACCGCGGTCGTCGCGCGCGACGAGGACGACGTGCTGCGCACGATCTTCGAGGTGCCGGCAGTCGACGGGACCGACCTGGTCACGACGCTCGACGCCGACCTCCAGCAGAGGGCCGAGACAGCCCTGGCCACGCTGGGGGAGGACGCCCCGGCGAGCGCACTGGTCGCGATCCGGCCCTCCGACGGTGCGGTCGTCGCGGCCGCCAACGGCGTCGGGGCCGCGGGCGCGGACCTCGCGTCGACCGGGCAGTACGCCCCCGGCTCGACCTTCAAGATCGTGTCCTCGCTGGCACTGCTGCGCAACGGGGTGAAGGTCGACGACGTCCTGTCCTGCCCGCCGACGACCGTCGTCGACGGACGCTCGTTCAAGAACTACGACGACTTCCCGGCGTCCTCGATCGGCGACATCACCCTGGCCCAGGCAGTCGCCCAGTCCTGCAACACCGCCTTCATCGGCAACGCCGACCGGCTCGGCGACGGCGACCTCACCGCCGCCGCCCAGGCGCTCGGTCTCGGGACGGACCACGACCTCGGCTTCCCGGTCTACTTCGGCCAGGTGCCGCCAGCAGGGACCGAGACCGGCGCCGCCGCCGACCTGATCGGTCAGGGCACCGTCCTCGCCAGCCCCTTCGCGATGGCTGCCGTCGCCGCGTCGGTCTCGGCCGGTCGCACGGTGCTGCCGGCGCTGCTGCCCGAGCACGCGGTGGAGCAGGCGGCGATCGATCAACCGCTGACCGAGGGCGAGGGCGCCACCCTGCGCGGCCTCATGCGGGGCGTGGTGACCACCGGATCGGGACGGTTCCTGCTCGGCGTACCCGGCGAGGTGGGTGCCAAGACCGGCACGGCGGAGTACGGCGAACCGGACGCCGCCGGTGAGCTGCCGACCCACGCCTGGATGATCGCCACCCGCGGTGACCTCGCGGTCGCGGTGTTCGTCGAGACCGGAGTGTCCGGCTCGCAGACGGCCGGTCCGGTCCTGGAGGCGTTCCTCCGGTGATCGTGCCGGCCGTCAGCGGCGGGCGAGGTAGAGGAAGTACTGCTCCGGGCGGTCCTGCATCAGCACGTCGTGGGCCTGCTCCTCGGTCGACTCGAAGACGGTCCGCATCGCGGCGAGCAGCTCGGGCGCGGCGTTGGCCGACCAGACGACGAGCACCCCGCCGGGAGTGAGCAGGTCGCGACAACGGCCGAGGAACTCCTGCTCGTAGACCTGCTCGTTGCCCTCGTGGACGAGGTAGCCCGGGCCGTTGTCGACGTCGAGCAGCACCAGGTCGTACGTCGATCGCGCCTCGGCGATCGCCATCGCGATGTCGGCGTTGACGACCGTCGCGCGGGCGTCGGCGAGGAGCGCGGGGCCGTGGGGCACGGTGCCGTTGCGCATCCACTCGATGAGCGGCTCCTCGATCTCCACGACGACGGCCCGCTCGACCCGCGCGTCGGCGAGCACGCGTTGCAGCGTGAAGCCGAGCCCCAGCCCACCGATGAGGACCGTCGTCGGGTGCTCGACGAGGTCGAGAGCCTGCGCGGCGAGCTCGATCTCGCTCGTGGTCTCGAGGGTGTCCATGACGAAGACCCCGTTGACCCGGAGCTCGAGCACGTCGGCCGCCGCCTCGGACACGCGTCGGCGCAGCACCACCTCGCCGCGTTCGGTCTCTGCCCGAGCAATCTCCACGAGCGCCATCCTGCCTCACCGGTCCGGCCGGGTTGTCCAAGGCTTGTCCACCCAGATGTCGTCCGGAAGCCAGGGGAAAGGTGCCGCTCGGGCCCGGCAGGTCCTATTTTGAACGCATGTACACCGTCGGGCGGGCCGCCGAGCTCACGGGCGTGAGCAGCACGACGCTGCGCAAGTGGGAGCAGCGCTACGGCGTGGTCGCCCCGCAGCGGTCAGAGGGCAACTACCGCCTGTACGACGACGAGGCCGTGCGCCGGCTCAGCGTGATGCGCACCCTGGTCGATGCGGGGTGGTCGGCGCACGAGGCGGCCGAGCACGTGGTGCACGACGTGTCGGCGGCCGCGGCCGCGATCCAGCGCCCCGAGGCGCCGTGCACCGACGCGCGGTCACAGGAGCTGGTCCAGTGCGCGACGGACTTCGACGTCCCGCGGCTCGAGTGGCTGCTGTCGGACGCGTTCGCGGACGGCGACTACGTGGCGGCGATCGACGGCTGGTTGCTCCCCTCGCTCGTCGACGTGGGCAGGGCGTGGCAGCGCGGCGACGTGTCCGTCGCGGGCGAGCACTTCGTCTCTGCCGCCGTCCACCGTCAGCTCGCGCACGCCTTCCAGTCCCTCCCCATGGTGGCGCCCGACGCTCCGCGCGTCCTGGCCGGACTGGCCCGCGGATCCCGGCACGAGCTCGGAGTCATGGCGTTCTCGCTGGTCCTGCGCTCGCGCGGCGTCCGGGTCACCTACCTCGGGGCCGACCTGCCGCTCGAGGCCTGGGTGGGCACCGTACGGCTCGTCGCGCCGGCCGCCGTGGTGCTCGCGGCTCCCACGATCGAGGACCTCCCCGCGCTTCGCGAGCTCACCGAGGCACTGATGCCGATGACGTCGGTGCTGCTCGGCGGCGCGCACCAGGACGAGGTCGCGGGGCCCGAGCTCCTCGGTCACCGCGCAGGAGCGGCCGCCGCAGCCCTCGCCGACCGGCTCGTGACAGCGTCCCCGGACGTGTGACGATCCGGCTGCTCGGGCAGCCACTTCGCACCGCGTCGCGTCCATCCACAGATGTGCTCCGTGGGATGGCGCCATGTCGGACCCTGCACGACGGTGGAGTGATGGAGGAGGCCGTACGACTCGGCGCCAGGGCGTTGCGCGCGCGGCGCATCGGCGCGGCGATCAACCGGGCGAACGAGCAGGGTGGTGCAATCAGCCTCGCGCAGCTTCGCTCGTGCGGCATCACCCGGTCGCAGGTGCGCGCGCAGGTCACCGCCAAGCGAGGGCAGCGGGTCCACAGCCAGGTCGTCGCGGTGACGACCGGTCCGCTCACGGACGTGGCGATGCTGTGGGCTGCTGTCCTCGAGGGTGGGCCGCAGGCCCACCTCGACGGAGCGTCCGCCCTCATCGCCGAAGGCCTCACCGGCTTCACACGGGACGTGGTGCGCGTCAGCGTCCCGATGCATGCCCGTGCCCGCTCTGCACCGGGACTCAGGGTCGTACGCACGCGCAGGTACGACCCGGGCGCCGTCACCCGCACCGGCATCCCGCGAGCACGTCCCGGTGTCGCCGCCGTGCGCGCCGCCCTGTGGGCGGTGTCGGACAAGCAGGCCGCCCTGCTGCTGACCATGGCGGTCCGGCAGCGCCTGACGACGGCCGAACGCATCGGCGCCTCGTTGCTGGCGGTGCACCGCGACAAGCGGCGCACGTTCCTCCACGCCACGGTCCTCGACCTGCTCGACGGCGTGCGCTCCGTCAGCGAGGCCGAGTTCGCCGCGGAGTGTCGCCAACGGGGTCTGCCGAAGCCCACGCGCCAGGGGGTCCGTCGCGGAAAGGACGGCACGTACTACCTCGACGTCGTGTGGGAGGAGTGGGGTGTCGTCGTCGAGATCGACGGCATCCAGCACTCCTGGGCGTCCCATGTCGTCGGCGACGCCTTGCGCCAGAACGACATCACGCTGGGCGCCGCCCTCGTGCTACGGCTCCCGCTGCTCGGCCTGCGGGTGGCAGCCGACGCCTTCTTCGCACAGATCGAGCAGGCGCTCCGTGATCGGGGTTGCGCACTGCCCGGTAGGTGTGACGATCCGGCCGCTGGGTCGACCGCTTCGTCACACGAGTGCAGCGGCTTACTCCGCCGAGCGGACCCGGATCCCCGCCCCGGTGATCGAGCTCAGCGGGACCGTGACGGCTCCCGAGGGGTCGGTGAAGAAGTCGTTGCCCTTGTCGTCGACGACGATGAAGGCGGGGAAGTCCTCGACCTCGATCTTCCAGACCGCCTCCATGCCGAGCTCCTCGTACTCGAGGACCGACACCGACGTGATGCAGTCCTGCGCGAGGCGAGCGGCGGGGCCGCCGATGGAGCCGAGGTAGAAGCCGCCGTGGGTGTCGCACGCCTCGGTGACCTGCTTGGAGCGGTTGCCCTTGGCGAGCATCACCATCGAGCCGCCGGCGGCCTGGAACTGCTCGACGTAGGAGTCCATCCGGCCGGCGGTCGTCGGGCCGAAGGAGCCCGACGCCATGCCTTTCGGCGTCTTGGCCGGACCGGCGTAGTAGACGGGGTGGTCCTTGAGGTACGCCGGCATCTCCTCGCCGGCGTCGAGGAGCTCCTTGATCTTGGCGTGCGCGATGTCGCGCGCCACGACGAGCGGTCCGGTCAGCGAGAGCCGCGTCTTCACGGGGTGCTTCGACAGCTCGGCGAGGATGTCGGCCATCGGCTGGTTGAGGTCGATCGACACGACCTCACCACCGGCGATGTCGTCGGCGATCCCGGCCTCGGGCATGTAGTGCGCCGGGTCGGTCTCGAGCTGCTCGAGGAAGACGCCCTCCGGCGTGATCTTGCCGAGCGCCTGGCGGTCCGCCGAGCAGGAGACGGCGATCGCGACGGGGCACGAGGCGCCGTGGCGGGGCAGGCGTACGACGCGGACGTCGTGGCAGAAGTACTTGCCGCCGAACTGCGCGCCGATGCCGAAGGACTGGGTGAGCTCGAAGACCTTCTCCTCCAGCTCGGTGTCGCGGATGCCGTGGGCGGCCATCGAGCCCTCGGTCGGGAGGTCGTCGAGGTAGTGCGCGGAGGCGTACTTCGCGGTCTTCAGCGCGAACTCCGCGCTCGTGCCGCCGATGACGACAGCGAGGTGGTACGGCGGGCACGCGGCGGTGCCGAGCGAGCGGATCTTCTCGTCGAGGAACTCCATCAACCGCGTCGGGTTGAGGACGGCCTTGGTCTCCTGGAAGAGGAACGACTTGTTGGCCGAGCCGCCGCCCTTGGCCATGAACAGGAACTTGTACTCAGGGACGTCCTTGGCGGGCGTCGAGTAGAGCTCGATCTGCGCCGGCAGGTTGGTCCCGGTGTTCTTCTCCTCGAACGTCGTCAGCGGCGCGAGCTGGGAGTAGCGCAGGTTGAGCCGGGTGTACGCGTCGTACACGCCGCGGCTGATCGCCTCACCGTCGTCAGCGCCGGTGAGCACACCCTCGGACTTCTTGCCCATCACGATCGCGGTGCCGGTGTCCTGACACATCGGCAGCACGCCGCCGGCGGAGATGTTGACGTTCTTGAGCAGGTCGAGCGCGACGAAACGGTCGTTGCCGGAGGCCTCGGGGTCGTCGATGATCTTCCGCAGCTGCGCGAGGTGGCCGGGCCGGAGGTAGTGGCTGATGTCGTGCATCGCCTCCTCGGTGAGCCGCCGGATCGCCTCGGGCTCGACGTTGAGGAAGGTCCGTCCGCCCACCTCGACGGTCGACACGCCCTCGGTCGTGACCAACCGGTAGGGCGTCTCCTCGGCGCCGTTGGAACCGGCGGTGGGGAGGAGGTCGGAGTAGTGGAACTCGGGGCCGTCAGCGCTCGTCACGAGCGTTGAGTTTACGCAGCCGCGCGAGCGCGATACGCAACGCCTCATCACGTTGCCGTACCGGGTGTTCGTCGGTCGGACGCAAAACGGCCATTCGGGAGTAGCCTCCGATCCGACGGGACCTAGAAGGCTCCGCCCGGCAACACCTTGCTGATCTCGGAAGCCATCTAGTGGAGGTCCAGTGAACACCCGCAAGACACTCGTATCGCTCGCCGTCATGGCCACCCTCGCAGCCGCCGCCGGCTGTGCCGCGCCGGAGAAGAAGGCGGACACGACCACGGAGAGCGGCGTGGACGCCGCCTCGGCCACGTCCCTCGATGACTTCGGCAGCATGGACGACCTGGTGAAGGCTGCCCAGGACGAGGGCGAGCTCAACGTGATCGCCCTCCCGCCGGACTGGGCCAACTACGGCGAGATGATCTCGACGTTCGAGGACACGTACGACATCAAGATCAACTCCGACCAGCCGGACGGTGCGTCCCAGGACGAGATCAACGCCGCCAACGACCTCAAGGGCACCGACAAGGCTCCCGACGTCTTCGACCTCGGCCAGTCCGTCGCCCTGGCCAACACCGACATGTTCGCGCCCTACCAGGTCGAGACGTTCGGCGACATCCCCGACGAGTTCAAGGACGCCGACGGTGCCTGGGTCAACGACTACGGCGGCTACATGGCGATCGGCTACGACTCGGCCAAGGTGCCGGACGTGACGTCGCTCGCCGACCTCCTCAAGCCGGAGTTCAAGGGCGCCGTGGCGCTCAACGGCAACCCGACCGAGGCCGGGGCCGCCTTCAGCGGCGTGATGATGGCCGCGATCGCCAACGGCGGCTCGGCCGACGACATCGCTCCCGGCGTGGACTTCTTCAGCCAGCTGAAGAAGGCCGGCAACTTCCTTCCCGTCGACCCCGACTCCGGCACGATCGAGTCCGGGGCGACGCCCGTCGTCATCGACTGGGACTACCTGGGCGCGGCTGCCGCGGCCAACGTCGACACGTGGAAGACCGTCGTCCCCGAGGAGGCAGTGGTGGCCGGGTACTACTTCCAGGCCATCAACGCCGACGCCCCGCACCCGGCCGCAGCCCGCCTGTGGCAGGAGTTCCTCTACAGCGACGAGGGCCAGAACCTGTGGCTCAAGGGCGGTGCCCGTCCGGTCCGCGGTGACGCGATGGCCGAGGCCGGCACGATCGACGCCGACCTGTGGGGCGCGCTGCCCGAGGTCAGTGGGACTCCGGTCATCCCGACGGACGACCAGACCACGAAGGCCGGCGCGTACCTCGCCGACAACTGGTCCAAGGTCATCAGCTGAGCACGACCGCTGCCCCAGCTCCTGAGGCACGTACCGGCCGGCGGATCTCCGTCGGCCGGTACGTCGCCCTGCTGCCGTTCTTCGGGTTCCTCGCGGTGTTCCTCCTCGTCCCGACGATCACGGTGATCCTCGGGGCGTTCCAGGACGGCGAGAGCGGCGGCTTCACGATGGGCAACATCGAGGCCCTGACGTCCTCGGCGGCGATCGACACGCTCCGCAAGAGCATCGTGCTGTCGGCGACGACGGCCCTGCTCGGCGGCGTCCTCGGAGCCGTCCTGGCCTACCTCATCGTCTCGATGGGACCGCGCAGCATCATCCGGCGCACGACCCTGTCGATCGCCGGCGTGCTCGCCCAGTTCGGTGGGGTCACGCTCGCCTTCGCGTGGATCTCGCTGCTCGGCTTCTCGGGGCTCCTCACCGAGACCCTGCGGTCCTGGCCGGGGATCAACATCTACGGCTCGGGCTGGCTCTACGGCCTCAAGGGCCTGATCGTCGTCTACACCTACTTCCAGGTGCCGCTCATGGTGATCGTCTTCACCCCTGCCCTGGAGGGGCTCCGACCCCAGCTCAAGGAGGCGGCCGTCAACCTCGGGGCCACCAACCTCCAGTACTGGCGGATGGTCGGGTTCCCGCTCCTCACGCCGGCCTTCCTCGGCTCGTTGCTGCTGCTGTTCGCCAACGCCTTCGCGGCGTACGCGACCGCGGCGGTGCTGGTCAGCCAGGGCAACCCGATCGTGCCGCTCCTCATTCGTTCGGCCCTCACCAGCGAGGTGCTGCTGGGCCAGCAGAACCTCGGGTTCGCGCTCGCCCTGGAGATGATCGTCGTCGTCGCGATCGTGATGGGCCTCTACGCCCTGCTGCTCCGTCGTACGTCGAAGTGGTTGCGATGAGCGGCGGGCGCGGGTTCCGCATCGTCCGGGCCGTGCTGCTCGGCCTGTTCGCCGCGTACTTCTTCGTGCCGCTGATCTCGATGGCCAACTTCAGCGTCCAGGGCAAGGGCCCGCTCAAGGGCAGCATCACGTTCCACTACTACGCCGAGCTGGTCCGCAACGAGGACCTGCGGAGCGCGATCATCTCCTCGCTCCTGCTGGCGCTGCTCACGGTCGTCCTGATGGTCGCGCTGCTCGTGCCGACGATGATCTGGGTCCGGCTGCGCACGCCCCGGCTGAGCCGGCTCGTGGAGTTCCTGTGCCTGCTCCCGCTCACCGTCCCGCCACTGGTGATCGTGGTCGGCATCACGAACGTCTACACGTGGGTCAACTACGTCCTCGGCGACTCCCCGCAGGTGCTCGCCTTCGCCTACGTCGTGCTGGTGCTGCCCTACTCCTACCGGTCGATCGACTCGGCACTCTCGGCCATCGACGTGGCGACGCTCGCGGAGGCCGCCCGCTCGCTGGGGGCCGGCTGGATGACCGTGATCACCCGGATCGTGCTGCCCAACATCGTCAGCGGCGTGCTGGGTGCGGCGTTCATCGCGATCGCGCTGGTGCTCGGCGAGTACGTCTTCGCCTCGCTCCTGCACTACGACACGATGCCCGTCGCCCTCGCCGCCATCTACAAGTCCGAGACCACGACCGCCATCGCCGGCGCCTTCGCCTCGATCGTCCTCATCTCACTGATGCTCCTCGGGCTCTCGTTCTTCAACCGCAACCAGCCGATCGACCTCGGAGGACAGAAGGAATGACCACCACGCAGGCCCGATCCGAGGCCGGGCTCGCTGTCGAGCTCACCGACCTGACCCGTGTCTACGGCCAGGTGCGCGCGCTCGACGGCCTCACCCTGCACCTCGCGCCGGGCGAGCTCGTCGCCCTGCTCGGACCGTCGGGCTGCGGCAAGACCACGGCACTGCGCATCCTCGCGGGCCTCGACCAGCCCACCTCCGGCCGGGTCGAGGTCGGCGGCAAGGACCTGACCCGGGTCCCGGCCAACAAGCGCGACATGGGGATGGTGTTCCAGGCCTACAGCCTGTTCCCGCACATGACGGTGATCGACAACGTCGCCTTCGGTCTCAAGCTGCGCGGCAGCGACGGCTCGTCGCGCCGCAAGCGCGCCGGCGACATGCTCGACCTCGTCGGGCTCAGCCAGCACGCCGACCGCTACGCCCACCAGCTCTCAGGAGGCCAGCAGCAGCGCGTCGCGCTGGCCCGGGCGCTCGCGATCGAGCCGTCCGTCCTGCTCCTCGACGAGCCCCTCTCGGCGCTCGATGCCAAGGTGCGCGTCCAGCTGCGCGACGAGATCCGGCGCGTGCAGATCGAGGTCGGCACCACCACCCTGTTCGTCACCCACGACCAGGAGGAGGCTCTCGCGGTCGCCGACCGGGTCGGTGTGATGAATGCGGGCCACCTCGAGCAGCTGGCCCCACCCGCCGAGCTCTACTCCGCCCCCGCCAGCACGTTCGTCGGCGAGTTCGTCGGCCTGAGCAACCGGTTGCCGGCCGAGGTGCGGGGCGACGTCGCCTCGGTCCTCGGCCAGGACGTGCCGGTGCTGGCCGGCTCGACCTCCGGGTCGGGGACCGCCCTCGTGCGTCCGGAGTGCGTGTCGGTCGTTGCGGACGAAGGCGGGCAGGTGAGGGTCACGACCGTCCAGTTCCTCGGCCCCCTGTCGCGGGTCACCTGCACCCTCGCCGACGGCACGACCGTGATCGCCCAGCTCGCCAGCTCGGACGCACTGCGCCTCCAGCCCGGCGACTCCGTACGCCTCGAGCTCGCCCAGACCGCCGTGCTCGTCGTGGCCTGAGGTCGACCTACTTCCAGGGCGCGACCAGCGCGGCGAGGTCGGGAGCCAGCTCCTTCTGCAGCAGGGGACCGAACGTCACCCGGTGCACGCCCATCGCCTGCAGGTCCTCCAGCGAGCCGGCCGCCGAGCCCTTGCGCGGGTTGGCGATCACGTTGACCGGGCCGGCGAGCGCGTCGAGGAGACGTTGCAGCGACTCCGCGTCGGGTGCGCCGACGGGGTAGGTGCACCGCGCCCCGGCCTCCTCGCACGCGAGCAGCCGGGTGATCGCCTCGGTGACCGGGTCCTCGAACAGGTCCTTCTTGATGAAGGCGTCGGTGCGGGCGTTGACGACGAGGTCGACGCCGGCGGCATCCGCGGCCTGGCGCAGCCCCCCGATGTAGTCGGCGTGCTCGGCGACCGAGCGCAGCCGCCCGCCCTCGGAGTGGACGGTGTCCTCGATGTTGAGGCCGACCGCGCCGGCCTCGAGCAGCCGCTCGACCAGCTCGGCGGGAGTCGCGCCGTAGCCCGCCTCCATGTCGGCGGTCACCGGGACGTCGGGCACGGCTGAGCAGATCCGGCGTACGCCGTCGAGGGCGTCGTCGAGCGTCATGTCCTCGTTGTCGCCCTGCCCGCGGGAGTCCGCGAGCGGGTGGCTGCCGATGCTGAGGGCTGCGAAACCGGCCTCGGCGACGGCCCGGGCGGACCAGGCGTCCCACACGTTGGGCAGGACCAGCGTGGTGCCGGTGTGGTGGAGGTCGAGCAGGGTGGTGGCGCGAGTGGCGATGTCCATGTGGTCGAGGCTGCCATGTCACTGGTGACGGGCATAGAGGCGTCCCGGTGTGCGTTCACCCCACGTGGAGGCACTCGACTCAGTGGTCATCGGCGCCGGCCAGGCCGGCCTGGCGGCGTCGTACTTCCTGCGCCAGCGACGCATCGACCACGTGGTGCTCGACGCCAACCCGCACCCGGGCGGCGCGTGGCAGCACCGGTGGGCCTCGCTCGGGATGGACGACGTGCACGGCGTCGCCGACCTCCCCGGTGCGCCTGCGCCCCACGGCTCGGGTCGCGCGGCCAACGTCGTCGTGCCGGACTACTTCGACGGCTACGAACGCGACCAGGGTCTGCCGGTGGTGCGTCCCGTGCGGGTCGACAGCGTGACGAGCGACGGCGACCTGCTGGTCGTACGAGCGGCCGATCGCACGTGGCTCACCCGCACCCTCGTCAACGCGACTGGCACGTGGACGCGCCCGTTCGTGCCGTTCTACCCGGGCATCGCGACGTTCGCGGGGGAGCAGGTGCACACCGCGCACTACCCAGGTGCCGAGCACTTCCGCGGCAAGCGGGTCCTCGTCGTCGGCGGCGGCGCGTCCGCGGTGCAGTTCCTCGGCGAGCTCGCGCCGCTCACCGACACGCTCTGGGTCACGCGGCGCCCGCCGGTGTGGCGCGACGAGTTCGACGCCTCGGCCGGGACTGGCCGCCGTCACCGCGGTCGAGGAGCGCGTACGCCGTGGGCTCCCGCCGGCGTGCGTGGTGAGCGTGACCGGCCTCGCGTTGCGTCCGCAGGAGCAGGAGGCGGCCCGGCTGGGCGCGTACGAGCGGCTGCCGATGTTCGACCGGATCGAGCCCGACGGCGTCCGCTGGGCCGATGGCAAGGCCGCCCGAGCACATCGACGCCATCCTCTGGGCCACCGGCTTCCGGCCTGCGGTCGACCACCTCGCCCCGCTCGGCCTGCGTACGCCCGCGGGCGGGATCGCGCTCGTCCCGGTGCGCGGCAACGTCCAGGGGGCGACGACGTCGGTCGTCGACCCGCGCGTGCAGCTGGTGGGCTACGGACCGTCGGCGAGCACCATCGGCGCCTCGCGCGCCGGACGCCAGGCGGCGCTCGCGGTCTCCCGGGTCCTCGCTGCCGACCGGGCCGCGATGGACCGGCTGATCGAGACTGGACGGTCCAGACCAGCCCGACTGCGCTGTCAACGATCGTCAACCGGTGTCAACCGCTCCTCCGGCGGCCGCACGGTTGTCCCATCGCCCGGATCCACGAGGGATCCGGACACCGAAGGGACACGACCATGAACACCACCATCACCATCAAGCGGGCCTTCGCCACCGCCGTCGCCGCGACCACCTTCTTCGCCGTCGCCGCGTGCGGCACCGAGGTCTCCCCGCCCGCCCAGGACATCGCGGGCGCCTCCCACACGGCGAAGAAGCAGACCAAGACGCCGAGTCCGGTCAACACGTCGGGGAGCCGGATGGACTTCGGTGACGACTACGGCAAGGCGAGCATCCGCACCAGGAACGCGCGGGTCTTCTCGAAGGGCTCGGGCAACCGGGACGACTTCAGGCATCACTGAGCAGCGTCGGACCGGGCGGCGCACAGGGGTCGTCGCCCGGTCCCGTCCCTGCCGGGTCGCCCACTGTCATCGCCCAGCTGGCCCCCGCACGCCTCGCGTGCGGGGGCTTCTCCATGTCCGTGGATCAGGGCCCGTCCTCGCGGTCTCGGCGATGGCCTCGGAGAGGAGCTGGGAACGGCACTCATCGGGCGTCTCCTCCCCTCCAGTGTTCCGTCGCGGCGATGGCCTCCGACAGCGGGACGTGTCCGCGGGCATCCGTCGCGGCCCGGGTGAGGAGTCGGGTGGCAACCGTGCCGCGACCCTGCTGCCGGGCCACCTGCGCAGCACGCCACCGGCTGTACGCCGCGTCATGGCGACGGCCGACGTCGTCCCACGCTGTCGCCGCGCGGATCCACGCGTCCAGCGACTGGGTCATGCCGCCCCGCGCGAGCTCCGCCTGCCACGACGCGGCAAGAGCGGGCACCGACACGTCCCATGCCGTGGCGACGAACGGATCACTCGAGGCGCACGCCACGAGCACCTCCAAGTCACGCATGGCCGCGCGACGGGTCGTCGTTCCTGCCCCGGCTTCGCTCAGCAGGTCGGCCCGCGACCGCGCGAGCATGACCAGCAAGGGTGCCGCCTGACGAGCTGCCTCGGCCTTCAGCCGTGGGCCGAGTGCGGCCTCGAGGAGAGCCACCGCGGCACCGGGCTCGTCCGCCCACAGCTGGGCCTCCGCCCACCAGGGCGCCCACTCCGCCCAGTTCTCGTTGCGGTTGGGGATCTCGACGTCGGCCCGGCGAGCGCGGTCGAGCGCCTCGCTGAGCCGCCCCTCGCGCACCTCTACTGCTGCCATCGCGAGGTGGCCGAACGCCGTGTTCGCAGTGGGGCGCGACAGCGCGACCGGTGCGATCCACCGCCGGGCCGCGGCCGTGTCACCAGCGATGAGGTGTGCCCAACAGATGTTGCTCCGGACGAGAACCGCGAGGAACGACAACCCCAGGTCCCACTCGTCGGCCGTGTCGATCGACTGTTGCGCGCCGTCCTCGACGCGGGCTGGTGCGGCTCCCGCACGCAGCAGGACGTCGGTGACGTTGGCGGCGATCATCAGCTCGGCAACCGGGTCGTCCGGCTGCTGCACGCCGTCCGGGATCCGGGCCAGCGCCAAGGACGCGTCGACATCGTTGGTCTCGTCCGCCCTGACGGCGATCAATGCGGCCACGGCGCGTCGTCGCGAGCCCAGCTCCGGGTGCTCGTCCAGCAGCCGGACCATGCGATCGACCTCGGTCCGGGCCTCGGACTGCCGACCGGACTGGATGAACGTCCAGGCCCGGTCGTCGAGCACCCGTACGAGCTCACGGGAGGGCGGTTCCCTGTCCAGGAGAGCGAGGGCCTCGGCGAGGAGCTCGTCCGCGCGAGCAACGTCGCCTGCGTCGTACAGCAGCGAGCCCACCCGCTGTGCGACCTGGGCTCGGGGTGCGTCGGTGAGGCTCAGCGCCTCGCCCCGCGCGGCCAGGCGTCGGCCGGTCTCGAGGTCACCGGCCCCGTTGGCCGCGTCGAGCCCGTGGACCAGGACCTCCCACGGCTGCAGGCTGTCGTCGCCGTGACCTGCGTCCACGAGCTCGAGAACACGGATCCAGGCGCCGAGTGCCTCCTGGTGGGCGAGGTGCTTGTCGGCCCTCCGGCCGGCAGCGACTCGCAGGGCGAACTCGCGTTCCGGACGACCCGCCGCCCGCCAGTGGTCGGCGAGCTCGCCGGGCGGGACGCCTGGTGCCGAGGTGAGTGCTTCTGCGATGTGCGCATGCACCTCCGCGCCCTCGCCCGGCACCAGGCGACGCTCGATCGCATCGACGAGCAGCGGGTGCGCGAGCTCGGCCTCCTCGCCGCTCGTTGCACGGAGGAGTCGCCGGACCGCGAGCACGCGTAGCGCATCGCTCAAGGATTCCGGGTCCAGGCCGGTGGCGGTGCGGACAACGGTGGGCCCGACGCGACGCTGGGCAAGCCCCAGGACGCGCGCCACCCGCCAGGCGTCGTCGTCGAGGTCGCCGATGCGCCGGTCGAGGAGGTCCGCCAGCTGCCTGGGCAGGCCGTCCTCGTCGGGATCGCCGGCCAGCTGAGCCGTGTAGAGCGGGAGCCCGCGCGTGCGCGCCTGGATGCGCTCGGCGAGGGCGTCGTCCGGGCTGACACCTCGCAGGATGCGCAGCTGTTCGGCCGTCTCCTGCAGCGTGAGCGGCAGCAGGTCCACCGCGGTGGTGCTGCCCGCCCATCGGGCCCGCGAGAGCCAGTCGGAATGAGCGCTCGACACATCGGGATCGGCCGTGCGCCACGTGACCACCGTCGGGGGCCTGGACGGGACGCTCGCCAGGTGCGCCAGCAGGTCCAGGGTGCTGCGATCGGCCCAGTGGCAGTCCTCGAAGTGGACGACGAGGGGACGAACCGTCGCGAGTGCTCGCAGGGCGGAGGACACGGAGGCGTAGAGCCGCTCCAGCCCCCACGGGTCGTCGGGCGGGCCGGCTGCTTCAGGGTCGAGCTCGGGCACCAGGCGTGCCAGCGACCGGCGTACGTAGTCGGGACACCGCGACAGCGCATCCTGCATCCACTCCCCGCCGTCGTGATCGTGCACCATCCGTAGCGCGTCGACGAAAGGCATGAGCGGCATCTCGCGGGACAGCGGCAGGCAGTGGCCGACCGCGACGAAGGTGTCGACTGGTGCGAGAGCAGCCTCGACGAGGGTCGACTTGCCGATCCCTGCCTCACCCGTGACAAGCAGGAGGCCGGAGCCCGCCTCGACGTGGCTTCGTACGGCGGCCAGCTCGTCGCGACGCCCGGCGATCCGCTCCCGTGCGTGGATCACCGGATCGGGCGAGGACGCTGCGAGCCAGAGCTCGTGTGCACTCGGCACGTCGCCACCCAAGGCCTCGACGAGGAGCTCCGCGACCCCCCAGGCGGGCAGCGCGGGTGAGGACATCGCCTTCGAGACCGTCGTGTGCGAGACGCCGGTCTGTGCGGCGAGGCGGCGCAGGCTGGGCCAGCCCGCGCGATGGTGCAGGGAGTGCAACACGTCCACCAGCTCCCGGTGCGGGCCGGGAGCGAGGTCAGGGCGCGGCAGTCCTCCCATCCGATCAGGGTCCCGCCGCACTCGGCGGGTGTCCACAGGGTTTCCCCCGACGCGCCTTCTCCGGTGGTCGGTCCAGACCACTTCGGCGTGCGCTGTCAGCCGTCGTCAACCACTGTCAACCGCTCCTCCGGCGGCCGCACGGTAATCCCATCGCCCGGATCCACGAGGGATCCGGACACACGAAGGGACACGACCATGAACACCACGACCACCATCAAGCGGGCGTTCGCCACCGCTGTCGCCGCCACCACCTTCTTCGCCGTCGCCGCGTGCGGCACCGAGGTCTCCCCGCCCGCCCAGGACATCGCGGGCGCCTCCCACACGGCGAAGAAGCAGACCAAGGCGCCGGGTCCGGCCAACACCTCGGGGAGCCGGATGGACTTCGGCGACGACTACGGCACGGCGAGCATCCGCACCAGGAACGCGCCGGCCCTTCTCCAAGGGCTCGGGCAACCGGGACGACTTCAGGCATCACTGAGGGACGGGACTGAGCGGCGTCGGACCGGGCGGCGCACAGGGGTCGTCGCCCGGTCCCGTCCCTGCCGGGTCGCCCACTGTCATCGCCCAGCTGGCCCCCGCACGCCTCGCGTGCGGGGGCTTCGCCATGTCCGTGGATCAGTGGCCCGTCCTCGCGGTCTCGGCGATGGCCAGGGAGAGAGGCACGTGCTCGCGCGCGTCGGAGGCGGCGCGCTTGAGCAGCCTCGCGGCCACCGTCCCCAGGCCCCCGCGGAGGGCGACCTGCGCCGCCCGCCAACGGCAGTACGCCGCGTCGTGCGGTCGGGTCAGCGCCTCCCACTCCGCTCCCGCGTCGGCCCAGAGTCCGACGGAGTCCCGGCCCGTGATCCTCTGCAGCTCACTGCGCCAGGTCGCGGTGTGAGCGGCGAGATCGGCGCCGTACGCCCGCGGCCCGAAGGGGTCGGCAGTGCAGGCCGCCCCCATCTGCTCGACGCGCATCAGAGCCGCATCTCGCTCCGGTGCGTCAGCCGACCGCACCAGGTCGGCCTCCGCCCGTGCGCGGAACGAGAGCAGCCGGGCCGACTCCAGGGCGAGATCGTTGGTGCTCACGAGGTCGAGGGCCAGGTCGAGGCGGGTGATGGCCTCGCTGGGCCGTCCGGCCCACAGCAGCGCCTCGGCGTGCACCGGGTTTCGCAGCGCGGCGCTCTCGGCGTAGTTGTCGCCTGTGCTGATCTCCTCGAGATGCTCCAGCCCGGCCAGGGCCGACGCGAGATCGCCCCGTCTCATCTCGACGGCGCAGAGCGCGCGTCGACTCCGCCGGAGCTGGGTCGCCGTCACGCCCCGGACTCGCGGCGCGATCCACTCCGCCGCTCGGGTGACATCGCCCGCGCGCAGGTAGGCCTCCGCAACGTCCGAGTACAGCCCGTCAGGGGCGAGGCCCGTGACCTGCCAACGGTCAGCGTGGGCCACGGCATCTTCCGCGGCGGCGGCGACCTCCGCGGCGGGAGCGCCCACGGCCAGAAGCACCTCGGTGGCGGACGCACCCACCCGGATGGTGCCGGCCGGGTCGCGGTCCTGCTCGACCGCGCGGATCGCCTGCCACGCGAGGTCGCGGGCGCCGTCGGGGTCGTGGTCGACGAGATGCGCCCACGCGGACTGGGCGAGGAAGATCCGGGTGATCTCACGAGCGTCGAGGGCGGTGGCGATGTCGAGTCCTCGGGCGATGTCGTTCATCAACTCCTCGTTGCGCCCGAGCGAGCTGAGGATGTTGACGCGGACCTCCAGCACGCGTGCGGCCTCTCTGGTGGGCGCGTGCCGGCTCTGGATGGCGACCGCCTCGTCGATCAGGCGCAGCCCCCGCTCCACGTCACCGAAGCCGCACTCGATGTCTCCCGCCCGGAGGAGCACCTCTGCCCGACCGAGGTCCGGCAGGGGTGTGGCCATGGCCTTCTCGATGAATCCACCCACGGCCTCGACGCCGAGCCCGGCGCGGATCGCCGACTCGATCCTCCGTACGAGCACCTCGGCCAGGTCCACGTCGACCTCGTCCGGCGGCGACGTCTCGTCCCAGAGGTCGAGCACACGATCCCACTCGGCGAACGCCTCCCGCCGGGCGAACCGGGCGTCGGCTGCCAGCGCAGCGCGGATGCGCCATCTCAGCTCGTCCTCCGCTCGTCGAGCGGCCTGCCAGTGCCCGGCGATCTCCGCTGCGGGCGGATCCGAGAGCAGTTCCAGTGCGCCCGCGATCCCGGCGTGCACGTCACGAGCCTCGCCGGGCACGAGCATCGCGCGCACCGCCTCGCCGACCAGTGGGTGCCGCAGCTGCACCTGGTCGTCGACGCTCGCCACCAGACGCTGACGCACGAGTGTGCGCAGCGAGGGGACCGGGTCGGCGTGCACGTCCGCTGCCCGGACCAGCTGCTCGACCGTCAGTGCCCGGTCGGCGATACCGAGGGTGCGCACGAGGAGCCAGTCGTCCCCGTCCAACCGGTCGAGGCGCCGGGACAGCGCGCTCGCGAGCACGTCCGGCAACGCGTCCCCGGAGCGCCCCCCAGAGGCCAGGTGCTCGGTGAAGAGTGGCTGGCCCTGACTCCGCCGGTAGATCTCGTCGACCCGCGCCGAAGCCGGGACGACCCCGTCCATCAGCAGGAGCTGGTCAGCGGTCTCCTCGCGCGACAGTGGGATGAGGGCGACACGAGACGCTCGCGCTGCCACGCGGTCCCACCACTGAGAGTGCACAGCAGTCGCGTCGGGATCCTCCGTGCGCCACGTGCCCACGACCGGGAGACGTGAATTGCGACTGTCGAGCATCTCGACGAGGTCGAGGGTCTCCGAGTCGGCCCACGGCAGGTCCTCGAGCCAGAGCGCGAGCCCGCGCTCGGCGTGGAAGGCCTCGAGCAGCGTGATCAGCGCACTCATCAGGCGTTGGCGTCCGAAGTCCTGGGGACCCCTCAGGGCGTCACCACCCAGCTCGGGGAGGAGGGGAGCGAGGGTCGGCACCACCCACGCCGGGGAGGCGTCGAGCACCGCGTCGGACCAGGACTGATCGTCCGTCGTCATCAGCTCTCGGAGCACCTCCACCACCGGCATCAAGGGCACCGGCGTCGACAGGGGTCGGCAATGACCGGTGGACACGTGCGACGTTGCAGCCGCTGCGGCGGCACGGACCAGCGTGCTCTTCCCGATCCCTGCCTCGCCGGTGACGAGGAGCAGGCCGGTGCCGGTCTCGAGGTGGCGGCGTACGACGTCGAGCTCGTCGCGACGGCCTGCGATCTGCGGGGTCGTCGGTCGGGGGTCGTCCGTGGGCGCAGAGGCGGCGAGCCACAGCTCGTGGAAGCGCGCCGTGTCGCCACGCATGGCCTCGACGAGGAGCTCGAGAGTTCCCCAGCTCGGCAGGTCGGGACGGGAGAACGCCTTGGAGACGGTGGTGTGGGAGACCCCGGTCTCGCGAGCGAGGGTGCGCAGCGACGGCCAGCCGGCCCGGTGGTGGAGGTCGTGCAGGGCGGTGACGAGCTCGCGGTGCGGACCGGGCGGCAGGTCGGGACGCGGGAGGGCGCTCACGCATCCTCCGATCTCCGAGACCTGGACAGATTCCCACGATCCGCCCGTGCACCCGCTGGTGTCCACGAAGTTCTCGGTCTGGTCCGGACCGCCAGCACGGCCTGACGGTCGTCACGGGTCACGCGCCGGTGCCCTCGCTATCCTGACCCGCATGGGGGAGATCGAGAACCGGCCACCGGACCCGTCGTTGCTGCGCATCTCAGACGCTGACCGCCAGAAGGTCGCCGAGGTGCTCCGTGACGCAGCCGGCGAGGGCCGCATCGATCTCGAGGAGCTCGACGAGCGGCTCGAGCTGGCCTTCGGCGCCAAGACGTACGCCGACCTGGTCCCGATCACCGCCGACCTCCACCTGCCCGCGCACCCGCAGCCGGCGCCCGTGCGTCGTACGCAGCCCGGAGTGCCTGCCGTCGGGCACGCCTCCTCGACCGCGATCATGAGCGAGGTCAAGCGCCAGGGCGTCTGGGCGGTGCCGGAGCACCACAGTGCCTTCGCCCTGATGGGATCGGTCGTCATCGACCTTCGCCAGGGCCAGCTCTCGTCACACGAGACCCAGATCAATGCCAGCACCATCATGGGCGAGGTCAAGATCATCGTTCCGGCGCACTTCAACGTCGTGATCGACGGGACGCCGATCATGGGCGAGTTCGGCAACGGCAAGGACAAGGTTCCGGCCGATGTCGGCCCCGACTCCCCGACCATCCGCGTGCGCGGGATGGCGATGATGGGCTCGGTGACCGTGCAGCGGCAGCCGCCGCCCGGCACGCCGAAGAAGTTCCTCGGCTCCTACTGACCCGCTCACCGGCGGCGTCTCAGGACCCGGGCCTCCCAGGGCCCGAGCGACCCGTCCCAGGGCGCCGAGTCCGACTTCGGGTCCGACGGCACGTTGCCCAGCAGCAGCTCGGCGTCCGCCCAGTCCCTGAGGTCGATTTCCGCCCGCACCTGCACGCCGGAGAAGTTCGCCGCGACCAGCAGCTCGACGTCGTCGAGCGACCGCGTGAAGGCGTAGACCGTCTCGTCGTCCGGCACGAGCATGGTGAAGTCGCCGAGCGCCACCACCGGCTCGGTGTGCCGGAGCTCGATGAGTCGTCGGTAGTGGTGGAAGACCGAGTCCTCGTCGCCGGTCGCCGCCTCGGCGTTGATCTCCGTGTGGTTCGGGTTGACGGGCAACCAGGGGTCCCCGGTGGTGAACCCCGCGTGCGGCGAGGCGTCCCACTGCATCGGCGTACGAGCATTGTCGCGGCTGCGGGACCGCAGCGCCGCCAGGACCGTCTCCGGGTCGGTGCCCAGCTCCAGCGCCACGGGGTGGTGGTTGACCGACTCGATGTCGCGGAAGTCCTCGATGCCGGCGAACGGGTAGTTCGTCATCCCGAGCTCCTCGCCCTGGTAGACGTACGGCGTCCCGCGGTGCAGGTGCAGGACCGTCCCCAGCAGCGTGGCCGAACGCACCCGCCACTCGCCGTCGTCGCCGAAGCGGGACACCACGCGCGGCTGGTCGTGGTTGTTCCAGTACAGCGAGTTCCACCCGACCTCGGCGAGGCCTGCCTGCCAGCGGCCGAGCACGGTCTTGAGGGCGCTCAGGCGGAACGGCACCAGGTCCCACTTGGTGTGCGCGTGGTCGACGTCCATGTGCTCGAAGGTGAACACCATGTCCACCTCCCCGCGGGCGGGGTCGGTGAAGAGCAGCGCCTCCTCGATGGTGACGCCCGGCATCTCCCCGACGGTGAGGATCTTGCGGTCCCGACCCTGGAGGACCTCGCGGTGCAGCTCGGCCAGGAACTCGTGGATGCGCGGGCCGTTCATCACATGGGGGGTCCCATCCCCGAGGACGCCCGCGTGCACGATGCCGTCGGGAAGGGAGGTGTCCTTGGAGATGAGGTTGATGACGTCCATCCGGAAGCCGTCGACGCCCCGGTCGAGCCACCAGCGCATCATCGAGTAGACGGCCTCGCGGACCTCGGCGTTCTCCCAGTTGAGGTCGGGCTGCTTGCGGGCGAACAGGTGCAGGTAGTAGTCACCGCTGGCTTCGTCGAGGGTCCAGGCCGGCCCGGAGAAGAAGCTCTCCCAGTTGGTGGGCTCGGCACCGGGCGCGCCGGCCGCCATCCGGTCGCGGGGTGGGCGCCACCAGTACCAGTCCCGCTTGGGGTTGTCGGGCGAGGACCGCGACTCGACGAACCACGGGTGCTCGTCGCTCGTGTGGTTGACGACCAGGTCCATCATCAGCCGCATCCCGCGGGCGTGCAGCGACTCGAGCAGCTCGTCGAGGTCGGCGAGCGTGCCGAACGTCGGGTCGACGTCCTGGTAGTCGCTGATGTCGTAGCCCGCGTCGTCCTGCGGGGAGGGATAGATCGGGGAGAGCCACACGACGTCCACGCCGAGCAGCTCGAGGTGGTCGAGCCGGCCGATCAGCCCGCGGAGGTCGCCGATGCCGTCGCCGTCGGAGTCGGCGAAGCTGCGCGGATAGACCTGGTAGACGACGGCGGTGCGCCACCAGTCCTCGTCCGTCACGGTGCCGTTCATCGACGTCATCGCTCACCCACCCTCTCGACATGCACCAACGTGACGGTCTCGGGGCGCCGCCGCGGGATCCAGTAGCCTCGCGTCGCGAGCACGGCGCCGGGGACCTCGACCTCCTCGGTCGGGCCGCCCCGGGGCAGCTCGACGGAACGGCTCGTCGCCCGGCGGTCCACCGGGCCGACCCAGCGGAGTGCGTACGCCGCGTCGGGGACGAGGCCGGGCACGCGGACCACCGTGCCGCGGTTGCTCGCCGACTCGTCCATCTGGACGTGCGCCAGCAGGGCCTGGCCGCCATCGGTCGACACGACCCCGTGGAGCAGCACGGCGTCGTCCGACGACTCCGGACGCACCAGGCGCCCGGAGTGCAGCAGCGGTCGGAACTGCTTGTGGAGCTCCACCCACGCCGCCAGCGCCGCGAGCTCGTCCTCGGACGCGGTGCTGAGGTCCCACTCCACGCCGAACGCGCCGAACATCGCGGTCGCCGCCCGGAAGTCGAGCGGCAGCGTGCGCCCCGTCTGGTGGGCCACCGGCGAGCTGACGTGGGCGCCGAGGTACTCCGGCGCGACGAGCTGAGCGGTCCACCGCTGGATGTGCTGGCGCGCCAGGGCGTCGGTCATGTCGGAGGTCCACACCCGCTGCGTGCGCTCGAGCACGCCGAGGTCGATGCGACCGCCGCCGGACGCGCAGGACTCCCAGTCGATGTCGGGGTGGAGCTCGCGCAGCGAGTCGAGCATCCGGTAGAACGCGTGCGTCTGGTCGCGCACCGCCGACGCCCCACCGCGTACGGCGGAACCCGCGTCGAGGAGCTCGCGGTTGTGGTCCCACTTGACGTAGTCGACGGGCGCCGACGACAGGACCTGGTGCACGTGGTCGTGGACGTGCTGCCACACCTCGGGCCGCGACAGGTCGAGGACGAGCTGGCTGCGGTGCAGCTGGGGCACCCGCGCCCCGGTCGCGAGGATCCAGTCGGGGTGGGCGCGGTAGAGCTCGGAGTCGGGGTTGACCATCTCGGGCTCGAACCACAGGCCGAACTGCATGCCGAGCGACCGCACGTGCTCGGCGATCGGCGTGAGGCCCTGCGGCCACACGTCGTGGTCGACCCACCAGTCGCCCAGGCCCGCCGTGTCGTCGCGGCGGCCGTGGAACCAGCCGTCGTCCAGCACGAAGCGCTCGATGCCGACCCTGGCCGCCCGGTCCGCGATCTCGCGCAGCCGTGGGAGGTCGTGGTCGAACCAGACCGCCTCCCACACGTTGAGCACAACGGGCTGGTGCGAGGGGTGCGCTGGCCAGGAGCGCTCGTAGGTGTGGAACGCCGCAGCGAGTCCGTCCAGGCCCCCCTCGGACGCGCCGAAGACGACCCACGGCGTCGAGTAGTCGTCGCCCTGCTCGAGCACGACCTCGCCGGGCTGGAGGAGCTCGCCGCCACCGATCGTCGCGCCGAGGTCGGGGGAGCGCTCGACCCGGAACGAGCTGTTGCCGCTCCACGCCACGTGCACCCCGAGGACCGTGCCGGTGCAGGTGTCGAAGCCTGCGGTGCCCAGCACCGCGATCGTGGTGCCACCCAGGCCCGGGCGGCCCTCGCGGCCCTCGCGCACCCACAGCCCGTCGGTGATCGAGTGGCGCTGCGGGGTGCGCTCGCCCTCGTGGCGGCCGGTGAAGTCGAGCAGCTCGACCAGGTCGTCGGCCGCCGGCAGGACGACGTCGAGGGCGGCCAGATGATAGCTGCCGGGACCCGTGCTGGTGACGGTGTGCCGCGCCCGCAGCAGGCCACCGGGCAGTGCCTCGAGCTCGGCCACGAGGCCGAGCCCGGCCGCCGCATCGCCGGCGCGCACCTCGAGCCGGTCATCGGCCTCGACGACCTCGTCCACGACGAACCGCGTCGACCACGCGGCGTCGGAGCCCGGTGCGTCCACGCGGTGACCGATCAGGTGCGGCCGGGTGAAGAGCTCGTGCGCGTGCTCGCCGAGCAGCGGCACGCCGGGCCCGCGGAACGTCGAGGGATACCCGCCGGGGGCGGCCGTCGCGGGAGTCGTGACCCCCGCCCAGAGGATCCGCGGGAGGAGATCACCCCGCGTGTCGAGCTCGAGGGTCAGCTGGGGAGAGCCGTCGAGGCTGCGGGGAGGGAAGAGCATCGCTCCCATTCCAGGTCGTGTGGTGGGGTCGTCGCGTGACGGTACGCCGCCCGGCGGTGGGCCGCCGGGCAGCGTACGTGTCGTCAGCCCTTGACCGCTCCGGCGGTCAGGCCCCGGACGAAGAATCGCTGCAGGGACAGGAACACGATGAGCGGCACGATCATCGAGAACATGCCCGACGCGGTGACCAGCTCCTGGTTCTGGCCCTGCTGGCCGAGCAGCTGCGAGATCGACACCGTCATCGGTGCCCGGTCACCGGGACCCAGGAACACGAGGGCGACCAGCAGGTCGTTCCAGACCCAGAGGAACTGGAAGATCGCGAACGACGCCAGCACCGGCACCGACATCGGCAGCACCAGCTGGAAGAAGGTCTGGAAGTGGCTGGCGCCATCGATCTTGGCCGACTCGATGATCGTGCCGGGAAGGGTCGCCATGTAGTTGCGGATCATGAAGATCGCCAACGACATGCCGAAGCCCACATGGAAGAGCCACACCGCCGGGAACGTGCCGCCCATCCCGAGGTCGCGATAGATCTTGAGCATCGGGACGAACGAGACGAAGTTGGGCACCACGAGCATGCCCACGATCACCACGAAGAGCACGTCACGTCCGGGGAACTTCATGAACGTGAAGGCGTACGCCGCGAATGCGGCGACCAGGATCGGGATGAAGGTGGCAGGCAGCGCGATGGCGAGGCTGTTGATGAAGCCCTCGCCGAGGTTCGTGCCCTGGATGGCCTTCTGGTAGTTCTCGAAGGTCAGGTTGCCGAACCCGGACGGCTTGAGGATCAGCTCCCACCAGCCACCGCTGGCGGCGTCGTCACGCGTGCGGAACGACGTGAGCAGGATGCCGATCGTGGGCAGGACCCACAGGAGGACCACGAAGCCGAGGGCGAGGTAGGTGAACCAGCCGGCGCTGCCTCCGGCACCGCCCTCCTTGCTCTCCTTGCGCTTCTGCACGACAGGCTGCTCGGGAGCGGCTTCGGCCACCGGCGGCGTTGCGCTGGTTGTCATCGTCCTGCCTCCTCGGCCCGGAACGTACGGACCTGGTAGATCATGATGGGGATCACGGCGAGCATCAGCATGACGGCGATGGCTGCGGCCGCACCCTGGTTGTTGTTGTTGAAGAACTGCAGGTAGAACTCGTTGCCGATGATGTTGGTGTTGAAGTTGCCGTTGGTCATCACGAAGACGATGTCGAAGACCTTCATCACGCCGATCAGCACGGTGATGAAGACCGTGATGATCGAGCCCTTGATCTGCGGGAGGACGACGCGGAAGTAGACCTGGCGCTCGTCCGCACCATCGATGCGAGCGGCTTCGAGGGTCTCGGTCGGGACGCCCTTCACCGCCGCTGACAGCAGCACCATGGCGAAGCCGACGTTCATCCAGAGCAGCATCACCATCAGCAGGAAGCTGTTGAAGTGCAGGGTGTTCTCCTGCAGCCACGCGATCGGGTCACCGCCGAAGGCATCGACGATCCCGTTGAGCAGTCCCACCTGGGGGCGGCCGGGCGGGCGGTAGTCGTAGACCAGGCCCCAGACCGTCGCTGCGCCCACCATGCTGATGGCCATCGGCATGAAGATCAGGGTCTTGACCGCGTTCTCACCGCGGGTCGCCAGGCGGTCGGCCAGCAGCGCGACCAGCAGGCCCAGGATGACCACGGCGACAGGCACGAAGAGGATCCACAGCAGGGTGTTGAGGAGCGTCTGCCGGAAGGCCTCGTTGCTGAGGAGCTCCTTGTAGTTGTCGAGCCCCGTCCACGTCTCGGCGGGGAAACCGACCTTGGTCTTGAAGCTGTAGATGAAGGTCTGCACGGCCGGGTAGATCACGAAGATCGCGATCGCGAGGTAGGCCGGCAGGATGTAGAACCACGGCTTGAGCCGTTCCTCGTACTTCTCCGGCAGGAGCTCGGAGATCTTGTTGAGCACCCAGTAGAGGGCGAGCGCGGCGCTGACGCCGGCCAGGACGGTGATGAGGGCCGTCAGTGTCTTCGCGAGCATGCGGGGACAACCTTCCTGCAGGAAGCCGGGGAGCCTGCGGGGCTCGCATCATCGCGAGCCCCGCAGGCCGGGGGGTGGTACGGGGTCAGCTCGACGGCCAGCTGTCGTCGATGTTCTGCAGGGCCTTGTCGATGTCCTCGTCACCATTGAGCCACGCGGTCATCTCCTTCCAGAACGACCCGGCGCCCACCTGGGCGGGCATCGAGTCGGAGCCGTCGAAGAGGAACGCCGTGGAGTCGTAGGCGACGTTGGCGATGGTCCTCGTCGTCTCGCTCGGGTAGAGCGACTGGTCGAAGTCCTTGAAGGGCGAGATGAACGACGACACCGGCGCGGCGTCGTTGCCGATGTCGGCCGTGGCCAGGAGGTTCATCGCCTTCTTGGCGTCCGCGGAGTCATTCATGAGGACGGCCAGGTCGCCACCGCCGAGTACGGGGCTGTCCCCGCCTGCTTCGGCCGGCGGGAACGCGGTGACTCCGAGCTCCGTGTCGAGGTTGGCGAAGACCTCCTCGGGGAGGAAGTCGGGGCCGACGAAGAACGAGCCCTGCTTGAGCAGCCAGCAGCCGGGCTTGCCCTTGTCGAACATCGGCTTGGCGGCCTCGGTGAACGGCGTTGCCGTGATGGCCTGCTGGCCACCGAGGACGTTGCCCTCGGTGAGGGCGACCTTGCCGAAGTAGTCGGCTGCTTCCTTGACCACCGGGTCGGTGAACGGGATGTCGTGCGAGACCCAGTTGTTGTAGCCGTCGACCCCGCCGTAGCGCATCACGAGGTCCTCCATCCAGTCGGTGGCCACCCAGCCGGTGGCGTCACCGGACTCCATGGTGAGGCACCACGGCGTGCCGCCGTCGGACTTGATCTGGTCGGCCAGCGCGGTCAGCTCGTCGAGGCTCTGAGGAGCCTTGTAGCCGGCCGCGTCGAAGGCCTTCTTGGGGTAGAAGATGAGGGACTTGACGTTCATCGAGGTCAGGAGGCCGTAGATCTTGCCGTCGACGGTCCCGGCGTCGAGGGCGCCGGCGACCATGGTGTCCTTCAGCGTCGCCGTGTCGAGCACGTCGTCGAGCGGGAAGGCCGCGCCGAGCTCGACGATGGAGGCCACCACGCCGGGCTGCGGGACCAGGGCGATGTCGGGGGTGTCGCCGGCCTGGATCTTGGTCTTGATCAGCTTGTCGATGCCGTCGACGCGCTCGATCTTGACCGTGATGCCGGCGTCCTTGGCGGCAACGTCCATCTGCTTCTGGATGCCGTCGACCACGGACTGGTCGAGGCTCATCCAGATGGTGACGGCGCCGCCGTCGTCGCTGCCGGAGCCACCGCCACTGCCGCAGGCGGCAGCGGTGAGGGCGAGTGCGCATGCGGCCGCGGTGGCCGCCATGGTTCGCCGCGTTCGACGCTGGAGCATGGGGGTAATCCCTTTCGTAGGCGCACCGAGCGGAGGGTCGTCCGGCACTGGTGACAGGACTCGGCAATGTGATAGACACCACATGCTGAATCGTGTCAGCAATATGCTGGGTCTGCGAAAAAGTGTCAAGGCCCAGTTCGGTAACACAGTGACCTGGTGCCGACGAGTCGGTGCTCTTTCGCCCCCGTGGAGGTGGGATGACGCGCCGCAGGACCGCCACCTTGCGCGACGTCGCCACCGGCGCCGGAGTGTCGCGGACGACCGCGTCGTACATCCTCAACGGCCGCGCGGACGAGATGCGGATCGCAGCGGCCACTGTCGCCAAGGTCCAGGCGGTGGTGGCCGACCTCGGCTACCGCCCCAACCGCAGCGCCCGCAGTCTGCGCACGCAGCGCACGGCGACCGTGGGGTTGATCTCCGACCAGATCGCGGGCGAGCAGTACGGCAGCAACATGCTGACCGGCGCCAGCCTGGCGGCCCGCGAGCTCGACCACCTCGTCGTGATCGGTGAGAGCGGCGGGGACCCGGAGCTCGAGCGGCTGCTGATCGACGAGATGGTCGACCGCGACGTCGACGGGGTGGTCTATGCCACCCGCACTGCGCGGACGATCAAGCTGCCGCGTGGCCTGCGGGACGTCCGCTCGGTCCTGCTCAACTGCGAGGCCCCGCGCGAACGGCTGGCGTCGGTGGTGCCGGACGACGAAGGTGGTGGTCGGGCGGCAGCGGCCGTCCTGCTCGCCGCCGGTGTCGAGGACATCGTGGTGATCGGGGAGGACCCGACCCGCGAGGCGACGGCCGGGCCGCGGCGGATGGACGGCATCCGCGCCGAGCTCGCCGATCGTGGGCTCGAGGTGGCCGGCGTCGTCGCGTGCGACTGGTCGGTCCCGGATGGTTTCGAGGCCACCCGACGGTGGCTGGCGGCCGGCGGGCGCGCAGCCGGCCTGGTCTGCATGAACGACCGCCTCGCCATGGGCGCCTACCAGGCGCTCGCCGAGGCCGGGCTCCGCGTGCCCGACGACGTGAGCGTGGTGTCGTTCGACGGCTCGTCGCTGGCCGACTGGCTGCGGCCCGCAGCGACCACCGTCGAGCTGCCCTTCGCCGAGCTCGGCGCGCTCGCCGTACGCCGCCTGCTCGACCCCGAGGACCGTGGCGGCACGGTCATCGTCCCCATGGCCGTGCGGCACGGAGGGTCGGTGCGTCCAGCGTGAGACGCCGGGCGCCGCCCGTTGCCACGCCCCAACCCCGGCCCTACTGTGACTCGGGTCACTTCACTACGGATCGTCCGGCACGTACCTGCCGGTGAAGGAGAAAAGTCATGGCAACAGTCACGTTCGAGAAGGCCCAGCGCTGGTATCCCGGTGCCGACGAACCAGCAGTCCCGGGCATCAGCCTGGACATCAAGGACGGCGAGTTCATGGTGCTCGTCGGCCCGTCCGGGTGCGGCAAGTCCACCACCCTGCGCATGCTCGCCGGGCTGGAGGAGGTCAACGACGGCAAGATCTTCATCGGTGACCGTGATGTCACCAACGTGCCGCCGAAGGATCGCGACATCGCGATGGTCTTCCAGAACTACGCGCTCTACCCGCACATGTCGGTCGAGGAGAACATGGCGTTCTCGCTGAAGATGGCCAAGGTGCCGAGCGCGGAGCGCAAGGAGCGCGTCGCCAAGGCGGCCGAGATCCTCCAGCTCACCGAGTTCCTCCAGCGCAAGCCGAAGGCCCTGTCCGGCGGTCAGCGCCAGCGTGTGGCCATGGGTCGCGCGATCGTCCGCAACCCGCAGGTGTTCTGCATGGACGAGCCGCTGTCCAACCTCGACGCCAAGATGCGCGTCGCGACCCGTACGGACATCGCGCGCCTGCAGCAGGACCTCGGCGTCACGACCGTCTACGTCACCCACGACCAGGTCGAGGCCATGACGATGGGCGACCGCGTCGCGGTGATGAAGCTGGGCATCCTCCAGCAGGTGGACACCCCGCTCAAGCTCTACGACAAGCCCGCCAACCTGTTCGTCGCGGGCTTCATCGGCTCGCCGCAGATGAACCTGCTCGAGGGCGTCGCGGCCGAGGACGGCACGGTCAAGGTGGGCGGCTACGCGGTCCCCGTGGACCCCACCGCCGAGAAGAAGATGTCGGGCAAGGTCACCGTCGGTGTCCGGCCGGAGAACTGGCGGCTGGTGAACGCCGAGGACGGCGGCCTGCCGGTCACCGTCACGGTGGTCGAGGAGCTCGGCGCCGACAGCTTCGTCTACGGCACCTGCGACGTGGAGGGTGCGCCCTCCAACGTCATCGTCCGCATCGCCGGCCGGCACCACCCGCAGAAGGGCGAGACGCTCCACGTCACGACCGACCCGCAGCACGTCCACGTGTTCGACACCGAGTCGGGCGAGCGCCTCTCCGACTGAGGCACCTCCTCGCTGGTCGAGTGGCCGAGCGAGGCACGAGCAAGGCGTATCGAGACCGTCGATCCCGAGTCGGGGGTCTCGATACGCCGCTCGCTCGCGCTCGCGTGCTGCTCGACCACCGAGGACGGCTCAGGTCTCGACGGTGAGGCTCCGGACGACAGCGGTGCCGCCCTCCGCGAAGACGGTGAGCCCGGTGCTCCCGGGACCTGGGAAGACCTGGTCGGTGAGCACGACCTCGCCGTCGCTGGCGAAGACCTCCACCGACGACTCGTCGACGACCAGCTCCAGGCGCACCGGACCGTCGGACAGAGGCAGCGGGGCGGTGTGCACGGCAGCGAAGCCCGGGTGGAAGTCCGTGGCGCCCGACCTCGTCCGGTCCAGGCCCACCGTGCCGGTCCGCTGGTCCACCCAGACCGTCGTCCGCTCGTCGGGGCCGACCCGGACGTGCAGGCCGAAACGGTCAGCCGTGCCGAGATCGACCTCCACCACCACGCGGCACGCCCGGGCGGAGACGGGCAGCACCGAGATGCCGTCGAGGTCGAGGTCCGCCAGTGCGTGCAGGACCTCGCCGGTGCGTACGACGGGGTGCTGGGCCAGCACGAGGCGATCACCGCGGAGCCGCAGCGACAACCGGCGCGCCAGCGTCATCGAGCCCCGGAAGTCGGTGGCCGGCACCTCGTTGGCGTACAGCCAGTTGCTCATCCAGCCCTGCACCACCGGTCCAGGGCCGGGAGCGGCGGAGTAGGACACCGCGGCGTAGCAGTCGGCGCCGTGGTCGAGCCACTGCGCGTCCTGGCTGGCCCGGAACTCGTCGCCGTCCAGCTCGCCGACGACGTACTGCATCCCGGAACCGCCCGCCGGAGCGCCGCCGAGGACGCTGACGAGCAGCACGACGGCCGTCACGTCCGAGCCCTCGACGGGCACGCGGACCAGGTCGGGGCACTCCCACACGCCCTCGACCGACCCTGCTGGGCCGAAGCTCGACGCGTGCTCCCAGCGGAGCAGGTCGGCCGACCGGTAGAGCTCGACGGTGCGCTCCTCGGCGAGCACCACCACCATCAACCACCCGTCTCCGTGGCGCAGCACCTTGGGGTCGCGGAAGGCGGTGGAACCGATGTCGAGGACCGGGTTGGCGGCGTACGGCGTCCACGTCCGGCCGCCGTCGGTGCTCCACGCGAGCGACTGTGCCTGGCCGAGCCCGACCGGGTCGAAGCTCGTGTAGAGCGCGACCAGCGGACCGGCACCGCCGACGCCGAGACCAGAGGTGTCGTCAGCGTCGTGGACGACGCTGCCCGACCACATGTGCTCGGTCTCGCTCGCCGCGAGAGCCACCGGGAGCTCGGTCCAGTCGAGCAGGTCGCGGCTCACGGCGTGCCCCCACGACATCGGGCCGTGCACGATCGAGTCCGGCCAGTGCTGGAAGAACAGGTGCCACTCGCCGTCGTGGTGGACGAGCCCGTTGGGGTCGTTGAGCCAACCGCGACGTGGGGTGAAGTGGTCGCGGGGGCGCGCCGGCCGTTCGGTGCTCACGAGGAGTGAGCGTAGGGGCGAGATGCCGGTGACGCGCGCTCCCCGGGCCGACATACTGGCCCGCGTGACCTTCGAGCCCGACGCTGGTTTCGAGAGCAGGCTCCAGGAGTGGACCCCGGACCTCGTCCGCACCGTCGAGCGCGTCTACGGCGTGGAGGCGGCGCCCGGCGTCGCCGACCGGCTCGTGGCGATCGCGCGCGCCGCGCACGGTGACCGACCCGACGAGCTGCGCGAGCTCGATGCACGACGGCTGGCCGAGCCGGACTGGTTCCAGCGGTCGTCGATGCTGGGCTACGCGGCGTACGCCGACCGCTTCGCCGACACCCTGCGCGGGGTCGAGGACCGGGTGCCCTACCTGCGCGAACTCGGCGTCGGCTACGTCCACCTGATGCCGCTGCTGACACCGCGTCCGGCGCCCAACGACGGTGGCTACGCAGTGATGGACTACCGGTCGGTGCGCCCCGACCTCGGTGACACCGACGACCTGCGCGCACTCGCCACGACGCTGCGCGGCGAGGGCATCAGCCTCTGCCTCGACCTGGTGCTCAACCACGTGGCGCGCGAGCACGCGTGGGCAGAGGCGGCCCGCGCAGGTGATGCGACCCGTCGTGACTACTTCCACGTCTTCGACGACCGCGAGCTGCCGGACGCCTACGAGGCGAGCCTGCCCGAGGTGTTCCCCGACTTCGCGCCGGGCAGCTTCACCTGGGACGACGAGGTCTCCGGCTGGGTCTGGACGACGTTCAACGACTACCAGTGGGACGTCAACTGGTCGAACCCCGCAGTCCTCTGCGAGTACGCCGACATCATCCTTGGCCTGGCGAACCTCGGCGTCGAGGTCTTCCGCCTCGACGCGATCGCCTTCATCTGGAAGCGGCTCGGCACCGCCAGCCAGAACGAGCCCGAGGTGCACGAGCTGACGCGAGCACTGCGTACGGTCGCGCGGATCGCCGCTCCTGCGGTGCTCTTCAAGGCCGAGGCCATCGTGGCGCCGTCAGAGCTGCCTGCCTACCTGGGCGTCGGTGAGCACGCCGGTCGGGTGAGCGACCTCGCCTACCACAACGGGCTGATGGTGCAGGTCTGGTCGATGCTCGCTTCCGGTGACGTCCGGCTGGCGTCCCACGCGCTCCAGCAGGTCCCGCAGCCACCGTCCACCACCGCGTGGACGACGTACGTCCGGTGCCACGACGACATCGGCTGGGCGATCTCCGACGAGGACGCGTGGGCGGTGGGCACGGACCCGGCCGCGCACCGCCGGTTCCTGTCCGACTGGTACTCCGGTGCCTACCCGGGGTCCTGGGCGCGCGGGCTGGTCTTCCAGCAGAACGAGGCGACCGGCGACCGCCGCATCTCCGGCTCGCTGGCCTCGCTCGCCGGCCTCGAGGCGGGCGACCCGCACTCGGTGGCACGCATCCTGCTGGCGCACGCGGTCGTCCTCGGCTTCGGCGGGCTCCCGGTGATCTGGATGGGCGACGAGCTGGGCCTGCTCAACGACCCCGGCTGGGCCGACGACCCGGCGCACGCGGGCGACAACCGCTGGGTGCACCGGCCCCGGATGCCGTGGTCCGTCGTGGACGACGGTGCCGATCCCCGGGGCATCACGTCCGGCCTGCGGCACCTGCTCGACGTACGCCGCTCGCTCCCGCACCTGCACGCAGCGACACCCACCGAGGTGTGGGACCCGCGTGACCCGGGTGTCCTGCTCGTCGTGCGCCGGCACCCGTCGGGGCCGCTGCTGGCCGCCCACAACATGACGGGCGAGCAGGCGTGGGTCGACGCCGACGTCCTGCACTGGCTCGGCCTGCACACCGACGGGCTCCGCGACGCGATCAGCGGGACCGCTCCCTCGCTGCACGAGGGTGCGGTCCCGCTGGAGCCGTACGCCGCCGTGTGGCTCCACGACGGCGGGGCGTGACCGTCAGGTAGTGGCCGCGTTCGGGTCGACCGCGTCCTGCTCCTTGCCGACCTCCTCGGCCTTGGCGAGGGCCTCGACACCGGGGACGATCCCGGCGTTGTCGGCGTCCATCGTGAGGTTCTCGCCGGTGGACGGGTCGAAGAGGTGGATCTTGCGGGCGTCGACCCAGATCGTGGCCTCGTCGCCCTCGCTGATCCGGCTCGAGCCGTCGAGCGAGACCACCAGCTGCGTGCGCAGCGACTCACCGTCGAGGTCCTTCTCGAGCTGCTGGAGCTGCTCGCGCACCTCGGGCGGCGCCTCGAACGGGATGTAGGCGTAGGCCTCGTTGCCCAGCCACTCGACGACGTCGACCGTCGCCTTGAACGTCGCCTCCTCGGTGACCTTGTCGCTGTCCACGACGCTCGCGTCCTCGAAGTGGTCCGGGCGGATACCGGCGATCAGCAGGCCCTTGCCCTGGGCCTTCTTCGCCTTGTCCTCGGGGATCGTCACCGTGCCGAAGGGCAGCTCGACCTGGTTGCCGTCGACCTTGGCCGGCAGGAAGTTCATCGGCGGCGAGCCGATGAATCCGGCGACGAACAGGTTGGCGGGGTTCTCGTAGAGCTCGCGCGGCGTGGCGTGCTGCTGGAGGACACCGCGCTTGAGGACGGCGACGCGGTCGCCCAGCGTCATCGCCTCGGTCTGGTCGTGGGTGACGTAGACCGTGGTGATGCCGAGCCGCTTCTGCAACCGCGAGATCTCCGTGCGCATCTGCCCGCGCAGCTTGGCGTCGAGGTTGGAGAGCGGCTCGTCGAAGAGGAATGCCTCCGCCTCACGCACGATCGCGCGGCCCATCGCCACCCGCTGACGCTGGCCGCCCGACAGGTTGCCGGGCTTGCGCTCCAGGTGCTCGTCGAGCTCCAGCGTCTTGGACGCCTCGCGCACCTTCTCGTCGACCTCGGCGTCCGACTTGTTGGCCAGGCGCAGGGGGAACGCGATGTTCTCGTAGACGGTGAGGTGCGGGTAGAGCGCGTAGTTCTGGAACACCATCGACAAGTTGCGGTCGCGCGGGGCGAGGTCGTTGACCTTGGTGCCCCCGATGACCATGTCGCCGTCGGTGATGTCCTCGAGCCCCACGATCATCCGCAGGAGCGTCGACTTCCCGCACCCGGACGGTCCGACGAGGATCAGGAACTCGCCGTCCTCCACGTCGATGCTCACGTCGTTGACGGCGGGGAAGCCGTCGCCGTACTTCTTGACGATGTTCTTCATCTCGATGGCAGCCATCAGCTGATCACCCCTTCACTGCGCCGGAGGTGAGGCCGGCGACGATCTTGCGCTGGAACAGCAGGACGATGACGATCACCGGCAACGTGACGATGACCGACGCCGTCGCGAGCTGCGCGTACGGCGGGTTGAACGGGTCGGGTCCGACGAAGAACGACATCTGCGCCGGCACCGTCCGCGAGGACGTCGTGGAGGTCAACGAGATCGCGAGCACGAACTCGTTCCACGCGAAGAAGAAGGTCAGGATCGCCGCGGTGAAGACGCCGGGTGCGGCGAGCGGGACGATGACCTTGCGGAACGCCTGCCACGACGTGGCGCCGTCGACCTGGGCGGCCTGCTCCATCTCCCACGGGATCTCCCGGAAGAAGGCGGAGAGCGTCCAGATCGCCAGCGGCAGCGTGAACGACATGTAGGGGATGATCAGGCCGGGCCAGGTGTTGAACAGCCCGAACGTGGTCCACATGTCGAAGAGCGGCCCGACGAGCGCGACCACCGGGAACATCGCGATCGCGAGCGCCAATGAGAGCACGAGGCGCTTGCCCTTGAACTCGAGCCGCGCGATGGCGTACGCCGCCAGCGTCGCGAAGATCACCGACAGCACCGTCGCGATCAGCGAGATCCCGAACGAGTTCAGCAGCGCCCGGGTGAAGTCGGGGTTGTCGATGATCGCCTTGTAGTTGTCGAACGTGGGCTCCTTGGGCAGGAACTGTGCGCTCCCTGCCCCGGTCTCGCCCTCGGACTTGAAGGACAGCGAGATGATCCACGCCACCGGGAACAGGCACCACAGCATGATCAGCAGGAAGCCGATCAACGTGCCGACCTGGGTCTTGCCAGCTTGCTTCGCCATCAGCCCTCACCCCTCGCCTGCGCCAGGTCGACGCGGAACAGCTTCACGATCAGCCAGGCCAGCAGCAGCACCGACAAGAACAGCAGCACCGACATCGCGGAGCCGAGCCCGAGCTGCATCTGCTCGATGACCTGTCGATAGGTCAGGAACGAGATCGACTGGGTGCCCTCGGCGCCCTTGGTCATCACGAAGATGTTGTCGAAGATCCGGTAGGCGTCGAGAGCGCGGAACAGGACCGCGACCATGATCGCCGCCCGCATGTTGGGGAGGATCACCTTGGTCAGCCGCTGGGTCCACGTGGCGCCATCGACCTTGGCGGCCTCGAGCATGTCCTCGCTCACCTGCGCCAGGCCCGCGAGGAGCAGCAGCGCCATGAACGGGGTGGTCTTCCAGATCTCGGAGACCATGATCGCGAACATCGCGTGCGGGTAGTCGCCGAACCAGTTGGTGTCGTCGGCGATGAACGGCAGCCAGTTGAACCAGGAGTTCACGAACCCGTTGTTCAACGAGAACGCGAACTGCCAGGCGAAGGCGGAGACGACGGTGATGATGCCGTAGGGGATGAGGATCGAGGTGCGCATCAGGCCGCGCGCGAAGATGATGCGGTGCATCACCATCGCGAACGCGAAGCCGATGATGAGCTCGACGCCCACCGTCACGACCATGATCAGCAAGGTGGTGAGGGTGCTCTTCCAGAACTGGTCGTCGCTGAGGATCGTCAGGTAGTTGTCGACGCCGACGAACGCCCGGTCGTCCGGCGCGGTGAGCCGGTAGCGGAACAGCGAGAGGTAGAGCGCCTGGATCATCGGCCACGCCGTCACCAGGAGCATCAGGATCACGGCGGGTGCGACGAGCTTGAGCCCGAGCCGGTTCTCCTGCTGGCTCCGGTCACTGACCACTGGCTTCGACGTAGGAGTGACGTCCTTCTCCTTCTCAGGAGCAACGGTCGCGGTCACAGCAGGTCACCTCCCTTCAAGACGTCCTCGATGAACACCGTCGACCGCTCGGGCGTGTCCTTGGTGACCGACCGGGGCGGGTGCCAGATGTTCTGGATGGATCCCGACACGTCGCTCCAGTAGGGCGTCACCGTGCGAGGAGCGGCTGCGTCGACGCTGGTCTGGAAGAGCTCCAGCAGGTCGGCAGGGTACTGGTCCTTCAGCTCGGGGTATTCATAGCCCTTCGTGCTGGCCGGCATGTTGCCGGTCATCTCGGCATTGATTCCCTGGCTCTCCGGGCTCACCAGGCACTGCGCGGCCTCGAGGGCGAGGTCCTTCTGGTCCGAGTACGCACTCACGCCGATGCCGATGCCGCCGTAGGGCGGTCGCGACTCCTCGCCCTCCACCGTCTGCGGGTAGCGGGTGTAGCCGATGTCCTTGGCGACGTCGGGATCGGTGTCGTCGTAGTTGTGCCAGATGTAGGTCCAGTTGACGAGGAACGATCCCTGGTCCGAGCCGAAGGTCGAGCCCGCTGTGCCCTCGTTGGACACGCTGAGGTCGGCCGGGGCGGCCTCGGAGGTGGCGAGCTTCTCGATGACCGCTGCCGCGTCCTGGCCCGCCTCGCCGGAGAGCGTGATCTTGGCGTCGACGCCCTCACCGGCGTCCTCGAGGATGTGCCCGCCGGCACCCTCGACGAGGGCGTTGATCCACACGACGTAGCCCTCGTACTTGTTGGCCTGCACGCCGATCTTGGCGTCGTTGTCATTGGCGGCGTCGATGATCTGGTCCCACGTCACCGGCTTGGTCATGTCGATGCCGGCCTTCTCGACGAAGGACTTGCGGTACCAGAGCACCTGGGTGTTGGACCAGAACGGGAAGACGACCAGCTTGTCCTTCCACGTCGCCGCGTCCATCGCGCCCTTGAACGTGCCCTGGTCCTCCAGCTCGGCCTTGGCGTCCTGCGGCACCTCGGCGAGGAAGCCCGCGTCGGCGAACTCCGCCGTGAACGGGGGGTCGATGGACATCAGGTCGATCGACGGGTCCTTGGCCGCGAGCCGGCGCGCGAGCTGGATGCGCTGCTGGCCGGCGTCCTGCGGCAGGACCTGCGTCGTGATCGTGTAGCCGTCGGTCGAACACTTCTCGGCGACGGCGTCCTGCCCGCCGCTGTCCGGGTTGATGTACCAGACGAGCTCGGGCTTGCCGCTGTCCCCGCCGCACGCAGCCAGGAGGCTGCTGGCGAGGGCCAGCGTGGCCACCGAGCTCGCCATGCGTCGGGACCTGGGGCGCTGCCGAGACCCTGTGGATGATCGGGGTGCCAATGCGCTCTCCTCCTGTGTGACTCGAGTCACTGGTCTAGCCGCTGACGCTAGGGTTTGGCAAACGCGCATCACCCCGACGAACCCCCGAAGGAACACGCCGACGTGACGAGCTGGTTCGCGCCCGGACGGATCAACCTGATCGGTGAGCACACCGACTACAACGACGGTTTCGTGCTGCCCTTCGCGCTCTCCGTCGGGTGCACCGCGACCGTGTCGGAGCGCTCCGAGGACTGGTCGGTGCGGTCGGCGCAGGAGCCCGAGCCCGTCGTCGTACGCCGCTCGGGGCTGGCCGCCGCGGAGGACGTCCCGGAGTGGACGCGCTATGTCCTCGGCAGCCTCTGGCTCCTCACTGATCGCGGTGTCGAGGTGCCTCCGCTCGAGATCGTCGTCGACTCCGACGTCCCCACGGGCGCCGGTCTGTCCTCGTCGGCCGCCCTCGTCTGCTCCGTGGTCCGCGCGGTGGACGACCACCTCGGCCTCGGCCTCGACGACGACGCGGTCTTCGCCCTCACCCGCGACGTCGAGAACGACGCCGTCGGCGCGCCGACCGGCGGCATGGACCAGCTGGTGAGCCTGCGCGGTCGGGCGGGTCACGTCCTGCTCTGCGACATGCGCAGCCACGACACGCGTCCGGTGCCGCTCGACCTGGCCAGCAGCGGTCTCTCGGTCCTGGTGGCCGACACCAGGGCGCCCCACAAGCACTCGGACGGGGAGTACGGCGCGCGGCGCCGCGGTTGCGAGGAGGCAGCCCGCCTGCTCGGCGTACCCGCGCTGCGCGACGTGTCGGGGGAGGACCTCGCCGACGCGCTCGACCGGCTCGACGACGACGAGCTGCGCCGCTACGTCCGGCACGTGGTGACCGAGGACGAGCGCGTGCTCGCGGTGGCCCGCCTGCTCGACGACGACCGGCTGCCGGACATCGGTGAGGCCCTGACCGCCTCGCACACGTCGATGCGTGAGGACTTCCGGATCACCGTGCCGGAGGTCGACACGGCCGTCGACGCGATGCTCTCGGCCGGTGCCCTGGGTTCGCGGATGACCGGGGGTGGTTTCGGAGGCTGCGTGATCGGGCTGGTGCGCGAGCGCGACATCGAGGCGACGGAGGACGCCGTACGCCGTGCCTTCGCCGACGCAGGGTTCGGGGAGCCGTCGCTCTTCACTGCTTCGCCCGAGGCCGGGGCGCGACGGGTCTGACTACTCCGCGCGGTCGGCGGTGCGCACGATCGCCTCGACGAAGGTCTCGAAGAGCGCGGGGGGCAGGTCGTGGCCCATCCCGTCGATCAGCACCAGCTCGGCGCCGGGGATCGCCGCTGCGGTGGACCGCCCACCGCTGACGTGCACCATCCTGTCGGCCATGCCGTGCACCACGAGGGCGGGGACGCGCAGGCTGCGGAGCCGGTGCGTGCGGTCGGGCTGCTGCAGGATCGCCATCATCTGCCGCATCACGCCGCTGGCGCTGTAGCCGCGGTCGAACGTCTCGCCGGCCCGCACGGCGAGCCGGTCGCGGTCGGCGGGATAGCCGGGGGAGCCGATGACGTCCCAGAAGGCGACGCTGGTCTCGACGTACGAGTCGCGCCCGGGCTTGCGCGGCGCGATGAGCGCCGGGATGAGGCGCGGGTCCTGCCATCCCACCGAGCGCTTGCCGGTCGTCGACATGATGCTGGTCAGTGACCGGACCCGCTTGGGGTGCTCGACGGCCACGGTCTGCGCGATCATGCCGCCCATCGAGATCCCGGCGACATGTGCGGACGCCAGCCCGAGGTGGTCCATCAGCGCGACGGCGTCCCCAGCCAGGTCGGACATCGAGTAGGGCGCCTTCACCTTGCGTCCCCCGAAGGCCCGCACCAGGTGGCTCCGCTTCACCCGCGCCCTGATCCGGGTGGAGCGGCCGGTGTCGCGGTTGTCGTAGCGCACGACGTAGAAACCCTCGCTCGCCAGCAACACGCAGAGCTCGGTGTCCCACCACGTCATCGGCCCGCCGAGGCCCATGACGAGCAGCAGCGGCTCGCCGGCGGGGTCGCCGAAGGACTGGTAGCAGAGCTCGACCTCGTTGCCGACGGGCGCGACCAGCTCGTCGGAGACGACGGGCGCCTCGGTGGTGTCTCGACGTGAGGGCATGGCTCCAGTGAACACGACACGGGCCTGTCAGAGAACGCAACGTGAGGGATGTCCCCCTTCCCACGGGGACTCTGGGCTAGGTTCGATGACTGTGACCCAGCGCACAATGGCGGCTTTCCTGACGCCGGAGGGCTTTTCGCAGCCCTCCGTGTCGGCCGTGCTGCGCGAAGGATCGGTCGTCACCGAGGTCGGTCGCTATGCGGTCCAGGCTCTCGGCTCGCGTGGCGCGAGACGGCGTACGCACTATGGCTCCCGACCCGCGCGGCTGGCCGAGCCGGTGCTGCTGGTGCCCGGGTTCCTCGCCGGCGACGCGTCGCTCGGGCCGATGAGCAGGTCCTTGCGGCACGAGGGCTTCCGGACCTACCGCGCCGACATCCGGGCCAACGTCGGCTGCACGCTCGCCGCCGCCGCACAGCTCGAGGAGCGGCTCGAGGAGATCGCCCAGCGTCGGGGATCGCGGGTCCGCATCGTCGGGCACAGCCTCGGCGGGATGCTCGCCCGTGGCGTCGCGGCCCGCAGGCCGGACCTGGTTGCCGGGATCGTGACGATGGGAAGCCCGATGCTGGCGCCCGGCGCGCACCACTCGTCGCTGGCCCGCAGCGTCGACCTGCTCGTGCGACTCAACCGGGCCGGCATGCGCAACCTGATGGCCGAGGACTGCGTGGCCGGTCACTGCGCACAGGAGAGCTTCGCCCAGGCGCGGGCCGAGCTGGCTCCGGGCGTCGACTTCACCGCGATCTACTCGCGGCGCGACGGCATCGTCGACTGGCGAGCGTGCATCGACCCCGTCGCCCGGCCGGTCGAGGTGCGCTCGTCCCACGTGGGCATGGCGTTCGACCCCACGGTGATCGCGGTGGTCTCAGCCGCGCTGCGCCCGGCGCTGCTGGACGTGTCAGCCGTCGAGGTCGATCGAGGAGACATCGCGTAGCTTCGAGAGCCGGTGCTCCGCGGTGATCGAGCGGACGGTGCCGCTGCGAGAACGCATCACGAGCGAGTCCGTCGTGACGGTCTCGCCGCGATAGCGCACGCCCCGCATGAGCTCGCCGTCGGTGATGCCAGTGGCCACGAAGAACGCGTCGTCGCCGGTGACCAGGTCGTCGGTGCCGAGGACGAAGTCGGCATCGAGGTTGTGACCGGCGTCGAGGGCGCGCTGGCGCTCGTCGTCGTCCTGCGGCCACAGCCGGCCCTGGATCTTGCCGCCGATGCACTTCATCGCACACGCCGCGATGATCCCCTCGGGGGTGCCGCCCACGCCGAGGAGCAGGTCGATCCCGGTGTCGGGACGGGCGGCCATGATGGCGCCGGCGACGTCGCCGTCGGAGATGTACTTGATCCGCGCGCCGGTCTCGCGGATCGCGTCGGCCAGCTTGGCGTGACGTGGCCGGTCGAGCAGCACCACCGTGACGTCGTTGACCGAGAGGCCCTTCACCTTCGCGACGCGGGCGATGTTCTCCTTCACCGGCAGTCGGATGTCGACGACGTCGGCGGCCTCCGGCCCGGTGACCAGCTTGTCCATGTAGAACACGGCGCTGGGGTCGTACATCGTGCCGCGCGGTGACACGGCGAGGACCGCGACGGCGTTGTTCATGCCCTTGGCGGTCAGGGTGGTGCCGTCGATGGGGTCGACGGCGACGTCGCACTCGGGTCCGGTGCCGTCGCCGACCTCCTCGCCGTTGAAGAGCATCGGGGCGTTGTCCTTCTCGCCCTCGCCGATCACGACGGTGCCCTTCATGCCGACCGAGGAGATCATCGCCCGCATCGCGTTGACGGCCACGCCGTCCGCGTCGTTCTTGTCACCGCGCCCCACCCAGCGTCCTGCGGCCATGGCCGCGGCCTCGGTGACCCGCACCAGCTCGAGGGCGAGGTTGCGGTCGGGCTTGAGGTCGCTGGTGCTCATGGCGCACAGGTTAGCGACCGGCGTCGGCCGCTCCGTCGCCTGCTCCGTAGCGGTTGACGGCCGTCGCCTTCGCCGACAACCAGACGTCGCGACCGGGCACCAGGCCGAGCTCGTTGGCGGCCGCGGGCGTCAGGTCGGCGAGCAGGTCGGGAGCGGCGTGCACCAGCAGGCGTACGGCATCGCCGTGCGGCGCGAGGGTCGCGATCGGGCCTCGCCACCGCAGCCGGGAGGAGCCCTCCGGCTCGGCCAGCGACACGGTCACCGCGTCGGGGGTGAAGGCGATCAGGTCGTCGCCGTCGAGCACCAGGTTGAGCCCGACGAGGCGGGCGACGTGGGGCGTACGCGGCTCGGCGGCCACCTCCGCGGGCGGCCCCACCTGCGCGACCCGGCCGTCCTCGAGGACGAGCACGCGGTCGGCGAGGGTGAGGGCGTCGATCGCGTCGTGGGTGACGAGCAGCGCGATGCCGGGGAAGTCACGCAGGTGCCGGCCGAGCTCGATGCGCAGCGCCATCTGTACGGACACGTCGAGGCCGGTGAAGGGCTCGTCGAGCAGGAGCACGTCGGGATCGGTGGCGAGCGCCCGCGCGATCGCGACGCGCTGGGCCTGCCCGCCCGACAGCTCGCGGGGCTTGCGGCCCGCGAGATCGGCGATCCCGAAGCGCTCCAGCCAGTCGCGGGCGACCGCCTCGGCGGCCTGCCGGCCCTCGCCGCGGGAACGCCGGCCGAAGGCGACGTTGTCCAGCGCAGTGAGGTGCGGGAAGAGCAGCTGGCCCTGGAAGACGAGACCCACCCGTCGCTCGCGGACAGGAGTGGTCAGCAGGTCCGTGTCGCCGAGCAGCGCCGAGCCCTCGACGTCGACCAGGCCGGCGAGCGCGTGGAGGAGGCTGCTCTTGCCTGCTCCGTTGGGGCCGATGACGGCGAGCACCTCGCCCGGCTCGGCGGTGAAGCCGGCCTGCACCCGGTCGGCGACCCGGAGGTCGGCCACGAGCTGTCGCGGTGCGGACGCGCTCACGGCGTGCCCAGCCAGTGGTCCCGGAGCGCGACCAGGACGCCGATCGAGACGACCAGCATCACCAGGCTCAGGGACAGCGCGGCGTCCTGATCAGCCTGCCGGGTGACGTAGATGAGGGTCGGCATCGTCTGGGTGGTGCCGGGGTAGTTGCCGTTGAAGGTGATCGTCGCGCCGAACTCGCCCAGCGAACGCGCCCACCCGAGCACCGTTCCGGCGACGACACCGGGCATCGCGAGCGGCACGGTGACCCGGCGGAACGTCGTCCACCGCGTCGCGCCGAGGGTCGCGGCGGCCTGGTCGTACCTCGGGTCCGCCGAGCGCAGCGCGCCCTCGATCGCGATCACCACGAAGGGCATCGAGACGAACACGTGCGCCAGCACCACGCCGTACGTCGTGAAGGGGAAGGCGAACCCCGTCCAGTCGAGGAGCGGTTCACCGATCACGCCGGTGCGGCCGAAGGCGCTGCGCAGCGCGACGCCCGCGACGACCGGCGGGAGGACGAGGGGCACCGTGACCAGGGCCCGCAGCGCGCTCCGCCCTCGGAAGTCGACTCGGGCGAGCAGCCAGGCGAGGGGCAGCCCCAGCACCAGGCAGAACACGATCGCGATCGTCGAGGTGATCAACGAGAGCCGGAGCGCGTCGAGCGCGACCCCCGAGGTGAGGTGGCCGGGCAGGTCCGCCCAGCTGGTGCTGGCGACCATCGCGACGAGAGGGACGAGCAGGAGCAGCGCGGCGAGTGCCGCCGGGACCATCAGGAGCGCTGGAGGCCTCCCGAGCCGGTCCCTCACAGCCGGTCCCTCACGGGCTGCCGAAACCGGCGTCCGCGAGGATCGCCCGGCCCTCCTCCGACGTCACCCACGCGACCCAGTCTGCTGCAAGGTCGGCGTTCTCGGACTGCTCCAGGGCCGTGGCGTAGTAGGACGTCAGGTTCGCCTCGGCGCCCGGGATCTCGACGGCCTCGACCTCGTCGCCCGCCGCCACGGCGTCGGTCGCGTAGACCAGGCCCGCGTCGGCCTCGCCGGAGACGACCTTGTCCAGCGTGGCGCGGACGTCCTCCTCGAGGCTCGCCGGCTCGGCGGTCACGCCGGCGTCTGCGAGGACGGCCAGGGCGACCTTGCCGCACGGCACCTCGTCGGCACACCGCACCCAGGTCGTGCCGTCGAGGTCGTCGAGGGACGTGATGCCGGCGGGATTGCCCTTCGGCACGACGATGGTGAGCACGTTGGTCGCGAAGGTCTCGACCTCACCGGTGACCCCGGCGTCCTCGGCGATGCCCATCGACGTCGAGTCGGCCGTCGCGAGGACGTCGCCGGGCGCTCCGTCGGCGACCTGCTCGGCCAGGTCGGTGCTGGAGCCGTAGGAGAAGGTCACGTCGACGTCGTGCTCCTTCTCGAAGCCGACGGCAAGCTCGTCGAACACGTCGGTCAGTGACGCTGCCGCGAGGACGGTCAGCGTCCCGCTGCCGTCCCCGGCGCCCTGGTCCTCCCCGTCGTCGCCACCCCCGCAGGCGGCGAGGGGGAGGACCAGGGCGAGGGAGAGCGGAGAGGACTTCAGGGTGACGCTTCACTTCTGGACCTCCACGACCACGTTGGTGGACTTGACGCTGGCGATGGCGCGTACGCCCGGCTCGAGCCCCAGCTCGTCGGCGGCGTCGGTGCTCATCAGGGACACCACGCGGTAGGGACCGCAGATCATCTCGACCTGCGCCATCACGTGGTCGCGCTTGACCCGGATGACGATCCCGCTCATCCGGTTGCGCGCGCTGACCGAGCTGGCGTGCGTACGGTCTCGCTCGGCGACCTCGCCCGACTCGACCAGGTGCTCGGCGAGCTCCGCGAGGTCGGTGCCGGAGACCGTCGCGCGGCCCCCGGTGCGCTGCGACGGGATCCGCCCGCTGTCCACCCAGCGGCGGACGGTGTCGTCACTGACGGCCAGGATCTCCGCGGCTTCCGCGAGTCGGTAGGTGATCACGCAGACAGTATGCCGCACGTGCGGTCATCTTCGCGTCATGCGTCCGCACCTGCGGCGTTGCACTCCCGTCTCCCCTCTCGATAGTCCGCATCAAACGTCTGGCTCGACGGGCCGTGGGACCAGCCGATTGATGCGGACTATCGGGCGGCTGGGAGGATGGACCCCGTGAGTGGGCAAGGACGACCGAGCAGGTACACCCGCTCCTTCGGCGGCATGACCGGTGCGCTCCTCGTGACCGTGGGCTTCGTGATCGCCTTCGTGGCGTGGCGCGGCCTGTTCAACAGCGACGTCGACGACACCCCGCAGGCGGTGGACTGGCAGGAGAGCGTCACGCTCGCCGACCAGGCCGGGCTCCAGGTCGTACGCCCCCGCGAGCTGCCGGCCGGGTGGACCGCGACGAGCGTCGACCTGTTCGCGGGTGACGACCCGCGCTGGGGGCTCGGCGTCCTCACCGATGACGGCGACTTCATCGGGATCCGCCAGCAGGACGCCTCCGTCGACACCCTCGTGGAGCTGTACGTCGACGAGAAGGCCGAGGCCGGCGACGACGCCACGGTGGCGTCCGACGTCACCGACACCTGGCAGACCTGGTCGGACTCCGGCGGCGACCATGGCTACTCCACCGAGGTCGGTGACGAGGCCGTGCTGGTCTACGGCTCCGCGCCGGTCGAGGACATCGAGGCCTACCTCGGCCTCCTGACGCGCTAGCGGTCAGTCCTCGGAGTCGGGCCCGATCGCCTCGTCGAGGCGCTTGCGGGCGCCGTCGAGCCACTCCTGGCAGACCTTGGCGAGCGCCTCGCCGCGCTCCCAGAGCGCGAGCGACTCCTCGAGGGTCGTGCCGCCGGCCTCGAGCGTGCGGACCACCTCGATGAGCTCCTCGCGGGCCTCTTCATAGCTGGGGGCGTCACTCATCGGGGTCCTCCGTCAGGTCTGCTGCTTCGATGCGGTCGGTCGTGGCGTGGATCCGGCCGTCGGCGACGCGCACGGACACGGCCGTCCCGACCGCTGTCTGCGCGACCGACGTGACCACGTGTCCGTCGGCGTCCTGCAGCACGGCGTAGCCGCGCTGGAGCGTGGCCAGCGGCGAGAGTGCCTGGGCGCGCGCACGCTGGTGGCCGATGTCGTCGGCGGCCCGGTCCAGGCGGTGGGTGAGCGTACGACGCGCGCGGGCCAGCAGCTCGTCGAGCTCCTCGGACCGGGCGGTCAACAGGTTGCGCGGGTCGGCCATCGCCGGGCGTGACCGGACCTGGCCGAGCCACTCCTGCTCACGGGCGATGCGCTGGGTGATCACCTGGCGCAGCCGGTCGCGCGCCCACGTCACGCCGTGGGCCTCCTCGGCCATGTCGGGCACGACGAGCTTGGCGGCGTCGGTGGGCGTCGAGGCGCGGACGTCGGCGACGAGGTCGAGCAGCGGCTGGTCGGGCTCGTGGCCGATCGCGGAGACCACGGGCGTACGCATCGCGTGCACGGCGCGGATCATCGCCTCGTCGGAGAACGGGAGCAGGTCCTCGATCGAACCACCACCGCGGGACACGACGACGACGTCGACCGCTGGGTCGCGCTCGAGCTTGTCCAGCGCCTCGATGACCTCCGCCGCACAGCGCGGGCCCTGCATGGCGGCGTAGGCCACCTCGAACTGCACCGCGGGCCACCGGCGGCGCGCGTTCTCCAGGACGTCACGCTCGGCCGCGCTGTTGGGCGCGGTGACCAGTCCGACGCGGCCGGGCAGGAAGGGCAGGTCGCGCTTGAGCTCCGGGGCGAACAGGCCCTCGGCAGCCAGGAGCTGGCGACGACGCTCGAGCCGGGCGAGCAGCTCGCCGAGGCCGATCATCTTGATCTCGCGCGCGGCCAGCGAGAACGAGCCCCGGTTGGCGTAGAAGCTGGGCCGGGCGTTGACCACGACGCTCGCGCCCTCGACGAGGGGCGGGTTCATCGAGTCGAAGAGCGAGCGCTGGCAGGTCAGGCTGACGGAGATGTCCGCCACCGTGTCGCGCAGCGTCATGAAGACGGTGTTGACGCCGGGGCGACGGTTGACCTGCGCGATCTGACCCTCGACCCACACGCTGCCGAGCCGGTCGATCCACTGCGTGACGGCATTGGCGACGGCCCGCACCGGGGCCGGCGACTCGGCCGTGGCGTCGCGGAGTGAGGGCACGCGGTGAGGATAGGGGAGCGCACGGACACGCCCCTGGGCGCGCCCCTCAACTCCATGGCCTGCTGCGCGCCGCCCTGCGGGCACCTCGCTTCGTTGTCGTCAGTCGTCGATGCTGGCGCATCGCCTCCCTCCTCCGCCTAGCGATGCACTCCGCAGGACGACGCTCGCGACGGCCGAGAGTTGAGAGGCACGCCCTAGACTCGGACCCATGACAGACCTCGGCCTGCCCCCGGTCCTCGACCCCGAGACCGCCAAGAACGTCCTGCTCGCGGCCCCCCGCGGCTACTGCGCCGGCGTCGACCGGGCCGTGATCACCGTCGAGAAGGCACTGGACCTCTACGGCGCCCCGGTCTACGTCCGCAAGCAGATCGTCCACAACAAGCACGTCGTGGCCAACCTCGAGTCGCGCGGCGCGATCTTCGTCGAGGAGCTCGACGAGGTGCCCGAGGGGCGCACCGTCGTCTTCTCCGCCCACGGGGTCTCGCCCGCCGTCCACGAGCAGGCCGCGGAGCGTGGGCTGAAGACGATCGACGCGACGTGCCCGCTCGTCACCAAGGTCCACCACGAGGCCAGGCGCTTCGCCAGCGACGACTACGACATCCTGCTCATCGGGCACGAGGGGCACGAAGAGGTCGAGGGCACCGCGGGCGAGGCGCCCGACCACATCCAGCTCGTGCAGAGCCCCGACGACGTGGCCGGCATCGTCGTACGCGATCCCGCCAAGGTCGCCTGGCTGTCGCAGACCACGCTGAGCGTCGACGAGACGCTGGAGACGGTCGCTGCGATCCGGGAGAAGTTCCCGCTCCTGCTCGACCCGCCGAGCGACGACATCTGTTACGCCACCCAGAACCGTCAGCTCGCGGTCAAGGAGATCTCGCCGAGCGCCGACCTGGTGATCGTGGTCGGCTCGCGCAACTCCTCCAACTCGGTCCGCCTGGTCGAGGTGGCGCTCGAGGCCGGCGCCAAGGCGTCGTACCTCGTCGACGACCACACCGAGATCGACGAGGCCTGGCTCGACGGCGTCGACACGGTCTCGGTGACCTCCGGTGCGTCCGTTCCGGAGGACCTGGTCGAGGGCGTGCTCGCGTTCTTGTCCGAGCGCGGCTACCCGGACGCGCGCGCTGTGCACTCGGCGGAGGAGTCGCTCATCTTCGCGCTGCCGCCCGAGCTCCGTCGCGACCTGCGCGCAGCCCAGCGAGCCTGAGGCACGCGCGATGGCCCGCTTCGTCGACATCCACCCCGACAACCCCCAGCCGCGGCTGGTGACGCAGATCGTCGAGGCGCTCCGCAACGACGAGCTGATCGCCTATCCCACCGATTCCGGCTACGCCCTCGGCGCCCAGCTCGGCAACCGCGAGGGCCGTGACCGGATCCTCAAGATCCGCGAGCTCGACGACCGGCACCACTTCACGCTGATGTGCAAGGACTTCTCCCAGCTCGGCCAGTTCGTCCACGTCGACAACCACGCGTTCCGGGCGATCAAGGCCGCGACCCCCGGGCCCTACACCTTCATCCTGCCGGCGACCGGCGAGGTGCCGAAGCGGCTCATGCACCCCAAGAAGCGCACCGTCGGCGTCCGCATCCCCGACCACACGCTCGTGTGCGCGCTGCTCGAGGAGCTCGGTGAACCGATCCTCACCAGCACGCTGATCCTTCCCGGCGAGACCGAGGCGCGGACCATGGGCTGGGAGATCAAGGAGGACCTCGACCACGTCGTCGACATCGTCGTCGAGTCCGGCGAGGTCACGGCCGAGCCCACCTCGGTGATCGACTGGTCCGAGGCCGAGCCCGTCGTCGTACGCCACGGGGCGGGCGACGTCTCGCGCTTCGAGGAGTGACCGGGCGCTTCGTGCCCGTCAGCCGGCCGGCTGGCTGAGCTCGCGGCTCAGCTCGGTGGCCATGTCGGCGTCGCCCTCGCGGTGCAGCCGCCACCCGAGCCAGCCCAGGCAGAGGGCGTAGCCGAGGAAGAGGGCGATGCCGTGGGTGGCGACGCCCGAGACCACCGCCTGGAGCAGGCTGTCGGTGGGGTCGGCGACCGCCTCGCGTGCCACCAGGGCGACGAAGGTGAACACCGCCGTCATCAGGAGCGGCGGCAGGAGCGCGACCATGAAGAAGTCGCGTCGCCGGACGAGGGCGGCCAGGCCGAGGCACAGCACCATGAAGCACAGGTCGAAGAAGAGCGTCAGCCGCCCGACCAGCAGGACGTCGATGCTGACCGCGGTGAGCGTGACGGCGATGCCGAGGGACACCACCTGGCGGCCCGGCTCGCGCCCGACCTCCCAGAACACGTCGGCCTGGTTCACGACGCTCAACCTAGGACGCACTTCACGCACCCTCCGCGCGGCGCGCCGGGAGGTCCCCCGTGCGGGGAAGGTCCTGCTGGGCGAGCAGGTCGTCGAGCGTCGGGTCGGCCAGGGCGCTCGGCACCCCGTCGAGGGCGGTCAGCTCGGGCGCGGCCGGTGAGCGCGGGACGGCCTCGACCTGGCGCGGGGCGTCAAGCGCCTCGGAGGTCACCCCGAGCTCGGCGAAGCGTCGTGCGGAGACCAGGACCCTGCCTTCGAGCGAGCCCATCGCCTGGTTGTAGGCGGCGACGCTGGCCCCGAGCGACCGGCCGACCCGGTCGAGGTGGCCGGCCATCGAGCCGAGTCGGGCGTGCAGCTCCTGGCCGAGCCGCTGCACCTCGTGGGCCTGGGCGTTGAGCAGCTCGTGCTGCCAGCCCTGGGCGACCGTGCGCAGGAGCGCGATGAGGGTGGACGGCGTCGCGAGGACGACGTTCTTCGCGGCGGCCTGCTCGACGAGGTCGGGCACGGCCTGGAGCGCTGCCTGCAGGATCGCCTCGCCGGGCAGGAAGAGCACGACGAACTCGGGCGTCCCGGTCAGCGCCTCCCAGTAGCGCCGCGAGCCGAGGTCCGCGACGTGCTTGCGGACGTGCTCACCGAGCCGGACCAGCGCCTGCTCGTGCTCGGCGGGGTCGTCGGAGCCGGTCAGGTCGAGGAACGCCGCCAGCGGCGCCTTGGCGTCGACGGCGATCGTGCGCCCGCCGGCCAGTGTCACGACGAGGTCGGGACGCAACCGTCCGTCGTCGAGGCGGACCTGCTCGGTGAAGTCGCAGTGGTCGACCATCCCGGCGAGCTCGACGGTGCGACGCAGGTGCAGCTCGCCCCACTGGCCGCGCACCTGGGGCTTGCGCAGCGCAGCGGACAGGGTGCTCGTCTCGCGGCGCAACGTGTCGGTCGAGAGGCGTACGTCGCTCACCTGCTGGTGGAGCTGGGCCTGCCAGGCCACCCGGTCGTGGGCGAGGTCGCTGAGCTGGTCCTGGAGGCGCTCGAGGCCGTCCTGGACGACGGCATGGTCCGCGACGCGCTGCTGGAGCGCCACCACGGCGACGTCGTCCTCGGGGCGGCTGCGCGACCACAGCACGCCGATGACCGCGCCGAGCGCGAGGCCGACGGCGAGGACGAGCGCCAGGGTGAGCAGCAGGGGGAAGGTGTCCATGGAGCCAGCATGGACGGAAGGACCGACAATGCGCCGCAGGCAGCGTCCCGGGCTCAGCCCACGGGTGCGGACGCCGCGGTCAGGCGGGCGATCTCCGCCTCGCTGAGCTCGACAGTGGCCGAGGCGACCAGCTCGTCCACCTGGGCGACGTCGGTGGCCGAGGCGAGCGGCGCGACGACGTGGGGCTGCTGCCTGAGCCAGGCCACCGCGACGCTCGCGGCAGCCACGCCGTGGTCGAGCGCGACGTCATCGACGACGTCGAGGAGGCCCAGCCCCTCCCGGGTGAGGAGCGGCTTGACGTTGGCACCGCGCGCCCGGCCCTCGGTGTCGGCGTCGGCACGGTACTTGCCGGAGAGGAAGCCGCCGCCGAGTGCGCGGTAGGGCAGGACGGCGAGCGCGGATTCGGCTGCGACCAGGCCCAGCCCCGTCTCGTACGCCCTGCGGTGCACGAGGCTGTAGTGCGGCTGCAGCGCGACGGGTGCGGTCAGGCCGCCGTCGGCGCACGCCTGGAGCCACGCGCGCACCACGTCTGGGTCGAAGTTGGAAAGCCCGACGGCGCGGATCGTGCCCGCCCGGACCAGGGCATCGAAGGCGGCTGCGCTCTCCTCCACCGGGGTCTCGTCGTCCTGGTAGTGCGCCAGGCAGAGGTCGAGGTGGTCGGTGCCGAGCCGACGCAGCGACTCGTCGACCGCCGCCTTCACCACGGGGCCCGAGAGCCCGTCGAAGCGAGCGTGGTTGCCGACCTTGCCGACCACGACCATCCGGTCGCGGTTGCCGCGCCGGGCCATCCACGCGCCGAGCATCGACTCCGCCTCGCCGTCGGAGTAGGTGTCCGCCGTGTCGATCAGGGTCCCCCCAGCGGCCTCGAACCGGTCGAGGACCGCGTGCGACGCGTCGGCGTCGCTCGTGCGTCCGAAGGTGTTGGTGCCCAGACCCAGTGGCAGCTCGAGCCCGTCGCCCCAGAGCCGATCGGGTCCGGGCGCGGTCATGTGGTCGTCCCGAGGAGCGTCATGCGAGCACTCCACCACACGGCGCCGACAGCCACGGGCTTCGGAGGTCAGGCTCCGCGGAACGTACGCCGGTAGGCCGAGGGTGAGACGCCCACGCTCGTCCGGAGGTGCTGGCGCAGCGAAGCGGCGGTGCCCATCCCGGCCCGGGTCGCGACCTGGTCGACGGGCAGGTCGGTGGCCTCGAGCAGGTGCTGGGCGTGGCGGATCCGCTGCTGGGTGACCCAGGCGCCGGGGGACTGGCCGGTCTCCTCGCGGAAGCGGCGGGCGAAGGTCCGCACGCTCATCGACGAGCGCCGCGCGAGGGTGGTCACGTCGAGCGACTGGTGGAGGTGCGCCTGCGCCCATGCGCGTACGTCGCTGGTGGCCTCGTCCGTACGTCGCGGGACGTGCCGCTCGATGAACTGCGCCTGGCCGCCGTCGCGCCACGGCGGCACGACCATGTGGCGTGCGACCGCGTTGGCCACGGCGGTGCCGTGGTCGGAGCGGACCAGGTGGAGGCAGAGGTCGATGCCGGCGCTGAGCCCGGCCGAGGTCAGCACGTGGCCGTCGTCGGTGAAGAGGACGTCCTCGTCGACGGCCACGGCGGGGTGGAGGCGGCGGAAGTCGTCGGCGTACTTCCAGTGCGTCGTGGCCCGGTGCCCGTCGAGGATCCCGGCCGCGGCCAGGACGAAGGCTCCGGTGCAGATCGAGACCCAGCGGGCATCGGCGGGGACCGTGGCGAGCGCGTCGCGGAGGTCGTCGGGGAGGGTGCCCTCGTGCCGCGGGCCGTGGATCATCGTGCCGGGAACGATGACCGTCTGGGCCGTGGCGAGGGCGGAGACGTCCGCCGACGGGGCGATGGCGTAGCCCTTGCTCGCCCGCACCGGCGCGCCGTCCACGGACACGACCTGGACGTCGTAGAGCGGGTGCCCCGCCTCGTCGTACGCCTCGCCGAGCACCTGGGGCGGGATGGTCAGGTCGTAGCCGATCACCGGCGGGATCGCGAGGACCACGACGCGGTGCGGGACGGGCGGACGCGACGGCATGGCCGGATTCTTTCACATGTTGGCAATTCTGCCACTCGCTCGACCTGGTCGACGTCGACCAGACTGGCGTCCGTGACGATGACGAGCCCGCCGCAGCGCCCACCGGACTCCGATGCCGATCGCGTGCAGCGGGTCCACTTCGCGTGGATCGTCGCCGCGGTCGCGTTCGTCACGCTCGTCGGTGCTGCCGCCTTCCGGTCCGTCCCGGGCGTGCTGATCGAGCCCCTGCACGACGAGTTCGGCTGGTCGCACGGCCTGATCGGGTCCGCGGTCTCGCTCAACCTGATGCTCTTCGGCCTGATCTCGCCGTTCGCGGCCGCGCTGATGGATCGCTTCGGCGTCCGCCCGGTCGTCACCTTCGCGCTCGTCATGGTGTCCGTCGGCAGCGGGCTGACCGTCTTCATGACCGAGCCGTGGCAGCTGATCCTGTGCTGGGGCCTGCTCGTCGGCATCGGCACCGGCTCGATGTCGATGGCGTTCGTCGCCACCATCACCAGTCGCTGGTTCGTCGCCCGACGCGGGCTGGTCAGTGGCATCCTCACGGCCGGCAATGCCACCGGCCAGCTGATCTTCCTGCCGGTGGTGGCATGGTTCGCGACCAACCACGGCTGGCGTACGGCAGCGGTGCTGGCGGCCGCAGCCGCACTGGCCGTCGTACCCCTCGTGCTGTTCTTCCTCCGCAACCACCCGGCAGACATGGGCATCCAGGCGTTCGGTGCCACCGAGGCCGACCCCGGACCGCCTCCCCACCAGCAGGTCGGGTCGACCGCCGGTCGTGCGCTGTCGGTGCTGCGGGACGCGGCCCGCAGCCGCACGTTCTGGTTGCTCTCCGGCGGCTTCGCGATCTGCGGTGCGACCACCAACGGACTCATCGCCACTCACTTCGTGCCGGCCGCGCACGACCACGGCATGCCCGCCACGACGGCCGCGTCGTTGCTCGCCGTCGTCGGCATCTTCGACGTGGCGGGGACGATCGCGTCGGGCTGGCTCACCGACAAGGTCGACCCGCGGCTGCTGCTCGTCGGCTACTACGTCCTGCGCGGCGTCGGCCTGATGACCCTGCCGGCGCTCCTGTCGCCGCACGTCGCACCCAGCATGTGGGTCTTCATCATCGTCTACGGCCTCGACTGGGTGGCGACGGTGCCGCCCACCGTGGCGCTGTGCCGCGAGTGGTTCGGCGCCGCGTCGGGCCCGATCGTGTTCGGCTGGGTCTTCGCCAGCCACCAGATCGGCGCGGCCGTCGCGGCCACGGGCGCTGGGCTGATCCGCGACTTCACGGGCGGCTACGACCCGGCCTTCTACGCCGCGGCCGGGCTGTGCGTCGTCGCCGGCGTGATGTCGTACGCCATCCGCAAGACGCCGCACCCAGCCGAGGCGCCGGAGACCGTCGGGATCATGTGAGGTCGACGACGACCGGTGCGTGGTCGGACGGCGAGCCGGTCCCCTGGGCGGGGTCGCGCTCGTCCTTGTCGATGAACGCGCCCTCCACCCGCGCGGCGAGGGACGGCGAGGCGAGGACGAAGTCGATCTTGAGCCCGCGGTCGCGCTCGAAGCGCTGGCGGTAGTAGTCCCAGTAGGTGTAGCCCGGCGCGTGCGCGCGGGTCACCTCGGCGTACCCGTCGTCGAGGAAGCCCTGGAAGGCCGCCCGCTCCGGCGGGGTGACGTGGGTCGACTTCGCGAACTGCGCCGGGTCGAAGACGTCGTCGTCGGTCGGGCAGATGTTCCAGTCACCGACCATCGCGGTCGGCTCGTCGAGCCACCCACGCGCGTCCTCCCGGAGCCGCGCGAGCCAGTCGAGCTTGTAGGCGTAGTGCGGGTCGTCGGGCTTGCGGCCGTTGGGGATGTAGAGCGACCAGATCCGTACGCCATCGCAGGTCGCGCCGATCGCACGCGCCTCCTCGGCCGCGGGGTCGCCCCAGGTCGGCATGCCGGCGAATCCGACCTGGACGTCCTCGAGCCCGACCCGGGAGAGCAGCGCGACGCCGTTCCACTGGTTGGTGCCGGCGACCGCGATGTCGTAGCCGAGGGCCTGCAGGCCCATCAGTGGCAGCTGGTCCTCGCGGGCCTTGGTCTCCTGCAGCGCGAGCACGTCGATGTCGTGTCGTTGCACGAAGGCCTCGACGCGGTCGATGCGGGAGCGGAGGGAGTTGACGTTCCAGGTGGCGATGCGCACGGCTCCACCCTAAGGAGGTGCGGACCCTTTACAGGTCGGTGGTCGATGCGCGAGGTTCAGCGGCAGCGCACTGGTCTCGGGAACTTCGTGCTCACCACTGATCGACCCTGCTCCACCGTGCTCGACAACTCCGAGATGACGTGTGCCCACATCCACCATCAGAGAGAAGAACAACGATGCAGCGCAGTCGACTCGGGGCGATCGCCCTCGGCACGTCCGCACTCCTCGGAGCGGCCCTGGCCTCACCGGCACTGGCCGCCACGGAGACCGGGACCACCGTCCCGACCTTCCAGGAGTTCCACGCCTCCACCTTCCAGGACGTGGACCAGCAGTACGTCGTCAACGGCGACGAGCCCGTCTCGGGCGTCGGAGACCTCAAGAAGTACTACGACTCGATGATGGCTCCGGAGACGCTCAACGAGGGCCTGATCGTCAACACCGTCGGCGGGGCCGACGACAAGTGGTCCGCGTCGCAGGCGCTGAACCTGACCTACTGCGTCAGCAACAAGTTCGGCACCGCCAAGACCTCCGTCGTCAACGCGATGGCCCAGGGCGCGGCCCTGTGGGAGGGCGCGACCTCCAAGGTCAACTTCACCTACGTCCCCGCCCAGGACGCGAGCTGCACGGTGCGCAACAACTCGATCCTGTTCTCGGTCGAGCCGACCAGCACCACGCAGTACATCGCCCGCTCGTTCTTCCCCAGCACCGCCAAGCGCGGCCGCAACATCCTGGTCAACGCCTCGTCGCTGGTGAACTCCGGCTCGTGGACCCCGGGCAACATCCTGGGCCACGAGATGGGGCACACGCTCGGCTTCCGGCACGAGCACACGCGCCCCGAGGCCGGCACCTGCTTCGAGGACAACAACTGGCGCCCGCTGACGCCCTACGACTCGTCGTCGATCATGCACTACCCCCAGTGCAACGGCACCTCCAGCAACCTCAGCATGACGGCGACCGACCGCCAGGGAGCCGTCGCCCTCTACGGCGCCTGAGCGCGTAGTCTCGACAGCAGACACGCGAACGCCCCTTCCGTCCCGAGCGGAGGGGGCGTTCGTGCTGCCCGATATCTTCTGGACGTGTCCTCCACGATCCTCTCCGCCCGTGACCTCGAGTTCATGCTCTTCGAGTGGCTCGACGCCGAGAAGCTCAGCGAGCGCCCGCGCTTCGCCGAGCACGACCGCGCGTCGTACGACGCCCTGCTGGCGTTGTGCGAGGAGCTCGCGACCGAGCACTTCGCGCCGCACTACCGCAAGAGCGACGCCGAGGAGCCGACCTTCGACGGCACGAAGGTGACGCTGATCCCGGAGATCGAGGCCGCCCTGCAGAAGTTCGCCCAGGCCGACCTGCTGACGCTGACCCTCGACGAGGAGCACGGCGGCCTCCAGGTGCCGCACGTCGTGGCGTCGGCGTGCATGGCGTGGTTCACCGCCGCCAACATCGGCACCGCGGCGTACTCCTTCCTCACCGTCGCCAACGCCGGGCTCCTGCTCGCGCACGGCTCGCCCGAGCAGGTCGAGCGCTACGTCGCGCCGATGCTGGACGGCCGGTTCTTCGGCACGATGACGCTGTCCGAGCCGCACGCCGGCTCGAGCCTCGGCGACGTGGTCACGCGCGCGGTGCCCGCCGACGACGGCACCCACCGGATCTTCGGCAGCAAGATGTGGATCTCCGGCGGCGACCACGAGATGGGCGACAACATCGTCCACCTGGTGCTGGCCAAGCTGCCCGACGCGCCGGCCGGCTCGCGCGGGATCTCGCTGTTCATCGTGCCGAAGTACCTCGTCGACGAGGACGGCTCGATCGGGGAGCGCAACGACGTCGCGCTCGCCGGCATCAACCACAAGCTCGGCAGCCGCGGCACCGTCAACACCGCACCGGTCTTCGGTGACGGCGCCTTCACCCCGGGCGGTGCGCCGGGCGCGATCGGCTACCTCGTCGGCGAGCCCCACAAGGGCCTGTCCTACATGTTCCACATGATGAACGCCGCCCGCCTCGGGGTCGGGATGTCGGCCACGACGACGGCGTACACCGCGTACCTCAAGTCGCTGGAGTACGCCCGTTCCCGTCCGCAGGGCCGGTCGCTGACGGCTGCCGACCCGACCGGGCCGCAGGTGCCGATCATCGAGCACGCGGACGTACGCCGGATGCTGCTGGCCCAGAAGTCCTACGTCGAGGGGGCGCTGGCGCTCAACCTCTGGTGCAGCCGGCTCCTCGACGAGCAGGCCACCGCCGCCGACGACGCCGAGCGGCTCGCCGTCGGCCAGCTGCTCGACGTGCTCACGCCGATCGCGAAGTCGTGGCCCTCGCAGTGGGGCCAGGAGTCCTGCAGCCTGGCGATCCAGGTGCTCGGTGGATCGGGCTACACCCGCGACTACGACGTCGAGGCGCACTGGCGCGACCAGCGGCTCAACCCGATCCACGAGGGCACCCACGGCATCCAGGCGCTCGACCTGCTCGGTCGCAAGGTGCTGGGTGGCGGTGGCGCCGCCCTGCTCGCGCTGGCCGCCCGGATCGAGGAGACGGTTGGTCACGCGACCGACCTCGGCGGTGAGCCGGCGGCCCACGCGGCCGCGCTCAAGGCGATGGTCGACCGGCTGGGCGAGGTGACCTTCGGTCTCGCCGCGCTCGGCGATCCCGAGCGGATCATGGCCAACGCGACGGTCTACCTCGAGGCCGTCGGCCACGTCGTGATCGCGTGGATGTGGCTCGAGCAGCTGGTGGCAGTGGGCGAGAAGGACGGCGACTTCTACGACGGCAAGCGGGCAGCGGCCCGCTATTTCTTCGGCTGGGAGCTGCCCAAGGTCACGCCGATGCTCGACCTGCTCGCGTCCGGGGACACGACCACGCTCGACATGCGCGCCGCCTGGTTCTGACCCGACCGGCCTAGCTCCGGACGACGAAGTCCGCGAGCAGCCCGGGGGTCGCGGCCTGCGCCAGCGCGACGCCGGCGTCGAGGCGTACGTCGCGGACGAGCACGCGCTCGTGGCCCGCGGCCGTCGTGGCGATGAGGTCGGCGAGCCCGATGCGGCGCTGCCACCACGACTGCGAGACCACCCACCCGATGATGCCGTCGGTCTCGAGGACGGTGCGGATGCGGGCGAGCTGGCCGCTGCCGGCGACGAGGTGGTCGCCGGCGAGGGCGTGGCCGAGGTGGCGGTACGACGCCTCGCCGACCGCCGCGGCCGCGGCCAGGAGGACGACCGCCAGGAGGGCGACCCACCACCACGCGAGGTCGAACCACCAGGCCGCACCAGCCGCCGCGACCAGCACCACGAGAGCGCCACGGAGCTGGCGCAACCAGGCCCGACGGCGGGCGCGGGGGCCGTGCTCGACCAGCGGGTCGGTGAGCGGGCCGCGGTGCTCCAGGACGGACTCGCCCACCCCGACGGCGACCCCGCGCGGACACGGCGGCAGCACCTGGGTGACCCCGCTCTCGACGCCCGTCGCGAGGGTGGCGAGCTCGGCGCCGCCGACGACCCGCAGCAGCAGGGCCTCGGTCATCTGGACGCCTCGGACCTTGGCCTCCTCGACGGTGATCGAGCGCGTGGTGAAGAGCCCGCTGGTGAGGTGCAGCGACCCGTGCTCGCGTACGAGGAGGAAGCGCCACCACTGCACGACGTAGCCGGTGACCGACACCACCAGCCAGATCGCCAGACCACCGATCGCGAGGACGAGCACGACCGCCACCAGGGCGAACTGGGTGAGCCAGCCCCACGTGGAGCGGGCGGTCTCCTCGTTCCAGATCGGGAGGTTGTCGCCGAACTGGGAGAGCGCGCCGACCGCGCCTGCCAGGAGCACCAGGCGGCCGAGGCTGAAGGGGGCGAAGCGGAGCCAGGACCAGTCGATCCGGGCGAGCTCGACGGGAGCGGGCGCGGGGACGGGGACCGGGGTCGGAAGGTCGTCATCGGAAGGATCCGTGGTGGCGACCACGGGTGCCTCGCGCCGGCGCAGCAACGTCGTACGCAGTGCCTGCGCGTCAGCGGTCGAGAGCGCGTCGAGCGTGATGCGGTCGTCGTCGACGCCGGTGCCGATCTCCACCTTCTGCAGGCCGAGGACCCGGTGCAGCAGCGACGCCTCGAGGTCGACGCTGCGGACGCGGTCGAGCGGCGCGGTGGACGTGTTCTTGTTGAGCAGGCCCTTGCGCACCTGGATCTGGCTGCCGGTGAGGCGGTAGTGCGTGGTGAGCCACGGCAGTGCGCCGAACACGAGCGGGCCGAGGACGGCGAGCGGCAGGAGCCACCGCCAGCTCGTGTCGCTCTGGCTGATGCCGACCACGGCGACGACGACGGGCACGATCGCCTGACCGACGGCCTTGACGGGGTCGAGGAGGAGCTTGCGGGGACTCAGCCGCGACCACCCGTCGCCGGGCGAGGGGATCACGTCGCGTCGTCCTGCTCCGTGGCGGCGGCGGTGATGGCGGTCAACCGCGCCACGACCTCGCGCGCCGTGTCGACGTCGAGGCAGTCGACCGTGATGGGCCCGGCCGCCGAGGCGGTGGTGACGGTGATCGAGGCCAGCCCGAACAGCCGCATCAGCGCGCCCTGACGCGAGTCGACCGTCTGCACCCGGCTGATCGGCGCGATGCGGGTCTCCCGCCCGATCCAGCCCTCACGCGTGTGCACTGCGGTGTCGGTGACCTCCCACCGGTGGACGCGGTAGCGGATCCGCGGCATCAGCACCACGTGGGCGACGGCCGCGGCGGCCACGAGCAGGACGAGCAGGATCATCCAGCCGGGCACGTCGGGGATGACGACGTACGCCACGACGGCGGCGATGACGACCACCGCGTCCCCCAGCAGCGCGGACACCCTCCAGAACGGGACCGCCCGTGGCGAGACCCGGTGCTCGGGCTCGCGCAGCACCGGCGCCCGCACGATCGGCGCGCCCACGACCGGCTCGGCCCCCATGTCGCTCATGGGCCGAGTCTTGCAGGTGTCCCGTCGTGCTTTATGTACGCCCGTCGCA
>CAVQDC010000014.1:0-203513 GCA_963711175.1 uncultured Actinomycetota bacterium
CCACGCCGAGCAGTGCGCGGGACAGGATGAGCATCTCCGCGCTCTGCGAGAACGCCGCGAGCGCCGAGACGGCGCCGAACGCGGTGCCGCCGACCAGCAGGAGCCTCCGGCTGCCGATCCGGTCGGCGAGGCCGCCCATCGTGACCAACAGCCCGGCGAGCATGAACGAGTAGATGTCGAGGATCCACAGGTCTGGGTGGCGCTGGCGTGCAGGTCGCGGCTCAGCGACGGCAGCGCGACATAGAGCACGCTCACGTCGATCGAGATCAGGAGCGTCAGCAGCGTCAGCACGGCCAGGCCGATCCATTCGCGGCGGGTGGCGCCGGGACGTCGAGCGTGGTGGTGATCTCGGTTCCTTCGGTCGTCGGTGGAGGACTTCTCACCCACTCCACGGAAGGACTCGACCGGATACGACATCGGCGACCGAAGAAATTCTGTCATCCTCGGAAGATGTCGCCCACCGAGGACGAGAAGTGGCTCGTCGTCGACGGCCGACGCTGGCGGCGTACCGACCCCTTGATCCCTGGTCCTGAGCTCGCGCGCCTGAAGTCCCACCTCGGCCGTGGCCGGTCAGGCGTACGCACCGCAGGGTCGGACGACGAGCTCGCCGCCACCAGGCACCGCACCCAGCTCGCCAAGATCGGCCTCCGGCGAGCGGGGACCGACGTGGTGGGAGCAGTCGGACGACGAGCGTCGGAAGCGCTGGCAGGACGCGCTGTCCGAGCTCGACGCCCTCGACCGCCGGGACGGCTGATGGACGTCGAGGACTACCGCGCTGCGCGGCACCGACGCCTCGTCGAGATCGCGATCGAGCTCGGCGTGCCCACGGACCGTGCTGCGGGCGTCGTCGACCGCGTGATCGAGGACCAGCGACGTCGCATCCGCCGGTCCACGGACCCCGACGAGGTGGTCGTCCCCGCACTTCGCGAGGAGGTGCTCGGCGGGCGGTCTCGCGGTCCCACCCTCGTCGTCGCCGCCCTGGTCGCCGTCGTCGTGGCGGCCTTCGCGATCACGACCCTGATCGGCACGCCCGACCGCGAGGAGGTCGAGCGGAGGGCCGCGACGGTGCCTTCGCTCGTGGGCCTCACCTCCACCGAGGCCGTCAGCGCGCTGAAGGTCGCCGGCATCGCGACGCGGGTCGACCCGGTGCCGCAGTGCGACCCGGCCGGGCAGGTGCTGGGGTCCGTGCCGCCTTCCGGCGACACGGTCCGGCCGGATCAGGTCGTGACCGTCATCGCGACGGCGACCCCGACGTGGAGCTGTCCTGCCGACACCGCCGGACGCGTCGAGGCGTGGGCGTTCCTGCGGTTCCTGGTCTCCGGCTCGGCCCACCCGCACCTCGCGCCGGAGGTGCGGCTCTACGTCGACGGCACGGCGGCCGGGACGGCCGACGGGACCCAGCCGGCCGCCTCGCCGGCCTGGCGCTCGCGCGTGCGGGACCCCGTGGTGGCCTACGCGGTGCGACCTGTGGCCAACGACCTCGGTCAGCCGGTCGTCTCGATCACGCGTGGACCACCACCTCCCACCACGTGCGGCATGCCCACTCCGATCCCGTCCGGTGTCGCGGCGGCCCACACCCGAGTCGTGCTCGTGGCCGGCGGCGCGGGCCGTGACGACGCACCTGAGATCGAGTGCCAGCTGACGATCGACCTCTTCGAGGACGACGCCGGAGCCATCGCGGTCGTCTCGGTGATCCTTCCCGGCGGCACGGGCCTCGGACCGCCGCCCTGGGTACGTACCCGGGATGACCTCGACGCACTCGACGACTGACCTGCTGGCATGCTCACGAGGTGACCGACCCCGCGCACGAGCAAGCCCCGCAGCCCACCGCCGAGGGCCTCGCCGAGCCGATGCGGTCGCGCTGGAGCGCGAGCGTGTACGACGACTCGCACCGGTTGAGCGACGGCCAGATCGAGACGCTGCTGCACGCGGCGCAGTGGGCACCGAGCGCGGGCAACAGCCAGCCGTGGTTGTTCTTCGTCTGTGTCCCGGGCACGGCGAACCACGACCGGCTCGTGACCCACCTCAGCCGTGGCAACTCCGGCTGGGTCCCGCGGGCCTCGGTCGTGTTCCTCACCGCCGCCCACGTGCGCACCGGCGACGAGCCGGACGCACCGGCGTACAGCGACTACGCGCTCCACGACGTCGGCCAGGCCGCCGCCCACCTCACGCTCCAGGCACGGGCGATGGGGCTGCACGCGCACCAGTTCGCCGGGTTCGACCACGACGCGCTCGCCGCCGCGCTCGGCGTACCTCCCACCCACCAGCTCCTGACCGGCATCGCGGTCGGCGCGCCGGGTGACCCTGCCGACGTCGACGAGCGGACGGCTGCCCGCGACCACCGCGACCGGGTGCGCAGGCCCGTGGCGGAGTGGGCGTTCGGGGGAGGGTTCGGTGAGGGCTGGGTGGCAGACTCGGGAGCATGACAACTCTCTCCGACTTCTCGGCGCCGGCGATCGACGGCACGGACACCGACCTCTCGCAGTACGACGGCAAGGTCGTGCTCGTGGTCAACACGGCTTCGCAGTGCGGTTTCACCGGCCAGTACAAGGGCCTGCAGCAGCTCCAGGACACGTACGAGGACCAGGGCCTCGTCGTCCTCGGCTTCCCGTGCGACCAGTTCGGCAACCAGGAGCCCGGCAACGAGGCGGAGATCTCCGACTTCTGCGAGCGCAACTTCGGCGTGACGTTCCCGCTGTTCAGCAAGGTCGAGGTCAACGGCGACGGCGCCCACCCGCTCTTCGACTGGCTGAAGGACTCCAAGGGCGGCATGCTCGGCAGCAAGATCAAGTGGAACTTCACCAAGTTCCTCGTCGGCCGCGACGGCGTGGTCATCGACCGCTACGCGCCGACCACCGAGCCCGAGAAGCTCAGCAAGGACATCGAGAAGGCCCTGTGAGAGGGCAGGCACAGTGAGTCGAGCCGGCGTCATCGCAGCGGCGCTCGCCGCCGTGGTGATGACGCCGGCGGCTCCTGCCGTGGCGAGTGGTCTCGAGGCTCACACCTCGACCACCGACATCGCTGGGACCGTCGTCGGCACCGGCACCCCGGCCTCGTGCACCTCGCGCGCGGTCGTACGGGCGGTGGCGAAGGGCGGCCTCATCACGTTCGACTGCGGCCCGCAGCCCGTCACGATCGCGATGAAGCGGACCGCCAAGGTCGTCAACACCTCCGCGTCGGTCGTCCTCGACGGCGGTGGGCGGGTGACCCTGAGCGGCCAGGGCCGGCGCCGCATCCTCTACCTGAACACCTGCGACCGGGCTCAGGTGTGGACGACGTCGCACTGCAACGACCAGGCCGAGCCGCTGCTGGTGGTGAAGCGGATGCGCTTCGCGGACGGCAACGCCACCGGCGAGACCGTCGACGGCGGTGGTGGCGGCGCGATCTTCGCCCGCGGCGGTCGGCTGACGATCCTCGACTCCACCTTCGTCGACAACCGGTGCGACCGGACCGGCCCCGACGTCGGCGGTGGTGCCGTACGCGTGCTCGACCAGCATCGCGACCGGCCCGTCGTCGTACGCCGCTCGACGTTCACCGGCGGGCGGTGCAGCAACGGCGCGGCACTGAGCAGCATCGGCGTCTCGTGGCGGATCTCGTCGTCGACCTTCACCGACAACGACGCGATCGGCCGCGGCGCCAACCCGCAGCGCCCGGGCTCGCCGGGTGGCGGTTCGGGCGGCGCGATCTACCTCGATGGAAACGCGATCCACCTGGTCGTGAAGGACTCGACGATCACGGGCAACCATGCCCGCGAGGGCGGCGGCGCGATCTTCTTCGTCTCCAACGACCGCACCGGCACGCTCGCCATCGACGGGTCGCGGCTGGAGGACAACCCCAGCGACGGTTTCGAGACGCTGCCCGGGATCTTCTTCCTCGGCGCCAGCCGGACGATCACCGACAGCGTCGTGCGCTGACGCGTCAGGCCACGAGGTCGGCGTACTCCGGGTGCTTCTCGATGTACGACGCCACGTAGGGGCACGACGGCACGACCTTCAGCCCGCGCGACCGGGCGTCGTCGAGCGCGCCGCGGGCGAGGGTGGCCGCATGGCCCTGGCCGCCGTGGGCCGGGTCGACCTCGGTGTGCACCAGCGTGATCACGCCGTCAGCGAGGTGGTAGGCCACGACGCCGATCAGCTCGTCGCCGGAGCGCAGCTCGTAGCGGTGGTGGTCGGGTGAGTCGACGAACACTATGTCCACAACCCGAGCCTAGGCGGAGGTGACTTGTGCGTAACCCCGGGAGAGGGGGAGGGTGCGCTCATGGCAGCCACAGCGTCGTCGTACTCGATCACCATGCGGCTGTACACCGCGCCCGACCACGGTGTCGTCGGCGCCGTCGCGACCCAGATCGCCGCGTCGGGCGGTGTGGTGACCGCGATCGACGTGACGGAGTCGCGCCACGACCGGCTCGTGGTCGACGTGACGTGCTCGGCCTCCGACGCGGACCACTCCGAGGAGCTCGTCGCCGCGGTCGCCGCGGTCGAGGGCGTGACGGTGCACAAGGTCAGCGACCGCACCTTCCTGCTCCACCTCGGCGGCAAGATCTCGGTCCAGAGCAAGGTGCCGCTGCGCACCCGCGACGACCTGTCGATGGCGTACACCCCCGGCGTCGGCCGCGTGTCGATGGCGATCTACAACAACCCCGAGGACGTCCGCAAGCTCACCATCAAGGGCAACTCGGTCGCCGTCGTCACCGACGGCTCGGCCGTGCTGGGCCTGGGCAACATCGGTCCCGGCGCCGCGATGCCCGTGATGGAGGGCAAGGCCGCGCTGTTCAAGCGGTTCGCCGACATCGACGCCTGGCCCATCTGCCTGGCCACCCAGGACACCGACGAGATCGTCAAGGCCGTCGAGATGATCGCGCCGGGCTTCGGCGGCATCAACCTCGAGGACATCGCCGCTCCGCGCTGCTTCGAGATCGAGCGGCGGCTGCGCGAGTCCCTCGACATCCCCGTCTTCCACGACGACCAGCACGGCACCGCCATCGTCGTGCTGGCCGCGCTCACCAACGCGCTGCGCTGCGTGACCAAGGAGCTCGCCGACGTACGGATCGTGGTCTCGGGCGCCGGAGCGGCAGGTACGGCGATCGTCACGCTGCTGCTCGCTGCCGGTGCGCGCGATGTCGTGGTCGTCGACCGCGAGGGCGCGCTGTCCGCGGACGACGACTCGCTGTCGGCCGCGCACCAGGAGCTGGCCGCGGCTACCAACCCGCGCCGCGCGACCGGCTCGCTCCAGGAGGTCCTGGTCGACGCCGACGTCTTCGTCGGGGTGTCCGCGCCCAACATCCTCGACCCCGAGTGGATCCCGACGATGGCGCCCAAGCCGGTGGTCTTCGCGCTCGCCAACCCCGACCCGGAGGTCGACCCGGCCGAGGCCGGCAAGTACGCCGCGGTCGTGGCCTCGGGCCGCTCCGACTACCCCAACCAGATCAACAACGTGCTGGCGTTCCCCGGCGTCTTCCGCGGCCTGCTCGACGCCGGCGCCGAGGACATCACCATCGACATGCTGCTCCGCGCGGCCAAGGCGATCGCCGACACGGTGAGCGCCGAGGAGCTGCACCCGGCCTTCATCATCCCGAGCGTCTTCCACCCCGACGTGACCAAGCGCGTGGCGGCTGCCATCAGTGGGCCGATCGCCGGCCGCGAGGGCTGAGCTCGGCTCGTCCGGGGTGCTTCTGGGCGAAGTCCTGCGCGGTTGGGCCGTTGCAACGGCCGAGTCGCGCGGGAGTCACCGCTTCAGCGGTGACTCCGACGAGGGGCCGTGGCCCGTCACCGTGCGGGGCCACCAGAACCGGTCGCCGAGGGTCAGCGCGAGGGCCGGCACCAGCACCGTGCGTACGACGAGCGTGTCGAGCAGCACGCCGACGAAGATGATCGCGCCGAGCTGGGCCAGCACCACCAGCGGCAGCACGCCCAGCACGGCGAAGACCGCCGCCAGCAGGATGCCCGCGCTGGTGATCACGCCGCCGGTCGCGGTCAGCGCCCGGAGCATGCCGGTGCGCGTGCCGTGCTCGCGCGCCTCCTCGCGGGCCCGCGTGACCAGGAAGATGTTGTAGTCGACGCCCAATGCGACGAGGAAGAGGAACGCCAGCAGCGGCACCCCGGTGTCCATCGCCTCGAAGCCGAAGACCGTCCTGAACAGCACCCACGACGCGCCCATGCTGGCGGCGTACGTCGCCACGACGGTCGCGACGAGCAGCAGCGGGGCGACGATCGACCGCAGCAGCAGGAGCAGCGCGCCCAGCACCAGCAACAGGATCAGCGGCAGGATGACCAGCCGGTCGCTCGCGGCGTAGTCGCCGGCGTCGAGGGACTCGGCGTCGCCGCCGCCGACGTAGGTGTCGTCGAAGTCGGCGACCGCAGCGCGTACGTCGACCACGACGGCCTGCGCCGCGTCGCTGCCGGGCGTGGCGTCCGGCACCGCGTCGATGCGGGCGATGCCGTCGCCGGTCGCGGTGACCCGTGCCGAGTCGACGCCGTCCACCTTCTCGACGGCGGCCAGGACGGTCTCGGGGGCGTCGCGGGTGACGACCTGGAGGGGGTCGCTCGTGCCGGCGGGGAAGGACTGGCCGAGGCGCTCGGCCGCCGAGATGGCCTCGGGCTTCTGCAGGAACTGGTCCGAGGGATCCAGCCCGGTGGTGATGCCGAACGTGCCGCTCGCCAGGACGGCGAGGGCGGCGACGGTGCCGACGACGAAGGTGCGGGGACGCCTCGCGACGGCGTCGCCGACGCGGTGCCACAGCGAGTTCGAGTCGACGAGCACCGTGTCGCCGACGTGCGGCACGCGCGGCCAGAAGATCCAGCGGCCGAAGAGCACCAGCGCGGCCGGCAGGACCACGAGGGCGAAGGTCGCGGCGACCACCACGCCGACGGCACACGCGACGCCGAGGCCGCGTGTCGTCGGGATCGCCGAGAGCAGCAGCGTGAGGAGGCCGAGCACCACCGTGGTCGCGCTCGAGAGGACGGCCTCGGTGGTGCGGGCCAGGGCGTGCGCCATCGCCTCGTGGCGCGAGTCGGTGGTCTTGAGCTCGTCGCGGTAGCGCGAGATCAGGAGCAGGGCGTAGTCGGTGCCGGCGCCGAAGACGAGCACACTGAGGATCCCGACCGTCGACTCGTCCCACGCCAGGCCGGCGACCTCCAGCACGTTGGTGGACACCACCGCCGCGAGCCGGTCGGCGACACCCACGACGGTGAGCGGGACCAGCCACAGCACGGGGCTGCGGTAGGTGAGGATCAGCAGCAGCGCCACCACGCCGGCGGTCGAGAGCAGCAGCCGGAAGTCGGCGCCGTCGAAGACCTGGCCGATGTCGGCCTGGATGGCCGCAGGCCCGGTGACCTGCGCGGTGACACCGTCCGGGGCGTCGGCGCTCAGCTGTGTGCGCAGCTCCACGATCTTGTCGATGTTGTCGGTGTCGGACGACGAGGTGACCGGTACGGCGACGAAGGCCGCGGTGTCGTCCTTCGCGACGACCACCGGCGACCCACCGGTGGCGGCACCTGCCGGCGCACTGCCGCCGCCCGCGCTCTGCTTCAGCAGCTCGACGGCCTGCTGCGTGATGCCGTCCTGCGCCGACTGGTCGAGCTCTCCCGAGTCGGCGGTCCACAGCACGATCGCCACCTGGCCGTCGTCCTCCGGGAGCCGGTCGGCCAGCTCGACAGCGAGGGTGCTGTCGGCGCCGGCGGGCAGGGTGTCGGTCGGGCTCGCGTCGCGCTGCCCTTCGGGCACGAGCACGAGGACCGCGATCGCGATGAGCAGCGGCACGAGGGCGACCAGCCACGCCGTACGCCGTCCGGCGACGAAGCGGGCAAGGGCGGGAGACTGGTGGTCGGGCACGTGAGTTCCTAGGATCGAGGTCGCTCAGTCAGGAGATTGCTAACCAAGTTAGCGATATCGTGGGAGGTCGGCAAGTCCGAGCACGACATCAGTGAGGTGCACATGGCAGACGAGACGTCAGGCCCGGGACCCGCGTGGGACGCGACCGGCACCCTCGTCGCGCTGCGTGAGCTGCTGACGACCGGCGCCCGGGTGAACCACGTCGTCGCGCGTCGCGCCGGCATCACTGACACCGAGCTGGTGACGCTCGAGCACCTCAGCCGTGAGCAGATCGGCCCGGCCGAGGTCGCCCGCAGGCTGGAGGTCTCGACCGCCGCCGCGACCGGGATCGTCGACCGGCTGGTGTCCCACGGTCATGTCGAGCGTCGCCCGCACGCTGTCGATCGACGACGTACGGAGCTGGTGCTCACCGACTCCGGCCGCGGCGAGGTGGTGGGCCACCTGTTGCCGATGTTCGTCGCGCTCGACCGGCTGGACCGGGACTTCACCGAGGACGAGCGGGTGACGATCGAGCGCTACCTCCGCGGCGCGATCGCGGCCTTCGAGCAGGTCCTGGAGGCCTAGAGGCCGAGGCCTCAGTCGTCCTGGCCGGCCTTCTGGTGGGCGACGAGGGCGGCGCCGACGATGCCGGCGCGGTTCTCCAGCTTGGCCGGGACGAGCTCGGTCTCGATGTCGATGCGGTGGCCGAACTTGTCCCACGACTTGCTGACCCCGCCGCCGACGACGAAGAGGTCGGGGGTGAAGAGCCGCTCGAGGTGGCGGAAGTAGGTGGTGAGTCGTTCGGACCACGCCTCCCAGCTCAGGCCCTCGCGCTCGCGGGCGCTGGTCGCGGCGCGGGTCTCGGCGACGGCACCGTCGATCTCGAGGTGGCCCATCTCCGAGTTGGGCACCAGCTGGCCGTCCCAGATCATCGCCGAGCCGATGCCGGTGCCGAGGGTGATGACCATGACCAGGCCCTTGCGGCCCTTGGCCGCGCCGTACTCGGCCTCCGCGAGACCGGCCGCGTCGGCGTCGTTGACGACGTGGACCTCACGCCCGAGCGCCTCGGTGAAGATCGCATCGGCGTCCTCGCGGACCCACGACTTGTCGATGTTGGCGGCCGACAGCACGACGCCACGGCGCACGATGCCCGGCACGGTCACGCCGACCGGGGTGCTCGAGGACGGGAAGCTGTCGACGATCTGCTGGAACACCTTCGCGACGGACTGCGGATCCGCCGGCTTGGGGGTGTCGATCCGCACCCGGTCCTGCGCGAAGTCGCCGCGATCGAGGTCCACGGGTGCGCCCTTGATGCCGGTGCCGCCGAAGTCGATGCCGATGGGGTGCTCCATGGTGCCTGAGACTAGCGGCCCGAAACCGGGGTGCCGGTGTCGGAGGTGCCTCATGCCACGCGGGTGCCGCCCGGCGGATCCTCTGAGCTCAACTGCGCCGAAGGGACGCCGGCGCTGCGAACGCTGAGCACGCTTCTGTGCCGCGGCACGGCGATGGTCGCGGGCACAGCGATGGTTGCGGGGGCTCGGACGGGCCTTAAGTGAGCACTAAGCGGTACGTCACATCCTTCTCTCAGCCGGCCAGAACAGGCCGCTCGCCGAGAAGGAGCCACTCATGAACACCGTCGCCCTACGTTCGAAGTTCACCAACCTGAGCGTCCTCGCCCTCGCGGGTCTGCTCGTGTCCCTCGTGATGAGCTTGTTCACCGTTGCGCCAGCGGGAGCTGCCTACTACACCGGAAGCGCAGGACCCATCGGGTCAGTCAGCCTCAACGGTCCGATGCTGGTTGGCAGCGACTATCGGATCAATGGGATGTACGGCAGTTCTGTGTGGCTCAAGGCGTGGGAGGTCGGCAGTTTCGTCGTCCAGCGGAGCACCTACACGTCTGCGACCCAACGGGTGAATGGAGTTTCCACGATCCAGCGTTGGGACGGTCGCTGGGTAAACATCCAGACGCGCAGCTGGGCAGGCAACGTCTCCGGCAATGGCACGCTGACGTTCCCGGGCTGGACCTGGGCACCTGACAGCCAGCCCCAGACTCGATCCGGCTACCGGGTGGTCTACGAGATCGCTTGGCGCGTCGCGTCCACGAACCAGCTGCTGTCCTACACGACGATCCTGCCGTCGACGCTCTCCGACAGCCGCTGCCGGATGCTTCAGCTCGGGTGTTCCGCCTTCACCGACGGCATCAACTTCTGATTCTGAGACCTTGACAGAAGTGCCTCTCTTGTCAAACGAGTTGACAGATCATATGGTCATGTAAACCCACTCGCGCGGCACGCAGGAGGTTCCCCGATGGCCGGCTACCCCACTCGACTGGCGCCCAGCGGCACGGTGCCCGACGGCACGACCGAGCTCTGGAAGGACCAGAAGCGCTACCTGTGGCTCATCGGCCTCGTGGTGCCGAGCCTGGCGTTCATCGCCTTCGGTGGGTACGTCGCCACGGACCTGAGCGTCTTCTTCTGGATCGGACCGATCGTGATCCTCGGCGTCGTCCCGGCGATCGACCTGGTCGCCGGCCTCGACCGCTCCAACCCGCCCGACGACGTGATCGAGGCGCTGGAGCAGGACCGCTACTACCGGTGGATCACCTACCTGTTCCTGCCGATCCAGTACGTCGGCTTCCTCGGTGCGATGGCCGTGGTCGGCGGGTGGGACGCCTTCGGCGTGCTCGCGGACACGCCCCTCACCACCGTCGACAAGATCGGCCTGGCCATCTCGATCGGCTGCATCGGCGGGATCGGCATCAACACCGCCCACGAGCTCGGTCACAAGAAGGAGGCCAACGAGCGCTGGCTCTCCAAGATCGCGCTGGCGCAGGTCTTCTACGGCCACTTCTACATCGAGCACAACCGCGGCCACCACGTCCGCGTCGCCACTCCGGAGGACCCGGCCAGTGCCCGGCTCGGCGAGAACTTCTACCAGTTCTGGCCGCGCACGGTGGGCGGCTCGGTGAAGTCCGCCTGGCGGCTGGAGAAGCGCCGCCTGGCGCGCCGCAAGCAGAGCCCGTGGCGCCTCGACAACGACGTCCTCAACGCGTGGGTCATGTCGCTCGTCCTCTGGGCCGTGGTCCTCGCCGTCTTCGGCCTCGAGGTCGCGCCGTACCTCCTGATCCAGGCGGTCGTCGGCTTCTCGCTCCTCGAGGTCGTGAACTTCATGGAGCACTACGGGATGCTGCGCCAGAAGGTCGGCGAGGGCGAGCGCCAGCGCTACGAGCGCGTGCTGCCCGGCCACAGCTGGAACTCCAACAACATCGCGACCAACGTGCTGCTCTACCACCTGCAGCGCCACAGCGACCACCACGCCAACCCGACGCGGCGCTACCAGACGCTGCGCGACTTCGAGGAGAGCCCGGTCCTCCCGACGGGCTACGCGGGCATGATCGTGCTCGCGATCGTCCCCGCCGTCTGGCGGCGCGTGATGGACCAGCGCGTGGTCGACCACTTCGGGGGCGACGTGTCGCTCGCCAACATCAGCCCACGCAAGCGCGAGACCTACCTGGTGCGGTATGCCGAACGCACTGGCCGACGCGGCGCTTCGGCCCCTCCTCCGCTTCGCTCCTCCGAGGAAGAAGCGCCGAGTCAGCGTGCGCCGGAGGTGCTGGCGGCCCAGTGTCCCAGCTGCGAGTACGTCTACGAGGTCGCCGCGGGTGACGAGCACGAGGGCTTCGCCGCAGGCACGGCCTGGGCGGACATCCCTGCCGACTGGTGCTGCCCCGATTGCGGGGTGCGCGAGAAGGTCGACTTCGTGCCGGTCGAGCCCGAGCGGTCGGTCGCCTGACGATCGGGGCACGTGCCACGGCCTCCTACACTGCGGCCATGGCGACCACGCGTGACCGCATCCTTGCGGCGGCCGTCGAGCTCACGACCTCCTCGGGCTGGGCCGCCGTGACCATGGCGCGGCTGGCGGCGGACGTCGGGGTCAGCCGGCAGACGGTCTACAACGAGGTCGGCTCCAAGCCGGCGCTGGCCGAGACGATGGTCCTCGAGGAGCTGGCCACGTTCCTCGGCGTCGTGGAGCGCGCGTTCGACGACGAGCCTGCCGACCTCACCCGCGCCATCGAGAAGTCGGTGGCCGACGTGCTGACCTACGCCCAGGCCAACACGCTGCTCCACGCCGTGGTCAGCGCCACGCACGGCGCCGACACCGAGCTGCTGCCGCTGCTGACCACCAATGCCGGCTCGCTGCTCGAGGTCGCGAAGGACGTCGTACGCGCGCGCGTCGCGCCGTACGCCCCAGGTATCGACCCGGCACACCTGGATCCCGCGATCGACATGGTGGTCCGGGTCGTGCTCAGCCATGTCATGCAGCCGTCGTCCTCGCCCGAGGAGACCGGCGCGGACATCGCCTGGCTCGCCGGGCGCGTGCTCGCGGGCTGAACGGGGTCCGCTCGACGGGGGTGTGCCCCTAGCCTGTGACCATGGCCGCAGTCGTGTGGGGAACGCCGCAGGGGCGCGGCATCGTCGCGGCCGCCACCCTCGGCTCCGGGCTCACGCTGCTCGACGGGTCGGTGGTCAACGTCGCGCTGCGCACCATCGGCACCGACCTCGACGCCTCGCTGGTCCAGCTGCAATGGGTGGTCAACGGCTACTTCCTCTCGCTCGCGTCACTGATCCTGCTCGGCGGTTCGCTCGGCGACCGCTTCGGCCGGCGGCGGGTCTTCGTGATCGGCACGGCCTGGTTCGCGGCCGCGTCCCTGCTCTGCGGGATCGCGCCCACCGCCGAGGTGCTGATCGCTGCGCGGGTGCTCCAGGGCATCGGCGGTGCCCTGCTCACCCCCGGCAGCCTCGCGATGATCCAGGGTGCCTTCGCGGCCGAGGACCGCGGCCGCGCGATCGGCGCCTGGTCGGGCCTCGGCGGGATAGCGGCAGCCATCGGCCCGCTGGTCGGTGGGCTGCTGGTCGATCACGCCTCGTGGCGTTGGATCTTCCTCATCAACCTGCCGCTCGCCGCGCTGACCGTCTGGCTCGCGCAGCGTTTCGTGCCCGAGACGCGGGACCCACGAACCCACGGCGGCTTCGATGTCCCCGGCGCCGTCCTGGCCTCGCTCACGCTCGCCGCGCTGACCTTCGCCCTGACCGACTGGCACAGCCCGCTCATGCCGTACGCCCTGGCCGTGGCGGCCTTCAGCGGAGTGGCGTTCTGGGTCACCGAACGGCGCGGGTCCGAGCCGATGGTCCCGCTCGGGCTCTTCGCCGACCGCACCTTCAGCGCCGCGAACACGATGACCCTGGTCGTCTACGCCGCGCTCGGCGCGATCCTGTTCTTCCTCGTCCTGCAGCTGCAGACCGTCGGTGGCTACACCGCCCTCGAGGCGGGTCTCGCCACGCTCCCCGTCACGGTGATCATGCTCGCCCTCGCGGCCCGCGGCGGGGCCCTCGGCCAGCGGATCGGCCCCCGCATCCCGATGTCCGTCGGTCCGGCTGTGATGGCGGCCGGCACGATCCTGCTGACGGCGGTCGACGCCGACGTCACCTGGTGGCGCGACGTGCTCCCCGGCCTCACGGTGTTCGCCCTCGGGCTCGCCCTGATGGTTGCCCCCCTGACGGCCACCGTGATGGCCGCTGCCCCCGACGACAGTGCCGGCATCGCCAGCGGCATCAACAACGCGGTCGCGCGGGCCGGGTCGCTCCTCGCCGTCGCTGCGCTCCCGGTCGCGGTGGGACTCGGTGGTGCCGATTACGCCGACCCGGTCGTCTTCGACTCGGCGTACGACGCCGCGATGGTGGTGTGTGCGGGCCTGCTCCTGCTGGGCGGCGCGGTCTCGTGGGTCACCATTCCCCACAAGATCCGCACACCCGACGCCTAGGGTCTTTCCCATGCGCGTACGACGAGCACCGGGGGTGGCGGTCGCGACTGCCCTGACCCTGCTCCTCGGCGCGTGTGCCGGTGGGGGCGGCGAACCCGAGCCCGACCCGACCCCGGCCGCGAAGAAGTCCGACCGGCCGAGCGCGAAGCCGGAGAAGACCGACAGGACCGTGGTCCCGGTCGCCGACCCCGACCACGCCGTCGACCCGCCCGGCAAGCGCGACGGCCGGCTCTGGAGCGCCGACATCCTGATCCAGTGGGACAAGGCGATCGACGGCGACCTGCTCAAGCAGATCGAGAAGCTCAAGGGCGTCGCGCACACCGAGCGGATCGGCCTCGGCCAGGTCAGCCTGGAGAACCGCGTGCTGACCGTCGCCGCGGTCGACCCCGGCGGCTACCGCAACTTCACCGAGGTCAAGGTCGCCGACTCCCAGGTGACGTGGGACCGGGTCGCCGGCGGCGAGATGGCGATCGACCAGAAGGTCGCCAAGCGCCTCGCCGACAAGGACGGGATGATCCGCCTCGGCTCCGAGGACGACGACGCGCCGAGCCTGCACGTGGGGGCGTACACCCCGCAGATCCCGACGATCGACATGGTCGTCAACACCGCGTGGGCCGACGACATCGAGATGGCCACCGACAACGGCCTGCTGATCTCGACCGACAACATCACGCCCGCCACCATCCGCAAGCCGCTCGAGAAGCTCGTCGGCAAGGACGCCTCGGTGCAGATGCTCGACATCGCCTCGATCATCGGGCTCGACCCCGACGCCAAGCTCACCGCCATCCCGACCGGCGGCAGCATCGGCAGCGTGGTCGGCACCTACCGCTACCGCGTGATCGGCGGCGGCCGCATCGCGCCGGAGTCCTCGTGGGTCGCGGCCAACATCCGCACCGAGGTGGTGCCGATCCTCGGCAGCGTCACCTGCCACAAGGATCTCTTCCCGCAGCTGCGCGCGGCCCTGCTCGAGGTCGAGCAGCGCGGCCTGTCGGGCTCGATCCACCCGAGCGAGTACGCCGGGTGCTACTACCCGCGCTTCATCGCCGGCACCACGACGCTGTCCAACCACTCCTTCGGCCTCGCCCTCGACCTCAACGTGCCCGGCAACGGCCGCGGCACGGTCGGCGAGATGAACCGTGACGTCGTCGCGATCTTCAAGACCTGGGGCTTCGCCTGGGGCGGCGACTGGCGCTACACCGACCCGATGCACTTCGAGCTCAGCGAGATCAAGCGCGTCGGCTAGCGTGCGTCGGATGAAGGCAGTCCAGGTCGTCACCACCACCGGTCCCACCGATGTCGAGGTGCGCGACGTGCCCGAGCCCACCCCGGGCGCCCACGACGTGCTGGTCGAGGTGCACAGCGTCGGCATCTCGTTCCCCGACCTGCTGCTCAGCCGGGGGGAGTACCAGTTCAAGCCCGAGCCGCCGTTCACCCTCGGCGTCGACTTCGCGGGGGTCGTCCTCGACCCGGGTGCGGCGGAGTCGAGCGGATTCACCGTCGGCCAGCGGGTGGCCGGGGTGAACCTCCACGGCGGCGCGGCCGAGCAGGTCGCCAACCCGGTGATCTTCACCTTCCCCCTGCCCGACGTGATGTCGTACGACGAGGGCGCGGCGCTGCCGATGAACTACCTCACCGCCCTCTTCGCGCTCGAGGAGCGCGGCGGGCTGCGTGACCGCGAGACCGTCCTCGTCCACGGCGCCGCCGGTGGCGTCGGCACCGCCACCCTCCAGGTCGCCAAGGGCCTCGGCGCCCGCACGATCGCGGTCGTCAGCACGCAGGAGAAGGCCGACTTCGCGCGGGCCGCCGGCGCCGACGAGGTCATCATCGGGCCCGACTTCCGCGACGCGGCGAAGGAGCTCACCGGTGGCAAGGGCGTCGACGTGGTGCTCGACGTCGTCGGTGGGGACGCCTTCACCGACTCTCTGCGCTGCCTGGCCGAGAACGGCCGGGTCCTGGTGGTCGGCTTCGCCTCCGGCCAGGGCATCCCGCAGGTCAAGGTCAACCGGCTGCTGCTCGGCAACACCGACGTGCGCGGCGTCGGCTGGGGCGCCTACGCCATGGTGCGGCCGGGCTACATGCAGAAGCAGTGGCACCGGCTCGCCCCGATGATCGAGTCGGGCGTCATCAAGCCGCCGATCGGTGCGACGTACGACCTCGCCGACTTCGGCGCGGCGCTCGTCGACATGGACGAGCGCCGCACGCTGGGCAAGTCGGTCGTGCGGGTGCGCTGAGCCCGGACCCGGGCTCTCAGCCTCAGCGCCTGACGGTGAGCTTCACCGTCGCCGCGTCGTACGCCGTCCTTGTGGCGCGCGCCCTGAAGCTGCCGGGTCGCCGGCCGGCGAAGCGGACCGTGCACCGTCCCGACCGGTTGGTCGTGCAGCGCTCACCGCCAGCCCGCACGGTGGCCCGCCGGACACCGCCGTCGACGTCGGTGACCTTGAAGACCACTGTCTGCGGCCGACCGCTCGCCCACCTGCGCGGGGTCGCCTTGAGCACCAGCTGCGCCGCGACGGACCGGGCGTTGAGCTGGATCGGGTCGCCGTTGTCGTTGCCGATCATCAGCATCTCGGCCCGCAGCGCGGTCGACGCGGACACCGAGATCCCGAAGCTCGACACCAGGTCGGGCAGCATCGTGGGACGCCGGTCGGTGTCCCATCCGCTCGCCGCGACGCGCGAGGCCCGCGGGTCGTAGCCGATCGGCCCGACCGACGCGACCCACAGGTGGCCATCGGGGAGCACGGCCAGCTCGGGAGCGCTCGCTCCTCCGTGACCGCGCACGCGGTGGACCTGGTTGGCCGCGATGTCCCAGAGCACGACCTGGTCGTCGAGCATGTACGACGCGACCGGACCGACGCCGGGCCGGTTCACCACGGCCATCGGCTGGCCGGGGTTGGTGAACTCGCCGGGTGCACGTACGGCTGCCCCGAGGCTCGGCCAGACCTGCCGGGCGAAGACCCCGTTGGCCCGCACGCTCTGGTAGACCACCCACACGGCCGACCCGGTGCTGATCAGCGAGGCGGCGCTGGCATCGGTGTCGGTGAACTCCGCGTTGGTCGTGGTCGGCTCGTCGGCCTCCGAGATCGTGCCGACGTGCCAATGGAAGCCACCGGTGTCGCCGTAGCCGCCGAGGATGCTGCCGTCCGGCAGGTTGACGAACGTGCTCCCGCCGCCGCTGGCGTCGCTCACGGCGAGCACCTCACGGGGCAGCACCCACGTCGCGCCACCGTCGCTCGAGACGGCCGAGTAGACGCCGCGGTAGGTGAAGAAGTTGGAGGTGTTGCCGTCCGGGGTGCCGCGGAAGGACATCCGCAGCCGACCCGCCGCGTCGACCTCGAGGTCGACCGGCGTGCTGAGCTGGCCCCACGTGGTCGGCAGGACCCGGGTGACCGCCCCCTGCCGGCCGTTGGCGTCGATCGTGGTGTGGAAGTAGTTGGCACCGCCCGTCTCGTCCACGATCCACACGACGTGCTGGAGGCCGTCGGCCGTACGCACGGCACTGGCCTGGGCGAAGTTGGGCGAGGAGGCAGGCGCGAGCGGCGCCCAGGTGCGCGCGGTGACGCGAGCGTCCGCATCGAGGGCGTTGCCGGGTGGAGCAGCCAGGGCGGCCGTCACCGACAGGGTGAGGAGGGCGATGGCTGATCTCGTGGCGAGTCGTGAGGTGGCGAATCGTGGTGCAGTGCGCATGGTCATGAGAGCTCCCTACGTCGTGACCTATTTCTTCCCGGCCTTCTTCGGGGTGACCGACAGCGTGCAGGTGCCATTGGCCTTGGTCGTGCAGGAGTCGCCGCCGCCGGTGACCTTGGCGCCCGCAGCCAGAAGGGCCAGCGCGCGGGTGCGTACGAACATGGGTCCCCCCGGGATCGATGCAGTTCGGTCCCTCCAGAGTCGCCCATCCGGGCAGGCTGGTCAGTGGTGCCAGCACGTGGTCTGGACCGGTCTGGACAGGTGCCGGGCCGAACCTCGCGGATGCGTCCGATGACCCAGTAGGACACCGGGGTTAGGGTCGGGCGCGTGACGATCCTCGACGCAGCCCGCGACGGCATGAACCCCGACATCCGCCCCCAGGACGACCTCTTCGGCCACGTCAACGGGCGCTGGCTCGACGACACGGAGATCCCCTCGGACAAGTCGAGCTGGGGTGCGTTCATCGCGCTCGCGGACGACGCCGAGCAGCAGGTGCGCGACATCATCGTCGAGCTCGCCGATCGCCCGGCCGACCAGCTCGACGCCGACGAGCGCAAGGTCGGCGACCTGTTCGCGTCCTTCATGGACACCGACACGATCCAGGCCAAGGGGCTCGAGCCGATCCAGGGGCTGCTCGACCGCGCCAGCTCGATCACCGACCTCACCGAGCTGGCGGCCTTCCTCGGCGTCTTCGAGCGCATCGGTGGCCCGGGCCTCTTCGGCTCCTACATCACCCCCGACCGTGTCGACGCCTCGAAGAACATCGTCTACCTCGCCCAGGGCGGGCTCGGCCTGCCGGACGAGTCCTACTACCGCGACGACAAGTTCGCCGACATCCGCGCGAAGTACCTCGACTACCTGACGTCGCTGCTCACGCTGAGCGAGCACGCAGACCCCGCCGGTGCCGCCGCGCGCGTGCTGGCCTACGAGACCCGCGTCGCCGAGGGCCACTGGGAGGCCGCCGAGACGCGCGACGTCCAGAAGACCACCAACCACAAGACCCTCGACGAGCTGCGTGAGCTGTGCCCGGCGTTCGACTGGGTCACCTACGTGACCGGCCTCGGCGGCACGGAGGAGACGCTGCGCACCACGATCGTGATGCAGCCGGACTTCTTCGCCCACCTCTCCACGGTGCTCGACGAGACGCCGATGGACACCTGGCGCGACGTGCTGCACCTGCGCATCGTGCGCAGCTCGGCGCCCTACCTGCCCGACGCGTTCGTGCAGGCCAACTTCGACTTCTACGGCAGCACCCTCAACGGCACGCCCGAGCTGCGCGCCCGCTGGAAGCGCGGCGTCGACTTCGTGGAGGGCGCGATCGGCGAGGCCGTCGGCAAGGTCTACGTCGCCCGCCACTTCCCGCCCACGTCCAAGGCGATGATGGACGACCTCGTCGCCAACCTCGTCACGGCCTACCGCCGCTCGATCGAGACGCTCGACTGGATGGGCGAGGACACCAAGCAGAAGGCGTACGACAAGCTCGACCGCTTCTACCCGAAGATCGGCTACCCGCAGGAGTTCCGCGACTACTCCGCGCTCACGATCTCCGCCGACGACCTGATGGCCAACGTCAACGCGGCGTCCGCCTTCGAGACCGACCGTCAGCTCGAGAAGGTCGGCCAGCCGGTCGACCGTGACGAGTGGCTGATGCTGCCGCAGACGGTCAACGCCTACTACCACCCGGGCACCAACGAGATCTGCTTCCCGGCCGCGATCCTCCAGCCGCCGTTCTTCAGCCCCGACGCCGACGAGGCCGAGAACTACGGCGGCATCGGCGCCGTCATCGGCCACGAGCTCGGCCACGGCTTCGACGACCAGGGCGCGCAGTACGACGGCGACGGCAACCTCCACGACTGGTGGACCGCCGCCGACAAGACGGCGTTCGAGTCCAAGTCGCAGGCCCTCGTCGCGCAGTACGACGAGTTCGAGCCGCGCACCCTGCCCGGCGAGCACGTCAACGGCAGCCTCACGGTCGGCGAGAACATCGGCGACCTCGGCGGGCTGACCATCGCGCACAAGGCCTACGTCATCAGCCGCGACGGCGACGCCTCCGTCGACGACCGCCGCACCCTGTTCCTCAACTGGGCCCACGTGTGGCGCACCAAGCGCCGCAAGGAGCAGGAGCTCCAGTACCTCACCATCGACCCGCACAGCCCGGCCGAGTTCCGCGCCAACATCGTGCGCAACCTCGACGAGTTCCACGAGGTCTTCGAGACCCAGCCCGGCGACGGCCTCTGGCTCGAGCCGGAGGGTCGCGTCCGGATCTGGTGATCGCCCTCCGCTACCGGACAGTCGTGTCCTGATCCCCGCGGCTGACGACACGACTGTCCGGTAGCGGCGGTCCTGTGGAGAGCGCCAGCGGGCGTACGCCGACCTGGTGCAGCCTGCGAGCGTGGCCAGGCACAGGTGGGATCCCGTCGCTCCGCGGGTGTCGGTGGTGCACCCGCGACGGCTCGGGGACGGCCTGACGCCCGGCCAGGCCCGCGGGGTGAGATGGGTCCAGACGGGTTCCGGGCTCTTCGTCCCTGCTGAGGTCGATCGCGCGCTCGCCCAGCAGCGCATCGTCGAGTGGGCGGCCCGCATGCCGTCGTACGCTGCCGTCACGGGGTGGGCGGCCTGCCTCCTGCACGGTGCCGCGTTCCTGGACGGGCGTGCCGTCGACGGCACGACCGAGCTGCCGGTCGCCATAGTGGTCGGCGCCCGCGGCGCGATGCGCCCGCACCCGGGGATCACGGTCTCCTTCGAGGCACTGCCCGAGTGGCAGGTGGTCCAGCGCTACGGCGTACGCACCGTCGTGCCGGAGCGGGCGGTCTTCGACGAGATGCGGAGGCACGACGAGCGCGAGGCGCTCGTGGTGCTCGAGTCAGCGCTCGCGGGTCGCATCACGTCGCTGACCCGCTTCGTGGCCTTCGCCAGGGTCCATCGCTCGGCGCGCAGGTACGGCGTCGTCGAGTGGGCCCTGCCTCGCGCCCGAGGTCGGGTGCGCTCCCCGATGGAGGTCCGGGTGCGGACGGTCGCCGAGGAGGACGCGGGCTGGCCACGGCTGCTGGTCAACCGGGTGGTGATCGCTCCGGACGGCACGCGGATCGGAGAGGTCGACCTCATCGACGAGGTCGCTGGAGCGGCGATCGAGGTCGACGGCGCCGACCACCGCGGTGCCGAGCGCCAGGCGTGGGACATCACGAAGGAGGAGGCCCTGCGACAGGTCGGCTTCGAGGTGACGCGAGCGACGGGGCGCCAGGCGCTGGACGTGGCCACGCTCGCACCCCGGCTGGTCGCCGTACGAGCGCGAGCGGTGGCCCAGCCCGCCGACGATCGGCGCTGGCGACTCGCGCCGGTCGACGACGACCTCGAGGCGTGGCTCACCGACCGTGACGAGGCGGCGATGTACTACGAGAACCTCCCCGACCCCATGGGTCGGAACGCCGGCTGAGCTACCGGACAGTCGTGTCGCACATCAGTCGATCGACGACACGACTGTCCGGTAACGCGGGGGCCAGCTCGGGCGGTCGCAGCGACGACGGCAGTCAGTGCCGTCCGGGCCGCGGTCGCCGGTTCTCGATCCCGGCCCGCGGGTTGTTCAATGTGCCTGTGACACTGCCCGGCCACGACCAGTCCAGCTCCCGGATCCGCATGGAGTGGGGTCCGACCGGCGCCACCGCCGTGCCGGCCGACTACGCCGTGGTGGTCGACGTGCTCTCGTTCACCACCACCCTCAGCGTCGCCCTCGAGCGCGGCATCGAGGTGTTCCCGTTCCGGTGGCGGGACTCCCGCGCCGCCGAGCACGCGATGCGCCACGGCGCCACTCTGGCCGTCGGCCGCTTCGAGGCGCTCTCTCGCGGCGATGCCCGGCACGTCTCGCTGTCGCCGGCCAGCCTCTCGGAGGTCGAGGGCATCGAGCGGCTGGTGCTGCCCTCGCCCAACGGATCGGCGATCGCCTTCGCCCTCGCGGACTCCGGGGCGCAGGTCGTGGGCGCCTGTCTCCGCAACGCCGGCGCGGTCGCCCGCTGGCTCGGTCCCCAGGTCGCCGACGGCGCCAGCATCGTCGTCGTACCCGCCGGAGAGCGGTGGTACGACGACACGCTCCGCCCGGCCGTCGAGGACCTCTGGGGAGCAGGTGCGGTCCTCGCGGGGCTGGTGCCGCAGCACGAGGACGACGCCAGCCCCGAGGCCCGGATGGCCGTCGCGGCCTGGCAGGCCGCACGGCTGCCCGAGGACCTGCTGCGCTGCGCCAGCGGCGTGGAGCTGACGGAGGCCGGCTTCGTCGCCGACGTCGAGATCGCCGCCCAGCACGACGTCAGCGAGGTGGTGCCGGTGCTCGTCGGGGAGTCGTTCCGCGACGCGACCGAGGTGCGACCGAGCGCGCCGCGACTGCGTCGCGTCGACTCCTGAGCCTGAACCCGCGGACCCGTCGTGACAACCTCGGGGGATGCCGGAACGTCGAGGGGACATGAGTCCTGAGACCGATCTGCTGACCCGGCTCGACCACGAGCTCGGTGACCTGCCCGCTGCCCCCGCGGCGACGTACCTCCTCGAGGGGCGACGGGCGCGCCGCCGACGCAGGGTCGCGACCGCCGTCGCGGCTCCTGCTGCCGCAGCGGCGGTGCTCGCCCTCGTCGCCGCCCTCGGCGCCGGCGGCAGCGGGAGCGAGGCGTCGCTCGCACAGGAGCCCACGGCGCCGCCCTCGGCCCCGCAGGACCCGACGATCGACTACGACGCCGACCCGGCCTTCGTCGCCCCGGAGCCCAACAACCCGCGCGAGGCGCAGGACGGCCTCGACGGCATCGACTCGTACACCACCGACGAGATCCCGTCGTGGGCGGAGGAGTACGGCCACCACGGTCCGGTGGCGATCTCGCCCGAGGGCCGGCTCTGGGTGGCACCGGACGCGACGGTCCGCCGCGTCGTCGTCGACCCCTTCACCTACGGCAAGCCCGGCGACAGCACGTCGTACGCCGTCGAGGCCGTGTGCACGTGCGCCCCCGAGGAGATGCCCGACGACGTCGTGTGGGTGTGGATCTCCTCCGACGGCGGCGGAACGATGGAAGCACCCGGTTGGACGACCGACGACTTCGAGCTGTGGGTCGACGCCGCGACGGCGTACGCGCAGGGCAGGCCGTCGCTCGCCGAACGCTTCGCGCACTTCGCCGGGAAGGAGTCCGGTCGGATGGTCGCCGGTGCTCCCGGTGTCGTCCTGCTCCACCAGAAGGCTGACGCCGACCTCGGGTCCGGCAGCGTCACCCACACCCGCGCCGGCGCGGCCGAGGTGGAGTACGCCGGACAGACGTTCTACGTCGTCGGGGTCGACCCCGAGGAGGGTGCGCCCTGGTACCAGTACTGGCCGGGCGACGCGCAGCCCGACTTCGCCTCGTTCCTCACGATGCTGCGGGGCACCTGGTGACGAGGGCCTACGACGCGCACTACGTCGAGTTCGTGGCGGCCCGCCAGCACGTGCTGCGCCGGATCGCGTACGCCGTGTGCCGCGACGACGCCCGGGCCGAGGACGTGCTCCAGGAGGCCCTGGTCAAGCTCTACCTCGCGTGGCCGCGAGTCGGCGGCTCCGGTCGCGAGGAGGCGTACGCGCGCAGGATCATCGTCAACGCCGACCTCGACCAGCGTCGGCGCCCGTGGCACAAGCGCCGCTCGGCAGTGCCGGTCGAGCTGTTGGACACCCCCGCGCGCAGTGGTGCCGGGACCGAGGACCGGGTCACGCTGCTGGCCGAGCTCCGCCGGCTGCCGGCGATGCAGCGGCGGACCGTGGTGCTGCGCTACTGGCTCGGCTTCTCGGTGGAGGACACCGCCAGGGAGCTGTCGATCAGCGCGGGCACGGTCAAGAGCCACGCGTCCCGCGGGCTGGCGACGCTGCGCGAGAGGCTGGGCGAGGACCTCGCGGTCCGCTGACCCCTGTGGACGCGCCGGTGCGAGCGTCGGTGCCGGTTGGTAGACAGGTCCCATGACGACCACCGGCGCCGCGACTCCTGACGTACGCCTCTCCGCGCGCGAGGCAGCAGAGGGGCACCTCAAGGCCCTCGTCGGACGAGACGACGCCGTGCTGCGCGAGGACCAGTGGGCCGCCATCGAGGCGCTCGCCGTCGACGCGCGGCGTGCGCTCGTCGTCCAGCGCACCGGGTGGGGCAAGTCGGCCGTCTACTTCGTGGCGACCAAGCTGTTGCGCGGGGCAGGTGCCGGCCCCACGGTCATCGTCAGCCCCCTGCTCGCCCTGATGCGCAACCAGATCGCCGCCGCCGAGCGCGCCGGCATCCGCGCCGTCACGATCAACTCCACCAACATCGACCAGTGGCAGCCGATCCAGGACCAGATCCAGGCCGGCGAGGTCGACGTGCTGCTGGTGAGCCCCGAGCGGCTCAACAACCCGGGCTTCCGCGACGAGGTGCTCCCGCGGCTGGCCGCCACCTGTGGCCTGCTGGTGGTCGACGAGGCGCACTGCATCTCCGACTGGGGCCACGACTTCCGCCCCGACTACCGCCGCCTCCGCACGCTGCTCGCCGAGCTGCCCAGCGGGATCCCGGTGCTCGCGACCACCGCCACGGCCAACGCCCGGGTGACCGATGACGTCGCCGAGCAGCTCGGGGTGCACGCCGACGGCGCCGCTGAGGCGGGGGTCCTCGTCCAGCGCGGCACCCTCGATCGTGAGTCGCTGCGCCTCGGTGTGGTGCATCTCAAGACTCCGCAGCAGCGGCTCGCGTGGCTCGCCGACCACCTCGCCGAGCAGCCCGGGTCGGGCATCGTCTACTGCCTCACCGTGGCCGCGACCCAGGAGGTCGCGGGCTACCTCCGCGACCGCGGGCTCGAGGTCGCGGCCTACTCCGGCCAGACCGATCCCGACGAGCGGCACGCGCTCGAGCAGGCGCTGGTCGACGGCCGCGTCAAGGCGCTGATCGCCACCAGCGCGCTCGGCATGGGGTTCGACGCCAGCCTCGGCTTCGTGATCAACCTCGGTGCACCGCAGTCGCCCGTCGCCTACTACCAGCAGGTCGGCCGCGCCGGTCGCGGCACCGACGAGGCCACCGTGGTGCTGCTGCCGCAGATCGAGGACCGTGACATCTGGGCCTACTTCGCCTCGCTCGGCTTCCCGCGGGAGGAGCAGGTGCGCGAGACGCTGGCCGCGCTGGCCGAGTCCGACCGCCCGATGTCGACGGCGACCCTCGAGACCCGCGTCGAGCTCGGCCGCAACCGGCTCGAGTCGATGCTCAAGGTGCTCGACGTCGACGGCGCCGTCCAGCGGGTGCAGGGCGGCTGGGTCGCCACCGGCCGGTCGTGGGACTACGACGCCGAGCGCTACGCCCGGGTCTCCGAGGCGCGCGAGCGCGAGCAGCAGGCGATGCTCGACTACCTCCGCACCGACCAGTGCCGGATGCGGTTCCTGCGAGAGCAGCTCGACGACCCCGACGCGTCCGACTGTGGCCGCTGCGACAACTGCGGCGGGCTGTCCCTCTCCACCGACGTCAGCGAGGCCTCGGTGGCCGAGGCCGGCGAGCGGCTTGCGCGGCCGGGCATCTCGGTCGACCCCCGCAAGATGTGGCCCACCGCGCTGGCCAACCTGGGCCTCGACCTCAAGGGCAAGATCGCCGAGGGTGCCGAGGCCGGCCGTGCCGTCGCCCGGCTCACCGACCTCGGCCACGGCCAGGCCCTGCGTGCGCTGTTCCGCGAGGACACGCCCGACGGTCCGGTGCCGCCCGCGCTCGCGCAGGCGGTCATGGACGTGATGAAGGACTGGGCCCCCGAGTGGTCGGCCCGGCCCGACGCGATCGTGGTCGTGGAGTCCGAGACGCGACCGACCCTCACCCGCGACCTGGCGGACGGGTTGTCCCGGGTCATGCAGGTGCCCGTCGTCGGCACCTGGGCGATTCGCGACCACTCCGTGCCGCCGCGAGCCGGCCAGACCAACTCGGCGCAGCGCGTGGCCGCCGTACGCCGCCGGGGCGGGCTCGACGCCCAGGTCCCGCCGGGTGCGACCGTCCTGCTCGTCGACGACCAGGTGTCGACCGGCTGGACGCTCACCGTGGCGGCGACGGCGATCCGCGAGGCCGGCGCGAGCGCGGTGCTGCCGCTGGTGCTCGCCAGCCAGAGCTGACCCCGACGTGGCCGAAGCCGGGTTCAGGTGCCGTCGTCCAGCGGGCGGCGGTGGAGCCGGGTGGTGAGCAGCCGGCGCTCGGCGTCGTTGGTCGTCAGCTCGAGCGCCCGGCGGTTGGCCTGTGCTGCCTCGTCCTCACGACCGAGGTCGCTCAGCAGCTGGGCACGCGTGGCGTGGAACAGGTGGTAGTCCGCGAGCGGCTCGGCCAGTGACTCGAGGCCGGCGAGCGCGTCGGCCGCGCCGAGCACCTGCGCACGGGCGACCACCTGGTTGAGCCGGACGACCGGCGAGCGGTCGAAGCGGGACAGCTCGTCGTAGAGCAGCGTGATCTGGAGCCAGTCCGTCTCCGCCCAGCTCGTCCCGGTCGCATGCACGGCGGCGATCGCCGCCTGGAGCTGGTAGGGCCCGGGACGACGCAAGGACGCCGCGCGCTCGATCATCCGCTCGCCCTCGATGATGGCCGAGGCGTCCCACAGCGACCGGTCCTGGTCACGGAGCAGGACGAGGTCGCCGTCGTCGAAGCGGGCGCGGCTCCGCGCGTGCTGGATGGTGAGCAGCGCGGCCAGGCCCCACGCCTCGGCCTCGTCGGGCAGCGCGGTCGCGACGACGTCGGCGAGCCAGACGGCGTCGGCGGCGAGGTCGCGGTCCTGGGTGGCGCCCGTCGAGGAGACGAACCCTTCGTTGAACATCACGTACACGACCGCGAGCACGTCACCGACTCGCTCCGCCAGCTCGGCCTCGGCGGGGACGGTGAGGGCGATGCGGGTAGCGACGATCTTGCGCTTGGCACGGACGATCCGCTGCGCGAGCGTGCTCTCGTGCACCAGGAACGCCCGGGCGATCTGCGGTGTGGTCAGGCCGACGACGGCGCGGAGGGTGAGCGCCAGTCGCGCGTCCGGCGCGAGCGCGGGGTGGCAGCACGCGAAGAGCAGCGCCAGCCGATCATCGGTGCCGCTCGTCTCGTCGAGGGCGTCGTCGCCGCTCTCGATGGGTACGTCGGCCCGCGCGGCGAGCGCCCGCTGGCGGTCGCGCCGCCGCATCCCGTCCATCGCGTTGCGGTCGGCGGCGACCTGCAGCCAGGCGCCCGGACGTTGCGGCGGACCGTCGCGGCGCCACGCCGACAACGCCTCGACCACCGCTCCCTGCACGGCCTCCTCGGCGAGGTCGAAGTCACCGAAGCGGCGCGAGAGCCGGGCCACCAGCGGGCCGGCCTCCTCGCGCAGGGTCCGCGCGAGGAGGTCGTCCGTGCTGGTCATGGGCTGGTCATCCGGTGGTCCCTCAGCCCGCCATGTGGGAGTAGTCCTCGACCATCGGCCGGATCTCGACGGCGATGCCGGGCATCTCGAGCAGCGGCCACGTCTTCACGACGGCGATGGCAGCGTCCATGTCGGCCACGTCGATGACGCTGAACCCGCCGATGACCTCCTTGGCCTCGTTGAACGGGCCGTCGACGACGACCGCGCCTCCGGACCCGTGGCGCACGGTCGTCGCGGTCTCGACCCCGAGCAGCTCGGCGCCCGAGTCGGCCATCACGCCGGCGTTCTCGCCGAACCACTCGTAGACCCGCTTGTAGATCGCCTGCGCGGCCTCGGGGTCGGCACCCGCGGCCAGGTCGGGGCGGGAGGTGTACATCAGGACGTACTTCATGGTGGTGCCTCTCGTGCTGCGGCCCCGCCTGTCGGGGTCGTTCATGACCACGTCGCCGCCCAGTGCCGGAAATCGACAGACCGCGCAGACTTTTCTGCCGACATCATGCTCCGCGCGGGCCGAGCCGTCAGGCGTACGTCAGGGCGCGGTCGACAGGGCGTGCTCGAAGTAGTCGCGCTCGACCTCACCCCGGAGCAGCTCGGGGCGCTCGGCGACCTCTGCGGCGAGCCGCTGGAGCAGTGGTTGGAGGGAGTCGACGTAGAACCGTGAGACGAGGACGGTGCCGCTGCCGGTCCGGAGCGGACCCTCGAGGAAGACCTTCTCGTTGCGCAGGGCGCCGCCGCGACCGGAGTAGCGGACCTTGACCGCAGTCAGGTCGTCGAAGGCGATCTGCTGGCGGAGGTCGTTGCCGGTGACCACCGAGACGGCCTCGTCGGAGACGTAGGTGTGGCGGGACACGATGCTGCGGACCAGCAGCAGGGGTACGACGACGAGCACGAGCGCCATCACGACAGCCATCGCCCAGGCACCGATCGCCGTGCCTCCCGTCTCGCCCATCGCCTTGACCGCGGTGCGCACGACCGGCACGGCGAAGACCAGTGCTGCGATGAGCAGGAACCACACGAAGGTGTGGCGCTGCTCGAGTTCCGTCCCGAGGCCGTCCATGGCTGCCAGCATAGGGTTTGGCACGCATAGGGAGGGGAAGACGGGTGGAGGACAAGCCACCCTCTGCACCACCCCTGAGCACAGGAGCCACCACCATGACCATGTCGCGACTCGAGGCCGTGCTGGCCACGATCGACGCGCAGGCCGACACCGCCCTCGCCAAGCTCGACCAGGCCCAGCAGTTCGCTACCCGCAGCGAGCACCTCGCCGTCGAGGGGAAGTCCGCCGACGAGATGGCCACGGTCACCGTCGACGGCACCGGTCAGGTGCAGGCGATCGTGATCGAGGACGACGTGCAGCACCTCACCGGCGCGCAGATCGCCGCCGACGTGTTCGAGGCGCTGCGCCAGGCCCAGCGTCGGCTGAGCTTCCACGTCGAGCAGCTCGGCACCGAGATCTACGGCGCCGGATCGCCGTCGGTCGAGGAGTTCTCGCGGGCCTACCGCGACCGCTACGGATACGAGGAGGACGAGGACAGAATGAGCGAGATCTACGTCGACCCGGGCGAGATGCGCGCCCACGCGAGCCGGGTGCTCGCCCTGTCGGGGCAGGCCGGCGAGGCCACCGCGGCCGCCAACCAGGTGAGCTTCACCTCGGGCATGTTCGGCAGCATCGGCTCGCTCCTCGTGGGTCCGTTCATGTTCCCGCTGCAGGGCGCCGGCCAGGTCGCCGCGTCGACGATGGAGGGTGCGCTCGGCGACTGCGCCGAGGCGGTCAAGGCCCTGGCCGACACCTTCACCTTCATCGACGAGACCGTCGGTGAGCACTTCGACGAGATCGGCAGGCGGATCCGATGAGCTCCCTCGTGGTGAGCCCCGGCAACACCGACCGCGGCGCCTTCACCAACTTCGACTCCTTCGCCAACGGCACCAACGGCCTCAAGATGATCGACGGTGCCGCCGACTCAGCGTCTGCGTTCTCCCGCGGTGACTGGATCGAGGGCACGATCAACGGCGTCAGCGCGGCGCTCGACGTCGTCGGGATGATCCTCAACCCGCTCGGCACCGCGTGCTCGATGGTCATCAACTGGATCATGGAGCACTGCGGCCCGCTGCAGGACTGGCTCGACGAGCTGCTCGGCGACCCGGGAGTGATCAAGGCCGGTGTGCAGACCTGGAGCAACGTCGGCGACCACATGAGCGGCATCGGGCCCGACTACCGCTCGCTCGTCGACTCCGACACCGGCGGCTTCACGGGCCTGAGCATCGACGCCTACCGCGCCGCCGCCGGCGGCATGGTCCACGTCTTCGACGCCCTGTCCAAGGTGGCCTACGGCGTCTCGGCGGGCGTCGAGGTCGCTGGTGGCCTGCTGGCCGGCGTACGCGACTTCATCCAGGGCCTGTTCTCGGACATCGTCGGCGATGCGATCGGCGCCATCGCCCAGTCGGCCCTGACCCTCGGCATCGCAGCTCCCGCCGCGCTCGGGTCGCTGATCAACAAGGCCCGCCAGGTCCTCGAGCGGTGCCGGACGTTCATGAAGGCGCTCGCGGAGTCGCTCGACAAGATGGCCGGTCTCCTCAAGGAGATCTCGCCGGCGCTCGAGGCGACGACCAAGGGCCTCGCGACCGTCTTCCGTGAGGGCACCACCATCCCGACCGACCTCGTGGTCGCGCTCGGCAAGGGTGCCACCGGGGCGGACAACCCCTAGCACTGACAGGGCACTTCCTCGCGCAGGAACGCACTGACCGGGCACTCCTCGTACAGGGCGAGGAAGAGCCCGGTCAGTGCTGCGAGTGCGTGCTGTCAGTGACCCATCATCGCGGCCGGGTCGACCGGCGCGACCTTCGTGCGAGGCAGGAAGGCGGCCGGGATCAGGCAGCAGGCCACCAGGACCGTCGCCACGATGAACACCGTCGCGAACGCCTCCGCGAGCGAGACCTGCCCGGCCGCTGCCAGGGCGGTGAACCGGTCGAGCGGGAGCCCGAACGTGTCCGCGATGGCGGCCAGGGCCGACTCGTTGCCGTCGGCGGCCCGCGACGCGAGGTAGGCGCCCGCGGTGTCGCTGCCCTTGATCTGGTTGGTGAGGATCACCGAGAAGAGCGCGGTGCCGATCGAGGCGGCGACCTGCTGGGTGATGTTGAGCAGCGTCGAGCCGCGAGCGACGTTCTGGGTCGTCAGGGTCGCGAGCGCCGCCGTCATGATCGGCATCATCGTGGCGCCCATGCCCATGCCCATCACGAAGAGCGCGGTCAGCATGTAGAGGTAGGACGTGTCCGCACCGATCTGGGTGAACATCGCCATGCCCACGGTGATCACGGTGATGCCGACGAGCACGATCTTCCCGGGGCCGATCTTGTCGGCCAGGATGCCCGCGATCGGCATGGTGATCATCGCGCCGACGCCCTGGGGGGCCAGCAGCAGACCGGCACCGAGGGCGGCTTCGCCGCGGACCTGGATGAAGTAGAGCGGGAACAGCAGGGAGGCGCCGAAGAACGCGATCGCGAAGAGCATCATCGCGAGGACGGCCACCGTCAGGTTGCGGTTCCGGAACAGGCGCAGCTCCACCAGTGGGTGGATGTTGCGACGGTTGAGCGCCCACGGCACGAAGGCGACGATCAGGATGATGCCGGCCAGGGCGGGCAGCCAGACCTCGGTGGCCGTGGCGGTCCCGTGCTCCGGGATCGAGCTCACGCCGTAGAGGAATGCAGCCAGACCGGGCGACAGCAGCAGCATGCCCACCCAGTCGAAGGTCTCCGACGGCTCGACCGAGTCCCGGGGGAGCACGACCTGCGCATAGATCGCGGCGGCGATGCCGATCGGCAGGTTGATCAGGAAGATCCAGTGCCACGACAGGTTGTCGATCAGGGCGCCACCGAGGATCGGGCCGAAGATCGGGCCGAGCAGCATCGGGATGCCGAGGACGGCCATCACGCGACCGATGCGCTCGGGGCCTGCGGCGCGGGTCAGGATCGTCATGCCGAGCGGCATCAGCATGCCGCCGCCGAGGCCCTGGAGGACCCGGTAGAAGACGAGCAGCTCGAGCGACGACGCGCTCGCACACAGCACGGAGCCGGCGGTGAAGAGCAGGACCGCGAGCAGGTAGAGGCGCTTGGTGCCGAAGCGGTCGGCGGCCCAGCCGGTCAGCGGGATCACGCTGGCCAGGGCGAGGGTGTAGCCCGTCATCGTCCAGGCCACGGCAGCAGCAGTGGCGTCGAACTCCTCCTGGAAGGTGTTCAGCGCGACCGAGACGACGGTGATGTCGAGGATCGACATGATCGCGCCGAGGACGACCACGCCGGCCACCATCAGCACGCCCTTGTCGAGCTTGTCGGAGTTGTCAGGCTGCGTCTCGCCGGACTGGAGCTGGGTGTCTGTCACCCCTCGAGGATATTGGTTGCATCCGACAACCACCCAATCCTTTTCGTCGTGGGCTGGATCACGCCTCGAGGTGGACGCGCACGAGACGAACAGGTGTCGGGCTGCGTCCGCCCCGGTGCGCGGCTCAGGCTCCGTCGATGTCCTCGATCCGCGCCAGGCTCGGGCCGCGCCGGCCCTGGATCTCGAGCGCGGCTGCCTCCACCTCACGCATCACCCGGAGGGTGTTGCGGCACGTGAGCCTGGCCAGGTCGCCGGTCGACCAGCCGCGCTCGGCCAGCTCGCCCAGCAGCGCCGGATAGGTCGAGACGTCCTCGAGCCCGACCGGCAGCACCTCGACGCCGTCGTAGTCCCCGCCCAGCCCGATGTGGTCGATCCCGGCGACCTCCCGCACGTGCTCGCAGTGCGCCACGACGTCGCCGAGGGTCGCCGTCGGCACGGGATGGTCGACGACCCAGGTCGCCTCGAACGCCGCGAACCGTTCGCCGTCGGACTCGAGGATCCCCTCCGCCTCGGCGGCCGCGACCTGTTCGCGGTGGGCGTCGGCACAGGCGGCATTCACGAACTTCGGCACGAAGGTCACCATGCACACCCCGCCGCCGGCCGCCATCTGCTCGAGCACGTCGTCGGGTGCATTGCGACGGCTGTCGGTGACTGCGCGAGCCGAGCTGTGGCTGAAGATCACCGGCGCCTCGCTCACCTCGAGCGCGTCCCGCATGGTGTCGGCCGAGACGTGGGAGAGGTCGACCATCATCCCGATCCGGTTCATCTCGCGCACCACCTCGCGACCGAACGCCGTCAGTCCGCCGGCGACGGGTCGGTCGGTCGCCGAGTCGGCCCACGGGGTGTTCGCGTTGTGGGTCAGCGTCAGGTAGCGCACGCCCAGCTCGTGCAGCCGGCGCAGGGTGCCGAGCGAGGAGTTGATCGAGTGGCCGCCCTCGGCGCCCATGAGCGAGGCCATCCGACCGGACGCCCAGGCCCGCTCGACCTCGTCGGCGGTGGTCGCCCACGCCAGCTGGTCGGCGTACGAGTCGGTGAGGTGGCGGGCCGCGTCGACCTGCTCGAGGGTGGCGCTCACGGCGTCGTCGCCGGAGAGCCTGCAGGGGACGTAGACCGACCAGAACTGCGCACCCATCCCGCCCGCCCGCATCCGCGGGAGGTCGGTGTGCGTGGGCGTGCCGCCGGCGCCGACGTCGAGCCGGGTGCCAACCCGATCCAGGAGGGCGTACGCGTCGCGGGCGCGCGCCTCCCAGAGGAGGTCGTTGTGGCCGTCGATGACGGGGTGCTCGGCCAGCAGGGAGGAGAGGTCCATTTCCGAGGTCATGGACGGCGACGCTAGCAACCGGGAACTCCCTGTCGGTCCCACGCGTTAGCGTCCTGTTGCCCGCACCGCGAGAGGACGATTGCATGAGTCTTGTCCCGGTCACCGGTCCCGCCAGGCTGCTGGTGGGGGAGCCGCCCCGGGAAGGCTCGATCGAGTTCACCGACGACCGGCGCACGATCGTCATGCCGATCCGCGGAGCGCTGCCGGTGCTCGGCAAGGTGCGCGACCAGGACGACCTCCACCCGTCGGTGTCGCTGCTGGCCGGCGCCGCGCTGATGGGCCTGCAGCTGGTGGCGTCCGGCCGCTTCGCGCCCGACCCCGACGGACGGCACTGGCAGGTCGCCGGCCTCGACGCCACCGACGAGCGTCGGATCACCGACCTGGCCCGGTCCCGTGCGGCCGACGGGTTCGACGAGGCGACGGCCGAGGGGATGGTCCGCGGGCTGCTCGACGCCGTCGTCGACACGATGCCGCGGACCACGCCCGGTCGCTCGCGTCACGGCTCCCGCCTCCCGACCGCTCGCCCGGCCATCCGACCGAGCGACCCCGACGACTTCAGCGACCAGCTCCAGCAGCGCATCGCCCGGATCCGCTCGCGCGGTCGCGACGACCGTCCCCACCTCGTCTCGATCTCGTTCCGGATCGAGGCCGACGAGGAGGAGCTGGTCGCCGGAGCCGTACGCCTCGTGCTGCAGGTCCACGCGGTCGACAACGCCGCGCACCTGGCCGACGCGTCCGAGCTCTGGGCCGACGCCGGACCGGACGCGGCGCACGGTTTCGGCGAGCGTGCCCGCACCCACGCGGCGATCGCCCTGCGGTCCGCTGCCGATGCGTGGCCCGTGCTCGATCGGCTGCTCGACCTGCGGATCCCCGACGAGATCGTCCTCGACTCCGACGAGATCCTGTCCCTGCTCGACAGCGGCGCAGCGGCGCTCACCGAGGCCGGTCACCCGGTCATGTGGCCGAAGTACCTCGACCGTGAGGTGACGCAGCGGGTCGAGCTCGGCCGGCAGCGCTCGGCCGCCGGAGTGCGCGAGGAGCCGTTGCAGGACGGGCTGTTCGGACCGCAGGCGCTCTTCGGCTTCGAGTGGCAGCTCTCCCTCCACGGCGAGGAGCTCACCGAGGACGAGATGGACGAGCTGTCACGCGCCACGAGCCCGATCATCAAGCTGCGCGACAACTGGGTCGCGGTCGACTCCTCGGTGATCAAGCGCGCCCGCAAGCGGCTGATCCGCACGATCACGCCCGTGCAGGCGCTCGCGGTGACGCTGACCGGGGTCGTCGACATCGAGGACGTGCCCTACGAGGCCATCGTCGGTGCCAGCCTGCTCAAGGTCCGCGACCGGCTGCGGGACGCGGCCGCGGGCGAGCCGATCGACGTACCTGCCGGGCTGCGGGCCGACCTCCGCGACTACCAGCGCCGCGGCCTGAGCTGGCTGGCCGAGCTCACCTCGCTCGGTCTCGGTGCCTGCCTGGCCGACGACATGGGCCTCGGCAAGACGATCACCCTGATCGCGCTGCACCTCCACCGCGCCGAGGTCGAGGGCGCGGGCGGGCCCACCCTCGTGGTCTGCCCGGCATCGCTGCTCGGCAACTGGGAGGCGGAGATCCGCCGCTTCGCGCCGGGAGTTCCCGTACGCCGGCACCACGGCAGCGCGCGCGACCTCGACGGTCTCGATACACCCCGCTCGTCCCTCGCGGGGCACTCGATCACCGGTGGAGCCTCAGCGGGCTTCGTGCTCACGACCTACGGCACGATGCGCAACGACGCCGCGCTCCTCGCGGAGGTGCCGTGGGACCTCGTCGTCGCGGACGAGGCCCAGCACATCAAGAACTCGCGCTCCGCCGCGGCCCGCGCGCTGCGGACGATCCCGAGCGCGGCGCGGGTGGCGCTCACCGGCACGCCCGTCGAGAACGACCTCACCGAGCTCTGGTCGATCCTCGACTGGGCCATCCCGGGGCTCCTCGGCAGCCGCAACGCCTTCCGCAAGGTGTGGGCAGGCCCCATCGAGTCGGGTCTCGAGCCGACCAAGGCCCGCCAGTTCGCCGACCTGATCGGTCCGTTCCTGCTGCGCCGCCGCAAGTCCGATCCCGGCATAGCGCCCGAGCTGCCGGCGAAGACCGAGACCGACCACCTCCTCGGTCTGACCCGCGAGCAGGTCGTCCTCTACGAGACGCTCGTGCGCGAGTCGATGCGCCGCATCGAGGAGGCCGACGAGGAGACCCGGCGCGGCCTCGTGCTCAAGCTGCTGACCGGGCTCAAGCAGATCTGCAACCACCCGGCCCACTACCTGAGGCAGCCCAACCCCAAGCTGCGCGGCCGCTCGGAGAAGCTCGAGCTGCTCGACGAGCTCGTCGGGACGGTGATCGCCGAGGAGGGTGCGGTCCTCGTCTTCACCCAGTACGTCGCGATGGCGCGCCTGCTCGAGCGCCACCTCGGCACCACGGGCGTGCCGCACCAGCTGCTCCACGGCGGGACCCCGGTGCGCGAGCGCGACGCGATGGTCGTCCGCTTCCAGGCAGGTGAGATCCCGGTCTTCCTGCTCTCCCTCAAGGCCGGCGGCACCGGGCTGAACCTGACGGCCGCCGACCACGTCCTGCACTTCGACCGCTGGTGGAACCCGGCCGTCGAGGACCAGGCCACCGACCGCGCCTACCGGATCGGGCAGACCAAGCCGGTGCAGGTGCACCGCTTCGTCACCCAGGGCACGATCGAGGAGAAGATCGCCGAGCTGCTCGCCCGCAAGCGCCTGATCGCCGACTCGGTCCTGACCCGCGGCGAGACCGCGCTGACCGAGCTCTCCGACGCCGAGCTGCGCGACCTCGTCGAGCTCAGACGATGACGAGCACCCCTCGACGCTCTCCTCCCCCGGAGCGCGCCTCCGGACAACGGCGCGGGGACCCCGCATGACTCCGATGGTCGATCCCCATGCCGTGACACACCCGCGGTTGCCGGCGCGCCGCGGCGGTGGCACGGGCACCTGGTGGAGCAAGGCGGTGCTGCGCGCCGTCGAGGAGGCCGCCTTCAGCCAGCAGGACCTGCGCAAGGGCCGCTCGCTCGCCCGTGCCGGGTCGGTCGGCTCGATCACCGTGAGCGACGGCGGGGCGCTCGCCGCGGTGGCTGACGGCCACGATGCCTACACCGTCGAGGTGACGGTCCCGGTGCTCGACGCCTCCGACGCGGCGGCCTTCACCGAGCTGGTCGCCGCGGAGTCCGGCCGGGTCGCGACGCTGCTCGCCGGCCAGCTGCCCCACGCGCTCGTCGAGGCGGTGGAGGAGGCCGGCGTCGAGCTGCTGCCCTACGGCGGTGAGCTGGGCTCGGCCTGCACCTGCGAGGCGTGGCTCGATCCGTGCCCCCACGCGCTGGCCGTGCTGACCCAGCTCGCCTGGCTGATCCAGGTCGACCCGTTCGTGCTGACCCACCTGCGCGGGTTGTCCCGCGACCGGGTGCTGCGCGACCTGCACCGGATCACGCAGCCCGCGCCGAAGGTGGCCGGCGAGGCGACCGAGGACCCGGATGACGTCGACGACCTCGTGGTCGCGGAGGACGCAGCAGCGCGAGCGGCCCGGCTGCTGGAGCAGGACCAACCGTTCGACGCCTGGTGAGGCAGGCGTACGCCTGGACAGTCAGCGAGCCTCGGTCGTCGCGACCGGGCGGGCGCCGAGCTCCTCGTCGAGACGGAGCAGGCCGGGGCCGTCGTCGTCGATCATCTTCACGCGGCCGAGGATCTCCTTGACCGTCGCCTCCTCCTCGATCTGCTCCTCGAGGAACCAGTTGAGGAGCGGGCGGGAGTCGAGGTCGCCCTCGGTCTCGGCGAGGCGGTAGAGGTCGCGGATCGAGGCCGAGACCTTCTCCTCGTGGGCGAGCGCCGCCTCGAAGGCGTCGAGCACCGAGCCGGCCGATGCCACGGGCGCGGCGGTGGCTCCGATCCGCGGGTGGTTGTCACGGTCGGCGACGTGGTCGATGAACTTGTTGGCGTGGACGATCTCCTCGTCCGCCTGGTGACGCAGCCACGCAGCCATGCCGGGCAGGTCCATCAGCTCGAGCTCGATGCCGAGCTGGCGATAGACCAGCGAGGCCTGGAACTCGAGCGTGATCTGGGAGTTGAAGGCGTCCTCGAGCATCTGGCTCATCTTCATGCGACCACCCTATCCGGGGGCCGCACGCAGCCCGCGCCCGTGATCAGGTGAGCCCGAGGGCGCCGTGTGCCATGTCGCGGAGCACGTCGTGCATCTGTGGATCGGGCAACCGGCCGCTGTGCGGCGTGGAGTTGAGCAGGCCGAACAGCACGTGTGACCGGGTGCGCGAGGCCTCCGGGCTCAGCGTCGAGTCGTGGCGTCGGACCTGCGTGGCCCACACGTCGACGTAGGCGCGTTGCAGCGCGCGAACGCGCTCGCGGGCCTCGTCGGGCAGGCTGCTCCAGTCGCGGTCCTGGACCACGATGAGGGCGCGATGCTCGATGGCGAACTCGATGTGCCACTCCACGAGCGCCTCGAGCGCCTCGCGCGGGCCCTCGGCGCCGGCGACCCGGCTACGGCCCTCGGACAGCAGCGTCTCGCTGATGGTGACCAGCATCTCGGCCAGCATCGCGTCCTTGGACTCGAAGTGCTTGTAGAGCGCCGGCCCGGAGATGCCGCACGCCGAGCCGAGCTCCGCCACCGAGACGCCGTGGAACCCGCGCGCGGCGAAGAGCTCGGCCGCGATGTCGAGGATCTGCTGACGACGACTGATCACGCCGTCGAGGTTAGTGCCTGTTAACTCCTCGGCGGCCTGACGCGGTGCCGGTAGGACGACCTGACGCTTCGGTTGCTCCCAGATGGCGAGCGGAATCACACGTGCCTCCCCACGGTGCTTCCAGTGGATCGCACCCCCGCAGCGACCCGCCGGCTGATCCCCACGATCAGCGCACCATTTCTCAGTTGAGAGTGTTGCTCGCGACCCGGGAGAAATCCAGTGTTGCCACCACCACCTTTCGTCTGTGTTGTGTCACGACGTGGTCATGAGGGGGGTCGCGAGGGTGGTGCCTGCTCTACCGACGCACGCCCTCGGGCGTGGCTACAGTCCTCGCATGTCGCAGATCCGAGTGGTCCTGGCCGAGGACGGCGACCTGCTCCGGGCCGGTGTGCTCGCGCTGCTGGACGGCTTCGACGACATCGACGTGGTCGGCACCGCGACCAACCTCCCCGAGCTGCTCGCCGTGGTCGACGAGCACCGTCCCGACGTGTTGCTGACCGACATCCGGATGCCGCCCGACTACACCGACGAGGGGATCCGCGCCGCGACGGAGCTGCGGCGTACGCATCCCGGCATCGGCGTCGTCGCGCTGACGCAGTACTCCGACGTGGAGTACGCCCTCGACCTGGTCCGCGACGGGAGCGACGGCCGCGGCTACCTGCTCAAGGAGCGGGTCGCCGACGTCGACGAGCTGGTCGCGGCCCTGCGCACGGTCGCCGCCGGCGGCTCGGTGATCGACCAGATCGTGGTCGACGCCCTCGTCGCGACCGGCACCCGGCGCAACGACTCGCTGCTCGACCGGCTCACCCCGCGCGAGCTGGAGGTGCTGTCGATGGTCGCCCGCGGCATGACCAACGCCGTGATCGCCGCCGACCTGGTCGTGACCGACCGTGCCGTGGAGAAGCACATCAGCTCCATCCTGACCAAGCTCGACCTGCCCGCCGACTCTGCGGTGCACCGTCGGGTCGCGGCGACGCTGGTCTTCCTGAGCGAGGCCGGGGTGGGCGGCGGCGTGGCGCCGCGTCGATGAGGCGGGCACTGTCGGGCTGGGACTCGCTCGACCCGCCCCTGGTGCGGCTGCTGCGCATCAACCTGATCGCCCTGTCCATCTCGACGGTGGCGCTCTGTGTGGCGTACGCACTGGGGTTCCGCCACACGGCGGTGGTCATCGACCTCGCCGTGATGCTCGTGTCGATCGTCCTGATGGTCGGGACGCTCCCGCTGACGCGCCGCTGGGGAGCACCCGTCGTGCTGGTCGGCCTCACCCTCTCGGCCGCCGCCTTCGGGATCGGCGGGACGTGGGCCACGCCCAACCTGTCGCCCCTCACGGCGCTGCTGATGCTGGTGCCGATGCTGGTGGCCATCCCCTACGTGTCCCGGTGGTGGCTCAACGTGCTCGCCGTCTTCGCCGTCGTGGGCAGCGCCGGGGTCGCCGCGCTCGCGGAGTCGCGGCGCGCCGACGCGCTCAACGACGTGGTGTGGGTCAACGCCGTCGTGATCGCGACGTCGCTGCCCGCCGTCGTCCTCGTCGTGACCTTCCTGGTCCGCGACGCCTACCAGCGCCTCAATGAGCGGACCGACCAGCTGGAGGAGTCGCGCACGCGGATCGTCGAGGTCGCCGATGCCGCCCGCCGCAGCCTCGAGCGCGACCTGCACGACGGCGCGCAGCAGCGCCTGCTCGCGATGAGCGTGACCATCGAGCGCGCCCGCAAGGAGCTGCTGGCCGGGCGTCACGAGGGGGCGTCCGCGCTCCTCGGCCAGCTGGCGTCGGACAACCGCGAGATCCTGGGCGAGCTGCGCGAGCTCGCCCGCGGCATCTACCCGCCGCTCCTGGCCGAGCGGGGTCTCGCCATCGCCCTCCAGGCGACCGCTCGCCGCTCGGTCGTGCCGGTCACCCTCGAGGTCTCCGACGTCGAGCGGCAGAGCCCCCAGGTGGAGGCGGCGGCGTACTTCTGCATCCTCGAGGCCCTCACCAACGTCGCCAAGCACGCCGGCGCGACCAAGGTCCTGGTGAGCGTACGAGGCCTGCCGCACCTCGGCTTCAGCGTCACCGACGACGGCCACGGCTTCGACCGCACCCGGGTCGACCCGGGCGGACTGCTGGGCATGGAGGCCCGGATGGCCGCTGCCGGCGGCACGCTCGAGGTGGTGTCGTTCCCGGGCCGGGGCACCACGTTGCTCGGCGAGTTCCCGCCACTGGACCATCAGGTTAACGATCGCTAACCTGACGGGGTGTCCGAGACGTCGCTTCCTCCCGTGAGCACCCCGACCATGCGCGAGCTCGTCGACGACCTGCGCACGCGGCTGGCCCGCGTCCGCCAGGGCGGTTCGGAGAACGCCCGCCGCAAGCACACCGACCGCGGCAAGCTGCTCGCCCGCGACCGCGTCGACCGGCTGCTCGACGCCGGCAGCCCGTTCCTCGAGCTGGCGCCGCTGGCGGCCTACGGGATGTACGCCGGTGCCGGCGGCGACGACTTCGCGGTCCCGTCCGCGGGGGTCGTCGCGGGCATCGGCCGGGTCTCGGGCCGCGAGTGCGTGATCGTCGCCAACGACGCCACCGTCAAGGGCGGCACCTACTACCCGATGACGGTGAAGAAGCACCTGCGCGCGCAGACGATCGCCGCAGAGAACCACCTGCCCTGCATCTACCTCGTCGACTCCGGCGGCGCCTTCCTGCCGATGCAGGACGAGGTCTTCCCCGACCGCGAGCACTTCGGCCGGATCTTCTTCAACCAGGCCAACCTGTCGGCGAAGGGCATCCCGCAGATCGCCAGCGTGATGGGCTCCTGCACGGCCGGCGGCGCCTACGTGCCGGCGATGTCGGACGAGACCGTCATCGTGCGCAACCAGGGCACGATCTTCCTCGGCGGACCGCCGCTGGTGAAGGCCGCGACCGGCGAGGTCGTCACCGCCGAGGACCTCGGCGGAGGCGACGTGCACGCCCGCACGTCCGGCGTCGTCGACCACCTCGCCGAGGACGACGCCCACGCACTCGCGATCGTCCGCTCGATCGTCGACACGCTCCCGGCGGTCCGGCCGGACCGCGAGCCCCACGCCGACGTCGAGGAGCCGCACGAGCCGGCGGAGTCGATCTACGACGTCGTGCCCACCGACACCCGCACGCCCTACGACGTGCGGGAGGTGATCCGGCGCGTGGTCGACGGCAGCCGGTTCCACGAGTTCAAGAAGCTCTACGGCGACACGCTCGTCTGCGGCTTCGCCCGGATCGACGGCTACGAGGTCGGCATCGTCGCCAACAACGGCATCCTGTTCAGCGAGTCGGCGCTCAAGGGTGCGCACTTCATCGAGCTGTGCAACCAGCGCAAGATCCCGCTGGTCTTCCTGCAGAACATCACCGGCTTCATGGTCGGCAGGGAGTACGAGAACCGGGGCATCGCCCGCGACGGCGCCAAGCTGGTGACCGCGGTCGCGTGCAGCGTCGTCCCGAAGTTCACCATCGTCATCGGCGGCTCGTTCGGCGCCGGCAACTACGGCATGTGCGGGCGCGCCTACGACCCGCGCTTCCTCTGGATGTGGCCCAACGCGCGGATCTCGGTGATGGGAGGCGAGCAGGCAGCATCGGTGCTCGCGACGGTCCGCACCGACCTCGAGGACGACGAGGCGGTCGAGGCGTTCAAGGCGCCGATCCGCGAGCAGTACGAGACCCAGGGCTCGCCCTACTACGCCAGCGCCCGGCTCTGGGACGACGGGATCATCGACCCCGCCGACACCCGCCGCGTGCTCGGCATGGCCCTCGCCGCGACGTCGTACACCCCGATCCCCGAGCCGTCCTACGGCATCTTCCGGATGTGAGGCGCGCAGTGACGAGCGAGGAACGAGCGCGTCGCGTGGGCGTGACCAGGTTGAGCAAGGCCTGCGAGCGAGGCACGAGGTCGCAACGGCCGCGTCGAGACCCCCTGATGGGAAAGAACTCATGAACACCGTCTTGATCGCCAACCGTGGCGAGATCGCCCTGCGCGTCATGCGCACCGCCAAGCGGCTCGGCTGGTCCACCGTCGCGATCCACACCGACCTCGACGTCGACGCGCCGCACGTACGCGCCGCCGACCGCGCGGTGCGGGTCGACTCCTACCTCGACGTCGACGCAGTCGTCGCGGCCGCCCGCGAGACCGGGGCCGGCTTCGTCCACCCCGGCTACGGGTTCCTGTCCGAGAACAGCCGCTTCGCCCGAGCGCTCGAGGGGACCGAGGGTGTGGTCCTCGTCGGGCCGACATCGGCGGTGATGGACGCGATGGGTCGCAAGGACAAGGCGCGTGACATCGCGGTCGCCGCCGGTGTCCCGGTCGTTCCTTCGTACTCACTGACCGACGCCCCCACTGCTTTCGGTGATCGAGTAGTCGGTGAGGAACGAGCCGACGTATCGAGATTCGCCTACCCCGTGCTGGTCAAGGCTGCTGCCGGCGGTGGCGGCAAGGGCATGCGCGTCGTGCGCTCGGCCGCCGACTTCACCGAGGCGTGCGACGCCGCGGGTCGCGAGGCCGCCAAGGCCTTCGGTGACGACACGCTGCTCGTGGAGAAGTACGTCGAGTCCGGGCGCCACATCGAGGTGCAGGTCTTCGGCGACACGCACGGCGACGTGGTCCACCTCTTCGAGCGCGACTGCTCGACGCAGCGGCGCCACCAGAAGGTGCTGGAGGAGGCGCCCGCACCCACGATCGACGACGAGCAGCGGGCAGCGATCACGTCGTCCGCGGTCGCCCTCGCCCAGCAGTGCGGCTACACCGGCGCCGGCACTGTCGAGTTCCTCCTCGACAACGCGTCGGGTGAGTTCTACTTCCTCGAGATGAACACCCGCCTCCAGGTGGAGCACCCCGTCACCGAGGAGGTGGTCCGGGTGCGCGGTGAGCGCATCGACCTGGTCGAGCTCCAGCTGCGTATCGCGCTGGACGAGCCGCTCGGCTTCGCCCAGGACGACGTGACCCTCAACGGCCACGCCATCGAGGCGCGGGTCTACGCCGAGGACTCCTTCAACGGCTTCCTGCCCCAGGCCGGGATCGCGACGTCAGTGACGTGGCCGACCACGATGTTCGCCGAGGGGATCGCTCCCCATCGCGACTACGACACGGGCGCCGTGGTGAGTCGCATCCGCGTCGACCACGCCCTCGAGGACGGCCAGGAGGTGAGCACCTCCTTCGACCCGATGCTGGGCAAGGTGATCGCGTGGGCGGCAACCCGGGAGGAGGCCCGCGTCGAGCTCGTGCGCGCGCTCGACTCCACGATGATCTTCGGCCTGACCACCAACACCGGGTTCCTGCGTGCCCTCGCCGCTTCCGACGAGTTCCGTGACGCCACCTTGGACACGGCATGGCTGGACCGCAACGAGGTGCCCGCGCCGGATGATCAGCCGGCCCGCGTGCTGGCGGCGTACTTCCTCGCACCGGACCCGCGTGCCAGCGGTGGGCCGTGGCGCGCCGATGGCTGGCGGATGGGAGGCGACCCGGCCGCCGTCGTCGTCGAGGTCGACCGCCCGGTGACGCTGCGCCCCGGCAGCGTCGACGGGCAGAGTGCCGAGCTGCTGAGCGTCGACCGCAGCGAATGGAACGGGTGGGTCGCCGTCGACCTCGACGGTGCGAGGCACGGAGGAGTCGTCAGGGCCCACCCGAGCCGTGCAGAGGTCGTGCTGCGCGGTCAGCGCTTCGTCTTCGTCCGTCCCGATCCCTTTGCCGACATCGCCGCGGCTGCAGGCGACGGCACGCTCGTCGCCCCGATGCCCGGCACGGTCCTGGCGGTCAACGTCGCCGAGGGGCAGGCCGTGGCCGAGGGTGAGACGCTGGGCGTGATGGAAGCGATGAAGATGGAGCTCGCGCTCAAGGCGCCCTTCGCCGGCACGGTCACCTCGGTGGGCGCTTCGGCCGGTGACCTGGTCAAGCTCGGCGCCGCCCTCTTCACGGTCGAGGCGAGCGATGACTGACCTCCCGATGACGGTCCGCGCCGACGGCATGCCGTCCGCGGTCACGATCTACGAGGTCGGCCCGCGCGACGGCCTGCAGAACGAGAAGGCGATCGTCCCGGTCGAGGTGAAGGCCGAGTTCGTACGCCGCCTCGTGGCCGCTGGGCTGCCGATCGTCGAGGCGACCAGCTTCGTGCACCCGCGCTGGGTCCCGCAGCTCGCGGACGCCGCGGAGCTGATGGCCGACCTCGGCGAGGAAGGTCGACACCTGCCGGTCCTGGTGCCCAACGAGCGCGGCCTCGACCGCGCGCTGGAGCTCGGCCTGGAGCACATCGCGATCTTCGGCAGTGCGACGGAGACCTTCGCGACCAAGAACCTCAACCGCTCCTTCGACGAGCAGTTCGCGATGTTCGAGCCGACCGTGGTGCGCGCCCGCGAGGCGGGGATGGACGTCCGCGCCTACGTCTCGATGTGCTTCGGCGACCCGTGGGAGGGCGCGGTGCCGATCGAGCAGGTCGTCACCGCCGGCACCCGGCTGCTCGACCTCGGCGCCAGCCAGCTCAGCATCGGCGACACCATCGGCGTCGCCACCGCCGGTCACGTGAAGGCGCTCGTCGCGGCCTTCGCCGAGGCGGGCGTCGGCACCGACCGGCTCGCGATGCACTTCCACGACACCTATGGCCAGGCGCTCGCCAACACCTTCTCCGCGCTCCAGGTCGGCATCACCACGTTCGACGCCAGTGCGGGCGGCCTGGGCGGTTGTCCGTACGCCAGGTCGGCCACCGGCAACCTCGCCACCGAGGACCTCGTGTGGATGCTGACCGGTCTCGGGATCGACCACGGGATCGACCTCGACGCCGTGGTCGCCACCAGCGTCTGGATGGCTGGACATCTCGGTCGACCGAGCCCGAGCGCCGTCGTACGAGCGCTGGGCTGACAAAAGCAGGCAGGTGACTGACTACCATCAGCGGCATGCCTCGCGTCGTCCACCTCCACATCGGCGCACCGAAGACCGGGACGACGTACCTCCAGGACCGGCTGCTGCTCAACGCGTCCTCGCTGGCGCGCCACGGCGTGACGGTGCCGACCTCGCGCGGCGGACGTTCCGACATGTTCCACTTCCGCGCCGCCCTCGACCTGCTCGAGCAGGACTGGGGCGGCTCGCCCGGGCACGCCAAGGGCGCGTGGGACGCGATGGTCAAGCGCGTCAACCGCGCCGAGGGCAACGTCGTGATCAGCCACGAGATCCTGGCCGGCGCCAAGCCCGACAAGATCGCCAAGGCGATGAACGACCTGGCCGGCAACGAGGTCCACGTCGTCTACTCCGCGCGCGACCTCGGACGTCAGCTGCCCGCCGCGTGGCAGGAGTCGATCAAGCAGGGCCGCAAGTGGCCGTTCAAGCGCTTCCTCACCAAGGTCGAGCGCGGCCAGACCTGGTTCTTCAACGCGATGGACCTGCCCCGCGTGCTGGCGCAGTGGGGCGCCAAGCTGCCACCCGAGCGCGTCCACGTCGTGACGGTCCCGCACGACCGCGGCCCCAACGGCGACGAGCTGTGGCTGCGGTTCTGCCGCGCCTTCAGCATCGACCCGGACTGGGCGCCGCTCGACTCCGAGCGCGACAACCGCTCGCTCGGCATCGCGGAGACCTCGCTGCTCCGCAAGCTCAACCGTCGCCTCGAGCTCGGTGTCTGGCGCGAGCCGGCGTACGACCAGCTGATCCGGGAGGTGCTCGCCCAGGAGGTGCTGGTGTCCCGCGCCGCGATCCCGGTGCGCCTGCCACCCGAGCGCCACGACTGGGCCGAGGAGCGCGCCCAGGTCTGGATCGACTGGGTCAAGGGCAGCGGTGTCGACGTGGTCGGTGACGTCGAGGACCTGCGTCCGCTGCGTCCGGCCGAGGGCGAGCAGTGGCGCAACCCCGACCGGGTCCGCGCCAAGCTCGAGCTCGGAGCGGCGCTCGACGCGCTCACCGTGATGACGCAGGAAGCGGCCAGTCGCGCCTCGGCCGACACCATGGGTGGTCGGCTGCGCGATACCGCCCGTCGGTTGCGCGACCGTTGACGGCGTCGAGTCCCTCGTCGGCGGCTCCTGACCCGTCCGCGCGCGCCCACGGCTGGGTCGCGCACCTGCGCGAGGGGGGTACGACGCCGTGGCTGGCGTGGTCCTCCGACGCTCCAGCGGGCGGTGCGACCGGTCCGCTCCCGGGTGCACAGCAGCTCGAGCTGCTGCGCCGGCTCAACCTCGCGCGCGAGTCGAGTGCGCAGCCCCGCGGCGAGGACGACCGCGTCCGCACTCGACTCGCCGACCGTGTCCTGGCCGCCCCGGCGGCCGGTCGCGGCAAGGCCGACCTGCCCCTGCTCGGGATCGAGCACCGCGGCTTCGGAGCCGGGCCGGTCGACCCAGCGGCGATCACGTCCCACGAGCTCCTCCGGGTGGCGAGCGTCCTGCTCGCCGACGACCTCGTCGCGCTCGGCGCCGACCCGGTCGCCGAGAGCTGGGCCCGTCCGTGGCGCCGGCGGTTCCGGCTGGTGGGCGACCCACTGGTGTCGGTCGCGCTCCGCTCCGACCTGGTCGCCCGCGGTCGCCCGGAGGGCGGTCCGCGGCCGTTCGTCGTCGCGGTCGGCCGCCCGCTCGACGAGCTGCTCGCGCACACCTGGACCCAGCGCTGCTTCGAGACCGGCGCGACGCCGTGGACCGAGTGGCTGCGGTTCTGGCGCGAGCGCGACCAGCTCCCGGCACGCGCGGACCTGATGGGGTCCGTACGCCGCTGGAACGGTCGTCGTCCGTTCGTCCGGGTCGTCACCGACCTCGACCAGCTGCCCCGCCAGCTCGGCGTACGGTCCCTGCCGTCGGTCCGGGTGCCGGGCGCCGACCAGGCCGAGCTGGCTCGACGCATCGCCGCGGTGGTCGGTCTCCGGGTGGCCCGGCACGAACGCCCGGGACTGATGCGGGCGCTGCAGCAGCGGATCCCCGACAGCGGCGTCGCGCCCGTCGCCGTACCCGCTCGCGAACGCGACTGGGTGGCGAGGTCGGCGGCCCGCACGATCCGCGACCTGACCCGTGCTGGCTACTCTGTCGTCGGCGACCTGGCGGGTCTCGAGCCACGCGCACCTGCGTCGGCGACGTCCGGTCCGGCCGGACCGGACGACCGGCAGGTGCTCGACCTGGCGATCGGGATGATCGTGGACCCGGGCTGGCGGACCGGCCGGGGCAGGCAGCGGACGACCCGGATCCAGGCGGAGAGGGAGGTGGAGCGGTGAGCAGGCGCGTGCTGCTCCACGTGGGCTGCCCGAAGACCGGCACCTCCTACCTCCAGGACGTCCTCTTCCGGAACCAGACGGTCCTGCGCGAGCACGACATCCTCTATCCGGCGGACCGCTTCGACGCGCACTTCCTGGCGGCGCTCGACCTGATGACCCTGCCGTGGGGAGGGCTCGAGACCGAGGCCGTCGGCGCCTGGGACCGGCTGGCCGAGCAGGTGCGCGACTGGCACGGCACCGCGATCATCAGCCACGAGATCTTCGCCCGCGCGACGCCGACCCAGGTGGCGCGGGCGCTCGCCTCGCTCGGCGACGCCGAGGTGCACCTGGTGCTGTCGGTGCGCGACCTCGTGCGCCAGATCCCGGCGGAGTGGCAGGAGAACGTCAAGCACCGCAGCCACATCACCTACGCGACGTTCCTCCGGACGATCCGCGACCCGGCGCGCGAGTCGAAGATCGGCTCGTGGTTCTGGGCGGTGCAGGAGGTCCCGGACATCCTCGACCGGTGGGGGGCCTCCCTGCCGCCGTCGCAGGTCCACCTCGTGACGGTGCCGCCGTCGGGCTCCGACCGCGGGCTGCTGTGGGCTCGTTTCGCGGAGACGTTCGGCCTCGACGGGCTCGACCTCGACCTCACCGCCGAGCGCGAGAACCCGTCCCTCGGTGTGCCGGAGACCTCCCTGCTGCGCACGATCAACCAGCGGGTGACCTCGATCCTCGCGCCGCCGGACTACCGCCCGCTCGTGCGCGAGCTGCTCGCCCACGAGACCCTCTCGCGTGGCGTCGCCTCCGCCCGCCTCGGCCTGTCGCCCGACGACCACGCCTGGGCGCAGGACCTCTCCCGCAGCTGGGTGGAGGTGATGGCGGACCGCGGCTACGACGTCAGCGGTTCGCTCGACGACCTGCTCGGGCCCGACCGCGGCACCTTCGCCGATCCTGATGTCGTGAGAGCCGACGAGCTGCTGCCGCCCGCGCTCGACGCCATCTCCGCCCTCCTGGTGGAGGGCGCCCGCCTCCGCGGCGTCGAGGAGCAGCTCCACGAGGAGCTCCGCGAGGCCCGCGAGGAGCGCGACCGCGCGCGGCTGACCCCGTCGTACAAGGTGAAGCGCAAGATCGTCAGATCCTTGGAGGACAGTCCCGCCGGCCGCGGCACCCTCGACGCGTACCGCCGGGCGCGGGGGCGGAAGAAGTAGTCGCGCTGACCTAGCCTCGGGGCGTGGACACGTCGTGGGACGACACCGTGCAGGGCTTCGCCGAGGCCGCGGCGTGGTTCGTCCGTACGGTCTTCCTGGTCGACGGGCGCTGGGCCGAGCCGGGGCTCGGTGAGTGGGACGTGCGGAGCCTGGTCGGCCACACGAGCCGCGCGCTGCTGACGGTCGAGACCTACCTCGCCCGTCCTGCCTCTGCGGTGGCGGTCGCCTCCGCGGGCGAGTACGTCGCCGTGACTCGCGACCTGGCTGCGGGGCCGGACGTCGCCACCCGCGGCCGCGACGCCGGTACGGCGCTGGGCGACGACCCTGCCGACGCGGTGGCCGCGATCGCTTCGCGCGTGGTGCCCCTCGTCGCCGCGTGCTCGGGCGACGAGCTGATCGAGACGATCGCCGGCGGCATGCGACTCGAGGACTACCTGTCGACCCGGACCTTCGAGCTGGTCGCGCACACGACCGACCTCGCCTCGGCACTGGGGCTGCCGCTCGACGTGCCTCCGCTGCCTGCTGCCCAGGCGCTGGGGCTGGTGTCCGGTCTCGCCGTGGCATCCGGTCTGGCCGGTCCGCTGCTGCGTTCCGCTCTCGGTCGGGAGGGGTTGCCGGAGGGCTTCACCGTGCTCTGACCGGTTAGGTCGCTCCGTGCTCGGCGAACTCCACACGTGTCCGAGATGTTGCCCTCGGGATGACTCCTCGAGGGCAACATCGCGGACACGTGTGGTGGTCCGTCGGACGACGACCAGGTGTCAGGTCCGACCGGGATGGCATGCTGCGCGGGTGGACGACGGGGCCGAGGACTACCGCAGCCGCTTCCCGCAGCTGTTCGAGGAGTCGTACGTCGACTACGCGCAGGCGCGGATCACCTACGTCACCGGCGCCGCGCCCGACGAGCTGGTGACGCGACTCCATCTCGTCGCCCTCACCGGCGAGCACGAGGTCGTGGTCTGCCGGAGCGTCCAGGACTGGCGGTTCCTCCCGGGCGGGACGCGCGAGGCCGGGGAGTCCCTGGCGGACCTGGCCCGCCGCGAGCTGGTCGAAGAGGCCGGAGCAGAGCTGCGGGGCGACCTGCTGCTCTTCTCCGCCCACGAGGCCGTGAGCGAGCTCCCGGCGCCCTACCGTCCACACTTCCCGCACCCGCGGGCCTGCTGGGGCTACGCAGTGGCGCGGGTGGAGGTCACGGGCGCGCCGACGAACCCGCCCGACGGCGAGGACGTCGTGGAGGTGCTGACGCTGCCGGTCGAGGAGGCGGCCGACTACCTGCGCCGGCACGACCCGATCCACGCCGACGTGGTCCTCCACGCGCAGGCGCTGGGACTGCTGGACCGACCGAGCTGACGTTCACGCGGAGTCGTAGAGCCCTCGCAGGAGCGAGTGCCCGAACTCCTCGAACGCCTCGTCGCCCACGCCGTACGCCCACACGGCCGTGCCGACGGCCTGGCCCAGTCGGTCCCGGCGCCACTGGTCGGGAATGCGGGGGTCCGTGCCGTAGCCGTCGAGGAAGGCGGCCTCCAGGGCAGGGTCGCGAGCGAAGTCCTGCCCCGCCAGCCGTACGAAGTCCTCGGTCGGCGGCCGCAGGTCGGCACGGCCCAGGTCGATCACGCGCACGACGCCGTCGTCGGTGAGCCAGTTGCGAGGTTGCCAGTCACCGTGGGTCGGGACGACCCGCGCGCCACCTCCGGGCCACGTCGACACCTCCTCGCGCACCTGCCTCTCGATCTGGGGATCGATGCGGTGCGGGCGGTCGAGGTCGCGCCACAGCCGCCCGCGGAACGTGTCGTGCCAGTCGGGACTGAACGACGACGTCTGTCCGTGGAACGCGGCCAGCAGCTCGCCCGCCTGCCGATAGGTCTCGGGGTCGTCCTGGGCGGGGGTGCCCTCCACGAGGCGGCCGGGAACGAAGCGGGTGACGACGACCTTCGCCGCGACGTCGCCGTGCAGGAAGGCAGGACCGTGCCCGGACGCCACCCAGGGACCCATCCATTCCCGGTGCGCGCGCAGCTCGCGCCCGATGTGACCGTCGGCGGCGTCACCCGCCTTCAGGACCAGGTGCCCCTGCTCGCTCTCCAGCTCGAGGACCGTCGTCCCGACGAGCCCCCAGCTGAGGTCGGCCATGACCCGCGCGTCCGGGACCCACCGGGCCACCAGCTCGCGCTGCTCGGGTTGCAGGCGGTCCACCCCGTGGCACATGCGCCCGACCCTACGAGCCGGCAGACGGCGCGCTCACTGCAGCGCCGCCACGCCGTTGAGCACGAGCTCGAGCCCGGACTCGAACTCGTCGCCGTAGTCGTACCCGGGCTTGAGGACGTGCTCCACCGTCAGCTCGAAGAGGTAGGGAAAGCTCGACGCGGGGAAGGACTCCATGATCGCGGAGGTCATCGCCGCCAGCTCCGACTCGTTCCGGAACGGCAGGTTGACCTCCTGCAGCACGAATCCGTGGACGAAGCTGTCGACCGTCGAGATCGCGTGCGCCGCTGACCGGATCGAGAACCCGCTTTCGCGGAAGCACCGGATGCCGGACTCGAGCAGTCCCAGGCTGGCCGGCCCCGGGGTGGTCCGGGACGCCATCAGGCTCACCGCCCACGGATGTCGCAGCAGCATCGCTCGCGTCGCACGGGAGCGCGCGCGCGTCGCCTCGCGCCAGTCCGGCGACGACTCGGGGAGCTCGATCTCCGCGGCGACCACGTCGACCAGTCCGTCGAGGATCTGGTCCTTGCCGTTGACGTGGTGGTAGATCGACGCGGCCTCCACGCCGAGCTCGCGGCCGAGCCGGCGCATGGTCACCGCCGCGATGCCGTCGCTGTCCGCCACGGCCAGGGCGACCTCCAGCGTCCTGGCCCGGTTCACCGGCGCTCTGCTCGCCTCGTCGGCCGACCTGCGTCCCACGTCCCGCCACCTCATCATCGTCCGTCGACAATCTAACGCCGTTAGTGTACGGTCATGGATCTAATCTAACACCGTTAGAAATCGTCGTGTCCTCGACGTCACCGGAAGGCGACAACCATGACCACCCTGACCACCCCACGAGCCGTATCCACCAGTCCGACGCAACCACGACGCTGGAGGAGGACCGCCATCGCTGTCGGGATCCTCTTCATCGGCCAGATGGTGATGGCCATGATCGGGACGACCCTGATCGATGCCTTCGTCGACGGCGACCCCAGCCGAGGTGCACTGACCCTCGGGGTCGCGATGATGATGGGTTCCGGCCTCGCCGTGGTCGCCATCGGCCTGCTGATGTACCCCGTCCTGAGAGAGGCGCGTCCCACGCTGGCCGCGTGGTACCCGGGCATGAGGATCACCGAGTGCCTGGTGTCCGCAGCCTGTGGCGTCTACCTCCTCGCGCAGTCCGAGGTCGTCCCGCACCACATGCTGTGGGTCTACGTGCCGACCGGGATCGGAGGCATCGTCATGACGTACGTCCTCCTCGTGTCGGGGTTGGTGCCGCGGGCCATCGCGCTGCTCGGTCTGATCGGGTACGTGTGCCTGACTGTCGGCGTGCCGCTCGACCTGCTCGGGGTGCTCGACATGGGCGCGGGCGCCGGGCTCGGCCTGCTCGTCCCCGGCGGCCTCTTCGAGGTCCTCGTGCTCCCCGCCTGGCTCATCGCCAAGGGGTTCCGCACGTCGCGAGCCGTGGCGATGTGACCCCGGGTGATCTAGGGTCTGCCCACCACACGCTCTCGGGGGAGAACACATGCATCTGGGGATCATCCGGCCTGCTTCCACACGCGCGGCGGCCGTCGTGTCGCTCGTGCTCGCTGTCTGCGCCACGCTGCTCTCCGGCGGTCAGGCCGTGGCCGCGGAGCGCCGCGCCGACGGCTTCACCGGCTACGCCTTCGACGCCAGGTGCGCGCCCACCCAGGAGCAGATGGACGCCTGGCTGACCTCGTCGCCCTACTGGGGCGCGGGCATCTACATCGGTGGCTCGATGGCCTCGTGCCGACCCACGGCGACGGACCCCGGCCAGCCGCACCTCGATGCGACGTGGGTGGGGCGGCAGCGGGCCAACGGCTGGCGACTGCTGCCGATCTGGGTGGGCCCGCAGGCGTCGTGCCAGACGCTCTATGCCGACGTGATCGACCCCGACCCGGCCGGTGAGTACGCGGCCGCTGACGCCCGCGGCCGTGCCGAGGCCGCAGCCGCCGTTGGTCGCGCCCACGAGCTCGGGATGCCCGGCGGGAGCACCCTCTGGTACGACCTCGAGGGCGGCTTCGACGTGACGAACGAGGACTGCCGGCGCTCGGCGCTGCGCTTCCTGAGCGGGTGGACGCTCGCGCTCCACGACCTCGGCTACCGCTCCGGCGTCTACTCCAGCATCTCGGCCGGGATCCACGCGCTCGACAACGCCGACAACCTCTCGCCCGGCTCGTACGCGATGCCGGACCAGGTCTGGTTCGCCTGGTACAACGGCCGAGCGACCGTCGACGTGGACCCGCGGTGGGTGCGTGCCGACAGCTGGACCGGTCAGAAGGTCCATCAGTACGAGCCCCAGATGACCGAGACCTACGGAGGGGTCCCGCTCGTCGTCGACCAGAACTTCATGGACGTCGACGGCGGCTCGCAGGCTCCCCGCTCGATCACGGCCTGCGGGGGTACGCGCCTGGACTTCGGGGCCTACCGCACGCTCAAGGCGGGCAGCCGCGGCAACCGGGTGGAGGCGCTCCAGTGCGTCCTCAGGAAGAACGCGCACTACCGCGGACGGCTGGACGCCCGGTTCGACCGGGACGTCCTACGAGCAGTCCGGACCTTCCAGCGCCGCCACGACCTGCGCATCACGGGGAAGGCGGACACCCCGACGTGGACCGCGCTGTTCGCGCGGGGCTCGACACCCCTGATGAAGGTCGGGTCGGCCGGTGACGCGGCCCTGCGGCTCCAGCGGTCGCTGCGCGCCGCGGGCTTCGGGTCGGTGAAGGTGACCGGCATCGTGACCGAACGCACGGCGGTGCCCGTACGTCGGCTGCAGCAGCGGCTCGGCCAGGACCCGACCGGGGTGGTCACCACTGACGTGTGGGCGGCGCTCCAGCGCGGACTGCGCTGACGTCACTTCGTGCGCGGCAGCAGCTCCCGGTCGGCGTAGCGACCGATCTTCCAGGTCGCGTAGCCGTCGGCGCCGGCACCGACCACACCACCGACGACGGGGACCCGGCGTCCCACCGTGGTCGCCAGGCGCTTGCCGGCGACGCGGGCGATGATGTCGCTGGCGACGACGGCGGAGATGGCGGCGTCGATGGTCGGGTCGTGGGCCGGAGCCGTCGCGATGGCCATCGGGGTGCTGGGGATCTTCTTCCGCTTCACCATGTCGTGGACCTGGTCCTCGCCGAGGAGCAGGGCGAGGATCGCGTTGCGCACGCGGGGATCGTGGAGGTCGTGGCCCCGCAGGTGCGCGATGCCGGCGACCATCCGGCACTGGATCAGCGCTAGGCCGGTGATGTTGGCGGGGATCGTGACGGCCATCGTCACCAGACCGCCGACGTTGGTGGCGAAGCCCTGGGCTCCGGCGATGCGGACGTTGTTCTCGATGACCTCGTGGATCGCACGGTCGACACTGCCGCGTTGCTCCCGGAGCTGCTTGTCGGCCGCGACGGCAGCCGGGGCGAGCGGACCGACACCGTCGATGGCCCGGTTGAGCGCCTCGCGGACGAACCCCGACGTGATGCCGGGAGCGAGCTCCTGGAGACGAGGTGCGAGCTGGCGTCCGACGGTCTGCTTCAGGCCCATGACGCAATCGTACGTTCGCAGCGCCAGCCCGGCGCCCGGTCGGCGGCGTGCGGCGTCAGCGGCGCCGCTCGCACGACTGCAGCCGCTCGCCGCGGAGGCACCGGTCGCGCCCGAAGCTGCCGTTGAGGACATCACGGCCCGGTCCGCCGTCGAGGACGTCCGAGCCCCGACCGCCGGTGAGCCGGTCGTTGCCGCCGCCACCGGACGCGCGGGTCGACCGTGCGGTGGACTCGAACCGGTCGTCGCGCGGGCCTCCCGTGAAGACCGCCCGCCGCGCCTTGCCCCAGAAGGAGACGCGCTCGAGGCGGACGAGGCGTGCTGCGCGGCTGCCGTCGACGTCGACGCGCTTGCGGGGGATGTCGACGCGCAGCACGTCGATCCGGGTGCGTCCCGGCGAGTCGAGGACGAGGCGGTCGCTGCCCGCGCCCCCGTCGAAGGCCCAGCGCGTCGCTCCGGCGGCGATGGTCGCCCGGAACTGGTCGTTGCCGGACTGGCCCAGGACGGTGGTGCCGGCGGCCTCGTCGAGGAAGAAGCGGTCCTTGCCCGACCCGCCCAGCAACCGGGTGCCTGCTTCGGGCGAGGTGGAGGAGAGTCGGTCGACGTCTGCCCCAGCCCGCACGACGTCCGCGCCCCGCGCGACGTGGACGCCGTCGCTGCCGGCACCGGTCGACACGTCGTCGTCGCCCGGCTGCGCCTCGGGGACGGGTGACTGGTCACCGAGCCTCCAGCCGGACGTGGTCCGGCCCGGGCTGTCGGGAGCGACCACGTCCGGGCCCTCGCCCGTCACGATGGTGTCGTCGCCGGCACCGCCGTCGACCACGTCACGCGCAGGGGTGCCCAGGAGCGTGTCGTCGTACGGCGACCCGATGACGCCGATCGGGCGCCCGGGCGCCCCGTCGACGATGGTGTCGGTGCCGTGGCCGGTCGCCGTGCCGGCAGCGAGGTCGACGGTCACGCCGTTCGGGGAGTCGGCGTAGGAGACCTGGTCCACCTCGAGGTCGCTCTCCCAGAACCAGATGTCGCTCTCCCCGGTCCCGAGGTCGACGAGGTCGTCACCGGCCCCTGGCACCAGCAGGTCGCCGTAGTACCCCTCGTCGGCGGAGTACAGGCTGTCCGCGCCGCCGAAGAGCCGGTCGTCGCCGTCGCCACCGACCAGAGTGTCCGCCCCCGCGAGGCCGCAGATGGTGTCGTTGCCGCCTGCGCCGTCGATGGTGTCGTCGTCCGCGGTGCCGAGGACCACGTCGTCCCCGGGTGTGCCGGTGACCGGGGTGGTCGTGTGCCCGTCCGTAGCGGGCGTGACGACGATGGTCGCCACCTTGCCGTCGCACGTCTCGGCTGCCACCGCGGGTGCCGCGGCCAGGCCGAGGGGCGTCAGCGCCAGGGCGGCGAGCACGGTCAGGGTCGTCGTACGTCGCACGGGTCCTCCGAGAAGCGATGGGAGATCGGGTTCAGCGGTACGACGCGCTGAGGCCGCTGTTGGTTGTGGTCTAGCGTGCGAGACGTGCCGATCGCTCCCGCCCCGACACCGTGGGGGTTCCCGCCGCGCTCGACGTGGGACCCGGAGGACGACCTCGTCGCCGTCGGCGCGGACCTCGAACCCGGGACGCTCGTCACCGCGTACGGCCTCGGCCTCTTCCCGATGCCGGTCACGCTCGCCGCCGAGGAGCACCTCGGCTGGTTCTCGCCGGTCGTGCGCGGCGTGCTGCCCCTGACGGGGATGCGGGTGTCGCGGTCGCTGCGACGTTCGGCGCGCGACTTCGAGATCCGGATCGACACGGCCTTCGACGAGGTCGTCGCGGCGTGCGGCAGCCCCGACCGGGCGGACGGCTGGATCAACGCGGACTTCCGGCAGGCCTACGGCCGGCTGCACCGCCTGGGGTGGGCGCACTCGGTCGAGGCGTGGCGCGACGACCGGCTCGTCGGTGGGCTCTACGGCGTGAGCATCGGTGGCCTGTTCGCCGGCGAGTCGATGTTCCACGTCGCGCGCGACGCCTCCAAGGTCGCACTGATGGCCCTCGTCGACGTCCTCGGTGAACAGGACGCCGATCGTCGGGTCCTCGACGTGCAGTGGCAGACGCCCCACCTGGAGTCGCTCGGCGTCGTACGACGACCGCGCGCCGAGTACCTCGAGTCGCTCGAGGCATGCCTGCACCTCCCGCAGCCGGCCGCCTTCCGGGTGGACGACCACGGGTGAGACGCGGAAGGGTGGGCGCGATCGTCACGCGCCCGCGTGGCCACCGAGGGGGAACCATGGCCAGCCGCACCCAGATCCGCACCCGTCTCACGTTGGGCTCCGCCGTCCTGCTGGTCGGCGCGGCTGCGTCCGCCTGCGGCGGAGGTGGGAGCGGCGCCCCGGACGATGCCAGCGCGAAGGACTTCTGCGCCACGCAGTCCAACCTCTTCAAGAACCTGATGCCCACGGACCTGGCGAACCCCGAGGTGCCCACGGGCAAGGAGATGGCCACGGCCTTCAAGGACTGGGCCGCCGACCTCGAGGAGGTCGGCACACCGGAGGACATCTCCGACGACGCCCGCGCCGGGTTCGAGGCCCTCATCGAGCAGGTCGGCGACATCGACCCCGAGGACTTCTCGATCGACAAGCTCGAGGAGCTGTCCAAGGGCGGCGCCCAGGCGTCGAAGGCCACCGAGAAGGAAGCCACGGCCTTCGCGGACTACCTCACCAAGACCTGCGGCAACCCGCTCGACGACGTCCAGATGCCGGAGCTGCCCGACTCCAAGTAAGGCCCGACGTGGCCTCTAGACCGGTTCGCCGGTTCTCCGACATGTTGTGGACGGGCGGGTACCATCGTGGACGAGCGAGGGAGGTAGGACATGGAGACGGCACGCGACACCAAGATCTGTTCGTTCTGCGGCTCACTCGGCGGGGACGACCTCCGGCTGATCGGCGGCCTCGGCGCGCAGGTCTGCGTCAGCTGCATCGACCACTTCCACGCGCTCGTCCACGACCCTGACTGGGTCGCGACGATGAGGGGTCGCTTCCCCTGGGAGACGATGACCGACACCGAGGTCCTCGCGACCCTCCCGCAGATCATGGCGTCAGCCGAGCAGAACACCGCGTTCGCGCACGAGTGGGTCGACCTGCTGCGCGAGCGCAACATCTCGTGGGCCGAGATCGGTCGCACCCTCGGCGTCTCCCGGCAGGCCGCCTGGGAACGCTTCGCCAGAAAAGGTGGCGACAAGTCCGCCACGGCGTGAGACGCTCGCCCTGAGTCAAGGTATGCTTGACGTGCCGGGCGTCGGTCGGACTTCACGGGGGTGGGTCGGACCGACGCCCGTTGCTCATTTCGAGCGGGTCACTTCAGCAGCCGGGACATCCGTCGGTCCGCGAGCGGCTTGCCGCCGGTCTGGCAGGTCGCGCAGTACTGCAGGCTCGAGTCGGCGAACGACACCTCGCGTACGACGTCGCCGCACACCGGGCACGTCTGCCCGGCCTTGCCGTGGACCGCGAGGTTGGTCTTCTTCTCTCCCTTGAGCTCACTGGCGGCCAGCCCGCTCGAGCGCTGGACCGCGTCGCCCAACGTCCCGCGCACGGCGTCGTACAACGTCTGCAGCTCGGCCTCGTCGAGGCTGTTGGCCGGCTTGAACGGCGACATCTTCGCGGCGTGCAGGATCTCGTCGCTGTAGGCGTTGCCGATCCCCGCGATGATCGACTGCATCCGCATCACGCCCTTGACCTGCTTGCGTCCCTCGCGCTGCAGGATCTCGGCGAGCACCTCGATGGTGAAGGCGTCGGCCAGCGGGTCCGGACCGAGCCGGGCGACACCCGGCACCTCCTGCGGGTCGCGGACGACGTAGATCGCCAGGCTCTTCTTGGTGCCGGCCTCGGTGATGTCGAGGCCCGGCTGGGTCTCGAGGTCGGGGTCGTCGAGCACGATGCGCGCCGCGAGCGGGTTCTTGCTGTTGGGCCGCGCCGGGAGCGCCGGCACCTCGTCGCGCCAGCGGATCCACCCGGCGCGCGCGAGGTGGATGACGAGGTGCACGCCGCTCGCGTCGACGTCGAGGAACTTCCCGTGCCGCGTCACGTCGTCGACGAGGGTGCCGTGCAGGGCGTGCAGCGGCGGGTCGAACGTCTTGAGCGCGCTGAAGGCGGCGAGGTCGACGCGGCTGATCGCGCGGCCGACGAGGCGGCCGCGCAGGTCCTGGACGAGGGCTTCGACCTCGGGCAGCTCGGGCACGGCAGAAGTCTAGGCAGAATTGTGGACGTGGGGTCAGAATGGCGTATGGCACAGCCAGCGCACTCCTCGCACCGGGGCGGTCTTCCTCGACCCCCGCGGAGAGGACCGCTCGCTGCGGGTCACCTGGCACCAGGAGTCGCAGCTCGTCGTGCTGTCGCTGTGGCGCGACAACGTGTGCGCCGGCACCTTCCGGCTCGCCGCCGACGAGGTGCCCGACCTGATCGCGCTGCTGCGCCAGGGGCTCGACGAGGCGTACGACGCCGCGCGCGAGCGGGTGGAACGGGTCGAGCGACCCAGCCAGGCCGGCTGAGCCCCGCCCGGACGGGACTACTTCTTGGCGCGCCACTGCCGCTCGAACGGCAGCCGCCACGCGTGCGGCGCCACCAGCTGGTGGATGGCGTTGGGCCCCCACGTGCCGGGGGCGTACGGCTTGACCGGCGGCGGGTCGTCGAGCAGTGCGCGGGAACGGTCCCACAGCGACTCGATGCCCTCGGCGGTGGTGAACAGCGTGTGGTCGCCGCGCATCGCGTCGAGGATCAGCCGCTCGTACGCCTCCAGCACGTCGCCCGCGGTCTCGGTCTCGCCCGTGGAGAACTGCATCGACAGCTTCTGCAGGCGCATGCCCGGACCGGGGCGCTTGCCGTAGAACGACAGCGACACCTTGGACTCGTCGGCGAGGTCGAAGGTGAGGTGGTCGGGGCCGGCCGACCCGACCCCGGAGTTCGCCGGGAACATCGAGCGCGGCGCCTCGCGGAACGCGATCGAGATGATCCGCTTGCCCTCGGCGAGCTCCTTGCCGGTGCGGAGGTAGAACGGCACGCCCGCCCAGCGCCAGTTGTCGAGGCGGCACTCCATCGCGATGAACGTCTCGGTGTCGGAGTCGGCCGAGACGCCGGCGAGGTCGGTGTAGCCGGTGAACTGCCCGCGCACCACGTCCTTGGGCTCGATCGGCATGAGGGAGCGGAAGACCTTGTTCTTCTCCTCGGAGATCGCTCGCGGCTCGAGGGCGGTCGGCGGCTCCATCGCGACGAACGCCAGCACCTGGAACAGGTGGGTGACGACCATGTCCTTGTAGGCACCGGTCGACTCGTAGAAGTTGGCGCGCTGGTCGAGACCGAGCGTCTCGGGGATGTCGATCTGCACGTGGTCGATGAAGTTGCGGTTCCAGATCGGCTCGAACAGCCCGTTGGCGAAGCGGAACGCCAGGATGTTCTGCGCCGCCTCCTTGCCGAGGAAGTGGTCGATCCGGAAGACCTGTGACTCGTCGAACGTCTCGTGGACCTTCGCGTTGAGCGCGATCGCCGAGTCGAGGTCGGTGCCGAAGGGCTTCTCCATCACCACGCGCGCCCGGCTGACCAGGTCGGCGTCGCGCAGCATCTCGATGACGGGCAGTGCGGCCTTCGGTGGCACCGACAGGTAGTGGAGCCGGCGGACGTCCGCGCCGAGGGCCTGCTCCGCCTTCGCGACCGCGGCGGCGAGGGCCTCGGGGCCGGCGGACTGCGGGACGTAGGCGAGGTGGTCGTCGAAGTGGTCCCACTGCTCGGCGGAGAGCTGGTGCACGCCGAACTGCTCGACGGCCGTGCGGGCGAACTCTGCGAACCCGGCGTCGTCCATGTCCTCCAGCGACGTGCCGACGATGCGGATGTCGGGCGCGAGGTCGGAGACGACGAGGTGGGCCAGGCCGGGCAACAGCTTGCGCCGGGCCAGGTCGCCGGTCGCCCCGAAGAGGACGATCACGTGCGGATCCATGTGCTCCTGGGCGTAGCGCGAGGACGTACGCGACTCGGCGGGGTAGGAGATGGTCTGGGGCTCGGTGTGCATCGTGGGGGGCGCTGACGGCTCGGTCACGGGTCGATCGTGGCACCGCAGACGATGACTCGCCGAGTATCCCGGTGTCTAAGGTCGAGGCTAGAGAAGCAGATATGGTCTGATCGTGGACCCGATCCGGAACCCGTACGCCCCCGGCGCCGGCCAGCGACCGCCCGAGCTCGCGGGTCGTGACGAGCAGCTCGCCGCCTTCGAGGTCGTGCTCGAACGGGTCGCCAAGGGCCGTCCCGAGCGCAGCCTCGTCCTCACCGGCCTGCGCGGCGTCGGCAAGACCGTGCTGCTCAACGCCCTGCGCGGCACGGCCGTGCGCAAGGGCTGGGGGACCGGCAAGCTCGAGGCGCGTCCGGGCCAGGGACTGCGCCGCCCGTTGAGCAGCGCACTGCACCAGGCCGTCCGCGAGCTCGGGCACCGCGACGAGGAGTCGGTCGACCACGTCCTCGGCGTGATCAAGTCCTTCGCCCACCGCGACGCCGGCACCGCCGCCAAGCTCAAGGACCAGTGGAGTCCCGGCATCGACGCGCCCGCCGTGCGCGGCCGCGCCGACTCCGGAGACGTCGAGATCGACCTGGTCGAGCTGTTCACCGACGTGGGCGGCCTGGCCGCCGACGTCGGGAAGGGCGTCGGGATCTTCATCGACGAGATGCAGGACCTCGGGCCCGACGACATCTCCGCCCTCTGCGCGGCGTGCCACGAGCTCAGCCAGTCGGGCCTGCCCGTGATCGTGGTCGGCGCCGGGCTGCCGCACCTGCCCGCGGTGCTCAGCGCCAGCAAGTCCTACAGCGAACGGCTCTTCCGCTACCAGCGGATCGACCGGCTCGCCCGTGAGGCCGCCGATCGGGCGCTCGAGGCGCCCGCCGCCGACGAGGACGCGGCGTACGACCCGGATGCCCTCGCCGCCATGTACGACGCCACGGGCGGCTACCCCTACTTCATCCAGGCCTACGGCAAGGCGGTCTGGGACCTCGCGCCCCACTCGCCGATCACCGCCGCCGACGTGGCGGTCGCCTCGCCCGAGGCCGAGTCGGAGCTCGCCGTCGGGTTCTTCGGCTCCCGCTACGAGCGGGCCACGCCGGGGGAGCGCGACTACCTGATGGCGATGGCGGACGTGGGCGCCGAGCAGGAGGCGGACGCCGAGGACTCGGTGCCCAGTGCCGACGTCGCCGCACGGCTCGGCAAGAAGCCCCAGTCCCTCTCCCCGGCTCGTGACTCCTTGCTCAAGAAGGGACTCGTCTACTCGGGCGAGCGCGGCCGGATCGCGTTCACCGTCCCGCACTTCGGGCGCTACCTGCGCGAGCGCGGCTGAGTGCTGACCCTGCCGAGCGGTGCGTGGTGCAGGTTCTGGGCGTCCGAAAGATGTCTCACGCACCGCTCAGGCGGCCGACCTCGGTGGAGCGGTGCGTGGTGCAGGTTCTGGGCGTCCGAAAGATGTCTCACGCACCGCTCAGGCGGCCGACCTCGGTGGAGCGGTGCGTGGTGCAGGTTCGGGGCGTCCGAAAGATGTCTCACGCACCGCTCAGGCGGCCGACCTCGGTGGAGCGGTGCGTGGTGCAGGTTCTGGGCGTCCGAAAGATGTCTCACGCACCGCTCAGGCGGGGGGCGGGGTCCGGAACTCCTTCGGCAGCTCCTCGAGCAGCCGGAGCCAGAGCTCCGACGCGGTCGGGTACGACGCGACGGCGTGCCGCAGCACGTGCACCGGGACGTCGCCCACGATCGCGACCGTCGCGGCGTGGACCAGCTCCCCGGCCTCGACGCCGACGAACGTCGCGCCCAGCAGCAGCCGGGACGTCCGGTCGACGACGAGCTGGGAGTCGCCGGTGACGTGGTCGCGCAGGAGGCTGGTGCCGGCGGCCGACGACGTCGGCACCCGGGAGAGGACCACGTCGTGACCGGCGTCGCGGGCCTCGGCCTCGGTCATGCCGACGCTGGCGACCTCGGGGTCGCTGAAGACGACCTGCGGCACGGGCGCCTCGCGATCGGGCTCCCAGGCAACATCTCCCGACGCCGCTGCCGCGATCCGGGCGCCGACGACGCGTGCCTGGTGCTTGCCCCAGTGGGTCAGCGGCGGGCCACCGCTCGCGTCGCCGACGGCGTGGAGCCACTCCGGCATCCGGCCGGACTTCACGTCGTCGGGGGAGAGGCCCACCGAGTCCAGGCCGAGGTCGTCGAGCCGCGGGGTCCGGCCGATCGAGAGCAGCAGCTCGTCCGCCTCGAGCTCCCCGGCGGACGTCGTCAGCGTGACGGTGCCGCCGTGGACCTTGCCGATCCCGGTCGCCTCCGGCGCTTCGCGGCGTACGTCGGTGACCTCGGTGCCCAGGTGCACGGTGATGCCACGGTCGCGGAGGCCGGCCAGTACCGCCTCGCCGGCGAACGGCTCGGTCCGGCCCAGCAGCCGCGGGTCGCGCACCACCAGCGTGACCGCCGACCCCAGCGCCGACATCCAGATCGCCGCCTCGCAGGCCACGACTCCGCCGCCGACGACGACCAGCCGGTCGGGGACCTCGACCACGCCGGTGGCGTCGCGGGACCCCCACGGGAGGGCATCGGCGTACATCGCGGGCACGATCGGCTCGCTCCCGGTGGCGATGACGACGGCCCGGCGCGCGCGTACCTCCACGTCGTCACCGGACGACGTCGCGACCCGCACGGTGCGCTCGCCGACCAGGCGACCGGAGCCGCGGACCACGCCGATGCCGGCGCCCTCGGCCCACGTCACCTGGCCGGCGTCGTCGTAGTCGGCGACCCAGTAGTCCCGTCGCTCGAGCAGCGCCTTGGCGGCGACATGGGCGGTCGACACGCCCTCGAGGTCGCCGGTCACGTCGGCCACCGCGACCGGCCGCAGCAGCGCCTTGCTGGGCATGCACGCCCAGTAGCTGCACTCGCCGCCCAGCAGCTCGCGCTCGATGATCGCCGAGGTCAGCGCCCGTCCGTCGACCTCGACGCCTTCGACGGCGTACTGCGCTGCGTTCTCCCCGACCGGCCCGCCGCCGATGACGACGACGTCGTACTCGCGTGTCTCCATGCTCGCGAGACTACGACCTGCCGGGGATCGCGGAACCGCCCGGAGGGAGACGTCAGTCGACCGTAAGCATCGTCGCGCCGAGGCCGATCATCATCGTGCCGCCGGCGGCGCTCAGGGTGTCGAGGCGCGAGGGCCGAGTCGCGAACCAGTTGCGCGCGGCACCGGCGGCCAGGGCCCACGTGCCGTCCGAGACCATCGCGAGCACGCCGAAGACCAGGCCGAGCAGCATCGTCTGGAGGGCGACCGAGCCACCGGGGTCGGTGAACTGCGGCAGGAAGGCGACGAAGAAGACGATCGTCTTCGGGTTGGTCGCACCGACCGTGAAACCGATCCGCACCGGGTGGCCGCGCCGGGCGGGGGCAGCCGACCCCATCGCGAGGCGGGCGTCGCTGCGGTGGCGGATCGCCTGGACGCCGAGCCACACGACGTACGCCGCACCGAGGAGCTTGACGACGGTGTACGCCGTCGCGCTGGCCGCGACGACCGCGCCGAGGCCGAGGGCGACGAGCGCCACCTGGGCGGTGACACCGATCGCGTTGCCGACGACCGAGAGCAGGGCCTCGCGGCGCCCGACGGTGAGAGCACGGCCGATGGTGAAGAGCAGGCTCGGACCCGGCACCTGGATGAAGAGGATCGACGCGATGAGGAAGGCGACCCACTGGCTCGACGACGGCATGGCCCCAAGTGTGGGGCCACGCCGTCCTCGGTGTCAGGGAGATATCAGCGAGCGGTCACCAGCCCCAGGCCCGCACGTGGGTCAACCCCGGGCCAAAGACTTTGCCCTCGTCCGCCCGGCTCTGGAAGACTCGGGTCCGAGGGCGTCGTCCAACGCCCAGCCCAGCGCGTCGGCCCCAGTCCGAGCGAGGTGGCGAAGGGGAGCAGATCCTCGGGCGCACCACTTCCATGAGACGCATCGATGACGCCCGCTGCAGCGGCGTGCTGGGGACGCAGCGCAGTCGAGGGTGATCGAGATGACCAGGGACAGTGACTTCAAGCAGGTCGTGCGCACGCGCATGGCCGAGACCGGTGAGACCTACACGGCCGCCCGCGCAGGGCTCGAGGCCGAGCGGGACCAGGTCGCGTACGACGTCGCGCGGGCCGAACAGCAACGGGTGGTCGGCCGGTTGTTCACGGACGGCCGCATCGAGCGGGTGCCGGCGAAGCGCAAGGTGCGCGCGGCCGTGCTGCTCGAGGTGGTGAGCCGGTTCGAGCCGGGACGGGAGTATGCCGAGCGCGAGGTCAACGAGGTGCTGCTCGGCGTGCACGAGGACTTCGCCTACCTGCGCCGCGAGCTCGTCAACTACCACTACCTCGAGCGTGAGGGCGGTCGCTACCGCACCGCCGTGCACGCTCCGGAGCGGACCGCGATCGAGGTGCAGGAGATCCCGGCCTGGGAGGCGTACTGGCTGCCGGCCTTCCTCTCCGGCGCCTGACCCGGCAGGCTGGGGGCCATGACGGACGGGATGACGGCGGGCATCGATCCTGAGGTGGCCCCGTCGGGCCCCGGGTGCGTGGAGTGCGAGGAGGACGGCGGCTGGTGGGTGCACCTGCGCCGGTGCGCGCAGTGCGGGCACATCGGGTGCTGCGACTCGAGCCCGGCGCAGCACGCGACGGCCCACCACGGTGCGAGCGGTCACCCGGTGATGCAGAGCTTCGAGCCCGGCGAGGACTGGTTCTGGGACTTCGATCGCTCGGTCGGCCTCGAGGGCCCGCGCCTCGCCGACCCGCAGAGCCACCCCGAGGACCAGCCGGTGCCAGGACCGGCCGGCCGGGTGCCCGAGGACTGGCGGCGGCACATCCACTGAGCGGACCCGCGGCCGTGCCATGCTCAGCGCATGCGTCGTACGCCGCGCATCCGCCGCGACAAAGAGCCCCGTACGCGACCCCAGGTCGTTGCCCACCGTGGGAGCAGCCATGACACCCCGGAGCACACCCTCGCTGCCTATGTGAAGGCGCTGGACGAGGGTGCCGAGGCACTGGAGTGCGACGTACGCCTGACCGCCGACGGACACCTCGTGTGCGTGCACGATCGCAACCTGAAGCGCACGGCGTCCGCGCCCGGGATCGTGTCGACGATGAACCTGGCCGAGCTCGACGAGCTGGACTTCGCGGCGTGGAAGAGCCCGTGGTCCGAGCTCGACGACGAGGCACCGGCGCGCGACCAGTACGACGGCAAGGTGCTGACGCTGCGCAAGCTCCTCGAGACCGTCGCCGACTACGACCGGCACGTCGAGCTGGCGATCGAGACGAAGCACCCCACCCGCTACGGAGGACTCGTCGAGCGACGGCTCGTCGACACGCTGGGCGACTTCGGCTGGGACGGCGCCGGGTCGCCGGCGCGGGTGATGAGCTTCTCCCTCAACGCGATGAACCGCGTCCGCCGACTGGCGCCCGACCTCGACATCGTGATGCTCGTGGACAAGGCGCACCACTGGCCGGTGCTGCGCCCCGTGGTGGGTGCCGACTGGGTCATCGGGCCCGGCATCGACGAGCTGCGCGAGCACCCCGGCCTCGGCAGGCACCTGGTGAAGGCCGGCCGCGAGATCCACGTCTGGACCGTCAACACGGCCGAGGACCTCGAGATCTGCCTGGACCTCGGTGTCACGGCCGTGATCAGCGACCGACCGGGCCACATCCTGGAGCTCCTGGACACCCCCTAGGCTCGGGGGATGGCCAAGAAGTCCCGCAACCGCGCCCCGTCCGCTCCCGCCGCCGAGGGCGAGGTCGGTCCGCGTCAGCCCTGTCCCTGCGGATCGGGCAAGCGCTACAAGGCCTGCCACGGTGCAGCCGGTGGAGCGGCCCCGTCCTTCGTCGCGCGCCCGTTCGAGGGGATGCCGGGCGAGTGCGACGTGATCGCCCTGCGCGAGCTCGTGCCGGCAGCGACCCTCCCGTTGACCCTGAAGGACGGCGGCCGCACGATCCGGCTCGCGACGCTGCTGCCCGGCGCCGCACCTGCGATGGTCCGCGACTCCGGCGAGGTGTGGCTGGGCCTGCAGGTCCAGCACTCGTACGGCAACCCGGCCCGAGACCTGGGCGCCGTGCTCGAGCGGGCACTCGCCACCGACGAGCCCGGCATCGTCGGTCTGCCCACGGACCCGGGTGACGGCCCGAGCCTCCAGGACCTGATCAGCGACACCAGCCTCGACATCACGGTGCACGACGGCTTCGACTACTGGATCGACGACATCCCCGAGCGCGACGCGAGCATGGAGGCCGCGCTCGAGCAGGCCAACGGCGGCGTGATGCCGACGAAGCGGCTCACCTCCGTCGAGGCGGCGTACTGGACCGACGTCGGCACCAAGGAGCACCTGCGCTGGGTGATGCCGCACCCCGAGGACCAGCTCCTCGACGCCCTCGCCCGGCTGCACGCCGCCGGCAAGGACTCGGTGGCGGAGGGCTCGCGGTTGGTGGGGATGTTCCGCGCCCACGGCCTCCTCGCGCCGGTGTGGGACCTGCCGCTCGGCACGGGTGCCGAGGTGCTCGAGGAGCCGGCCGCCCGCTTCGCCGCGGAGCTCGAGAAGGCCCTCGCCAAGGGCGACCTGACGCCCGAGGAAAGGTCCGCCCGGGCCGGACTCGCCAACCGTCAGGTGACGATCCGGTAATAGCCGTCACACATCCTCGCCACGTCCTGAACACAACCGTGTCAACGGTTGTGTCGCCGCTCGCGAGCGGAGTAGATTCGTAGCTGCCCGGTCGTTGTCGTTTCCCCCGTCGACAACGACCGGGCTTTCCATTGCCCGGACGTCGTGGGTGGGCGGTCCGGATGCCCGCTTCATGAGCATCCGGACCTGGGCAACCTGGCACTCATGAATGCCGGGTACGCCTGAGCCATCGGTACCCAGCGATCGGGATCGGATGCCCCGTCAGTCGTCCGACTTCGCCGACCTCGGCGGACTCGCGTGGCGTACGCGCCACCCCTCGAGGTGGTCGAAGCCCTTCGCGGACACCCGGCGGAGCCGACGCCAGCGCCAGGCGGCGTCCCCGTCCTCGTCCTGCGCGATGAGCGCGTCGTGCACGCCGACGTCGACCAGCACGGTGCCGGGCCGGGCCGCCGAGGTCAGCCGGGAGGCGGCGTTGACGGTGGAGCCGAACACGTCACCCAGACGTCGTACGACGGCGCCGTGGGCGATCCCGGCGCGGACGGCGGGGAACGGGTCGTCGGGGTCGTCACCACGACCGGTCAGCGTGAGCGCGATCTCCACGGCCGCGACCGGGTCGGCGACGGTGAAGAGCACCTCGTCGCCGATGGTCTTGATGACCTGGCCGCCGTGGTCCACGACGAGGGTGGTGGTGTCCTGCTCGAAGCGGTCCACCCACTCGACGAGCTCTGCGCCGTCGAGGCTGCGGCTCTGCGTGGTGTAGCCGACGATGTCGACGAAGCACACCGACGTCCGCGACTCCGCGCTGGACAGCGACGTCGTGTCGTCGAGCAGGTGCTGGGCGGCACTGGCGAGGTGCCGGCGCCAGACGTAGGTCTGCAGGGCCTCGACCCGGGGCAGCACGTCGGAGGCCAGCTCCGTCAGCGCGGCGGCGGGGTCGCCGCCCCCGACCGCGACGCCGGCCAGGAGGGTGGTCTGCCACTCGGCCAGCCGGGCATAGCTGCGGCCCCAGGTGCGGACGAGCGCGGCCTGCGAATCGGGCGGCAGGATGCCGAGCCGGACCAGGTCGGAGGTCAGCCGGAGCGCCTCCACGTCGCTCTCGGCGAAGGCGACGTCGTCGTCGCCACGGTGCGGGAAGCCGAGCTGGTGCCAGAGCGTGACCGCCAGGTCGAGCGGTACGCCGGCGCGTTCGGCGACCTGCACGCGGGTCAGGCTGGGCTCCGCGCCGAGCAGGAAGGCCTCCATGGCGCGGGCGACGTCCTCATCGATCTGGAGGACCGGCTCCTCCTGGTCGTCGCCCAAGCCCGATCAGCTCCCCTGGATCCGCCCGGCAGCCGCCGCGCGGAGGGCAGCACCGAACGCGGGCACCTGGTCGGCGAGCTCCTCGATGCGCTCGCTGGTGAAGTGCACGACCCTGAGCGGGGTGAGGGCCACGATCGTGGCCGAGCGGAGGGTGCGGTTGACGATCGCCGCCTCGCCGACGACGGCGCCGGGGCCGAGGGTGGCGATCTCGACGCCGCCCTTGCGGACCGACACCTCGCCCTCGGTGATGAGGTAGGCCTTGTCGGCGGGAGTGCCCGCCGCGATCGGCGACCAGCCCTGCGGCAGGGTCAGCTCGTTGCCGGCAGCCATCACGCGCTTGACGTCGGCCGGCTCGAGGCCGTCCAGGATGGATTCAGTCATGACACCTCAACGATTGACGGGACCGAACGTGATGCGGGTGTGGCTCACTCCACTCGGAGCGGCTCGCGGGAGATCGGGCAGCTCATGCAGCGCGGTCCGCCGCGGCCCGAGCCCAGCTCCGAGCCGGCGATCCTGACGACCTCGATGCCGGCGTCCTCGAGCCGGTCGTTGGTCTCGTCGTTGCGCTCGTAGGCGACCGCGACGCGGGGAGCCAGGGCGAGGGTGTTGTTGCCGTCGTCCCACTGCTCGCGCTCGGCCGTCACCGGGTCCAGACCGGTGTCGATCTGGTGCAGCGTGTCGATCTGCATCGCCTTGGCCGCGGCCACCAGGAACGGCTCGGACCCGCTCACGTCGAGGGTCAGGTCGGACTCGTCCGAGCCCTGCTCGCGCAGCGTCACGGTGACCGCACGCAGGGTGTCGGCGACGTTGGGGTACATCACGACCTTGTCGACGTCGACCATCGTGCACACCGTGTCGAGGTGCATCGTCGCGCGCTCCTGCGCGATCGGGACGGCCAGGACGGAGTGGGCGAGGCCGGCGTGGAAGACCTGGCGGGCCAGCCGCTCGACGCCTGCGGGAGTCGTACGCTCCCCGACGCCGACCGCGATCACGCCGGGCGCGAGGAGGAGGACGTCGCCGCCCTCCACGTGCTCGTTGTGCCAGCCGTGGATCTTGCGGGTGCCGGCGAAGCGCGGGTGCTCGGTGTAGATCAGCTCGGTCAGCTGCGTCTCGCGCTTGCGCGCGGGCATCGCCAGGCTGGTGACGGCGACCCGGTCGCGGACCCACACGCTGGAGTCGCGGGTGAAGAGCAGGTTGGGCAGCGGGTCGATGAGGAAGTCGTAGGGGCTGAGCAGGCTGGTGACCAGGCCGTGACCACCCTTGACCTCGTCGTTGCGGATGCCGCAGGTGAGGATGTCGGTGAGCTCGGCCGGTGCGAGCTCGCGCAACGCCTGCGCGAGGTAGCGGCGCATCGTGTCGCCGAGGTGCAGGCCGGACAGCGCGCTGGTGATCGCGTGGTTGCGGGCGAGCTCGCTCTCGAGCGTCTCGGTCAGCAGCTCGGTGAGGTAGAGGACCTCGACGCCGCGATCACGCAGGGTCGAGGCGAACGCGTCGTGCTCGTCCTGCGCGCGGCTGACCCACGGGATGCCGTCGAAGAGGAGCCGGTCGTTGTTGCGCGGAGTGAGCCGCTTGAGCTCGTTGCCGGGCCGGTGCAGCATCACCGTGGCCAGACGGCCGACCTCGCTGTCGGCGCCGTGGGGAGCGGGGGTGGAGACCATGCCCCGGACTCTATCGGTGCCGGAGCGCCACACGTGTCCGGGAAGTCGCCCCCGCGCCGTGGGCCCGAGGGCAACGTCGCGGACACGTGTCGTCGTACGACCTCACGCGACGTCGGAGAAGCCTGGGAAGTGCGGCCGCCAGTCGTCGCTCAGGCGGAGTGGTACGCCCGGCAGGCCTCGTGCGAGCAGCACCCGATGGACGCGCTGCAGGGTCCGGAGCGGATCCTTGAAGATGCCCGAGCTGATCACGACGATCAACCGCCAGTCGTCCTCGTCCATGTCGGCGCGGCGCTCGAGGTCGTCCTCCCAGTTCGCGATCACGTCGATGTGGACCTTGCCGTTGTACTCGACGGCGACACGCACGATCGGGTAGCAGAGGTCGTACTTGCGGACCACCTCGCCGTCCTCGTCGCGGATGGTGAGGTTGACCGCGGGCTCGGGAAGTCCGGCGAGGACCATGAGCATGCGCAGGCGCGTCTCCATCGGCGAGTCCACGTCGCGACGGACGTAGCGGGCGGCGGCCAGTGCCTTGCGAGCGTCCTTGTGGCGGCTCCCCTGGCACGCGAGCAGGAGCAGTGCCGGATCCACCCCGCGCCGTCGGGCCAGCCAGTCGCCCACCACGACCAGGTCGACCAGCGTCAGCTGGCCGCTGAGCTCGATGAACATCTGCACGTCCCCCGACACCCGCATGTCGTGCTCGACGACGACACCCCGGGGGTCGCCCACATGGCAACGGACTCCCGGGTGGTGCCGCCTCAGCTTCTGGTGCGAGACGCTGACGTGCTCGTCCGCGATCGTCGGGATCGGAGCTCCCTTGACCTTGGCGGCGGAGGCATGGCTCGCCCACGCCAGCTCGATGTGGAGGGCCAGGGCACCGCGCACTCGCTGGATGGGTGTCGGCGCGGTCGCCGACGAGACGAGGACGTTGCGGAACAGCCGGCGGTAGCCGGGACCTCGCAGCACCTTGGCGCTGAGTCCGTGGTCGAGACCGTCGGCGCGGAGGAACGGCCGCTGGGGGTCGAAAGCCATGCCCACAGCCTCGATGAACTGACCACCCGGCGTCGGTCGTCGTCCACAGCCCCGCCCGCGGGCGTACATGTGTCCGAGATGTTGCCCCGTTGGCGCCTGCCCAAGGGCCATTTCCCGGACACGTGTCCCGCTGGTCAGGTCGGCTGCCGGGCCCGCCACTCCTCGGCGAGCAGGGCGTACTCGTAGGAGCTGGTCCAGACGCCCTTCGACCAGAAGTCGCCGACCTTGTCGACCTCGCGACGCATCCCCAGTCGCTCGCAGAGGGCGGCGGAGCGGTCGTTGCGGGTGTCGAGGTTGGCCACGACGCGGCGCAGCCCGAAGTGTGTGTACGCCATCTCGAGCACGGCGCGGGCGGCCTCGGTGGCGTAGCCCCGGCCGGCGTGCTCCGGCAGGATCGTCCAGCCGATCTCGCCCTCGCTGAGCCCGGTGCCCTGGAGCATCAGCACCGAGTCGCCGACCACCGTGCCGTCGTGGAGGACCACGGCCATGCCGATGAAGTGTCCGTCGCCCGGCTCGGTGCGGCGGCGGATCATCGCGGCGACCTCGGCGCGGTTCATCGTGCGGCTCAGCAGCAGGCTGGTCCACTCCTCGGAGGCCCACGCGTCCACGAAGGCCTCGGTGTCGCCGAGCTCGAAGGGGCGCAGGACGAGGCGCTCGGTGCGCAGCGGCCACTCCGGCTCGACCGGCGTGAGGAACTCCTCGCGCAGGCCGTCGACCCACGTCTCTCGACTGGTCGGACCGCCGAACCGGAGCCGGTCGTACGCCGTCATCGGCAGCAGCAGCGAGTCCAGTCCGATCACGGCGATCACGCCGTCGACCGCCTGGCCGAGCAGCCCGCGCCCGACCGGGTCGTGCGGGTCGCGACGGAGCAGCTCGACGGCCGCGGTGGCGTCGGCGATGCGCTCGGTCTTCTGCTTCATCCTGATCGGCTCGACGCTGCGGAGGCAGACGTACTGCCCGGAGAGGTACGCCGCCCACTCCTCCTCGCCGGTGGCCTCGTCGCCCTCCCAGAACTCGACGAACCAGTCGTGCAGCCGGTCGACGCCACCGGCGATGTCCGCGAGTCGCCCATGGGCCTCGGGGACCATCGGCGTGCCGTCGGAGAGGACGTACGACGGGAGCGGCAGCCGCCCCTCGAGCATCTGTGCCATCGCCTCGGGCGTGGCCGGCACGAAGTGCTCGCGGACGTAGGCGTCGTCCTCGGGGGTCATCGGGTGGTCGCCGTTGACGGCGACGAAACGGTCGCGGACCTCGTCCTCGACCGGGCGGTTCAGCGCGTCATCTCCCACACGGTCAACAGTGCCATCAACACGCAGACCGTCGCACCCACGTAGTGGAGGACCGAGAGGCGCATGCGCTGCAGCAGCAGCCGGCCGACGATCACGGCCAGGCCGGAGACCGCGAGGAGCGCGCCCCAGGCGCCGATGAAGACCGAGACCGGGTCGTCGTACTTCGCGACGAGCGAGATGGTCAGGAGCTGGGAGAGGTCGCCCCACTCGGCGGCGAACAGCACCAGGAACGAGGTGACGATCACCCGGAAGCCCTGGGCGGTGGAGCGAGCGGCGTACTCGTCCTCCTGCCCGGGCTCGTCCTCGTCGGCCGTACGGGCCTCGCGGAACAGGATGATCGCGCCGATCACGAACATCAGCGCCGCGACGGAGTGGATCAGCTGCTCGGGCAGGAACGCCGCGGCCTTGCCGACGCCGACGGCGACCCCGGTCTGGACGAGGAAGGCGAGGGCCACGCCGATCCAGACGAAGAGCGGGCGCATCTTGGTCGACATCACCAACGTGGCGATGAAGGTCTTGTCGGGCAGCTCGACGACGAAGATGGCGCCGAAGGCGAGGGCCACGACCACGAGATCAATCACCGGCAGAGTCTGTCAGGGTCGTGCGATCGCGGACTACGCGCCCCGGAAGGCGTCGGCCGGGTAGACCCCGAGCACCTTGACCTCGGTGGTGAAGAACTCCAGCTCCTCGAGCGCGTTGCGTACGCCCGGGTCGTCCGGGTGGCCGTCGACCTCGGCGAGGAACTGGGTGGCGGTGAAGTGCCCACCGACCATGTAGCTCTCCAGCTTGGTCATGTTGACGCCGTTGGTCGCGAAGCCGCCGAGTGCCTTGTAGAGCGCGGCCGGCAGGTTGCGGACGTTGAAGATGAACGTGGTCACGACCGGGCCGTTGCCGGACGGAGCCTGCTCGAAGTCGCGCGAGAGCACGACGAAGCGAGTGGTGTTGTGGTCCTCGTCCTCGATCTCCTCGCGCAGGACCTGGAGGCCGTAGATCTCCGCTGCCAGCGGCGGTGCGATGGCCGCCTGGGTGAGGTCGCCCGACTCGGAGACCTCGCGAGCCGCGCCCGCGGTGTCGCCCGCGACGACAGGGGTCAGCCCGAGCTCGCGGATCACGCCGCGGCACTGGCCGAGCGCGTGGACGTGGCTGTGCACCGTGCGGAGCGAGTCGATGCTCGCCTCCGGCAGCGCCATCAGCGAGAACTGGATGCGCAGGAACCGCTCGCCGACGATGTGCAGGTCGGAGGTCGGCAGGAAGTGGTGGATGTCGGCGACCCGGCCGGCGATCGAGTTGTCGATCGGGATCATCGCGAGGTCGGCGTCGCCGGACTCCACTGCCGCGAAGGCGTCCTCGAACGACGCGCAGGGCACGGGCTCCCAGTCGGGGTAGGCCTGCTGGCAGACCAGGTGGGAGTTCGCGCCCGGCTCGCCCTGGTAGGCGATCCGGCGGGTCGGGTCGGTCACGTCCGCGAGTCTGTCATCTCCGGCCGTGTCCGACCGGCCCCGACCAGTCGCCGAACATAGGGTCGCCCCATGCTCGCTGTGGTCGCCGTCGTCCTTGCCGCCCTGGCCTGCGTGGTCGCCGGCCTCGCCCTGCGTCGTACGACGTCGCGACCCACCGGGGAGGGAGTCGACGCGCTTCCCGAGGACGTCCACGGCCTCCGCCAGGAGGTCGCCGCCCTCAAGGCGGAGAACCGGGACGCCCTGCGCCACCTCTCGGTCGTGCGCTACGACGCCTTCGGCGACGTGGGCGGACACCTCAGCTGGAGCCTCGCGCTCCTCGACGACGCCGGCCACGGCACCGTGCTGACCTCGATCCACGGCCGCAGCGAGGCGCGGACGTACGCCAAGTCGGTCGCTTCCTGGACCTGCGAGCAGCAGCTCTCGCCGGAGGAGGAAGAGGCGATCGAGCATGCCCGCGCCTGACTGAGGAGGGCTGGTCCTGGCCCGGTGTCAAGATCGTGCCCGCCAATGCGTCAGCAACGCGTCAAGATCGGTCCGTCGAGGCCCCGCAGTGCTCTGATGACGAGATGGCCCCGTCCTCCCCTGCCCCCGCCGCGCTGCGCTCCTGGGGCCGGTCCCGCCCGATCCTCCGCGGCGCCGCGATCCTCGCCCCGCTGGTGGTCTGCGCCTCCCTCACGCCCCTGCGCGACGTCGTACCGGCAGCCAGTGCGGTCCTCGTCCTGGTGCTGGTCGTGGTGGCCGTCGCGGCCACCGGCGACAGGATCGCGGGCTTCGTCGCGGCGCTGTCCAGCGGTGTCTGGTTCGACTTCTTCCTCACCCGCCCCTACCTGCGCCTCACCATCGACGACCGCGACGACCTGCAGGCCGCGGTCCTGCTCGTGCTGATCGGGGTGTCGGTGACGGAGCTGGCGCTGTGGGGACGGCGTCAGCAGGAGCAGTCCACTCGCCGCTCGGGGTGGCTCGACGGAGTCGGCTCGGCGGCTGCCGCGGTGGCCGAGGCGGAGCCCGGCACGCGGGTGGCGGACGTGGTGGCCGCCAGCATCTGCGACGTCCTCGGGGCCGACAGCTGCCGTTTCGTCGTCGGCCCGGTCCGCGACGTACGCATCGCGGTGCTCGACCACGACGGTGGGCTGACGCAGCGAGGTCACGTCCGCGACGTCGACCGCACGGGGCTGCCCACCGACGACTACGTCGCCGTCGAGGTTCGCCGCGGTGGACGCGTGGTCGGACACTTCCTGGTCACCGCCTCGACCCGCGTGAGCCGGCCCTCGCGCGAGCAGTGCCGCGTCGCGGCCTTGCTCGCCGACCAGGTGGCACCGCTCGTCGAGGCCTGATCCGCCCGTCCCGCGTGCGGGCCAGATCACACGCTCGACAAGTGCCCGTCAACGGGCGTCAAGACCGCGACAAGGCCGGGCCGGAGCAGTCCTGTCGGGTGAAGGCTCGGGTCATGAGCATCGAAAGCGGCCTGCTCGTGGGCGCGGTCATCGCGACCGCCGTCTACGTCCTCGCGGCCCTGATCTTCCCGGAGCGTTTCTAGTGCCTGACACCGTTGGCGGTCTCCTCACGATCGCCGTCCTGGTCGGCCTCCTCGCCATCACGTACGTCCCCGTCGGGGACTACATGGCGCGGGTCTACACCAGCACCCACCACCTGCGCGCCGAGCGCGTCATCTACCGCCTGACCGGCGTCGATCCCGACGCCGAGCAGGGCGCGCGGTCCTACGCGACGAGCGCGGTGGCGTTCAGCCTGGTCAGCATCGTGGCCCTGATGGGCCTGCTGCTCGGACAGGCGGCGCTGCCGATGGACCGCGGACTGCCCGGCATGGGCTTCTGGATGTCGTTCAACACCGCGGTCTCCTTCGTGACCAACACCAACTGGCAGTCGTACGCCGGTGAGTCCACGCTGGGCTTCACCGCACAGATGGCGGGCCTCGCCGTGCAGAACTTCCTCTCGGCGGCGGTCGGCATGGCGATCGCGGTGGCCCTGATCCGCGGGTTCGTCCGCTCACGCAGCGGGGCCCTCGGCAACTTCTGGGTCGACCTGACCCGCGGCACGATCCGGATCCTGCTCCCGCTGGCCTTCGTGGCCGCCGTGCTGCTGGTCGCCGGCGGCGTCGTGCAGAGCTGGGGCGACAGCACCGTGGCGACCCTGGCCGGCCACTCGCAGGTCCTCACGGGCGGTCCCGTCGCCAGCCAGGAGGCCATCAAGGAGCTCGGCAACAACGGCGGCGGCTTCTTCAACGCCAACTCCGCGCACCCCTTCGAGAACCCGTCCGCGATCACCAACCTGTTCGAGATCTTCCTGATCCTGGTGCTGCCGGTGGCGCTCACCCGCACCCTCGGCACGATGCTCGGCAACCGTCGCCAGGGCCTCGCGGTCCTCGGCGTGATGGGTGTGCTCTGGACGCTCTCGCTGGTCGCCACGACGTGGGCCGAGGTCGGTGCGCACTCGACGACCGCGCAGGCGGCGGGCGCCGCCATGGAGGGCAAGGAGACGCGGTTCGGTGAATGGGCCTCCGCCCTCTTCGCCGTCGCGACCACCGGCACCTCGACGGGTGCGGTCAATGCCTCGCACGACTCGCTGACGCCCGGAGGCGGTGGCGCCGTCATGGTCAACATGATGCTGGGCGAGATCGTGCCCGGCGGCGTCGGATCCGGCATCTACGGCATCCTGGTGATGGCGATCCTGGCGGTCTTCGTCGCCGGCCTGATGGTGGGGCGCACGCCCGAGCTGCTCGGGAAGAAGATCAGCGCCCGCCAGATGACGTACGTCGCCCTCTACACGCTGGCCACCCCGGCCCTCGTGCTCGTCGGCACCGGGGTCGCCATCGCCCGCAGCTCCACCGCGGACGCGACGGGCAACGTAGGCGGTCACGGGTTCTCCGAGGTGCTCTACGCCTACACCTCGGCGGCCAACAACAATGGCAGCGCCTTCGGCGGGATCACCGTGACGTCCGACTTCTTCCAGATCACCCTCGGCCTCGCGATGCTGCTCGGCCGGTTGTTGCCGATCGTCCTGGTCCTCCTGCTCGCGGGATCGCTCGCCGAGCAGGGCAAGGTCCCGGCCACCGCCGGGACGCTGCCCACCCACACACCCCTCTTCGTCGGGATGCTGGTCGGGGTCATCGTGATCATGACCGGCCTCACCTACTTCCCGGCGCTCGCTCTCGGACCGATTGCTGAGGCTCTCGCATGAACACCCCACGACGTTCTTCTCCTCCGCTCCGCTCCCCCGAACAACGCCGCGGGGACCCCGAGAAGCGCATGAGCACCCCCACGAACACCTCCACCACTCCCCGCCCGGACGAGGTGACCCCGGCCGCCGAGCCCACGGAGAGCCCCCGCAGGACCCCGGCGGGCATGGGCGTCGGAGCCCTGCTGTCGCAGGGAGGGCAGCAGCTCCCCGAGGCCTTCCGCAAGCTCGACCCCCGCCACCTGTGGCGGGCGCCGGTGATGTTCCTGGTCCTGATCGGATCTGCGGTGACGACCGTCGCGGCGGTCGCGGACCCGAGCTTCTTCACCATCTCCATCGCCGGATGGCTGTGGCTCACCGTGCTCTTCGGCAACCTCGCCGAGGCCGTCGCCGAGGGCCGCGGCAAGGCACAGGCGGCCTCGCTGCGCGCCACCCGCACCGACACCGTCGCCCGAAGGCTCGGCATCGACGGCGAGGAGTCACCGGTACCGGCGACCCAGCTCCGGGTGGGCGACCTCGTGGTCGTCGAGGCCGGAGAGGTGGTGCCCAGCGACGGCGACATCGTCGAGGGGATCGCCTCGGTCGACGAGTCCGCCATCACCGGTGAGTCCGCGCCCGTCATCCGCGAGGCCGGCGGCGACCGCAGCGCGGTGACGGGCGGCACCCGCGTCCTGTCGGACCGCATCGTCGTACGCATCACGGCCGCGGCCGGCGACACCTTCCTCGACAAGATGATCGCGCTGGTCGAGGGCACGTCGCGACGCAAGACCCCCAACGAGATCGCGCTCTCGATCCTGCTCGCGAGCCTGACCCTCGTCTTCCTGGCGGCGGTCGCGACGCTCGCCCCGATGGCGTCGTACGCCGGCGCTCCCCAGGACGTCGTCGTCCTCGTCGCCCTCCTGGTCTGCCTCATCCCGACCACGATCGGCGCCCTGCTCTCGGCCATCGGCATCGCGGGCATGGACCGGCTGGTCCGGGTCAACGTGCTCGCCATGTCGGGCCGCGCCGTCGAGGCGGCCGGCGACGTGAGCACCCTGCTGCTCGACAAGACCGGCACGATCACCTTCGGCAACAGGCAGGCCAGCCGGTTCGTCGCAGCTCCCGGGATCGGGGACGACGAGCTGCGCGACACCGCGCGTCTCTCGAGCCTGGCCGACCAGACGCCGGAGGGACGCTCGATCGTCGACCTCGCCCTGACGCTGGGCGCCGACGACCACGACCTGCCCAGCGGGGCGGACTTCGTGGAGTTCACCGCCCAGACCCGGATGTCCGGCGTGGACCTCGCAGGCGGCACCCAGGTCCGCAAGGGTGCGGGCTCGGCGATCGGCGGCTGGCTCGGCGAGGAGCCTCCGCAGGAGGTCCGCGACATCGTCGACGCGATCGCCCGCGAGGGAGGTACACCGCTCGTGATCGGTCGCAAGGACGCCTCGGGCACCGGCACGGTGCTCGGCGTCATCCACCTCAAGGACGTCGTCAAGCAAGGAATGGCGGAGCGCTTCGCCGAGCTGCGATCGATGGGCATCCGCACGGTGATGATCACCGGCGACAACGCCCTCACCGCCCAGGCGATCGCCGCCGAGGCCGGTGTCGACGACTTCCTCGCCGAGGCCACCCCCGAGGACAAGATGGCCTACATCCAGCGCGAGCAGGAGGGTGGCCGCCTCGTCGCGATGACGGGCGACGGCACCAACGACGCACCCGCACTGGCCGCGGCCGACGTCGGGGTGGCGATGAACAGCGGCACGGCCGCCGCCAAGGAGGCCGGCAACATGGTCGACCTCGACTCGGACCCGACGAAGCTCATCGACATCGTCGAGATCGGCAAGCAGCTGCTCATCACGCGCGGAGCGCTGACGACCTTCTCGATCGCCAACGACGTCGCGAAGTACTTCGCGATCATCCCGGCGATGTTCGTCGCGGCGTACCCCTCGCTGGACCGGCTCAACGTGATGGATCTCGCGACCCCCCAGTCCGCGATCCTCTCGGCGGTCGTCTTCAACGCCCTGGTCATCGTGGCCCTCATCCCGATCGCCCTGCGCGGTGTGCGTTTCCGCGCCGGATCGGCCACGTCGGTGCTCCGCCGCAACCTCCTGGTCTTCGGGCTCGGCGGGATCCTCGTGCCCTTCGTCGGGATCAAGCTGATCGACCTGCTCGTGTCCACCGTCCCCGGCATGAACTCCTAGAAACCGGCTGATCACCATGCTGCTCTCCGACCTCGCTCGCCAGTCCCTCGCCGGGCTGCGCCTCCTTGTCGTCCTCACCGTCCTGCTCGGCGTGGGCTACCCCGCCGCCGTGTGGGGAGCCGGCCAGGCCTTCGGTGACCGTGCCGACGGCCAGCCCGTCCGCCTCGACGGCCAGGTCGTCGGGTCACGGCTCCTCGGCCAGCAGTTCGAGGGCGACGAGTGGTTCCACTCACGGCCCTCGGCAGGCGACTACGACACCCTCGCGTCGGCGCCGAGCAACCTCGGACCCCTCAGTCCTGACCTGCTCGCGTCGATCGAGGACCGTCGCGCCGAGGTCGCGGCCCGCGAGGGTGTCTCCCCCCAGGACGTGCCGGCCGACGCGCTGACTGCGTCGGCCTCCGGGCTCGACCCGCACATCTCACCGGCGTACGCCGCCCTCCAGGCGCCGCGCGTCGCCGGGGCCAACGGGTTGTCGGTCGACGAGGTCGAGCGTCTCGTCGAGGAGAGCACCGACGGGCGGGGCCTCGGCTTCCTCGGCGAGCCGGGCGTCAACGTGCTCGAGCTCAACCTCGCCGTGCGCCATGCGGTCGAGGGTGGAGACTGACGCCATGGATCGCGGACGGCTGCGCGTCTACCTGGGTGCGGCGCCCGGAGTCGGCAAGACCTTCGCGATGCTCGACGAGGGCCACCGGCGTCTCGAGCGGGGCACGGACCTGGTCGTCGGCTACGTCGAGACGCACGGCCGGGCGAAGACCGAGCGCGGCGTGGAGGGGCTCGAGGTGGTGCCGCGCCGGCGCCTCGACCACGCCGGCACGACCCACGACGAGATGGACCTCGAAGCGATCCTCCGACGGCGGCCCGAGGTCGTGCTGGTCGACGAGCTGGCGCACACCAACGTCCCGGGCAGCACCCACGCCAAGCGCTGGCAGGACGTCGAGGCGCTGCGCGACGCCGGCATCGAGGTCGTCACGACGATCAACGTCCAGCACCTCGAGTCGCTCAACGACGTGACCGAGGCGATCACCGGCGTACGCCAGCGCGAGACCGTGCCCGACCGGGTGGTCCGCTCCGCCGACCAGATCGAGCTGGTCGACATGAGCCCGCAGGCGCTGCGGCGACGGATGGCCCACGGCAACGTCTATGCGGCCGACAAGATCGACGCAGCGCTGTCCCGCTACTTCCGCGAGGGCAACCTCACCGCCCTGCGCGAGCTCGCGCTCCTCTGGCTGGCCGACCGTGTCGACGAGGGCCTCGAGCGCTACCGCGACCAGCACGACATCGAGGCCACGTGGGCCACCCGCGAGCGCGTCGTCGTACCCGTCAGCGGTGGACCCGAGTCGTCGACGCTGATGCGGCGGGCGTCGCGGATCGCCAGCCGGCGCAGCGGCGGCGAGTGGCAGGCGTTGTACGTCACCCGGCAGGACGGGCTGCGGGGCATCGCGCCCGACGGCCTCGCGTCGCTCGCGGGCAAGGCCGAGGAGCTCGGCGGCACGTTCCACACCGTCGTGGGGGAGGACCCGTCGGACGCGATCCTCGCCTTCGCGCGCGCCGAGAACGCGACGCAGGTGGTGATCGGCGCGAGTCGCCGCGGTCGGATCTCGACGGTGCTCCGCCCCGGAGTCGGTGAGCGGGTGGTCGCCGGCTCCGGCGACATCGACGTCCACATCGTGTCCCACGACTACGCCCGCACCTCCGAGCGACGGGCCGAGGTCGACAACGTCGGCCGGCGTCGCCGGGTCGCGGGCTTCGGCTTCGCCGCGCTGGTGCCCAGCGCGCTCAGCCTGCTGCTCCACCTGACGAAGGACCTGCACGGCCTGCCGATCGAGGCGATGTCGCTGATGGTCGTCGTGGTCGCGACAGCGCTGATCGGCGGCCTGGCCCCGGCCGTCCTGTCGGCCGTGGTGAGCGCCCTCCTCCTCAACTACCTCTTCACGCCGCCGCTCTACACGCTCACGATCGCCGAGCCGGAGAACGTCGTCACGATCGCGATCTTCGTGGCCGTCGGCATCGCCGTCGCGTCCGTCGTCGACAACGCGGCGCGGCGTACGGCCGAGGCAAGGGTCGCGCGCGCCGAGGCCGATGCACTGACGGTCCTCGCGCGCAGCCTGCTGACCGCGAGCGACGACCTCGCGGGACTGCTGTCGTCCGCCTGCCGGCTCTTCAACGCCGACGGAGCGGCGGTGCTGCGACGCGACGGTGGAGGCGAGGCCGTCGTCGCGAGCTGTGGCACGCCGCCCGCCTCGGTCGACGACGCCGACATGGCGGCGGTCATCGACGACCGGTCCACGCTGGTGCTGGCGGGCTCGACCCTGCCGGCCACCCAGCGAGGCCTGCTCAACGCGTACGCCGCCTACGCCAAGGTGATGGAGGAACGCCGCGCCGCCACCCTCGCCGAGGTCGACCGGCTCCGGCTGACCGAGGCCGACCGCACCCGAACGGCCCTGCTCGCTGCGGTCTCCCACGACCTCCGCAACCCGCTCGCCGCCGTGAAGGTGTCGGTCGACAGCCTGCGCAGCACCGACGTGACCTGGTCGGCCGAGGACGAGGCCGAGCTCCTCGCGACCATCGACGAGTCCACCGACCGCCTGATCGCGCTGGTCGCCAACCTGCTCGACATGAGCCGGATCAGCACCGGCTCGGTCAGCGTGGTCCTGCGCGAGGTGGGCCTCGCGGACGCTGTCCGGGCGGCGATCTCGCCGCTGCCGGGCGGGGAGCGCATCGAGGTCGACGTCGCCCACGACCTGCTGGTGCTCGCCGACGCCGGGCTGCTCGACCGGGTGCTCGCCAACATCCTCGAGAACGCCCTCAAGTACACACCCGCCGGTGCCCGCGTACGGGTCGACGCCGCCGTCGCGGGGGAGCGCGTCGTCGTACGGATCGCGGACTCCGGCCCGGGTGTGGCCGACCAGGACCGGGAGCGGTTGTTCGCGCCGTTCCAGCGGCTCGGCGACGTGCCGCAGCAGGACGGTGTCGGGCTCGGGCTGGCCGTGGCGCTCGGCCTCACCGAGTCGATGGGTGGCACGATCGTGACCGAGGAGACCCCCGGCGGGGGCCTCACGTTCGTGCTGGAGCTCAAGGGCGAGGGCTCTGCTGTGGAGGAGGGGCGATGACGTTCGTCCTGGTCGTCGACGACGACCCCGCGATGCGGCGCACGCTGTCCATCAACCTCCGCGCCCGCGACTACGAGGTGGAGACGGCCGGTGACGGCCGGTCGGCCCTGCAGGTCGTCGACGAGCGGATGCCCGACGTGGTGCTGCTCGACCTCGGTCTGCCGGACCTCGACGGCATCGCGGTGCTGCGGCAGCTGCGGTCCTTCACCCAGGTGCCGGTCATCGTCGTCTCCGCGCGCACCGAGTCCGACGACAAGGTCGAGGCCCTCGACCTCGGCGCCGACGACTTCATCACCAAGCCGTTCTCGATCGAGGAGCTGCTCGCCCGCGTGCGGGCCACGTCACGACGTGCGGGACGGGAGGAGCCGGACCTGGTCGTCGAGGTCGGCGGGCTGCGGCTCGACCTCACCGACTCCCGCGCGACCCGCGCCGGCGAGGAGATCCACCTGACACCGACCGAGTGGCGGATCGTCGACGTGCTCGTCCGTCGTCGCGGCCGGCTGGTGCGGCAGGTCGAGCTGCTGACCGAGGTGTGGGGGCCGGCGTACGACACCCAGACCAACTACCTCCGGGTCCACCTTGCCGCGATCCGCCGCAAGCTCGAGGTCGACCCCGCCCGGCCCGTGCTCTTCGTCACCGAGCCCGGGATGGGTTACCGCTTCGTCGTCTGACCCGGCTCAGCGCGGCACGCGGACGAGCAGCCTGCCGTGGATGCACTCCATCCAGAGCTCACGGCCTTCGCCGATCGAGTCGCCGTCGAGCTGGCGGGGGGTGGGCGCCGAGGCCTTGACGCGTACGCGCGAGCCGGTGCGGCGGTCGAGCGTCTCGTCGACGACCGAGCTCTTCCGCAGCACCCGGGAGGCCACCGTGATCCAGGACAGGAACTGGCGCGGGTGGATGATCACGACGTCGAGGATGCCGTCGTCGATGGTCGCGTCGGGCAGCAGCGGCATGCCGGCCTGGAGGAAGCCGACGTTGCCGACGACGACCGTCCTGGCGCGGTGGACCGAGGGCTCCTCGTCATCGATCTGGATCTCCACCTTGATCGCCGGGAACATCAGCGACCGCAGGCCGGAGACGACGTACGCGACCCAGCCGATCTTCTTCTTGATCTCCTCGTTGACGCCCTCCATGATCGCGGCGTCGAAGCCCATCCCGGCCATCACCATGAAGTGGGTGTCCTCGATGCCGTCGCCGCCGACCTTCACCAGGTCGATCGCGCGGTCCTGGCCGTTGAGCGCGACGTCGATGGCGGCGCGGATGTAGAGCGGGACGTCGAGGTTGCGGGCGAGCAGGTTGCCGGTGCCCGCAGGGATGATCCCGACCGGGATGCCGGTGCCGGCGAGCTCGGCGCAGACCTCGCGCACCGTGCCGTCGCCGCCGCACACGATGACCAGGTCGGCCCCCGACACGGCGGCCTTCTCGGCCATCCCGGTGCCCGGGTCCTCGATCGTCGTGTACTGCCAGGTCGGCTCGGTCCAGCCCGACTCCTTCGCCATCGCGCCGACGACAGCGCGGAACTGGCCGACGTCCTCGACCTTGATCGGGTTCAGGATCACCGCGAGCCGGCGCTCCGAGGCGTAGACCTCGGGGAGCGGCTCGGCCTTGGCAGCGGTCGAGCGCGGTCGCGGGTCGATGAAGGCGAGCGCGAGGAAGAGGATCGTCGTCGCCAGCAGCGACCCGGCGATGACGTCCGTGGGGTAGTGCCGACCCAGGAGCACGCGGTCCAGGCAGACGAGCAGCCACCAGCCGAGAGCAAGGGTGATGCCGAGGCGGCGCAGGCTCGTCCGACGGACGAAGAGCACCAGCAGCAGGATCAGGATCCCGGCGAAGGCCGCCGAGGACGAGGCGTGGCCCGAGGGGAAGCTGAAGGACTTGAGCAGCCCGAGCTTGTCCTGCCAGTCCGGCCGGCCCCGGCCGAGCCAGATCTTCAGGCCGGAGGTGGCCAGCGAGGTCGCCACCATCACGACCACGGCGAGCAGCGCGGCCCAGCGCTGGCGGCGCACGATGAGCGCGAGGGCCAGCACGACCGTCAGGATCGTCATCCCGATCGTCCCGAAGGCGAGCTCGATCAATCGGAGCGTGTCCATGACCCACGCGTAGTTGTTGGCCCAGTCCTCGAGACGTCGTCCCTCGACGTCGAACGCGTCGAGCGGGGCGCGCTTCTGCGTGACCAGGAAGGCGAGGACCGAGAAGAGCACGCCGCTGACGAGCGCCCAGAGCAGGCTGCGGTTGCGGGAGGCAGGAGTCACCCGCGAAGTATGCCCAAACCACTTCGTCGACCCCACGCCCGTACGGATAGCCTTTCGCACATGATCGACCCCCGCGTCCTCCGTGACGATCCCGACCGCGTACGCGCCGCCCAGGCCAAGCGTCGGCTGTCCGACGACGTGGTGGACCGTGCGCTCGAGGCCGACGCGGCCCGCCGCCAGGCGATCAGCGACTTCGAGACCAGGCGGGCCGAGCAGAAGGCCAGTGGCGCCCTCGTCGCCCAGGCGCAGGGCGAGGAGAAGCAGACCCTGCTCGCGCAGGTCAAGGAGCTCGCCGCCGGCGTGAAGGAGGCCGAGGCCACCCGCGTCGCCGCCGAGGCCGCATGGGACGAGGCGATCAGGGCGATCCCCAACCTGGCGGACGACGCTGCACCGGCGGGCCTGGAGGACGACTACACCGTCATCGAGCAGGTCGGCACGCCCCGCGAGTTCGACTTCGAGCCCCGCGACCACGTCGAGCTCGGCCAGCTGCTCGGGGCCTTCGACCTCGAGCGCGGTGCCAAGGTCAGCGGCTCGCGCTTCTACTTCCTCACCGGCGTGGGCGCCCAGCTCCAGCTGGCGCTGGTCAACATGGCGATGGACCAGGCCCGCGCCGCCGGCTTCATCCAGACGGCGGCCCCCTCGCTCGTACGCCCCCGCGCGATGGAGGGCACCGGCTTCCTCGGGCAGGCGGCCGACGACGTCTACCGCATCGAGGGCGAGGACCTCTACCTCGTCGGCACCTCCGAGGTGCCGATGGCGGCCTTCCACTCGGACGAGATCCTGGACAGTGCCGCGCTCCCGCTGCGCTACGCCGCATTCAGCCCGTGCTTCCGCAAGGAGGCCGGCTCGCACGGCAAGGACACCCGCGGCATCTGGCGCGTGCACTGGTTCGACAAGGTCGAGATGTTCGTCTACACGACGCTCGAGGAGTCCTACGCCGAGCACCAGAGGCTGCTGGAGTGGGAGAAGGAGTTCCTCGACAAGCTCGAGCTCTGCTACCGCGTCATCGACACCGCTGCCGGTGACCTCGGGCTGAGCGCCACGCGGAAGTTCGACTGCGAGGCGTGGATCCCCACCCGCAACGGCTGGGGCGAGCTCACCTCGACCTCCAACTGCACGGAGTTCCAGGCCCGCCGCCTCGACATCCGTACGCGCGTCGACGGCTCGACCACCCCGGTGGCGACCCTCAACGGCACGCTCACGGCCGTCACCCGCGCGATCGTGGCGATCCTCGAGACCCACCAGAACGAGGACGGCTCGGTGACCCTGCCCCTGGCGCTCCGCCCGTACATGGGTGGCGTCGACGTGCTCAAGACGCTCGGATGACGGACTGGACGCCCCGGGTCGTCGCGCTCGACATCGACGGCACCCTGCTCAAGTGGGTCGACGGGCAGACCGAGGAGTACGAGACGATCACCGAGCCCGTCCACGACGCGGTGCACCGGGCGCTCGACGCCGGTGCCCACATCGTGCTGTCGAGCGGCCGCTCGCCGCACGGCATGACGCGGATCGCCGACCTCCTGCACCTCCCGCGCGAGGAGGCCGACCGCCTGTGGGTGGTCGCGTCCAACGGTGCCGTGGTGTTCCGCTACCCGCCGATGGAGGTCGTGCACGAGGAGACCTTCGACGCTGCCCCGGCGGTGGCCGCGGTGCTGGAGCACCACCCCGAAGCCCTCGTCGCGGTCGAGGAGCGCGGTGTCGGCGGCTATCGCGTGAACCGGGTCTTCCCCGAGGGCGAGCTGTCCGGCGAGCAGCTGATCACCCAGGTCGACGACATCGTCGGTGAACCGGTCAGCCGCGTGATCATCCGCGACCCCGAGGCGACCGCGGACGACTTCATCGAGCTGGCCGCCAGGCTCGGCCTGCACGGCACCGACTACGTCGTCGGGTGGACGGCCTGGATGGACCTCTCACCCGTCGGCGTCTCCAAGGCGTCCGGGCTGCAGCACGTCTGCGACGCCATCGGTGGCCTCGGTGCCGCCGACGTGCTCGCGATCGGCGACGGGCGCAACGACATCGAGATGCTCCGGTGGGCCGGTCGCGGGGTGGCGATGGGTCAGTCCGTCGACGAGGTGAAGGCTGCCGCCGACCACGTGACCGACTCGGTCTACGACGAAGGTGCTGCCGTCGAGCTCTCGCGGTGGTTCCCCGCTCCCGGTCAGACCTGACCCGTGCCGGCCTCGTTCACGTTCACCGCACCGCTCTGGCAGTGGACGGCGCGCGAGGGGTCGGCCGACGGCGCGGCCAGGTGCTTCGTCACGCTCCCGCTCGAGGTGGCCGACGAGGTGCGCGAGCGGTCCGGTGAACCGCGCGGCTTCGGGTCCGTACGCGTCCACGTGGAGGCGGCGGAGCAGGCATGGGACACGAGCGTCTTCCCCGATGCCACGTCCGGGAGCTTTGTCCTGCCGGTCAAGAAGGCCATCCGGGTCGCGGCCGACGTCGGCGAGGGCGACGACCTCACTGTCACGCTGTCGCTGCGGGATCCCTCGTGAGCCGTCCCGGCCTGGTCGCGACCGACCTCGACGGGACCCTGCTGCACTCCGACGGCGCCGTCACCGACCGCACCCGCGCGGTCCTCGACGAGCTCGACGCGCTCGGCGTACCGGTCGTGTTCACCACCGGCCGCCCGATCCGCTGGATGGAGGCCCTCTGGGACGCCGTCGGCGGGCACGGCCTGGCGATCTGCAGCAACGGGGGGATCGTGTACGACGTCGCCGAGCGCCGCGTCCGCGACTTCCACCCGGTCGCCCGCGAGGTCGGGCTCGAGGTCGCCGAGCTGGTGCGCGCGGCCGTGCCCGGGACGATGTTCGCGGTCGAGCACACCTCCGGCTGGGCCAGCGAGGACGACTTCCCGCGCCACCCGGACGATGCCGACACCCTGCGCCAAGGGACGTGGGAGTCGATCTACGGCGACGACGTGGTCAAGGTGCTCGCGGTGCACCGCGACCTCGACCCCGAGGAGTTCTGGCGGCAGGTCGAGGCGGCCGTCGGCGCCCTCGTGACCACCACGTGGTCGTCGTCCTTCGCGCTGGTCGAGATCAGCGCCGCCGGCGTCACGAAGGCGACCACGCTCGCCCGGGTCGCCGCCGAGATGGGCCTCGGTGCCGAGGATGTCGTGGCCTTCGGCGACATGCCCAACGACCTGCCGATGCTCGCGTGGGCCGGCACGTCGTACGCGATGGCGAACGCGCATGAGTCCGTGCGCGACCTGGCGGACCACCTCGCCCCGCGCAACGACGACGACGGCGTTGCCGTGGTGCTGGCCGAGCTCTACGGGCTGTCTCGCTAGTCTGTCCGCCATGTCCCGAGCCGCCCGACTTGCCGCAGCACTGCTGCTGACGTGCCTCGGGCTCGTGTTCACGGTGAGCGCTCCGGCGTCCGCCGACTGCACCTGCAAGCAGGCGACGCTCGACAAGCAGGTGGCGAAGGCCGACCTGATCTTCATCGGCACCGTCGACAAGGTCGAGGCGCAGGGCAACGGCTTCCTCTACGACATCACCGCGTCGCGCACCTACCAGGGCGCCCCGGAACGTGAGACGCAGGTGCTGTCGGCCGGCGGCCGCGACGCCTGCGGCCTCGGCGAGCTCGGGGTCGGCACGAGCTACCTCTTCTTCGCGAGCGGCACCGAGACGCCGTACGCCGCCGATGCCTGCGGCGGCACCAGCGTCGCCAACCCGACGAAGGTCGGCAAGATCGAGAAGGTCCTCGGCGCGGGGACCGCGGTCGAGCCGCCTCCGCCGCCGACGGCCCAGCGGACCAAGGTCGAGGACGTCGCCCCAGCTGGCTTCGCCCGGGCTGCCTCGCCCGGCGCCGCGGCCGTGCTCCTCGGGCTGCTCGGCCTGCTGGTCGTACGCCGCCTCGCGCGCCGCTGACCATCTCCCCTGGCGAGGTAGTCCGCATCAAACTTCAGGTCTGACCCGACCAGCACCCAGAAATCTGATGCGGACTACACCGAGGTCAGAGGTACATGCCGTTCGACGGACCGTTCGAGTCGTCGTCCTGCTGCTCGCTGCCGGGCATGTTGGGCATCCCGACCGGCTGGCCGTGCCCGTGCTGGCCGCCATGGCCGCCCTGGCCCATCGGGAGGGCGCGGCGGATCTGCTCGAGCTGCGCACGCGAGGCCATCTGCTGGGCGTAGATCGCGGTCTGGATGCCGTGGAAGAGACCCTCGAGCCACCCGACGAGCTGCGCCTGCGCGATCCGCAGCTCACCCTCGGACGGCGTGCCCTCCTCGGTGAAGGGCAGCGTCAACCGGTCCAGCTCCTCGACCAGCTCGGGGGCGAGGCCCGACTCGAGCTCCTTGATGGAAGCCGCGTGGATCTCCTTGAGGCGCTGGCGGCTGGCCTCGTCGAGCGGAGCCGCCTTCACCTCCTCGAGGAGCTGGCGGATCATGCTGCCGATCCGCATCACCTTGGCCGGCTGCTCGACCAGCTCGGTGATGTGGCGTCCGCCCTCACCCTCGTCGTCCGACTCCTGCGTCATGTCGGGCAGCGCGCTCGCGGGGATCGTGCCGATCGGCTGGCCGTCGGGCCCGACCACGACGACCACGTCCTCGCTGCCCCCTCGGGCCTCGGCGTCGCTGGGCCCGGGCTGCTGCTCGTCGCTCATGCCAGCAACCCTAGTCGGGGCGCGGAAGTCGCCCGAGCGGTGCGTGGGACATGTTCTGAGCCTCTGAAAGATGTCTCACGCACCGCTCGCGCAGGATCAGAGGGTCAGGACGATCTTCCCGGAGTGACTGCCGTCCTCCATCAGCTGGTGGGCACGGGCCACGTCCTCGAGGGGCATGGTCGTCTCGACGATCGGGCGGATCGCGCCGGACGCGACGAGGGGCCAGACGTTCTCGACCACGCCGCAGCAGATGGCGGCCTTCTCGGTGACCGGCCGGGCGCGCAGCGAGGTGGCGGTCACGGACGCGCGCTTGCGCAGCAGGGCGCCGATGTCGAGCTCGCCCTTCGCGCCGCCCTGCATCCCGATGATGACGAGGCGCCCGCCGGTGGCGAGGGCTGACACGTTGCGGCCGAGGTACGTCGCGCCCATGTTGTCGAGGATGACGTCCGCACCCCCGGCGTCGGAGAGCACCTCGACGAAGTCGTCCTCGCGGTAGTCGATGGCGTACGACGCCCCGAGCGAGCGGCAGAGCTCGAGCTTCTCGGGCGAGCCGGCGGTGGCGTACACCTCGGCCCCGCGGGCGGCGGCGAGCTGGATGGCCATCGTCCCGATCCCGCCGGCCCCGCCGTGGACGAGGAACCGCTCGCCCTTCTGCAGGTGGGCGGTCATGAAGACGTTGGACCACACGGTCGACGCGACCTCGGGCAGGCAGGCGGCCTCGACGAGGGACACGCCGCCCGGCACCGGCATCACCTGGCCCACCGGCACGGCCACGCGTGCGGCGTACCCGCCACCCGCGAGCAGTGCGCACACCTCGTCGCCGACGGACCAGCCCGTGACGCCGTCGCCGAGCTCGGCGACGCGGCCGCTGCACTCGAGCCCGATGGTCTCGGAGGCGCCGGGTGGCGGGGGGTAGAAGCCTTGCCGCTGCAGCGTGTCGGCGCGGTTGACGGCGGTCGCGACGACCTCGACGAGCACCTCACCGGCGCCCGGTCGTGGCGCGTCGACCTCGCCGACGGAGAGGACGTCAGGTCCACCGGCCTCGGTGGCCACCACTGCGCGCAAGGGCTCAGGCCTCGTAACGGTCGGTGGAGTGGTCGACCGTCGAGTCGTCCGGCACCTCGTCGTCGATGTCGTCGGGGTCCGGGGCGTCGGCGGGCCGGTCCCAGCTCTCCGCGAGCTGCTGCACCTTGGCGGCGAGTCGCTCGATCTTCTCGGGGTCGAGCTCACCGGCGCCCGCGGCGAAGCCCAGGAGGTAGGCAGTGATGGGCGCGGCCGTCTTCTGCACGTTCTGTGCGGCCACGCGGGCGAGGTCGAGGACGAGGCCCTCGTCGACCTCTGCCTCGACGTCGAGCACGTCTTCGAGCTCGTCGATCCAGTCGTGGAGGTTCACGACCCCAATCTCTCGCACAGGACGGCCGTGCGGCAAGGGAGACGCCGGGCGTGTCAGCCCAGGTCGCGCAGGTCGGCCCACGAGTCGATGTCGATCGCCTCGTCGCCGATCGCCGGCACGACGGCGAGGTCCAGCGGGGCCAACAGCCGGTGCAGCGCCATGCCGTGCTGCGCCTCCAGCCCCGGTCGTACGCCGGACAGGCGGGCCGCGTCGAGCACGCCGGCGAGCTGCCGCCGACCGTCGGCATCGACCAGGAACGCGCCGTCCCGCCCGGCCGCCGCCTCGCGCAGGCGCCGCATCGTCGCGGGGGTGACCCGTGGCATGTCGACCGCCAGCACGCCGATCAGGACCGGCCGGCGCAGCAGCGCGTCGACCCCCGTCAGCAGGCCGGCGACCGGTCCGCCGCGCGGCGGGTCCTCGTGGACGAAGGTGACCGGACGCGCCGTCGGGACGCTCTCCGGCGCGACCACGACGACCTCGCCGGCATCGACGAAGGCGTCGACCGCGAGCTCGAGCAGCGTCCGTCCGTGCAGCTCGACGGCGCCCTTGTCGATCCCGTCCATCCGGGCGGCCGTGCCGCCCGCGAGCACCACACCGCAGAAACCGCCGGCAGTGAGGTCGAGGTCCATGCAGCCATTCTCCCAGTCGGAGGTTTCGAGGCTCGTCGCTGGAGCTCCTCGCACCTCAACCACCGATCGTTGGTTGAGGTGCGAGCGCAGCGAGCCTCGAAACCCGGCCCTAGTCTGGGGGCATGAACGCCGACCGGCTGCGCGTACGCATCCACCAGTGGGCGAGTGGGCTGGAGCCCGGCGACAACCGCGACCGCCTCGCCGAGGGTGTGACGCCGGGCGCCGACCTGGTGGTGTTCCCGGAGGCCTTCGCGCGCGACTTCGGGGAGGCCGGCTCGGACGTCAGCCCCTACGCCGAGAAGCTCGACGGACCCTTCGCCAGCGAGCTCGCGCGGGCCGCGGAGGCGGCCTCCTGCACCGCGGTCGCCGGGATGTTCGAGGTCGCCGACGACCCGACGCGACCGCACAACACCCTCGTGGTCGCAGGCACGGCGCAGGCGGCGTACCGCAAGATCCACCTCTACGACTCCTTCGGCTACCGCGAGTCCGACCGCATCACCGGCGGCGCGACCGAGCCCGTGGTCGTCGACGTCGCAGGGTGGCAGGTCGGCCTGATGACCTGCTACGACCTGCGCTTCCCCGAGCTGGCGCGCCGCCTCGTCGACGCGGGTGCGGAGGTCATCGTGGTGCCCGCGGCGTGGCTGCCGGGGGACCGCAAGGTCGAGCACTGGCGCACCCTGCTGGCCGCACGGGCCATCGAGAACACCTGCTTCGTGGTCGCCGCCGCCCAGCCCGAGCCCCGCTACTGCGGGCACTCCGCGGTCCTCGGCCCGATGGGCGAGCTGCTCGGCGAGGCGGCCGGCGGCGAGGCGACGGTCGAGGTCACCCTCGAGCGCGACGACCTGCGTACGGCCCGTCGTACCAACCCGTCCCTGGCCAACCGTCGGCTGTAGCCTCCTCCGTCGTGCCTTCCCCCACCTCCGACAGCCCCCGCGGGTCCACCCGCGGCAAGCGGGCTGCCGAGCGGCCGCCGTCGCGGCTGCGACGTCGGCGTGAGGAGAAGGCGGAGCCGGTCCGCGAGCCCGTCGCCACGCCCGCGCCGCCCGTGGAGGCCCCGGCACCCGCCGCGCCTGTCGGCGCGACCGGGCAGCCCGTCCAGGAGGGCCCTCGCAAGGTGCTGCTGGCCTCCTGGTTCGTGGTCCTCGCGGTCGGCGCGGCCGCACTCGGCGCGTCCGCGGTGGTCGGGATCCTCGGTCGCGAGCCGACGATCGCCGGCTACGGCGAGCTCCCTGGCTGGCTCGACGGCGCCGGCGCCGTCGCGGTGGCCACCGCGCTCTCGTGGCTGCTCGCGACCCGTACGGCCGGGCGGGCCCTCATCTCGGCCGGCCTGGCGCTGGCGCTCGGCGTCGCCAGCGTCCTCGTCGGCGGCCGCGTGCTGCCCACCGGAGCGGCCGTGATGACGTGCGTGGTCGGCAGCGTCTACGCCGTGATGGTGACCGTGCCCGCCATCACCTGGCTCAAGGCCGTGCGCGAGGCCGTCATCGCCACCCTCGTCGCTGCCGTGACGGCGTTCGCGGCGGTGGGATTCGAGCCGACCGTCGCGTCCGAACGCTTCGACATCGCGGCGCTCCTGCTGGCGCTCGGCCTCGTCTTCACCATCGTCTACCGCCTCGGTGCCGGCCTGCACGGCCTCGGTCGCCGCGGGCTGGTCATCGTCGCGATCGGGCTCGCGGTCCTCGTCGCGACCCTGGCGTACGCCGAGCTGCTGCGCCGCTACGGTGCGCAGAGCTTCGTGTCGTCGGTGCTCGACTTCGCCGACGCGACGTCGGAGAAGATCGGCGCGTTCCCGCGTCCGCTCGTCGTGCTGCTCGGGATTCCCGCGCTGGTCTGGGGCACCCACGTCCGGGCCCGTCGGCGCCAGGGCTGGTGGGTGTGCGCCTTCGGTGTCGCTGCGACGGTGCCGTTCGCGTCCGGCCTGATGACGCCCGACAGCTCGTACGTCGAGGCCGGCCTGCGGGCGGCGTACTCGCTCGTGCTGGGGCTGCTGCTCGGCTACGTCGTCATCCGCGCGGACCTCGCGCTGACCGGTCCCAAGGGCGGCCGTCGCGGGCGTCGTGCCGAGGAGGCCGGGGCCCACCGCCCCGAGCCGAGCCGCTTCTCCGAGCTCTGAGCCCGGCGGGCTCCGCTGATCAGCGGCTACGGTCCGGTAACCGCTACGTTCGGGCGCATGGCCCGCCACACCTCCCTCGAGATCGTGTCCGAGCTGGTCGCCAACGTGCTGACCATCGAGGTCGCCGAGGGTGACCGCGTCGAGACCGGTGACACGGTGGTGCTGCTGGAGTCGATGAAGATGGAGATCCCGATGCTCGCCGAGCGGGCCGGGACCGTGACCGCGATCAAGGTGACGGTGGGCGACGTGGTGCAGGACGGCGACGTCCTCGTCGTCCTGGACTGACCCCTCCCTCCGGGTGGTCCCGCGCCCTACGCTCCTGCCATGACTCCCGCGCGCGCCCGGACCGTCCACCTCGTCGTGGCCGGCGCGGCCTGGTTCGCGCTGGTCTTCCAGCTCGTGCTCGTGCTCCAGGGCTCGGCCGTCCTGGTCGAGGAGGACCCGCCCGGCACGGGCGAGAGCATCTATCGCTACTTCGCCTACTTCACGATCGAGAGCAACCTGCTCGTCGCGATCGCCTCGACGGTCCTCGCCCGGGACTCCGCGGCCAACCAGGCGTGGTGGCGGATCGCGCGGCTGGCCGGCATCGTCGGGATCACGGTCACCGGGCTGGTGCACTTCGTCCTGCTCCGCCCGCTCCTCGACCTCGACGGCGCCGACTACGTCGCCGACAAGCTGCTGCACATGGTCGTGCCGGCACTCGCGATCGCGGCCTGGGCCTGGGCCGGACCCCGCCCGCGGATCACCGCGCGCGAGGTGGCGTACGCCCTCGGCTTCCCGGTGCTGTGGACCATCTGGACCCTCGTGTTCGCCGAGATCGACGGCTGGGTGCCGTACCCGTTCATGGATGCCGACGAGAAGGGGTGGGCCTCGGTCGGCGTCGTGTGCGTCGGCATCACCGTGCTGTTCCTCGCGATCTTCGCGCTGTTCGCCTGGCTCGACCGCAAGCTGCCACCAGCCCCTCGCTAGGTTGGGGAGATGGAATTTCGATACCTCGGCAACAGCGGACTGAAGATCTCCGAGATCACCTACGGCAACTGGCTCACGCACGGCTCGCAGGTGGAGAACGACGTCGCCACGCAGTGCGTGCGCGCCGCGCTCGACGAGGGCATCTCGACGTTCGACACCGCGGACGTCTACGCCAACACGGCGGCGGAGACCGTCCTCGGCGAGGCGCTGAAGGGTGAGCGTCGCGAGTCGCTGGAGATCTTCACGAAGGTCTACTGGCCCACCGGCCCCGGCGGCAAGAACGACACCGGCCTGTCGCGCAAGCACATCATGGAGTCGATCAACGGCTCGCTCGAGCGGCTGCAGACCGACTACGTCGACCTCTACCAGGCGCACCGCTGGGACGTGGAGACGCCGCTCGAGGAGACGATGCAGGCCTTCGCCGACGTCGTACGCCAGGGCAAGGCGCTCTACATCGGCGTCAGCGAGTGGACCGCCGACCAGATCCGCGCGGGTGTCGAGATGTCGAAGGACCTCGGCTTCCAGCTGATCTCCAGCCAGCCGCAGTACTCGATGCTCTGGCGCGTCATCGAGGACGAGGTCGTCCCCGCATCACGTGAGCTCGGCGTCTCGCAGATCGTGTGGAGCCCGATCGCCCAGGGCGTGCTGACCGGCAAGTACAAGCCCGGCCAGGCCCCGCCGGAGGGCTCGCGCGCCACCGACACCAAGGGCGGCGCGGACATGATCTCGCGCTTCATGAACGACGACGTGCTCAGCGCCGTGCAGGAGCTCGAGCCCATCGCCGCCGACTGTGGTCTCACGATGGCGCAGCTCGCCATCGCCTGGGTGCTGCAGAACGACAACGTCGCCGCCGCACTCGTCGGCGCCTCGCGCCCCGAGCAGGTCGGCGACAACGTCAAGGCCGCCGGTGTGAAGCTCGACGACGACGTGATGAAGCGCATCGACGACGCCGTCGGCTCGGTGATGATCACCGACGCCGGCAAGACCGCAGAAGGTACGCCGAAGGGCCGCGTGGCCTGACACCTGTCCCATGGTGAAGCGACGCCACGTCAGGCGACCCGCGTGACCCGGTAGCGCACGAAGGCCGGCACCAGGAGGGCTGCGGCGACCGTCCCGACCACGACGAGCACGCCGCCACCGGCCGCAGCGACGGCGGCACCGGTGGCAGCGGCGGTGGCGCCGTGGGCCACGTCGGCGATGCGGGGGCCACCGGCGACCACGACGATGAAGATGCCCTGGAGCCGGCCGCGCACCTCGTCGGCCGCGGCGGACTGCAGCATCGACGTGCGGAAGGCCGCGGAGGCCATGTCGGCGGCCCCGCCGATCGCGAGCATGAGGACCGCGACACCGAGCATCAGCGCCGGGGCGTACGACGCCAGCATCGCGGCGACGCCGAAGCCGATCATGGCGAAGCCCCACACGAGGATCGCGATGATGACGGCACGACCCTGGCGCTCGACGCGCGAGACCCAGCCGGACAGCACGCCGCCGACCACCGCGCCGAGCGGGATCGCGGCGAAGAGCAGCGCAAAGGCCAGACCGCCCTCACTGGGCCCGCCGAAGTCCACGTCGGCCATCTCGGGGAACAGCGCACGCGGCATGCCGAAGACCATCGCGATGATGTCGACGACGAACGACATCATCAGCACCGGCTGCGTACGCAGGTAGCGGAAGCCGTCGATCACCGCCGAGATCCCCGGTGCCACGGTCGCGCCCATCACCGGCAGCGCCGGCAGGCCCACGACGGCACCGAGGGTGGCGAACAGCGTGATCGTGTCCAGCAGGTAGAGCCACGAGAAGCCGATGATCGGGATCAGGGCGCCGCCGACGAGCGGCCCGGCGATGCCGCCGGCCTGCATGACGGTCATGTTGAGCGAGTTGGCGGCCGGCAGCAGCTCGTGGCCCAGCAGTCGCGGGAGCAGGGCGGACCGCGTCGGCTGGTTGACCGCGAAGAACGCCTGCTGCACCGCGAAGAGCGACAGCAGGAGCCACACGTCCTCGGCGCCGAGCGCGGCCTGCAGCCAGAACCCGGCCGAGGTGAGGATCAGGCCGGCGGTCGTGATGAGCAGCAGTGTCCGTCGGTCGAACACATCGGCCAGAGCGCCTCCCCAGAGCCCGAAGACCACCAGCGGGACGAGGCCGAAGACGCCGGTGAGGCCGACGTACGCCGACGAGCCGGTCATCGCGTAGATCTGCGCGGGCACCGCCACGACGGTCAGCTGGGCTCCGATGACCGTGACGATGTTGGCCAGCCAGAGGCGGCGGAAGTGCGGGTTGGCGAGCGGTCGGGTGTCCGCCAGCAGTCGCCTCTCCACCACGGCAGGCTAGGCGACGGACACCTCGTCGCTGCCAACAGGTGGAGGCGCGGAGCGATTCGTGCAGCGCGGCGCAGTCAGGTGGCGTGCAGGTGGCGGGCGACACTGTGAGCGCATCGCTCGCGAGGGACGCGGGCTGGAGGAGGACCAGATGTTCGACCTGATCAACGGCCTGCCGATCCACCCGCTCGTCGTCCACGGGGTGGTGGTCCTGCTGCCGCTGGCCATCCTCGGCACCATCGCGATCGTGGTCCGGCCCGCCTGGCGCCTCAGCTACGGACCCCTCGTCGTGGCCTGCGCCGCAGTGGGTACGGCGATGCTGCCCGTCGCGACCTCGAGCGGCGAGTCCCTCGAGGAGCGGGTCGGTCGGCCGGGCGACCACGCCGAGCTCGGTGACCAGCTGATCTGGTTCGCCATCCCGCTGCTGGTGCTCGCAGCCGCACTGGTCTGGCTGGAGCGGCGCAAGGCTGCGGGCAAGCCCCCCATCGGTCCCTCGATGATGCCAGCGGCGATCGCCGGCCTCGCGGTGGTCGCGGCCCTCGCCACTGGCGTGCAGGTCTATCGCGTCGGCGACTCGGGCGCTCGCGCTGCGTGGGGCGACCGGGTCAGCTCCTCGTCGGGCAACTGAGCGCCCGCCGGCCGCGAGACGACCAGTCAGGTTCTTGGCAGGTTCGCTGTTGCACGATGGGGAAAGCGGGCCCGTCCACCCCCGGGGCGGGCCCGCAACCCACGTCGCAGGAGGTGTCGCGGTGCGCGTGCTGCTCGCCGAGGACGACCCGCGACTCGCAGCGCTCATCGCCCAGGGACTGGCCGAGGCCGGCTGGGACGTCGAGACCGTGGGTGACGGCCATCAAGCCCGTGCCCGCGCGCTTGCTGACGATCCACCGGACGTGCTCCTGCTCGACTGGATGCTCCCTGGCCTCGACGGCCTGACGGTGTGCCGCCAGCTGCGCGCGGTGGGAGTGACCACGCCCGTCCTGGTGCTCACCGCGCGCGGCGAGGTGCGCGACCGGATCCACGGCCTCGACGCCGGCGCGGACGACTATCTCGCCAAACCGTTCGACCTCGACGAGCTGCTCGCCCGGCTGCGTGCGCTGCACCGGCGCGCGACGTACGACGAGCACGTGGCCGTGACGGTCGGCGACCTGGTCGTGGACGCCGGTGCGCGGCGGGTGAGTCGGGGCGGGGTGGAGATAGAGCTCTCGGCCCGCGAGTTCGACATCCTCTGGCTGCTCGCGAGCCGGGTGGGCAAGGTCGTCTCCCGCTTCACGATCCTCGACGAGGTGTGGGATGGCGAGACCGACCTGCGCAGCAACGTGATCGACGTCCACCTCGGGGCGATCCGGGCGAAGGTCGACCGACCGTTCGGCACCACGACGATCACGACCGTCCGCGGTGCGGGCTACCGGCTCGAGCGGGCATGAGGGCCGCCGACCGACTCCACCACCTGCCCCTGCGAGTGCGGCTCGTCGCCGGCTTCGCCGCGGCGATGCTGGTGCTGCTCACGGCGGCCGGTGCGATCGTCTACTGGCGGGTGCAGTACGCCCTGGACCGCGGACTCGACACCGAGATCTCCTCGGCGCGGGCAGTGATCGCGCCGCTGGTCGGGCCGGACGGCACGGTCGGGGCGCCCGAGTCTGCGGACGCGACCGGGACCGGTTGGCAGGTCCTCGACGCCGACGGACGTGTCCTCGACTCCGGTGGGCCGGCGCCCGATCGGCCGCTGGTCCGTGCCGCCGACCTGACCGGCAGCGGGTCGACGACCGTCGACGTCGGCAGCATGCTCCCGGTCGCCGACGCCCCGTTCCGGGTGGAGGTGACCGCCCTCCGCGGCGGTGGCGACGCGGCGTACCTCCTCGTCGGCGTACGCCGCGATCACCGCGACGAGGCGCTGCGCGAGCTGCTGCTGCAGATGTCACTGGCCGGGGTCGGTGCGCTCGTCGTCGCCTCCCTCGTGGGCGACCAGCTCGCCCGCCTCGCGCTGCGACCGGTCGAGCGCTACCGCCGACGTGCCGCCGAGATCGCCGGCGGATCGCAGCATCGGCGCCTCGAGGTGCCCGCCGAGCGCAACGACGAGGTGACCCGGCTCGGGCACACCCTCAACGAGATGCTGACCTCGCTCGAGGAGTCGCTCGACCGCGAGCGCCAGTTCGTCGGCGACGCCAGCCACGAGCTGCGTACGCCGCTCACGCTGCTGCGCTCGCGCATCCAGGTCGCCCGACGCCGCGAGCGGACCGTGGCCCAGCACGAGGCCGTGCTCGACGAGCTGGCCGTCGACGTCGATCGTCTGGCGGGGCTGGCCGAGCAGCTGCTCGAGCTCGACCGTGTGGACGCCGCCACCGACGTGACAACCGACCGCACGGACCTCGCCGACCTCGCCCGGCGCGAGGTCGAGCGCTGGCAGGCAGCCCATCCCGACCGCGCGGAGGGCGTCGTCCTCGTTCGTGCTCCGGGTCAGGCCCTCGTCCCCTCCGACGAGCACGGACACGCACGCATCGTCACCAACCTCCTCGCCAATGCCCTCACGCACGGCTCGCCGACCGTCCGCGTGGCCGTGCGCCACGACGGCGGCTACGCCGTCCTCACCGTGTCCGACGAGGGTCCGGGCATGCCTGCCGACCTCCTCTCGCAGGCCACCCGACGCTTCACCCGCGCCCCCGAGGCGAGGTCGCGGCCGGGCGCGGGGCTGGGGCTGGCCCTCGTCGAGCAGCTGGTGACCCGGGCGGGCGGCGAGCTGCGGTTGTGCCACGACGGCCACCACACCTCGGCCGGGTCCGCGGCCGCCGTCCCGTGCAGCCACGACGCTCGCATGACGGCCACCGTGCTGGTCCCGCTGGCCTGACCAGAGCGCGACGGGATCGACCTTCATCCTTCCTTCATCCTCGGATTCCTACGTTGTCCGCATGACACAGACAGCGGACGCCGGCACGGCCGTGGCCGTGGACGGCGTGACGAAGCGCTACGGCTCGTTGGTGGCGGTCGACGACGTGTCGCTGCACGTCGCGCCCGGCGAGGTGTACGGCATCCTCGGGCCCAACGGGGCGGGCAAGACGACCCTGCTCCGCATGCTCTTCGGCCTGATCCGTCCCGACGCCGGCACCATCCGGGTCTTCGGGCGGACCTGGTCGGAGGCGGGCGTACGCACCCTCGACGACGTCGCCGGATTCATCGAGAGCCCGAAGTTCTATCCGTACCTCACCGGGCGGCAGAACCTCGAGGGCCTCGGTCTCCTCGACGGCGGTGACCGCGGCAACCGGACCGGGCGGATCGCAGACGTGCTCGACGTCGTCGACCTCACCGGCCGGGAGGACGACAAGGTGGGCGGCTACTCGTACGGCATGCGCCAGCGCCTCGGCGTCGCGGCCAGCCTGATGCGCGAACCGCGGCTCCTCGTGCTGGACGAGCCCGCCAACGGCCTCGACCCCGCCGGGATCCGCGACATGCGAGCGCTCGTCAAGCGGCTCGCTGCCAGCGGGCTCACCGTGCTCCTGTCCTCCCACCACATGGACGAGGTCGAGGAGATCTGCGACAACGTCACGATCATGCGGCGCGGTTCGGTCGCCTTCCACGGCACCGTCACCGACCTGCGGGCGATGGCGCCCGACCCCGGGCACGTGCTGCGCACCGGCGACGACGCCACAGCCCTGGCCCTGGGGCGCGAGCTCCACCCGGGAGTCCTCGTCGAGACCGGGCCGGACGGCGGGCTGATGGCCACCGGCTCCGAGCACGACCTGGCGGCGTACGTCGCCGACCTGGTGCGCGCCGGCGTGCCGCTCCTCGCCTTCACCCCGACCCGTACGCCACTGGAGGCCCTGTTCTTCATGCTCACCGATGCCGATGCCGATGCCGAGACCGAGCACGTCGAAGCGGCAGGGGCGGTCCGATGAGCACGACGACCGCTGTCCGCCGCGACACCGCCGCACCCCCTGCAACGCGGCGCGGGGCCGGGCTCGGAGCCGCCGTGCGCTGGGAGGCCCGCAAGCTGCGGGCCCAGCTCCGGTCCAAGGCGCTCCTCATCGGCTCGCTCGTCGCGCCGGTCGCGGTGGTCGTCGTCGTGGGCGCGCAGTCACGGCCGCCGAAGGACAGCCTCTTCGGGCGCTTCTCCACGGAGAACGGCTTCGCGATGGCGCTCCTCGTGCTCGGCTTCGCGAGCCAGTGGATCCTGCCGCTGGTCACGGCCGTGGTGGCCGGCGACATCTTCGCCAGCGAGGACCAGCACGGCACCTGGAAGACCGTCCTGACCCGGTCCGTCAGCCGGTCGCGGCTGTTCTGGGCCAAGGTCCTGGTCTCGGTGGTCTTCGGCCTCGTCGCCCTGGTCCTCCTGGCGGCGGCGACCATCGGTGCGAGCCTGCTCCTCGTCGGCCGCCAGCCACTGACCGGGCTGTCGGGGCAGACCATCGAGCCCGGTGCGGCCCTGGGGCTGGTCACCGCGAGCTGGGCCACCATGGCCCCACCTCTGATCGCCATCACCTGCCTGGCGCTGCTGTTCTCGGTGTGGTCGCGCAACGCCGCGGTCGGCATCGCCGGGCCCGTCGTCATCGCCATGGTGATGCAGCTCGTCGGTCAGCTCGGCGGCATCGAGGCGATCCGCCCCTACCTGCTCACCACGCCGTTCGAGGCCTGGCACGGGCTCCTCGCGGAGCCCAGGTTCACCGGCCCGATCCTCGACGGCGCGCTCACCAGCGCCGTGTGGAGCGTCGTCAGCCTGGTCGCCGCCTTCCTCGTCCTGCGCCACCGCGACATCACCGGAGGTTGACCATGCGTCGCTTCATCATCAGTCTCATCGCCGCGATCGTCGTCGTGCTCGCTGTCGGCGGCGCCGTCGTCGCCGGATCCGGTGGCGGCAGCGCGGTCACCCGAGCCCGCCTCGAGCGGTCGCTGCCGACCGAGTTCGCGCATCTCTACACCGCCCAGGCCGCGCTCCTCGGCCACCGCGGCATCACGCCCGAGTCGCTCCACCCCACCGCCATGTGCGACAAGGGCGGTGCGGTCGAGCCCGACGTCGGCGCCGGCAGCAACTGGAACTGCCTGGTCAGCTGGACCGACCCGGACAACCCGATGCCACCCGAGGGGTACGGCAAGTTCGAGCTGCAGGTGCACAGCAACGGCTGCTACACCGCCGGCGGCCCGAGCAAGCTCGTCGGCTTCGCCACGCTGACCGACACGAGCGGTCGCGAAGTGGCCAACCCGGTCTCCGAGTTCGACGGCTGCTTCGACCCGAACAGCGACAACACGCCGACCGGCGTGGAGTTCCCGTCCTTGCTGGGCGTGACCACCACGGCCCTGCGTCCGGACAGCAAAGGCCGCGTGTCGCTGCAGGCCACGTGCGGCACCGGCAGCGGCGGGTGCCGCGGATCGGTCACCGCGACGGCCGGTGGCAGTGACCTCGGCACCGTCCCGGTCGACGTCGACGAGGAGCAGACCGCGACCTTCGCCTTCGACGGGCCGGTTCCGCAGGGTGCGCCGGACGTCACCTTCACGATCACCCTCACCGACGGGGTCGGCCCGTCCAAGCCGGTCACCCTCGAGATGCCGGGCTGATCCCCGCTATCATCGCCCTATGGCGATGATAGCGACGACCGTCGAGGACGAGGTCGCCGGCCTCACGGCTGCGGCCTGCCTCTTCCACGGCTTCTCCGACCCCTCGCGACTCTCGATCGTGCGGCACCTCTCCTTGGGTGAGCACCGGGTGGTCGACCTGACGGCGCACCTGGGCCTCGCGCAGAGCACGGTGTCCAAGCACCTGGCCTGTCTCAAGGACTGCGGCCTGGTCTCCTCGCGCCCCGCGGGGCGCGCCTCGATGTGGTCGCTCAACCATCCGGCCACGGTGATGGACCTGCTGGCGTCGGCGGAGCAGCTGCTCGGCCTCACCGGCTGTGCTGTCACCCTCTGCGCGACCTATGGTCCCGACTCGCTGCACGGGGACGCGCGATGACCGTGACGCAGGACCCGCGCGCCCGTCTCGGGCGTCGCGCCCAGCTCCTCGCCGCTGCGTCGGTGTCCTACAACGTGGTCGAGGCGGTGATCGCCATCACCGCTGGCCTGGCCGCCGGCTCGGTCGCCCTGGTCGGCTTCGGGCTCGACTCGATCGTGGAGGTCTCCAGCGGGCTGATCATCCTGTGGCAGTTCCGCCACCCGCTGCCGGAGTCGCGCGAGCGTACGGCCCTGCGACTCATGGCGGTGTCGTTCTTCGCGCTGGCGGCCTACGTCGTCGTGGAGTCGGTGCGTGCCCTCGCCGGGGACCACGATCCGGACTCCTCCCCGGTCGGCATCGGGCTCGCCGTCGCCTCGCTCGCGATCATGCCGTTCCTGTCGTGGGCGCAACGCCGCACCGGGCGCGCACTGGGCTCCAACGCCGTCGTCGCGGACTCGACCCAGACCCTGCTCTGCACCTATCTCTCGGCCGTCCTGCTCGTCGGCCTCGTGCTCAACGCGACGCTCGGCTGGTCGTGGGCCGACCCGGTCGCCGGCCTGGTGATCGCCGCCATCGCGCTCAAGGAGGGTCGCGACGCCTGGCGCGGCGAGGGCTGCTGCGGTCCGATCGGCCCCCATGCGCACGGTGAGGACGCCTGCGGCTGTGGCGACGCGTGCGCGTGCGGCGCCGGCGACCGCGCCGTCCTCGTCGTCGGCCGCAGGGAGGCGTGATGGGCGCCGGGCACGGGCATGGCCATGGCCACGCGGGCGGTCGCCACAGGTGGCGCCTCGCTGTCGCGTTCGGCCTCGTGGCGAGCTTCTTCGGCGTCGAGCTCGCGGTCGGTCTCGTCAGCGGCTCGCTGGCGCTGATCTCGGACGCCGGTCACATGGCCGCCGACGTGGTCGCCCTCGGCGCCGCGCTCGTCGCGACGAAGATCGCCACCCGGCCCGACGACACCGGTCGGCGTACCTATGGCTCCTACCGCGCCGAGGTGTTCGCCTCCGGCTTCACCGTCCTGATCATGCTCGGCGTGAGCGCGTACGTCGTGGTGGAGGCCGTACGCCGCCTCGGCGACGAGGTCGAGGTCTCGTCCGGGCCGATGCTCGTCGTCGGTGCGATCGGCCTCGTCATCAACCTCGTCTGCCTGGCGCTGCTGCGCGGCGGTGCGCAGGAGTCGATCAACGTCAAGGGCGCGTACCTCGAGGTGATGGCGGACGCTGCCGGCAGCGTCGGCGTGCTGCTCGCGGGCCTGCTCGTCGGTCTGACCGGTGCGGGCCAGTGGGACACCGCCGTCGCCGTCGCGATCGGGGTCTTCGTCGCGGTCCGTGCGGTCGTGCTCGGCCGCGAGGTGCTCACCGTCCTCGGCCAGCACGCGCCCGTGGGACTCGACCTCGACGCGGTCGTGCGCGACCTCGAGGGCGTGGCCGGGGTGGCCGAGGTGCACGACCTCCACGCGTGGACGCTCACGTCGGGGATGAACGTCGCCACCGCCCACCTCGTCACCGGCGTCGGCGCGGACGCGCAGGCCGTGCTCGCGGGGGCGCAGGCCACGCTGCGTGAGGTCCACGGCATCGAGCACGCGACCCTGCAGGTCGAGGTCAGTCCGGCCCGCGAGTGCCGCGAGGCGACCTGGTGAGGGCGGGTTGACCAACCTCACACCGCCGTCCTCTTGGATCGTTCCAATTTCTTCGCCAGACTGGTCGCAGAGGTCCCAACCCGAGGAGAGACCCATGCGTCTGATCGACGAGCTCAACGAGCTGCACGACTACTACGCGAGCAAGGTCGAGGCCGCCGTCGGCCGCGACGACATCGAGGCAGCCGAGTCGCTGGCCCAGGGCTACGAGGACGACGCCGTCCAGCTGATGGCCGAGCGCGAGGGCCTGACCCACCTGCTGCCGCTGCCGCCCTTCGGCACGCGGGAGAGCGGCTTGCGCCGCGTCGTCCGACGCTTCCGCGCCGCGCGCGCGGCCTAGTCCTCGTCCGGCAGGTACATCTCGCTGACCAGCGGGACGACGTCGGCGATCGAGTCGACGATCCGGGTGGGTCGGTAGGGGAAGTTCTCGACCTGGTGCCGCTCGGTCGCGCCCGTCGCCACGAGGATCGTGCGCATGCCGGCCTCGAGACCGCTGATGATGTCGGTGTCCATCCGGTCGCCGATCATCACGGTCGTCTCGGAGTGCGCCTCGATCTGGTTGAGCGCGCTGCGCATCATCAGCGGGTTGGGCTTGCCGATGAAGTACGGCTGGCGTCCCGTGGCCGTGCTGATCAGCGCCGCCACCGAACCCGTCGCCGGCAGCATCCCCTGCGCGCTGGGGCCGCTCGCGTCGGGGTTGGTCGCGATGAACCGAGCCCCCGCGTTGATCAGCCGGATCGCCCGCGTGATCGCCTCGAACGAGTACGTCCGGGTCTCGCCGAGCACGACGTAGTCGGGGTCCTGGTCGGTCATGATGTAGCCGATGTCGTGCACCGCCGCGGTCAGTCCCGCCTCGCCCACGACGTACGCCGAACCGCCCGGCCGCTGGTCGTCGAGGAACTGCGCGGTCGCCAGCGCGGACGTCCAGATCGACTCCTCCGGCACGTCGATGCCGCTGCTGCGCAGCAGCCGCACCCGGAGGTCGCGCGGGGTGAAGATCGAGTTGTTGGTGAGCACCAGGAACGGGATGTCGTGCTCGCGCAGGGCGGCGATGAACTCCTTCGCACCGGGGATCGGGTCCTCCTCCCGCACGAGGACACCGTCCATGTCGGTCAGCCAGGTCCGTACGGGTCGCGATTCGGTCACGGGGCCATCATCGTGCACGCCGGGCGATCGGAGACGCGCGGACCAATGTCGGTCTCAGCGACCCGGCTGAGCGTGGCGTCGGGCCGCCCGTGGGACTTGTGTCCGCGCGTCTACGCGGATCAACGGACCGAACGCGGGGGCCTCCGGCGCTCGCTGAGCGTGTCGCCGCGTGGTCGTCGACCCTTCGGTCCGTTGGTCGGCGACTGCGGTCGTACGCTCGGGGCGTGGACGACCAGACCCCGGCGCTCGTGGCCCTGACCGAGTCCGGCCTCGCGCACACGGTCACCCGGCATGGGCGGGTCGGGTCGCTGGCCGAGGCCGCTGCCGCGCGCGGAGTGGACCCGTCGGCGATCGTGAAGACGATGGTCGTACGCCGTGGCGAGGGCGACCACCTCTTCGTCCTGGTGCCCGGTGACCGGCAGATCTCGTGGCCCAAGCTGCGTGCTCTGCTCGGCGTGAACCGGATCTCCATGCCCGACGCAGCCGCGGCTCGTGAGGTGACCGGCTACGAGCGCGGGACGATCACGCCGTTCGGCGCGAGGGCCGCCCTGCCCGTCGTCGCCGACGAGCGGATCGTCGGGCAGGCGATCTCGCTCGGCGCCGGTGGCCACGGCGTCGCCGCGACCTTGGCCGCGGACGACGTGATCAGCCACTTCGACGCGCAGGTCGCGGACGTCACTGATCCTGCGTGACCGGGTGGCTCCGCTCGAGCCTGGCCCCCTCCACGTCGACGTCGGGGAGGATCCGGTCGAGCCACTTCGGCAACCACCAGGCGCTCTCGCCCAGCAGGTGCATCGCGGCGGGGATCAGCAGCATCCGGACCACGAACGCGTCGAGCAGCACGCCGAACGCGAGCCCGAAACCGATCGGCTTGATGGTCGCGTCGTGGGAGAAGATGAAGCCGGAGAACACCGCGATCATGATGATCGCCGCCGCCGTGACCACCGACCGGCCGGCGTTGAGACCGTGCTGCACCGCCACCCGTGCCGGCGCACCGTGCGCGTAGGACTCCCGCATCCCCGAGACCAGGAACAGCTGGTAGTCCATCGCCAGGCCGAACAGGATGCCCGTCGCGATGATCGGGAGGAAGCTCAGCACCGGGCCCGGCGCGTGCACGCCGAACAGGTCGGACAGGAAGCCGATCTGGAAGATCGCGGTGATCCCACCGAAGGCCGCGAGCAGCGACAGCACGAAGCCGAGGGTCGCGGTCAGCGGCACGAGGATCGATCGGAACACCAGGACCAGGATGAGCAGCGAGAGGCCCACCACCAGCACGAGGTAGAGCGGCAGCACCTCGGAGAGCTTGTCGGAGATGTCGATGCCGGCGCTGGCATTGCCCGCGACGCCGAGCGTCGCCTCCCCTCCCGTGGCCGTCGTCGGAGTGAGGGACCGGAGGTTCTGGACCAGCTCCGCGGTCGACTCGCTCGACGGTGAACCGGCGGGGACGACCTGGAACGCCAGGGCGGTGCGGTCCTCCGACGCCCCGATCGGCACGACCGCCTCGACGCTCCAGACCTGGCCCAGCTGCTCGCCGACGGCGGCCTGCTCCGCGAGGACCTCGTCCTCGCCGACTGCCGCGGGCAGGTCGGCGACGACCAGCAGTGGGCCGTTGGACCCGTCGCCGAACTTCTGGGCCTGGATGTCGTAGGCCAGGTAGCCGGCGGAGTCCGGTGGCTGGGTCGAGCCGTCGGGGAGACCGAGGCGCATCTGCGTCGCAGGCGCGGCGATGACGAGCAGGGCGGCCACACCGAGTCCGAGCACGGTCCACGCGCGGGTGGTGCTCATCGGCTTGTCGCGGTCGGTGATGGCTGCGTCGTCGTCGTACGTCGTGGCGACGGCGAGGCCGGCACGCTCACGGCGGCGCAGGATCCGCGGGCCGACCAGGGCGAGGACAGCCGGGGTGAGGGTGATGGCCATGAGGATCGCGACGAGCACGGCGACGGCGCCGACCGTGCCCATCAGGCCGAGGAACCCGACGCCGGTGACGTTGAGGGCGAGCAGCGCCACGATGACGGTCACGCCGGCGAAGACGACCGCGTTGCCCGACGTGCCGTTGGCCAGGCCGATCGAGTCGTGCAGGTCGGCGCCCTGCTTCAGCTGGCGGCGGTGGCGGTTGATGATGAAGAGGGAGTAGTCGATGCCGACCGCGAGGCCGAGCATCACGCCGAGCACCGGGGTCACGGAGACGAAGTCGACGATGCCGGAGAACGACAGCGAGGCCAGCGACGCGACGCCGACACCCAGCAGTGCGGTCATCAGCGGCAGGGCGGCGCCGATCACGGTGCCGAGCATGAGGAGGAGGACGACCGCGGCGACGACGACACCGGCGATCTCGCCCGGGCCGAGGATCGACGGGACGGTCTGGGCGATGTCCTGCGAGGGGTAGACGTCGACCCCGTCGATCCCGGCGTCGGCGACGAGGTCCTCGATCGCGGTCTTGACCTCGGCGGTGACCTCGTTGGTCGACACGTCGAACGTGACGTTGGCGACCGCGGCGCTGCCGTCGGCGGACACCGTGCGGAAGCCGGACGCTCAGCGCGGACAGCGTGGCGCCCTGCTCCAGCCGCGGTGCCTGCGCGTCGACCTTCGCCTGCTGCCGGTCGAGCTCCGCCTGGCCGTCGTCGAGCTGCTGCTCGGCCGCGTCGAGCTGGTCGCGGAGGGCGGCCAGCGTGCCGGCCTCGCGCGCCTGGGTGCGCTGCTCGGCCAGCGCCGCGCGGCCGCCATCGATCTGCGCCTGACCGGCGCGGAGCTTGCCCAGACCGTCGTCGAGCTGCTGGCGGCCCTCGGCGACCCGCTCGGCCGACGAGTCCAGCTGGTCCTGGGTGGCGAACGGGTCGGACACGTCGGCGACCGACTCGACCTTCGCGACCTGGTCGAACAGCGTGCCCAGCTCGTCCTTCTGCTCGGCGGTGAAGGACGAGCCGTCCTCGGTCTCGGCGACGATCGCGCCGTTGCCACCGCCGGCTCCCTCGAAGTCGCGCTCGAGCTGCTGGGAGACCCGCGTCGTGGGGGTGTCGGGCAGCGTGATGTTGGTCGACAGCGCGCCCGCGAAGGCGACGTACGTCACCGCGCTCAGCGCCAGGACGGCCAGCCAGGCGCCGATCACGGTCCAGTGGCGACGGGCGGCGAAGCGACCGATGCGGAAGAGGAGCTCAGCCATGTCGGGTGACGGGCCTTTCGTACGTGGGGGTGGGGGTGTGCAGGTCAGGCAGGTAGCCGAGACGGAGCCGTTGGAGCAGCCGGTCGAGCAGCCGGTCCCAGTCGGCGCGGGCACCGGCAGGCACGTCCGGGTCGAGGTCGGGGTGCTGCTCGAGCCACAGCCCGGCGATGGTCGTGATGCCGGCGAAGTGCAGGGCCAGCCCGAGCTCGAGGTCGATGGGGTCGATGTCGGGTGCGCGTCCGCGCAGCTGCTCGCGCAGATGGCCGCCGACGTGGTCGAAGGCGTTGCGCGAGATCGCGTGGGCCTGCTCGTCCTGCGGCTCGGGGCAGCCGAGCATGCGGTGGATGGTCACGATCGCTGCAGGGAGGTCGACCATGCGAGCGGCCTCGCCGACCGCATCGAGCGCCGCGCGCCAGCCAGCCTCACCGGCGGGGAGGTCGGCGGTGCCGCGGTCGACCTGCTCCAGGATCTCGTCGTGGCCTCGCCCAGGATCTGCTCGCACACGGCGACCAGCAGGTCGTCGATGCCGGCGAAGTGGTTGAAGACGGTGCGCCGCGAGACCCCGGCGAGGGTCGCGACCTGGTCGACGGTGAAGCCGTCCGCGCCGTGCTCACCCGCCAGTGACCGGGTCGCGTCGACGATGGCAGCGCGGCGCTGCTCGCGCAGGGCGCTGCGTCCGTCGATCGGCGGGTCTCGTCGTCACGCGACAATTGTTGCACTCAGTGCAAATAGTTCCCAGTCGGCGGTACCCGGTCAGCGGGTGGGATCGATGATCGTCATGCCGGCGACCACCGCCGCGTCGAGCCGGGGCAGCAGCGTGGCCGCCTCGTCCAGGCCGATGGTCCGCTCGACCAGCCGTTGCGGCTCGAGCGCCCCGAGGCGGATCAGCTCCATCATCGGCGGGTAGTCGGCTGCGGCCATCCCGTGGCTGCCGAGCAGGTCGAGCTCCCACGCGATGACACGTGCCATCGGGATCCGGGGATGTCCCTCGACGGGCGGGAGCAGCCCGACCTGGGCCAGGCGACCTCTGCGGCGGAGGCTGAGGAGGGCGTCGGCACAGGTCTGCTCGCTGCCGACGGCGTCGACCGCGACGTGGCTGCCGCCGTCGGTGAGGCGGGCGACGGCAGCAGGGATGTCGCTCCCGTCGGCGAGCAGGACGTGCTCGGCCCCGAGGTCGGTGGCGACTGCGAGTGCTTCGGGGTTGCGGTCGACGGCGACCACCCGCGCACCGACGGCGCGGGCGATCATGACGGCGCTGAGGCCGACACCGCCCGCCCCGACGACGGTGACCCACTCGCCCTCGGCCACCCGGGCCCGACCCACGAGCGCGCGGTAGGCCGTGGCGAACCGGCACCCGAGGCTCGCGGCGGTCGCGAAGTCGATCGCGTCGGGCAGCGCGACGAGGTTGGTGTCGGCCGCGTGGAGGGCGACGTGCTCGGCGAAGGACCCCCAGTGGGTGAACCCCGGCTGCTGCTGGTCGGGGCAGACCTGGGCGTTGCCCGACCGGCACCACGCGCAGTGTCCGCACCCGCACACGAACGGCACGGTGACCCGGTCGCCGACCTGCCAGCGCGTGACGCCGGTGCCGACCTCGGAGATCGTCCCGGCCAGCTCGTGGCCCGGCACGTGCGGGAAGGCGATGTCGTCGTGTCCCGCCCACGCGTGCCAGTCGCTGCGGCACATCCCGGTCGCCGCGACGCGTACGACGACTCCGCCCACGGGCGCGACAGGCAGCGGGACCTCCCGCACCTCGGGCCGGGAGCGGACGGCGTCGATCACCACTGCGCGCATCAGGCCATCCTCGCGGACGCCCGGCGGTGCGCTGCCCCGGACGTGCAGATCGGGCCGGCCCACGAAGGACCGGCCCGATCTGTCGGCGGTGGCGGTGGGATTTGAACCCACGGTGGGTTTGACCCCACACAACATTTCGAGTGTTGCACCTTCGGCCGCTCGGACACGCCACCGCGCGGAACAGTACCGGAGGGGGAGCCGCAGTCGAAAACCGGCGAGCGGTCCCACGAGCTGGGCGCAAGGCGTGGTCACGGGAGGCGTACGACGGTAGTTTCGGCGCACACCTGTGCTCGCCAGTGGGGGCAGGAATGGCGCGAGCCGGAAAGGGGCGTGGCTGAGACGTGGCTGCCGTCCGACGTGCCCGAGACCTCGCCCGATCCGCCCTTCCGAAGAGCGTCGGTGAGCGGCTTCCGGCCGCACCGCCGCAGGAGGTCGGCGAGCTCCTCCACGACAAGCGCTTCCAGCGCGCTGTCGCCGAGCAGGCCGAGGAGCAGGGCCGTGCCGAGGAGGAGGTCTGGTCGGAGGTCAAGGGCTACCTCCACGAGATGTCCGCCGCCCACGACGACCGCACCGCCCAGGGCTGGGCGCGGATGGGCGAGTGGTTCCTCCGGGCGTACGACGTGCTGGTCGACGAGGACGACATGCAGGCGCTGAAGCGCCTCGACCGCAGCCACAGCCTGGCGCTGGCCTTCAGCCACCGGTCCTACCTCGACGGCATGGTCATCCCCAACGCCCTGTCGCAGCGGCGGTTCTCGCCGACGTACACGTTCGGTGGCGCCAACCTCAACCTGCCCGTGATCGGCACGGTCGCCAGCCGCACGGGGCTCATCTTCATCCGGCGCTCGACGCAGGAGATCCCGGTCTACCGGCTCGCGCTGCGGTCCTACATCCGCCAGATGGTGACCAACAAGCGCAACATGGCGTGGTCGATCGAGGGCGGCCGCACTCGCACCGGCAAGCTGCGTCCGCCGGTGCACGGCATCCTCAAGTACCTCACCGACACCGTGCAGAGCGAGGGGGACGGCGACGACGCCCCCGATGTGCAGGTCGTCCCGCTGTCGGTCGTGTACGACCAGCTGCACGAGGTCTCGTTGATGACCGAGGAGTCGCGCGGCGCCAGCAAGACGCCGGAGGACTGGCGCTGGCTCGTGCGCTTCGCGCGACTCCAGCGCAACCGGCTCGGCCGCGCCTATCTCACCGTCGGCGAGCCGTTCTCGCTGCGCGAGCGGATGGCTGAGCTCGAGGCCGAGGGGGTCGTCGGGCACCAGGCCGTCGAGCGCGTCGCGCTCGACATCTCGCACCGGCTCAACCGGGCGACACCCGTCACCGTCACGGCGATCGTCTCGCTCGCACTGCTCGGCGCCGACCGCGCGATGACCGTCGACGAGGTGCTCGACACCGTCGAGCCGCTGGCGACCTACATCGACGCGCGGAAGTGGCCGGTCGCCGGCGCCGCGGACCTCCGCGACCGCTCGACCATCCGACGCGCGCTCGCCGAGCTGGCCCGCAGCGGCGTGCTCACGGCGTACGACGGGGGGACGGAGCCGGTGTGGAAGATCGGGGACGACCAGCACCTGGTCGCCGCGTTCTACCGCAACACGGTCATCCACATCCTCGTCGAGCGCGCGATCGGCGAGCTCGCGCTGCTCGCCGTCAGCGAGCTCGAGCCTGACGCGGAGCTCCCGGCCGGTGGTGAGCTGCAGGTCGCGTGGGAAGAGGCCAAGCGGATGCGCGACCTCCTCAAGTTCGAGTTCTTCTTCCCCAGCCGGGCGGGCTTCGAGGACGATCTGCGCACCGAGCTCCAGCTCCTGGTCGGTGAGGGCGCCGAACCGAACAAGTCTGGCGACATGACGCCGGTCCGGGCCCGCGAGCTGCTGGTCAACGCGCGTCCGCACCTCGCGCACCTCGTGCTGCGGCCGTTCCTCGACGCCTACCTGGTCCTCGCCGACCGGCTCGCCGACCGCGGTGACAGCACTGTCGACGAGGACGACCTGCTCGCCGACTCGCTCGCCGTCGGCCAGCAGTGGGCGCTGCAGCGACGGGTTGCGAGCGCCGAGTCGATCTCCCTCGAGCTGTTCCGCACGGCGATGGCGCTCGCCCGCCACAAGGGACTGCTCGAGGGCGGCGACGGCATCGGCAGCGCGCGCGAGGCCTTCGCCGCCGAGCTGCGGGAGGCCGTACGCCGGGTCAACATCGTCGGCGAGATCGCCGGCGAGCCCGTCCAGGTGGTGCAGGTCGTGCCCGACGCGGAGACGCAGGACACCAGGTGAGCGGGCTCTCCGCAGAGGTCCTCGCCGCGATCGATGCGATCGAGGCCGGACCGCATGGCCCCTCCGTCGGCGCCTTCTTCGACCTCGACGGCACCCTCGTCGCCGGCTACACCGCGGCCACGTTCTACGGCGACCGGCTCAAGGGTCGTGACGTCTCGCCCGCCGAGTTCCTCCGTACGGTCGTCACGGCGGTCGACGGCGAGCTCGGCGGTGACCCGACACGCATCGCCCACGTCGCCTTCTCCGCCATGCGCGGCGAGTCCGAGGAGGCGTTCGCCGACCTCGGCGAGCGCCTGTTCCGCGCCAAGATCGCCGGCACCATCCGCCGCGAGTCGCGTGCCCTGGTGATGGCGCACCAGCGGGCGGGGCACACCGTCGCGGTCGCCTCCGCCGCCACGTCGTACCAGATCGCGCCCGTCGCCCGTGACCTCGGCGTCGAGCACCTCGTGTGCACCCAGCTCGTCGTCGAGGACGGCCAGTTCACCGGTGCCACCGACGGGCCGATGCTGTGGGGCCGGCACAAGGCCAGCGGCGTACGCGCGTTCGCCAAGGAGCACGCGCTGGACCTCTCCACGTCCTACGCCTACGGCAACGGCTACGAGGACGTCGCGTTCCTCTCCTCCGTCGGCCACCCGACGGCGCTCAACCCGCACCGCGACCTCCGCTCCGCCGCTGCCCGTCTCGGGTGGCCGGTGCTCGACCTCAGCGACCCGGTCGGTGGGTCGCTGGTCGCGGCAGGTCGTACGGCAGCAGCGCTCGCCGGCATGAACACCGGTGTGGTCGCGGGCCTGGCCTACGGCCTGCTCCGGCGCGACGGCAAGGAGGGGCGCAACGCCGCGATCAAGCTCGCGACTGCCCTGCCGATGTCGCTGGCCGGCGTGTCGGTCAACGTGCTCAACCGCGAACGTCTCTGGACGCACCGGCCGGCGATCTTCGTCGCCAACCACCAGAGCGCGCTCGACATCCCGGTGCTCGGCAACCTGCTGGAGCGCGACTTCACCATCGTGGCCAAGAAGGAGGCGCGCTGGGACCCGCGCACCTTCGTCGGCTCGATCGTCATCGACCCGGCCTACATCGACCGCGGTGACTCCGAGTCCGCCCGCGCGACCCTCGACGGCGTCGTGGAGCGGATCAGGGGTGGCACCTCCCTGATGATCTTCCCGGAGGGCACGCGGTCGGCCACGCCGGTCCTCGGTCCGTTCCGCAAGGGCGCCTTCCACCTCGCCGCGCAGGCCGGCGTACCCGTCGTGCCGGTGGTGCTGCGCAACACCGGCGAGCTGATGCGCCGCAGCTCCTTCGTGCTCAACCCCGGGGTCGTCGACGTGTGCGTGCTCGAGCCCGAGACCGACTGGAGCGTGGACGACATGAGCGAACGGATCACCGCCCTGCACACCAAGTTCGAGGAGACGCTGGCACGGTGGCCGTCGTGAGAACACCCCACGACGTTCTTCTCCTCCGCTGCGCTCCCCCGAACAACGCCGCGGGGACCCCGAGATGAGCGCTGCCGAGGACTTCGAACGCTGGGGTGGCGCGGCCGGGTGGACCTCCGGCGACGAGCTGACCCCCATGCAGACCCTGATGTGGCGCGCCGAGCGGCACCCCGTCCAGTCGTCCACCTCGACCGTCATCATCGACCTCGACCGCGCGCCGGACTGGAAGCGCTTCGTCGCCGCGACCGAGTGGGGCACCGGGCTCGTCCGCCGGCTGCGCCAGCGGGTCGTCGATCCCGTCGTGCCGACCGCGGCTCCCACCTGGGCCGACGACCCGACCTTCGACCTCGGCTACCACCTCCGGCGCGAGCAGGTGTCGAGCCGCGAGGAGATGCTGGCCCAGGCTGCTCAGATCGCGCTGCGTCCGTTCGACCGGTCGCGCCCGCTCTGGGAAGGCGTGCTGTTCGACGGGGTGGGTGACGGTGCGGCCTACGTCCTCAAGATCCACCACGCACTGGCCGATCCGCTCGGCACGGTGCAGCTGCTGTCGATGCTCCAGTCGGGCAAGCGGGCGCACACCGCGCGCAAGCCGGTCGGCTCGGACGTCGCAGCGGCGACCGCTCCCGACCCGGTCGACCTCGCCGTCTCCGGTCTGCGCACCGACGTCGCCACCCTGCCCGAGGCCGCCCTGGCGACCGTACGCAACCTGGGTCTCGCCGCGACGCGACCGCAGGCGGTCGTCGCGTCGACCCTGCGCTACGGCGCGTCCGTACGCCGTCTGCTCTCCCAGGCGGCCCCGTCGTCGTCCGAGCTGTCGCCGCGCACGGGGAAGATGTGGTCGTTCCTCACCCTCGACGCGCCGCTCGACCAGCTCCGCGCGGTCGCCCGCCAGGGCGGTGGCACCCTCGACGACGCCGCGGTCGCGCTGGTGCTCGGCGGGCTGCGCCGCTACCACGAGGGACGGGGCGCCGCCGTGGGCGAGATCCCTGTCGGCGTACGGGTCTCGCTCGACCGGGCCGACGACCTCGGCAACCGGTTCGCCGGTGCGATCATCTCCGGCCCGCTCGCGATCGAGGACCCGGTCGACCGGGTCGCGGCAGTGCGCGGGGAGGTGCTGTCCCTCCACACCGAGCGCGCCCTCGAGGTGCTCGACGCCGCGGCACCGCTGCTCAACCGGATGCCCGCCTTCGTCAGCAGCTCGGCCCTGCGGACCGCATCCGTGCCCGACGCGTTCGTGCTGACGCTGCCCGGCCCGCCGCGCAAGCGCTACATGGCCGGCGCCGAGGTGCAGGGGATGTACGTCCTCGGCCCGCTGCCCGGCGCCGCACTGACGGTGTGCCTGGTGACCTGCGGCGACACGGCCTGCATCGGCGTCAACGTCGACGCCAGCGCGGTCGCCGACCTCGACGAGCTGGCCGGGTCCATGGCCGAGGGCGTCGTGGAGATGGTCGCGGCCGCCTCCGCCAGCTGATCCGCGTCGAGCGGTGCGTGGTGCAGGTTCCCGCGCGTCAGAACATGTCTCACGCACCGCTCGTCCGATCGGCGGTGTGTGGTGCAGGTTCCGAGGCTGCAGAACCTGCGTCACTCACCGCTCGGCGAGGTCGACGTCGGCCCGACGTAGTAGAGCATCCGGTAGTCCACGCCCGCCTCGATGTTGACGAAGCCGTGGCGCTCGTAGAACCGGCGGGTGTCCACGTCGACCTCGTCGACGCCGATGTGCATCTCTGGTGAGCCCTTCTCGGCGACGAGCCGCCGGCACAGGTCGAGGACCTGGGTGCCGATGCCGTGGTCCCGCAGGTCGGGGACGACGTAGAGCTCCTCGAGCTGCGACACCGGGCCGTCGAACCAGATCGCCGGCCGCAGGCTCACCAGGGCGAACGCCACGGCTTCGGCCCCGTCCTCGGCGAGCACCGCGATGATGTCGTCGAGCTCGAGCAGCCGGGCGAACCGCACCGCGAGCACGTCGACGTCGTCGACCTCGGTCTCGAACTCGGTGTTGAAGTCCCAGAGCAGCCGGGCGAGGACATCGGCGTCGGCGACAGTGGCCCGCCGGACCGCGGTCACGACGCCTCCCCACCCTTGGCATCTAGGGACGAAGTGGGTGGTGGGACGTCCCCCACGCCTACCATTTCGTCCCTAGGTACCGACTGTCGGTGGGCTGCGAAGAACGAGTCCAGCAGGGCAGTCGAGTCCGCGGCCCGCACGCCGGCGACGACCTCGGGCCGGTGGTTGAGCCGACGGTCGCGGACGACGTCCCAGAGGGACCCGACGGCGCCCAGCTGGTCGTCGTACGCCCCGAAGACCAGCCGGTCGACACGGGCGAGGACGAGCGCGCCGGCGCACATCGTGCACGGCTCGAGCGTCACGACGAGGGTGCAGCCCGTGAGCCGCCACTCGCCGCGGGTGGCTGCTGCGGCACGGAGCGCGACGACCTCGGCGTGACCGGTCGGGTCGCCCTCGGCCTCGCGGGTGTTGCGACCGGTGCCGATGACCGTGCCCGTCTCGTCGAGCACGACGGCACCCACCGGTACGTCGTCACCGGCGAGTGCGGCCTGCGCCTCGGCGAGCGCCAGGCGCATGGGGGCGTCCCATGCGTCGGACGGATTCATGCGGGCGTGAGGCCGGCGGCGTCGTCGAAGAGCTCGCCGAACCCGAGGCGGCGGGCGATGTCGGACAGCATCTCGTCGGGGTAGAGCTCGACGTCGTCGAGCAGGGCACCCATGTCGATGGCGTGCAGCCCGAGGTCGGCCAGCAGGTCGAGGTCGCCCGCCGGCACCTCGACGTCGTCGTCCTCGGGCGCGGGCAGGCCGAGGAAGTCGATCACCGACTGGGCGATCTCCCACTCGTCGGCCGCCGTGACGTCGGAGAGCAGGACGCGGGTGCTCGTGCCGCTGACGCGGACGAGCACGAAGAAGTCCTCGTCGACGGCGACCATCCCGACGGCGCCCGAGTCGCTCGCGACCTGGCGCAGCGCGTGGCTCAACGCGTCGATCGTGTCGAAGGCGGGGGTCGCGATGTCCTGCACCTGCCAGTCGCCGTTCTCGACGAATGCGGCCAGCGCGAAGTCGACCCCGCCGCTCTGCTCGGACATGCCGGCCTCCCCACCCGCTGTCGGAGCCTCCAATGTCTCAGAAAGCAGGGGGCGCGCCAACCCCGTTTACCGCGCGCCCGGGGGAGCGGCGCGAGGACGCTAAGGTCGCCCCATGCGCCTGCACGTGGTGAACCACCCCCTCGTCTCCCACAAGCTCACCGTCCTGCGCGACGAGCAGACCGACTCGCCGACCTTCCGGCGGCTCACCGACGAGCTCGTGACCCTCCTCGCCTACGAGGCCACCCGCGAGGTGCGCGTCGACCCGCGTGACATCACCACGCCTGTGGGTCCGACCACCGGGGTCTACCTCGCGCAGCCCCGGCCGATGGTGGTGCCGATCCTCCGCGCCGGTCTCGGCATGCTCGACGGGATGATGCGGCTCCTGCCGACCGCCGAGGTCGGCTTCCTCGGCATGGTGCGCAACGAGGAGACGCTCGAGGCGTCGACGTACGCCGAGCGGCTGCCCGAGGACCTGTCGGGTCGCCAGTGCTACGTCCTCGACCCGATGCTCGCAACCGGCGGCACGCTCGCCGCGGCGATCAACTTCCTCACCACCCGCGGCGCCGACGACATCACCGCGATCTGCCTGCTGGCTGCGCCCGAGGGTGTCGCCAACCTCGAGGCCGGCCTCGAGGGCCTCGACGTCCCGGTCACCGTCGTGACCGCCGCGCTCGACGAGAAGCTCAACGAGAAGGGCTACATCGTCCCCGGCCTCGGCGACGCCGGCGACCGGTTGTACGGCGTCGCTCACTGAGCGTTGTGATGGAGTGACCCCATGAAGCGGCAGCTGCCGAAGCGGCGCGATCTGGCGCCCCTGCTGAAGTTCAAGAAGCCGGAGATGTCCCCGAAGGCGCGCCGCCTCGGGACGGCGCTCACCATCGAGGACCTGCGGCGGGTGGCGAAGCGGCGTACGCCCAAGCCGGCCTTCGACTACACCGACGGTGCGGCCGACGGCGAGGTCTCCCTCCGCCGGGCCCGCGAGGCGTTCGCCGACGTGGAGTTCCACCCGTCGATCCTGCGGGACGTCTCGACGGTCGACACGTCGCGCGAGGTGCTCGGCAAGCGGGTCGCCCTGCCGTTCGGCATCGCGCCCACGGGGTTCACCCGGATGATGCAGGCCGAGGGTGAGGTCGCGGGCGCGACCGCTGCGGCCGCCGCCGGCATCCCGTTCTCCCTGTCGACGATGGGCACCACGTCCATCGAGGACGTCGCTGCTGCGGCGCCCGACGGGCGCAACTGGTTCCAGCTCTACATGTGGAAGGACCGCGACCGGTCGATGGCGCTGGTCGACCGCGCAGCTGCGGCGGGCTACGACACCCTCCTGGTCACCGTCGACGTGCCGGTCGCCGGTGCGCGGCTGCGCGACGTGCGCAACGGCATGACGATCCCGCCCACCCTCACCCCCCGCACCGTCGTCAACGCGATCCCGCGACCCGCGTGGTGGATCAACTTCCTCACCACCGAGCCGCTGGCCTTCGCCTCGCTCGATGCGTGGTCGGGCACCGTTGCCGACCTGCTCGACACGATGTTCGACCCGACGGTGACCTACGACGACCTCGAGTGGATCCGCGCGCAGTGGTCCGGCAAGGTCGTGGTCAAGGGTGTGCAGATCGGTCTCCGACGCCGCCCGGCTGGCCGAGGTCGGCGTCGACGCCGTGCTCCTCTCCAACCACGGCGGTCGCCAGCTCGACCGGGCGCCCGTCCCGTTCCACCTGCTGCCCGCAGGTGGTGAAGGAGGTCGGCTCCGACCTCGAGGTGCATCTCGACACCGGCATCATGTCCGGCCAGGACATCGTGGCCGCGGTCGCCCACGGCGCGCACTTCACGCTCATCGGACGTGCCTATCTCTACGGCCTGATGGCCGGTGGTCGCGAGGGCGTCGACCGGACGATCGAGATCCTCCAGGGCCAGATCGAGCGCACCATGCGCCTCTTGGGTGTGGCCACGCTCGACGAGCTGGAGCCGGGTCACGTCACGGCCCTCCAGCGACTGACACCGCGACCGCTGTAGCAGAAGTGTGGGCCACGCCACAGGGGACGACGGTGCGGGCGCCTGCCGTTGGATAGGTTGTGCCCGGCCCGCCGCCCGGCCCGACCCATCCGGCCGCCCACCCAGGAGGCAGCAGTGCGCATCGGCATCCCGCGCGAGTCCCGACCCGGCGAGACGCTCGTCGCCGCCACGGCGAAGACGGCGTCCCAGCTCGTCGCGCTCGGCTACGACGTCGTGGTGGAGCAGGGCGCAGGTGCGGCCGCCGACCAACCGGACGGCGCCTTCCTCGACGCGGGCATCGACCTCGGCACCAGCGCGGACGTCTGGTCCAGCGATGTCGTGATCAAGGTCAACGCTCCGACCGACGACGAGATCGGGCTGCTGCGCCGCGGTGCGACCGTCATCGCCCTGCTGGCGCCGGCACGCACCCCCGAGCTGGTCGAACGCCTCGCCGGCGCGGGCGTCACCGCCCTCGCGATGGACGCGGTGCCCCGCATCTCGCGGGCCCAGTCGATGGACGTGCTCTCCTCGATGGCCAACGTCGCGGGCTACCGCGCGGTGATCGAGGCGGCCCACGAGTTCGGCCGGCTCTTCACCGGCCAGGTCACCGCCGCGGGCAAGGTGCCGCCGGCCCGCGTCTTCGTCGTCGGCGCCGGCGTCGCCGGCCTCGCCGCGATCGGTGCCGCCGGCTCGCTGGGCGCGATCGTCCGCGCGTTCGACGTACGCCCCGAGGTGGCCGAGCAGGTCGAGTCGATGGGCGCGCAGTTCGTCACGGTCGACATGGAGCAGGAGGTCTCCTCCGACGGCTACGCCAAGGAGATGACCGCCGAGCAGGAGGCCGCCACCGCGGCGATGTACGACGAGGAGGCGCGCGCCGCCGACATCGTCATCACCACCGCGCTGATCCCCGGGCGCCCCGCGCCGCTGCTGGTGACGGCCGAGACGGTCGCCGCGATGCAGCCCGGCTCGGTCGTGGTGGACATGGCCGCGGCCAACGGCGGCAACGTGGCCGCCACGGTCAAGGACGAGCGTGTGGTCACCGGCAACGGAGTCACCGTCCTCGGCTACACCGACCTCGCCAGCCGGCTCGCCGCCCAGACCAGCCAGCTCTACGGCACCAACATCGTCAACCTGCTCAAGCTGCTGACGCCCGAGAAGGACGGCGTCCTCACCCTCGACATGGACGACGTGGTCCAGCGCGGCATCGCCGTCACGCGAGACGGCGACACCATGTGGCCGCCGCCGCCGGTGCAGGTCTCCGCGGCACCCGAGGAGTCCACGAAGGTGATGCCGGTCGAGAAGGCGCCACCGGTGCCGCCGGACCCGAGGCGCCGGCTGTACGCGGCCGGGCTGGCCGCGGTGGTGTTCCTGGTGCTCGCGACCCTGTCGCCGTCGTACTTCCTGCCGAGCCTGACGGTGTTCGTGCTCGCGGTCGTGATCGGCTTCTACGTGATCGGCAACGTCCACCACGCGCTGCACACCCCGCTCATGAGCGTCACCAACGCGATCAGCGGGATCATCGTGGTGGGCGCGATCCTGCAGGCACCGATCGACCAACCTGCGGTCCAGGTGATCGCGGCGGTGGCCATCCTGCTCGCCAGCATCAACGTCTTCGGTGGCTTCATGGTCACCCGGCGGATGCTCAACATGTTCCAGAAGGGCTGAGCCGGTGGTCGAGTTCGTCCAGGGCGCCTACATCCTCGCGGCGCTCCTCTTCATCTTCGCTCTCGCCGGTCTGAGCAAGCACGAGACCGCCCGGCGCGGCAACCAGTTCGGCATGGCCGGCATGGGCCTCGCCGTCGGCGCGACCCTGCTGCTGGTCCTGGACCGGGTCACCACCTACGACAGCGCCGCCGGCTGGTTCGGGGTGGTCGTCATCCTTCTCGCCGGAACCGTCGGCGCCGTGATCGGCATCCGGCTGGCGCGCGGCGTCGAGATGACCGGCATGCCCGAGCTGATCGCGATGATGCACAGCTTCGTCGGCCTCGCCGCGGTGCTGGTCGGTTACAACACGTGGATCGAGTCCACGCAGGTCTTCGGCGGCACCGACGCCGTCCACGACGGCGAGGTCTTCATCGGCGTCTTCATCGGTGCGGTGACCTTCACCGGCTCGATCGTGGCCAACCTCAAGCTCAGCGCGAAGATGAAGTCCGCGCCCGCTCACGCTGCCGGGTCGCCACCACCTCAACCTCGGCATCATCGTGGCCTCGGTGCTGCTGCTCGTCTGGTTCGCCAACACCGACGGCTGGTCCGGGCTCGCGCCGCTCGCGCTGATGACGATCCTCGCCCTGGTGCTCGGCTTCCACCTCGTCGCTGCGATCGGCGGCGGTGACATGCCCGTCGTGGTGTCGATGCTCAACAGCTATTCCGGGTGGGCCGCAGCGGCCGCCGGCTTCATGCTCGGCAACGACCTGCTCATCATCACCGGCGCGCTCGTCGGCTCGTCGGGTGCGATCCTCAGCTACATCATGTGCAAGGCGATGAACCGCTCGTTCGTGAGCGTCATCGCCGGCGGCTTCGGCTCCGACGGCGGGCCGGCCGAGGACCGTGACTACGGCGACCACCGCGAGATCCAGGCCGACGACGTCGCCGCCCTCCTGGCCGACGCGTCGTCCGTGGTGATCACGCCGGGCTACGGCATGGCCGTCGCGCAGGCGCAGTACCCCGTGGCCGAGATGACCCGCAAGCTCCGCGAGAAGGGCGTCGACGTCCGCTTCGGCATCCACCCCGTCGCGGGCCGCCTCCCCGGACACATGAACGTGCTGCTCGCCGAGGCCAAGGTGCCCTACGACATCGTGCTCGAGATGGACGAGATCAACGACGACCTGCCCGACGTCGACGTCGTGCTCGTGATCGGGGCCAACGACACCGTCAACCCGGCCGCGATGGAGGAGCCCAACTCGCCCATCGCCGGGATGCCCGTGATCGAGGTGTGGAAGGCAAAGGACGTCATCGTCTTCAAGCGGTCGATGGCCACCGGCTACGCCGGCGTGCAGAACCCGCTGTTCTTCAAGGAGAACACCCAGATGCTCTTCGGCGACGCCAAGGACAAGGTCAACGAGATCGTCGCTGCCCTGGGCTGATCGGGGCGCGGGTCAGCGCGGTTCCGGCGCCCTGGCGGTGGACCCGCGTACGACCAGCTCGGGGCGGTAGAGCACCTCACCCGCGTGCGGTCGGGCGCCGCCGAGCTGCTCGGCGATCTCCTCGCTGGCGGCCTGGGCCAGGGCCTCGGCCGGCTGGCGCACGGTGGTGAGCGGCGGGTCGGCGAACTCCATCATCTGGCTGTCGTCGCTGCCGACGACCGACAGGTCCTCGGGGACCCGGAGCCCGCGGCTCCGGGCCGCGCGCACCACACCGAGCGCCATCACGTCGGAGCCGCAGACGATGCCGGTCACGCCGCGGTCCAGGAGCGGCTCGGCGGCCCGTCGCCCGCCCTCCACGGAGTAGGAGGTCGCCTCGACGAGGTCGTGGATGTCGAGGTCGTCGGGCACGAGGTCCCGCCCGCGGATCGTGTCGAGGAAGGCGCGCCGCTTGCGCTGGGCCGGCAGGTAGCGCAGCTGCCCCAACGCGGCGCCGATGCGGCGGTGGCCCATGTGCTCGAGGTGCTGGACGGCCAGCTCGACCGCGGCGACGTCGTCGGTGGAGATCGAGGGCGCGTCCAGTCCGGCCAGCGCGCCGTTGACGAGCACGAAGGGGAGGCCGAGGTCGAGCAGGCGCTGGTAGCGCGCGGGATCGCTGTCCACCAGGGCGTGCACGCCCGAGACGAAGACGATGCCGGCCACGGAGTGCTCGAGGAGCATCGCGACGTAGTCGTCCTCGTGCACGCCGCCCAGCGTCTGGCTGCACAGGACCGGGGAGAGGCCGAGCTTGCCGAGGCTGACCTCGAGGTGGTGCGCGAGCCGTGGGAAATAGGGGTTCTCGAGCTCGGGCAGCACCAGGCCGACGAGCCCGCCGGCGCGCGGTCGCAGCCGTACGGGTCGGTCGTAGCCGAGGACGTCGATGGCCGTGAGCACCAGGCGGCGGTTGTGCTGGCTGACCCCGGGCTGTTCGTTGAGCACGCGGCTGACCGTGCTGATGCTCACCCCGGAGCGCTCCGCGATCTCGCTCAGCCGGATCTTCACGCCCGCCAGACTAGTGACCGACGTCACGTACGTCTCGGTCCGGCCGCAAAAAGTTGCAGGGTCTTCTCAATGCTGCAAACGCGCTGTTACGGTGTGGCGTCCCTCACACTGCCGCCCCCTCGGAGGACCCTCACATGCGCAGACTGACCCGCACCCTCGGCCCCGTGGCCGTCGCGGTGCTCGCCCTCACCGCCGCCGGTTGCGGCGGCGGTGGCTCCGGCTCGAGCGACTCGTCGGACACCGACACCAGCTCCAGCTCGAGCCCGAGCGCCGACGCCGGAGGCGGCGACGCCGACCTCCTCGTCTGGACCGACTCGCTCAAGATCGACGCCGTGAAGAAGGTCGCCGACACCTTCGGCGAGGCCAACGGCATCACCGTCAAGGTCCAGGCCATCTCCGAGGACCTCCAGGGCAGCTTCGTCACCGCCGACGCGGCCGGCAACGGTCCCGACGTGGTCGTCGGCGCCCACGACTGGATCGGCAACCTGGTCCAGAACGGCGCGATCGACCCGCTCAACCTCACCCCGGACGAGCTCTCGGGCTACTCCGAGAAGGCCGTCCAGGCCACGACGTACGACGGCAAGCTCTACGGCGTGCCCTACGGCGTCGAGGCCCTGGCGCTCTACCGCAACAAGGACGTCGTGCCCGACGAGCCCGCCACCATGGATGACGCCATCGCCGCGGGCGAGGCGGCCGTCAAGTCCGGCAAGGTCGAGTCCGCGCTCAACCTGCCCGTCGGTGAGCTCGGCGACGCCTACCACATGGAGCCGATCCTCACCTCGTTCGGCGGCTACATCTTCTCCTACGACGACGCCACGGGCTACGACGCCCAGGACGTCGGCATCGGCAAGGACGGGTCGATCAAGGCCGCCCAGGAGATCTCGAAGCTGGCCAAGGCCAAGGTGCTGCGCACCTCGATCAGCGGCGACAACTCCATCGCCCTGTTCACCAGCGGCAAGGCCGCCTACCTCATCTCCGGACCGTGGGCGCTCGCCGACGTGAAGAAGGCCGGTTTCGACTACGGCATCCAGCCCGTGCCCGGCTTCGATGGTCAGGACGCCGCGGCGCCTTTCATGGGTGCCCAGGCCTTCATGGTCGCCGCGAACGGCAAGAACAAGGACATCGCGCAGGAGTTCGTCAACAACGGCGTCAACAGCGAGGACGCGATGATGACCCTCTACGAAGGCACGCAGCTGCCGCCCGCGATGACCGCCGTGCAGGACCAGGTCGACGACCCCGACCTGGCCGTGTTCACCGACGCGGCCAACGCCGCGGCCCCGATGCCCGCCATCCCCGCGATGGCGTCGGTGTGGGAGCCGCTCGGCAAGGCGTACTCCGCCATCGTCAGCGGCAAGGACCCGGTCGCCACGATCAAGTCCGCCGGCGAGACCATCAACAAGGCGATCGCCGACGCCGGCTGATCCCGGACGAGCAGCACCCCGGTGGGTGGCGACCGCCGCCCACCGGGGCGCCGCTCAGGTGCGTCCTGAACCACACCTTGGACGACCACGCCTGAACGACCCTGATCCATCACCCCGGCCCTGCTCGGACCCGTGAAGGGGAACTGCCATGGCGGAACCGCTCGACCCCACCGACCCCCCTCGCCGCAGCCGGCTGACCAGGCCGGGCCGCGACGACGTCCCCGCGCTCCTGGTGAGGGTGCTCTTCCTCGGCATCGTCATCGGCACCGCGATCGCGCTGACGCCGATGCTGGTCGGGGAGGGCTCGTGGTTCTTCCTGGTCGCCATCTGGCTGATCACCGTCGTCCTCGTGACGACGTACGCCACCGGGCGCGCGCTGCCGGCGAAGTACCTCGTGCCCGGCACGCTGATGCTCGCCCTCTTCGTGGTCTACCCGATCGTGCTGACCGCCAAGACGTCGTTCACCAACTACGGCGACGGCACCCGCAACGACAAGCAGACCACCGTCGACCAGATCGTCGGCTCGTCGGTGACGCGGGCCGATGACTCGCCGCAGTACAACCTCACCATCGCCACCGACGGCGACGCGACGTCCGGACCGTTCACCTACTTCCTGGTGCCGCAGGACGACCCGGAGTCGGTCTTCGAGGGCACCGAGGACGGGCTGGAGGCCGACCCCGACGGCGTCACGCTCGACGGCGGCCGGGTGACTGCCGTCGACGGCTACACCGTGCTCAACATCAAGCAGATCAGTGCCGCCTCGGACACGCTCGACGAGATCGCGATCCCCACCGACGGGGGGACCTTCATCGTCCGCGACGGCACGAGCGAGGCCTTCGAGGGCGCGCCCACGCTGGTCTACGACGCGGACGCCGACACGATCACCGACAGTGCCAGCGACACCGTCTACACGGTGCAGCAGAAGGGCGACCGGGAGTACTTCGTCGACGACGCCGGCAAGCGGATCTCCGACCAGTCGTGGACGGCCAACGTGGGCGGTCGCAACTACAACAAGATCTTCACCGACAGCCGGATCAGCAGCAGCTTCCTCGGCATCTTCGTCTGGACCGTCGTCTTCGCGACCCTGTCGGTCATCGGCACGTTCCTGCTCGGGCTGCTCTTCGCGATCACCCTCAACGACCCGAGGGTGCGCGGCCAGCGGATCTACCGGGCGCTCCTGATCCTCCCCTACGCGATCCCGGGCTTCATCTCGCTGCTGCTGTGGTCCAGCTTCTACAACCAGGACTTCGGCCTGATCAACGACCTCACCGGGCTCAACATCAACTGGTTCGGTGGGACCACGACCGCCAAGATCGCCGTCCTGATCACGAACCTGTGGATGGGCTTCCCCTACATGTTCCTCGTCGCCACCGGGGCCCTCCAGGCGATCCCCGAGGACCTCACCGAGGCAGCGCGCATCGACGGGGCGAACGGCTTCGCCGGCTTCCGCCGGATCACTTTTCCCCTGCTGCTGGTGACCGTGGCACCGCTGCTGGTCGCGACGTTCGCCTTCAACTTCAACAACTTCGGCGCGATCTTCCTCCTCACCGGAGGCGGGCCCTTCAGCCCGGACAACCCGACGGCCGGCGGAACCGACATCCTGATCAGCTACACCTACCGACTGGCCTTCGGCGCCGGCGGCGTGCAGATCGGCTTCGCGGCTGCGGTCTCCGTCGTCCTCTTCGTGGTCACCGGCGTGATCGCCGCACTCCAGTTCCGTGCCACCCGCTCGCTCGAGGATGTGAACTGACATGACACAGGTCCAGGGACCGCCTCCGGGCACGACCCTCGTCGAGGACGCGCCTGTCGCTCGTACGTCGTCAGGACGGGGCGGTGCCAGGCCTCCGAAGGTCAAGCTCGGCCCGAGCCGGTGGTTCCGCGAGGTCGGCTGGCGCCACGTCGTCGGCATCATCGCCGTGTTGTGGGCGCTGTTCCCCGTGTCCTACCTCCTCTCCGCCTCGCTGAACCCGCTGGGCAACGTCGTCACCTCGACGCTGGTCCCGCAGTCCTTCAGCCTCGACAACTTCACCAAGCTGCTCGACGAGCAGCCCTTCGGCACCTGGGCCCGCAACAGCCTGATCGTGTGCGTGGCGGTCGTCTTCGTGCAGCTGCTGTTCAGCTCGCTCGCCGCGTTCGCCTTCTCGCGCTTCCGCTTCACCGGTCGCCGCGGCGGGCTCCTGGCGCTCCTGCTGATCCAGATGTTCCCGCAGTTCCTCGCCGCCGTGGCGCTCTACCTGATGTTCACCGACATCGGCGGGGTCCTTCCGGCGGTCGGCCTCGACACCCTGCCGGGCTACATCCTGATGATGTGCGGTGGCTCGCTGGGACAGGTGTGGCTGATCAAGGGCTTCTTCGACTCGATCCCGATGTCGCTCGACGAGGCCGCGATGCTCGACGGCGCGAGCCACGTGCAGATCTTCTTCCGGATCATCCTCCCGCTCGTACGCCCGATCCTCGCCGTGTGCGGCCTGCTCGTGTTCGTCGGCGTGATCGGCGAGTTCCTGATGGCCTCCATCTTCCTGCGCGACGAGGGCAACAAGACGCTGGCCACCGGCCTCTACGGCCTGATCGACGCCGACCGCTCCAACAACCTCGGTGTCTTCGCTGCCGGATCGATCATGACCGCCATCCCGGTGGTCCTGCTGTTCCTCTACCTCCAGAAGTTCATCGTCGGCGGCATCACCGCCGGCGGTGTGAAGGGCTGAGGCGTCGGTCGATGTCGACCGATCCCCATCCCCTGGACCCGCACCACGACGGCTCGCCCCTCTACGTCTCACCTGCCCGGCCCGTGCTGGGCGACGAGGTGACACTGCGCGTACGCGTGCCGCACGACGTCGACGGTTCGCCCGGCGCCACCGTGGTCGTGCTGCGCGCAGTGCGGGACGGCGAGCCGGCGGTCCGTCGGGCCACGCAGGTCGACGACGACGCGGCCGGGGCGTGGTGGGAGGTGGCGCTGCGCCTGGTCAACCGCTCGACGTCCTACCGCTTCCTGATCTCCCGCGGACCCGCCGACTACCGGTGGCTCACTGCGACGGGTGTGCACGCGCGGGACGTCACCGACGGGGGCGACTTCCGCATCAGCACCGAGCACCGGCTGCCCGAGTGGGTGCCCGACCAGGTCGGCTACCAGGTGTTCCCGGACCGGTTCGGCCGCACCGAACAGGCGGTGTCGGTGCCCGACTGGGCGATCCCCTGTGAGTGGGACCAGCCCGTCGTCCACCGGGGCCCCGACGTCCCGTTCCAGTGGTACGGCGGCACGCTCGACGGCGTCGCCGAGCACCTCGACCACCTCGACGGGCTGGGCGCGACCCTGCTCTACCTGACCCCGGTCTTCGAGGCGTGGTCCACCCACCGCTACGACGCGGTCTCCTTCGACCGGGTCGATCCGCTCCTCGGCGGCGACGAGGCACTGGAGCGGCTGGCCGACGCCGTGCACGCCCACGGGCTCCGGCTGATGGGCGACCTCACCACCAACCACACCGGCGAGCACCACGACTGGTTCCTGCGCGCGCAGGAGGACCCGTCGTCCCCGGAGCGGTCGTTCTACCGCTTCTCCGATGCGGAGCAGCACGGCTATGCGGCCTGGCTCGACATCCCCAGCCTGCCCAAGCTCGACCACACGTCGGCCGAGATGGCGCGCCGCCTCTACGCCGGTCCCGACTCGGTCGTCGCGCACTGGCTGCGCCGCGGCCTCGACGGCTGGCGCGTCGACGTGGCCAACATGACCGGGCGGATGGGCGCCGACGACCTCGCCCACGCCGTGGCCGAGGCGTTGCGCCGCACCATCGACGAGGTGGCCGGCGACGGCTGGCTGCTCGCCGAGCACGGCCACGACGCGACGGCCGACCTCACGGGCGCGGGCTGGCACGGCACCATGGACTACGCGGGCTTCACCCGACCCCTGTGGTGCTGGCTCAACGGGGGTTCGCCCTCAGGGGCCGGGCTGCCGCACGGGCTCGACTACCTGGGCCTCCCGGTCGACATCCCGGTGCTCCCGGGCACGGCAGCCGTGGCGACCATGCGCGACGTCCACGGCTCGATCCCGTGGACGGCCTGGCAGGGATCGACCATGCACCTCGACTCCCACGACACCCCGCGCTTCCGCACCGTCACCGGCGGTGGGACCGACGGCGGCACCGACCTGGCCGGCCGCGGTCGCGACCTGCACCTCGTCGGGCTCGGCCTGCAGATGACGATGCCCGGCGTTCCGGTCGTCTTCATGGGCGACGAGCTCGGCCTGACCGCCGTCGACGGCGAGCACGCGCGTACGCCGTTCCCGTGGGAGCACCGGGAGACGTGGGACGACCCGACGCTTGCCGCCTACCGGTCCTGGATCGCGCTGCGGCGAGATCACGTGGCCTTGCGTCGCGGTGGCCTCCGCTGGCTGCACGCCGGCGAGGACTCGATGACCTTCCTGCGCGAGCACCCCGACCAGACCCTGCTCGTCCACGCCGTGCGCCGCGACACCGACCCGATCGAGCTGCCGCTCCACGCACTCGGCCCGGACCCCGTCGTACGGACCCTCGTCGGGGCGCCGGTCGGCACCGCGTCGGCGGTGCTGAGGCTGCCCGGCGACGCCGGGGTCTCGGTCCACGAGGTCGGGTGAGCACCGACCCGCTCGCGGCGATGCGGGCTGCTGGCTTCCCTGTCACGGACGAGCTCGGCCGAGGCATGGAAGGCGTGGTCGCAGCCCTCGACGACGAGCGCGTCGTGAAGCTGTGGGACCGGCGGCCGCGTGTCGAGGTCGAACGACTGCAGACGTTCTACGACGCGGTGGAGGAGGGGCTCGCCGCCGCCGGCGCCTCGATCGCGGTGCCCCGCATCCTCGAGGTCGCCGAGGCCGGCGGTCGCATGGTCACGGTCCAGCGCCGGCTCCGCGGCACTGCCGTCGCGGCAGCACGCCCCGAGCCGGTGCTCGACGTGCTCGCGGCGCTGGCGCAGGTGCCGGCCCATCCCGACCTCGCAGTCCTGCCCGTGCCCGACGGCGAGCCGCCGTTCGACCTCGACGTGCCCTTCGGCGTCTCCCTGGCCGCGTTGTGCCTCCGGCGCGCCCACCTCGTGCCTGGCCTGCCGGACGGCGCGGTGGACGAGATGGCCGACGCGCTGCGATCGCTCATCCCGGTGCCCGCCCGCCTCATCCACGGCGACCTCGGTCCGGTCCACGTGCTGCTCGAGGACGAGCGACCGGTCGGCCTGCTCGACTTCGGCTACGTCTCCACGGTCGGCGACCCGGCGTTCGACGCTGCAGTGGCGGCGTGCCTGCAGGACATGTTCGGCCCGGGCGCGACCGAGGCGACCGCCGCTCTCGACCGGCTGGCGGTCGAGCGCTTCGGCTACGACGCCCGAGGTCCTGGTGCTCTACCGCGCGGCCTACGGCCTGGTCACCGCGAGCTGCCTCGCGGGCTACCCCGGCCAGCACCTCGACTGGTGCCTGGCCCTCGTCGAGACCTGGCACGCCGCCCGCCACCCGTGAAGCGACACCGGCGGGACGCAGACCTCAGCCGAGGTGGACGCCCGCGAAGGCTCCGATGGCGTAGGTGATGCCCATCGCGAGCAGGCCGCCGGCGATGTTGCGTACGACGGCGGGCAGGCGTGGGCTGAAGCCGATCCGCGCGCTCACGAAGCCAGTGACGGCGAGGGCGGCGACCACGCTCAGGACCGTCACGAGGATCCGGACTCCGTCGGGGACGAACGCCACCACGAGCAACGGCAGGAGCGCACCGATCGTGAAGGCCACCATGGAGGCGAGTGCGGCCTGCCACGGGTTGGTGAGGTTGTCGGGGTCGATGCCGAACTCGATGTCGGCGTGTGCCCGCAGCGCGTCGTGCTCGGTGAGCTCGCGCGCGACCTTCTCCGCGGTCTCGCGGGAGAGGCCCTTCTCCTCGTACATGCCGGCGAGCTCGCGCTCCTCGGTCTCGGGCATCCGCTCGAGCTCCTGGGCCTCCAGCTCGAGGAGGGACTTCTCCGAGTCGCGCTGGGTGCTGACCGAGACGTACTCCCCGGTGCCCATGCTGAGGGCACCGGCCGTCAGGGCCGCGATGCCCGCGATGACGATGGTCCCGCGGTCGTCGGTCGCACCGGCGACGCCCATCACGACGCCGGCCGTCGAGACGATGCCGTCGTTGGCCCCGAGGACCGCCGCGCGCAGCCAGTTGAGCCGACCGCTGACGTCGTTGCCCATCTCGTCGTGGAAGTGCCGCGGCTCTTCGTCGGTCCCGATCTCAAGACTCATGCACGTACTCGCTTCGCTCGCTCACGTCCTGATCCTCGCCCGTCGGCGTACGCCGTGCAACGAAGGTGAGGCTGGGCTGAGCGGCGTCACGAGAGCCCGAGGTCACGGCCGATCAGCATCTTCATGATCTCGTTGGAGCCGGCCCAGATCTTGGTGACGCGGGCATCGCGCCAGGCGCGGGCCACGCGGTACTCGTTCATGTAGCCGTAGCCGCCGTGCACCTGGACGCAGTGGTCGAGGACGTCGTTCTGCACCTGCGAGGTCCACCACTTCGCCTTGGCGGCGTCGACCGGCGTGAGCTCCTGCTTGGTGTGGGCGAGGACGCACTGGTCGACGAAGGCCTGCGTCACGTCGACCCGCGTGACGAGGTCGGCAAGCAGGAACTGCGTGTTCTGGAAGGCGCCGATCGGCTGGCCGAAGGCCTTGCGCTCCTTGGCGTACTGGACCGTCTCCTCGAGGATCTGCTTGGCGTGGGCGAGGTTGGTGATCGCCGAGCCGAGGCGCTCCTGCGGCAGGAACTGCATCATCGAGATGAAGCCGGTGTCGAGCGGGCCGACGAGATCGTCGTTGCTGACGCGGACGTCCTCGAAGGCCAGCTCGGCGGTGTCGGACTCGTCCTGGCCGACCTTGTCGAGGACGCGACCGACGCTGAACCCGTCGAGGGTGGTGTCGACGGCGAAGAGCGAGATGCCCTTGGCCTTCTTCTCCGGGCTGGTGCGCGCGGCGACGAGCACGAGGTCGGCCGATCCGCCGTTGGTGATGAAGGTCTTCGAGCCGTTGATGACCCAGTCGTCGCCGTCGCGGACCGCCGTCGTACGCAGGTTGGCGAGGTCGGAGCCGCCACCCGGCTCGGTCATGCCGATCGCGGTGACCAGCTCGCCGGTGGCGGCCCGCGGAAGCCAGCGCGCCTTCTGCTCGTCGTTGGTCAGGTGCACGAGGTAGGGCACGGTGATGTCGGCGTGGATGCCGACGCAGCTCGGCAGGGTCATGTTGACCTTGGCGAGCTCCTCGGTCAGGACGGCGTTGAAGCGGTAGTCGCCGGCCTCGGAGCCGCCGTGCTGCTCGGGGATCTCGAGGCCGAGGAATCCCTGCTTGCCGGCGGCGAGCCAGAAGTCGCGGTCGAGCCCGTGGTGCTCGGCGTACGACTCGAGGTGGGGGGCCACCTCGCGGTCCAGGAACTGCTTGACCGAGGCACGGAAGGCCTCGTGGTCCTCGTCGTAGATCTCCCGCTTCATGCGGCTATGTTACCCACGGGTCACATTCAAGGTGAAAACTTGACCAAAGGTTCCTCGTCGCACGGCCCTCGCCGCGTACCGTGACTGAGGCGATCTCGTTATCGGGAACGGGAGAAGTGGTGAGGGAAGAGATTCGGACGTTCGAGCGTCCGCGAGGACAGGCGTGGGGCAACGAGGCCCAACGCGCGGTCCTGCACGCCATTGCCCAGGACATCGCACGACGCTCCGGGCATCGCGTCGCGGCGATCGAGGCGCTGCGCTCGGACGGCAACCTGGAGTTCGTCGCGATCGCCGGCGACGACGAGGCGCGCGACAAGATGCTCGGGCAGGCCTCGCCGCTGGCCCTCGACCACATCCTCGAGCTCGGCGTCGAGATGGACGGGTGGTGGCACGTCCCGGGCGAGCGGCTCGACGACGCCACGCGCGCGTGGCTGGACGCGTACGGACACAGGCCCGACGTGCCGCCGTCCGAGCTGCCGGACGGGTGGGACCCCGACGACCAGCTGGTGCGCCTGCTGGCGAACGACGCCGGTGAGCTGCGCGCGCTCCTCTACCTCGACGAGCCGCTCTCCGGACTGCGCCCGACCCCGGAGACGGTGGGGGCGGTCAACGTCGAGTCGGGGGTGCTCTTCGATGCGGTCATCAGCCTCGTCGAGCGCGAGCTCTACGGCGAGCAGGTCCGCATGGTCGCCCAGGCGCGCCGGGCGCTCGAGAGCGTACGACCGGGGCTGGGTCTCGACGAGCTGCTGCCGGAGCTCTCGCGCGCGCTGACCGAGGCGATGGACGTGGCCACCGTCGACGTGGTCTCGGCCTCGTCGGTCGTGCCGGGGCTCGAGGCCGACCGCGACGAGATGGCCACCTTGATGAGGCGACAGTGGGAGCGGCGTGGTCACGTGGTCGTCGAGCGTCAGCGCACCTGGAGCATGCAGGAGGAGGCCATCGCGACGCCGCCCGCGCTGACGCGCCTCCTGGACACCCATCACCTCGAATCGGGGCTCCTCGTGCCCATCGGAGCAGGTGACGAGTACCTCGCCACCATGGCGCTGGGTCGGGCGACCGACGCGCCCCGCTGGATCGCCTCCGAGATCAACGCCGCCACCATGGTGGCCGCCGAGCTGGCACGACTGCTGCTCGAGGCGCGCCTGGCGGAGCGCCAGCGGGTGCTCAACGCCGAGCTCCTGGCCACCAACGACTACCGCCGCGACATGGTCATCACGCTGGCGCACGAGCTGCGCAACCCGGTCAGCGTGCTGTGGACCCACCTCGACCTGCTCGGTCAGGACGCCGCATCCTCGATCGAGCGGGACTCCCTGGATGCGATGGACCGCGCAGCCCGCAGGATCGAGGACATGATCGAGGCGCTGATGGCTCTCGCCACGGTCAGCGACCCGGACCGCGACGTCACTCCCGGCCCCGTGGACCTGTCGGCAACCGTGCAGGAGTGCTGCGACTTCCTCGCGTCGGTCGCGGCCCACGCCGGGGTCGTGCTCGACATCAGCGTCGGCGAAGGCCTGGTGGTCCTGGGCGAGGGGGCCGGCATCCAGCGGATGGTGGCCAACCTGCTCTCCAACGCCGTGAAGTACTCCCCCGAGGGTGGTCGGGTCACGGTCATCCTCGAGGCTGCGCCCGGGGCCGACGGTGACCACCGCGCGGAGGGCGTCCGGCTGGTCTGTGCGGACACCGGGATCGGCATCGGGGAGGTCGACCTGGCCCACGTGTTCACGCCGTTCTTCCGCGCCGGCGACCCGGCCGCGCGGAACCTCCCCGGCACCGGGCTGGGGCTGTCCATCGTGGAGAGCGTCGTGAAGGGGCACGGCGGGACCATCGAGGTGGCCTCCGAGCTGGGCGTCGGCACGACCTTCGACGTCTGGCTGCCCGAGGCGCCTGTCGACCCACGGTGACGCCCCGACCTGACTACTCCCGCACCACCCCTCCGGGCCACCCGGAGCGGACTAGACAGGTCCCAAGGCAACAGTTCCTCCACAGCAACGGGCAAGACCTCGGGAAAAACTTCCGGAGTCCCATCCCCCCGCTTACGATCCGCGTCAGGAGGACGAGACCGCCATGGACCAGGGGCGACCAGGGGAGCGCCGGACGCGCGACCTGAGTTGGGGTGACGCACGTGCTCGGGCGCTGATGCACGCCCTCGCTCGGGACGCCGCCACCCGCGCCGGGTTCCGGGTGTGCGCCATCGAGGTCGTACGCCCCAAGGGACTGCTGGAGTTCGTGGCGATCTACGGCGACATGACGAGCGCCGAGGAGCGCCTCGGCACGGCCTCACGCCTCGCCGACATGCAGGCCGCGTTCGCGGACGGCGAGACCTTCGGCCACTTCATCTGGATCCCCGACGAGAGCTTCTCCGACAGCACGCGCGAGCTCATCGACGGCGTGGTCGTCGTCCCCGACATCCCGACCACCGGCAACCCCGACGACTGGCACCCGATGGACATGCTGGTCGCCCAGATCGCCGACGAGCGCGGAGACCTGCGCGCGCTGCTCTACCTCGACGTCCCGACCGACCTGCGCCGGCCCGACAAGGACCGGCTGCTCGAGATCTCCGACGAGCTGGCGATGACGCTGCGCTCCGTCGTGACGGCGGTCGAGCGCGAGGAGTTCGCCGACCACATGCGGGTCATCCGGGCCACCCGAAGGATGGCTCGCTCCAACCCGGCCCGCCATGACGTCCGCCACCTCCTGCGCGAGGCGCGCGGCACGCTGCTCGGTGCCTTGTCGGTCGACGAGCTCGAGATCCACGTCTTCCTCGACGAGGACGTCGAGACGCCGGACAGCCTCGGGCTCGGCATGGCCCCGGACGTACGCCAGGCGCTGGACGCCGCTGCCGCCCGCGCCTGGGCCGACCAGCGGGTCCTCATCATCGAGGCGTCGCAGATCTGGGGCGACCCGGAGCTCGACGCCGGCCACGCCGACTGGTTCTCGCGGGCGCTCGACGAGGCGGGCTTCGAGGCCGTCGTCGTCGCGCCGGTCGGTGTGGACGACGAGGTCCTCGGCATGCTCATGGCGGCCCGGCGCACCGGCTCGCGCCGCTGGACCGACGGGGAGGGGGTGGCCGCCCTCGAGCTCGGCCACGACCTGGGCCGTGCGATCGCCAACGCCCACGCCACCCAGCGCGAGCGCCGGCTGCTCGAGGAGCTGCGCGAGCTCGAGGAGGCGCGGCACCGGTTCCTGCGCGAGCTCACCCACGAGATCAACAACCCGATGACCGTGATCGCGGCCAACGCCGAGTTCCTCGCCGCCAGCGAGCAGGCCGACGAGCGCGACCAGCGGCGCGCGCAGGCGATCCTGCGTGGGACCGAGCGCCTCGGCGACCTGCTCGAGGGGCTGGCGATGCTGTCGCGGGTCAGCGACCCGCAGCACCCGCCGACGATGAAGCACCTCGACCTCGTGCCGATCGTCGACCAGACGCTCGGTTCCATGGGCGCGGTCGCGGAGAAGGCCGGGATCACGCTCCACCTCGTCGGCGACTCGTCGCCGGCGATCGTCCACGCGGACGCCCGCGAGATCGCTGGAGCGATCCTCAACCTGGTCGACAACGCGGTGAAGTACTCCAACGCGGGCGACGAGATCTGGCTCGGGGTGGAGCGGCGCCCCGACGGCGCCGTCAGCTTCGCGTGCCGCGACGAGGGCATCGGCATCTCCGAGGCAGACCAGGCCAACCTGTTCGCACCACTGTTCCGGTCGACCAACGAGGAGGCCCTGCAGCGTCCCGGCACCGGCCTCGGCCTCGGCATCGTGCGCGAGATCATGCAGCGCCACGGCGGCACCATCCAGGTCGAGTCACGCCTGGGCCGCGGGACGAACGTACGACTCCACTTCCCGCCGCTGCCTCAGGACGAGGTGGGTCCGCCGTCCCCGAGGACCTCGTCGACCCAGTCCGGCACGAGGTGGGTCGCCGGTCCCTGACGTGACTCGGCGAAGTCGCTGGCGCCCATGCTCGGCTCGAGGTTGAGCTCGAGGGTCCGCCCGCTCGCCCAGTGCACGAAGGCGGCCGCGGGGTAGACCACGCCCGACGTACCGATCGAGACGAACAGGTCGCACGACCACAGGGCGCGCTCGACGAGGTCCATTCCGTGGGGGATCTCGCCGAACCAGACGATGTCCGGGCGCAGGGTGCGCTCGCCGCACCCGGGGCACGGCGGGCGCTCGGCCAGCGGGCTGTCCCAGTGGTGCCGCTCGTCGCAGGTCGTGCACCAGGCCGACTGCAGCCGGCCGTGGATGTGGTGGACGCGGGTCGAGCCGGAGCGCTCGTGGAGGTCGTCGACGTTCTGGGTGACGACGAGGAGGTCGTCGCCGAGCGCCTGCTCGAGCCGGGCCAGCGCCTGATGGGCGGCATTGGGCTCGACGTGCGCCAAGGCCGCGCGGCGCTCGTCGTAGAAGCGCTGGACGAGCGCCGGGTCGTCGGCGTACGCCTCGGGGGTCGCCACCTGCATCGGGTCGTGACCCTCCCAGAGCCCGTCGGCGTCGCGGAAGGTGGACAGCCCGCTCTCAGCCGAGATCCCGGCTCCGGTGAGGACGACGATGCGCACGGTGCTAGGTCTAGCACCGACCCACCCCAAGGGGTCCGGTCGGGTGGAGGGGTGTCGCCAAGTCCGGTAGACAGGCGGGATGACGGACTTGGGAGGGACGTCGGACGTCGTCACGTTCGAGGGAGACTGGCACGGGCCGATCGTCGCGACCTCGGTGCACGCCGGACACGGCCTGCGACCGGAGATCGCGGACGCCATGGTGCTCGACGAGGCGACCCGGCTGCGTGAGGAGGACCCGTTCACCGACCGCATCGCCGACGTCGTGCCTGATCGCGCACTGACCTCACGGTCGCGCTTCGAGGCCGACCTCAACCGGCCGCGCCGGGAGGCGGTCTATCGCCGGCCCGAGGACTGCTGGGGCCTCGACGTGTGGGACGGCGGCGAGCTGTCCGACGAGCTCTTCGACGGAAGCCTGGAGACCTACGACGCCTTCTACGACGCCCTGGCGCCGCGGCTCGACGCACTGGCAGAGCGAGGTCCGTTCGTCCTGCTCGACGTGCACTCCTACAACCACCGCCGCGACGGGGCGGACGGCGCCCCGGCGCCCGCCGAGGACAACCCCGAGATCAACGTCGGCACTGCCAGCATCGACCGCGAGCGCTTCGGGCCGCTGGTCGAGCGGTTCATGGCGGACCTGCACGACGCAGCTCCCGGGAGCGGGGCGCCGGACGCCCGGGAGAACGTCGCCTTCGAGGGCCGCGCCCTGGCGTGGTTCGTCCACGACCGCTACCCGGGAGTCGGGTGCGTGCTCGCGCTCGAGTTCAAGAAGACCTGGATGGACGAGTGGACCGGCGAGGTCGACGAGGACCGGCTGTCGTCCGTGCGCGCCTCGCTCGCCGCCACGCTGCCCGGCCTCCGCGAGGAGCTGGAGAAGCTCCGATGAGCGACTCCGACGAGGGGCTGAGCCCGGCCGACCTGGCGGTCGACCACCAGCTCGCCCTGCTCGCGGGCAGCTTCCGGTTCCTGCTCGACATCACCCCCGTCGACGCCGACGACCTGCGCGACGACTTCATCGAGGGCCGCGACCCCGAGCCCGACTTCACCTACCGCGAGCTCGAGGCCGACCCCGACGTCGTACGCGCCGAGCTGGCGGCGGTCGACCTGGGCGAGGTCGAGGATCCGGTGCTGGGCCAGCTGCTGCGCGCCAAGCACCGCGAGATGGAGCTCCAGCTCGACATGCTCGAGGCACGCGACACCGAGGACTTCCTGCCGCTCAGCGTGGAGCTCTACGGCGGCGTCTCGCCGGCGCTGCGTACGCAGGCCGAGGGTCTGCTCGCCGGCATCACCCGCACGGAGCCGTCCGACGAGGCACTCGACGCCGAGGAGTTCCTCGCCCTGGCGGAGGCCGAGATCGAGCTCTACCGGGCGGAGGACGCCGACCTCGACATGCATGCCGAGATCCGCGCCGACGTCAACGGCGTGATGGTCTCCGGCGACGTGCTGCTGATCGGGCCGGAGACCAAGGTGCAGCGGGCGCGCGCCCAGGCGCTGCTGCACCACGAGGTCGGCACCCACCTCGTCACCCAGGCCAACGGCAGCCACCAGCCGATCAAGGTGCTGGGAGTCGGCCTCGCCGGCTACGACGAGACGCAGGAGGGCCTCGCCGTCCTGGCCGAGATCGCCTGCGGAGGGCTCACGGCCTTCCGGCTCCGCCAGCTCGCGAGCCGCGTCGTGACCGTGCACCGGATGATCGGCGGCGCGACGTTCGCGGAGGCGCACGAGGCGCTCGTCGCGGACGACTTCCCGGAGGGAAGCGCCTGGACGACCGTGATGCGGGTCTACCGCTCCGGCGGGATGACCAAGGACGCCATCTACCTGCGCGGGCTCGTCGAGCTGCTCGAGCACCTCGGCCACGACGGCTCGCTCGACCACCTGTGGCTGGGCAAGTTCTCGCTGCGCGACCTGCCGCTCATCGGCGACCTCGAGGACCGCGGCCTGCTCCGGCCGCCGCGCATCCTCCCCAGATACCTGCACGACCCGCAGACCCACGCGAACCTCGCGCGGGCGGCGGGCACCGAAGACCTCAGCACGCTCCTGGAGGGAGACTCATGAAGATCGGATTCGTCGTCAACGACATCGACACCGAGAAGGCCGAGTACACCACCAACCGCCTCGCCATGGCAGCCAAGGAGATGGGCCACGAGGCCTGGTACATGGGCATCGGCGACTTCGCCTACGAGCCGGACGGCTCGCTGAGCACCCGAGCACGCACCGGCCACGCGAAGACGTACCGCTCCCTCGAGCGCCACCTCGCCGACATCCAGAAGCCCGACGTCGAGCAGCTGATCCCGATGGCCGACTTCGACGTGGTGATGCTGCGCAACGACCCGGCCGACGACGCCGAGAGCGACCCGTGGCGCAACAACGCCGGCGTCGCGTTCGGCCAGCTGATCGCCGCCAGCGGCGTGCTCGTCGTCAACGACCCCACGAGCCTGGCGAACGCCCTGTCCAAGGCGTACTTCCAGCACTTCCCCGAGATCGTGCGCCCGCGCACCCTCATCTCGCGCGACGAGGACATGATCGAGGCGTTCATCTCCGACCTGGGAGGCAAGGCTGTGCTCAAGCCGCTCCAGGGGTCAGGCGGGGCCGGGGTGTTCCTCGTCGACCGCAAGGAGTCGCCCAACCTCAAGCAGATCATCGAGGCCATCTCCCGCGACGGGTACGTCGTCGCCCAGGAGTACCTGCCGGAGGCGGTCAAGGGCGACGTCCGGATGTTCGTGATGAACGGCCAGCCGCTGATGGTGGACGACAACTACGCCGCCTTCCGCCGGACCAACACCACCAAGGACATCCGCTCCAACATGTCGGCGGGCGGGAAGGCCGCGAAGGCCACCGTCACGGACGCGATGCTCGAGATGGTCGAGATCGTGCGGCCCAAGCTGGTCAGTGACGGGATGTTCCTCGTGGGCCTCGACATCGTCGGCGACAAGCTGATGGAGATCAACGTCTTCAGCCCCGGCGGCCTCGGCAGCGCCCAGGCCCTCTACGAGGTGAACTTCGCACCCGTGATCATCGCCGAGCTCGAGCGCAAGGTGAACATCCGCCGGCACTACCCGGAGATCGACAACCGCCTGCTGGCGTCGAGCTAGCTGCGCACCGCCGGGTCGAAGCCTGCTCGTGAGATCCGCGAGCAAAGTGGGAGTCAGTCGCTCACGCCACCCCGGCCGCCGCCCGGCGGGCGTACGCCCACCCCGGTCGCCGCAGCAGCGAGGACCAGCGGTCGTGCCAGGTGTCGGCCGTCGCCACGTCGGCGGCGATGTCGCGCCACTCGTGGGTCGCGATGCGGAGCGGGTTGAAGGTGTCGATGTTGGCGGTGAGGCCGTAGACCACCGGCTCGTCCTCCTCCTCGAACGTCCCGAACAGGCGATCCCAGAGGATGAGGATGCTGCCGTGGTTGCGGTCGAGGTAGTCGCGGTTCGAGCCGTGGTGCACCCGGTGGTGCGACGGGGTGTTGAACACCTTCTCCATCCAGCCGAGGCGCTGGATCGCCTCGGTGTGGATCCAGAACTGGTAGATCAGGTTGATGCCGCGGGCCTGCTCGATCAGCGCGGGGCGTACGCCGGCCAGCGCGAGGAGGCCGTAGGGGACGGTGAGGGTGACGCCCTCGGCGACCGGCTGGCGCAGGGCCGTCGAGAGGTTGTAGCGCTCGCTGGAGTGGTGGACCGAGTGGACCGCCCACAGCCAGCGGCTCTCGTGGCTGAGCCGGTGGTTCCAGTAGTAGATGAAGTCCCAGCCGAGGACCGCGGCCACGGCAGCCCAGCGGCCGCGGCCGAGGTCGAGCGGTGAGCGGGCGAACAGCACCTTGCCGCCGGTCAGCGCGGCCCAGGTCGTCGAGGTCACCAGCGCCGTCGACGCGACGGCGCTGACGGCGAGGGCTCCGTGCGTCCTCTGCGGACCAGTCCTCGCGACACCTCGGTCGCGCGGTCGCACTGCCGGACCGAGGCGGATCCCGGCCAGCTCCTCCTGCACCTCGCGGACCTCCGCCGGCACGGTCTGCGGGTCCGGCAGCCGGCCGTCCCGCACCCGTCGTCGTACGACGTCACCCACCGTGGTCAGCACCGCCGTCGCCGCGCCGAACGCCAGCAGCGTCCGACCGTGCCGCCCGACACCCGGCGTGACGGGGTCGAGCAGCCGGCGCGCGACGTACGGGGCGGCCAGGCTGCCGACGCCCATGCTGAGGCTCGCCAGGGTGTCGGCCAGCTGGTAGTCGCCCGCCCGCGTGCCGGGCTCGACGGGATGTGCCCGCTGCCAGGCGTACTCCGCGACCATGGCGCCGACGAAGGCCGGGATCGCCGCAACGGTCAGGTCGATCTTCACGGCGTCATCATCCCGGGTGTCTCAGTAGTACCAGGGGTACGGCGACCAGTCGGCGTCGCGCTTCTCGAGGAACTGGTCGCGGCCCTCCTGGGCCTCGTCGGTCATGTACGCCAGGCGGGTGGTCTCGCCGGCGAAGAGCTGCTGGCCGACGAGGCCGTCGTCGAGGAGGTTGAAGGAGTACTTCAGCATCCGTTGGGCCGTCGGCGACTTGCCGTTGATCTTGCGGCCCCAGTCCAGCGCCTCGCGCTCGAGGTCGGCGTGGTCGACGACGCGGTTGACCGCACCCATCCGGTGCATCGTCTCGGCGTCGTACTCGTCGCCGAGGAAGAAGATCTCGCGGGCGAACTTCTGCCCGACCTGGCGGGCGAGGTAGGCCGAGCCGTAGCCGCCGTCGAAGGAGCCGACGTCGGCGTCGGTCTGCTTGAAGCGGGCGTGCTCGCGGCTCGCCAGGGTCAGGTCGGCGACGGCGTGCAGGCTGTGCCCGCCGCCGGCGGCCCACCCGGGGACGACGCAGACGACGACCTTCGGCATGAAGCGGATCAGTCGCTGGCACTCGAGGATGTGGAGGCGGGCGAGCCTGGCCTTGTCGATCGGGTTCGGGGGAGCCCCGGCGTCGTCGTGGCCCTCGGTCTCGTACTGGTAGCCGGCCCGTCCGCGGATCCGCTGGTCGCCGCCGGTGCAGAACGCCCACTTGCCGTTCTTCGCGCTGGGGCCGTTGCCGGTGAGGATGACGCAGCCGACGTCTGCCGACATCCGGGCGTGGTCGAGGGTGCGCAGCAGCTCGTCGACCGTCTGCGGCCGGAACGCGTTGAGCACGTCGGGGCGGTCGAACGCGATGCGTACGGTGCCGTGCTCCCGGGCGCGGTGGTAGGTCAGGTCGGTGAGGTCCTCGAAGCCCGGCACCACGTCCCAGGACTCGGGGTCGAAGATCTCGCTGACGCCCTCGATCGCACTCATGTCCGCACCGTATCGACCAGAGGGTGGAAGATCATCGCCGCCCGTGATGTTGTGACAGGCATGGCACTGACTGGAACCTATGTCCCGAGCGCGACCGAGTGGGTCCGCAACAACGTCGAGGAGTTCGAGGCCACCGACGGTGAGAAGGGCGGCACGCTGCCCGGCACGAAGTACCCGATCGTCGTGATCACCTCGGTCGGCGCGACGTCCGGCAACCTCCGCAAGAACCCGGTGATGCGGGTCGAGCGCGACGGCGCCTACCTCGCGGTCGCGTCCAAGGGCGGCGCTCCCGAGGACCCGGTGTGGGCCGACAACTTCCGCCAGCACCCCGAGGTCGACCTCCAGGACAAGGCGGAGAAGCACACCTACCGCGTGCGCGAGCTCGACGGCGAGGAGTACGACTCCTGGTGGGAGCACGCCGTCGCGACCTGGTCGACGTACGCGGAGTACAAGAAGAAGACGGACCGGAAGATCCCCCTGTTCATCCTCGAGCGGTGACCTGTGGGGTCCGGCGCGCCACAATGACGCCGTGACCACTGGGGCCAACACTGGGGCGACCACCCGCTCGGCGTTCGACGAGCCCGTCGACGCGCCACCGGCCCGGTGGGTCGGGTCGCTCGTGCTGCTCAACCTCGGACTGATGGCCGGCTGGTTCGGGCCGATCCAGGTGCTGCTCGCCCAGCAGGCCGATCGGGTGGCGGCCGCTGAGCCGGGTGGTCTGAGCAAGGAGCTGCTGCTCTCGGTCGTGCTCTTCGTCGGAGCGATCATCTCGCTGCTGGCCAACCCGGTCTGGGGCGCGTTCTCGGACCGTACGCGCTCGCGCTTCGGCCGCCGGGTGCCGTGGGTGGTCGGCGGGGTGCTGGTCGGCGCGGTGGGGCTGCTGCTGCTCTCGGTCGCCGACGGCGCCTTCTCGATGATCCTCGCGTGGAGCCTGGTCCAGCTCGCCCTCAACGCCGCCTGGGCGGGCGGCACCGCGGCCGTCCCCGACCAGGTCCCCGCGGCGCGCCGAGGGCTGATCGGCGGGATGATCGCGATCGCCGGCACCGTCGGTGTGCTGCTCGGCATCAAGATCGCGGAGCTGACCGGCTCGATCGCCCAGGGCTACGTCGTCATCGCGGTGGTGATGCTGGTGCTGTCGGTGCCGTACCTCCTCGGCTCGCGCGACATCGCGCTGCCGGCCGGCCACGAGCTCGAGCCGATGGACTGGAAGTCGCTGCTGCGCTCCTTCTGGATCTCACCGTCGGAGCACCCGGACTTCGCGTGGGCCTGGCTGACCCGGTTCCTGGTCAACCTGGGCAACTGGATCGCGCTGAACTACCTCTTCTACTACCTCACCGACGGGCTCGGCTTCAGTGACAGCGAGGCCACCGCCAACCTGGGCGTCCTGGTGCTGATCTACGGCGGCACCACGGTGGCCACCACGGTCGCCGTGGGCTGGTGGAGCGACCGCATCGGCCGACGCAAGGTGTTCGTGATCTGGTCGGGCGTGCTCATCGGCGCCAGCATGCTGGTGCTCGGCCTCTGGCAGGACTGGCCCGGAGCGCTGCTCGCCGCGGTGATCCTGGGCGCCGGGTTCGGGGTCTACCAGGCCGTCGACTTCGCGCTGATCACCCAGGTCCTGCCGGCGGCGGCCGGCCGTGCCAAGGACCTCGGCGTCATCAACATCGCCTCCGCCCTGCCCCAGGTCATCGCGCCCGCGGTGGCCGGCCTGATCCTGGTGGCCGTACGAGCCGCAGGCGGTTCGGTCGCGACCGACGGCGAGTCGTGGTCGGTGGGCTACGGCGCGGTCTACGCCGTCGGCTTCGTGATGTGCGTGCTCGGCTCGGTCTTCGTCACGAGGATCAAGTCGGTCGCCTGAGCGATCCCTCATAGCGGTGCGTGAGACATGTTCTGCGGCTTCGAACGATGTCTCGCGCACCGCTGGACGCGAGGCTCGTACGCCGGCGGTGCGTGGCGCAGGTTCTGGACCGTCGACGTCAAGTGGTCGTTGCAACGCGGGACGCGAGGCTCGTACGCCGGCGGTGCGTGAGGCGGATTTTCAGGCGTCGGAATGCGCCTCACACACCGCTCGCACGCGGGCGTACGCCGACACGCCGGGCAGCGGTGTCTGAGGCGGATTTCGGGTCATCGCCATCCTCCTCACGCACCGCCCGAGCCCGCGAGGACGTGGCGGTACGTCAGTGGCGGGCGATCGTGATCGCGAGCCCGACGAGGTGCTCGAGTCGGGCGAGCTCGGAGTCGAGGAACTCCGGGCCGCCGCGGCGGCCCATCAGGACGACGTCGTCGCCGAAGGGGGCGGCGCACTCGACGTAGATCTCGTCGCCGGGCAGGCGAACGGGCGTGGACATCGGTCCGAAGTCGAACACCGTGGGTGCGGCGTCGGTCGCGTGCACGACGCGGTGGCCGTCGGTGGCCGGGCTCACCCGTGCGGCCCAGTCGACGCGGAAGGCGATCGGCAGCAGGTCGATGAGCCGGTCCCGCGCGGTCGAGGGGTCCTCGGTGAGGGACTCCACGACCTCGAGGTCGAGGAAGAGGTTGCCGCCGGCGGCGTAGCGGTTGATCCAGAGCACGCTCACGCCGTCGAGCACGGCGCACGCGGAGACGACGGAGTCGGGCATCACGCCCGGCACCATCTCCAGGAGCACGTCGTCGACCGCGAAGCCGTCACGCTTCTCGACGATCTCGATCGCCTCGATGTCTCCGCCGGCCTCACCGATCGCGCTCGCGACGCGGCCCAGCGACCCCGGGACATCGGGGAGCTCGACGCGCAGCAGGTAGGGCATGCAAGGAGGCTATCTGGACAACGTGTCGGAGACGTTTCAGGCATCCGACAGCCGGGCACGCAGGCCACTCGCGCGGAGGGCCTGCCGCGAGATGGCGGCGCGCACGGCGGACTCCGAGCCGATGACACGCACCTTCCGCTGGGCGCGGGTGACGGCGGTGTAGAAGAGCTCGCGGGTCAGCAGCCGCGACTCCTCGTCGGGCAGCAGGACGGTGATCTCGTCGGCCTGGCTGCCCTGCGACTTGTGGATGGTCATCGCATGCATGGTCTCCACGTCGCCGAGCCGTGAGGGGGCGAGCTCGAGGAAGCCGACACCGGTTGAGATCGCCGCCCGCGGTCCTGCCCGCCCGGCCACCACGACGCCGGTGTCGCCGTTGTAGATCCCGAGCGTGTAGTCGTTGGAGGAGATGAGCACGGGCCGGCCGAGGTAGGCCGGGTCGTGGACGGAGATCCCGGTCTCCGAGGTGAGCCACTGCTCGATGCGCCGGTTCCAGTGGCGTACGCCGAACGGGCCGTCGCGGTGCGCGCACAGCAGGCGGTGCCGCTCGAGCGCGGCGAGCGCCCGGTTCGGGTCGCCGGCGACGGCGCCGTCGTGGACGGCCAGCGCGTGCGGCAGCACGGCCCGTCGGATGGTGCCGGCGGGGTCGCCCTCGGCGACCCACTCGACCGCGTCGCCGCCGGCACGCAGCGCCTCGATCGCGGCGTCCGCGTCGCCGAGCCGCAGCGCCTCGGCGAGCCGGCCGATCTCGGCGCCGTAGCGGTGGGCGGTCGTCAGCGCGGCGACGGGACTGTCGGTGCGGTGCTCGTAGCCACGGACCAGGTCGGTGAGGACGGCGCCGGCGTCGACGGAGCTGAGCTGGTCGGGGTCGCCGACGAGCACCAGCCGGGCCTCGGGGCGCACCGCCTCGAGCAGCCGGGCCATCATCGTGAGCGACACCATCGATGCCTCGTCGACGACGACCAGGTCGTGCGGCAGCCGGTTGCCCCGGTGGTGGCGGAACCGCGTGCTGTTGCCTGGGTGCTGGCGCAGCAAGCGGTGCAGGGTCATCGCCGTCACGTCGGCGAGCCGGGCCTGGTCGGCCGCGCCGAAGCGGGTCGCCGAGTCGCGGACGGACTGCTGCAGCCGGGCCGCGGCCTTGCCGGTGGGTGCCGCGAGCGCGATGCGCAGGGTGTCGCCGCGGGCCTCCGCCTGCTCGACCAGCGCGGCGAGCAGGCCGGCGACGGCGGTCGTCTTGCCCGTGCCGGGGCCGCCGGTGATGACGGTGGTGGCCTGCTCGGCGGCTCGCCGGCACGCGTCGCGCTGCTCGTCGGAGTCGGCGTTCGGGAAGACCCGCCGCAGCGACGCGTCGAGCAGGTCGCGGCCGACGGCGTGGGCCACCCGTCCGCGGTCGCGCAGGTCGCGGAGTACCTGCGTCTCCTGCTCGAAGTAGCGGTCGAGGTAGACCAGGCCGTGCTCGAGGTGCACGACCCCGGCGGACAGGAGCCGGCTCGTGGAGACGGCCGCCGCCCACGCACCGACCTCCGGCCAGGGGAGGTCGAGGTCGGGGAGCGAGGCAGGCACGGCCGCGAGGTCGAGGCAGACCGAGCCGTGGCGTACGGCCCGCACGGCCAGCGCCACCGCGAGCAGGACCGACTCGTCGGGCTCGCCGACCACGCGTCCGAGGTTGGCGGCGACGTGCACGTCGGCCGCGGTGAGCACACCGACGGAGTTGAAGTGTCCGAGCAGCCCCGTCGCCGCGAGTGCGAGGTCGCGGTCGTGCGCGTCGACGGGCTCGAAGTTCTCGCTCATGTCGTCACCACCCCGTCCAGCAGGTCGGACAGCTCCTCGACCAGCGCGACCGGCGGGCGCCACGAGAACACCCCGCACGGCATCCCGCCGACCCGTGGCGTCTCGGGCCCGCACATGCCCCGGAGGTAGAGGTAGAGCACCCCGCCGAGGTGGGTCTCGGGGTCGTACGCCGGCAGGCGCCAGCGCAGGAACCGATGCAGCACCACGGTGTAGAGGAGGGCCTGGAGCGGGTAGTCGGAGTGCGCCATCGCCTCGTCGAGCATCTCGGGCCGGTAGTCGTGGGCCGTCAGCGGTTGGTCGATCGGGCCGAGCCAGTTGGTCTTGTAGTCGACGGTGAGGAAGCGCTCGCGGCCGTTCACATCGAGGCGCAGCACGATGTCGATCGACCCCGTCAGGTAGCCGCGCAGGGGCTGGGCGGCGAGGTCCGCGTCACCGTCCAGCGCGTCGGCGTAGATGCGGACGGCGTCTCCGTCCGGCAGGTGGCGGCGCAGCAGGGGTGCGAGGTCGCCGAGGCGTACGTCGGCGGGCGCGGCCACCGTGTCGCCACCGGCGAGGGGCACCTCGAAGTCCAGCTCGCGCAGCCGGTCGGGCAGGCCGAGCGAGAGCAGTGTGCGGTCGTCCGCGAGCGGGCCGAGCGGGCTCGTGCACACGGCGACCAGTGCATCGGCGAGCTCGCCGGGGTCGAGGTCCACCGGCCACCAGACCAGCTGCTCGCCGATGAGCCGCACCAGCTCGCCACGGAAGTCCTCGGCCCCGGGGTCGGCGTGCTCGAGCACCGCGTGGACCAGTGAGCCGAAGGTCGCCCCGACCGGCAACGAGGCCATCGGCGAGGGCACCGATGCGGACGCCGCTGCCGGATCGACCTCGGCGGCGTCGCCGAGGTCCTCCGCGGTGACCTCGGAGTCCTCGTCGGGCACCAGCTCCGGCTCGGAGAGACCCGCCGCCGCTGCGTGCGCCGCGCTCACGGCCGAGAGCGAGGAGTACGACGTGCGTCGCCACGTCGTGTCGACCGACCGGGTGAACGAGCGGACGTCGAGCTGCTCGGTGGACCGCGCGAGTGGCGTCGGTCCGGGCGGGACCAGGGTGGCGAGCTCGACGCTGGGACCACCGGCGTCGTGCCACGCGGCAAGGATCGTCATCAGGCGGTCCTCGTCGACGAGGGCCTGGCTGTCGGGCACGGGCGCCATACCCGGCCGGCGGCCGAAGAGCATCCGGTGGAGGGGCGAGTCCGGGGTGTTGCGGTCGGCAGCGGCGTACCACGCGACGACCTGCGACTGGGCACGCGTCATCGCGACGTAGAGCAGGCGGAGGGACTCGCCGGCGTCCTCGCGCCAGTGCCGCCGGACGGCCTCGCGGTGGAAGGCGCTCGGGCCACCGACGTCGCGGCAGCGGCGGCCCTCGTCGTCGTGGAGGAGCGGGACGACCGGGTCGCGCCCGGTGAAGCGGTTCCACAGGGTGGGGAGGTAGACGACGGGGTACTGCAGGCCCTTGCTGCCGTGGATGGTGACGAGCTGGACGGCCTCGGCGTCGGAGTCGAGGCGGCGGGTGCGCTCAGAGGCGACCTCGAGCTTCTCGTCCGCCACCTGCTCGCGCAGCCAGGCCAGGAGGCCGACCAGGCCGAGGCGTTCCTCGGTGGCGACCCGCAGCAGCGACTCCCCGATGTGGCGCAGGTCGGTGAGGGTCCGCTCACCGCCGGCGCGGGCCAGGACCCGGGCGGTGAGTCCCTCGACCGCGGCCACCTCGACCACCGCAGCGACGCCCCGCTGGGTGAAGACGTCGGACAGCGTGCGGACCCGGGCCGTCAGGTCGTCGGTGAGGTCGTCGCCGCCGGCGTCGAGCCCCGCCGCGGTGTGGCCGAAGAAGGACGTGAGGGCGGCTGCCCGCACCCGGTCGGTCCGGTGCGGCTGCTCCATCGCCTCGAGCAGGGTCAGCCACTCGCCGGCGGCCGGGGTGTGGAAGACCGAGCCGCCGGCGTTGACGACCGACGGCACCCCGATGGCGGCGAGCGCGTGCTGGACCGCCTCGAGCTCGTTGCGGCGGGCGGCCAGGACGGCGATGTCGCCGGGCTCGAGGGGACGCCCGTCGAAGGTCGGCCCGGACTCGATGAGCCGCTTGATGTCGTGCGCGGTGTCGGTGATGACGTGGTCGCGCCAGAGCGCGACCGGTGGCTTGGAACGCGGCCCCTTGCCGAGCTCGGTGCGCCGCACCACCCGCAGCCGGAACGGTGCACCCGCACCGACCAGGCGGGACTCGGCGAGGTGCGCCTCGACCGGGTGGACGACGATGCGCTCCTCCCCGAGCTGGGCGCCCTGCAGCACCGCGTGGAGGGCGTCGAGCAGGGGTCGGTCCGAGCGCCAGTTGACTCCGAGCGTCTGGGTCGTGCTCGCCGTCGCCGCGGCCTGGAGGTAGGTCACGATGTCGCCGCCGCGGAAGGCATAGATCGCCTGCTTCGGGTCGCCGATCAGGACCATCGTCGTGGACTCGGAGAAGGCCCGCTGGAAGACCTGCCACTGCACGGGGTCGGTGTCCTGGAACTCGTCGATCAGCACGAACTTCCACCGGTGCTGCATCCGACGACGGGCGGCGGCGGTGGTGTCCTCGAGCGCGTCGGCGAGCTGGCTGAGGAGGTCGTCGTAGCTGAGCACGCCGAGCCGCCGCTTGCGGCGCTCCACCTCCTCGAGGACCTCGGTGGCGAAGCGCACTCGCATCGCCGCCGTCGAGTCGGGCGACTCGGTCAGCACCGCCGCCGGCTCGACCACGGCTCGCGGATCGCCGACCACGGCGCGCGCGAGCTCGAGGGCGTTGGCACGGGTCCACGGCGGCGTCTGCTCCGAGCCGAAGCGGGCGAGGTAGAGGTCGTCGACGGTCTCGGACGTCAGCTGCTCGAGGTCCTCGACGAGGGTGGCGTTGGCATCTGTGTCGCCGGCCACGCCCAGGCTGCGCAGCACCAGCTGGCAGAACTGGTGGATCGTCGCGATGGTCGCGGCGTCGAACGACACGAGCGCGAGGGTGAGCCGGTCGAGCCGCGCCGCGACCTCATGGCCGTCGGCGGCGAGCAGCCAGTCGTGGAGCCGGTTGTCGGGGTCGCGGGACGTCGGGTCGCCGAGCAGCTGGACGGCCTCGTCGAGCTGGCGGCGTACGCGCTCGCGCAGCTCCTGGCTCGCCGCCCGGGTGAACGTGACGACGAGCATCTCGTCAAGACGTACGTCGCCCGACGCGATGTGCTTGGTGACCAGCGCGGCGATGGTCCAGGTCTTGCCGGTCCCGGCGCTCGCCTCGAGCAAGGTGGTGCCGGGCTGCAGGTCGGCGGTGATGTCGAAGGTCTCCAGGGGCGTCATCTCAGATCCCCCTGATCTGCTCGTGGCCGCCGTCGATGAGCGGGCCCCACACCCGCCAGGCGTAGTGACCGAGCCGGTGCGGGCCGTCCTCGCCGGGCCGGACCGGTGCCGCGAGCAACGTGTAGTCCGCCGCCTCGCCGAAGGCGCGTACGTGCCATGCGTCGGCGTCCTCCTTGGGGAAGCCGGAGTCGTTGAAGCGGGGGGTCTCCCACTCCCCGCGGGCCTTGGCGTCGGCGTCGCCGTCGCTGCCGGCGCGGACGTGACGGTGCTCCTCGGCCCAGGCCAGCGAGGTCCTCACGGGCAACGGGAGGGGCTCGCGCTGACCCGCGTCGTAGATGGCGACGAGGGTGCGCAGCACCTGCTCGGCGTCGTGCTGGGCGAGCGGTCCGATCAAGGACACCTGCCCGCCGGAGCGGTGCTTGCCGATGGTGTGCACGGTCCAGTTCTCGTCGGGCAGGCCTGCGCCGAGCGCCAGGGCGTTGATCCACGCTGCCAGCCGGTGCTTGGCGCCGAGGTTGGAGAACGACACCGAGACGACGTTGTTGCCCCACACGTCGCCGACCGTGCCGGACAGGCGACGGCCGCCTCCGAGGTCGACGTCGACGTCGAGCGTGCGCTGCGACCCACGGCGTACGGACTGGGCGGCGAGGACGAGCGGTTTGGCGCTGGTGACGATGTCGGTCAGCACGCCGACGCCGAGCCCGAGCGGTGGCAGCGTGCCGCTGAGCTGCTCGGCGAGCATCGCGGCCTGCGGGTCGGCGCCGGCCATCACGTTGCTGATGATGCGATCGCCAACTCCCCACTTCTCGAGGGCGTCGAGGGTGATCGGGATGGCGTCCTTGACGTCGTCGGCGTCGTAGGACTTCGCCACCCGGAGTCGCCGGAAGAAGCCGCGGACCGGGTGGGCGAAGAAGTCCTGCAGGTCGGCCAGCGACACGTCGCCGACGGGTTCGACGGCCGGGAGCGGTGTAGGCACGAGGACGCCGACGGGCGCCCGATCCTCGCGGGCGGTACTGGCCCCGGCGAGGGCGAAGCGGTCGAAGGTGAACGCGCCGCCCGCGCGGAGCCGCCCGGCGACGAAGTTCGCCTCGTCGAAGGGCTGGAGCGGGTGGTGCGTGAGGACGTGGTCGCGCACCGGTCCGGCGGCCGTGCGGTCGAGGGTGTCGAGCAGCTCGCCGAGCGGGACCGCCGGCGGTCGCTCGGTCCCGGTGTGCTCGCCGCGGCCGGTGTAGGTGACCACCAGCTTGTCGGTCGCCGCCGCGATCGCGTCGAGGAAGAGCTGGCGGTCCTCCGAGCGCAGGTCGCGCTCGCCCGTACGCGGTCGGCGCGCCAGTACGTCGTCGCCGTCGACCGTGGAGACCCGGGGGAAGACGCCGTCGTCGAGGCCGACCAGGCACACGACGCGGTGCGGCACCGAGCGCATCGGCACCATCGTGCAGACGGTGAGCGTGCCGGTGCGGAAGTTGGCCCGGGTGGGCCGGCCACGCAGCCGCTGCTGGAGCAGGGCGCGGACGTCGGCCTGCCGCAGCGTCGTGCCCGTGTCACCCGCACCAGCGGCGATGCGAGACACCTCGCGGTCGAACTGCGCCACCTGCCACACCTCCGTCGCCGGGGTGGACGTCAATTGGTGGACCGCGGCGGACAGGGCGGTCGTCCAGTCGGTCACGGTCGTGGCCCGCTCGGCGCGGGTGATGAAGGTGTGCAACCGCTCGACGAGCTCGGCGAAGCGGCCGACGAGGTCGAGGTCGCCGTCGCTGACGTCGTCGACCGGCACGGTGCCCGACACGTGGCGGTGGTCGAGGCCGGACATCGCCGCACCGAGCAGCACGCGGCGCAGCCCGGTGACCCAGGTGTTGGCGTCGAGCCCGTCGAGCCCGAAGAGGCCACGGTGCTGCCCGTCGTAGCCCCAGCGGATGCCGCTGACGTCGACCCAGCGGGCGATCCGCTCGAGCTCCTCGTCGCCGAGGCCGAAGCGGACGCGGACCGGGTCGGCGCCGGCCACGTCGAGCACCTGGCTCGCGGTCATCCGGCCGCGCACGAGCTCGACCAGCTGGGCGGCGAGCGCCAGCAGTGGGTTGGTCGCGGCGAGCGAGCGGTCGGCGAGGCGTACGCGCAGCTGGTGACCGGGGTGCCCCGCCCCCTCCCCGGCGACGTCGGCCATGCCGAAGGACGCGGAGATGAGCGGTGCGTAGGTCTCGATGTCGGGGACCATGACGAGGATGTCGCGGGGCTCGAGCGTCGGGTCGTCCTGGAGCAGGCCGACGAGCACCTCGCGCAGCACGTCGACCTGGCGGGCGGCGCCGTGGCAGGCGTGCACCTGCACCGAGTCGTCGCGACCGGTGCGCCCTGATCGCTCGTCCGGGGTGGGCGCGTGGTTGGCCCGCAGGTCTCGCTGGAGCCAGCCGAGCAGCGTGCCCGGGGCCGGGGGAGTCGACGAGCCAGCGCTGCTGGGCAGGTCGCCGAGCGTGCGCCGGAGCTCGCGGGAGTCGCGGCCCAGGGAGCCGAGGAGCGGGTGGCCGACGAGCGCGGCGGACGTGTCGACGGCCCGCGGCACCTGGCCCTCGGAGGCGGCCGCGCCGAGCCGGTCCCAGAGGACGGTGGAGGCCTGCGGCAGCCAGAGGTGGACGTCGCGCAGCTCGCCGAGCGCGGTCAGGAGCGACACCTCGGTCTCCGGCAGGCGGGTGTGGCCGAACAGCGACAGCCGTGGCGGGAGGTCGAGGTGGTCACCACCCGCACGGAGCCGGGCGACCGTCTCGGAGTGGCGTACGTCCGGTGACGCGACGTCGACGACGTCGAGCAGCCGCCGCCAGAGCGCCGCCTGCCAGACGAGGTCGGTCTCGAGCGGCCCGCCCGCGCCGTCGGAGTCCACGCCCTCGCGCCACTCGGTCAGGAGGTGCGGGCGCTGGACGGCGTAGGAGGAGAACAGGCCCGCGAGCCGGCGGGCGACGGCGTAGCGACGCGCCGACCGGTCGTCGGCCGGATCCCCCCCGCCGAGGTGCGTCGTGAGGTCCTCGAAGCCGGTCGTCCCCATCACGGCGTCGATCACCTCGAGCAGCGGCCACGCCAGCCGGTCGGGGCTCCACGGGTCCTCGGCGTCGCGGTCGAGCAGCATCGAGACAGGGAGTGGGGCGTCACGAAGTCGACTCCCGCGCACACGCCGTCGCCGCCGCGGCCGCCCACCCCGAGCCGGTGCGAGAGCCGCTGCGTGAGCCAGCGCTCGACACCGCGGGCCGGGACGACCACCACCTCGCGCGCGAACGGGTCGGGCAGCGGGGTGACCAGCAGGTCCGCCAGGCCGTCGGCGAGCGCGTCGGTCCGCTCGGCGGTGTGCAGGTGCAAGGTCACCCGGTCACCCTATGAGCGCCGACCGACATCGACGGCGCGGCCCGCTCGACGGTTCAGCGGTACTCGGGGTTGGGGTGGTCGGGATCGGAGAGGTCCCAGTTGCGGGTGCTGTTGCCGTGCGCGGGGATGCCGCCGGCGTCCTTGAGGCTGCGGGCCGTGTGCAGCATGTTCCAGGCGGCGAACACGGTGTTGCGGGTCGTCCAGTGGTTCTGCGCACCCCGGTTGTCGTCGAGGTACGACGGGCCCGGCCCGGCCTCGCCGTTCCAGTAGGCGTCGACCTGCGGCGGGATCGTGAAGCCGATGTGGCTCAGGGCGTAGAGCATCTGGGCCGCGCAGTGCTTGCCGCCGTCCTCGTTGCCGGTGACCACCACACCGCCGACCTTGCCGTAGTAGCTCCACTGGCCCTTGTCGTTGACCTCGCCGGACCAGCCGTAGAGCCGCTCGATCGCCAGGCGGGTCAGCGACGACTGGTCGCCCAGCCAGATGGGCGTGGCCAGGATGACGATGTCCGCGGGCTCCACGAGCGAGCGGTAGATGTCGGGGAAGTCGTCGGTCTCCCAGCCGTCCTTGCGCATGTCCGGCTGGACCCCCGGCGGGATCACGTGGTCGACCAGGCGTACGACGTCGACCTGGGCGCCGACGCCTTCGAGGACCCGGCGGGTGATCTCGAGCAGGCCGTCGGTGTGGCTCGGCGCGGGCGAGCGCTTCAGGGTGCCGTTGAGGATGGCGACCCTGAGGTCGTCGTAGCGGGTCGTGGAGGACGCGACCTCGGCGTCGATGAACGCGGCAACGCTGTCGGGGATCATGCTGTGAGCCTAGGAGCAGAACGGGCCGACCGCTCCCGTCGAATGCTTACGGATTCCTTGCGCACAGCGGCCGGCCACTCGTGACGAGGGGCCGGCCGCAACAGGTGGCGCTCAGCTCTTGAAGGCGTCCTTGACCTTCTCGCCGGCCTGCTTCAGGTTGGCGCCGGCCTGGTCGGTCTTGCCCTCGGCCTCGAGGCTCTCGTCGTCGGTCGCCTTGCCGGTGGCTTCCTTCGCCTTGCCCTTGAGCTCGTCGCCCTTGTTGTCGATCTTGTCGTCGAGACCCATCGTGGTTCCTCCTGTGCTTCGGTGGCGACCGGAGTGGTCACCCTTCGAACCTGCCACGCGACTGGGCGCCACAGTTCACCCAACCGGGTGGAATGGCGCCCCGGGGCTCTATTGACTCAGGTGCTTCGGCTCGTGGGAGCTGCCGGAGACACGCGGGACGTCGCGGACGGGCGGCGGGGGCGTGTGCTCGACCTCGTCGGCGCGTGACGCGTCGAGGCGCCAGATGAAGAAGCAGCCGACGATGGCGACGACGATCGCTACGGTGCCGATCAGGACCACAGTGCCCATGGGAATCTCCTGGTGCGTGGGGGGAGACGAGAACGTCTAAGTCCTGTATAGATTATCTACGCACGATGCACAAGAGTGTGCCGTGGAGCGGAGGACGGATGACCCAGGGCTTCAGCATCGGCGTGCTGGCCGATCGCACCGGGCTGACCCCGACGGTGCTCCGGACGTGGGAGAACCGCTACGGCTTCCCGGCCGGCTCGCGGTCCGCGAGCGGGCACCGACGTTTCACCGACGTGGACGTCGACCTCGTCCGCCAGGTGCTCGACGTGCGCTCCTCCGGCGTCGCGCTCGGACCAGCCATCGACGCTGTGCAGCGCCGTCGCCGTCGGCCTGTCGAGTCCGTGCATGCCGTGATGGCCCGCGACTTCCCGCACCTCGGCGTGCAGAGGCTGGGCCGTCGCGTCCTCGTCGCAGCCTCGTACGCCGTCGAGGACGAGGCCCTGGCGCGGGCCGAGCGCCCGCTGGTGCTGGGTGCCTTCCAGGAGGGCCACCGCTTCCATGCCCAGCGGGGGCGGTGGGACGAGCTCGCGCGCACCGCCGTGTGGTCGGCCGTGGTCGCCGACTTCGCCGACGCCCAGGCCCCCGACGCCGCGGACCCGGCGGCGGCCCCCGCGCGCTGCCAGCTGCCGGAGGGCTCGCCGCTGAGGCGCGAGTGGACCGTGGTCACCGTCAGCGACACCCGAGCCGCCCTCGTGTCCGCATGGGAGGTGCCCGGCGCCGCGGGCGCTGCCCCGGTGTACGAGTCCGTCATCAGCGGTCACCGTCCAGCTGCGGTCGCTGCCGCGCGCGTCCTGGTGGAGGCGGCTCGCGCCGGAGGTGCCGTGCCGCCGGCCGGAGCCCTGCGGGTGCTCGACGATCCCGGTCAGGAGACCGCAGCGGTCGACGCCGACCGGCTGTGGCTGCGCGCCCTCGCCCGCCTCGACGCGACCGGCTGATCAGCCGGTCTGCTGGTCGAGCGACGCCTGCAGCTCCGCGACGGTCTTCTTCGCCAGGATCGGGAGATACGCCGCGACGACGGGCGACGCAAGCTTCGAGGCTCCCGAGAAGGACATCTCCGCGGTGTACCGGACCTGCGAGCCGCGTCCAGCCGCCGTGATCTCGAAGATGTCGTGTCCCTCGAACTGCTCGTTGGTCCCGCGCAGGTGCACGCGGGTCGGCGGCGCCAGCTCCGCGGTGGTGTAGGTGATCTCGACCTCCCGGCCGAGGAACTTCGAGACGTTCTTGTAGGTCGTGCCGACGCCACCGTCGCCCGACGTCCGCTCGCAGGACTGGGTACCCGGGTCCCACTCCTCGGCATTCGTGAAGTCGCTCAGGTAGGCGTACGCGGCGTCGGGGGTCGCGGTGGTCGTGAAGGTGCGCGAGACGGAAGGCATCCGTCCACGTTAGACAATCGTTGCCGTGCCGTGGACACCCGAACGGGCACACTCGGAGAGTGAAGACTCCCCGTCGCGTGCTCGCGGTCTCGCTCGCCGCTTCGCTGGCGACCGTGCTCGCGGCGTGCGACGAGCAGCTGCCGGAGCCGGAGACCGTGTCCGTGACCTGGGCCGAGCATCCGCTGCCGGCGCCGGACGGGCTGCCGGGACGCAATGTCGTACGCGACGCGGTGCAGTGCGGAGACGGCTGGTGGGTCGTCGGAGCGGTCTTCCTCGACCACCCGACGGAGACCCGTGACACGCGGCCCGCGGCCTGGTTCTCGCCCGACCGCTCGACGTGGACGTCGGTGCCGGTGAAGGCCACCACCTACTGGGGCAAGCGGGCGATCATGAGCTCGGTGGCCTGCTCGCGCGACCGTGTCGCGATGCTGGGCGCCCGGTCCGGCGGCGCCCACGGCAATCCGCGCGTGACGTCCTTCCGGCAGGACGGCGAGGCGCTCGTGGACGTGTCCGCCGTCTTCATCCAGTTCGGCGGGGTCACCGCGACCAACGTCGGCCCGATCTCCGGCGGCCCGAACGGGTGGTTGATCACCGGCAACCGCTTGTCCGGGCCGGGCGTGTGGTTCACCGACGACCCGCGCGAGTTCACCCGCGTCGAGGCCGAGCCTGGGCTGACCGACGACGGCGACCTCGTGTCGATCACCCAGGGCGGCGGGTGGGCCGGCGACGGGTGGATGGTGGTCGGCGGCGGCGCCCGTACGGGACACGGACTCGACCCCGACCCGCTCGCCTGGACCTCGGCCGACGGCCTCACGTGGACGCCGGACGAGATGCCTGCCACCCAGGCGGTCGAGGACGCCCAGCGCGTGGTGCTGCTCGACGACGGCGGACTCCTGGTGGTCGGCCGCAGTGGCGACCGGTTCGCGGCCTGGCTGCGCGATGAGGGTGGCGACGAGGGGTGGCAGGACGCCGTCCCCTTCGGGGAGATCGCGTCCAGCTGGCGCGGTGCGCCCTACGTCGCTTCGCTGGCCCGTACGCCGCTGGGCGTGCTCGCCACGGTCAGCACCGGTGACCACTACGAGCTCTGGCACACCGACGACGGCCGTACGTGGGATCGCGTCGCGGTGCCGCTCGAGCCGCAGACGGCCGGCGACCACACGCTGGTCGCGGGCGACGGCGATGCTCTCCTGGTGGTGGGCGACGCCGGGGACGGCGGGCACGTGTGGACCGCGGAGCCCGCGTCCTGAACCACTGGTCCAGACCCCTTGAGCCGCATCTCGCGCTCCCGACGCCTTGTTTCTGTAACAAACCCGCAACGGTGGGGCGCGGCTATGGACGTGATGGGCGTCACTTCATATGTTGTCCGAGACAACATATGCACCCGCTTGACGGACCCGAAGAGCCGAGGTGCGACACAAATCGCTAGGAGGCGGTTCGCGTGAAGCGGAAGCACAGTTTGGTCCTCGTCCCCCTGATCGGCCTGTCGATGGCCCTGACTGCCTGCGGAAGCGATGACGGCGGCAGCAGCGACACCGGCAGCGGCAGCGGCAGTGACGGCAGCAGCGCCGGGACCACCGGCAAGGTCGGCGTCATCCTCCCCGACACCGAGTCCTCGGTGCGCTGGGAGAGCGCGGACCGCCCGGCCCTCGAGGCGGCCTTCAAGGCGGCCGGCGTCGACTACGAGATCCAGAACGCCGAGGGCGACGCGGAGAAGATGACCACGATCGCCGACAGCATGATCGGCAACGGCGTCACCGTCCTGGCCATCGTCAACCTCGACTCCGAGTCGGGTGCCGCCATCCAGGAGAAGGCCAAGTCGCAGGGCGTGGCCACCATCGACTACGACCGGCTCACCCTCGGTGGCTCGGCGGAGTACTACGTGTCCTTCGACAACACCGTCGTCGGCGAGCTGCAGGGCCAGGGCCTCGCGGACTGCCTGGGCGACAAGGACGCCAACATCGTCTACCTCAATGGCTCGCCCACCGACAACAACGCCACGCTCTTCGCCGAGGGTGCGCACAGCGTGCTCGACGACATGAGCAACTACACCGTCGTCGGCGAGCAGGCCGTCCCGGACTGGGACAACGAGCAGGCTGCCACGATCTTCCAGCAGCTCTACACCGCCGCTGACGGCAAGGTCGACGGCGTGCTCGCGGCCAACGACGGTCTCGGTGGCGCGGCCATCAGCATCCTCGAGGGCGCTGGCCAGGACGGGAAGGTCCCGGTCACCGGCCAGGACGCCACCGTCGAGGGTCTGCAGAACGTCCTCGCCGGAACGCAGTGCATGACGGTCTACAAGTCCGCCACGCAGGAGGCCGGCGCACTCGCCGATGTCGCCATCGCGCTCGCCAACGGTGACGACGCCACGACCACCGGCACCACGGTCGACTCCTCCGACAACAGCGAGGTCCCCTCGATCCTGCTGGAGCCGCAGGCCATCACCAAGGACAACGTCGGTGACGTGATCGACGACGGTGGCCAGAAGGCCGCCGACGTGTGCGTCGACAAGTTCGCCGACCTGTGCGCCAAGGCCGGCATCTCCTGATCGGCTGATCCACCACACCGCGGAACGACGCCCGGGCCGCACCTCGGCCCGGGCGTCGCCCCTGTGACTCGCACAACAAATTCTTGTCGATCGGAGTAGGACCATGGAACCGCTGCTCGAGCTGCGCGGAGTCAACAAGAGCTTCGGCGTCGTACACGTCCTGCACGACGTCGACTTCGCCGTCTACCCCGGACAGGTCACTGCCCTGGTCGGCGACAACGGGGCCGGCAAGTCCACGCTGGTCAAGATCATCGCCGGCATCTACGGCCGCGACAGCGGTGACTACCACTTCGACGGCAAGACGGTCGACGTCCACGGTCCCCGCGACGTCGCCGCCCTCGGCGTGGAGGTCGTCTACCAGGACCTCGCGCTGTGCGACAACCTCGACATCGTCGAGAACATGTTCCTCGGCCGCGAGGAGACCACCCGCTTCGGGCTCGACGAGGTCTCCATGGAGACCCGCGCCCGCGAGACCCTCGCGTCGCTCTCCGTGCGGACCGTGAAGTCCGTACGCCAGAGCGTCGCCAGCCTCTCCGGTGGCCAGCGCCAGACCGTCGCGATCGCCAAGGCGGTGCTCTGGAACTCCAAGGTGGTCCTGCTCGACGAGCCCACTGCCGCCCTCGGTGTCGCGCAGACCCGCCAGGTCCTCGACCTGGTCCGGCGCCTGGCCGACCGCGGCCTCGGCGTCGTGCTCATCTCCCACAACATGGGCGACGTGCTCGAGGTCGCCGACCGGATCACCGCCCTCTACCTCGGCCGAGTGGCCGCGGACGTCTCCTCGAAGGACGTCACGCACGGTCAGATCGTCGAGCTGATCACCGCCGGACGCTCCGGGAACCTCGGCATCGCCGAGAACCCCGCGACCGTCTGACCCGCCGAGACAGGACCGGAGACCCCTCATGAGCGTCGACAACGACACCCAGTCCACGCCAGCAGCCCAGCCCGCATCGGGCGGCTTCGACAACGACAACCGCCAGGCCGGTGGCATCGGCGACTCGGCCCGCGACTACGTCAACCGTCTGCGCGGCGGCGACATGGGACTGCTGCCCGCGATCCTCGGCCTCGTCGTGCTGATCGCGATCTTCGCCTCGCTCAACGACCGCTTCCTCACGACCTACAACATGGCCAACCTGGTCATCCAGGCGAGCGCGATCATCGTCCTGGCGATGGGCATCGTCTTCGTGCTCCTCCTCGGCGAGATCGACCTGTCGGCCGGTGTCGCGGGCGGTGCCTGCGCGACCCTCACGGCGCTCTTGCTGATCGACTACGACTGGACCTGGTGGCTGGCGACGCTCGCCGGGGTGGCGTTCGGTGCGGTGATCGGACTGGCCATCGGCTCGCTCGTCTCGTTCCTCGGGATCCCGTCCTTCGTCGTGACCCTGGCGTTCTTCCTCGGGCTGCAGGCGGTCCCGCTCAAGCTCATCGGCTCCGGCGGTTCGCTGCGCTACAACGACCCGGTGCTGCGTGGTCTGTCCATCAAGAACGTGCCCGTCACCGCCGGCTGGACCGCGGCGATCGTGATCGTGGTCGCCTTCGCCGCGATGTCGCTCTGGCGCTACCGCTCGCTGTCGGACAAGGGACTGGTCCACGCGCCCTTCGGCCTCGTGATGATCCGCATCACCGTCCTGGCCGTCATCGTCCTCAGTCTCACCGCGCTGCTCAACGCCAACCGCTCGCCGAACCCGACCTTCGACATCAGCGGTGTCCCGTGGGCCGCTCCCGTCGTCATCGCGCTGCTGCTCTTCTGGACCTTCATCCTCACCAAGACCCGCTTCGGTCGGCACCTCTACGCCGTCGGCGGCAACGCCGAGGCGGCCCGTCGTGCAGGAATCAACGTCCTCCGAGTCCGGATCATGGCGTTCGTCATCTGCTCCGGCATGGCTGCGATCGCCGGCCTGCTGTCGGCGTCCTACACCGGCAAGGTCTCGCCCGGCTCCGGTGGTGGCAACACGCTGCTCTACGCCGTCGCGGCAGCGGTCATCGGCGGCACCAGCCTGTTCGGTGGGCGGGGCCGCGCGATCGACGCCGTCATCGGTGGTCTGGTGATCGCGACCATCTCCAACGGCCTCGGCCTGCTCAACCAGGCGGCGTACATCAACTTCGTGGTCACCGGCGGCGTGCTGCTGCTGGCCGCGAGCGTCGACGCGATCTCGCGTCGTCGTCGCTCCTCGGCCGGCGTCTAGGTCCAGACCGTGAGCCCGCAGCGGCGCTCGGGCCTCGGGACCAACCAGGAGGCCATCCGGCGTCACAACCTCGGCACGGTGCTCCGGCACGTGCACAGCACCGGCGAGATGTCCCGCGCCGAGCTGACCAGCCTGATGGGGCTCAACCGCAGCACCATCGCGGGGCTGGTCGGCGAGCTCGAGTCGCTGGGCATCTCCGAGCGGACCACTCCCCTGGAGACCGCCCGGCAGGGTGCCGGCCGGCCGTCCGCGGGAGTACGCATCGCTGCGGAGGGTCCCTACGTCATCGCAGTCGACCTGGGGGTCGACCGCGCGGTCGTGGCCAGGGTCGGCCTCGGCGGCCGGATCCTGCAGCGCGCCCAGGCGCCGGTGCTCAGCGACGGCGAGGCCTGGCAGGTCGGCGCTGCCGTCGCCTCACTGATCCGCACCGTCGTGGAGAACGCCCCTCCGACGTCGTCCCTCGTCGGCATCGGGATCAGCGTCCCCGGCCTGGTGCGCCGCAGTGACGGCCTGATCCGGCTCGCCCCCAACCTGGAGTGGCACGACGTCTCGTTCGGCGGCATCGTGCTCGCCGCCCTGGGGCTCGACGTCCCCGTCTACCTCGCCAACGACGCCGACCTCGGCGCCCTCGCCGAGCACACCCGCGGTGCAGGCGTGGGGACCGACGAGCTGATCTACATCTCCGGAAACGTCGGCGTCGGTGCCGGCATCATCACCGGCGGCCACCGGCTCGAGGGCGCGGGCGGCTACGCCGGCGAGGTCGGGCACCTGCGCTTCAACCCCGCGGGCCGGCCCTGCCACTGCGGCAACCGCGGCTGCTGGGAGACCGAGGTCGGCGCCCACGCGATCGCAGCCGCCATCCAGTGCCCGCCCGACAAGGTCGCGCAGCTCGACGAGGTGCTCGACACCTTCGGCAAGCCGTCGCCTGCTCTGCGCGCTACCGGGACCGCGCTGGGGCAGGGACTCGCGAGCCTGGTCAACATGTTCAACCCGCGCACGATCATCCTCGGCGGCTACCTCCGCTCGCTCTACCTGCTCGTCGGGCCCGAGGTCGACGCCGGTCTGGCCGACCACGCACTGCCCGCGCCCCTGGAGTCGGTGACGCTCGCGCTGCCCGGGCTGGGTCAGGACTCGCCCCTGCTCGGGGCCGCCGAGATCGCACTGGAGCCGCTCTTCGTCGACCCGGTGGCCGCTCTGGGCACGGCCCTGGACGACGTACGGTCGCGGCTCGCCGGCTGAGTCGGGCCGGGCTCACGCAGGCAGGTCGACCTCTCCGGCGAGCACCGGTCCGAACGACTGCTCGGCCGCGCCGAGGGCGGCGGCCTGGATGCCGAGCGTGCTGGTCCTGAGGTCGGGGCGCACCTGCACGGCGGACGCGAGGCGCTCGTCCAGGGTGCGACGCGCAGAGTCGAGCACGAGGTCGCCCAGCGGCGCGAAGTAGCCGCCCAGCACGACGACCTCGGGGTCCAGGACCGTGCTCAGCATGGCGATGCCGAGCCCCACGTCGCGGCCCACACGCTCCAGCCCGGCGCGTACGCCTGCGTCGGTCGCGGCGCACGCGGCCACCGACTCGGCCGTCAGCAGAGGCGTGTCGAGCTCGGGCATCCCGACGGCGGCGAGCATCGCGTGCAGGCCGATCGAGGCCTCCCAGCAGCCCCGGCGCCCGCAGCCGCACAGGGCGGTGGAGTCGCCGACGGGCATGTGTCCGACCTCGCCGGCGAACCCGGCCCCGCCGCGGACGAGCTCGCCGTCCTGCACGATCCCGGCGCCGATGCCGACGGTGCCCGTGAGGTAGAGCGCGTGCGCCGCACCGCGCGCGGCGCCGTGGTGCGCCTCGGCGTACGCCGCGCAGTTGGCGTCGTTGCTGACCTCGACCTGCTGTCCCGGCACCAGCGAGCCGAGCGCGTCGGCGAGCTCCTCCCACGCGACGCGGAGGTTGGGTGCCCAGGCGACGGTGCGGTTGTCGCCGCGCACCAGCCCGGGCACGGCGAGCGTCGTCCCGACCAGCGTGCTGTCGGGTCCGACGTGCTCGTCGAGCGCGGATCGCGCCAGGTGGCGCAGGTCGTCGCTGGCGCCGCCGGAGCGGCTGGTGCTCGTGACCACGCCGCCCGCCAGGTCGAGCACGACCGCCGACACGTAGTCGACGTTGAGCTCGAGGCCCAGGGAGACGAACCGGTCACCGCGCAGCACGACCGGACGACCGGGACGGCCGCGCACACCCGGTCGCGATCCCTCCTCGGCGACGGCCCGTGCCGCCTCGAGGTCGGCGACGATCACGCCGACGGTCGCCTTCGCGAGACCGGTGTGCTTGGCCAGCTCGGCCCGCGTGGACGGGCCGAGCTCGCGCAGCGCCCGGAGGACGGCGCCGGTGTTGGCGCGCCGGAGGCCTTCGGTGCCGGCGCTGGGCCGAGACGGCACGGTCAGCGCACGCCGTACAGGTGCTCGAGCGCGAGCTGGTCGAGGAGCTCGAAACCACCGCCGCGGACCGCCATCTCGTCCGGGTCGCGCAGGTCGGCGGCCAGCAGGCCCTTCCAGCCCTCGCCCTCGGCGACGGTCGGGACGCCGAGCTCGGGGACCTTCGCGGCCTCCATGGCGGCCTGCACCTCGGGGTCGGCGCGGAACGCCTTCACCTTCTCGCGGAGGATCAGGTAGTTGCGCATGTTGGCCGCGGCCGAGACCCAGACGCCGTCCTCGTCCTCGGTGCGGGCCGGCTTGTAGTCGAAGTGGACCGGGCCGTCGTACCCACCGGCGAGCAGCGCGTCGACCACCCAGAAGGCGCCCCGCACGTTGCCGGCACCGAAGCGCAGGTCCTGGTCGTACTTCGGGCCGTTCTGCCCGTTGAGGTCGATGTGGAAGAGCTTCCCGGCCCACATGGCCTGGGCGTAGCCGGCGGCGGCGTTCATGCCGGCCATCTCCTCGTGCCCGATCTCCGGGTTCACACCGACGAGCTCGGGACGCTCGAGCTGCTCGATGAAGGCCAGCGCGTGCCCGATCGTCGGGAGCAGGATGTCGCCGCGGGGCTCGTTGGGCTTGGGCTCGATGGCGAAGCGGAGGTCGTAGCCCTGGTCGGTGACGTAGTCGCCGAGGACGTCGAAGGCCTCCTTCATCCGGTCGAGCGCGACGCGGGTGTCCTGCGAGGCGCCGTACTCGGCTCCCTCGCGACCGCCCCACGCGACGTAGACCTTCGCGCCGAGCTCGGCGGCGAGGTCGACGTTGCGCATCACCTTGCGGAGCGCGAAGCGGCGGATGTCGCGGTCGTTGTTGGTGAAGCCGCCGGCCTTGAAGACCGGGTGCGTGAAGAGGTTGGTGGTGGCCGTCGTGACCGCGAGGCCGGTGTCGGCGAGGCCCTGCTTGAAGCGGGCGATGATCTGGTCGCGGGTCGCGTCGTCGCTGCCGAACGGGATCACGTCGTCGTCGTGGAAGTTGACGCCGTACGCGCCGAGCTCGGCGAGCTTCTCCAGCGCGTGGACCGTGTCCATCGGCTTGCGGGTCGCCTCGCCGAACGGGTCGCGCGCCTCCCAGCCGACGGTCCAGAGACCGAAGGAGAACTTGTCCTCGGGGGACGGGGCGGGGATGTCGAGAGGGGTCGAGCTGCTCATGGGATGCCTACCAATCGTGAAGGGTGCTCAGGTGTTCCAGGTGGTGGTGTGCTCGCGGAGGGCGGCGTACGCCTCCCGGACGTGGGGGGTGGGGTCGGCCTCGAGGACCGTCGTCTCCGGGGCCGGCCAGGTCGGCGGCTCGGACGTGCCGGCCAGCGCCCAGGCGGCCTGTCGGGCGGCACCGATGGCGACGTACTCGCCCGCGGGCGGGAGCACGACGGGGCAGCCGAGGACGGCGGGCGCCAGCTCGCGCAGGGCGGCGCTCTTGGTCGCACCGCCGACCATCAGCACCCGTCGCGGCGACTCTCCGGTCGCGGCGACGAGCCGGTCGACGGCGTCGGCGAGGGAGCAGAGCAGTGACTCGTACGCCGCGCGCGCGAGGTCGGCGCGGGTCGTGGCCGGTGTGAGCCCGGTCCAGGTGCCGACCGCGTCGGGCCGGTTGGGGGTGCGCTCGCCGCCGTAGTAGGGGAGGAGCGTCACGCCGCCCGCGCCCGGGGCGGACTGCAGCGCGAGCTCGGCCAGGCCGTCGTGGTCGACCCCGAGCCAGCGCGCCTGGAGGTCGAGGATGCCGGCGGCGTTCATCGTGGTGACCATCGGCAGGTAACCGCCGCTCGCGTCGGCGAAGCCGGTGACCACGCCGGTCCCGTCGGCGACGGGTGTGGTGCTCACGGCCGACGCGACGCCCGAGGTGCCGACCGAGACGAGGACGTCGCCGGGGCGCAGCGCCATGCCGAGGGCGGCGCCCATGTTGTCGCCGGTGCCGCCGGCGATCACCCGTCCGGTCCGCGTCTCGGCGGCCGCTGTGCCCGGAGCGACGATGCGGGGGAGGACAGCCGCGTGGCCGAGCGCCAGCTCGAGCAGGTCGGGTCGCCACGCGTCGCCTCGGGCGTCGAAGTAGCCGGTGCCGGAGGCGTCGCCGCGGTCGGTGAACGGCTCGGTGCCCGGCGCGCTCAGGTGGTGGGAGACGTAGTCGTGGGGCAGGAGCACGCGGGCGACGCGAGCCGCGTTCGCGGGCTCGTGGTCTCGCAGCCACCGCAGCTTGCTGGAGGTGAACGACGCGACGAGCACGCTGCCGATCGCGTCTGCGCACGCCTGCGGTCCGCCCATCTCCTCGACGAGCTGCCGGGCGGCCTCGGCCGAGCGCGTGTCGTTCCAGAGCAGGGCGTCGCGGACGGGCGCACCCTGCTCGTCGAGGGCGACCATGCCGTGCTGCTGCCCGGCGACAGCGACAGCGTCGGCGCGGTCGACCAGCCCCGCAGTGGCCTCGTCGGCGGCGGCCAGCCAGGCCCGCGGGTCGACCTCCGTGCCCGGCGGGTGCGGCGCCGTACGCGCCTCCACGACCTCGCCGCTGTCCGCGTCGACGAGGAGGGCCTTGGTCGACTGGGTGGAGGAGTCGAGGCCGAGGATGAGAGCCACGTCACTATTAAGTATGAGTCTCGAACTAATGTCAAGCGGTCGCGCCTCTGCGGCGAGCAATGAACCGGCAGGAGCGTCGAGTTGCACGAGAGCAAACCTAAGAGCACTAAGGTTTGGGACTTGTCCACGAAGGAAGTGTCGCCGTGCCACGTGCAGGACTGACCAGCACCCGTCTGGTCGACGCCGCCGCCGAGCTCGCCGACGAGGTCGGCCTCGACGCGGTGACGCTGACGGCGCTCGCCCAGCGCTTCGGCGTCGCGACCCCGAGCCTCTACTCGCACGTCCGCAGCACCGCCGACCTGCGCACCCGGATCGCCCTCCTCGCGCTGGACGAGACCGCCGACCTCGTGGCCTCTGCGCTGGCCGGCGTCAGTCGCCGGCAGGCGATCGGGGCCGTCGGACAGGTCTGGCGGGACTACGCGGTCGCGCACCCGGGCCGCTACGCCGCCACCCGGCTGCCGCTGGACGTCGAGGCGGCTGCCGCGAGCGCCGGTCCTCGTCACGCAGACCTGGCCCGCGCCTCGCTCCGCGGCTACGACCTCACCGACGTCGCGGCGACCCACGCCGTACGCCTGCTCGGTGCCACCTTCCACGGCTATGCCGCCCTCGAGTCCGCCGGTGCCTTCGGTCACGGCGGTCCTACGGCGCCCACCTCCGACGAGTCGTGGGCGCACGTCGTCGACGGCCTCGACACCCTGCTCACCTCCTGGGAGACCCGATGATCGACGCCTTGGTGAAGGGTGCGCTCGAGCTCGAGCGCACCGACCGCGGCCTGCTGCCCCACCGACTGCCGGCCTGGGCGCGGGCACAGTCCGACGACCCGCAGCTCCACCTCGTCGAGGCGCAGCCCGCCGGCGTACGACTGGCGATGCGGACCGCGGCCACCCGGCTCGAGCTCGACGTGCTGCCGACGAAGCGCCGCTACGTCGGCACGCCGCAGCGACCCGACGGCTGGTACGACGTGCTCGTCGACGGCGAGCTGGTCGAGCGGCTCCAGGCGCCCGGCGGCAACGTGCTCGACGTCGAGATGATGACGGGCGCCAGCACGTTCACGGCCGGCGAGCCGACCACGTTGGTCATCGCGCTGCCGGACGGGACGCACGACGTCGAGGTCTGGTTGCCCCACGACGAGCAGACCGAGCTCGTCGCCCTGCGCGCCGACGCCGACCTCGCGCCGTTGCCGAGCGACCAGCCCCGCTGGGTGCACCACGGCAGCTCGATCAGCCACGGCTCCGTGGCGACCCACCCCACCGAGCCGTGGCCGGTCGTCGCGGCCCGCCTCGCCGGGCTCGACCTGGTGAACCTCGGCCTCGGCGGCAGTGCGCTGCTCGACCCGTTCGTCGCGCGCACCATCCGGGACACCCCGGCCGACCTGATCAGCCTCAAGATCGGCATCAACCTGGTCAACCAGGACCTGCTCCGCCGCCGCGCGCTCGGCCCCGCGGTCCACGGCTGGATCGACACGATCCGCGACGGGCACCCGGAGACGCCGATCCGGCTGGTCTCGCCGATCCACTGCGCGATCCACGAGTCCACGCCCGGGCCGAGCGCACCCGACATGGCGGCGCTCGCCGAGGGCCGCCTGGCGTTCCTCGCCGGCGGCGACCCGGCGGACGTGGCGACCGGACGGCTGACGCTCGAGGTGGTCCGCGAGGTCCTCGCCGACGTGGTCGAGCGACGCGGCGACCTGCACCTGTCGTACGTCGACGGGCTGGGGCTCTACGGCGCGGCCGACGCCGAGCGGCTGCCGCTGCCGGACAACCTGCACCCCGACTCCGCGACCCACCGCCTGATCGGCGAGCGGTTCGCGGCACTGGGGGACTGGTAGGTCAGCGGTCCGGGTCCACCACGAGCTCGACCTCGACCTCGTCGCCGGCGGCTCGGCCGGTCTTCTTCCGCGTCTCGGCGTTGAAGGAGACGAGGTAGCGCCCGCCCATCACGCCGATCGTCGTCGGGTAGGTGTAGTCGCCGTCGATGGTGACGACGACCGGGACCCGCTTGCCGCGCTCGAAGGCGAGCACCACGTCCTCGGGCACCACGATCCCGACGTTGTTTCCGCCGGTTGCTTCCAGCACGGTGCGGAAGACGGTCATCACGGGGCTCGCTCTCGGGAGAGGGTCGGAGTGAGGGGCAGCGTAGATCACGATCGCCGCCCTAGAGTTCGCCCATGGCTCGCTACGGCGCACAGTTCGGTCCCGACATCACCTTCCTCGGCGTGCCGGAGTGCGACCTCGACGACGAGTCGACGTACGCCGATGCGGACGTCGTGATCGTCGGTGCACCGTTCGACGGAGGGACGTCGCACCGACCGGGCACGCGGTTCGGACCGCAGGCGATCCGGATGACCGACTACCTCCCGCACGACGGCTCGCGGCCCTCGCTCGCGCTGCGCACCGACGGGCTCCAGGACCTGCGGGTCGTCGACGCCGGCGACGTGGAGATGCCGCCGGGCGACATCGAACGGGCGCTGGGCGTGCTCGAGGCCGCGGTCGAGAAGGTCGCCCGGGCCGGCGCGATCCCGGTCGTCCTCGGTGGCGACCACTCGATCGCCTTCCCCGACGCCAAGGGTGTCGCCAACGCGCTCGGCCACGGGCGGGTCTCGATGATCCACTTCGACGCGCACGCCGACACCGGCGACATCGAGTTCGGCTCGCTGTGGGGCCACGGCCAGCCGATGCGCCGGCTCATCGAGTCGGGCGCGCTGCGCGGCGACCGCTTCCTCCAGATGGGCCTGCGTGGCTACTGGCCCGGTCCCGAGACGCTCGACTGGATGGCCGCGGAGAAGATGCGGTCCTACGAGATGACCGAGATCGTCCACCGCGGTCTGACCGCGTGCCTCACCGAGGCGTTCGGGATCGCGACCGACGAGTGCGAGGGCGTCTTCCTCTCCGTCGACATCGACGTCTGCGACCCCGGTCACGCCCCGGGCACCGGGACGCCCGAACCCGGCGGGTTGTCGGCCCGCGAGCTCCTCGACGCCGTACGCCGGATCTGCCTCGAGCTGCCCGTCGTCGGGGTGGACGTGGTCGAGGTGAGCCCGCCGTACGACCACGCCGACATCACGGCAGCGCTGGCCAACCGGGTCGTCCTCGAGGCGCTCTCGGCGATCGCGCGCAGGCGGCAGGACAACCGCGACGGCACCACCTGGGACCCGGCGCGGCCGCTGCTCGACCGGTGACCCAGCCGCTACCGGACAGTCATGTCGTCAGACCCTCGAGCGACGACGCGACTGTCCGGTAGCGGACGCCGGGGTCAGCCAGTGACGGGTGCCGAGGTCTTGACGGGTGTGGGCACGGGCGCCTGGTGCTTCTTCGGTCCCTTGGCCGGTGCCTGCTGGACCACGGGCGCCGCTGCGGCAGGACCGCCGCAGGTCGCGGACGCGAGCACGGCCACCTCCTGGCCGCCGACCTCGATCCGCAGGCCCTGGACGGTGAAGTTCTCGCCCTCGCTGACCTGGTGGTTCAGCGTGATCTTTGCGACCGCGGCCAGCTCGGGCGGCAGCAGCTGCGTCTCGGGGGCGACGGCGCCGGCGAGCACCGGCTGCGGCGCACCGAGGACCTTGACGTCGCTCAGCGTGACGGTCCCGGTCTGGTCGGTGCACTGCGACTGCAGCGTCCCCACCGTGGCGAGGTCGAGGATGTCGGAGTCCACCAGGCCGTTGCAGAACGTGGTGGCCGCCTCGACCGTCGGCACCTGGACGACCGTGCCGAGACCCGGGATCTGGCCGATGGCGTCGTTGAGCGGGGTGAGGACCTGGTTGGCCGGGGTGGCCTGGCTGATCCCCGTGCAGACCTGGGTGAGGTTGGCGAGCCCGTCCTTGAGCGCCTGCGGCAGCTGCGCGACCGCGCTGCCGAGCGTCAGGTTGGTGACCGCTGATGAGGCGGTGTCGTCGCCGGCGCTGAGGGCGAGAACCCCACCAGCGGCGAGCGGGCCGAGCTGGGCGGGGAGCTGGCCGCCGCCCGTCTGGGTGCTCGAGCCGTCGGACTCCACCGCGGGCTGGCCGGGGGTGCCACCGACGGCGGCGCCGTAGGCGGACGAGCTCGACACCGGCTCACCGGTGGCTGTCGGTGCCGTCACGACCAGCAGGGTGGTCGCGATGGCCGCGATGCCGGTGACTCCGGCCTTGAATGACGTACGCATGTCTACCTCCGGGCTTACTTCTGATCAACGATGACGAGGGTGCCGAGCGGCACCTGGCGGAGCTGTTCGAGGGCGTCGGCCGGGACCCGGACGCAGCCGTGGCTGACGGCCTGGCCGAACACCGAGGTGTCGGGCCAGCCGTGCAGGGCGACGGTGCCGGGACCGCCGCCGTAGGAGTCGAGCGTGTCGCTGTGCGTGCCCAGCGGCAGGATCAGGGGCGAGTAGCTCTGGCCCTCGTCGACGATCGAGCCGAGCAGGAAGGTGCGGCCCACCGGGGTCGGCGTGGCCGGCGCGCCCACGGCGACGGCCCACGAGCCGATCGACTCGTCGTCGCGGAAGAGCTCGAGGCGGCGTGAGCCGACGTGCACCCGCACGAGGTACGGCGTCTGCCGCTCGTCGAGCTGCGCGCTGTGCAACCACCCGGTCGAGCCGTTGGGACGCGACGGCAGGAGCACCTGCGTCCACGGTCCGCGACGGTCGATCACCGGGAGCCAGGTGTCGTTCATCTGCTTCGCCGTGACCTTGGCGAACGGGCGGCGACCGGGCCCGGCGTACACGGCGAGCGTGCGACGCGGGTGGACGACCGCTCCGTCAGTGGTGCCCGACGGGTCGGTGTCCTTCGGCGCGCGAGGCAGCTTCGCCTTCGTCGTGGACGCGACGAGGTTCGTGAGGTCGACGTCGGCAGCGCGCTGCTTCTTGTCCTGGCCGCCGCACGCCGTCAGGCCGGCCACGAGGAGCAGTGCGATCGCAAGCGCGGCTGCGGCGCGGCGCACGTTGGTGCGCGCGCCGACATCGCTGCTGGTCGGTCGTCGATCCTTCATGAGGTCCCTCCCCTCAGAAGGAGCAACGAGCGGGAGCCGGAGGGGTGACGGGTGGTCGGCACCCGAAAATGTGAGCGTCGTTACACGCCCAGGCCCAGCAGCCCCAGCGGCTCGGACATCTCCGCCTCCTCGTAGGCGAAGTGCGACTCCAGGTCCGTCCGCAGCTCGGCCACCGCCTCGACCAGCTCGGCCATCCGGCCGGGATCGGCGACGACGGCCACGGCGAGGTCGTCCACCCGCTCGAGGTGGTCGTGGACCACCAGGTGCTCCTCGGCGAGCCGGACCGTCACCGGCGCGTACGCCGCGAGCGTCGCGACCGCCGGGAACATGTTCTGGTCCTCGATCGTGTGGTGCATCGTCAGGAAGCGACACACCTGCCCGCAGAGCCCGGCGACCTGCTGCGCGGTCAGCGCCGGCGCCAGTCCGTGGACGCCGGCCCGCACGAGATCGACGTCGCCCGTGCCGTCACGCGCGTTCTCCACGGCCCGGGTCAGGGTCTCGAGCTGGTGGCGGAAGTGGTCGTGGATCATCCGCAGGTGGTCGCCTGCACCTCGCTGGCGCGGTGTCAGCTCCACCGACCCTGCGACGCGGGGGCGGGTGGCGTCGTCGATGGGCGGCACGGGGTCGAGCCTAGGGGCGCGCTGCCGCGAGCGACTCAGCCGCCGACGTGGACGATGGGCCGTTCGTCCGGGTCGGGCACTGCGCGGCGCAGGATCTCGTGCGTCAGGGGTGGCACGTCGCCCTCGCCCGCGAACAGGAAGCGGAGCGCGTTCTGCCCCGGCCCCTTCTCCGACCACTCGAAGTAGACGTGGGCGGGCATGTCGTCCTGCTCGCTCACCGCGAGGAGGACCGCCGCCAGTACGTTGGGGACGCTGGGGCCGGTTGCCCGCAGCACCCGGTGGTGCCCGACGCGGACGCCGGTGACATCGACAGTGGTGGCGAAGTCGCTGGCGTCGTTGACCTCGACCTCGAGGAACACGGCCGTCTCGCTGGTGTCGAGGTGGTTGTCGAGGCGTACGTCCAGGGACTTCTCGTGGTACTCGGCGTCGTCACCGGCCTGGATCTTGTTGGCGATGAACCGCACGGGCGCGTTCTTCACCAGCACCTCGTCCAGGAGGTCCTGCGCCGACGTGTCGAACGTGACCTTCTGGACCCGCAGCTCGGTCGAGCGGCTGATGCGGGACACGAGCGAGATGATGACGATCATCGCGATGAAGATGAGCGCGATGACCAGGCCCCCGGGACGGTCGACGACGGTCACGGTGATGGTGTAACCGAACACTGCCGCGACGAGGCCGAAGAACCCGGCGGCCACGCGGTGCCCGCGCCGCCACTCGGTCAGGGTGACCGCCACCGCGGCCGAGGTCATCAACGCAAGAACGCCGGTGGCGTACGCCCCGGCCTGGGCGTCCACGTCGGCCCCGAAGGCGATGGTGACGACGGTCGAGATGAGCGTGAACACCAGCACGAGTGGACGCGTGGCGCGGGCCCAGTCCGGTGCCATGCCGTAGCGCGGCAGGTAGCGCGGCACGATGTTGAGCAACCCTGCCATCGCGGAGGCGCCGGCGAACCACAGGATGCCGATCGTGGCGATGTCGTACGCGGTGCCGAACGCGTCACCGAAGTTCTCGTGCGCGAGGTAGGCCAGAGCACGACCGTTGGCGTCGCCGCCCGGCTCGAAGGCTGACGCCGGGATGAGGAACGTGGTGACGATCGCCGAGCCCATCAGCATCACCGACATGATCGCGGCGGCCGTGGTCAGCAGCTTCCGAGCATTGCGGATGCGCCCCGTCGGTGCTGCGACCGTGTCGTCCGGGTCGCCCTTCACGAGCGGCATGACCACCACGCCCGTCTCGAACCCCGACAATCCCAGGGCCAGGGCCGGGAACACGAGAAGCGACGCGCCCAGCACGGCCAGCGGGGACGCGTGCGCCTCGGTGACGGCACTGGTCCAGTCGGTGAAGGTGCTCGGGTCCTGGAGGATGTGCCAGAACCCGTTGGCCACCACCACGGCGCTCAACCCGATGTACGCGACGACGAGCACCACGGCGATGCCGATGGCCTCGCCGAAGCCCTTCAGGAAGACCGCCGCGAGCAGCGCCAGGAGAGCGAGGGTGATCCACACCTCCTGGCCCTGCAGGGCATCGGTGAGGAACGGGTTCTCTACGAGGTGTGCCGAGGCGTCCGCGGCGGAGAGGGTGATGGTGATGATGAATCCGGTGGCGACGAACCCGATCAGCGAGAGGACGAGGATCTTGCTGGGCCAGTACGACAGCAGCCGTTCGAGCATCGAGAGGCTGCCGTCGCCGTGGGGGCTCTCCTGGGCCACGCGCCGATACATGGGCAGCGCCCCGAACACGGTCACGAGCACGAGCACGAGCGTGGCGATCGGGGCCAGGGCTCCGGCGGCCAAGGCAGCGATGCCCGGCTGGTAGCCGAGAGTGGAGAAGTAGTCGACACCCGTCAGGCACATGACCTTCCACCACGGCTTGACGTGTGCGTGCGCGGTGGCTTCCTGCTCCCCCTCGTAGAAACCTCCGGGGTCTGGCTGCTGGTCGGTCTGCAAGAGCCACGTGTTGAACCGGCCGCGCTCAGCCACGTCATGCGTCACGTCTCGCAGCGTAGGGGACCGTCCCACGCGCCCCGACGCTCGGGCGCCGAGCTTGCGGACAGTGCGGTCGGCCGCCGGCGGACACAGTCGGATGAGGGCGCTTCCGGCATCGGCGCGGAGGTTGGCGAGCTGTCTGTGAGCCGGAGCTGGACACTCGCCAGGGGTCTCTCCCAGAGCCTCTCGCGGTCCGAGGATTTGGGTTGGCACGACGTGCGAGACACCCTCGACGGGATGACTTGTGAGATGAACACCTCGCGCCCACGACCGAGAGAGACCGCCATGTCTGCACGCCGCGTGCTGGCCGGCAGCGCCCTCGCGCTGTTGATGCCCGCCTCCCTCCTCCTCACCACCGACACGGGATCGGCCGCCGGCCCTGCCACCGGCTCACCCGCTCCGTCGTCGTCGCCGCGCCAGGTCGCGCGCTCGCGCGCCAGCCTGCAGGTGATGCCGCAGATCGTCCAGCAGGGTCGGCGTACGGCGAGCCCCGACGCCGCCCGGGTCGCGATCGCTGCCACGATCAAGCCGCGCCGAGCCGGACGCCCGGTCCGGCTCCAGGTGGGCCGCGGCTCGGGGTGGAAGAACGTCGCGAAGGCCAGGACGGACCGCCGCGGCCGTGCGGAGTTCTCCGCCCGCGCCGTCCGTCGCGGAGAGGCGCTGTCCTACCGGGTGAAGTCCGGGAGCTACAAGGGCTTGCACCGCGTCGTGAGTCGGCCGCAGAGCACGGCCCGCTGGCAGACCCCGCTCTTCACCGAGACGTTCTCCGGCCGCTCGCTGGGTCCGGAGTGGAGCCACCGCGGGCAGTCCTACGAGAAGGAAAGCCTGCGCAGGTGCTCCAAGGGCAGCCCGAAGGCGGTCAAGGTCTCCGGCGGCAAGGTCCGGTTGAGCGTCATCGAGGACAAGAGCCGCACAGGAAAGTGCAAGGCGATCAAGCGGGGCAAGGTCTCGGGTCGCTTCGCCTACCGCCTCAACGGCCACATCTCCACGCAGGACCAGGTGTCGTTCAGGTACGGCTTCGCGGCCGCCCGAGTGAAGATGCACAAGCGCCGAGGTCAACACAGCAGCTTCTGGCTCCAGCCGCAGACCTCTCGGGCCGGCACGCCGCGCACCGCGGGCGCCGAGATCGACGTCATCGAGTACTTCGGTGACAAGCACCCGAGGGGCGGACTGACGAGCTTCATCCACTGGAAGAAGAACGACAAGCTCATCAAGACCGGCTCCTGGCTCAAGCAGCCGAGGAGCTTCCTCAAGAACCGGCGCGACGGGTGGTCGAAGAACTACCACGTGTTCTCGGTCGAGTGGACGCCCAGGATGTACATCTTCCGCATCGACGGCCAGGAGACCTGGCGCACCCGCAAGGGCGTGTCCGGCCGGCCGCAGTACCCGATCCTGAGCCTGCTCGCCTCCGACTACGAGCTGTCGCTCATGAAGGACAAGCAGCTGCCGCAGCACATGCAGGTCGACTGGTTGCGGATCTGGCAGGCCTGAGGGACGACGAGGTCCAGTGCCATGATGAGCGACATGCGGCCGGACCTCGTGGAACTGTCCGGGCTGCGCGGGCACTGGCGGCGGTGGAGGAGCCCAGCGGCGTGCCTCGGGGTGTCCCTCCTCTCCGCGGTGGCGCTCGCCTGGCTCGGCAACCGCAGCCAGCAGACCCGGTTGGGCCAATCGCTCGACCAGGCAGGCATGGACGTGGTGGTCGGTGACGAGGCGACCACGCGCGGCTTGGTGGGCGTCCTGGGCAACGTCTCGCTTGGTTCGATCGCCGTCGCCGTGCTCGTGCTCGTCGGCGTGGCAGTGATCCGCAAGCGGTACGCCGCGGCTGGCGCGGCGGTGACCCTGGTCGTCGGTGCCAACCTCACGACCCAGGCGATCAAGGCGCTGTCGGACCGTGCTGACCACGGCTACCTGACGGTCGAGAGCTTCCCCAGCGGCCACGCGACCGTTGTCGTGTCGCTCGTTTTCGCTGCCCTGCTCGTCGCCCCCGACGCCTCGCGCACCACGGTCTCGCTCGTGGGGTCGGGTGCTATCACCGTCACCGCTGCGGCGACCCTGGTGGCGAGCTGGCACCGCCCCGCCGACATCATCGGCGCCCTGCTGGTGTCCTTGACGTGGGGCACCGCCGTGCTCGTCGTCTGGAGCCTGGTCCGCGGCGGGACCTCGGGCGCCGCGTCCGCTCGACCGCACCGGGTCTTCGCCACCACCGGAGTCGTGCTGGCGGTCGCCGGACTGCTTGCCGCCGGCGTCCGTCCCAACGGTGGTTGGAGCGGGTTCCTCGACGCAGGCGTCGTCCTCGCCGGGATCGGGCTCGCCTCTGCCCTCGCCGTCACCACCTACGCGCAGCTCGCCGGGCCGGTGGCGTCCGGCACCGACTCGCGGTCGGCCACCGGGGACCCGGCAGTGGAGTCCTGAGACGGGACGACTCAGGACGTGACCGCTCATCCCCCGGGACCTCCGTGATGGTGCCGTTGCGCCGACCCTCACGGAAAGGTGACTTCCCCGACGGTTGAGAGCCACTGCCACTGGTCGTCGGTGGCCATGAGGCTTCACCGCATACGCATCGGGGGCCGATCGTCGATGCCATCAGCGACCGTGTGGTGATCAACGTGTGTCGCAGCCTTGGTGGCGAACTGTCGCGCTACCGTCGTACCTTCCTGGCCGCGCAGACGGCAGGCTGTGCGTGAGCTCGCCCGCAACGCGCAGCCGTGCCCGAGACCGACAGCACCAGGAGGGCAATGATGACCCGGATCTTGAGACGCCTGCGGGACAAGTTCTGGGTGGTGCCGCTCCTGGGGGCCGTCCTGGCCGCACTTCTGGGACTCTCCCTCACCGCGCTCGACGACTGGCTCGACACCTCGCTGAAGGTGCCCTTCCTCTTCGCCGGAGGGCCCGAGGGGGCGCGGGCACTGCTCTCCGCGATCGTCACGTCGATGATCTCGTTCACCGGCCTCGTGTTCTCGATCACCATCGTGGTCCTCCAGCTGACGAGCAGCCAGTTCTCCCCGCGCGTCCTCCGCACGTTCTTGCGCGACTGGATCATCCAGATCGCGCTGGGCGTCTTCGTAGCGACGTTCGTCTATGCCCTGGTGGTCCTTCGCTCCGTGCGGGGCACTGCACAGACCGAGACCTCGGTGCCCCAGATCTCGATCACGGTGGCGTTCGGGTTCGTCCTGGTGAGCGTGGTCGTCTTCCTCTTCTACATCGACCATGTCGCCCAGTCCATCCGCGCGGCCTCCATCGTGGATCGCATCGGTGGGGAGACCCGCGGCGTGCTCGAGAGCGAACACCCGGCGGACGCGGAGCAGCGCTCTCCGTTGCCGCTGCCCCGCACGCCGGGGCGCCGTACGTACGCGGAGAGCCCCGGAGTCGTACAGCAGGTCGACGACCAGGCCCTGCTCGCCCTTGCCGAGGAGCACGTGGTGACCATCTGTCTGCTGCGTGCAGTGGGCGAGTTCGTGCCGGGGGGCGCGCCGCTCCTGGAGGTCCATGGCGAGGGTCGGCCCGGCGACGACGCCCTCCTGGCGGCCGTCCACCTCGGCAAGGAGCGCGCGCTCGACGAGGACCTCGGGTTCGGGTTCCGCCAGCTCGTCGACATCGCCGAGCGCGCTCTCTCTCCCGGGATCAACGACCCGACCACGGCGGTCCAGGTCATCGACCAGCTGCACGACCTGCTCCGCCGGGTGGCGACTCGACCGCTCCTGCCGCGCCAGCAGGTCAACCGAAGCGGTGGACTGGCCGTGCACGTGCCCACGCCCGGGCTCGCGGACCTCCTGGGCCTGGCCGTCGACGAGATCGCGCACTGGGGTGCCGACATCGACCGGATACAGCGACGGCTCGAGGTGATGCTGCGCGACCTGCACGACGCCGCGATCCCCGTCCACCGGCCGACCGTGGAACGAGCACTCGAGTCGTTCTCCGACGGCCGAACGAGCCTGCGCGCCAGCCGGGCTCCCGAGCCGACCGACGACGGTCTGCGCTGAGCGGCCACGTCGACGCCTGGCGCTGCGTGCTCAGTCGCCTTCCCAGTAGGGCCCCTTGCGGTACCGGTCCGGCTCCACCGTGGTCACGCGGCGACGCTCGGTGACGAAGGTGCGGCCCATCGTGCCGTCGGGCATGCGCGCCGCCCGGGCGACGCGGAACGTCGCATAGGTGGTGGTGTACGCGTTGCGTGAGTTGCGCTGGTGCTCCCACTGGTAGTCGAAGTTCCTGAGGTACTTCCGCGCCACCCGCCTGCCCTTGACGGTGAGCCAGATCTCGTCGTTGGCGGTGCCGAGGCTCGCCCAGTTGGACGAGCCGGTGAGAACCATGTGGGTGTCCGGGACGCCGTTGTACGTGCCCTGGATGACGAGATACTTCTGGTGGCTGTAGTAGTCGAGGATCAGGTCGTCGTCACCGTCGTGGTTGAGGTCGTAGTTGTCGTCGGTGTTGTAGTCCATCCCGGTGGAGCGCAGCGGGAGCCGGCCCCGCGCCGTGCGCGCACCCAGGACCTTCTTGGTGTGGTAGCCGATGAGCCCGTAGTCGACGCGGACGTCGCACCCCTCGGCGTACGTGTCCCGGACGGCCCTGGCCAGGTAGTCCCCGCGCCTACCGCGCATGGTGTGCATGGAGAGGGCAAGGCGCGTGCGCGTCACGCCACCGTTGCCGTCCGGGGTCAGGCACTGGACCTTGTCGAGCATGTCGATGACCAGGTCGTTCTTCGGCCCGGCCGCACGCGGAAATGCCCAGACGGTGTGCTTGTCCGCCGCGTCGTCACAAGCAGCACCGATGGGTGTGCCGCAGAAGTGCCGTGGCGGGCGGCGGCGGTCGAAGTCCTTCTTCATGTTGTCGAACAGGTTGGTGAACTGCCGGAACAGCTCGTGGTCACCGGAGGTGAAGTAGAGGTCGTTCCACTGGTGGATGTCGGCGTTCAGCATCATGTTGGCCGACCCGATCGCGAGCACGTCCTCTGAGCGCCCGGACCGGGAGAAGGAGTAGAACTTCGAGTGCAGGTTGTTGTAGCCGTTGGCCGTGCTCCGACATCCGGCCTTGCACCGGTAGATGAAGCTCGTGCTCGCTCTCCTGGTGCCGATCGCGGACCGGATGCGTTTCATCGCCCGGGTGTCCTGGTGGTCGTTGAGCAGCATCTGCACCTTCACGCCACGCCGGTGGGCCTTGATGAGCGCGTCTGCCACGGGCATGCGGTCGAACGAGTAGACCGCGATCCGGATCGTCGAGCCCCTGCGGGCATGCTTGATCGTCTCGATGACGCGACGCTCGATGCGGAAGTGCCCGGCCTTGCGATGGGGGTCGTTGAAGAACGGGCCGCGAGGAGCCCGCCACTTGTGATGCAGGCCGGACCGGGGCGAGATGGCACCGCTCGCCGCCGACGCCGGGCCGGCCTGCGCGCGCGGACCCGGGACCGCGGAAGCAGGTACGGCCTCCGCGAGCGAGGCTCCCAACATGAGGCAAACGGCCAGGACCAGGGTCGAAGACTTCGACACGAAACACCTTTCTCTCGACGTCCAGTGCTGGACGCCCTTGCAAGGACGACGTCACAAGGAAGGACCGTGACGTCGACGACGACGTCACGGTCCCGGGACTGCCGCTGGCGTCAGCTCAGGAGCCGTTGCCAGCGGCCGTCCTCAAGCGTGATCCCCAGCACGCTTGAGGACGAAGTGCACCCGGCCGGTCTTCTCGGTCACGGCGTCGAGCGTGCGGCCTCGCAGCCGCTCCACGGCTCCCGGTCCGAGGAACACCCGGGCACCATCGTGCTCGAGCACCTTGTCGTGCTCGTGTGGCTCCACGGAGGCCGCGACCTGCATCGGCGCGTCCGCGGAGGCCCCCCGGGCGATCCGCAGTCCGGACCGGGCGGACAGTGCCCGGTGACCGGTCACGCGTTGGACGACGGAACGGGCGCGAGGGGTCATGGCGAACATGGAGTGGCCTCCTGAGGCATCGGTCGTGATCGTTGGTCTCACATCCATCAAGGCACGGCAGGTCGGCGCAGACAACGACTCTGACAGAGGTGGCCTGGAGCTGTCGGAGAGCTGTCACAGACCTGCAACGTCACGGCCCGGTCGGGCGTCACATGCGGGCGCGAACATGACGACATGACCGAGGACGAGGACGAGAATCCGGTGCAGGACCCCCTGGAGGGCCAGCGCGAGGGCGTGCTCATGCTGGTGAGTCCGGGCGAGCGCGATGATGTCCTCGGCGCGGTGAAGCGACGCCTGCCATGGGTGCTCGACCCCCCACCGTCGGCCGTGGTGGTCGATCTGTCGGGCATGACGCGCCTGACCTCCGAGGCCGTCGCCGCACTGTTGTGGACGGGTGCCACGTGCCGCAAGCGTGGCGTCCCCGTGCGCCTGCGCCACGTGCCCCAGCACTTCGCCCCCACCCTGATCAGGACCGGGTTGAGTCGCTCACTGGCGCTCGGCGAGGCGGGACCATGACCAGCGCCGGCTTTCCCCCACACCCGGTGGGCGGAGGACCCGGCGTGTCCAGCTTTGACCTCGACTGCGACCGCCACTGCAACGACGACACTTCTGCACTCATCCGCCGCTGGGGGCGTGACCGCGCCCTCACCTCAGCCGTCGTGGAGGACATGTGCCTGCTGACGTGCACCGCGCTTGCTCACGCCGTACGGCTCAGTCCCAGCTCGGTGTGCGTCCGCCTCCGCTGGGCAGACCCTGACCACGTCCGGGTTGACGTGGAGTGGCAGGGTGTCGAGCACGCAGTGGCTCGCGCGGTGCACGAGGGAGCGACGCGAGAAACGGCTGAGGTCATGGATGCCCGTGCCGTTGCCTGGGGCCTCAAGGTCGGCTCGCCGCCCGGGCAGTGGATGATCGTCGACACGAGGTCGGTGGCACCGCGGTCGGCGGCGACGTCCCGCTAGCTGCCTCCCACGCCCGAGGTCGGGCATCCGATGTCCGTCGACAGACCTTGCCTCCCGGTGCCCAGGAACCGTTCGGGCAGGAAGATCGCGTAGTCGCGTGCGCTCACCGGCCCGTCCGTCAGAGCGCCACCGGGAAGTGGCACCTCGACGGTGTCGCCCGCAGCGATGACCTGCACTGCCTCGATGCCGGGGGCCGACGTGACGGTCAGGACCAGCTGACCCATCGCGAGGGGCAGTCGATCAGCGGTGAGCGGGGTGGCAGGGTCGAACTCGACCATGGCGACGCCGTCAGCCACCTCGAGCAGGTCGAGCTCTGAGGACGACGGAATGGTCGACGACCGGCCAGTCGAGCGGGCCATGTCGTCCGGAGCAGCGGCCAGCAGCGCGAGTTGCTGTGCGACGACATCGTCCATCGAGTCAGCACACGAGGCAGCCATTGCTGTCGGAGCCAGCCTGTCGCCGTGGATGAGCCAGAACACGACGGGTGTTCCGTCCGGCACCGGCCCGGTCTGCCCCGGACGCGACCGCGCATCTGGATCGAGCAGGTTGTACGGCACCGACGTCGCGTCGACTGCCTGCACCTCCGTGTCGCCCGGCAGGCCGCATCCTGCGACGAGGAGCACCAGGCCCGCCGCACCGGCACGGATGATGCTCGCCCGCCGGGGCTGGCGTGCCCGGAGCTCGACGCACCTCATGTCGCTGCCGTTCCCGCGTGACCTCGAGGCAGGCGCAGCACGAATTCTGCGCCCCGGTCGGGCGTGGACGAACACCACACGGCTCCGCCGTGGTTGATCGCGGTCCGCGCCACGATGCTCAGGCCCAGACCGCTGCCGGTGCCCGCCCGGGCGCCGCCGGCGCGGGCGAACCGCTCGAAGATCCGCTCGCGATCCTGCGCGGGAACTCCGGGGCCCTGGTCGCGCACGTGGAACTCGACGTGGTCGTCGAGAGCCTCCACCTGGACCGCCGTGAGCCCGCTGCCGTGCAGGTCCGCGTTCTGGAACAGGTTGACCAGCGCCCGTAGCACCTGTCGACGGTCCACGTCGACGACCGGATCGCCCGTCCCCGGCCCGACCGACAGGAGGTCCGGCGACCGACCGCTCGCGCGCAGTGCCTGACGGACCAGCTCGCGGGCACCCACGCTCGCGATCTCTCCCTCGCCGGCGCCGGCATCAAGGCGTCCGAGGGTCAGGAGGTCCTCCAGAGCCCGCCGGAACCGAGTGAGCTCGGTGGCCATCAGCTGCACCGCACTGCTCGCGCCCGGAGTGAGGTCGGCGACGTCCTGCAGAACTCCGAGGCTGGTCGTCAGGGTGGTCAGGGGCGTACGCAGCTCGTGGCTCACGTCGGCGGCGAACCGCGCGTCCCTCTCGATCCGCTCGTGCAGTGCATCGACCATGTGGTTGAACGCCCCGACCAGCACGGCCAGGTCCGGATCGCTCGTGTCGCGCAGGTGGGTCTCGAGGTCGCCCGCGGACACCTGCACCGCGGCACCGGCCACCTCCCCGAGCGGTTGCAGCACCCGGCGGCTGGCAGCCCGGCCGAGGAGGGCCCCACCGACCGTGGTGAGGACCGCGCAGACGGCGAGGGCCAGCGCCAGGGTGCGCAGCGTCGCGGCCAGCTCCTCGGCCACGGAGACCTCGTAGTACGCGCCATCGATGGCCGGCAACGGCACACCGACGACCACGGCGTGCGGTTCGGTCTGGCCGGTCCAGGCGAGTCCCACGGTCCCCGCGTCCACGGCCCGCGCCACGGCATCGGTGACGCCCTGCCCGGGCTGGTCGAGCGAGGAGGAGTACCACGTGTCGTCGCGGTGGAGGTACATCACCGCGCCCGTCGGCGGTGAGATCGACCCCAGGACGTCACTGACCTCGCTGCCTGAGGTGAGCAGGCTGTCGCGGACGAGTGCGGCGTCGGTGAAGGCCTGCCGCAGCGCCGTACGCTCCCGCTGTTCCACCAGCAGGTGCCGGGCGGAGAAGTAGGTGCCGAGCGACAAGGATGCCGACAGCGCGAGGGCGCCCAGCGCGAACACCAGGGTCACCGACGCGCGGAGTCCCCGCCGGGCCGGCCACACGGTCACGGGGTGTCGAGCCGGTAGCCGAGTCCACGTACGGTCACCAGGGTGCGAGGGGTGCTCGGGTCGCGCTCCAGCTTCTTGCGGAGACGCCGCACGTGCACGTCGACGATGCGCTCGTCGCCGAAGAAACCCTCCTCCCACACGTGCTCGAGCAGCGAGGACCGCGACAGCACCCGGCCGGGGTTCTCCGCCATCACCGACAGCAGGCGGTACTCGGTCATCGTCAGGTGGATCTCGCGCTGCCCGCGGGTCAGCTGGGCCGCTCCCCGGTCGAAGACCAGTGGGCCGTCGTCCTGGTCGAGCACGAAGACCTCGCTGCTCCGAACGGCGACGTCGGGTGGCTGCCCGTCGGGGGTGCCGTCGGACGAGAGCACGGGTCTGCGCAGCATCGCGCGGAGCCGGGCTCGCACCTCCTGCACGTCGAAAGGCTTGGTGATGTAGTCGTCGGCCCCCGCCTCGAGCGCGGACACGATGTCCTCGACACCGTCTCGCGCACTGATCACGACGATCGGCGCCTCGGTCATGGGACGCGCGCGACGAATGAAGCTGAACCCGTCCATGCCACCCAGCATCAGGTCGACCAGCATCAGGTCGAATCCGGCTCCGGGCACGATCTCCAGCGCGCTCTCGGCGTCGGCGGCCTCCACGACCTCGTACCCGTCGCTCTCCAGCAGCAGCCGGAGGGACGCACGAAGTCCGTCCTCGTCCTCCAGGACCAGCAGTCGGGTAGCCATCACGGTCATGCTCCCATCGTCGGTCAACTCCTACCGGACAGGTGAGACGCGATCGGCATTGTCACGGAACTGCAAAGCCGTCGGCCGCAGACGGTCACAGCACCCAGCAACGATGGAACACCCGCCCCAGAGGAGGCACCATGACCACGCTCCCCATCCACCTGCTCGCGCTCGACGAGGCTCAGGTCAGCCTTGCCGACGAGAGCGACGACGTCCGAGGGCTTGTGGTGCTCGACGCGAACGGTCATCGGGTCGGCGAGGTGGACGATCTCATCGTCGATGAGGCCGACCGGCGCGCCAGGTTGCTCGTGGTGGCCTCGGGTGGCGTCCTCGGGCTCGGCGCGCATCGTCATCTGGTCCCGGTCGAAACCGTCGCCCGCGTCAGTGACCACGTGCGCCTGCACCATGCCGCGGAGACCGTGCCGCAGTCCGAGGGCGCCGACTCGGCCCTCGACCGAGGCGACTACGCGGCCATCTACCGACAGTATGGCTTCGCCCCGTGCTGGGACCGCGATCCACATCAGTCCCTCCTTCCCCGACCGACGGTGTGAGCGGCACCCGGCCGGGAAGCCCGACGGGCCACCGATGATCACCTTCCTCGTCGCAGGGTTCGTGGTCGGTGCGGCGGCGCGACTTGTCAGGCTGAGGATCGAGCACCTCGACCTGCCGGCAACGCTGGGGCTGGGCATCGTCGGCTCGCTCGTCGGCGGCCTCATCGCACGACTCGTCGGCACGAGCGGGGCGTTCGAGCTCGACGTCATCGGGTTCGTCCTGGCCGTCGTCGTCGCCGTCTTGTTCATCAGCGTTGCCGACAGCATCGCGGTCAGGAACAAGAGAGTCCCCTGAGGAGCGGAGAAACCACCGCAGGTCACGCGGCGGATCCGATCTAGCGCTCCCGGTCCCGCTCGCTGCGCTCGCGAGCAGGCGCTTGCTCGGCGTCAATGAGTTGGACCCCACCGGAGTGAAGCGTTTCGGTGGGGTCCAACTCATTGAGCACTCGCTGCGCGCCTGTAGGGATTCGAACCCCAAACCTTCTGATCCGTAGTCAGATGCTCTATCCGTTGAGCTACAGGCGCTCACCTGCGCAGACCGACCGGCCCGCGAGGACTCACCGAGAATAGCCGACCCCCGTGGGCCGGGCGAAATCAGGACCACCCCCGAGGGCTGGTCCCAGCCCCTGAGACGGTGCCCTATGGTGCCTAGCACCCGCACACGCGACGGCCCGGCCGAGACCGGGGTGTCGCACGATGAGAGGTAGCGCGATGGCAGATCTCGAGGCAGCCCTGGACGACGCCGGGCTGACGAACCCCCAGGTCCGTGAGTTCGTGAAGGAGTACGCCGAGCTCACCGGCGCCGAGCGCATCGAGGTGGTCAACGCCTCCGACGACGCACGACTCCTCGAGGAGGCCGTCGCGGCCGGCGAGCTGGAGAAGGCAGGCGAGGGGCGCTACTACTCCCGCAGCTATCACAAGGACACCGCCCGCTCCGAGGAGCGCACGATCGTCGCGACGAGCGACGAGAAGGACAGGGGCGTCTACAACAACTGGCGTCCGTCCTCGGAGATGAAGCCCAAGCTGCACGACCTGATGCGTGGTGCCAGCACGGGCAAGACGATGTACGTCGTCCCCTACCTCATGGCGCCGGCGGGCAACGCCCTCGCGCCGTGGGCGGCGGGCGTCGAGATCACCGACACCCGCACGGTCGTGCTGCACATGATCCGGATGTCGCGGGTGGGCGTGCAGTTCGTCAACGACCTCGAGGACCCGAACCAGTTCGTGCGGGCGGTCCACGTCTCCGGCGACCTGGAGAACCTCGGCCAGGGCACCGACGGCGACAAGCGCTACTTCGTGACCGTGGCCGACGAGCGCACGATCCTGCACTTCGGCTCGTCCTACGGCGGCAACGCCCTGCTCGGCAAGATCGCGCACGGCCTGCGGCAGGGCGCGTACGACGGCTGGGCCAGCAAGAAGTTCCTCGCCGAGCAGTACATGCTCATCGGCATCCACGACAAGGAGACCGGGAAGGACTACCACATCTGTGGTGGCTTCCCGAGCGCCTCCGGCAAGACCAACCTCGCGATGATGGCCGCCCCCGACGCGCTGGGCGAGCGCTACCACGTGTCGTTCTACGGCGACGACATCGCATGGCTGTGGGTCGAGGAGGAGTCCGGTCAGCTCTACGGGATGAACCCCGAGTACGGCGTCTTCGGCGTCGCCAAGGACACCAACGAGGGCACCAACCCCAACGCCCTCGCCTCCGTCGGCCACGACACCGACTGCATCTTCACCAACGTCGCCTACAACCCGACCACCGGAGAGGTGTGGTGGGAGGGACGTTCGAAGGAGAAGCCCGCGCGGCACGGCTGGCTCGACTGGATGGGCTCCCCGATCGCGGACCGCAAGGACGACGACACCGCGCCGTGGGCGCACCCCAACAGCCGCTTCACCACGACGCTGGCCAACGTCCCCAACATCGCGCAGGACTACGACGCGCCCCTGGGCGTGCCGATCGACGCGATCATCTTCGGTGGCCGCACCCGTGACCGTGAGCCGCTGATCCGGGCGATCACCGACCTCGCCGAGGGTGTGTACGACGGCCTGACACTCGGCGCCGAGGCGACGTCGGCCGCGGAGGGCAAGGAGGGCATCCTCCGCTACGACCCGATGTCCAACCGGCCGTTCATGGCCTACGGCGAGGGTGACTACGCGCGCCACTACCTCGACATCGTGGGCGCCGCCAAGGACCAGCCGATCTTCGCGCACGTCAACTGGTTCCAGCGCGACGCCGAGGACGGCCACTTCCTGTGGCCCGGCTACCGCGACAACCTCCGCCCGCTGCTCTGGCTGCTCCAGCTCAAGAACGGCGAGGTCGAGGGTCGACGTACGGCCGTCGGCATCATCCCGACGAAGGAGGAGCTCGACCTCGACGGCGTGGAGATCACGCCCGAGGACCTCGAGCGGATCCTGTCGATCGACAAGGAGCGCTGGCAGCAGGAGATGGGGTTCCGCGAGGAGCACCTCTCGCAGTTCGACCGGATGCCCGAGGAGATCTGGGAGGCGCACCGCCGGGTTGCTGAAGATCTAGACAAGGAATAGTCAACGAAACGTCAAGTACCCGCCTAGGCTAGGTGAGTGCGACGCCTCGTTCCTGACTCCGCAGCCGCGGCGTCCTCCTCTGTCGATCTGCGCCGAGGCACGCCCGCGCTCGCCGTGCCATTTGCCGCAGTGGCCGGCATCGGTCTCCTGACGGTCCTGCTGCCTCCCTACGAGCGACCGTGGTGGGTCGCCGGCCTCGCGGGCGTCGTGCTGGCTCTGGTGGTGCTGGTCTACCTCGCGAGCCAGCGCCATGGCGAACGGTCCTGGCGCGACCCGGTGGCTGCCTACCTGCTCTTCCCGTACGCCGGGTTGCTCCACGACGCGGCCGGCGCCGGCGCCGGTGGCACGTCGTCGGGCATGACGGCCCTTCTCCTGCTCCCCATCCTGTGGCTGGCGATCACTGGCACGGCGCACCAGCTGTGGGTGGCCAGTGCGCTCGCGGTGCTCACCTTCGTCGTGCCCATCGTCGTCATCGGGCCGCCGAGCTATGCCCTCGCGGACTGGCGTCGGGCGGTGGTGTGGACCGCGATCGCACTCGTGATCGCCCCCGTGATCCAGCGCATCGTCAGCGACCTCGAACGCACCACCCGCCGCGCCCGCATCGCCAACGAACGGGTCGAGCGCCTCTTCGACGACGCCCCGCACGGCGTCGCCCTGCTCGATCCCGTGGGCACGATCATCCGGGTCAACATCTCGATGGCGGTCCTGGTGGGCCTCGACCCGAGGGACATGGTCGGACACAAGCTCGGTGCGTTCGAGACCCCCGGCCAGGACCGGATCCAGGACCACCTCGGCCGACTGATGTTCAGCAAGGGTGACCCACTGGGGACCGAGTGCTCGCTGCGGGACTCGGGCGGCAACGACGTCAACGTCTCCCTCAGCAGTGCTGTGGTCGGCGACAAGGACATGGGCGACATCGTCATGGTCAACGTCGTCGACATCTCTGACCGCAGCCGCTACCTGGACCGGCTCGCGCACCTCGCTGACCACGACGTGCTCACGGGTCTTGCCAACCGCCGCCGTTTCGACGGCGAGCTCCAGCGGCACCTCGACCGGTGTCGGCGGCACGGCCCGTCGGGTGGTCTGCTCCTGCTGGACCTCGACAACTTCAAGCAGGTCAACGACACCCTGGGCCACAATGCTGGCGACCAGCTGCTCGTGACGATCGCCGGGCTGCTGCGACGGTCGATCCGCAACACTGACGTCGTCGCCCGTCTCGGAGGCGACGAGTTCGCCATCCTGCTCACCGACGGTGGGGAGGACGAGGCGCAACGAGTGGGCGACCTGGTCGTCGAGCGCGTCCGTGACCACGCCTCGACGCTCGACGGGGTCGGCCGCCGGGTCACCACGAGCGTCGGCGTCGTGACGTTCCAGGCGGCCTCGGAGCACGCCGCCGACATCCTCGCCCTGGCCGACATGACGATGTACGACGCCAAGGAGGCCGGGCGCAATCAGGTCGCGGTCCTCCACGAGGGTGAGTCCCGCGGACCGCGCACTGCCGCCCGGCTCCATTGGCAGAGCCGGATCGAGGCTGCCCTGGAGGAGGATCGGTTCGAGCTGCACCTCCAGCCGATCATGAACATCTCCAGCGGCAGGATCAGCTCGGCCGAGGTCTTGCTCAGGTTGCGTGACGACGACGAGCTGGTGCCGCCGTCGCGCTTCATCTACATCGCCGAGCGGGTCGGACTGATGCCCCAGGTGGACAGCTGGGTGATCGAGAAGAGCGTCGAGCTCCTCGCACGTCTGCGCCGCGAGCACGACCCGGAGTTCGAGTTCGAGGTCAACCTGTCGGGTCACTCGATCGGCAACCCCGCGATCGAGGACGTCATCGTCTCCTCGCTGGCCAGGCACGCCGTCGACCCCTCCGCCCTGATCCTCGAGATCACCGAGACCGCAGCGGTGGCAGACGTGGCGCTGGCCAGGGACTTCGCCGAGCGGATGATCGATCTCGGGTGCGCCTTCGCGCTCGACGACTTCGGCGCCGGATTCGGGTCGTTCTACTACCTCAAGCACCTGCTCTTCGACTACGTGAAGATCGACGGCGAGTTCGTCGCGCACGTCGCCGACTCGCCGGTCGATCGCACCATCATGCGCTCGATCGTCGGCATCGCGCGCGACCTGGGCAAGCGAACGGTGGCCGAGTTCGTCTCTGACCCGGCGATCCTCGAGGTGTGTCGCGAGGAGGGAGTGGACTTCGCCCAGGGGTACCTGATCGGCAAGCCGATGCCCTACGACGAATTCGTGGAGACACTCGTCCCATCTGAACCGGTCGGGGCTCCGAATGCACCGGGGCTGAGCCTCTCGCCGTCGCCGCAACTTCAGGCCTGACCTCGACCCACGACCCACGACCCGCGCTCCGGAGGGCGCCCCTCATGCAGTGGCTCCAACGTTCCGTCGGGCTGGCCATCATCGGCTGCGCGTCCTTGGGCGCCCTCCTGATCTGGCTGGCAGTGGCTGCGGGCGAGCCCCGCGCCGGTCGGCGCCCGGAGTCGGGCATGCTCTTCGGGGTCTGGGACGTCTTCTACGACACCGAGACGCCCTCACCGAGGGTGCTGCTCGCCGCGGCAGGGCTGGCGCTGCTGCTCGCGGCCGGAGTTGCGTTCCTCGAGCGTCGGATCAGCACCCGCGCCCGCCGGAGCCAGGACCCGGACCGGATGCCGCTGGCGCCGAAGCTCGTGATGGCCGAGACCAGAGGCGCGTACGCCGGTCCGGTCACCATCACCGTGCTGATCCCGGCCCACAACGAGGAGGGCTGCATCTCCGAGACGCTGGCTTCCCTCCGGTCACAGTCCCACGTGCCGGCGCACATCATCGTCGTCGCCGACAACTGCAGCGACGCCACCGTCACGCTCGCGCTCGAGGCAGGCGTCGAGGTCTACGAGACGGTCGACAACGACAAGAAGAAGGCGGGCGGGCTCAACCAGGCCATCTCGCGGATCCTCTCCGAGCTGGGCGACAACGACTGCGTCATGGTGATGGACGCCGACACCACTCTCGACCCGGGATTCCTCGAGGCGGCCGCCCGACGACTGAGCGACGACCGTGCCCTCATGGCCGTGGGCGGACTGTTCTACGGCGAGGAGGGCAGCGGCCTGATCGGCCTCTTCCAGCGCAACGAGTACACCCGCTACCAGCGGGACCTGAAGCGCAGGCGGGGCCGGGTGTTCGTCCTCACCGGGACCGCGTCCGTCTTCCGCCCCCGCGCACTGCGGGCCGTTGCGTCGGAACGCGGTCGTACGCTGCCGGGCGTGCCGGGTGACGTCTACGACACCGTGGCCCTGACCGAGGACAACGAGCTCACCATCGCCCTGAAGTCGCTCGGTGCGCTGATGATCTCCCCGCCCGACTGCACGGTCGTCACTGAGGTGATGCCGTCGTGGCGTGGGCTCTGGGCCCAGCGACTGCGGTGGCAGCGCGGCGCCCTGGAGAACCTGGGTGCCTATGGTTTGCGCCCCTCCACCTTCCGCTACTGGGCCCAGCAGATGGGCATCGGCTACGGGGTGATCGCCCTCGCCTCCTACCTCGCCCTGATCATCTTGATGGTCCTCGCCACCGACACCTGGGTCTGGTTCCCGTTCTGGATCGGCGTCGGCACCGTCTTCACGATCGAGCGGGTGGTCACGGTCTGGCGAGGCGGGTGGAAGGCCCGGCTGCTCGGCCTGACGCTCTTCCCGGAGCTGTTCTACGCGATGTTCCTCAACGTCGTGTACGTCAAGGGTGTGTGGGACCTGTCGCTGGCGCGACAGGCGTCCTGGAAGCACGTGGTCCAGCCGCAGCACCCAGCGGCACGAGTGGAGGAGAGACGATGATCATCTGGGGGATCCTGCTGCCAGAGAGCACGCTGCGCGAGGAGTTCATCGCCGTCCTGGCAGCCTTCGTCGCCATCAACACCATCCTCTACGTCACGCTGGCAGTGTCGAAGATGCTGCCCAAGCTCTACATCAACGACTGGATCGCGTCCCGCAACCGACGCTCGGAGACCCGCAGCATCGATCCGGACGCACAGATCTGAGCGAGATCCACGTCACACATGTTGGACCGATCCAATATGTGCACGGATTCACAAGCACTACCGTCCCGGAAAAGTCGCCGTCAACGAGGCCGCGCGAACCGCGACGAACGCTGAAGGAACTCCGGGATGACTGCCACCACTGAGACCACGACCGACCCGACGACCGCACCCACGACCCACGCAGGGATCCTCGCGTGGGTCACCGAGATCGCCGAGCTGACCCAGCCCGAGCGCATCCAGTGGTGCACCGGCTCCGACGAGGAATGGGCGGAGCTGACCGCCTCCCTCGAGGCCACCGGCACCTTCACCCGCCTCAACCCCGACGTGATGCCGAACTCGTTCCACGCGGCCTCCGACCCCACCGACGTGGCGCGCGTCGAGGACCGCACCTACATCTGTTCCGTCGCCGAGCGCGACGCCGGGCCCACCAACAACTGGATGGAGCCGGAGAAGATGAAGGACCTCATGCGCGGGCTGTACGCCGGCTGCATGCAGGGCCGCACCATGTACGTCATCCCGTTCGTGATGGGCCATGTCGACGCCGAGAAGCCGATGTTCGGCATCGAGGTCACCGACTCGGCCTACGTCACCGTCTCCATGCGCGTCATGGCCCGCATGGGCACCGACGTGCTGACCCGCATCGAGGAGCTCGCCGCCGACGGCCAGGACCCGCAGTGGGTGCCCGCGCTCCACTCGGTCGGCATGCCGCTCGAGCCCGGCCAGGCCGACGTCGCGTGGCCCTGCAACGACACCAAGTACATCGTCCAGTTCCCCGAGGAGCGGATGATCTGGAGCTTCGGCTCCGGCTACGGCGGCAACGCCCTGCTCGGCAAGAAGTGCTACGCGCTGCGCATCGCCTCGGTGATGGCGCGCGACGAGGGCTGGCTCGCCGAGCACATGCTCATCCTCAAGCTGACCTCGCCGCAGGACGTCACCAAGTACGTCGCCGCCGCGTTCCCGAGCGCGTGCGGCAAGACCAACCTCGCGATGCTGAAGCCCACCGTCCCCGGCTGGAAGGTCGAGGCGATCGGCGACGACATCGCCTGGATGCGCATCGGCGAGGACGGCCGCCTGTGGGCGGTCAACCCGGAGTTCGGCTTCTTCGGAGTCGCGCCCGGCACCAACGAGCACACCAACCCGCACGCGATGGAGACCATCCGCAAGGGCAACTCGGTCTTCACCAACGTCGCGCTGACCCCCGACGGCAACGTGTGGTGGGAGGGCCTGGAGAACACGCCCGCCGAGGCCACCAGCTGGAAGGGCGAGCGCTGGACGCCGGAGATCGCGGCGGAGACCGGCGAGCTCTCGAGCCACGCCAACAGCCGCTACTGCACCCCGATCAAGCAGTGCTCGATCCTCGCCGACGAGTACGACGACCCGCGCGGCGTGCCGATCGACGCCATCCTCTTCGGTGGTCGCCGCAAGACGACGATCCCGCTCGTGACCGAGGCCCGCGACTGGAACCACGGCACCTTCATGGGCGCGACGCTCTCCTCGGAGACCACTGCGGCCGCCGTCGGCGCCGTGGGCGTCGTACGCCGTGACCCGATGGCGATGCTGCCCTTCATCGGCTACAACGCAGGCGACTACTTCAGCCACTGGGTCGGCATCGGCAAGGACAACGACGCCGCCAAGCTGCCGAGGATGTTCTACGTCAACTGGTTCCGTCGGGGTGACGACGGTGACTTCCTGTGGCCCGGGTTCGGCGAGAACAGCCGCGTCCTCAAGTGGGTCATCGAGCGCCTCGACGGCCAGGCTGCCGCGGTCGAGACCCCGATCGGCCACGTGCCGGCACCGGGTTCGCTCGACCTCGAGGGCCTCGACCTCACCGACGAGCAGGTCGCCCAGGCCCTCGCCGTCGACCCCGAGGAGTGGAAGGCCGAGCTGCCCCAGATCGAGGAGTGGTTCGAGAAGTTCGGCGATGACCTGCCGGCCGTGCTCTGGACCGAGCTCGACACGCTCAAGGCCCGCCTCGACGCCTGATCCTCTGCTCGTCCGCCGCCGACCCGTCCTTTGGCACCTGGCGAGGGCGGGTCGGTGCGATTTCCGCCATGGTGGCTGGGTGCTGTGTGGCACGATCCTCCCACTGGGTCTCGTGGGAACGTGGGAGGTGAGTCATGCCCTTGGGGCAGTCTGAGCGCGGCATCTTCCAGGAGCAGGCCACCCCGCTCTACGAGGAGATCGTCACCTCCGGCGGTATCACCACCGCCGACCGGCGCATCGCCGAGCGCGGCGAGCTCCACCAGGCCTTCGAGCTCCTCGTCGAGGTCGGGCTGGTCACCAGGAGCGAGGACGGCGGCCACTGGCGTGCCGTCGACCCGGCCGCCGTGCAGGCCCAGGTCGTGGCTCCGCTGGGTCAGCGGGGCGCGGAGCTCATCGCGGAGTCGGCCCACTGGGCACAGGCCTTCAGCGCGCTCTCGCACGCGTGGCGCCGCTCGCCGAGCGCCGTGGGCGGGCCGTTCGCAGAGATCCGTGGCCTGGCCACCATCGGCAACTTCCTGGCCTCCCTCGTCAGTGATGCCGAGGACGAGCTCCTCACCGCGCAACCGCAGGACCTCCGGGGCGTCAAGCAGCTCGGCGGCGAGGTCGGAACCCGCGACATCGCCGCCCTCGAGCGCGGGGTCAAGATGCGCACGCTCTACCAGCACGCGGCCCGACGCGGGGCCGACACCCGCAGGTACGTCGCCGCGGTGACGGCAGCCGGAGCAGAGGTGCGCACCCTCGACGAGTTCTTCAACCGCCTGATCGTGGTGGACCGACGGATCGCGATCATCCCCAGTCACGAGGGTGTCCGCACCGCCATGGTGATCAGTGACCGATCGATGGTCGGCTACCTCGTCGACATGTTCGAGCGACACTGGGAGCGAGCCAGGCCCTTCACCAGCAGCGAGACCTCGCTGATGCGCGACATCGCCACTGAGCAACGTGCCATGACGATCCGGATGCTCCTCGAGGGCCGCGCCGACCCGGCCGGTGCGAAGCGGCTGGGCGTCAGCCCACGGACGTACGCCGGTTACGTCGCCGAGCTCAAGAACGAGTTCGAGGTCGAGACGCGCTTCCAGCTCGGCTACGAGATGGGCAAGCGCGGAATCTCGGGCCGTGAGATGGACGAACCGACGTCCTGATCGCACGATCGTGCACGCTCGGCGTTCGAGCGCCAGAATGGGCAAAGGCAGCAACTCGGGGAGCTGCTGCCTTTGCTGCTGAGACGAGCCTGTGGGGGAGGCTGTCCGAACCAGAACTCGTGGGGGGTTGAGGAGTCCGGGTCTCAGCACTTCACTGCGTGCTCATAGTGGCACGCCCTGGATCAGCCGTGGAAGTGGATCCTGCCGCCCCAGGAAGTGTCGGTTCCAGCGCTGGCCGGGCCTACGCCGACTCCGACGAATCCGAGCCCGAGCGCGGCCACGAGAGCGGCAGCTGCGATGCGGCGTACAGGGGTCATGTTGATCTCACCTCTAGTTGTCACGATGTCACAGGGGATGACACGTTCATTCTCACCCACCGCCAGCGGCAGCGTCAGTGCGATGCCGCTGCAGGTCTGTGCATTGCAGGTTCCTGCAATCAGGGCACGCTTGCGCGGATCGACCCCCCTCACCATGAAGGGGGCCGATCTCTGGCGGAGGCGGAGGGATTTGAACCCTCGATGGGGTTGTAGCCCCAAACCCGCTTAGCAGGCGGGCGCCATAGACCGGACTAGGCGACGCCTCCATGCCCGGCACGTGGCCGGGCGGACAGAAGGTTACAAGGCGCGACGCGGGTGCGCCGAATCAGGCCTGATTCTGCTCAGAACGGGCGTAGGCCCTGCCCGTGCCGGAGGTGCCGCTGCACGTCGCGGACGAACTCCTCGCGGTGGGTGGCGATGACCTCCACAGGGATGGTGGTGGTCCGGCCGTCACGCAGGCGCAGGACCACGACGGGGGCATCCGCGATGGTCGTGGTGACCGCGTCCTCGACGTCCTTCCACCGCCCCGACGCCGTGCCGACGCCGCGCACCCACTGGATGCGATAGCCCTCCGGCGTCAGGCGGGCGACCCAGCCCTTGGTCCGCCACGTCCACCAGACGAGCACGAGGACGAGGACGGTGACGGCGACCGGGACCAGGAGGAACGCGGTGTGCAGGTTGATCACCGCGATCGCGACCGTGCTCAGCAGGATCAGTACGGCGACCGCGCACAGGAGTACGCCGACCAGGCGCGCGGCCACGGCCGGCGCGAGACGGTGCACGGTGGTGGTCTCGGTCGTCACGATGACTGATTTTCCCACGGTAGAGTTCCGCGGTGTGCGGCGCCCCGGCGCAGCACGAGGAGAGGTGCCGGAGCGGCCGATCGGAACCGCCTTGAAAGCGGTCGTAGGGAGACCTACCGCGGGTTCGAATCCCGCCCTCTCTGCCAAGCCGAAGCGAAGCGAGGCGTGGGCTGAGAGGGCAGAGGTGGGTGTGGCCCTGCTGAGGCCATCGCGGAGCGATGGCCTCAGCAGAGACGTCTTTGACGGAAGTGCGTGAGCGCAGCGAGCGCACGCGAGGACACCCCCGCGTGCCCGCCGGACCCCGGTCTAGGCTCGCGACCGTGACCACCTGGTTCGAGTCCCCGGACGACGCGGCGGCCCGTCTGCGCGCGGCCGGCTACCTCACCGACGACGCCACGGCCCTGACGGCGTACCTCGCCGGTGCCCTCGAGAAGCCGCTGCTGGTCGAGGGTCCGGCAGGGGTCGGCAAGACCGAGCTGGCCAAGGCGGTGGCGCGTGCTGCCGGCGCGGAGCTGGTGCGGCTGCAGTGCTACGAGGGCCTCGACGAGGCTCGCGCGCTCTACGAGTGGAACTACAAGAAGCAGCTGCTCCGGATCCAGGCCAGCGGTGGCCAGGGGGCGGGTCAGGACAGCTGGAGCGAGACCCACGACGACATCTTCACCGAGGAGTTCCTGCTCACCCGGCCGCTGCTGAGCGCGATCCGTCGCGACGAGCCGACCGTGCTCCTGGTCGACGAGGTCGACAAGACCGACGTCGAGGTCGAGGGCCTGCTGCTCGAGGTGCTGAGCGACTTCCAGGTCACCATCCCCGAGCTCGGCACCGTCACGGCGACGCGTCGGCCGTTCGTCGTGCTGACCTCCAACGCCAGTCGTGAGCTCTCGGAGGCGGTGAAGCGGCGTTGCCTGTTCCTGCACCTCGACTATCCCGACGCGGAGCGCGAGCGCGCGATCGTGACGAGCCAGGTCCCGGAGCTGGACGACAAGGTCGCGGCGCAGCTCGTCGACGTCGTCGTCCGCCTGCGCGAGCTCGAGCTCAAGAAGGCGCCGTCGATCGCGGAGTCCGTCGACTGGGCGCGCACGTTGATCGCCCTGCAGATCGACGATCTCGACCAGGCCACCGTCGCCCGGACCCTCGGCGTCGTCCTCAAGCACGCCTCGGACCAGCGCCGCGCCATCACAGAGCTCAAGCTCGCGACGGGCTGACCCCGATGGCCCTGCTCGACACCCACATCGGCTTCGTGGAGGCGTTGCGCTCCGCGGGCCTGTCGGTGTCCCTGGCCGAGGGGCTCGACGCGATCAGTGCGCTCGAGAAGGTGCGCTGGCACGACCGAGAGACCGTGCGGGCGGCGTACGCCGCGACGCTGGTGAAGCGGCAGCCGCAGCGGGTCACCTTCGACGCGGTGTTCGACATCTACTACCCACGGCTCATCGGCAGTGGGGTCGCGGGCACGGACGCGGAGCCGGACGACGGGCCGCGCGACACCGGTCCAGAGCTGGCCCGGTTCCGGGAGGCGCTTGCCGAGGCGCTGTCCTCCGGCGACCAGCAGGCGTTGCAGGACCTTGCAGTCGAGGCGATCACCCGGTTCGGTGCGATGCCGGGCCGAGGGCCCGGCCTGTCGAGCTGGTCGGCGTACACGTCCCTCCAGCGGGTCTCGCCCGCCGAGCTGATGGACCGGCTGGTGCAGGGGCTGCTCTCTGCGGGGCTCGACGACGAGCAGGCCCAGCGGACGGCGGGTCGGCGTATCGGCGACTTCACGCGGCTGGTCGAGGGCGACGCGCGGCGCCGGATCGCCGAGGAGAAAGGCCCCGAGCACGTCGCGGACGTGACGGTGCGGCCCACCATCGATCGCCTCGACTTCACCGCCGCGCGGCGCAGCGACCTCGAGGAGATGCGTCGCGAGATCTACCCCCTCGCCCGGCGCCTGGCCGCCCGGTTGACGAAGGAGCAGCACGCGCTGCGGCGCGGCCCGCTCGACGTACGCCGCACGGTGCGGGCCTCGATCGCCACCGGAGGTGTACCGCTCACCACCCACCACCGGCCGCGCCGTCCCCACCGCACCGACCTGGTGGTGCTCTGCGACGTGAGCGGTTCGGTCGCCAACTTCGCGCAGTTCACGCTGATGCTCGTGTTCGCCCTGCGGGAGGCCTTCAGCGGTGTGCGGGCCTTCACGTTCGTCGACGACGTCGTCGAGGTGAGCGACACCTTCCGTCCGGGCGCCGACGTCGTCGAGGTGATGGAGTCACTCGCCGCGAGCATCTCGCAGGCCGCCCTGTGGGGGCGGACGAACTACGGTCGCGCGCTGACCCGGTTCGCGGAGGAGCACCCCGACGCGATCGGCCCGAGGTCGTCGTTGCTCGTCCTGGGCGACGGTCGGTCCAACTACAGCGACCTCGCGCTGCCGGTGCTCGCGGACCTGGCCGGTCGGGCGCGCCACGCCTGGTGGCTCAACCCCGAGCACCCGCGCCACTGGGGCACCGGCGACAGCGCGGCCGACCAGTACGGCGACATCGTGCCCATGGTCGAGTGTCGCAACCTCGCCCAGCTCGGCGAGTTCGTGCACGAGATCGTCTGAGGGCGCAGAGCTCAGCCCGCGAGGTAGCCGAGGTCCTGCATCCGGGCGATCTCGGCGCGCAGCTCGGGGTGCTCGGCGAGGTCAGCGGCCTTGGCGCCGGCGACGTACATGTCCGAGCCACCTGTCGTGCCGACGTCGAAGACGACGGTGAGCCGGTTGGCGCTCGAGGCGTTGATCAGCGAGCCCAGCATGGCGATGGGATCGGTGCGGTCCTCCAGCGACAGCACGCGGGTGGCCTCCGGGATCCGCGGCACCTGCGACGAGGGCGCGCCGGCCGTGATGACCTGGTCGACCGTGAACCGGGGCGAGCTCGCCGCGGCGGCGATCTCTGCCGCGACGGCGCCGCCAGCGGCCGAGCCGACCAGCATGACGCGGGCGTCGTCCTCGGTCACGACCTTCTCGATCGCGCGGATGACCTGGCCCACGGCCGTCGTCGGGTCGGCGCCCACGAGTCGCAGCCGACCGGTGTCGGGAGTCAGGGAGCCGGGGAGGTAGGCGATGTAGCGTCCGGTGCCGACCCGCTGGACCGAGATCCGGCTGTCCTCCGCGAGGAGCGTCGCCATCAGCTCCTCGAGCGACCGGGGCGCCTGCCCGGTGCGCTCGTCGGCCTCGGCCTCGGGCACCTCCGGCTCGACGAACGACCCGGCGGAGTCGCGGAAGGCGGACACCGCGTCGGTCGGGAACGGATCGATCCCGATGGCCCGCATCCCGCCGCGGGCGGCGTGGGCGCCCTGGTCGGAGGCGAGCACCCCGGCCGTGAGGAGCGAGCGCATGTGGAGCCCGTCGAGCAGGCCGCCACCGCCCGAGAGGTGCTCCATCAGGTCGGGGTTGTTCTCGGCGAGCTCGCTCAGGTAGGCGGTGACACCGTCGCGGTCGAGCGCGTCGGTCTCGATGAGGCCGGCGCTGACGATGGCGCCGCCGAGTGCGACCTCGGGCGCGAGGTAGCCGATGGCGCGGCCCGCGATCGAGCCGAGTGTCTTGTAGGCGGCCTGCTGCAGCTCGTCGATCCAGCGATAGGTGAGCACCGTCGCGCGTACGACGAGGGCGTCGGCGTCGAGCTCGACCGACCGGGTGAGCAGGCCGTGCTTGCCCGTCGTGGCCGAGCGGATGTCCTCCTCGGCCTGGCCCCAGGTCGGCTTCGACAGCTCACCGGACTCGACGACGTCGTCGTCACCGAGGATCTGGGCGCCGAGCCGGGCGCGGGTGCGCATCTCGTTGCCGGACGAGTCGAACAGGTCAGCCAACGCCAGCATCTGGTCGTACTTGTCGGCGGCCACCGAGGCCGACGTCGAGGCCGTGGTCGGGTCGTCGCCGGTCGGGCCGCCTGCGTGCGTACGGGGGATGTCGAGGTTGCTCATGTCGGGGTCCCTGCGGCGTTGTCGGTCGGGGGAGCGCAGCGGACGAGGCCGGGAACGTCCTGGGGTGAGATCATCACGCGACGTCCTCTCGGGTCGAGACCTGCGCGAGCACCGGGGCGAGCGCGGTCGCGAGGTCGTCGGGCTCGACGCGCGCGACGGACACGCGGGCTCCGTCGTCGTGCCGCGGGGTCAGCGAGTGCCAGCCGTCGTTGAGCAGCACCCACGACACCACGCCGACCGAGGCAGTGGCGCCCTCGGCGACCTCGGCAGCGAGGATGCGCAGCCGGCCGCGGCTCTCGGTGTGGACGGCTGCCAGCGCGGTGCTCGCCTCGGCCTCGCCGAGCGGGTCGCCGTCGGCACGGACCTCGCCCTCGGCCTGCGACATGAGGACCGGCACCAGGTCGGACCGGCCGGACCGGAGGGCCTCACCGATGGCGTCGGCGAGCGCGTAGGGCACGTCGAGGTGCGCGGGCACGTGGGAGGTGGTCAGCGGGAGGTCCTCGGGGACCGTGGTGACCCGGGCCAGCTCGACGGTCCACTGGTCGACGGGGAACCACGCCAGCTCGAACACGATGCCGTCGCAGGTGGACAGGCTCGCGACGGCTCCGCCGGACTGGCGGTGCCAGGCCTTCACCTGGGTGGCGCCCGCCGCGACGTCGAGGTCGAGCGCGAGGCGGGGGGTGGCGAGCAGCCCGACGGCACCGACGAGGCCGGGGTCGGCGCCGTCGTCGGTCATCAGCCCGCGGCGGCGCAAGGTCTCGTCCGGGTCGTGCAGAGTGCCGAGCGCGTCACTGTAGGCCGAGTCCTCGGTGGACCCGCGGCTCGCACCGAGGCGGCCGGACAGGGCGCCGGCGTCGCTGTCAGCGCCTGCGGTGGGGTGGAGGTCGAAGGGGAGAGGGGCGCCGCCAGCCAGGTCGGCCACGTGCCGCAGCTCGGGCAGCGTCAGCGCCAGGCGCCGGGCCATCGCGTCGAGGAAGGTCGCCGGCGGGGCTGGGGGCGTGGTCAGGTCGATGGTCACCATGTCAGAGTCCCGGGAGCTCGACGGTCAGCCAGTCGCGGTGGCCGGCCGGGGGAGGGTCGAAGGCGAGCAGAGGGGCGTCGGCGCCGTCGTCCGGAGCGCCCTCGCTCGCGCGCGTGCGTGCGTCCTCGACGAGGGTGGTCGCCTTGCGCGAACGGAGGTCGATGGTCTCCTTGAGGCGGTCGACCTCGCCCAGGTGTGCGGCCAGCGACTCGGCGGCGGCGTCGTGCTGGGCGGCCGCTGCCCGGAGGTGGCTCGCGCGCTCGCGGATCCGCTCGCGCATCGCCTCGGCTGCCTTGCCGTGCCACGGCACGGCCTCGGCCTGCGAGACGAGGCGGGCGGCGAGGGCTCGTACGTCGCCGCCCTGCTCGCGCAGCTCGGCGACGCGCTTGCGGCCGACGGCAGTGTCGCCGTACATCGATCACACCCTTTCGTCGGTGCCCGCCTACCCGGCGTACACCCTCTCCAAACGTCGGCGCGGCTGCTGGTTGTGCACAGGACGTGGTCGGGCGCACCCCGTCGTCACGGATAGGATCGAGGGACCTGGCCGACCCCGTCCACCCCGATCCCCGCCCGATCGCACGAGGTGTGCATGACTTTCGACGTCCACCAGCTCGACGTGTTCGTGCTGGTCGGCGCGGTCGTGACGTTGGCGGCGATCCTCGCCGTGCGGCTCTCGGCAGGGGTCGGTCTGCCGTCGCTGCTCATCTACCTGCTGATCGGCGTGCTGCTCGGCGAGGGCGGGCCGTTCGCGATCCCCTTCGACGACGCCCAGCTGGCGCACGCCCTCGGCTTCGGAGCGCTCGCGATCATCCTGGCCGAAGGTGGTCTGACGACCGAGTGGCGCCAGATGCGCTCCAGCATCCGGCTGGGCCTGTCACTGGCGACCCTCGGCGTCGCCGTGTCCGTCGCCGTCGTGGCGGTCGGCACGCACGTCCTGCTCGGCCTGCCGTGGGAGCTCGCGATCCTGCTGGGCGCCATCTGCTCGCCGACCGACGCGGCCGCGGTGTTCTCGGTGCTGCGGGCGCTCCCGCTCCCCAAGCGCCTCACCGGTGCGCTCGAGGCGGAGTCGGGCCTCAACGACGCCCCGACCGTCGTCCTCGTCGGCATCATCTCGACCGGCGCGGTCGGCACGTCCAGCCTCGTCGAGGTGGCCGGCATCATCGTCTTCGAGCTGCTCGCCGGCGCGCTCATCGGTGTCGCCTGCGGTGTCGCCGGCGCGTGGATCATGCGGCGAGCGGCCCTGCCGTCGTCGGGCCTCTACCCGCTCGCGGTCATGTGCCTCGCGTTCACGGCGTACGGCGCTGCGTCGGCCGTCCACGCCTCCGGGTTCGCCGCGATCTACGTCGCCGCGCTCATCCTCGGCAACAGCGAGCTGCCGCACCGGGTCGCGACCAGGTCGTTCGCCGAGGGCGTCGCGTGGCTCGCGCAGATCGGGCTGTTCGTGATGCTCGGCCTGCTCCTGTCGCCGGGCCGGATCGACTGGGGCACCGTCGCGCAGGCGGTGGTGACCGGACTGGTGCTGACGGTCGTCGCGCGGCCGCTGTCGGTGCTGGCCAGCAGCATCGCCCAGCCGATGGCGTTGCGCGAGCTCGGCTTCATCTCGTGGGCCGGGCTGCGCGGGGCGGTGCCGATCGTGCTCGCCACGATCCCGCTGGCCGAGGGGGTGGAGGGCGCCGACGACCTGTTCGACATCGTCTTCGTGATGGTCGTGATCTACACCCTGCTGACCGGGCCGACCCTGCCGTGGGCCGCCGAGCGGCTCCGGGTGGCCCGCCGCAACGAGCCGCGCGGGCTCGACGTCGAGGCTGCGCCGCTCGACCGGGTGGCTGCCGACCTGCTCCAGGTGACGATCGCCGCCACGTCGAAGATGCACGGCGTCGAGGTGGGCGAGCTCCGGCTGCCCTCGGGCGCCTCGGTCTCGTTGGTGATCCGCAGCGGAAGCGTGCTGGTGCCGGAGCGGCGTACGGTCCTGCGCGCGGGCGACGACCTGCTCGTCGTCACCCCCCGCAAGCTGCGCGAGGCGACCGAGGACCGGCTGCGCCAGGTGTCGGAGAACGGCCGGCTCGCCCAGTGGCTGGGCGACCCACGTCGCCGCGACCGCGACTGACCGGCTACTCGGCGCTGGTGGCCTGGCAGTAGGTCGCGTCCGCGTCGGCGACCACGGACTCGACCTGCTTCTTCCTGAGGCTCTGGAACTTCTCGCCCACGACCACGACCACGCCGTCTCCGAGCGGGTCGCCGGCGACGATTCTGGCCTTCTTGAACTGCTGCTGGACCAGGAGCACCGCGGGGTTGGTCGGATCGGAGGCCCAGATCTGGGTGCTGGCGGCCGGGAGCGGCGAGTCGCCGACTGACCCCTCCACGAATCCGCGCTCGAGGAGCTCGGCCATCGTCGAGCCCGCGAGCCCGCTCCGCTTGCTGCCGTTGAAGACGCTGACCACGACCTGGTCGCGGCGCACCTCGCCACCCGCCGCGACGCCGGTGTCCTCGCAGATCGCGACCGGCTCCTCCTTCGGGAAGGGCTCGGTCAGCGCTCGCCAGCCCCACGCGGCGGCGCCGACGACCACGAGCCCGAGCACGACCAACGTCAGCGTGGTCCGGAGGGCGCCCGTCATGCGGGGTCCCCGAGGCGTTGTTCGGAGGAGCGCAGCGGGGGAGAAGAACGTCGTGGGGTGCTCATGACGGGTCCGCCTTGTGGACCCGCGCGTGGAGCACGATGCGCTGCTGGAGCGCGGCACGGAGAGCGCGGTGGAGGCCGTCCTCGAGGTAGAGGTCACCTCGCCACTGCACGACGTGGGCGAACAGGTCGCCATAGAAGGTGGAGTCCTCGTCGAGCAGGGTGTCGAGCTGCAGCGTGTCCTTGGTGGTCACCAGCTCGTCGAGCCGGACCTGGCGCGGGGGCAGGTCGGCCCAGGTGCGCGAGGTCAGCCCGTGGTCGGGGTAGGGCCGGCCGACGCCCACCCGCTTGAAGATCACGCCGGTGATCATAACGACGACGCCTCGCGACCCTCGTCCTCGTCCTCGGCCGTGACTAGGCTCGCGAGCATGAGCGAGACCCCCGAGTCCCAGCCGACGCCGACCGAACCCGTCACCGTGGAGCCCGCACCGGCGGACGCCGCAGCCGGCGAGACGGTGGCCGAGCCTGCTGCGCCGGCCGAGCCCCCGGCTCCGACGGACCCGATCTCCGAGGCCGTCGCCCCGGGCTACCGCTTCGAGGGGCCGGCGCTCGAGCTCGGCGGCCTGATGCTCAACGCCGACGACCTCAGCGACGTACACATCAAGATCCCGCTCGGCATGCTCAACCGCCACGGCCTCGTCGCCGGCGCCACCGGCACGGGCAAGACCAAGACCTTGCAGCTGCTGGCCGAACAGCTCAGCGCCAACGGCGTCCCGGTCTTCGCCGCCGACATCAAGGGCGACCTGTCCGGACTCAGCGTGCCCGGCGAGCCCAGCGACAAGCTGACCGCGCGTACGGCCAGCGTCGGCCAGCAGTGGACGGCGACGGGCTTCCCGACGGAGTTCTACGCGATCGGCGGACAGGGCATCGGCGTACCGGTGCGGGTCACGATGACCGCGTTCGGGCCGACCCTGCTGGCCAAGGTGCTCGGGCTCAACGAGACCCAGGAGTCCTCGCTGGGGCTGGTCTTCTACTACTGCGACAAGTTCGGCCTGCCGCTGCTCGACCTGGCCGACCTGCGCGCGGTGCTGCAGTACCTCACCGGCGACGAGGCCGGGAAGGCCGACCTCAAGGCCATCGGCGGGCTCTCGCCCCAGACCGCGGGCGTCATCCTGCGCGAGCTCGTCTCCTTCGAGGCACAGGGCGCGGGGGTCTTCTTCGGCGAGCCCGAGTTCGAGACCAAGGACTTCCTGCGTACCACCGACGACGGACGCGGCGTGATCAGCCTGCTCGAGCTGCCGAACCTGCAGGACCGGCCGGCGATCTTCTCGACCTTCCTGATGTGGCTGCTCGCCGACCTCTTCCACGACCTGCCGGAGGAGGGCGACCTCGACAAGCCCAAGCTGGTCTTCTTCTTCGACGAGGCGCACCTGCTCTTCAACGACGCCTCCGACGCGTTCCTCGACCAGATCGCGCAGACCGTACGCCTGATCCGCTCGAAGGGGGTCGGCGTCTTCTTCGTGACGCAGTCGCCGACAGACGTCCCGGACGACGTCCTGGCCCAGCTCGGCTCGCGCGTCCAGCACCAGCTGCGCGCGCACACGCCCAACGACGCGAAGGCACTCAGGGCGACCGTCAACACCTATCCCAACAGCGCGTACGACGACCTCGGCGAGGTCATCACGTCACTGGGCATCGGCGAGGCGATCGTCACCGTGATGAACGAGCGCGGTGCCCCGACGCCCGTCGCGTGGACCCGCCTCCGGGCGCCCGAGTCGCTGATGGACGCCGCCGAGACGGCCACGATGGAGGCGGCGGTCAAGGCCTCCCCGCTGGCCTCGAAGTACGCCGAAGGCATCGACCGCGAGTCCGCCCGCGAGCTGCTGGCCAAGAAGCTCGAGGCGGGCGCGGCCAAGGCCGCCGAGGACGCCCGCGTCAAGGAGATGGCCCGCGAGCAGAAGAACGAGCGCGTCACCCAGAAGGCCGAGAAGGCCGCGAAGCCCAAGGACAGCATGATCGAGACGGTCGTGAAGTCCTCGGCCTTCAAGGACTTCATGCGCACCGCGAGCCGCGAGATCGCGCGGGGGATGTTCGGCAGCGGTCGCCGCTGAACCTCTGCGCTGCTAGGTGGAGCGGTGTGTGAGACATCTTTTGGCGACCAGGAACCTGTCCTACGCACCGCCGAGTGAGTGATGCCGAATCGAGCGGTGCGAGAGACACGTTTCGCCGCGGGAGAAGCTGTCTCACACACCGCTCGAGCGGAGCCGTGCGGCTACATGGTCGGGTCGAGCCAGGCCAGCTGGGCGGTCTGCGTGCCGCCGTCGCGGGTGACGACGCGGGCGCGGCCCTCCGGTGCGGGCTGGGGGCGCAGGTTGCCGATGAGCACACCCTCGTCGCGGGGACCCGACAGCATGACGCCGGGCATCGCGAGGTCGCGGAGCGACTGGATGACGGGCTCGTAGAGCGCGCGGGAGGCACCGCCCGTGCGCCGGGCCACCACGACGTGCAGCCCGACGTCGCGGGCCTGCGCCATCAGCGGCTGCAGCGCGGAGACCGGTGAGGACTGCGCGGTGGCGACCAGGTCGTAGTCGTCGACCACGACGTAGACCTCGGCGCCGGTCCACCACGAGCGGCTGCGCAGCTGGTCGGGCGTCACGTCGGGTCCGGGGATCCGACCCTCGAGGTAGGTCGAGATGTCCTTGAGCGTCGGCGTCGCCTGGGTCGAGGACGTGAGGTAGTTGAGGAGGTACTCGTCCGGCACCTCGCCGAGCAGCGAGCGCCGGTAGTCCACCAGCACGATCTGCGCCTCCTTGGGCGTCCGCGTGCGCATGATCTCGTGGACGTACGCCCGCAGCAGGGCGCTCTTGCCCGACTGGCCGTCGCCGAAGATCAGCATGTGCGGCTCGGCATCGACGTCGAGCCCGATGGGCGCGAGCTCCTTCTCGTTGATGCCGAGCAGGATCTGGCGCTCGGGCACCTGGCGTCGCACGGCGTCCTCGCGGACCGCCTCGAGCGTGACCTTCG